>NZ_CP061317.1:876090-2094292 GCF_018688355.1 Polynucleobacter sp. AP-Elch-400A-B2 | reverse complement strand
ATTTTTAGAGGATTCATTGTAGCGACCCCATAAAGTTATCCACAAGGCAGAAAAACGTGGAAAACCTGTGGATAACTTGTGTACAACATAAAAAAAACCATACAAATTAATGGTTTATTGAATTACCACCAAATAAATAGCGAAAAATACCTATATATTCTTCTATAGCGGTTGACCTTTTGTCGAGCAACAAGGAAAATACTGGGTTTTGCAGGATGAATCATGAAAAGAACATACCAACCCTCAGTAACACGCCGTAAACGCACTCACGGATTCCGTATTCGCATGAAAACCAAGAGTGGACGCGCGGTATTAAATGCCCGTCGTGCTAAAGGTCGCAAACGCCTCGCCGTTTAATTTAGCAGTTGAATAGCGCCAGGATTTCTGAATTACTAAAAACACGCCCCAAGACAAGTTTGTGTTGGGGTTTGTATTTGGCTTCCCCGAATCAGGGCGAAAAACCAGATTTAGGTATTGCGGTAGCTAAAAAACTGGCTAAACGTGCCGTAGATCGCAACCAACTAAAGCGCATGATTCGTGAGTTGCTTAGAAACGCTCAAGCAATAAGCCTTAACAGTGATGTTGTCGTGAAGCTAAAAAAACCAATTGGTCGAGAAACGCGCGGCAGACTCCGGAGTAAAGAAAAAGAAGGCCTGCGAGCGCAAATTGTGGGGCTAATTTAACGTGCGCCTACTGAATAAGCTGGCCATTAAGCTTGTGAGGCTTTATCAAATAACCCTCAGCCCCGTTGTTGGTATGCACTGTAAATTCATGCCCTCATGCTCACAATATGCCTGCGACTGTTTTGCTAGTTACGGATTTTTCAAAAGCTTTAGGCTGATGGTGTGGCGCATCTTGCGTTGTAATCCATGGTCACAAGGCGGACACGACCCTGCAGTAAAACCAACATCTCATCATCTTTAAGTGAATGCAAATGGACTTTAAAAAAACAATTCTTTGGGCGGTCTTCTCCATGTCGGGTTTGTTGTTGTACAACAACTGGCAGGTTCATGAGGGCAAGCCATCGATGTTTGGTGGGCCCGTAGCAACCTCCCCAGCGCCTGCAGATAAAGGTGTGGGCGGCAGTAAGACTGATGTTCCTAGCCAATTATCGAGCGCACCAGTAATTACAACAACACCAATTATTAATAGTGACGCAATGGCGAGCGCGGAAAAGTTCACGCTACAGAACGATGTTCTTGTGTTGAAAATTAGCTCAAGCGGTGCAAATGTCGTAGATGCAAAGTTACTAAAGTCTTTCACACCAGAAAACAAACCTGTTGAGTTATTTCAGTACACATCTACACACAAATACTTCGCACGCTCCGGGTTGATATCTTTAAACAGCGACCTTCCAAATCACACCAGCAACTTTAAGATGGTCCAGTCTGGAAAAGATGAATCAGGCCGCCCATTTATCGTCTTAGTTAGCGAGCGCAACGGCGTTAAGCTTGAAAAAACTTTCATCCTTAACCCAGGAAGCTATGTTGTAGATGTTGGGCACCGCATTACACAAACTGCCAACAACCCCAACCCACTTGTTCTATACACCGAGATTGTTCGTGATGCTTCACAAGAGCAAAAAATCGGCCCTTTTGACGGTGCATTTTCAGCAAGCACATTTACTGGGCCGGCAGCCTACACAGATAAAGAAAAGTTTAATAAGCTCGAATTCACTGCAATAGATAAAAACAAAATCACCATTCCTACTCAGGTGGCTGCTGGTGAGCCTGCATGGATTGCAATGGTTCAGCACTATTTTGCTAGCGCATGGATTCCGAGCGATAAGGCTGTGCGTGATATCTACGCCAACAAAATTGATAACAATCTCTACCGAATTGGTATGCAAACTCCGTTGGGCGTGGTCCCTGCAGGCTCTACTGTTGTAGAAAAAGCCAGACTATTTGTCGGTCCGCAAGAAGAGCGTGTGCTAGAAACAATCGCCCCAGGCTTTGAGTTGCTCAAAGACTATGGCTACTTAACCATTTTGGCGAAACCCATTTTCTGGCTCTTGGACAACATTCATTCTTATGTTGGTAACTGGGGTTGGTCAATTATTTTATTGACCATTTTGATTAAGTTGGTGTTCTTCCCGCTGTCAGCCGCAAGCTATAAATCGATGGCGCGCATGAAGGAAGTACAACCCCGCTTGGCCGTAATGAAAGAGCAGTTCAAGGGTGAGCCACAAAAAATGAATCAGGCGATGATGGAAATGTATCGCAAAGAAAAGATTAACCCACTCGGCGGTTGCTTGCCAGTGGTGATTCAGATTCCAGTATTTATCGCTTTGTACTGGGTGCTACTGTCATCTGTTGAGTTGCGTGGCGCCCCTTGGATTTTGTGGGTTCACGACCTCTCGTTGCCAGACACATCCATTAGTGGCTTGATTGGCTTAAAGTCAATTCCAATTGGAATTTTGCCAATCATCATGGCGGCCTCTATGTTTGTCCAAACCAAACTTAATCCAACGCCACCCGACCCAATTCAGGCGAAGGTAATGATGTATATGCCTTTAGTTTTCTCAGTCATGTTCTTCTTCTTCCCTGCGGGCTTGGTTTTGTATTGGGTAGTGAACAACCTACTATCGATTGCTCAGCAATGGCAGATCAATCAAATGTTTGGAAAGAAGTTGGCTAAATAAATTTTTGGCTGCTGAAAATATATAAGGAGTACCCGCAATGATGACGAGAAAGCTGCCCATCATTGCGCTTGCCACCGCACCTGGCAAAGCTGGTGTCGGCGTCATTCGCATTAGCGGGCCCCAGCTTTTGCCTATGGCCATGGCCTTATTTAATAAGGCGCTAACACCAAGGCAGGCAAACTTACTCACTCTTCGAGATGCGCAGGGCGAGTCCATCGACCAACTCCTTGCCATTTACTTTGCAGCCCCCGCCTCTTTTACGGGGGAGGATGTCTTGGAGCTGCAATGCCATGGCGGACCACAACTTTTAGAGTTGGTCATGAAGCGATGTCTTGAGCTGGGAAAAGATCAAGGCTTAGTAATTGCTGAGCCCGGCGAATTTTCTTTACGAGCCTACCTTAATAACAAAATTGATTTAGCCCAAGCTGAGGCGATTACGGATTTAATTGATGCGCAAAGTGCAGCAGCGGTACGTGGCGCAGCACGCTCCTTGCAAGGCGCGTTCTCAAATGACATTAATAGCCTGATTGAAGAGATTACCCAATTGCGCATTTTGGTGGAGTCCACCCTAGACTTCCCTGAGGAGGAGATTGAGTTCTTGGAGAATGCTCAAGCTCGTGAACGCCTGAGCGCTGTAATGCAAAAGCTATATGCGCTAAGGGAAGGGGCGAAGCAGGGCAAGATTTTGCGTGACGGCATTCAGCTGGTTTTGGCTGGCGCGCCTAACGTTGGAAAAAGCTCTCTTCTAAATCGCTTAGCTGGCGAAGAGGTGGCTATTGTTACGCCTATCGCAGGAACCACAAGAGACCGCGTTAAGGAGAGTATTACTATCGGCGGTGTTCCTATGCACATCATTGACACCGCAGGCTTGCGTGAAACCAGCGATTTAGTTGAGGCCAAGGGGATCGAAAGATCATGGGAAGCCATTGGGGCGTCGGACCTAGTTATTTTTCTACAAGATCCAAACTCGTCAGAGGCAACTACAGCTTCCGAAATTTTGGAGCTAAAAGCTCAAATACTAAAAGTGCTCCCGCCCAAGTGCCCAGTGCTGGAAGTCAATAACAAATCAGATTTATTGGGCGGTCCCATACCCAATCAAGACGGAAAGCAAGCCTTGTTTATTTCAGCCAAGACGGGCGAGGGTATCGATGCTCTAAAACAGAAGATTTTAGAGTTGGTAGGTTGGGGCGGCTCTCAGGAGGGTGTGATTGTGGCGCGCAGGCGGCACTTAGATTGCTTAGATAGGGCCGCTACCCACCTAGAGCAATCTCAACAATTTGCCGCTAATGGCAATGTATCGCTGGAGTTGTTTGCAGAAGAGCTCCGTTTGGCACAAGATCAGCTCGGACAAATTACTGGGAAGCTACTCCCAGACGATCTTTTGGGCAAGATATTTAGTCAATTTTGTATCGGTAAATAAAAGACTTGCTCTTGGCAGATTCGCTCATAAAAAAGACGCCCGAAATGTTAAAATAGTGCGATCAAAAATATTAAATTTCATAGGACTCTAATGACTATCAACACCAACGTACCTGAATACGTAAAAAACCAAAAACTGATTCAATGGGTTGCAGATGTAGCCGCCTTAACCAAGCCAGACAACATTCGCTGGTGTGATGGCACCCAAACTGAATACGATGAATTTTGTGAGCTGCTGGTAAGTAAAGGGGTGTTCAAGCGCCTCAACCCTACTAAGCGTAAAAACTCATTCTTAGCCTTGTCAGACCCTGATGATGTGGCTCGCGTTGAAGACCGTACATTTATCTGCTCTGCAAATAAAGAGGATGCGGGCCCCACAAATAACTGGGTAGATCCAGTTGAGATGCGCACAACACTTAAGCCATTATTTGATGGTTGCATGCGCGGTAGAACAATGTATGTAGTGCCATTTTCTATGGGTCCAATCGGCTCCCCAATCGCCCACATCGGCGTTGAGCTTTCTGACAGTCCTTATGTTGCCATCAACATGCGGCTTATGACCCGCATGGGTCGCGCTGTTATTGATCAGCTGGGCGCTGCCGGCGAATTTGTCCCCTGTATTCATACTGTCGGCAAGCCTTTAGCGGCTGGCGAAAAAGATATGACTTGGCCTAATAACAAAACTAAGTACATCGTCCACTACCCAGAAACGCGTGAAATTTGGTCTTTTGGATCTGGTTATGGCGGCAACGCTCTCTTGGGTAAAAAATGTTTTGCATTACGTATCGCATCTAACATGGGGCGTGAGCAAGGTTGGCTCGCAGAGCATATGTTGATTTTGGGCGCAACCTCGCCCGAGGGTAAGAAATACCACATTGCTGCAGCATTCCCATCGGCTTGTGGAAAAACCAACTTCTCAATGATGATCCCGCCAAAAGGGTTTGAGGGCTGGAAGGTAACAACGATTGGCGATGACATTGCTTGGATTAAGCCCCGCAAAGATCCGGTCACCGGAAAGACTCGTTTATTCGCAATTAACCCTGAATCAGGATACTTCGGTGTTGCTCCTGGAACAAACCGATTAACTAATCCAAATTGCATAGACTCCCTTAACCAGGATGTTATCTTCACCAATGTTGGCCTAACCGATGATGGCGATGTTTGGTGGGAGGGTTTAACTGATGCCCCTCCAGCGCATTTGATTGATTGGCAGGGCAAAGACTGGACTCCAGCAGACGGCGCTGCTGGACGCAAGGCTGCTCATGCTAACTCACGATTTACTATGGCCGCCACTAATAACCCAGCCGTTGATCCTCATTGGGATGACCCCGAAGGCGTTCCAATCGATGCGTTCCTGTTTGGAGGTCGTCGCTCTACTACTGTTCCATTGGTAAGTGAGGCTCGTGATTGGGTTGAGGGTGTTTACATGGCCGCAACAATGGGCTCTGAAACTACTGCTGCGATTACTGGTGAAGTTGGCGTTGTGCGTCGCGATCCTTTTGCGATGATTGCATTTGCTGGCTACAACATGAGTGACTACTTCCAGCATTGGTTAAATATTGGTGAAAAACTTGCAGCTGAAGGCGCGGTGTTACCAAAAATCTATTGCGTTAATTGGTTCCGCAAGGATGAGGATGGTAAGTTTGTTTGGCCGGGGTATGGCGAAAATATGCGCGTTCTCTCTTGGATCCTGGCACGCGTTGAGGGTAGCGCAAAGGGCTCAGAAACAGTCTTTGGGATCTCTCCAGGGCATGCAGATATGCACTGGGATGGCATCGACTTCTCCATCGAAAAGTTTGAGAAAGTAATTGCTGCCTCAGTTGACGAGTGGAAGAGTGAGCTCAAATTACACTCTGAATTATTTGATCGCTTAGGTGATCGCCTGCCGAAAGAGCTTTTAGAGATGCGGGCGAAAATTGAGAAGCGCTTAAACGCCTAGGCGCCCCTAGAAATTTAAGAAGCCTTTTTAACAACACCATTATTGAATGACCTCACCCCAACACCATGACATTGTGGTGATTGGGGCAGGCATTGCAGGTGCGTGCATTGCCAGTGAGCTCCTCGAGCGCGGCCAATCAGTTTGCATTGTTGATTCTGCCCCCCGCCCTGCATCAGCATGTTCAAGTCACGCATACGCTATTGCTCATCCCCATGTTGGACGAGGCGCCCCCCGCTTAATACGCTTAACACGCATTGCATTTTTGATGGCAGAGGCTCGCTGGGGCCAGATGTGGAATCAGCATGGCATCTTTCAACCAAACAAGAGAGACAAGGCGTTTAGTCGTGATGATGTCGCAAGCTACCTCAAATCACTTGAGTTTGATGAAGGTATGGCTCAAGCACTTGATGCGGATGAAGCATTACAAATTTGTGGCATTAATCAAAATGGTATTTGGCTTCCACGGGGTGCATCACTAAACTTATCTGAGGCAACACTGGGTGCGCTAAAACCCCATCCAAAACTGACTTGCTGCTGGAATGCTCCTGTAGCTCGACTAGAGAAAGTCGATGCGGGCTGGCAGTTAATTAACGCTCAAGATGAGTGCATCATGACGGCTGGCAAAGTCATTATTGCAGCGGCACTAGAAACTAAAAGTTTGGCCGCAAGCATAGATGTACGCCTTCCTTTGAGGCCGGTCCGCGGACAGCTAAGCATTTTTTCTGTTGATCAAAATAGTTCGTGGGCACCAAAACTTCCGCTCACCGCTATATCTGGCGACGGCTACTGCTTGCCTGCAAAAAAATTGCCCGAGGGAAGTTACCAGTGGATAGTGGGCTCTAGTTTTGATGAGGGTGAATCGGATCATCAAGATTGGAATTCAAGCGATGACTTTAATCGCGAGCAAGCAAAAGGCTTATTAAATTACCTAGAGGGAGATGCAGAGCAACTTCAAAAGGCGGGAAGTTTTGTGGGTATTCGTTGTGTTGCGGGCGATCGCTTGCCGATCATTGGCGCGCTAACTCAACGCCCAGGAATATTTTTAGCAACAGCCCTGGGGTCGAGAGGCGCACTTTGGTCGGCTTTTGCGGCCAAGCTGATTACAGCTCAAGTGCTCGAAGATGACTTCGCCTTGCTGGCACGTTTAGGTTTTGCCACAGATTTAGTAGCTGCACTTGCGCCTACTCGTTTCTTTGCCGGAGCTTTAGCTGCAGCTCCTGCTTTGGGCGCTTTAGCTTCAAACTCAAAACCAATTTTACCATCTGCGCCCAAGGCAAGATAAGCCTTAAACCCACGGCCAGTTCGGTTAGATTTGAAGTTGGTTAGCAAATCGGTTTTGCCTTCGGTAAGCAATTTTTGAACTTGCTCAGCAGAAATTTCTTGTTGTAAAACAACCTTACCGGTTTTGAAATCACATGACTTATCTGGGCCAGTGTTTCTTTCGCACAAGTAGCGCATGCCATCTTCGTATACAGCACCAGAACACTTTGGACATACACCTAAAGCCTGTCGGCCAGTAAAGTCGATTGCTTCAGATTCATCTTCTTGAGTGTTGCCAAAATCAAATTCAAGCTTAAAGCCCGCGTTTGGATAATCAGCATCATCTTCAGGGATTTCACTCAACTTAATAATTGCTGCGAATGGCCTTCCTATTTTGCTGCGGAACCCTTGTAATGGCCCAATCGTTTTTTCACGCAGCAGCTCTTCTACCTCGGGGTATTCAAAGGCGCGGCCACCAGGAGTTTTGCTAATCGTAAATCCACACTTCTCGCATGCAAAGCGGCGATAGTTTTCTTTAACAGCGCCTTTGCAATGGGGACACGGCGTGGACATAGTCGCATAGTCACCGGGAATTGTATCGCTGTCATACTCTTTAGCGCGCTTGACGATGCGTTGCGTCATCTGTGCAATTTCTTGCATGAAGGTATCGCGATTCATCTCGCCACGCTCAATCAGGGAGAGTTTATTTTCCCAGCTACCAGTGAGATCGGGTCTGGTTAATTCTTCAACATCCAAGCCGCGCAAGAGCGTCATCAATTGGAATGCTTTAGCAGTTGGTATTAGCTCACGTGCTTCGCGCACCATATAGCGCTCTGCCAGCAGGCCTTCAATAATGGCAGCACGGGTTGCGGGTGTGCCCAGGCCTTTTTCGGCCATCGCTTCACGCATGTCATCATCATCTACCCATTTGCCAGCACTCTCCATTGCCGATAATAAAGTTGCTTCGGTATAGCGCGCTGGCGGCTTGGTTTTTAATGGGATCGCCGCAATAGATTCATTTTGGACGGTTTCGCCTTCTTGCACGGCCACCAACTCATCATCCGCTTGATTGGATCTACCGTATACCGTCAGCCAACCTGGTGTGACCAGTACGCGACCTTCAGTTTTAAAGTGATGTCCCGACGCTTCGGTGATGCGAGTAGTGACGCGGAATTCAGCTGCTGGATAAAAGACCGCCAAAAAGCGACGGACAACCAAGTCATACAGCTTTTGTTCTGGTTCGCTGAGGATCTTTGGGGACTCTAGAGTTGGGATGATCGCAAAGTGATCAGATATTTTTGAGTTATCAAAAATACGTTTGTTCGGTTTGATCCAGCCATATCCTGCCTTAGCTTTTGGATCCTTGGGGTCACCTTGTAAAATTTGTTTGGCGAAGGAGCGGTATTCTTGTGAGTTTTCAGCCAAGTTTTCCATGGTCTGTTTCACGGTATCTAAATAATCTTCAGGCAAGGCCTTAGCATCAGTACGTGGATAGGTCAGCACTTTATGGCGCTCGTAAAGCGCTTGGGCCAAGCCCAAAGTATTTTTAGCAGAGAAGCCAAAGCGCGCATTTGCTTCACGTTGCAAGCTCGTTAAATCAAACAGTTGAGGTGCTAATTGAGTTGCTGGTTTAGCCTCTTCTTTAACGCTCGCTTTTTTATCGCGACACGCAGCCACAATACTTTGTGCGGCAGCTTCACTCCAGAGACGATTCTCGCGTGCATCTGGAGCCGCAGCATCTTTCTTAAATTTAGGATCAAACCAGCGTCCTTCATATACGCCGGCTGCAGCAATAAATTCAGCCTTCACCTCCCAATAGTCTTTGGAGATAAATTTCCGAATCAGCTCTTCGCGCTCAACTACGATTGATAGTGTTGGTGTCTGTACTCGACCTACTGTCGTTAGAAAGAATCCACCGCTCTTGCTGTTGAATGCGGTCATCGCCCGCGTACCGTTGATACCAACTAGCCAATCCGCCTCTGAGCGGCAGCGTGCCGCATCTGCGAGGGGTTGCATATCAGTATCGCTGCGCAGGGAGGCAAAGCCATCGCGAATGGCTGCCGGAGTCATGGATTGGAGCCAGAGCCGTTTAATAGCCTGCGGTGCTTTTGCATGCTGTGCAATTAAGCGGAAGATCAGCTCACCTTCGCGCCCTGCGTCACATGCGTTAATGAGTTGATTGATGTCTTTGCGCTTAATCAGCTTTTGCAATACCTTCAGTCGCGATTCAGTTTTAGCGATCGGGCGTAAGTCAAAATAGGGAGGCACAACTGGAAGATTGGCAAACGACCATTTGCCACGTTTGACATCAAATTCTTCAGGTGCGGCAATTTCTAATAGATGGCCAACTGCCGAGGAGATAACAAAGTCATCGTTCTCGAAATAGTCCTCATATTTAGTGAAGCCACCCAAGGCCTTGGCAATGTCATTCGCAACGGAGGGTTTCTCCGCAATGATCAGAGTTTTAGGGTGATCAACGCTTGAAGTCTTGGGGCTGCTTTTTTTGGTAGATGCTTTAGTTGCCACGCGTTTTGCCTAAATTTGAGCTTGAAATGATGTTTTTATGGGTGAAAACGGGTGACCAATTTAAACCAGATCTTGGCCAGACCTTTTTCACACCCCTTTTTTATTATTAACCGATAAATTGACAAAAGTCCAAAAAACTCATTTTTAGGGCTTTGGTAAGGCCCTATTAAAACCCTGATTTTTCTTAAAATAGTGCTTTAAAGGCCTTTAAATGAGGTTTTTGACCATTTTGGCAGCTCCTCGAGGATGTCTTGTGGGGATTGAACTAGCTTGGCGCCTTGCTGCAGTAGTTGATGGCAGCCCTTAGAAAGCGGGCTGTGGATTGACCCAGGAATCGCAAAAATCTCACGACCAAGCTCACAACCTAGCCTAGCTGTAATGAGCGAACCAGAGCGCTCGGCCGCCTCAATCACGAGTATTCCAAGAGACAAGGCAGCAATGATGCGGTTCCTGCGCGGGAAGTGCCAAGCTTTTGGCCCTAGACCTGGAGCCAGCTCAGACACCAGGAGCCCACTGTTGGCGATGGCTTGGGCCAGGTCTAAATGCTCTCGAGGATACACAATATCTAGCCCACAACCGCATACCGCTATGGTTCGATGCCCCTGATTTTGCCCAAGCGCACCTCGGTGAGCCGCCCCATCAACACCTCTGGCCAGTCCGGAAATAACGAGAAAGCCCTCGGCAGATAGGGCTTGCGCAAAATAGTAAGCATTCCTGATCCCTTCCGGGCTAGCGGCGCGTGACCCCACAATGGCAATCATGGGTAAATCCAATAAGCGTATATCCCCATACGTATAGAGTGAATTGGGCGGATCAGATAAATCCAATAGACGAGCTGGGTAGTCGGGGGTATTTCGATGAATTTGGATGATGTTTGGATTTTTGGGTGTGCGCATATGGCAATTTTCAGCCTGGGGCTGCAGAGAACTATCGGGACAGTCTGATTACTCTGTTGGATAATTCCGATATGGCTTTATTAACCGTCCTTTGTTATCCAGACCCACGCCTACATAAGGTTGCCAAACCTGTAGCGCTGGTGGATGCACGCATCAAAAAAATTGTGGCTGATATGGCCGAGACAATGTACGAAGCCCCCGGAGTTGGTTTAGCTGCAACCCAGGTAGACGTTCATGAGCGCATAGTAGTGATTGATGTTTCTGACAATCAAGATCAATTAATGGTATTCATTAATCCAGAATTAGTTTGGGCAAGTCCAGAAAAAAAATCTTGGCGCGAGGGTTGCCTCTCGGTGCCTGAATATTATGATGAAGTAGATCGCCCAGCTGTTGTCCGAGTTAAGGCGCTTGATATCAACGGCAAAGAATTTAAAGTAGAGGCAGACGGCTTGTTAGCGGTTTGTTTGCAGCATGAGATGGATCACTTACAAGGCAAGGTATTTGTTGAGTACCTCTCTATGTTGAAGCGCAACCGTATTTCTCTCAAAATGAAAAAGCGCGCAAAAGAATTAGTAGGCGAGCGCTAAGCGCCCAATGAAAATTGTTTTTGCTGGCACCCCGGAGTTTGCTGCGCAAGCAATGCGTGCAATAGAAAAATCTGGCCATCAAATTGTGCTAGCGCTAACGCAGCCAGACCGTCGTGCAGGTCGCGGCATGCATCTTCAAGCAAGCCCTGTAAAAGTATTTGCACAAGAGAAAAATATTCCGGTGTTGCAGCCTGAAACTCTCAAGCAGAATCATGCAGACTTGCAGAAAAGAGCGGCGGCACAAGAGATTTTTCAATATTTATCTGACATTGATTTTGATGCAATGGTTGTCGTTGCTTACGGACTAATTCTTCCCCAATCCATTCTTGATCTTGCTTCTCAGAATGGGAGATATGGTTGCTTTAATATTCACGCCTCTGTGCTGCCAAGGTGGCGTGGTGCAGCGCCAATACAGCGCGCCATCGAGAGCGGTGATGACCTCACGGGTGTGAGTATCATGCAAATGGATGTGGGCCTCGATACGGGCGACACCGTTCTTGTGGGCGATCTAAAAATCACACCTCAAGAGACTAGCGTATCACTACATGACCGTTTGGCGACCTTAGGTGCCGAGCTGATAGTCAAAACTCTGAATGACTTAAGCGAAGGCATCGCGATCGCAAGAACTCCGCAGCCTATAGATGGAGTGACTTACGCAGAAAAAATATTAAAGAGTGAGGCAGAAATTGATTGGCATTTAAGCGCCATAGAAATCGATCGACGTATTCGAGCATTCAATCCATTTCCTGGATCCACCAGTAGTTTGAATGGTGAGCAAATGAAATTCTGGAACTCTTGTTTGCCTAGTAAGGCAGAAATATACCAAGATGCCACCCCAGGACGGGTCTTAGGCTTTAGTGAAGATGTTGTGTATGTTCAGTGTGGAGATGGCGTGATTGAAATCTTAGAAATGCAAAAGCCTGGCGGAAAAAAAATTAGCGCGAGCGCTTGTTTGCAGGGCTATCGTACGCAGAAAAAAATAATGCAGTTCAAGAAAGAGTAATTTGACCGATCAAAAAACACCACGCAGTCTGCCACTATCAGAGGCAATTACTATTTCTGCGCAAGCAATCGGTGAGGTGATGGCAGGTCGATCGCTCACCGAAGTGTTAGATCAGCTAGATGCCCATGAGCGGCCCATTGTCCAAAGTCTTACATTTGATGCTTTGCGTAAGTGGGTGAGATCACACGAATTCATTCAACAATTTATTCCAAAGACGCCCCCAATAGAGGTGGAGTACTTATTAAGTGTTGCGATTGCTTTATTTTTGCAAAGTGGATCTGATGGCAAGGGTTATGCAGCGCATACGATCGTTGATCAAGCTGTAAAGGCTTGTAGTGAATATGAGCCCACGATGTATGCAAAGGGTCTGGTGAATGCAGTGCTTCGCAAGGTGAGCCTCGCGGTGCAGGCTGAGAATGAACAGCCTTATCCGCCAGATCCCATTCCCATGTTTTTTCCGCCCTGGTGGCGAGCTAGTTTGAAACGAAACTATTCAAAGGCCTGGCAAGCCATGCTGATTCAGCAGGCTCAACGAGCCCCCTTGATTTTGCGGGTAAATGCTCAACAACATACGCGTAAGGAATATCAAGAGTTATTGCGCGAGGCTGGTATCGCAGCTGAACCAATTGATAGTATTGCTGGGGTCACATTGGATTCTGCTTTGTTATTGCACGAGGCGGTGCCAGTTTCAGACTTACCGGGCTTTTATAGTGGCGCGGTTTCTGTTCAAGATGCAGGCGCACAAATTGCGGCTGTATTGCTGGACCCAAAACCGGGTGAGCGCATATTGGATGCCTGTGCTGCACCTGGTGGAAAAACTGCCCACTTACTAGAGTTGGCACAATGCGACATGACTGCTTTGGAGCTAGACGGTGAGCGCCTCGGAAAAATCGGCGGCAATTTAGATCGCTTGCGCCTGCAGTCTGGTGTCGTTCGCGTGGTGCGCGGCGATGCCTCAAAGGCAGCATGGTGGGATGGCAAGTTATTTGACAAAATTCTTTTGGACGCACCTTGCTCTGCCTCGGGCATTGTTGCAAGGCATCCGGACATTCCGTTTTTGCGGCGTGAGGCCGACATTAAGGCCTTGCAACTGAGGCAGCGTGCTATTTTGGAGCAAGCCTGGAAGATCCTGAAGATCGGCGGCACACTTTTGTATGTAACTTGCTCTGTGTTTCCAGAGGAGGGTGAGGAGCAGGCAACATGGTTTGCTGCGGAGCATGCTGATGCATTACGATTAAGCGCACCTGGGCAAATTTTGCCTGCTGAGCTAAATGACGGTTTTTACTATGCTTTGTTTAAGAAAAGTGGGCCATGAGCCAAGGTATTAAACAACTCACCCTTTGTGTCTTGATGGCCTTGAGCCTATTCTCCGTCGCGGTAAGTGCAGAGGGAATCAAGCTCAAAACTGCCGATCTGGAGCGGGTGGATAACGATTGGCTTCTGAATGCCACATTTAAGATTGAGTTGACGCCAGGCTTAGAAGACGCTGTTCAAAAAGGCATTGTTTTATATTTTCAAACTGAGTTTGATTTAACGCGGTCGCGTTGGTACTGGTTTGATGAAAAGCCTGCGCTTGCACAGCGATCAATACGTCTTTCTTATCAGCCAATGACTCAGCAATACCGCATTGCTTCTGAAGGCTTTACCTTCTCTGCAAACACGATATTTGAGGCTTTGCAGGCCGTGGGAAGCATTGGGGGTTGGCGGGTAATTGATAGCAGTCAAATTGATTCGAGCAAGTCTTACACTGCAGCGTTAAGAATGAGCTTGGACTTAAGTAAGTTGCCCAAGCCATTTCAGGTGAATGCGCTCAACAATCGCGATTGGAATATCTCAAGCGACTGGGTGCGCTTTCCGTTTTCATCAAATGGCCCTAACTTGATTAAACGATGAAGATATCTTTAGACTTCATTGGCTCAAATGCGTTTGAGAAAGACGCCTGGAAAAGGCGTGCATTGCCCATGGCCATGGTGCTGATTGGTGCCTTTGCGCTTTTATTGTTGGCACTCTTATCAATTGCAACATCCAATACCGAGTTTTTCGATAATTACTTTATTTGGCTTTATGCAGCCAATGTGGTGGTTGGAATCTGCTTGACCTTGGTCATTTTGACCTTGGTGATTGTGATTGCGATTCGTTGGCGCAAAGGGCGTTTTGGAACCCGCTTAGTCGCAAAGTTGGCAATGATCTTTGCTTTGGTTGGAGTTGTCCCAGGATTAATTTTGTATGGAGTTTCTCTACAGTTCGTATCCCGCAGTATTGAAACCTGGTTCGATGTTCAGGTGGAGTCCGCGCTAGATGCTGGTCTTGAATTAGGGCGCGTTACCCTGGGCGTTGCTCAAGAAGAAATTCTAGCCGAGGGAAACTACATTGCCGAGCAAATTGTGCAGGTCCCGTCCGGCACGACCTCTGATCAAGTTGGCGCTACGGTAATGAAGATTCGTAATCAATTTGGTATTCAAGAGGTAAGCCTGTTTGATATTCGGCGCAGCCTGATATTGACAAGCGAGTCACGACCCAACAAATATTTTCCTGCACCCAGCCCTGACGTAATTGCAGATGCATTTAAAAAGAAAGGCATCACTTTTGTAGATCAAATTGAAGTGAATGGTGGTCAGCGCGGCTATCGAGTCAGGGCGATTGTGCCGATTGTTCGAAAAAAACAGGCCTCTGGCAAAGATATAGAAGATAAATATTTTTTACAGTTAGTGCGATTCATTCCTGAGCCATTAGCCAAGAACATTGTTGCGGTTGAATCCGCCTATAGCGACTATCAAGAGAAGTCATTGGGCCGGACTGGTTTGCGAAAAATGTTTGTGGGTACACTAACTTTAACTTTATTCTTTGCCTTATTTGTTGCCGTTACTTTGGCCTTAATTCTGGGTCGCCAGCTGGCTCGGCCGCTACTGATGCTTTTAAAAGGAACCCAAGCTGTTGCTCAGGGTGATTTATCACCTAAGCCCGAATTAGATACGGGTGACGAGCTAGGAATGTTGACGCGTCAATTTAACGTGATGACCCGTCAGCTTGCTGATACCAGAACTTCTTTACAAGAATCCAAATCATTTTTGGAAACGGTATTAGGCAACTTAACTGCCGGCGTTTGCATCTTCGATAAGAATTTCAATATGGTTTCTAGTAATGCCGGTGCTGATCGTATCTTTGGACAAGATTTAACGCAAATGGATGGGCACCCTTTAAGCGATAGCCCCAGTCTTGTCGAGTTTGATCAAGCAATTAAAGAGGGCTTTGCCACCATGAGACTGACTGTTGGCATAGAGGGCGGTCAAGCAGCAAAAGATAAAAATACATCAGCGCCAGTATGGCAAAAGCAGATTCAGCTTCATAGTACAAACGAGTTTGAAAACGAACCTGGCGTCACTTTGTTTATTCGCGGCACTGAATTGACGGCAGATTTGCGCATGGTGGTATTTGACGACATCACTGACGTAGTGAGTGCACAGCGCTCGATTGCTTGGAGCGAGGTGGCCAGACGTTTAGCCCATGAGATTAAGAATCCATTAACCCCCATACAGCTCTCAGCCGAGAGGCTGCAGCATAAGTTGGCCGGCAAGTTGAGTCCTGAGCAGGAAGAGATGATGAATCGCAGCACGGAAACCATCATTGGGCAGGTGCAGGCCATGAAACAAATGGTGAATGACTTCAGGGACTTTGCCAAGACGCCTAGTCCGCAACTGAAGCCTGTTTCGATCAATACTTTGACGCAAGAGATTCTGGGTTTGTATGAAGGAAGCCCCATAAAGACCCAGCTGGACCCACGAACCCCAAATATTATGGGCGACCCAACGCAACTCAGACAAATTATTCATAATCTTTTGCAAAATGCCCAAGATGCTACTCTTGAAGGCGTTCATCAATCTGAGCCGGTTGAAGTAAAAACAGAATTAGTGCCTTATGGCGAATTGAGTGGTGTGCCACAAAATGCGGTGCGTTTAACAATAAGTGATAGCGGTTCAGGTTTTCCAGCTAAGATATTGGCAAGAGCCTTTGAGCCCTATGTAACAACGAAGAGTAAGGGCACAGGGTTGGGATTGGCGGTAGTGAAGAAAATAGTAGATGATCACGGAGCCAAAATCGAAATCCGCAACCGCATGCAGGCGGATGAGGTAATCGGTGCAAAAGTATCAATATTGTTTATGAATCTGGCAAAAGAGGCGGCATAAGGAATGGCAAGTATTCTGGTGGTCGACGATGAGATGGGAATTCGTGAGCTTCTCAATGAGATTCTGACGGATGAGGGCCATACCGTGTATGCGGCTGAGAGCGCTATGCAGGCTCGTACAATTCGTGAACAAATGCGCCCAGACCTGGTCTTGCTTGATATTTGGATGCCAGATGTCGATGGAATTAGTTTATTGAAAGAGTGGTCTAAGACTGGGCAGCTCACCATGCCAGTGGTGATGATGTCAGGACATGCTACGATTGATACGGCTGTTGAAGCTACGCGTATAGGCGCACTCAATTTTTTAGAAAAGCCTATTGCACTTCAAAAGTTACTCAAGACGGTGAGTAAGGCCTTAGAAAGCTCACCCAAGTATGTTGAGTCCGCTGAAGAAAAAGTGTCAGTGGCGTCTTCATCAAGCCCAAGTGCAAAAGCGGTAGTTAGCGAACAAGCCTCTCAAGTTCAGAGTGGTGAGTACATCAGCGGGATTGCAAAAACCTATTTTGATTTGCCGCTTCGTGAGGCTAGGGATTTATTCGAAAAAGCGTACTTCGAGCATCAAATGATCATCATGGGTGGCAGCATGACCAAAATTTCTGAATACACTGGTCTAGAGCGAACTCATCTATATCGCAAGCTAAAAGCTTTGGGAATCGATACCTCGCGCAATAAGGCTGAACAATAAGGCGCCTTGCCCATCATTGCCGCGAATGATCTAGAGGCTGTTGATACTGCACACAGCATCACCGTTGCGACGGATAATAGCGCCCATATCTTTTCGGAATTATTCCCATGGAAATAAAGGTTAATTTTCTCGATAAGCTGCGCCTTGAAGCCAAGTTCGATGACTTCACAGTGATTGCTGATCAGCCCATCCGCTACAAAGGTGACGGTTCAGCCCCGGGCCCTTTTGACTATTTCTTAGCTTCGTCAGCCTTGTGTGCGGCGTATTTTGTGAAGCTGTATTGCGACACGCGCAATATTTCAACTGAGCACATTCGCCTTTCTCAAAATAATATCGTCGATCCGGAAAATCGTTACCAGCAGATCTTCAAAATTCAAGTTGAACTGCCGGAAGATATTTCTGCTAACGATCGTCATGGCATTGTGCGCTCCATCGAGCGCTGCTCCGTGAAGAAGGTGGTGCAAGCAGGCCCAGAGTTTGTCATTGAAGTAGTTAAAAACCTAGACGCAGATGCTCAAACTTTATTGGCTTTAAAGCCAGATTCAAGCTTGAGCACTTACATTGCCGGCAAGGATTTACCGCTAGAACAAACTATTGCCAATATGTCTGGTGTATTGGCCAATCTGGGAATTAAGATTGAGATTGCCTCGTGGCGCAACTTAATTCCGAATGTATGGTCTTTGCATATTCGCGATGCCCATTCACCAATGTGTTTTACCAACGGTAAAGGCTCTACAAAAGAAAGCGCCCTTGCTTCAGCCTTGGGTGAGTATATCGAGCGACTGAGCAATAACCATTTCTACGCGGGCGCATTCTGGGGTGAAGAGATCGCCAATAGCGCTTTTGTTCACTACCCCAATGAGCGCTGGTTTAAGCCGGGCCCTAAAGATGCCTTACCTAAAGAAATACTGGATGAGTATTGCCTGGGTATTTTCAACGCTGATGGCGAGTTACGTGGCTCACATTTAATTGACACCAATTCTGGTAAAGGCGAGCGGGGGATTTGCTCCTTGCCTTATGTGCGCCAGTCTGATGGTGAGACTGTGTATTTTCCATCGAACCTGATTGAAAACCTCTACGTCAGCAATGGCATGAGTGCTGGTAATACGCTAGCTGAAGCCCAGGTTCAATGCTTATCTGAGATATTTGAGCGAGCAGTGAAACGTGAAATCCTTGAACGTGAAATTTCCTTGCCGGATGTTCCACAGGAGGTGCTTGCAAAGTACCCCAGTATCTTGGCAGGCATTCAGGGTCTTGAGGAGCAGGGCTTTCCAGTGCTGGTCAAGGACGCTTCGCTTGGTGGTGTATATCCAGTCATGTGCGTTACCTTAATGAACCCAAGAACAGGCGGAGTATTTGCCTCATTCGGTGCGCATCCCAGTTTAGAAGTAGCGTTGGAGCGGAGTTTGACTGAGCTACTACAGGGACGCAGCTTGGAGGGCCTTAACGATTTGCCCCCACCCACTTTTACTAGTGAAGCAGTCACGGAGCCAAATAACTTTGTTGAGCACTTTATTGATTCGAGCGGCATCGTCTCTTGGCGTTTCTTTAGCGCGAAAGCAGATTACGATTTTGTTGAGTGGGATTTTTCTGGCAAAGGTAAAAACTCGAATGATGAAGAGGCTGCCACCTTGTTCAGCATTCTTAAATCTCTTGGCAAAGAAGCTTACGTTGCGGTGTATGACCAGCTAGGGGCAATGGCATGTCGAATCTTGGTACCAGGCTACTCCGAGGTTTACCCAGTTGAAGATTTAATTTGGGACAACACGAACAAAGCATTGTTATTCCGCGCTGATATTTTAAATATATCCCATTTAGATGACACAAGTCTAAGCGGACTACTTGAGCGCTTAGAAAATAATGAGCTAGATGAGTACGGCGATATCGCCACTCTGATCGGTATCGAGTTTGATGAAAATACCCCTTGGGGTCAGCTAACAGTATTGGAGCTAAAGCTACTTATTCATCTTGCTTTAAAACAATTTGACGAGGCTCATGAGCTCGTTGGCGCGTTTCTTCAGTACAACGACAATTCGGTTGAGCGTAAATTGTTTTATCAGGCCTTAAATGCAGTGTTAGAGATAGCGCTAGCTGATGACTTGGAGCTTGATCACTACATAGTCAATTTACGAAGAATGTTTGGAAACGAGAGAATGGATGCAGTGGTTGGATCCATAGATGGAGCTACCCGCTTCTATGGCCTGACCCCTACAAGCGTGAAGCTGGAGGGCCTCGATAGGCACCATCGCTTAATTGACAGCTATAGAAAATTACATACTGCGCGCGCTAAAACTATGGCGCCTGCTGACTAAGGTTTTTTAACGCGCTCGCTCCAAAGCTGCCAAGGACGCCCGATGGTCTTTTCAATAGTCTCTTGAGATGCTGTTGCCTCGCCAGGCGTGAGGTATTGCACATTACCCATTTTCATCGCCTCAGATTGAATACTGGCATTCTGAATGGCGTAAATAGATCTGAAGACAACTTTTTTAATGGAGTCAGCGCCCGCCGCATAACCGTGGCCGCGCATTAGAACAAAGTACTGTAGGCCCATAGTTTTTGAAAGTGCATCCCCCAGATCATTATTACTAACAAACATATCAGTATCAATATTAGGTTTTGCAAAATTACGAATCTCAAATATTGGAGCACCCTCTCCTAAAAACGCACTCATATGATAGACCGGCTTTAAGGTAGATCCAGTCATGCCATAAGGCAGTATTGGGGCGGCATGACCATGAATGACAGAATTAATATCAGGGCGATTGCGTAATATGCCACTATGAATAAACCGCTCGCCGTAAGCTGTTCGTGTGTCTCCATGCAAGGCTTTGCCATTCATATCAAATTCCATAATGTCCGCAACAGTCACAACTGATGGGGCAACGCTTCTGGCCAAGAAGAAAGCATTTGGATTATTTGGATTTCGAATGCTGATATGACCATACCCATCTACTGCATTTTGGTCATACAGAATATGGTTCGCAAGTACAAGTTCCTCGACCGCAGCTTTCACCGCTGGTGATTCTGTCATTTGCTCTTGAACATTAGCGGACTGCGCAAGAAGAGGCGCCGCAAGTGATGCAAAGCATAGGAATTTAAATAAGTGGCGATTATTCATCATTCAACCTTACCGATTTTTTTCACAACATCAATCATCTGGGCTGACTCCTTATCCCAGTAGACTTTAAATTCTGGTGCATCCAGATATTGAATTGGGCTACCAGCACCATTTATCACCGACCGTACACGATCATCGCTTGCTGCAAGTTTAGCCACTTCGCGTAACTTGTTTGTAATTGCATCAGGGGTTGCGCTAGGAACAAATAAGCCTGCCCATTGAGCAAACTCGATCTTTACTCCCATCTCCTTGAAGCTAGGCACTTCGGGCATGCTCGCTAGCCGTCCATCCCCCCAATGCGCCAAGGCTCGAACCTTGCCAGCTTTAATTTGTTGAACGATGGATGATGGTCCGGTGGCTAAAGCATCTACTTGACCACCTAATAAGCCAATAATTGCTGGACCAGCTCCGGTATAAGGAACATGGACCATAAAAAACTTTTCCGATGATTTCAGCATTTCCATTGGCACATGCATCGTTCCGTAATTTCCGGAGGAGCCAAAATTATATTTGCCTGGATTAGCGCGCATTGCTGCAACAAATGACTTGTAGTCTTTCCATGGGCTGTCTGCCCTGACAACTAAAACTGTTGGGTCGGCAGTAAAGCGCGCAATTGGTTTTAACTGGTTTAACTGAAAAGACTGCTCTCGACCAACCACCTTATCTGCTTCGGGAATAATGGAGATTGAAGAGAGCGCCATCAAAATTGTATAGCCATCAGGCTTGGATTTCGCAACGGACGCCATGCCAATACCACCACCAGCACCGCTCTTGTTCTCAACAATGACCGACTGACCCAGAATGCGTGACATGGCCTCAGCAACTGGCCTGCCCACAGCATCTGCTACACCCCCAGGTGGAAATGGGACGACCATGGTGATTGGCCTACTTGGCCAGGCCTCCTGAGAAAAGCCAGGAGTAGAAAATAAGGCTAAGCCAGCGAGTATTAAAACGGAAGTAATTTTTTGTCTCATAGTATTTACTTGGTTATTATTTGATTTTCTTTTCACTCTACTACAATATTTAGTATTAAAGCCTAGGGTTTAAGACAAAATCCTAAATGGAGACAAAATCATGAAATACGCTACATTTTCGCTACTCAATGACCCTAGTAAAACCAGAATTGGTTCAATCTCCGAGGATGGTAAAACTGTTGAAGAGTTGGATTTAGGTGTAGATGTTAGTGAGGATGGCGTAGTAGCTATTTTGCGTGCAGATCTAGCGGGGAAGTTATCTAAGCCAGTATCAACCCATGCATTTTCCGACATTCATTTGTTGGCTCCGGTCCCAAGGCCTAGAAGAAATATCTTTTGTGTAGGTAAAAATTATCACGAGCATGCGAAAGAATTTTCTAATAGTGGGTTTGATGGTAGCGCTAAGCCTGGTGAAGACATTCCCTCACATGCCATCTTTTTTACGAAGCCTCCTGAATCTGTTACGGGACCAAATACAAATGTCATCATTCCTACTGCGGTTTCAACAGCAATTGATTACGAGGCTGAGTTAACTATCATTATTGGCAAGGGTGGAAAAGGTATTAGCGAGGCTGATGCAATGAAGCATGTGTGGGGCTACACTGCCATCAATGATGTAACTGCTAGAGATTGGCAGCAGCGTCATAAGCAATGGTTTCTTGGTAAGAGCTTTGACACTTTCTGTCCTATGGGACCTTGGGTCGTTACTGCGGATCAAGTTAATGCAGAGGATATTTCAGTGAAATGTTGGGTGAATGGTGAATTACGCCAGAACTCCAATACGAAGGATCTGATCTTTGATATACCAAACATGATTGCTACAGTTTCTGCTGGCATTACTCTTTATCCCGGCGATATCATCGCTACCGGTACTCCCGTGGGTGTTGGAATCGGATTTAAGCCGCCCAAATATCTCGTGAATGGCGATGTAGTAGTGGTTGAAATGGGTGGGATTGGTAGACTGGAAAATACCTTTATTGCAGAATAGGCGTCGATACATTTTGAACGGCTCAGGCAGTCCCGTCGCCAGTAAATCAATATAGCCAGCCTCAGTCAGCATGTTTTTCGGGCATGAGGACGGTTTCATTTATAATTAAAAGTCTTGGCCTGGTAGCTCAGTCGGTAGAGCAGAGGATTGAAAATCCTTGTGTCGGTGGTTCGATTCCGCCCCGGGCCACCAAGAATCACAATAGCCCACTTGTTGGGCTATTTTCTTTTGTGGTTTGGCTGGGTTAGACGCCATTAGATTCGGATATCCCCATCAAGAAGTGTCCTTTAAAAGGACAAATCAAATTTTCATCCCTGTATCGGTGATGTCGTTTAAACGACATCACTAATTAAAGCTCAGTGAGGCTATGAGTTTAATCACCCAATTGTCACTATTAGCCGTGACACCTTTACCAATACCAAAGTTAAACGATGACTTGCCATGTTTGGCATCCATGACCAGATAGGCAGTATGGGGCTGTTGAGAGATGTTGTATAAACTTTTATTAGGCAGGTTATCTCCGTAGTACTCCATACCAACATCAACGGCATGCGTTAGCTCATAAGCCACTTTAGCTGACGGCGAAAATGTAGCTGAGCTATTTTTATTTAATGTCACATCAACGCTTGGGTTGATGGTAAATCTCCAGTCTTGAAGTTGAAGTGCCAAGATAGGAGTTAATTCATAAAAGGTAGTTTCTGTGCCACCCACATCTTTGATGTAATTAATCTCATTCTTCACCCCGTAATGCCACAAGCCCTCTTCATCATGGGTGGGAATATACATATGGCTTACCTTGCCGCCATTGACATAGCTCACGCCGTTGTAGTTACTGAGATAGATATTGGCACCAATTTCACTTTTTTCAGTAATGCCATACCCATACTCCAGCCTTGTTTGAAAGACATTAGTTTTTAGTCCTTGTGAGACAGGTGCTTGAAATAAGTTTGTTTCTACTTCAAAAGCAGATTCTTGATATTCTGCAATGAGTTCGTCGTGAACCTTAATCTCAAAAGGTGCCGCAAATACAATGCTACTCAAGCAAAGCAAATAAGGCGCTGACTTGAGGGGCTTAAGTGAATATCGCAAAAGAGACATGTCGGCACTATAAAGGATCAATGCGATTACATTTCAATGTGGGCTCTTAATCCATAGAAATTGACTGGCCCACGATCTGTGTTGTATCCAGGATTTGCGATACGCTGATAGTCGGCAGATAGCGACAGACTCTTATAAACATTCCAGCTGTAGAAAGTTTCAAAGATTTGTTCTTTCTTATAGTTGAGTCTGCCATCGCCAATGAACATCGTTACACCACCTTTTTGTAGGTAGCTAATTTGTTGTGATGAGATTCCATTGAGTGCCGCACCAATTCCAATAGTGTCTTGTGGTCTTCCCCAACCAGCACCTTTAATGGATAGGCCGCCAGATAATGAATTGCTGATATCTGTAAATGCTTGCGTTTCAGTTTGGCCATTATTCCAACTCCACCTTCCAAAGGCGCCAATATTTTCTGTAATTGCTTGCTCGCCATTTAATGCGTAGCCCCATTTAGTTTGATACCCATATCGTGTGCTTAAGATGTCTGGAGTGGTATTGCTCTGTTGGCCAAAATTCATCGCATTGTTATAGGTAGACATGATTCCGCGATTTTGAAAGACTAGAACTCGAGCCTTACCAGCTTGTCCATTAATCGTATGAAGGTGAGTTATCTCGGCTGTATTGCCGTACTGCTGTGTGAGGTCATAGTCTAGGGCTAATGAATTTGGTGACTTGGGCATAGCCAATCGAGCTAGGCGCATCACCCATTCTTCATCATGGTAATACTCGCCTACAAAGCCATAGGTGTAGCCACGAGAGTTGGCGGCATAGTCATAAGCACCGCTGGCCATGAGCGACCAGTTTAAAAACTGTGTGCGAGGATCATGGCTATAGGCATTGGCATCAAAGAAATCTAATGCCGAGAATGTTCCGTATGTCACTACAAGGCGACGTTTATCTACATTACCTGCTAACTGATTAGCAACACCTTCGATATGCTCTTGTCCGCCACCAAAGCCAAAGGTCTGGCGTAAAAACATTCTTGCCATGTAATAGATTGGTGGAATTGCCGTTCCTTTTTGTAGCTCACCATTACTAAAACCACCCAATCCGCTGAGACCGGAAAAGGGAATGCCTTCAAACATCTCAGGGTTGATATAGGCTTCAGCACCCTCCCATAGCCTCGTTCCTAAAAATGCTGTGGCCGAGAAGGTATAGCTTTTAGAGATATCGCCATCAGATTTATTTAAAAGACTCTTAGATCCGTAATAGGGAGAATTAAAGTTATTTTTAAATTGATTGATGTAGGTTGCTTGCCCATGAACACTCCATTGCTCTGATGCACTTTCGAGAGCGACTGGACTGTCGATGGTGGGAGCGCTACTGACGGGTGACTCAGCTAAAACGATTGGGGTATCGCTTACGGGGGACTCGGCATAGACAGGCAAAGATAGCCCAACCAAGCAAAGGGAGCTAACTAGGCTGAAAAAGGCTGTGTGGTTGGTGCTAAATGAGAAAAACATCTTAAATGCCAAATATGCTTAATGAGATTCGTTCTCATCTTAGCATATAATTGAGAATGAATCTCAATTGGAGAGATTGGGATTCTATGTCGTTTAAAACGACATTAGTAGACACTATGGTGATTGACTGGTGCAGTGATGGCAACATAATCTGTACACACAGAAAAATTGCCCTTCGCAAGATTCTGATTTCATTGCCCAATTTGACCAGCACAAGGACGCACAATTTTTAGACAAGTCGAGACTGGTGACTCAAGCCCTTGAAATCAAAGCGAAAGCGGTCTATCGGAGGATATTTGAAAATCCTTGTGTCGGTGGTTCGATTCCGCCCCGGGCCACCAAGAATTCTCAAAACATTAGAAGTGGCTCATAGAATCTCTAGTGTTAGCCGCGGTCTGGCCCCATTTCCCTAGGCTTTCCAAATTCTCCCCAACTCGGAATGTCGTTTAAAACGACAAACCAATTTGACATCCTTGTGGTGGTTAAGCGTCGATTTAAGCGACGCTTATCAAATCGTCCTTTTAAAGGACGGTTGTTGTCATGGGTATTTGAGTTATGACTTAAAATTCTTTTGTGATGAAATTTAACCGCAAACTTGTTCATTGGATTGCTGCCGCAGCTATCGCGATGAGTGCGCTTGCGCCAGCACTTTCTCAGGCCGCATCACTTGCAAAAGGCGGTCATGGTTTCTCGATGGAAATTTGTTCCGTTGATGGAAGCAAAATGCAGGTTACTGTTCAGGCTAATGATCAGACCCATCAAGTTGATACTACTCAACCTTGCCCATATTGCTTAGCACATAGCAGCATTACCCCAGTATTCAACACTAATCTTACTTTCAAAGCACCGCAAACCTTTGCGATGCTCCCAAGACTTTTCTATGAATCACCCAAACCCCGTACCGTTTGGGTAACTCCGCCCTCAGCGGCACCTCCAGCACAAGCCTAAAAATTCTTAGGACATAGCCTAGCTATGTAATTGGCAACTACGTTGCTGCATTGTTGTTTGGAGAAGTAAATGTCTTTAATAGAAAAAATATCGCCGATAGCTTTAAGTGCATCTCTAATGGTATCTCAAGCCTATGCTCAGATAGCACCTCCGCCAGACTACGATCAGCGGTTAGCTAACGTAATTGTGAATGCGACTCGTTCTGGAACGCCTCTAGATGAGATTCCATTAAATACTACCGTCTTAACTAAAGAGGTCATAGAGTCATCACCAGATCAGACCATTGATCAGGTGTTAAAAAATACTCCTGGTGTTTTGCTAAATGATGTTCCTTATTACCAGAAGGATCCAACAGGACAAAGTATTAACGTTCGCGGTCTGGGTAATTCAAGAACTTTAGTAATGGTAGATGGCGTTCCATTAAATGATGCTTTCTATGGAACGATACAGTGGAATCTTGTGCCACTATCCTCAATTGATACCGTGGAATTTATACGAGGAGGCGTTTCTAGTTTGTGGGGAAACTATGGAATGGGTGGTGTCATTAACGTCAACACAAAAAATCCTAAGAATAGTCAGCAGGACATATCTGCCAGCTATGGTGCATTTGGCACCGGCAATATTTCGGCCTCAAAAGACATCATCGCATCAGACTCGCTTCAGTTACGATTTTCAGCTGATTATTTTGGGACTGAGGGCTATCAAAATATAGCCACAATTTATCCCGCCTCTCCTGCCAATATTAGTTCTGGACAAAATTCATCTTGGTCTAAAAATTCCAATATGAGATTACAAGGAAACTTTAAGGCTTCTCAGAGCACCGATGGTTTTTTTAGAATGGGATATCACACAATGCAAGATATCTCCAGTAACTATGGATTCGCTACCAACCTGATGCAGGAAACCGATTTTGCAGGCGGAACTACTACTCGTTTGGATGACAGCTCAAAAGTTCAAGCTAACATTTTTTACGAAAACACTATTTTTAATAAACAAAATGGCTCGGCAGCCGCAGTTAGCACTTCGCTTAATCCTGCACGGATTGCTACGGGAACTGGATACATTAGTGCTAATTATCAAAATCCGTATTCGACCTTAGGTGGATCAGTGCAATACACCAAAGAAGCAATAGGCCTGATTGATCAGTATGTGGCGGCAGTTGATGTTAGAAATGTTTCTGGTTCTAACATGGGAAACAATTTGACCACCACTGGCGGTTTGAGCACCACTAATTATGCAAAAGGACAACAAAACTTTAGCGGCTTAATGGGGCAGGTTAAATCAAAAAGTGAAGCAATTCCGCTGGAAACCACTCTTGCTGCTCGCGTGGATTATTGGACCAGTCAAACCCCTAGTTACTACAACACCGGTGCAAATGGTTCAAATCCGTCTTACCAAAATATTCCAAATCAAAGTAAGACTCAATTAAGCCCAACCTTAGGACTTCTCTATAAGCTTTCTAAGGACTGGGACTTGAGGTCTGCTGCATATCAAGCTTTCCATGCGCCAGGAATGAACAATACGCTTAGATCGTATGCCTCATCGAGCGGAGGAAACTACTTTGCAAATCCCTACTTAACGCCAGAGACAATGACTGGCTATGAATTTGGTTCCGACTATCGCTGGAAACAAGGTTTTTTTCAGGTTACTGCATTTAATAATTTTGTGAGAAATGCTGTTGCAACATATAGTCTTAGCTCTACAAGCGCATCAGATGTAGCTTTGGCACAAAGTCTCTGCGGCGTTACTAATGGCGCAAATCCTCTTTCTGCTGCTGCGGGCAACTGCGTGTCAAAGTCTATTAGTTATTACACAAATAACCAGAATTTACAGAGCCAAGGTGTGGAATTACAGTTTCATCATGATTTAAATTCGAAGTGGGCGTTTGACGCAGGTTATGCGTACACAAGAACTTGGTTAACCTATACGACTACGAGTGATGCCCCTTATGTTGGAAATCAAGTGGGCGGGGTACCAGCAAATATTGGTAATGCCGGAATAACATACTATCCCATACCAAAAGTAAGTCTTACGGCTAATGTTCGCTATGTTGGAAATTCCTGGATGAATACGAGCCATAGCTTGCCAGTGCCTGCTTATGCCGTGGTTGGCATGAGGGCAAATTATGAGTTAACTCAACAAGCTTCTATTTTTGCATCAGTTGTTAACTTATTTAATCGTAATTACATTACTTTCAATTCGGCTACACAATCTACAAGTTATCAGGCTGGTATGCCGCAAGCTATTACTATTGGTGCGCGTATCATCTTCTAATGCTGAATAAATATCATCGCCTCAATCTCAAGGCGCTCTTGTTGGGTGCTTTGGGATTGCTCGCGCTTAATTCTGCATTTGCTCAAATGGATCACTCTGCCCATATGTCAAAGATGAGTATGGGTAAACCCCCTGCTTGCGAGGGAAGTGGCTTGGATTGTGCAAATGCTGCAACCCCATTTCTAAAGGCTGATGGCAAGCTATTGTTGGCTTGGACTTCAGGTGGAAAAGTATCCGTTGCTCAATCAGTGGATATGGGCAAAACATTTTCTTTGCCAACAGTTGTGGCTGAGCACGGCAAGTCTTTAGATGCTGGTGGAGACGCTCGCCCACAAATCGTTTCTGATGCTAAAGGAAATATATTTCTCGCATATGCTTTTTTCAAAGACTCTAAGTGGAACGCACAAATTAATACGGCTCGATCTACCGATAGCGGCACCACTTTTTCTGCTCCTGAATCACTGGTTGTGAATGGCTCCAGCGAGAGATTTCCTTCGGTCTTAATGCGTCCAGACGGGAACATTTTTATTACATGGATTGATAAACGCCTGGTAGCTGCCTCAAACAAGGGTGGGCAAAAGAAACTAGGGGGTTCAATTTCTTATTCAAACTCTCTTGATAGTGGCAGAACTTTTCAAACTGAGCGCATTGCTAATGAAGATAGTTGCGAGTGCTGTCGAATTGGGGTTAGTTTGAATCAAAAGAATCAACCAGTCATCATCTATAGGGCGATATTTCCAGGCGGCGTTCGAGACCATGCTTCCCAAATTATTTCAAGCAATGGTCCTGACAAGATTAGGCGTATTGCTAATGATGGATGGAAAACAGATGCTTGCCCACATCATGGCCCTGCCATAGGGGTTTCCAGCCAAGGAACTATTCACACGGCATGGTTTACACAGGGTGCTAATAGAGCCGGAGTGTTTTATGCAAACTCCCATAATGAAGGCGCATCCTATTCTGAGCCTATGCGCTTGGGAAAGGCAGACGCAAGCACCTCCAGACCATATCTTCTGGCATTGGGAAAGAATGTATGGCTTGTGTGGAAAGAGTTTGATGGTCACGATACAGTAGTGGTGATGAAGCAATCAGGTGATGATGGAAAAACTTGGTCAAAAGAAACGATGCTTTCTAAAACTGCTGATTATTCTGATCATCCCCTTTTGATTTCCCAAGGTAACCAAGTATTTTTATCTTGGCTTACTAGGGCTGACGGTTATCAGCTAACTAAGATTGGACAGATTGAGTGAAAAAGATTCTGACTGTATTTGCTACTTTTTTATTCATATCCACTTTTGTGAATGCAGATGAGATTTCGCTCAAGCCTTATCAAAAAGGTGACTGGAGTGCTATATTGAATTTGGCTAATGGTAAACCAATGGCTGTTCATTTCTGGGGCGTTACTTGTGCCCCTTGTGTCAAAGAGATGCCGCAATGGAGTAAATTTTTGTTGTCTGATAAAGATGCTAAGGTTGTTTTTATTCAGGTAGATGATGTTTCGCCTGAGATGATTCGCAAGATGTTGAGGCAGGCTAATTTAGGCAATGCAAATAATTACTACATAACCAGTAGCCTTGATGAGCGTTTGCGCTATGAGATCGACCCTAAATGGAGGGGGGAGACGCCAATTACTATTTTTATAGATAAAGTTGGCAAGAAAGAAACTACGGTTGGATCTGTAAATTTTCAGTCCGTAAAAGCGTGGTTTAAGAAAAACAGTTAAGCCAAGTAAAGAGTTACAAAATTAAGCGGCACTGATCAAAGTGTCGTTTTAAACGACATTACAAGACACTATGGTGGTTGACTGGCAGGGTATGGATTCACAAGTTCTGCGCACTGAAAAATTGCCCTTTGCAAGATTCTGATTTCATTGCCAAATTTGACCGGCACAAGGACACACAATTTTTAGATAAGTTAAACCTGGTGACTCAAGCCCTTGAAATCAAAGCGAAAGCGGTCTATCGGAGGATATTTGAAAATCCTTGTGTCGGTGGTTCGATTCCGCCCCGGGCCACCAAGAATCACAATAGCCCACTTGTTGGGCTATTTTTATTAGAAGCTGTTGATGGCGTCTCTACCTTGATCTTAGCGTAGTCGGTCACTTTCCATAGAGTCAATCCGTCAATCAGGATGCCGCCACTCTGGTTCTAGACTGGGATATCAGGTTCATGAACTGTCCTTTAAAAGGACGCTTAATTAGATGGCCCTACGACGACATTTGCCTAACAAATAGCAAAAATTAGCGGGGAGAGGGAAAACATTTATAGTTATAAGAAATAGAAATTTATGGGGGTTTTATGCGGTTTTATTTTCTAATACCAGCCTTAATGCTTTTAGTTTCTTGTGGCACAGATAACTCAAACTTTCATGCTGACTGTAGCGGCAAGATCATTACTTATTCTCAGGGTGTTCAAACCGTTGAAAAAGAGACTCGTAGATATGAGTTCGCCGATAACAAACTCATTGGCAAAGAATGTAGTTTGAATAAGGGCATCATCTTTTGCTATAGCGAGGTTGCTGGATCCGATTCTACGAGTAAAGAGCAATTGATCTTTGATAGAAATAATTACACTCTGACGGACATTAAAACTACTATTGAAGCCAATAAATCTAACAGGGTGCGCTTTGTTAAAACTGAAATTTATCAATCTAACTGCCCTATGACGATTAGGCCATCCAAGTAAGATTTAGGATGAAGCATCCTAGACCCTGGTCGATTCCGCCCCGGGCCACCAAACTCAAATAATGCCCTGCTTCGTGCGGGGCATTTTCTTTTGGGCGGGCTGGATTAGCCACCATAAGTCTCGGGCCTCCTCATCAAGAACCGTCTTTTAAAAGGACGCGTCAATTATTCATCCCTGTGTCAGTCAATGTCGTTTTAAACGACATTACTCAATCAAGTTATTTCTGCCCAATCTTCCTTTAACCAAATCAATCCCATATTTGATGACTGCTACAAATAGGATTGATCCTGCTACATCCCCACAGAACATCGCTATGAAATGATTCCAACTCCCAGAATCTAAGCCCCTACTTACAAACCAAATTTGATGAAGGCCTGAACTTAGCAATGAATAAGCAATGATGATCATTAATAGATGCTTCACTGAAATGTTGCTTAAGTCGGGTTGAATCTTTAAGTTATGAATTACAAAATGTCTGCCTAGCAGTGGGGCCACCCCACAGATGAGGGCTATTCCTAGTGTTGATATGAGATCTAGTTCATAAAACCCAATGTAGTTAATCAATAAAGAGGCAATGACTAAACCTACAGCCCCTGAGTAATCAAATATCAGCGTGAGAAAGATGCGAATTCCCGCAGGTAGAAAAATCCAATTAACCCCCTTAGCATCTTCCAGTGGCACGGTAATGAATTGATTCAAGTAAAAGAGCCCCAGATACAGGGTGGCACTAAGGGCTACTTCAAAGAAATATTGGCTAGAAGCCCTATAGCTAAGCATTTAACGATTATGAATTTTATTAATGCCTAGAATACTGGTGTTTACCCTGCGGGGGGGGGGTATTATGATGATTATGAAACTTATAAAATCTTCCAGTTACATTCGATTTTTACAGTTCTTAGATAGCCTAGATCGGATGAATCCAGGTAAGAAGCTAGATAGTACTGAAGAGCAGATTCTGAACTATGTCAGCCTTGGATATGCTCAAGGAGAGGAATTATTGGTGGGTGATTTAATTCATCTAGACCATCTTGGCTCTCAAGCTACATTACATGGTCGCCTAAAGAATCTCGTTGCGATGGGCTATGTTCAGTTGATTGAAGATAAAAATGACGCTCGTAAGAAAGCGGTGATGCCAACTGTTAAGGCTAGAAAATACTACGATACGCTCTCTACTTGTTTAGAAAAAGCATTCAAGAATAGTTAGCCTGGATGGGCATCCTCTGCCCTGGTCGATTCCGCCCCGGGCCACCAAGAATCTCAATAGCCCACTTGTTGGGCTATTTTCTTTTGATCGGGCGGATGATGCGCCGTAAATCTGAGAATGGCTTAATAGGACTCTAAGCGAGAATACTTGCTAGAGATATAAGTCTTGCGATACTCGCTGTAAACCTCTAATAAGACTTTAATAATATTCGATGTTGATTTCATCATTTCCCCAGTTATATGATTTGCGACACCGCTATTCTGATGATTGAATATGTCACCCAAAAGAAGTTTTTATGACAATAAGGTAGTGAGCGAATACTTTCATTTGGCCATTTAATGAAAGGATAGGATCAGGCATCCTCAGCCCTGGTCGATTCCGCCCCGGGCCACCAAGAAACACAATAGCCCACTTGTTGGGCTATTTTCTTTCATGGGTTGGCAGGGTTAGACGCCATTAGTCTCGGATATCCCCATCAAGAACCGTCCTTTAAAAGGACAAATCAATTATTCATCCCTGCGTCAGTCGATGTCGTTTAAAACGACAAATGTATATGCGGTTGATATATCAGTGAATGTATATTGATCGTATGACAAATAGAAAATCTCCGAAACGCCCACTCTTACTTGAGGCAATAAGCATTTTTCTAGGAATGATTGGGATAACCGCCTTATCCCATGTGGTTGATGATTATCTTGGTTTGGCGGGAGTGTCATTTCTCTATTTGATTCTGGTCATCTGGGTTTCCTACAAGAGCCAATTAGCCACCTCTATCTTTGTAGCAATAGCATCTTTTCTTCTCATTAATTTCTTTTATGTAGAGCCGAGATATACCTTTGTTATCGGAAGTATTGAGTCTTGGAGCGCATTGCTTGGATTTTTATTGGTATCTATTGCGATTACCTCTTTGGTACATCAGTTAAGAGGCCAAAAGGACATTGCCGAAAAAGAAACCTTTAAAGCCAATCTATTACGAGCGATTATCGAAATATTCTCAGTAGAGACTGACTCTATAGTTGCTTTACAGAAATTCTGTCTATTGCTTAAAAGAGAGCTGGGATGTGAGGTTGCGATTTTGAAGTTAGATCCAATAACCAAAGACAGTATTGAATTAGCAAGCTCTAGGCCGGGTGAAGTAAAGCTCGACTTTTGGTACCTCTCACACGCAATTGAGTACGGAGCTATGTTGGGCCCACATACGGGAACCTCAGAGGCAATAGATTATTGGTGTGTTCCTCTTGGAAGATATTACAAAAGCCATGAGCTTCCTGCCTTGGTAATTGAGAGGGCGCACGAGGAAAATATTGAAGTCAGCCTGATAAGGGCGATAGCTGATCAGCTGTCTGTTCATTATCAAAAAAGAATGGCAGAAATTAAAGCAAAAGATGCCAGCGAGTTAGCGCATCGCGAGTCAATTCAAAAGGCTTTCCTGTCGTCTATCTCGCACGATATGAGAACTCCATTGACCACAATTATTGGTGCGAGTTCATCGCTTTTGAAACAAGGCCAGCAATTGGGAGAGTCACAATCAATAAAGCTGTTGGAACTCATTCATTCAGAATCTGTATATCTCAATGACTCAACTGAAAACATATTGTCTTTAGTTAAGCTTGGCATGTCTGATGGCAACCAGCTTAGAATGGATTGGCAGTCTCCTGAAGAAATGGTTGGGGCAGTCATGTCAAGATATAACAATAGAGAAGTAAAGCCATCATTGGAATTGGTAATGAAGGCAAAAGATGAACTCATCTATGGTGATCAAGCCTTAATCGTATTAGCCTTAACCAATTTAATTGAAAATGCGGCTCATGCTCACTCAGGCTCCAATCCAATACAAATATTAGTAGATAGAACAAATGATGAAATCCGAATAGGCGTAGTTGATGAGGGCGCTGGTTTTCCTAAAGATTTTGATAAGGAATTAGCGGGACAGCAACAGTCTTATCAGCGTAATAAAAAAGGGTTTGGTTTGGGTTTGTCTATAGTTAGGGCAGTGATGGATAAGCACCAAGGCTGGTTAATCATCGAGTCTCCATTTGGCGACGATAAGAAAACTTATGTAGGTATGGCCTTTCCTTTTAAAGCAAGCGCATGATTTCAGATTACATCTTGGTCGTGGAGGATGATGAGCAAATTGCCCATTTCTTAGTGGCCAGCTTGAGTGCCGCAAAGCACCTTCCTAAATTAGCCAAAACTTTAGAAGAGGCAAATAAATGTTTGGCTGAAAATACGCCAAAGCTCATGATCCTGGATTTAGGCTTACCTGATGGTGATGGAAAAGATTTAATTCAGCAAGTAAGAAAGCAATATGATTTTCCGATTATTGTCCTCTCAGCAAGGCAAGAGGAGCAGGAAAAGATTCTTGCCCTAAATGAAGGCGCAGACGATTATTTGTCCAAGCCTTTTAATGTTGAGGAGCTATTAGCAAGAATCAATGTTTGCTTAAGACGCACTCAAAAGATGTCAATGCGTGATCAGTGCTATCAATACAAAGATTTGCTCATTGATATCTCTGCTGGACTTGTAAAGCTTAAAGGTAATGAAATTCATTTAAGTCCTATAGAGCATAAGTTACTAATGTTATTGGCTACAAAGCCGGGAAAAATATTTACCCAGCGCCAATTGCTTTCAGAAATTTGGGGTTCTGAATATGTGGATGACACCCATTACCTTAGAATTCATATGGGTAGATTAAGAGCCAAGATAGAAAAAGTATCTTCTGAGCCTGAATACCTATTAACTGAGCTTGGTATAGGCTACCGCTTAGCTATTTCATAGTTGTTTATGCGATTGATACATCGCACATGATCTGATGAGGTATTCAAATCAACGAGTCAGCCCATGTCTATTAGCAATCCAGAGTATTCACAGTCAAACATTCTTCGCCCAATAGAGATTAAGGGTGGCCACCACAGCAAAGGGAGTGTTCCTGCCCTAACTCTTGCGGCCATTGGGGTAGTTTTCGGAGATATTGGTACCAGCCCCCTGTATGCGCTAAAAGAATGCTTTAGCCCTGAGCATGGCATTCCGTTTTCCTCGGATGCGGTGTTTGGGGTGATATCGATGGTCTTTTGGGCTTTTTTAATTGTCGTATCTCTAAAGTATGTTTTGTTTGTGATGCGAGCCAACAATCATGGCGAAGGCGGAATACTGGCTTTGATGGCATTAGCCCTCAGAACTGCGCCAGCAAACTCCAAGAGAGCATTAATGATCATGATGCTAGGAGTATTTGGCGCCTGTATGTTTTATGGAGATGCTGTTATTACACCCGCAATTTCAGTGCTATCAGCAGTCGAAGGTCTTGAAATTGTTTCTCCTCAATTTACCAAGTATGTCATTCCTATAACGCTCACCATTCTTGTCGCTTTATTTTTAATTCAGAAAAAAGGAACCGCTTTAGTTGGTTTTTTATTTGGGCCAATCATGGTGGCATGGTTCTTGGTTCTTGGGTTAATGGGCGCATACAACATTATTGATAACCCCAATATTTTGCTTGCGGCTAATCCAATATTTGCCATTAACTTTTTACTTGAGCATTCTTTACAAGCATTCATAGTTCTAGGGGCAGTATTTTTAGTATTAACAGGCGCAGAAGCTCTCTATGCTGATATGGGGCACTTTGGTATTAGACCGATTCAATACGCATGGTTCTTATTAACAATGCCTTGCCTGCTCATTAATTATTTTGGACAAGGAGCCATGCTCTTATCTAATCCAGAGGCAATATCAAATCCATTTTTCTTAATGGTTCCTGAGGCCTATACGCTTGGCCTCGTGATCCTCGCAACAATGGCTACCGTCATTGCTTCGCAAGCAGTTATATCTGGCGCGTATTCCATGACCAGTCAAGCCATATTGCTGGGCTTTGTTCCGCGTATGAAAATTGCCTATACATCAGACAAAGAAGTTGGACAAATTTATATGCCAACAATTAACTGGATGTTATTAGCTTTGGTCATTGCTGTAGTGTTGGCTTTTAAGCAATCGAGCAATCTAGCGGCCGCCTATGGAATTGCGGTAACAACCACTATGGTGATTACTACTTTATTAGCGGCAGTAGTAATGAAGTCTGTGTGGAAATGGAATTCAATCTTAGTTTCGACTGTGATTGGTGTCTTTCTTCTGGTAGATATTGCCTTCTTTGCGGCTAATGCTTTAAAAATTGCTGAAGGCGGATGGTTCCCATTATTGCTTGGGGCACTATGCTTCCTTTTATTGATAACTTGGTACAAAGGCAGAATGTTGTTACGCCAGAAGGCTATTGAGGGCGGCATTCCACTTGAAGCATTTATCAAGTCTTTATTGGTAAGCGAGCCAATTAGAGTTAACGGTACAGCAGTCTTTCTAACAGCTCATGTTGACTATGTTCCCGTAGCAATGCTTCACAACCTTAAGCACAATCAAGTTCTTCATAAGAGAGTCATTTTTCTCAAAATGAGTATTTGGGATGTTCCCTACGTTGAGGACAAGGATCGCATCAACTTGAAAGAGATGGGCGGCGGAGTTTATCTAGTAAGAGCAATGTATGGCTTTAAAGAGACTCCAGACATTAATCAAATTATGGAGTTGCTGGCGACTCAATACGATATTAAATGTGAGCCCATGGAAACTTCTTTCTTCTTGGCTCGCGATACGGTAGTTCCTTCGGCAATCCCAGGAATGGCGTTATGGAGAGAAAGGCTATTTGCATGGATGTATCAAAATGCCGCCAAGCCATCAGACTTCTTTTCAATACCGACCAATAGGGTTGTTGAGTTGGGGGCAAAGGTAGAGATATAAGATGCCAACTTCTATGAATGTCGTTTTAAACGACATTCATAGACACTATGGTGGTTGACTGGAGGGGTATGGCAACACAATCTGTGTGCACAGAAAAAATGCCCCTCGCAAGATTCTGATTTTATTGCCCAATTTGACCAGCACAAGGACGCACTATTTTTTGACAAGTTGAGACTGGTGACTCAAGCCCTTGAAATCAAAGCGAAAGCGGTCTATCGGAGGATATTTGAAAATCCTTGTGTCGGTGGTTCGATTCCGCCCCGGGCCACCAAGAAACACTAAAACCACCTTCGGGTGGTTTTTCTTTTAAGGCTTGGCAGGTGTAGATGCCATAAGTCTTGTATATCCCCATCATGAAGCGTCCTTTAAAAGGACGAATCAAGTAGACATCCCTGCGTCAGTCAATGTCGTTTAAAACGACAAATAAATTCTTTTTAATAATGCCTATCTAGTGTCTGCTAACGGCCAATAAGAGACATTTTTAAGAAATAAGGTTGGGTGTCCTTTAAGCTCAGGCTCCCATTATTAATGCTTTTTTGTGCTTTTTCACAGCGCGGTCTTTAATTTTTTTAAAAAAAGAAAGGCTGCCTAAGCAGCCTTCGAGTAAGCGCAAGTTTCTTAAGCCTTTTTAGCGTAGGCAGAACACCAGCCCTTGCTTGCAACTTGTTTACCAGCGAAGAGGGCACAACCACCTGCAGCAGAACCTGCGGCACCCTGATATAGGGCGCAATTACTGCAAGCCTGTGGGGCAGCATATTTTGCGAACTTGGCTTTATCAACTGTCATAGCGTTTGCTTTGTAACCTAAAGCGACGGCTTGTGGATCAGTTTCAGCAACCATGGCTTGGGCTTGCACTCTACCGTTTAGAGCTAGAGTACAAGCACCAGCAGCTGACAAAATCATAAATTGGCGACGACTATTTTTCATATTGACTCCAGGGTTAAAAAATAAAAAAACTTTCAATGCTTTTGTAAACGCAGACTTAAGTTAATAACATTACCATGGATAGGGGTTTTTAGTATCAAGTTGAGTAATTCCTGCGATCACTCTGGGAGTAAATGCATCTATGCGAATATGTGGATTCAAATCGTACCCACCTAATTAAAAGCGGACACATCGATAGGTGGACACTCTAATCCTTTGTAATCCTTAGGATTTATTTTTTATATTCCCCTTTATTGTAAATAAGAACAATTCTCATTAGAATATTGAAATGAGAATTGTTCTTATTCAGTAAACGAAAAAGGTGGTCGTATGATTGATTTTTTTATGGTCCTATTTCGCGAAGGCGTTGAATCCTTTTTGATCGTCGCAATTGCAATTGCTTTTATTAAGCAGTTAAAGCAAGAGCAGTTGCTGCCAACCGTCTATGGCGCAATTGCTTCGGCTTTACTTTTCTCAATTGGGTTGGGTATTGTATTGGCCTATGTTGGCGCCTTGAGTCCTTTATGGGAAGGTGCATTAGCCTTTCTTGCTGCAATCTTAATTCTCAGTTGCACAATTCAGATGATTCGTTTGGGCCCAAAGATGGGGGCAATGATTCGTCAACAGTTAAGTGATATTACAAATAGAAATGAAAACCTCTCTAGAGTCGGTCTTTTTGCGTTTATATTTTTAATGATTTCAAGAGAGGGTATTGAAAGTACCACGTTGGTTGCATCAATAGCTCAACAAAATAATACTGAAGCAATGCTTGTTGGTTGTGCGCTTGGAATAGTTGCTGCGACGATCTTATCCCTACTTTGGGTTCGTTATGGCAAGCAGATTAATCTAAGCCTATTTTTTAATGCTAGTGCCATTTTTATGTCGCTATTTTTTGTGCAATTGTTAGTTTATTCAATTCATGAATTTTCTGAGGCGAATGTATTGCCTTTAGTTGATAACGTAAGAATTCATTTATTGACTGAACCATATGGACCCGAAGGAGAAATTGGTACCTGGATCTCATACATCATTGTGGTAATTCCAATGCTGTATGTTGTCGTTCAAATGCTTAAGAATTCTGGGAGTAGAAGCGTTTCAGCTTGACTTAGTTTATGGCAGATTAAAGAAATAAAAAAAGCAATTCATATTTTATTTTTTATTCAATGTTGATTAAGGCTCCAGTGGCTATGACAGACAAGATCACATCTAGAAGACCGTTTAAAGATAGCGCTAACAAGCGTGAGTAAATAATTAGATTGGGCATTTTAGGCTCCGTCCGATTTCGCTCCGACTATGTAGGGTCATTTAGCCCACTTGGTGAGTGGTTTTTTCATTTGAGTTGGCAAGGTGACATACAAAAGTAAAAGTATTTGTTTATGATTGCCTAAAATGAAAATTCACCGCGCCATAATGGCCCTCAGAATGCTATCTGCATTCACTCTTGCAGTTCCTTCCTTTGCTTATGCTTATCTACAAGACGAAATTCAAGTTTATGATGATGAAATTAATGCTAAGGGCGAATATAGTCTTGAGCTACATCTAAACACGACTCCAAGAGGAAATCAGCAACAAAATTATCCCGGGGAGGTCGTGAATAACAACAATACTCGCGTGACTCCTGAGCTGGCCTATGGCCTTGGCCACGACCTTGAAGCAGGATTTTATTTGAGCTACTCTAATAACAATAACTCATTTAATTATGCTGGGGTAAAAGCAAGACTTAAATGGTTGCCATATCAAGAGGAAAAGGGCGATTCATTTTTTGCAGGTGTCAATTTTGAGGTAGCTAACACACCCTATCCTTATGAGCCATCCCGTTACAACGGAGAAATGCGGTTTATTGTTGGTAAGCATATTGATGAATGGCTAGTAGCCTTTAACCCAATTTTTGATCAGGCGCTATCTCAGCCTCAGGTTCATCAAGGGCCAATATTTGCTACAGCTACTAGAGTTTCGCGTAATGTAACTTCAGAGTGGGCCTTGGGTAGCGAGCTCTACACTAATATGAATCAAGTAAATCAGCCGATTGTCTATCCGAATATGAACAATGTGGTTTATGCCATGATGTATTTTGATGGTAAACCAATTGCTTTCCAGGCTGGCGTTGGTAAGGGCGTTAGCCATGGCGCTGACCAAACTACTCTAAAAGCAATTCTATCTATTCCTTTGCCTTAATTATTGCTCCATTTAACCAGCAGGATTAGCCATCCTCGGCCTATGGTTCGATTCCGCCCCGGGCCACCAAACTCAAATAATGCCCTGCTTTATGCGGGGCATTTTCTTTTCGGGCTGGCGAATGAGGTTCCGTTAGCTAGGATCACAAGCCCATTAAAATTGACCAATGAAATTAACCAAGGCTATCCACTCTGATATTCCCGAACTCGTTGAGCTATTAAAGGCTCTTTTTGATCAAGAGGCAGAGTTCGAGCCTAACTCAGAAGCTCAAAGAAAAGCCCTTAGCAAAATCATTCTTGACCCAAAGATTGGCATCATTTTGGTTGCCAGAGATGATGAAAAAATATTAGGAATGATTAATTTACTGTTTACTGAATCTACTGCTCTTGGTGCCAAAGTCGCCATTCTTGAAGATATGGTTGTGCTATCTAAATATAGAAGTGAAGGTATTGGTTCTCAATTAGTTGACTATGCGATTGGCGAAGCCAAAAAAGAGGGCTGTAAACGAATTACCTTATTAACTGATATTGAAAATACCAAAGCCCAGTCTTTTTATCAAAAGAAGGGTTTTGTGAAATCCAAGATGATGCCTTATAGGCTTTTGCTGGATTAGACATCCTAGGCCCTGGTTCGATTCCGCCCCGGGCCACCAAGAATCTCAATAGCCCACTTGTTGGGCTATTTTTATTTCGAGTGCTCAATGGTGCTTAGACCTAGCGCCTGGCGTGTTTAGTCAGAGCCCACAGATTCAATCCGTCAATCAGGATGCCGCCACTCTGAGTCTAGACTGGTGTATCAGGTTAGCCAAATGTCCTTTTAAAGGACGAATCCAATTCCAAGTCTCCAGACAAAACAGATATTAATTTATAAAAATAATAACTACTTCTCAAAATAAGTTAATATTTTGCTGTTCATTGAATATAGGGAGAAATAAATCATGGCTACATGTCCGCATTGCCGTAACGAGGTTTCTGCTATGGCTACGAGATGCCCATTTTGCACTGGGACTTTTCCGTCGTATATCTTTACGCAAATGAAGGGCCTGGGCCAATTAATAATTCTTTTGTTAATAGCGGCAGTTGGCTATGTTGTCTGGCTCATTCTTCAATGGATATATGAATTGGTGATCACAATCCTTACTTTTATCTGGAATGTTGTAACTTGGCCATTTAGATTTACTTGGCAGAGTTTTGAAAACGTAATTGTTGGCTCTACAAATCTAGTCGGCATAAATCATGACCCAGCATGGTGGGAAACAATAATTTTGATGGGCGTAATTGCCGCCGGTATCGGATTTTTATGGCTACTCAAACCAACAGATAAAAATTGGATTGAAGAAAAAACAAAAATTAAGTTCCAAAATATCAAGATTGGAGTGACGGCGCTTGCAGTTTTTGCTCTAATTTCTTGCGGCATATTTGTCTCGCCAAAATCTAACGCGCCAGCTCCTATTGCTACAGCCTCTGTTGCCGAAGAAAGCCCCGCAGATAAAAATCCAGAAAGCTCTTCTCAGGATGCGTCCAAGGATCAGATTGATGCACCCATCAATTCTGCAAATATTCGCGTTGTAATTGCTCCCGCTTCCACTGCAAATTTTTTGACAGAAATGTTGGTAAATAACTCCAATCAAATAAAGCTTTTGGAATTAAAAAATTCTGTTGATCAGTCATATCAAAAACCTGACAAAGGTGATATTAAGACCTCTAGAGCATTAAACGAACGTGGTTTGGCATTAATAAAACAGGGAAATTTTCTTGAGGCATCTAATTCCTTGGGCGAAGCAACCAAAGTAAATCCTGGAGATATTGAAGCTCTTAATAACTATGCTTACGCTTTATTAAAAGCGGGCAAATATGATGAGGCCGAAAAGATCCTTGGTATGGCTTTATCAATTGCTCCTGGAAGAACAAGTGCGTGGGCAAACCTTGGTGAGGTTTATGCAAATCAAGGTAGATTGGATAGTGCCGCCGCCGCCTTTGTTGTTGGGTTCCAATTTGCAACTAATAAAGATAAGGCCTTGGACTTCCTAAAGAGTACAGCTGACTCTGATTCTAATCAGCAATTGAAAGATGGTATCAACAAGGCTATTTTTCAACTTTCAAAAAATTAGCTATTAAAAGAATGTTTGAAGCCTGGGATATTTATCCTAGGCTTCTATTGTGGCTGAAGAGAGGCACCCTTTAAAGCGACAGTCCAAGGCTAGAGTCAGGCATCCTCGGCCCTGGTCGATTCCGCCCCGGGCCACCAAACTCAAATAATGCCCTGCTTCGTGCGGGGCATTTTCTTTTGGTCGTGTGGATTAGGTGGCCACTTGACAAAGCGTACGCTTTTACGTACCATATTGAAAAGGAGTGAAATCATGACCACATTAACCGCAAGTGAAGCTCGAGCAGGTCTCTACCGTTTGATTGATCAAGCGGCAGAGTCACACAAGCCAGTAGTCATTTCTGGTAAGCGCGCAAATGCTGTTTTAGTTTCTGAAGAAGATTGGAGCGCTATTCAGGAGACGCTGTATCTATTGGCAATTCCAGGAATGCGTGAGTCAATTAAAGAGTCAATGGCTGAGCCAATTACTAAAAGTAAAAGGGCATTGAAGTGGTGACTTGGAATTTAGCTTATTCCAAATATGCCATTAAGGATGCTAAAAAACTATCTGCCGCAGGCCTTAAAGATAAAGCCCAGGCTTTATTGGATATTTTAGAAGTAGACCCTCTCCAAAACCCGCCGCCTTATGAGAAGTTAGTTGGTGATTTAAAAGGATCTTACTCACGTAGAATTAATATTCAACATCGCTTAGTTTATGAAATTTTGCGCAAGGAGAAGACGGTTCGAATCTTAAGAATGTGGACTCACTACGAATAAAGTAGGTATTAGTCTAAAGCAGAGTCAGGCATCCTAGGCCGTGGTTGATTCCGCCCCGGGCCACCAAGAAACACTAAAACTACCTTCGGGTAGTTTTTTCATTTGGACTTCCGCTGCTAGGATGTCTTAATTAAGACGATCGTCTAGTTGCAGGATGCTTGAGCGCTTAGTTTTTTGTAATGGACCTAGCAATAAACTGAAGGATGACTTGCGTAACTATTGCCACGACGACCGATGACAGAGCTGCTATCAAAATAGAAGTCTTTGGCAGTAAAAGCGTTAGGGTTAAAAAGAATGCTGCAAAAGAATATAGACCCTTGACCATTCCACGGTAAACCTGTGTGACATGAGTGGGCCCTAAAGTATTGTGAGTAAATACAGCGAGAACCAGCCCAATGACTGGAAAAACCGCAAGGATCCCACTCCAAACTTCACCTAAAGCCCCAGCCAAAGTGGTAACAGAGAAAGTTAACAAAGCGCCAACCAACATGCGCCAAGGAAGATCATGTAATTTAGTATTTGGTGTGGCAGTCGGTTTTGTGCGAGGTAGAAGGAGCGGCGTCATTATCAGCGAACTAATCGCGATTAGTAATGCAATACTAAGACTTGGTGTGGTCATGGATAAAGTAAACGCCAAAATGAACCATGCTATCAACGAAAAAAGTAGGGCGTAGATCCAGCGCAAACGAATACATGCCCAAGAGTAGATTAGTCCAAAAATAAGTAGGCAGGCTGTAGCGGAGATTGCAGATGTAGAGGTTAAAGCAGCAAATTCAGAACCTTGTTCAAGTGCAATGAAAATAATAATAGGCCCCGCTACAACTGGAAAAGCACCCATTAATCCCGCAATGCCAGAACCCCATTTACGACCCGCCAAGGTAATTAAGCCAATAAAGAGAGGAACTATAGTGAGTTTAAGAATGAGCAGCACTGTGTGATTATAGGTAGTAACGCTTTGGATTCGATATTCTCGTGTCGTTGGTTTGACTCTGCCCCGGGCCAGCAAGAGACACCAAAACCACCTTCGGGTGGTTTTTTCACTAAAGGATATTTGTATTGGTGTCGTTTGAAACGACAAAAACTAAGGGGCAATATCTACAGCCCTTATTTTGACCGGTCTAGCTCTTAAAGAGATTCGCCAGGAACGCATCAATAGTGCGAGTTGCCTTCTGCGTAGCATCATCATCTTTGCCAACATGGGGATTTAATTCAACGCAAGCATCAGAGTATTTGAACTCTTGATTTGTTTGAGTATTGATAAGATTGCCCGCCGTCTTTTCAACAATCCTACAAGACCTAACCGTTTGGGCATCTTTTGAAGCTACAGGGGGAATCGCTCCCAGTGGTGAGTCAAAAGCATGCGGGCCGAAATCATATTCAAACATCTCAACATTTTGGTTTGCCGCTTTTAATTTACCTACATAGTCCCTGCAGGCAGTGATAGGGTTGTAGTCGTCCGTAATACCGTGATGTAGTTGAATGGGTTTGCCAGTAGTTTTAGTGTCATCAATGTAGCTTGTCACGCAGTCGGCATAAAACGGAATATGTGCAGCAAATACAGTCCCGCTTTTATTCCACATCCTATTAAATCTCTCAACACCAGCAAATAGAGCCGCTTGCCCACCTCTAGAAAAGCCCATCATGACAAACTTATTAGAATCCAGGCGTGGATGCTTGGCTAAAATTTCCATTGCTTTAAAGCTATCAAGAGCCAGGCTCAGTCTACCTAACAAAGCTTGATTCGGACCGACAATAGTGAGGCCTCTTCCTGTAAAGCCATCCAGACTGAAAGTGGCATAGCCTTGCCCTAAGAAGTGATTAGACCAGTAGTCGATATTTGCGCCCATTCCACTTGAGCCATGTACCAAGAAGACGACTGGAATTTTTTGGCCAACAGGTTTGGGTGGAAAGCGGAGAATGCCATTGACCATCACCTCCTTGCCATTTTTATCCCCTAGTAAAAACTGCTTATCGGAAATTGTTAAGCTCGGAATAGAGTAAATTTCCGAGCGTGGCGAATAAACAATATCAGTCCCAGCCTGTGAGCAGAAAGATGCCGTCGCCAATAGCGCTATCAGTAAGTACTTCATTTAATTTTATCTCCGATGTTTTTTATAAATCTGTGTTGTTAAAAATAGTAGCAGAATTTATGGCAAAGATCCGCAACGAAAGCCCCTTGGAGGCTGGATATAGTGTGATTTAGGGATCCTCGGCCATGGTGGATCCCAGTCCGAGCCAGTAAGAATCACCGTAGCCAACTTAATAATCGTGTTTTGGATGTGATCGCATCTCAGAATATAATTATTACACTTGAGTAAAAAATAATTAAGCGGATATCACAGTAAAACTTTAAAACAATAGGCAGACTTTTATGACAACAGTAAAGCAAGTTATTGAGAAAAAATCGAATACTATTTTTTCTGTAAAATCATCTGATACCGTAGAAAATGTCTTGTTGCTGATGCGCGAGCATAGAGTAAGAGCCGTTTTAGTTATCGATGACGGATTTTTGGCGGGGATCGTGTCACAGGGAGATTGCGCTATAAAAGTGCTATTGCCTAATAACAATCCAAAACAAGTGGCCGTCTCAAAAATAATGACAGCAAAACCACTTACCGTAACGCTTTCTAACTCACTAGAGGAGTGTATGGCAATCATGGTTCACAAGCACATCAGACACTTGCCAGTACTACAAGAAGCTAAAGTGGTTGGGGTAATTTCTGTTGGAGATTTAGTAAAAAGTATTATCGAACATCAAGGTAGTCAGATTAAATTTCTAGAAACTTACATTCATGGTCACGGAGCATAGTTTTTGTTGTAAATAAATTGAAAGCCCTGGTTGGATTCCGCCCCGAGCCACCAAGAAGCACAATAGCCCACTTGATGGGCTATTTTCTTTTGGTCTGGTGGGTGAGCTTCAGTTAGTGAGGGTGATGATAATTTGTAATATCACCCAAAGACTATTTCTGAAAAAAAGTTGCTAAAGTCTTTAAGCGCTGTAGGGCTAGAGGGGTTGGCAGAACATTCTTCACCCTGTTATCAATCGGATCCATGCCAACTTTAATTAGATTAAGTTGAGCCAGTTCTTTTGTAACAGCATGAAGCGTTGCCTGAGATCCAGCTGTTTTTAATAAAATAATGTTGTTGATGTGGCAGACTTTATGGGTAAGATATTGTGTGCATATGTAGTCCAAAATGAAAGCTTGCCTATCGTTCACATGATAGTTTTTATTGATTGATCTTGCTTTATCGATTTTTAATAAATATTTGAGCATGGTGGTTACCATAGCCCCTTTTTCCTAGAATAGATATATTTATTGCTACTAATGCTTGGGTATGCCAACAATCAACTTTTGGGCTATTTTGTTTTAAGGTCTGGTAGGGCTAGGCGCTATTAGTTTCGGATACGCCTATCATGAGCTGCCTTCAAAAAAAATCAATTAGATATCCCCTGCGTTAGTGATGTTGCTTAGTGCAATGTTAAAGGGATTTACTCCTCTAGCAGGCTTCTCAGCATCCAAGCAGTTTTTTCATGGATATCTTGTCGTTGGGTAAGCAGATCAGCTGTAGGCTGGTCGTTTGCTTTTTCAACCAAGGGAAATAGTTTACGAGCAGTCTTCGCTGTTGCTTCTTGAGCTTTTACAAGATGCCTAACCATATCCATTGCCTTTGGAGTTCCCTCAACCTCTTTAATCGAAGTTAATCTTGAGAACTCTTTATAGGTACCTGGTGCTGGCTCTCCAAGAGCTCTGATTCGTTCTGCTATTAAATCAAGTGCCGCCCATTGCTCTGTGTATTGAGCCATGAACATGGTGTGAAGGGTGTTAAACATCGGGCCCTTCACATTCCAATGAAAGTTGTGAGTCATCAAATATAAAGAGTAACTGTCTGCTAAAAGGCCTGATAACCCATTTGCAATCGCTTTGCGATCTTTTTCACTAATGCCAATATCTATTTTTGTACTCATTTTGCCCCTGCTTCTTAGATGAATTTCGTTATCAGTTGATTGACCTATCATGCGCTATTTTATGGTTAAAAGATATGATGTTCTTGGCATCAAGAGATGCTTGATTTTCTGGTGGAATAATAATTCGTAAAATACTAAAGAGGTGCGTCTAGAATCTCTGTAACTTCAGCTCAACCAATAAAGGAAACTATGAATACATTTGACGCAATTCGCGAGCGCAGGGCTGTAAAGTCTTTCGACCCCAATCATCAATTGACTCAGCAAGAGACAGAGCAACTCCTCGAGTTAGCTATGCAGGCCCCATCATCTTTTAATATCCAGCACTGGCGCTTAGTGAATGTTACTGATAAAGCCCTGAGGGCGAAGTTAAGAGAGGCTGCGCATGATCAAGCTCAAGTCACCGAAGCATCTTTGCTGTTTGTAGTGACTGTCGATATCAAGGCTTGGGAAAAGGATCCTGCGAGATACTGGGTAAATGCACCCAAGGAAGCTCAAGATATATTGGTACCTTGGATTCATCCTTTCTACTCTGGCAAAGAGCAATTGCAGAGAGATGAGGCAATGCGCTCTGCGGGGATCATGCTTCAAACGATGATGCTTTCTGCCAAAGCAATGGGTTATGACTCTTGCCCAATGGTAGGTTTTGATTTTGATAAGGTTGCAGAGTTGATTCATTTACCAAAAGGCTATGCTATTGCCGCCATGCTAGTAATTGGTAAAGGTATAAAGCCGGCCTGGCCAAAACCAGGATTTATACCTAAGACAGAAATGATTATCGAAAACCATTTCTAAATATAAACACCTTTAGCTTGGTTTTACCTATGCAATCGCTAGTCAATCCCATTCAAAGCGAGTGACCAAAATCACGGTTAAAGTGTCTAATCAACCAAAAAGGAGTGAATATGAATCGTGTAAAAAGTGCATTAATTGCATTGGTGGCTACAGCTACTTTGGCAGCCTGTGCATCAATGACCGGAGTGGCGTTGGCGCCATTTACCAAGGCTAATGATGGTGTATTGGCTGGAAATAATAGTATGACCTTGTATACCTTTAGCAAGGATGTTGGTGGTTCAGGCAAGTCAGTTTGTAATGGTATGTGCGCGAGCAATTGGCCGCCACTGTTGGTGGAGGGTGGCCCGGCTGTTTCTGGAGATTATTCAGTGATTACCCGCGATGATGGCAAAAAACAGTTGGCGTTTAACGGTATGCCTTTGTATTTCTATGCAAAAGATGTCAAGCCAGGTGATAAAACTGGTGATGGTCGCTTAGAAGGTGCTTGGCGCATTATTAAGATGTAAAAAAGTTTTAGCTTTAGGCATCGCTGGCACTAGCCGACTTTGTTCTTGGCCCCTTTGAATAGCAACCTCCGGATGGTTTCATTTGAATTCATGCCTCCTGGCAGGGTAAGTCAATAAGACTACTATCAGTAAGGTTTTTTGTTTTGGTTGAAGAGTGTCACCACAAGATCTATTCTGAGTCTATATAAACAAAAAGAGGCAAACCATGATTAAAAAAATTTCCCTATCAGTAGGTGCTGTGTCTGTTTTATTGCTGACAGCTTGCCAGTCAATGGAGCACGGCACTGGTCAAAAAGCGTCCGCTAGCTTAGATTCGCGCTCAGGATCAAATGCAAAAGGCACGGTAAATTTTGTATGGCAAGGACATGATGTTTTGGTAACCGGAAACTTTTCTGGATTAAAGCCAAATGCTGAGCAAGGATTTCATGTGCATGAAAAAGGAGATTGCTCCGCGCCTGATGCTACCAGCGCAGGTGGCCACTTTAATCCAGACACAAAATCACATGGAATGCCTGGAAGTGGTGCCAATCATGCTGGAGACATGCCAAACATCAAATCAGATGCCAACGGTAACGCTACTTACTCTGCAAAGCTAAGTGGCTTTGCTGTTAATAATGGGTCAACTGGTATTTTAGGAAAATCTGTTGTTGTGCATCGTGACCCCGATGATTACAAATCACAACCAGCAGGCAACTCAGGCCCAAGAATTGCATGCGGCTTGATTAAGTAGTATTGACCTTAGTCATAGGTTAGTACAAAGAAAAACCACCTCCGGGTGGTTTTTTCATTTATGAGCTTAATGCAGTAATTCAGAGATCCCTTTTTAAACGACAATAGATATTCATAATAAAAATACAGGACAAATTATGTACAAGCTAATCGCCTTTGATGCTTATGGAACACTGTTTGATGTCTACTCCATGGGCCAACTGGCAGAAGAACTATTTCCAGGGCATGGCCAGGCGTTTGCTTTGATGTGGCGAGATCGCCAAATTGAATACACGCGCTTAGTAACAATGAGTGATCCCAATCCTGGCGGTAGTAAGCACTATTTGCCATTTTGGGAATTGACGATTCGTTCATTGCATTATGTCTGTAAGCGGATGAATTTGAATCTCACACCAGAATATGAAAAGCGACTGATGGATCAGTATGCCAAGCTAACTGGTTTTGAAGATAGCTTGAACGTTCTAAAAACTATTAAAGAAAAAGGTTTATCTACAGCCATATTGTCTAATGGCAGCAGAGAGATGCTTGCTACTGTAGTAGATAGCAATGGCTTAAAGCCCTATCTAGATCAAGTGGTGACGATTGAGGATGTGCGCCTATTTAAAACAGATCCTCAAGCATATGGACTTTTATTAAAAGCATTTCCTGTTAAGAGAGAAGAAGTTCTCTTTGTATCGAGCAATGCTTGGGATGCGCTAGCGGCTAAGTGGTATGGCTTCGATGTATTTTGGGTCAATCGCCTGGGTCACCCCTTTGAAGAAATTGGTGAGAAGCCAAATTATGAAGGCAGCTCTTTAAGCAAAGTGTTGGAAGTAATTTAATTTCAGAGGGCCGAACCTGAGGCTCTCCGGATGAGCGTAAAGTAGTTATATAAAGCGAGGGACTATGACTACTATTACACCCACTAATGAAGAGCTACAAATTCTTGAGTCCCTTCGGGAGCATAGGCGCAAGCATCGCAAAGGCTTTCCTCGTAATATTTCAAGTCATATTGAAGCTTACGCTCCAGGGTTAACGACTGGCCAGAAAATTTCTGATGTTGTCGCAAAAACGGTAGGCTCATGGAAATTTATCCTAGTTCAAAGTGCATGTATCTTTGTTTGGATTGCTTACAACTCAATAAACAATAAAAGTGCATGGGATCCCTACCCATTTATTTTGCTTAATTTGATGCTTTCTTTTCAGGCCGCATACACCGCCCCAGCAATCATGATGAGTCAGAATCGACTGTCAGAGATAGACCGTCAACAGGCCAGCAATGATTTTGAGGTCAATGTGAAGGCAGAGTTGGAAATTGAACTCCTGCACCAAAAAATTGATTTGTTGAAGGAGAAAGAGCTATTCGCTTTAACGAAGGCAGTTGAGGCTTTAAGTGAAAAGCTAGATGGCATGCGTAAGTAGCCCACTTTAATATCACTAAACTACCAACATGAAGCATCTTCTTTACTTTTTTCTGATTGCATCGTGCGGTATTGCCTTGGCGCAAGAGCCATCCAATACCTATGACCTAAAAGTAGCTGTCACGAGGACTGGCGATCGCTTCCAGGTAAGTGCAAGCTATGAGGTGCCGATCACCCTATGTGAAGCCTTTACATTCATTACTGACTATGAGGGCGCTAAAAATCTACCTGGAGTAGTCGACTCAAAAGTGCTCTCTAGGTCAGGCAATAAAGTGAAGGTCGCTCGCTTGCTTGAGGAAAGAATTCTATTCATCCCATTTGAAATACGTTCTGAGTTGGAGTACGTCGAGTCCCCCTATAAAACATTACTTTTTGAGCAACTCAACGGTGACACAAAGTATTACAAGGGAAGTTGGCGGCTATTTTCCGAGAAGGAATTCACTACCTTTAAGTACGATGCCCAAATTGAACCGAATTCCTTAGTGCCATCGGCAGTAATTGAATTCTTCATTAAAAATATTTTGCGTCGACAATTCGAGTCAATGGCCGAGGTCGCATCACTGAAGAAGTCAGCGCTACCAAAGACTTGTAGATAGGCTATGGCTTAGTAAGCTAAGATTATATTTATGACAAATCTCAATCAATTACCTGTCGACTTACCTATCCCTCAAGATGATGGGGCTGCCGATCACTTAGTGGGCATGAGCTTGCCAGCCATCTCGCTTGGAACAACGGCCCATGGCCAATTTAATCTCGGCCAGACTCAGGGGCGTATCGTGATTTACTGTTACCCAATGACAGGTCAGCCCAATGTTCCGTTGCCGGATGGATGGGACCAAATCCCGGGAGCAAGGGGATGCACCCCACAAAGCTGCTCATTTAGGGATCACTATCAAGAGCTTCAATCGCTTGGCGCGGATGTTGTAGGGCTGAGCGTGCAATCTACTGAATATCAACAAGAGATGGCGGATCGTTTGCATTTGCCATTTCCAGTGCTCAGTGATGAGGAATATCAATTTCAGCAAGCTTTGCGCTTGCCTACCTTTGTTGCTGCTGGAATGACGCTATTAAAGCGCATTACCCTGATCGCAAATGATGGTGTGATCGAGGCCGTTCACTACCCCATCTTTCCAAGCGACAGTGATCCGGCTTGGGTGATTGACTATTTAAAAAATAGAGCTGCTTAATTGTTATTGGGGTGAATGTATTTTGCCCTTTAGGTGATAAATGCTGCTTTGCAGCAAAATTTCCTTGCTAAACCTAAAATAAGCTATTAATATGGTGCAGTGCAACAAATAACCAATTAATGGGAAAAATCATGTTCAAAAATCAATTTGCAGAAAACCAAACTAAATCCGCAGAAAGTGCACGTGCACTAGGCCAAACTGCCCTTGAAAATGCTCAAGAGTTAGCAGAAATCAATTACCAAGCTGCACAACAAGCTGTTGCAAATGCACAAGCTAAAGCAGCTGAATTAATGAAAGGTAAGGATGCAAAAGCAGCCCTAGACCTTCTGCAAAGCCCAGAAGTACAAGAAGCCGTCACTGAAGTTGCTGAGTATCAGAAAAAAGTTGCTGCAGTACTGCGCCGTGGTAACCAAGAGCTGGTTGAGGCTGTAGAGGCTGCCATCAATCAATCACAGGACGATCTGAAGAGTTTCGTGGCTGCCGCTACATCAAAGGCGCCTGCTGGATCAGAGGCGTATGTCAGCTCCTTTACCTCCGCATTCAATACGGCAATGCAAAACTTTGACCAAGTACGTTCAAGCACTCAAGATGCTTTTGCAAACTTTGAGAAAAGTGTAGAAACTGCAATGAAGAGTGCACAGGGTCAATTTGGCCATGCTCCAAAAGCAAAAAGTCGTACCAAGTAATTGGCGGATCGCTTCAGATAAAAAGCCCCGTAAATGCGGGGTTTTTTATTGGGTTTTTCGCTAATCGGAATGCGGAAAAGATGCAGAGTTAAAAAGTAATGCCCTGATGGCATTGTTAGATTCAATTCTTGATAAGATCGTTCAATCAAATAAAACTTGAAAATACTATGAGACTTGAACGCATCATTACTACATTATTAGTTGGCTTATTTCTTCTGGGCGGATGTTCTAAAGAAGAACCATCTAAGCTCATTAAGGTTGCCATATCGCCCGCGGTTCCCCCAATGCTGTTTGAAAAAGATGGGAAATACTCAGGCATAGACTTAGAGATATTTGAGGGCTACTGTAAGTCACGAGGCTGTACATTTAAAGTAACAGCTTACGATTGGCTTGGCATGCTAGGCGCTGTAACCAGTGGCCAAGCTGATGTGGCATTCTCTGGAATTTCTATTACAGACAAGCGCAAAGAGGTGATGGATTTTTCCAATCCTTATTTCACTAGCACCTGGCAGTTGATAGGTTTAAAAAACCGTAATATCAAAATAACAGATTTATCACAGCTCAGTAAATACACAATTGCCTATCCGACAGGAAGTGTATTTGATGATTATGTGAAAAATGTATTACAGCCAAAAGGCTATTACTCAGTTGAGCAAGTAAAGCTATACCCCTCGCCAACCGAAGCCTTACTTGCATTGCAAAATGGTAATGTAGATTTGGTATTTGTTGATAACGTGATGCTAGTTAATTATCAAAAAACTTTAAATCTTCCAGTTAGTAGCAGCTACCAAGTTGTTGGGTTTGATAATCTCGGGTTTGCTTTCAAAAAAAATTCTGAGCTGCGCGATGACTTCAATCTGTATCTTGCTGAGCTCGGACCAAAAAAAATAAAAGCCATTATTGATCGCTGGACACAATAAATTAAAGCAATTTCAATATATTAGGTTAGAGTGTTTCTTAAGCAGATTCTTTCAATAATTTATAAGGAAAAATATGTCCCATCATGACAAACTGCTGGCTGAATTTGAGGTGTACCAATCAGAGAATGAAAAGTTCCACGGAAAAGGAATTAAAGCTTCTGCAGCGAGGGCTCGTAAAGCTTTGCAAGAAATTGCTGGTTCTTGCAAAGAGCGCCGTAAAGAAATTACCGCTGAAAAAGAAGCGCTTGAAGGTAAGCCAAAGGGTGAGGGTATGTCACAAGATGCTGCCCGTCATGCTCACATCCGAAAGTAAGCCTTTTCTACAAAAGCAAAAAGTCACCTAAGGGGGATTTTTTGCTTAGAGATCGACGCCTTCTAAGGCGGAACCTTCGAGATGACGAGTGTCAGCCCATTTCTCAACTGACCAGCCCACGCCTTTCTGATGGCTAATCCAATTGAATGAGGCATTTGGCACTGAGGCAACCCGCTCAGCACTTAAGGCTTGCTTGCTAGCAATTCGGTACACCATGTCGAGAGTACCACCATGGCTCACAAGCAAAATCGTTTGGCCTGAATGCTGCTCTTGTATCTTGTCTAAAACAGTTTGAACGCGTATTGCAAATTGCTCAATACTTTCACCACCTGCGAGCTCATGCTCTAGGTCACGAGCAATATGAGCTTGCCAAATTGCAGGCTGTAGTAATGGCGCATCTTGAATCGTGAGTCCTTGAAGCGCGCCAAAATGGCGCTCTCGTAAGGCGCTATCTACCCTTGCTTCTACACCAAATAATTCCACAATAGCATTTGCAGTGTCGGCGGCTCTCTTAAGGTCGCTGGTATATAAAGCATCGAATGACAGCTTTGTATTTTTAATAGCCTGCGCCATTTGGCGAGCCTGCTGGATGCCTTTGGGATTGAGAGGAATATCGGTATGTCCTTGAAGGCGCCTTTCAGCATTCCAAGTAGTTTCACCATGGCGGATGAGGCAGAGTTTTGTGGTCGACATATTGCAATATTCAGTTGAATTATTTTTTCATGGTCCAGGCGCGTGGATTATGCTCAAAGCCCAGGTGCTCATAGTAAGTATTTGCTTTCGGAGCAGCAAGCAGCACAATCATGCAGTCAGGCTTTAAGCGCTTCTTAGTTTCTTCAATGAGCTGCTTTCCTATTCCCTGTCGCTGGTAATGCTCATCTACAGCAAGATCGGCTAAATAAGCCACATAGGCAAAGTCTGTCAGGCTACGACTGATCCCAATGAGTTTTTCACCGTCCCATGCGGAAATGGTGAGATTTGCATTGGCAAGCATCGCTGCAAAGGTTTCAGCACTATCAATTGGGCGGCGCTCCCCGAGAGTTGATCGAACATAAAGGTCGATCGCCTGTTCTGGACTAATGCTTGCATGCTCGGTATAGGTAATCATTCTTCTTGTTCTAATGAGTAGGTCAGCGAATCACCATGGCTAATAGTCCCAGAGACTAGCGCTTCTGCCCTGAGGCCACCCCTATTCTCAAAAGCATTCATGAAGTCGGGCCTTTTTAGCAGGTTGGCTGGACGCTGACAAGGTTCGCATAACTCAGTGCCTTTAAATGCGATACCTCCCAAATAGAAAGTCCGTCCAACGAGACCATTTAGCTCTTCCTCAGAAATTCCCTTGATCACCAGATTTCTTCTGGTATCGCCCTCTCTAAAAAGGGCCTGCTGTTTAGCATGCAACTGGCCATTAGCATTTTCTATGGCCGAGAGAGCAATGAGAGAAATATGGCGTATTTTGAGCTTGGTCTTAGAGAATGCACCAAGACCTAGTGCGTATCGATCGCCCACAATGCCTTCGCCAGCAATAATCTCAGCTTGTGCAAGCTGCACCATTAGCTCGCCTGCTCGAGCAGCAATATAAATGGAGTGAATTTGAGGAAATGCTTTCATGCTGACAGCATATTACATAAGAAAAAGCCCCGGTAATTTCGGGGCTTAGTGCATAGTACTTAGTGTTTAGGCTAGGACTTCTGTTGCAGCGGGTGCCGCGACCGGAGGGCGCTTATTGAGAGCCCTCTGAATCTTTGCTTTCTCTTTAGGCTTGGTGCTCGATTCGAGCAATTTACTGAGTTGAGTCACATTAAGTGGTCCCAATTTAGCTTTGCCAGTTTTGCTCACCATAGGGTCGTTTTTTCTGTTTCTTTGATTTTGGCCAGCAGCCATATAGTTTCCTAGAGTCTTGGAATGATGAACCTCTGAGCTTGCTCAGCAGACTCCCCTATTTAGGGCGCGGAATAGTGATCACAGATCAGAATAACAGTTAAGCAGTCAAGGCGCTATGATTAGATCCTGATGAATATCTCCAATCTTATTTTTGCCGCCATTATGGGTGGGCTCATGTCATTAAGCATCACCTTAATCACCACTTTGGTACGCGTAGGCTTTGTGCAGAATTTCTTTTGGGTATGGCTGGAGCTTTGGGTGCTTACCTGCCCGGTTGCGATTATTTGTATTTTGATCTATCGCCCATTTGCTAGCAAGCTCACTGCAAGTTTAGTAAAGAAGCTGGAGCGATGATTCATTTCAAATATATCTTATTACTAAGCATGATTGGCTTGAGTGCTTGCGCTGCGGTTTATACCGATGCATCAGATGCGAATCATGTGACCTTTCTGAATAGTGATGGCGAATCTATTGCCTCACTGACACCAAAAGCCAATGCGTACTGCGCACAGTACGGCAAGACTGCATCGTTTAGAAAAAACAGTACTCAGTTACTTGCGGTATTTGATTGCAATTGGCCGCAATCAAGCCCGCGCTAGAATTAACCAGCAAGATCTGATTGATAGATCAGGCCTGCATGTTCTCTTAGGGCATGGAACTGAATAGATTCCCAGCGCTGTTGCGCAACATCGAGCTCAGATTTATGACTAGCTAAAAATACGGAAGCGCCCACAACATCCTCTGCCATGCGGTGAATATTTTCTAGCATGAATTTTTTGAGTGCCACAGGATCTTCGGAGCTTACCCAGCGAGCCAAGTTATAACGTGCCGGCAGTAAACGCACTTCCGCCCCATATTCAGTTTGTAGACGGTGGCTCACCACTTCAAACTGCAATTGTCCAAATGCGCCAAGCAACATAGTGCCACCAGTCATGGGGCGAAATACCTGAATCGCACCCTCTTCACCAAGCTGCATTAGACCGGTGCGCAATTGCTTGGAACGTAATGGATCTGCGGACTCGACCATACGAAAAATTTCTGGAGCAAAAAATGGTAAGCCTGTGAATTGCAACTGCTCGCCTTCGGTGAGCGTATCGCCTAGCCGAAGTAGGCCATGGTTTGGCAAGCCAATAATATCTCCAGGAAAGGCTTCATCTAAGATATCGCGTCGTTGTGACAAGAAAGATAGCGCATTATTGGTGCGCACTTCTTTGCCATTACGGCAAATCTTTAGCTTCATGCCGCGCTGAAAATGCCCCGAGCAAATGCGCAAGAAAGCAACGCGATCTCGATGGGCTGGATCCATATTTGCTTGAATCTTAAAGACTACTGCAGAAAATTTATTCTCCGCTGGGCTCACTTCGCGTTGTAATGCTTTGCGTGATCCCGGTGATGGCGCAAGCTCAACTAAGGTATTGAGAATTTCACGTACACCAAAATTATTAATGGCTGAGCCAAAGAATGCCGGCGACTGACGGCCTGCTAGAAAGGCTTCACGGTCAAAGGCGGGCATTGCATTTTTAATTAAATCTACTTCAGCAAGCGCATTTTCAAGATCAGTGCCGAGACGCTCTTTTAGGGCGGGATCGTTAATATCAACAATAGCATGAGAATCTTCAGTCACGCGATCTTCGCCTGCCTTGAACATACGCATTTGAGAGTTAGCAATATCAATTACGCCAGCGAAGGATTTACCCATGCCTACTGGCCATGTAAAAGGAACTACTTCAATACCGAGTGCAGTTTCAATTTCATCCATCAACTCCATGGGTGGCTTTACTTCGCGATCCATCTTATTGATGAAGGTGACGATTGGTGTGTTGCGTGCGCGGCAGACTTCAAGCAAACGCAAGGTCTGTGACTCAACACCATTAGCAGCATCAATCACCATGAGTGCAGAATCCACTGCAGTCAATACGCGATAAGTATCTTCGGAAAAGTCTTGGTGGCCCGGGGTATCTAGAAGATTAATAATGCAATTGCGATATTCCATTTGCATCACTGAGCTGGCTACAGAAATACCACGCTGCTTCTCAATTTCCATCCAGTCAGAGGTCGCATGTCGGCTGGCCTTACGGGCTTTAACACTACCCGCAATCTGAATCGCTCCCGCGTATAGCAAGAGTTTTTCAGTAAGCGTGGTCTTGCCGGCGTCTGGGTGAGAGATGATGGCAAAGCTACGGCGTCTTAAAACTTCTGCGCCGGGCGTGCTGGAGGTGGTGGTATCGATGGTAATTCTGCGTTTAATCTAAGTGACAGAATTATAGACGGGTAGCGCTTCTTAGAATTGCTCTTCGGGCCTTACAAAGCGCCATTTCCCGGGCGGTAGGGCGCCCAGAGAAATTCTACCCATACGCACACGTTTGAGACCTAAAACTCGGAGGCCAACGATTTCACACATGCGACGAATTTGACGCTTGCGGCCCTCGCGCAGAACAAAGCGAAGTTGGTCTTCATTCTGCCAGCTGACCTGAGCGGGCTTTAAAACGACACCATCTAATTCCAGGCCATGTTTGAGGCGATCTAAATCTTCAAAAGAGAGTGCGCCCTCCACTCGGACTAAGTACTCTTTCTCGACGGGGCTGTTTTCGCCAATGAGGAGTTTTGCGATACGACCATCTTGAGTTAAGACCAGCATACCAGTGGAATCAATATCCAGGCGACCAGCAGGTGCTAGGCCGCGGGTGTTAAAGCGTGGGTTACGTCCCTTATCAAGCGGGCTAGCAAAGTAATTCTCGGGAGTGATCAGCGAGGCTGCTGGTTGATACTCTTGCTCATCATCAAAGTGAGAGATAAAGCCGACTGGCTTATTCAAAATGACTGTAATCCGGGATGCTTGCTGCGCTTTAGCGCCAGACTGGAGCTCAATTTTCTGATGGCGAAAAGCTCGTGAGCCCAGCTCATTGACTACTTCACCATCGACTGTGACCAAGCCTTGCTCAATATAAGAGTCTGCTTCACGTCGGGAGCAAAGACCTAGCTCAGAGAGTAGCTTGGAGACACGTATTTTTTCTTCCATGACCACATTATGAATTACAAGGCAATGAAGTACGCATTCCGACCAATTTTTATATAAAAAACTATATTTGACGGAAATACTTTTAATTGCTAATTTAACTGCAAGTTAAGTCATCATGGAATGATAAATATCCAAGGGAAGTCCAACATGAATAGTCGAAGATCATTTTTAAAAACCTCAGCAAAAGCGCTTGGCGGCCTCACATTCTGTGGTTGTGGCTTGCTGCACGCGGCAGAAGTGCAAAACAAAGGGCCAAGACGTATTACCCCAGTTTTTATTAATGGCAAACGTATAAAGGCAATAGATGTACACGCCCATTGCCTTTTTCAGGATGCAATTGATCTTATGGGGGAGGATGCAAAGTCAGTGCCCCCTCCCACAAAGGGGGTGCCAGAGCACTTCATACAGATCAATGAGCGCATTAAGGCAATGGAGGCGCAGGGCATTGATATGCAGGTTTTGAGCATTAACCCCTATTGGTATAGGAAAGATAAAGATACTGCTGCAGAAATATGTAGACTTAATAACTTGCATCTTGCTGAGTTATGCGCAATGCGGCCAGACAAGTTTGCCGCCTTTGCTTCCTTAACTATGCAATACCCCGATCTAGCCGTGCAACAGCTTGAGGATGCCGTTAAGAAATTAGGTCTCCGAGGGGCGGCCATTGGGGGAAGTGTCTCAGGCCAAGATTTTTCAGATCCTAAGTTCCATCCTGTGCTGGCTAAGGCCCAAGAGTTAAACGTAACCCTTTTCATTCATCCACAAAGCACCCCCCAGTTAGCCCAAAGATTTAAAGGTAATGGTTGGATGTCAAATGTTATAGGTAACCCGCTTGATACAACAATTGCTTTGCAGCACTTAATTTATGAAGGTGTTTTAGATAAGTATCCGCAGTTGAAAGTATTAGCAGCGCATGGCGGTGGATTCTTGGGTTCTTATGCCCCCCGAATGGATCACAGTTGTTTTGTTTCTCCTCAAAACTGTAATCCCGAGATTGTCCTGAAGAAAAAACCTACTGAATATTTAAACCAGCTGTATTTTGATTCACTGGTATTTACGCCCGAAGCACTTCGCCATCTGGTAGCTCAAGTCGGAGCAAGCCAGATTGTTATAGGCACTGATCATCCAATCCCCTGGGAGGAATATCCGGTAGAGCATGTAATGAGTACTTCGGGCCTCAGTAATTCTGATCGCATTGCCATACTGGGAGGAAACGCAGCAAAATTATTGGGGATAAAAATCTAAGCCCCGGCCGACGTGTTAATAGGGGCTAGCCTCATTGTGTGGCCTGTTTTTAAAGCGCTTATGAACCCAGTAGTATTCGGCTGGCCTGAGTCTAATTTCTTTTTCAAAAATAGTGTTGAGCCGCGCTGTATCCGCTTCAGGATTTTCGGTTGGGAAATTTTCAAGGGGCTTGCTAATGGTACAAACGTAGCCAGCTTCATCTTTCTTAAGAGTGGTGATCATCATGCAGACCTGCGCCCCTGTGATTTTGGCTAGACGCGATACAGCTGTGATTGTATTAGTTTGAATATTAAAGAAGGGAACGAAAGCAGAGTCTTTGAGGCCCAAATCAATATCAGGCGCAATGATGATGAAACTTCCCTTGCGGATCTCTCGAATAAGCTCAAGTGTGTTTCCTTGCCGATCAATCGAATTTCCACCGAAGCGATTGCGCCATTCAATAATCTTCTTGTTAAAGAAAGGACTTTTCATTCTTTGAAAAAAGCCAGAGGTGCGTGGCCAACCTTTTTCCTTGGCAAGCGCACTCAGAATAATGCTACCCTCAATGCCAATAAAATGCATGTTTACTAAAATGCGCGGCTGTCTATCGTTTAGATCAACCTCCGAGCGAACCTCAATCATATCAGCAAGCTGTTTTTTACTGCCCAGCCAAATAATGCTTTTTTCAACTAAGCTGCGGCCTAGTAGTCGCCAATGTTGCTTTCTAAGTTGATCAACTTCTGTGTCGCTTAGCTCAGGAAAACAGAGCTTCAAGTTTTTTTGGACCACGCGATTGCGATCATTGGGAATGTGGGCTGCCAGATGGCCTAAGCCATAGCCAATAGAGACTAAAGCCTTGTAGGGAAGCGATACTAGAAATCTAAGGAGTGCTACCCCAGAATAGTTTGAAAAGTTTTTAAACAAAACTCAACTTATTCAGCGTCATAGCGAGATAAAGATTTGGCGTAGCGCACATTCATTTCTTCGGTAGAGCTAATGGACATACCCAAATCATTGACTAGGCCAGTTTCGAGACGGTAAGTCCATCCATGTACCGTGAGGTCTTGCCCTCTAGCCCATGCATCTTGAACAATAGTAGTTTCACAAACATTGACTACTTGTTCAATGACATTGAGCTCGCATAAGCGATCTTGACGTTTTGGAGATGGGATCATTTCACCAAGATAGCGCTCATGTTTTTGATGAACATCCTTCACATGACGCAACCAATTGTCAGCAAGGCCAACCCGTTTATCGGTTAGGGCGGCATGCACGCCTGAGCAGCCGTAATGTCCCACCACCAAGATATGTTTGACCTTCAATAGGTCGATAGCAAACTGAATTACAGATAAGCAGTTCAGATCGGTATGGACCACCACGTTGGCAACATTGCGATGTACAAAAAGCTCGCCAGGCAGCAGGTTCACAATATCGTTTGCGGGTACGCGACTATCTGAACAACCAATCCATAAATATTCTGGGGCCTGCTGTGAAACTAAGCGCTTAAAGAAATTAGCATCTTTAGCGACCATGGATTCTGCCCATTCGCGATTATTGGCAAATAGCTGGTCTAAGGCGTTGGAGTTCTTCATAATCATGGTTTGAGTTTAAAGTACTTTAATGAAGCCTATTTGGTTAAAGCAAACCCCCGCCGGCATTGTTCTTAATCTGCATTGCCAGCCGGGCGCAAAACTGACTAAGGTGGTTGGCCTGCATGACGGCTGCCTCAAGATATCTTTGCAGGCCCCCGCCCTCGAAAACAGGGCCAATGAAATGCTGCTCTCTTGGCTTTCTAAGCGGCTGAGGGTGCCGCAAAAACAAATTCAGCTTTTGTCGGGACAAAGTAGCCGCGTCAAGAGAGTGGAAATCTGGGGCTCAATCACCCCAGAGCAGATTGCTGAAGCATTAAGCCCCTAGTGCCTACCAAAATATGGCGTACAGAATTCCTAAAATTAAAACCCATTTCCCGATGTAATACACGCTGCGATGTTTTGCTTTGAGCTTTTTGGCCTGCGCCCTGAGGTGGTAAAAATACTTAAAGAGAACGTTTACAAATCCCACTTTTTCCCCTTCAACATTTTGGGAAGAGGCTGCGCTCATGACGTAACGCCCAAACCAGCGATTTAATAATTGCACCAATTTAGTGTGAACCGGTCGCTCTACATCGCAAAATAAGACAATGCGTTGGTGATCTGTTTCGTTGGCTGCGAAGTGGATGTAGGTTTCATCAAACATCACGGGTTCGCCATCCTTCCAAAAGTAGCGCTCATTATCGACATCAATAAAGCACTTGGGATCATTTGGGGTGACTAGTCCAATGTGATAGCGTAGCGAGCCCGCATAGGGGTCTCGGTGCCTTACCAGCGTTGCCCCTGGGGGCAGTGAGGCAAACATCGCTGCCTTGATTGAGGGGATCGATTTGAGGATGGCAACTGTTTTAGGGCATTGGAGTTGCGCTGACGGCATTTCTTTGCCATACCAATAGAGGTGAAAGCGTTTCCAGCCTGTCCGAAAAAAGGAATTAAATCCAATGTCGTTATATCCCGTAGCAGCTGCTATGGCACCATCTGCATTTAAGGCGAGCGCCTCATCGCGGATGATTTGCCAATGATCTTGGAGGGGCTTCATTTCGGGAAAGTCTGCAACGGGAATAAATGCCCCGGCCTTGGTTTTTGAAAACAAATAGAGCAGGCAGTTAATTGGCGCTAAAAGTACTTGGTAGTCTGTTAGAGAGCGAACTAAGCCAAATCGCACTTTCCCTCTAGAGTAAACGTAGACAGCCGATACAACAAAGATCAGAAAAATGACGTGACGTAGTTCCATGGAATATACCAATTAGCGTTAATACCAACATTTTAATTTGTATGGAGCGCCATTTCACTCCTATTTTCGTAATGAATATGCTCCAATGTTGATTAGGGCCCTAGCAGGCCACAGGGAATGCACCCAATCGGTGCTGCAAAGATGACTTGTTAAGGAAATTCATATGAATAGATTCGTAAAATGGCTTTTCAGCCTAATATTGATTAGCTTGGCTGGTTTGGCAGCTTATACCTGGATTATGTTCAATTGGAGCTACGGCAGCGGTGAACGTGCCGGTTACGTCCAAAAGTTTTCCAACCGAGGCTATGTATGTAAAACCTGGGAAGGTGAGCTTGCAATGGTGTCCATGCCGGGAACCATGTCAGAAAAATTCCTTTTTACAGTGCGTGACGATGCTGTAGCACAAAAAATTAACGCTAATCTGGGCAAAAAAGTTGCCCTTAAATATGAACAGCATATTGGATTGCCTACAAGCTGTTTTGGCGATACCGAGTATTTTGTATCCGATGTGACGGTTATAGAAGAGTAAAAAATAGGCAATAACAAAATTTACTGTGCCGCAGCTTTATTTTTGTAATTTTTTGTGGTTAAAATCATATAAGCGCAAAGTGCGCTGATATCAATATCTATAAGGAGCTTCACTTGAACAAAGCAGAACTAATCGCAGCGATTGCTGACGACGCTGAGATCTCAAAAGCCAAAGCTGAATTTGCATTGAATTCTGCTATTGAGCAAATCATTAAAGCTGTTACTAAGGGCGACTCAGTACAACTGATCGGTTTTGGTACTTTTTCTTCTGGTAAGCGCGCTGCACGTATGGGCCGTAACCCAAAAACTGGTGAGCCACTCAAAATTGCTGCTGCTAAAACTGTTAAGTTTTCTGCTGGTAAAGCATTTAAAGATTCAGTTAACAAGCGCAAGAAGTAATTCTTGCTTTGTTGATGAAAAAGCCCGGCATGCCGGGCTTTTTCGTTTCTAAGGAAAATGCAAAAAAGTTTGCACCGATGCCTAAGATCAAATCTTAGCTTTGTACCAAGCGTCGATGGCGATGAATACTCATCAAAATGCCAGCACCAAACCCCAAGGTTACCAAAGCGGTTCCTCCATAACTGATGAAGGGTAGTGGAACTCCAACTACGGGCAATAAGCCACTTACCATGCCGATATTGACAAAGGCGTAGGTAAAGAAAATCAGCGTGACAGATGCGCCTAGTAGGCGAGTGAATGGATTGGGTGCGCTAGCAGAGATGGCCAAACCCCGTTTAATCAAGGCAAAGAAAAGTGCCAACATCACTAAGTTACCCAGCAAGCCAAACTCTTCCGAGAAAACAGCAAAGACAAAGTCGGTATGTTTTTCGGGAATGAATTCAAGATGGGCTTGCGTGCCCTGGAACCAGCCTTTACCAAAAAATCCACCGGAGCCGATTGCAATCATCGACTGAATAGTATGAAAGCCTTTTCCAAGTGGATCGCTACTCGGGTCGAGCAAAGTGCACACTCGATGTTTTTGGTAGTTATGAACTAGCGGCCACACAACATCTTGGGCGCAGATAGTGCCGCCAAAAATAATGATGAGGATGATTCCAAATGCACCAATACCTACGAATGGTAGGATCCATTTCCACGGCAATCCAGCTAGAATGATTACATACATACCGGCAGCAAATACCAAGAGTGCAGTACCCAAGTCAGGTTGACGTGCAATGAGTAGCACTGGAATCCCAAGAATGATTGCTGCCACCCCATAGTCCCAAGACTTTTGAATGCCCTCCCGTTTTTGGAAGTACCAGGCTAGCATGAGTGGCATTGCAATTTTCATGATCTCAGACGGTTGAATTACAAAACCAATATTCAGCCAACGTCTTGCACCTTTTTTAATTAACCCAAATAATGCGACTGCAATCAGCAGCGCAACTCCAATTCCATAAATCCATACTGCAGCCGTCTCCAACCACTTTGGTGGAACGCGAGAAACAATCCACATGACCACAAAAGAAATTGCTAAGTTACGCAGCTCATCCTCAAAACGAACTGGTGTATTTTGACTTGCAGATAAAAAAGTAATAAATCCAATGCCTGCTAAGCCAAGCAGAATTAGGCCTAGCTGGCGATCAAGGCCACTAAAAATACTGAGGAATATATTCTTTGCTTTATCTATGGCGCTCTTTTCCATTCAGGAATCTCCTTTGGCCATTTACCTTCAAGATAAAAATCAAGTGCTTTACGCGCAATTGGCGCAGCATACTGAGCGCCAAATCCCGCATTCTCAACAACCATCGCAATGACGATAGTGGGCTTTTCTGCAGGGGCAAAAGCAACGTACAAAGCATGATCACGTAAAAATTCTGCTGTAGAGCTGTGCTTATATTCTTTCGAATTCAAACTGAATACCTGCGCTGTTCCAGTCTTGCCGCCAACTTGGTATCCGGTGCCTTTGAAAACAGATGCAGAGGTCCCAGAATTATTTACCTCAACCATCGCTTTCTTAATCACCTCAATATTCTCGGGTACGAGATCGATTCGATAACTTTCTTTAGGTGTAGTCAGCGTGCGATTTCTTGTAAAGGGATCTTCAATTGCTTTAACTAGGTGTGGCTTCATGACGATACCGTTATTTGCCATGTTTGCCATTGCATGAGCTAACTGCAAAATAGTAAATGCGTTATAGCCCTGACCAATGCCTAGAGAAATTGTTTCGCCTTCATACCATTTTTGCTGCTCTGGCTTTTTAAAAGTATTTTTCTTCCACTCAGTGGATGGAAGTATGCCTTTGGATTCGCCCTGTAAGTCGATGCCAGTAATTTGACCAAAGCCAAAAGGCTTCATGAAGTCATGCATCATGTTGACACCCATGTCACGTGCCAACAAGTAGTAGTAGGTATCGCAGGAGTCCACAATTGACTTTTGCATATCAACAATACCGTGCCCACCTTTTTTATCGTCTCGGAAAGTGTGGTTACCAAACTCAAAATACCCAGGATCGGAAATCGTTTGTGATGGCGTACGCTTTTTAGTTTCTAAACCGGCGAGCGCCATAAATGGTTTATAGGTTGATCCCGGCGGATAAATTCCCTTAAGCGGGCGGTTATAGAGTGGTTTCTGTGGCGAGTCATTCAGCTCTTTCCAAGTTAATGAGTCGATGCCCTCAACAAAGTCATTGGGATTAAAGTTAGGCTTAGAAACAAATGCCAAGATATCGCCAGTCTCAGGCTCAATCGCAACAAATGCACCCCGGAAATTTCCATATAGTTGCTCAACTAAGTATTGCAGCTTGATATCAACCGAGAGGACCACATTTTTCCCTGGTACCGATGGTGAACTAGAAAGTGTGCGCACGGGTTTGCCGCCTGCAGTAATCTCGACCTCATCATATCCTGGCCTGCCTCGCAATACTGTTTCGTAACTTTGCTCTATACCAATTTTCCCTACATAGTGAATGCCCGGCAGAAATGAAGTTTGTAATGCATCAGGATCACCCGCTTTGGAGTTATCAATTTCAATTTGCATGCGCTCGATATCTTGCTTAGAGGCTCGCCCAATATAACCAATCAGATGCGAGGCTAGCTCGTTATAGGGGTACTCTCGAAAGCTTCGGGCACGTATCTCGACACCTGGAAAGCGATAGCGATTAACCATAAAGCGGGCTGTTTCTATTTCGGTGAGCATCGATCTGAGGGGAAATGTGCCCATTTTGCGAGAATCTTCAAGTGAGCGCTTGAAATTTCTGCGATCTCTGGGGGAAATCAACACAATTTGAGAGAGCTCATCGATCAGCTCATCAACATTGCCTTTAACTTCTTCGGCATTTACATCTAAGGTCAGTGCTGAATAGTTTCTGCCAATGACGATTCCATTGCGGTCTATTAAAAGACCGCGATTTGCTGGTGCGGGAACTAATGCGATTCTATTGCTTTCTGCCAGCAGAGCGTATTTGCTATGACTCACTAGTTGCAGCCACACCAATCTAGTGACTAATAACAAGAAACAGACGGTGACAAATAGGGTCGCAATATGAATGCGCTCTTGAAACGAGTCGAGATCTGGTTTTTTAAAAGAAACCATGTAATATTTTAAAGCGGACGATTGTGATCAACATCAATAGGGCGACGTTGAGGCGATAGCAAGATGCGTGTTGCTAAGGGCCACAGCATTCCTTCAATCAGCGCCTGAATGGCGCCGGTGAGCGCTCCCCAATAGACTTCACCACTTAAGAGCCAATGGGCGAGTACCGGGAATAATGAAACCAGCAGGAAGATGGGCAGTAAATGCATTGCTTGGGTGACGGCACTTAATGCAACGATTCGTCGGTGCCAAGAGATGGCTAGATAAGCCACCAATGAGTAGCTAAAAGCGTTAAGGCCTAACAAGTCAGAGTTATGAACATCCATCAACAGGCCAAGAATAAATGCAATTATTACGCCAACGTAGCGATGCTGGTGAATGTTCCAAAATATGATGCAAATAATTAGCCAGTCTGGCACCCAGCCGTAATTTCCAATGGGTAAAAGATTTAGCAGTAGTGCGCAAAACAGGCTGAAATAAATAAAAACCGCATTTACCGGGCGAAGAATATAGCCGCTTTGAAAGTCGATCATTGCATGCCTCGCGCACGAGTTTGGCGACGCCCTAGAGCATTGGTCAGCGGTGCATCAGGCTTGCTGTTTGCAGTAGACGCTTTGGCATCCCATTGCGGATCGTAAAGTAATGCTAGTGCCTGTCGGTAGCGGTTTGCCGGTGCAACTGGGACACAAAAGACGTTAGAAGAATTTTTATCGGCATTTCGTTCAATGCGACTAATCACAGCTACTGCAAAGCCAGGGGGGTAAACGCCATCAATACCTGAGGTAATCAACACATCGCCTACTTCTAAGTCGCTGGCCACAGGAAGGTAGCGCAGTTCAAGAGGATTACCACGCCCTACTCCAAAAACTGCCGCTCTTAAGCCATTACGCGCAATTTGTACGGGCACCGCAAAGTCACGATCCTCTAATAGAGAGACTTCTGCAGAGTGATCGTAGACGCGTATTACTTGACCCAAGATGCCCGAATCACTTGCAATGGGATTGCCCAGCTTGAGACCGTCCTTACTGCCACGATTAATCACAATGCGCTGAGAAATTGGATTGGGTGGATTAAATAGAATTTCTACTGGCAAGGTTTCGAATTGAACCTGCTTTTGCAAATCCATCAGCTGCCGTAGATTTTGGTTTTCTATAAGCAGAAACTCAGATTGATTGGCAAGCAAGGAGAGCTCCGCTTGTCGAACTTTCATGCCTTGATTTTCTTTTTCTAGAGTTCCGCGACTAGTGAAATATTCTGATGTCGCCTCAAACACAGTGCGCGGCATCATCATCACATACTCTAGTGGACGTAATAACCAATTGACGTTATTGCGAATGGGGTCAAGTGCTTTATAACGAAAATCGATCAACATCAATGCGATGCTGATCGAAAGGCAGACAATCAGTTTAACTAAAGCCGGAACGCCTTGTCTGAAAAGAGGTGGGGCGCTATGTTGCAATTCCCTAATCGACGCTTAAGTCAATTACTCTTGTGAGAACACGCCGCCCAGCTTGTCCATGCGCTCTAAGGCAATACCGCAACCACGAGCGACGCAAGTGAGGGGATCTTCAGCAACATGAATTGGCAGACCAGTTTCTTCTAGTAGCAGGCGATCGAGGTCGCGTAGTAGTGCGCCACCACCAGTCAGCATCATGCCGCGCTCAGCGATATCTGATGCGAGCTCAGGTGGAATCTGTTCGAGAGCTGCTTTTACAGCAGTAACGATTTGATTCAATGGATCGGTTAGCGCTTCCAAAATCTCATTGCTGGTAACAGTGAAGCTACGTGGAATACCTTCGGAAAGGTTACGACCTTTCACTTCCATTTCGCGTACTTCAGCCCCAGGAAAAGCAGAGCCGATTGTTTTTTTAATTAACTCAGCGGTTTGTTCCCCGATCAACATGCCATAGTTACGACGAATGTAGTTTGTGATGGCCTCATCAAACTTATCGCCGCCAACCCGAACTGAACCCTTGTAAACCATCCCGCCAAGTGACATCACGCCAACTTCAGTTGTGCCACCGCCAATATCAACGACCATAGAACCAGCAGCCTCAGAGACTGGCAGACCGGAGCCAATTGCAGCAGCCATGGGCTCTTCGATTAAAAACACTTGTGATGCGCCTGCACCTAATGCAGATTCGCGAATAGCGCGACGCTCAACTTGGGTTGAGCCGCAAGGAACACAAATAATGATACGCGGGCTTGGCTTGAGCAGCTTACTCTCATGTACCATTTTGATAAATTGCTTGAGCATCTGCTCAGTAATGGTGAAGTCGGCAATAACACCGTCTTTCATTGGGCGAATAGCCTCAATATTTCCAGGAACCCGTCCCAGCATGGCTTTTGCTTCTTTTCCAACGGCCAAAATGGTTTTTTTACCATTTGGGCCGCCTTCAGTACGAATTGCCACAACTGACGGTTCATCAAGCACAATACCCCGTTCACGCATGTAAATTAAGGTGTTTGCGGTGCCTAGGTCGATGGCTAGGTCATTAGAAAAGTAGCTGCGAAAAAAACCAAACATGATGTAGTGGGAAAATAAGTAAGTGTTAAAAAATATATTTATGAATGATACCCTAGCGCCCCATGAAACTAAATGATGTTCAGCGCATTGCGCACCTTTCCAGCCTTGACTTAAGTCAGGCAGAAGCCGAGGCGGTATTGCCTCAATTACAGGCCGTATTTGCTTTAGTCGAGGAGATGCAGGCTGTCGATACGAGTGGCCTCGCTCCTTTGGCCCACCCCATCCTCTTTTTGCGCGATTTAGCGCAACCCTTGCGAAGTGATACGGTGACCGAAGTAGATCATCGCGCCGAAAACATGCAATCTGCCCCCGCAGAGCGGGATGGCTACTTTTTAGTTCCAAGGGTGATCGAATGAGCTGGCATCAAATTCCTGTTGCACTGATGTCTAAAGCATTGGCCGCTAAAGAGATCTCCAGCGTTGAGTTGACGCAGTACTTTCTGAGCCGGATTGAGGTCGGAAAACATTGGAATGCATATCTTGATGTAAGTGCTCACTTAAGTTTAGATCAAGCTTCCAAAGCAGATAAAATTATTGCCTCTGGTAAGGCTGGAAAGTTAACGGGCGTCCCGGTTGCCCACAAGGACGTCTTCGTAACACGTGGCTGGAAGTCGACAGCGGCCTCCAAAATGCTCGAGGGTTACCTCAGCCCATTTGATGCGACAGTAGTCTCTAATCTCGGGATTCCGGATGAGCTGAACCCTAATGGAGCTGGCATGGTTTGCCTTGGCAAAACTAATATGGATGAGTTCGCCATGGGTTCCTCTAATGAAAATTCAGCCTATGGACCAGTCTTAAATCCCTGGAATTCAGAATATGTTGCCGGCGGATCCTCTGGCGGCTCTGCAGCAGCAGTAGCAGCTGGATTAGCTCCGATTGCTACAGGCACAGATACTGGTGGCTCGATACGCCAGCCAGCCGCTTTTTGCGGATTAACTGGAATAAAGCCGAGTTATGGGCGCGTATCTCGCTATGGAATGATTGCCTATGCCTCATCACTGGATCAGGCTGGTCCAATGGGGAAGACCGCAGAAGACTGCGCTTTATTGCTTACAGCGATGTCCTCCCATGATCCACGTGACTCCACTTCTTTGGCAGACTCTGGAGAGGACTACGGTCGCTATCTCGACCAGCCTTGGAAAGAAGGCGATATAAATACAGCAAAACCACTTAAGGGATTACGAGTTGGCCTGCCAAAAGAATTCTTTGCAGAAGGCCTTGCTCCAGAAGTAGCCAATGCAGTCAATACTGCAGCAAAAGCTTTGCAAGATTTAGGCGCGGAGTTGTTGGAGGTAAGCCTACCCAAAACTAAGTTATCCATTCCGGTCTATTACGTTTTAGCTCCAGCCGAAGCCTCCAGTAATTTAAGCCGATTTGATGGCGTGCGCTACGGACATCGCGCAAATGAATATCGCGACTTATCTGACATGTATAAGAAATCACGTACCGAAGGATTTGGTGAGGAAGTGAAGCGTCGCATCTTGGTAGGCACTTATGTACTTTGTCATGGATATTACGATGCTTATTATTTGCAGGCACAAAAAATACGTCGCATTATTGCAGCTGACTTCCAGGCGGCATTTGAGAAATGCGATGTCATCCTGGGACCTGTAGCCCCAGATGTTGCATGGCGCTTAGGTGAAAAATCAAAAGATCCCGTGCAAATGTATCTGGAAGACATTTACACACTCTCAACCAACTTAGCGGGGCTGCCGGCGATGAGCGTGCCTTGTGGCTTCAATACAAGTAATTTGCCGATTGGAATGCAGTTAATTGGAAACTATTTTTCTGAGGCGCGCTTACTTCAAGTGGCGCATCAATACCAGCAAAATAGTGATTGGCATTTGCGTCAAGCAAGCGAGGTGGCATGATGCAATGGGAAATCGTGATTGGTCTAGAGACCCATGCGCAGCTCCAAACACAATCCAAAATTTTCAGCGGGGCAAGTACGCGTTTTGGTGCAAGCCCTAATACACAAGCCTGTGCTGTTGACTTAGCTTTGCCTGGGGTATTACCAGTGTTAAATCGTCAAGCTGTTGAGCATGCCATTCGTTTTGGTTTGGCTGTCAATGCCAAGATTTCGCCAGCAAGTATTTTTGCGCGTAAGAATTATTTCTATCCGGACTTACCAAAGGGTTACCAGATTAGCCAGATGGATCTTCCCATAGTCGTTGGTGGACATCTGGAAATATTGGTTGGCGATCAAGTCAAAGTTGTGGAGCTCACACGCGCCCATATGGAAGAAGATGCTGGTAAGTCGGTTCATGAAGAAGGCTTCTTAGGTCCGCACGGTGAAGCATCTAGCGGCATTGACTTAAATCGCGCCGGCACCCCGTTGCTGGAAATTGTGACTGAGCCAGTGATGCGCAGTGCTGCGGAAGCAGTTGCCTATGCAAAAGCACTCCATACCCTGGTTGTTTGGCTTGGGGTGTGTGACGGCAATATGCAAGAGGGCTCTTTCCGTTGCGATGCCAATGTATCTGTTCGACCTGTAGGCCAAAAAGAATTTGGTACCCGTTGCGAGATTAAGAACTTAAACTCCTTCCGCTTTTTGGAAGAGGCAATTCAATACGAGGTACGTCGCCAAATTGAATTGATTGAGGATGGCGGCAAAGTTGTTCAAGAAACCCGCCTGTACGATCCCGATCGTCAAGAGACTCGCAGCATGCGCAGTAAAGAAGACGCTAATGACTATCGCTACTTTCCGGATCCGGATCTATTGCCAGTAGTAATTGATGACGCCTGGATTGCTGATGTGCGTAGCAAGATGCCAGCTTTACCGGCACAGCTTCGTGAGCAGTGGCAAAGTGAATTTGGCTTAAGCGCCTACGATACACAACTACTCACGCAAGATCGCGACACTGCCAAGATATTTGAAGGGCTACTTGCGATTGTTGGTCAGTCTTTGGCAAAAGCTGCAGCAAACCTGATTGCAGGTGAGTTTGCTTCATCGCTCAATCGAGCTGGCATCGCTTCTGCAGACGCCCCCTTAAAAGCTGAACATTTGGCGCCGCTGTTAACTCGCGTAGCCGACGGCACAATCTCCAACAAGATTGCAAAAGATATCTTCGCAATTTTGTGGGAAGAGGCTATCGCAGGCAATGCTATCAGTACTGTTGATCAAGTGATTGATGCTAAAGGCTGGAAGCAGATTAGCGATAGTGGTGAGCTGGAAGCTATGATTGATAAGGTATTGGCAGCTAATGAGAAGTCGGTTGAAGAGTTTCGCTCTGGTAAAGAAAAAGCATTTAATGCTTTGGTAGGCCAGATCATGAAAGCTTCTCAAGGTAAGGCTAATCCAGGGCAAGTGAATGAGCTTCTGCGTAAAAAACTGAGCTAAAAAAATTACATTAAATAAATAAGCGAGAAAAAGACAGATGAGCGCAATCGATCCTAAGCAGACCGAACAAGAAGAATTGGTAGCAGAGTGGTTGCGTGCTACCCCGGGTTTCTTTGAGCGTTACGCTAATCTTTTAAATGAAATTCGTTTAAAGCATCCCCACGAGGATCGTGCGATCTCCTTGCAAGAGCGCCAGATGACTTTGTTGCGCACCCAGAATCAAGAGCTCAATCGTCGCCTAAGTGAGATGCTGCACTTTGGTAGTCGCAATGACAAAACCCAGCAAAACTTAGTGGCTTGGCTATTACGCTTAATGCGCGCTAACACCAAGACGGACGTGGAGTCTGCAGTGACTGCAGGTTTGGCGGAAGTGTTTGAGGTCGAATCAGCACAACTCTTGTCACCCAATTCGGCATTTGGCCCATGGATTGATACGCCGCTATGCGGCTCTGCTAAAGAGCTTGCTGCAGCGAGCGTAGATTTGTTGGCAACTCAAGTGGTCATCGATACAGAGTGGCAAAGCATGGTAGCTATTGGCCTGCCACTAGGTAAAAGTATTGGCGTGGCGCAATCACCCGCAGTGCTGTTATTGGCAAGCAAAGATGAGTCTCGTTTTACTGCAGATATGGGCGCGTTCTACTTACGCCAGATTGCTGAACTTACTGCTGCAGCTTTGGATCGTATCCAGGCTTATGAGCCAAGTACCAGCTGATCTGCACCCCCTAGTGCAGGATTACTTGCAAGAGCTGCATGTATTAAGGCAGCTCTCACCGCATACGCTTAAAGCGTATCGCATGGATCTTGGTGAGTTACAGACATTAGCAACAGATGATGCCGTCGAGTTGTTAAAGGTTACTAATGCTCACGTACGTCGCTGGGCTGGTCGCTTGCATTCGAAAGGAAAGTCATCTCGCACGATTGCAAGAGCGCTTTCTGCTTGGCGTGGCTGGTATGACTGGCTAACCGAGAAAGATGCACGCCGTGATGCGCAGGCAGGAAAGATGACTGCAAACCTAGTGGCTAATCCCGTTGATGATGTAAAAGCACCTAAGCGTTTAAAGTCTTTGCCAAAAGCCCTTTCAGTCGAGCAGGCACTCTCTTTAGTAAATCAGGCCATCAAAGAGGCTGAAGAAAAGAAAGATCTAGAGACGGTGCGTGATGCCGCGATCATTGATTTGTTGTATTCCTCTGGCCTGCGTTTATCAGAACTGCTGGGCGTTGATGTGATGCAAAGCAAGGATCGTCAGCATGAATCTGCTGGCTGGCTGGATTGGGATGCTGCAGAGGTGACGGTTTTGGGTAAGGGCGGCAAACGTCGCTCAGTTCCGATCGGTGGACCAGCAATGCAATCGCTCAAAGTTTGGCGTGCTGCTCGAGATCTGCTTGAGCAGGCAAATGTATCGATGGCTTTATTTATCTCTGCTACGGGCGCGCGATTATCTCCTCGCACCGTTCAGGCGCGCTTACGCACCTTAGCCATGCGGGCAGGCCTTCCCACCCACGTGCACCCGCATATGATGCGCCATAGCTTTGCTAGCCATGTACTGCAGTCTTCTCAGGATTTGAGGGCGGTACAGGAGATGTTGGGTCATGCCAGCATTGCCAGTACCCAGATTTACACCTCTTTAGACTTCCAGCATTTAGCGCAGGCATATGACAAAGCGCATCCCCGTGCGAAAGCTGGCAAAGCTTGAAGAACTCGGTAAGATAGAAGGTTTCCCATCTAGGGAATGCATTTATAGATTTTGATAGGATCAAAGATGGCGTTAATTCCGGTAACAATCCTCACAGGCTTTTTAGGTAGCGGCAAAACCACTTTGCTCAAACATATTCTGACTGAGCAACACGGCAAAAAAATTGCCGTGATTGAGAACGAGTTTGGCGAAGAAAATATCGATAACGACATCTTGGTCCAAGACAATCAAGAGAACATTGTGCAAATGAGCAATGGTTGTATTTGCTGCACTATTCGTGGAGATCTGGTTGAAGCCTTAAATGAGCTTTGGGAGCAACGCCGGGATAAGAAAATTAGCTTTGAGCGCGTGGTTATTGAAACTACTGGAGTGGCTAATCCAGGCCCTGTAGCTCAAACCTTCTTTATGGACGATGACGTAGCCGACCACTATGTTCTGGATGCCGTAGTCACTTTGGTAGATGCCAAGCATGGCCCACAACAACTAACTGAACATGAAGAGGCGCAGCGCCAAGTGGGCTTTGCAGATCAAATCTTCATCACTAAGACGGATTTAGTAACGCCTGCCGAGGTGGATGCCTTGCGCAATCGCTTAATGCACATGAATCCCCGTGCCCCAATTCAGGGGATTTCTAAAGGAGTCGTTCCTTTGGATGCCGTCTTGGATCTCAAGGGTTTTAACTTGAACGCGAAGCTCGATATTGATCCTCATTTCCTAGGGCAAGATGATCATGATCACGCTACTTGTGGTCATGATCACAGTCATGACCATCACGACCACAGCCACGATCACCACGATCATGCAGGCCATACAGATCGCATCCAATCCTTCGTTTTTCGTAGTGATAAACCCTTTGATCATAAAAAATTAGAGGACTTCCTGGGGGGTATTTTGGAGGTCTTTGGGGAGAAGATGTTGCGCTACAAAGGCGTCCTCTATGTAAAGGGCAGCAACCGAAAAGTCGTGTTCCAGGGCGTTCATCAGATGATGGGTAGTGATATGGCTGGTTTATGGGGTACAGAGACCAAGCAAACCCGCATGGTCTTTATCGGGATAGATTTGCCCAAAGACACCCTGCTGGCTGGGCTTGAGGGCTGTTTGGTCTAGGAAATTTACAGTACAATCCGCCGCCACGGCCAATATTGATAAATATTGGCTAAAGGGTAATAAAACTTTGGCAGAATGAAGTAATAATGATTTAGATCCATGGAAAGAATGAAATGACGGTAAAAACACCAACGAAATCTACGGCTGCAGCAAAAGCTCCAAGTAAGGCGGCAAGTGCAAAAGTTGCCAAAGGTGCCCCTTTAACAGAAGCTGAGTTACTCAAGATGTCCGAAAAGGACTATATGAATGCCGGCCAGTTAGATTTTTTCCGTCAGAAGTTATTGACCTTAAAGGGCGACATTCTGAAGAATGCTTCGGAGACAACAGAGCATTTGCGCGAAAACATTTTGGTTCCTGATCCAGCCGATCGTGCAACGATTGAAGAAGAGCATGCTCTTGAGTTGCGCACACGTGATCGTGAGCGCAAGCTATTGAAAAAAGTTGAGCAGGCTTTAGCTCGTATTGAGTCTGGTGATTACGGTTGGTGTGAAGAGACCGGTGAGCCAATTGGCCTGAACCGTCTTATTGCGCGCCCAACAGCCAATCTTTCTCTGGAGGCGCAAGAGCGCCGTGAACTGCGTCAGAAGTTGTTTGGCGATTAATTGACTAGACCGAATATAAAAGTAGCAATGACAACGCAATCCCCATCTATTAGTGACATCTCCCCTTTATTAAAGGCGGAGATTTTGGCCGAGGCCTTGCCTTACATTCGGGCTTATCACGGCAAGACTATTGTGATTAAGTACGGTGGAAATGCGATGGTCGAAGAGCGCCTGAAGGAAAGCTTTGCGCGCGATGTCATTTTGCTTAAGCTAGTTGGTATGAACCCGGTGGTGGTACATGGCGGCGGCCCGCAAATTGATGAGGCTCTCAAGAAGATTGGTAAGACAGGCACCTTTATTCAGGGTATGCGCGTGACCGATGAAGAGACCATGGAAGTGGTTGAGTGGGTTCTCGGCGGCGAAGTGCAGCAAGATATTGTGATGTTGATTAATCACTTTGGCGGTCAAGCAGTTGGCTTGACTGGCAAAGACGGTGGCTTGATTCGTGCAAAAAAGATGCTGGTTCCCGATGAAAAGAAGCCTGGCGGAACTATCGATTTAGGTTTTGTTGGTGAGATTGAGGCGATTAATCCTGCAGTTGTAAAAGCATTGCAGGACGATGCCTTTATTCCAGTGATCTCCCCGATTGGATTTAGCGAAGAAGGTCAGGCCTACAACATTAATGCTGACTTGGTAGCTGGCAAGATGGCGGAAATTTTGCATGCAGAGAAATTAGTCATGATGACTAACATTCCTGGTGTGATGGATAAAAGCGGTAATCTTTTGACCGACCTGACTGCCCGTGAAATTGACGGCCTATTTGCTGACGGTACTATTTCTGGTGGTATGTTGCCAAAGATTTCTTCTGCATTAGATGCGGCAAAGAGCGGTGTAAATTCAGTGCACATTATTGATGGACGAATTGAGCACTCCTTATTGTTGGAGATTCTGACAGAGCAAGCATTCGGAACGATGATTCGTTCCCGCTAATAGCTGAACAAGAGATATAAATATGCGTGATTCTTTTGACCCTACTGCATCAGAGATCGAAGTGACGGCTGCCGAAGAGGGCAAGACACGCAAGCGCCCACGCCCGGGTGAGCGCCGCCTCCAGATTTTGCAAGTGTTGGCAGAGATGTTGCAAAACCCCAAAGGTGAGCGCGTAACGACTGCGGCATTGGCTGCAAAAATTCAAGTTTCAGAAGCAGCGCTTTATCGACATTTTGCTAGTAAGGCGCAGATGTTTGAAGGCTTGATTGCATTTATTGAGCAAACAGTTTTTGGTCTGATTAATCAGATCAATCAAAAAGAAGAATCTGGGCTTGCCCAGGCTCGTGGCATTTTGCAGATGCTTTTATTCTTTGCAGAAAAGAATCCTGGTATGACTCGCGTACTCTTGGGCGATGCTCTATTGCAAGAAGACGATCGCCTACAAGAGCGTATTACACAAGTGCTGGATCGTGTTGAAGCATCTTTAAAGCAAGCACTGCGTATCGCCCTAACTCAGGGTGGGCCTTGGGCAAATGTGCCTCAAGATGAAGTTAGTATTCGCGCAACAATGTTGATGAGTTATGTTTTGGGTCGCTGGCACCGTTTTGCCCGCAGCGGCTTTAAGAAGCTTCCAACCGAAGCATCTGATATAAGCCTTCGCATTCTTCTGTCCGAATGAGCGAGCTACACCTCTCTAGAAATACTATCCATTTTGCCGAGCCCTTGCCTTTGCAAAGTGGCGCCATCTTATCTGGCTACGATTTAATAATTGAAACTTACGGCAAGCTCAATGCCGATAAAAGTAATGCGGTACTAGTTTGTCACGCATTAAATGCATCGCACCATGTGGCTGGACCCAATCCAGATGATGCAAAAGATATCGGCTGGTGGGACAACATGATTGGGCCAGGCAAGCCAGTAGATACAAATCACTTCTTTGTGATTGGTGTTAATAATTTAGGCTCTTGCTTTGGGTCCACTGGACCCATGAGTACCAATCCTGCCACTAGCAAGCCTTATGGCGCTGATTTCCCAGTGATTACGGTGGAAGATTGGGTAAATACTCAGGCGCGCTTGGCCGATAAGTTAGGTATCCGCCGTTTTGCTGCGGTAATGGGTGGAAGCTTAGGTGGTATGCAGGCATTGGCTTGGTCAATCCAGTTTCCAAAACGCCTTGCGCATTGCTTAGTCATTGCATCAACGCCAAAACTCAGCGCACAGAATATTGCATTTAATGAAGTAGCTCGCAATGCAATTTTGTCTGACCCAGATTTTCATGGGGGCAATTACTACGAGCATGGCGTAGTGCCAAAGCGCGGCCTCAAGTTGGCTCGTATGGTCGGACACATCACCTATTTGTCTGATGATGACATGGCAGAAAAGTTTGGGCGCGAGCTGCAAAGACCTAGTGGCGAGTCCCAGGATTATCGCTTTAGCTTTGATGTGGAATTTGAGGTTGAGAGCTATTTGCGCCATCAAGGTGACAAGTTCTCTACTTACTTTGATGCCAACACGTACTTGTTAATTACTAGAGCGCTAGATTATTTTGATCCTTCCCGTCGTTACGAAGGCAGTTTGAATCGTGCTTTAGCGGAAGTGCAAGCTAAGTTCTTGGTAGTGAGCTTCTCTACAGATTGGCGCTTCCCGCCCAATCGCAGTCGCGAGATTGTGGAATCCTTGCTCAGCAATAAGAGTGAAGTCAGTTATGCAGAGATTGATGCGCCACATGGGCACGATGCTTTTTTGTTGGATGACCCGCGTTATCACAATCTGATTCGTGCTTATTTTGAACAAATGCTCGAGGTGAAGGCATGAAGCGCGCAGACTTTGCTCCAATAGCGAATTGGATTGTGCCCAATAGCGAAGTGCTTGACCTCGGTTGCGGTGATGGCAGCTTCTTGGAGTATTTGCAAAAACAAAAACCCGTGCACGCTTATGGGGTTGAGATTGATGATGCGCGCGTACTTTCTTGTGTGCAAAAAGGCTTGAACGTTATTCAGCAAAATCTTGAAGGGGGCTTGGCGCTTTTTGAGAACAATAGTTTTGATACGGTTGTGCTCTCCCAGACCTTACAAACCATTCACGAAACTGAAAAGATCTTGCGTGAAGTGGTTCGGGTTGGCAAAGAGTCAGTGGTTTCTTTCCCGAACTTTGGCCACTGGTCACACCGCGTAGCTGTTGGCTTTGGCCGAATGCCAATTTCTAAAAGCCTGCCTTACCAGTGGTACAACACACCCAATGTGCGTGTTCTTACCGTTGCTGATTTTGAAAAATTAGCCTCGAGCTTAGGCTTGCAGATTTTGGATCAATGCATTCTGCATGAGGGGCGGCAAGTTACCTTGATGCCTAATCTTTTTGGAAGCCTAGCGCTGTTCCGCGTTCGACGTGCTTAGTAGCGCTCAGTCCTGGCTAAAAGATTTTCGGGTTTATCTCGAATGGCCTTGCCTTCGAATGCTCTTCTTGGGCTTCTCTGCGGGCCTACCACTGCTACTGATTTTAGGAACGCTGAGCTTTTGGCTAAGAGAGGCTGGCATTGATCGCAGTACGATTGGGTATCTAACTTGGGTTGGCCTGATTTACGCGTTTAAGTGGATGTGGGCGCCTTTAGTGGATCGATTGCCCATCCCCTTACTTTCAAGATTATTTGGCAGAAGGCGTAGCTGGCTACTATTTGCGCAATTGTTGATTGTTCTTGGTCTGGTGGGTATGGCCAGCATTGACCCCAAGGTTCAATTGACGCCGATTGTGTGGTGTGCACTCCTGGTTGCCTTTGGTTCTGCCACTCAAGATATTGCTTTAGATGCCTTCCGGATTGAGTCAGCCGATAGTGACCATCAGGCCGCCTTGGCAGCTACTTATCAAACAGGGTATCGACTTGCTTTAATTTGGTCTGGTGCCGGTGTTCTCTGGTTGGCCGCCCGTGCAGAATCTGGTTTGGCTGCTTATGATCCAGCCGCCTGGCAATTTGCTTATCTTTGTATGGCACTCTCCATTGGTGTGGGTGTGGTCACCACCTTGTTTAGTAAAGAGCCCGTTCGCATTGAACTTACAAAAGCACGCAATGCAAAAGCATGGCTACATCAAACTTTGATTGAGCCATTTGCAGATTTTATTAAGCGCTACGGTTGGCACGCTATTTTGATTTTGTCTTTAATTGCCATCTATCGGATTAGTGATGTGGTGATGGGAATTATGGCCAACCCGTTTTATGTTGACATGGGCTATACCAAAGATGAGGTGGCAGCAGTGAGTAAGGTCTTTGGTGTCGTGATGACATTGGTCGGCGCCTTCGTTGGAGGCGTGCTCACTTTGCGTTTCGGTGTGATGCGGATTTTGTTTCTGGGTGCGATTTTATCGGCCGTCAGCAATTTGTTATTTGCTTGGCTTGCCACGCAGGGCCATGACTTGCAGGGCTTGATCTGGGTAATCTCTGCCGATAACTTGAGTTCTGGTATTGCAACAGCTGCTTTCATTGCCTTCTTATCGGCATTAACGAATATTCAGTACTCCGCAACGCAGTACGCCTTGTTTAGTTCAATGATGCTTTTATTGCCAAAGTGGTTGGCTGGTTTCTCAGGCGTCTTTGTTGATAGCTTTGGTTACTCAAGCTTTTTTATTAGCACTGCGATTATTGGCGCGCCGGTCCTAATTCTGATTTGGCTCACTATTCGTTTCAAAGTAGTGGAGTTTAAAAAGCACGACTCACAGGTTTCTAGATAGACCAGTCGTAATCTATTGTCAGTGGAGCGTGATCTGAGAAGCGCTCATCTTTATACACAGCAGTATTTTTGGCGCTTACTGCAATCCCTGGAGTGGTGATGTGATAGTCGATCCGCCAACCTACGTTCTTGGCATACGCTTGACCACGATTGCTCCACCAGGTGTAGCAGGTCTCAGTCGCTTCGGGCTCTAGCTTTCTATAGACATCTACATAGCCGACTTTGCCAAACAGGTTTGTTAGCCAAGCGCGCTCTTCAGGCAAAAACCCCGAGTTCTTGAGATTGCCTTTCCAGTTCTTGAGGTCAATCTCATTATGGGCAATATTCACATCTCCACACAGCACAATTTCGCGCCCTGACTTTTTGAGCTCAACTAGGTGTGGCAAGAAAGAATCCAGATACCGATACTTAGCCTCCTGTCTTTCTGGCGAGCTTGAGCCTGAAGGCATGTATACCGAGATCACTGAAAGCTTTTTGAATCGCGTCTCCACATAACGCCCCTCAGCATCAAACTCCTCATTGCCGTAGCCATAGAGCACTTCATCGGGCTGATGTGGGGTATAGATGCCACAACCGCTATAGCCCTTTTTCTCAGCATGATGAAAGAAGCCATGCAGGCCGTCTGGATTGAGGATGGGGTCATCCAGATCATCCTGCTGAGCCTTGAGCTCCTGCATGCAGACAAAGTCCGCTTTTTGCTTTACAACCCAAGGCAAGAAGCCTTTTTTGACTGCAGAGCGGATACCGTTGAGGTTGGCAGAAATGATGCGTAACATATAGGCCTATGAGCTCAAAAAATTCTAATCAAGATAACTTTATTCAATTTGCCCTTGAGGCAAATGTTTTGTCGTTTGGGGAGTTTAAAACTAAAGCTGGACGCCTTTCCCCTTATTTCTTTAATGCCGGTGGATTTAATGATGGCGCCCTTTTAAGTGCGCTAGGCCGCTATTACGCAAAAGCTTTGCAAGAATCTGGCCTTGAATATGACATGCTCTATGGGCCAGCTTACAAAGGTATTACATTAGCCGCTGCCACTGCGATCGCCTTAGCGGATGCTGGCCGTAATGTGCCTTATGCCTACAACCGTAAAGAAGTAAAAGATCATGGTGAGGGTGGTTCATTGGTGGGTGCGCCAGTCAAAGGCAGGGTGGTCATCATTGATGATGTGATTTCTGCTGGTACGTCTGTGCGAGAGTCTGTCAAACTCATTCGTGAGGCGGGTGCTGAGCCAGCAGCAGTATTAATTGCCTTGGATCGTATGGAAAAGTCAGGAACTGCCACTGACATTGGAGATCAGTCAGCAGTTCAGGCGGTGGAGCAAGAATTTGGCTTGCCAGTCGTTGCAATTGCGAACTTGGCAGACTTGATGGCTTTCTTAACCGCTTCCAGCAATACCGAGCTAACAAGTTACCTACCAGCTGTGAAAGCCTATCGCGAGAAATACGGTATTTAATCTCAAGAGCAGCCCCGCTCTTTAGATTGTTGTTTCACCCTCGAACACGGTAATCGCTGGGCCAGTCATGATGACGGACTGTGCTGCGTCATTGATTACTCCGCCCCAGGCGATTTGTAGATCGCCTCCACGAGTATGTACTGTGACTGGTGAGTCTAGTGAGCCACGACGAATTCCTGAGACGACTGCAGCACATGCGCCAGTGCCACAAGCGAGGGTCTCGCCAGCGCCACGCTCAAATACACGCAACTTGATTTCATTGCGATTCAGAATTTGCATATAACCCGCATTGACTTTTTTCGGGAATGCCGCATCTTTTTCGATTGATGGACCTTCTTCAAGAACGGGTGCGCTATCAACATCACCCACCACTTGCACTGCATGAGGGTTGCCCATCGACACAACGCCGATCCAACTGTCATGTGCGGCAGGAGTTTTAATGGGTAGTGCGTAGAGCATTTCATGAAACTCTTGCTTACTTGCTAAGCCGCTAGCATTGAAAGGGATTTGGCTATGCTCAAAAATCGGCGCGCCCATATCGACTTCTACCTGACCATCATCATGAGATCTGAGTGTGAGTATGGTGTGTGCTACTTCAACGCGCAAGGGATTCTTCGTAGATAAGCCTTGGTCGAGTACAAAGCGTACAAAGCAACGTGAGCCATTGCCACATTGCTCAACTTCACCACCATCTGCATTAAAGATGCGATAACGAAAATCAGCATCAGAGCGTGTAGCTTTTTCAACTAGCAGAATTTGATCAGCACCAATGCCAAACTGACGATGGGCTAATTTTTGCCATTGCTCACGCGTAATATTGCTAAGATCTTGATTAATCCCATTGAGCACAATGAAATCATTGCCAGCACCATGCATTTTGGTGAAGCGTAATGTGCGTGCGGACATATTTAAATTCGTGCTCAAAAGGATTCCAATTAGTTATAAAGGCTTGGCTCTCCAGACGGCCGATGCTTAAACCGTTTGTGTACCCAATAGTACTCTGCCGGTCTTTCTCGAACAAGGTCTTCGATGTATTTGTTCAGGCGTGCAGTATCCACCTCCACATTATCCGTTGGGAAGTTAGGAAGTGGGGCGCTGATATTGCAGGTATAAGCTTTGCGATCGGGATTCAGGGTGGTGGTCATGAGGCAGACTTCTGCACCGCTGAGCCTGGCTAAACGTGAGACTGAAGTAATCGTATTGGTTTGAATGCCAAAGAAGGGTACAAAAACAGAGTCGCGTGGACCGAGATCAATATCTGGCGCAATAAAAATAAAGTTCCCCGTTTGAATCTCTCGAATCAAATCACGTAAGCGGCTTTGCCTCTCAATGGATTTCCCCCCGAAACGATTTCTCCATTCAATCATTTTTTGATTGAAGAAGGGATTCTTCATGTTTTGATAGAGGCCGGCACCACGTGGCCAGTCATGCTCATTTGCTAAAACAGAGAGGGCCATGAAACCACCCTCAAGCCCAACAAAGTGGGGGTTGATTAGGAGGCGTGGCTTACGATCACCCAGAGTAATTGCAGAGTTAATAGTGACGATATCAGTGATTTGTTTACCGCTACCAAGCCAAATACGACTTCTCTCGATTACGCTGCGCCCAAATAATTTCCAGTGCTCTTGCGCAAGTGAATCAATCTCATCTTCGCTCAGATCGGGAAAGCACAGGCGTAAGTTGGTTTTAACAACCTTGGCACGCTCATTAGGCATCTGCGCTGCTAACCAGCCGAGACCGTAGCCAACCTGAATGGTGAGACCATAGGGTAAAAATGCAAACAGGCGCAACAGGCTTAGCGCTAGAAAATTAAAAACATTTTGTAACCAGGTCATGAGAATAAATTATAAATTTATTAACTAATTACTGGGTGGCAATTCTGCTCCGCTCGGATGTTTGTAGCGGTTATAGGCCCAGATGAATTGTTCAGGAGCAGTAAGTACAGCATTTTCAATTGCAATATTTAATTCTTGCGCAGCAATATTGGGATCTTCTGAAAATGGCTCTAAACGTTTAGCATTAATTACCCAGCCAGACCCGATTGATTTACGTTTTGCAGTAAACATTACCGCTGGGGTGGCGTGGCGTATTGAAAGACGAATAGGAAGGGTGGTCGTATAAGCCATGCGACCAAAAAAATTAGACCAAATTCCATCGCCGCCGCTTGGGACTTGATCTGGAAGAATGGCGATTGCCTCCCCTTTTGAAAGGGCGCGGGTCATATGGCGAACCCCATGAATATTTGTTGGCACAAAGTGCATATTGGGATATGCGCGCCCTTTTTCAATAATCTCATTGAGCCAACTTTGGCGAGAGGGGCGGTACATGATTGTTGCTGGAAAATGCTCCGCAAGAATACGGGGAATGATTTCAAAGCCCCCCAAATGAGGACACAAGATAATCATTCCATGGCCTTCTGCCATTGCAGCTTCAACGACGTCCCAATTTTGTATCTCAGCCTTAGCTAGTGCTGCTAAAGGGTTGGACCAAATCCACAGGCTGTCTGAGAAGAGTTGTCCCGAAGCTGCTGCTGCACCCCAGATTTGAAGTGGGAGATGATGGCTTTTAATAACCGCCTCATATTGAGGGCGAAAAAGTGATCGATATTGCTTGGATCCTACATAGGCCAATATCCCTAAGGCAGCCCCAATTACCTGAACTAGGAATAAGGGCAGAACCGCTATTGCAGCGAGGATTAGCTTGAGAAGGAGTTTTCGCACCCCCTAATGATATTCAATGCCGGCGCTAGGGCCAAATTTCCGGAGATGCTTGATGAATTGGGTGTTTTTCGGATAGAATTCATATATCGCTGAGTTAAGGCAACTTGCAGGGCGATTCATAAATTCTGCTAAAGCGTCGCCGTTGAAATTCCTGGCACGTCGAGTTGTCCCATAGATCGTGTTAATTTTTAAAGGAATATGCAATGGCAAATGATTACTTCTTCACCTCAGAATCTGTTTCTGAAGGTCACCCCGATAAAGTAGCAGACCAAATCTCTGATGCCATCTTGGATTCGATCCTCTCCCAGGACCCAACTGCGCGTGTAGCTGCTGAAACTTTGTGCAACACCGGCCTCGTAGTATTGGCTGGTGAAATTACTACAAACGCTAACGTGGACTATATCCAGGTAGCTCGCAATACTTTGCGTGAAATTGGTTACGACAACACCGACTACGGTATTGACTACAAAGGTTGCGCAGTTTTGGTTGCCTATGACAAGCAGAGCCCAGATATTGCTCAAGGTGTTGATAAGGCGCATGACGACGGCTTAGATCAAGGCGCTGGTGATCAAGGTTTGATGTTTGGATATGCCTGTGATGAAACCACAGAGCTCATGCCTTTGCCAATCCATTTGTCACACCGTTTGGTGGAACGTCAGTCTCAACTGCGTCGTGATGGCCGTTTGAACTGGTTGCGCCCAGATGCGAAGTCTCAAGTGACCCTACGTTACGTGGATGGCAAGCCTGACTCAATCGATACCGTGGTTCTCTCCACGCAGCATGATGAAGATATCTCTCTCGAGAAGTTGCGTGAAGCAGTAATCGAAGAAATCATCAAGCCAGTATTGCCAAAGCATTTGATTAAAGGTGCAATTAACTTCTTGGTGAACCCAACAGGTCGATTTGTGATCGGTGGCCCGCAAGGCGATTGTGGTCTGACAGGTCGTAAGATTATTGTGGACACCTATGGTGGTGCGGCTCCTCATGGTGGTGGCGCGTTCTCAGGTAAGGATCCTTCTAAGGTAGACCGTTCTGCTGCCTACGCTGGCCGTTATGTGGCAAAGAATGTGGTTGCTGCAGGCTTGGCAAGCAAGTGCTTGATTCAGATCTCTTACGCTATTGGTGTTGCGAAGCCAACTTCAGTGATGGTGAGCACCTTCGGCACTGGCAAGATCTCTGACGAGAAGATTGCGCAATTGGTATCTGAGCATTTTGACTTGCGTCCAAAAGGCATCGTCAAGATGTTGAACCTCTTGCGTCCGATTTATCGTAAGACTGCTGCATATGGCCACTTTGGCCGTGAGGAGCCAGAATTTACTTGGGAGCAGTGCGATAAGGCGCCTGCACTACGTGCGGCCGCTGGCTTGTAATCCGCTTTCTAGGTAGTTAATTGGCAGTATGTTGTTGTATTGAGGCGAAATATGGCGAAATTGATTACAATTTCGCCATACCTTCAAGGAGCGTTGCAAGGAATACTGAGAACCAGTGTTTCCCCAGGCTTGAAGGGAGTGGACTCCTAGGTAACCCCAGAGTTTGCTAATTGCAACTGCGCTCGCTAACCCATGATTCAATGGCTAGCGAGTTTTTACTCCAGCATTGGATCGTATTTAGCTGGAGCATTCATGAGTACCGTTTCCGATTTAAATAACTTCGTAGCAACCCGTTGCGCTATTGCTGATATTACTTTAGCTGACTTTGGCCGTAAAGAAATCGCCATTGCTGAAACTGAAATGCCAGGCCTGATCGCAATTCGCGATGAGTTCGCAGCACAGCAGCCATTACGTGGTGCACGTATTACTGGTTCATTGCACATGACCATTCAAACTGCAGTATTGATTGAGACATTAGAAGCTCTCGGTGCTGAAGTGCAATGGGCATCTTGCAATATTTTCTCCACACAAGACCACGCTGCTGCAGCGATTGCTGCTAACGGCACACCGGTGTTTGCGATCAAGGGCGAAACGCTTGAGCAGTACTGGGATTACACCCACCGTATTTTTGAGTGGGCTGATGGCGGTTTCACCAATATGATTTTGGATGACGGTGGTGATGCGACTTTGTTATTACACCTCGGCGCTCGTGCAGAAAAAGATCAAGCTTGCTTGAATAATCCAACGAGCGAAGAAGAAACCATTTTGTTTGCGGCCATTAAAAAGAAATTGGTGCAAGATCCAACTTGGTATTCCACCCGCTTAGAAAAAGTTAAAGGTGTTACAGAAGAGACTACTACGGGTGTACATCGTCTCTATCAGATGTTTGCTAAGGGTGAATTAAAGTTCCCAGCTATTAACGTCAATGACTCTGTTACCAAGAGCAAGTTCGATAACCTCTATGGTTGCCGCGAGTCTTTGGTTGACGCAATCAAGCGCGCTACCGATGTGATGGTTGCCGGTAAGGTTGCAGTGGTTTGTGGATATGGTGACGTAGGTAAAGGCTCAGCTCAAGCATTGCGTGCTTTGTCAGCTCAAGTTTGGGTGACTGAAGTGGATCCAATTTGCGCATTACAAGCTGCGATGGAAGGTTACCGTGTTGTCACAATGGACTACGCTGCAGATAAAGCGGATATCTTTGTTTCAGCAACTGGTAACTACCATGTGATTACACATGACCATATGATTAAGATGAAAAACCAAGCCATCGTTTGTAACATTGGCCACTTCGATAATGAGATTGATGTTGCTGGTATCGAGAAATATCAGTGGGAGGAAATTAAGCCACAAGTAGATCACGTGATTTTCCCAGCAAGCAATGGCAATCCTGAGAAGCGCATCATCATCTTGGCTAAGGGCCGCTTAGTTAACTTGGGTTGCGGTACAGGTCACCCATCTTATGTGATGAGCTCTTCATTTGCGAACCAAGTGATTGCGCAGATTGAATTGTGGAATGCAGTTGGTACAGATAAATACCCAGTTGGTGTTTACACCCTGCCTAAGCATTTGGATGAGAAGGTTGCGCGTTTGCAGCTCAAGACATTGAATGCTCAGTTAACTGTATTGTCAGATCAGCAAGCTTCTTACATTGGCGTGACGAAGGAAGGTCCTTATAAGACCGATCACTATCGTTATTAATCTGTTCCTTGCTAGATATTGTTCAATAGAGAAATAGAGATACAGGCCCAAGATCATGGAATTAAGCGTTGAATTCTTCCCTCCAAAAACACCTGAAGGTGAGAATAAGTTACATCTTGTGCGTGAGCGTTTTAGTGAAATGCTCAAGCCCGCTTTTTATTCTGTGACCTTTGGTGCTGGCGGCTCTACTCAATCTGGCACATTAAAAGTGGTGAGTGACATTCACGCTGCTGGTGCAGCGGTTGCTCCCCACTTATCTTGTGTTGGTAGTTCGCGTGAGAGCGTGCGCGAGATGTTGAAGCAATACCAGGCTTTAGGTATTAAGCGTATCGTAGCTTTGCGTGGCGACTTACCATCAGGCATGGGTCAGTATGGTGAGTTCCATCACGCAAATGAATTAGTTGAATTTATTCGTACCGAAACTGGCGACTGGTTTCACATTGATGTCGCTGCCTACCCGGAGTGCCATCCCCAGGCCAAGTCACCAGCAACGGATGTCGATTTTTTTGTGCAGAAGATGAAAGCTGGAGCTAATTCAGCAGTGACTCAGTATTTCTATAACAGCGATGCCTATTTCCGTTTTGTCGATGAGGCATATGAATTGGGTGTTACTCAGCCGGTGATTGCTGGAATCATGCCGATTACCAATAGCACTCAGTTGCTACGCTTCTCGGATGCCTGCGGTGCAGAAATCCCGCGTTGGATTCGTTTGCGCTTGCAGTCTTATGGCGATGACACTGCCTCGATACGTGCGTTTGGTGAAGAGGTGGTTACCGATCTTTGCGACCAGCTTTTAGTCGCAGGTGCACCTGGACTGCATTTCTATTCACTAAATCAAGCTGATGCCGTTTTAGCTATTGCAGATAATTTAAGTCTCAATAAGTAATCACTAAACCTGACTCAGTCAGCATGGCGTCTAAAGGCTCATCATGGGTTTGAGCTCGCCACTGCGCATCATCTAGCTTTTGCCAATCAAAGCCAATTCCTACGCACAGTAGCTTAGGCTTTGCTTTACGCAATTGCGTCAAAGTGCGATCAAAGTAGCCGCCCCCATAGCCCAGCCGCCAATAAAGGGTTTTATCGCCCACCTTAGACTCTGACCAGCCAACACATGGAATCAAAATACAGTCTGGAGTGATTTGAGGTCTACGGGGGTTATTGGGGTCGGGCTCGGGTACGCCGTGGCGACTTGGAATGAGTAGGTCACCCTCTTGCCAGAGATAAAAATCTAAATGTTTATCGGCGCGCGCAAAAGGCAGGGCCAGCACTTTGCCTGCCTTACTCTCAGCCCAAGCTAATAATGCGGGTCGCAAATCAAGCTCATCTTGTATGGGGCAATACAAGGCGATGGATTGAACTTGGGTGTCATGGTTAGCCAGAAAACTCGCTAGGCCAGTCAAAATAGCTTCTTGAGTGGCGGCATAGCTTGCCCTAGCCGCAAACTGTTTTCTTTGGGCTAGCAAGTCCTGCCGTAACGATTTTGGAGAATTGCCGTGCATATGAACCATTATCAGGCGAAAATTGAGAGATATAGTAAATCGATAAGGCATGACGGTGAAAAAGAGGTTTGATCTTTCTAGTGGCTGGCAAAAAATCATGGGCGGGATTCTATTTCTGGCCCTTACAGTTTCTGCGCCCAGCATTTTTGCTGAAAAAGCCAAGAAAATCATTCCCACTAAAGAAAGCAGGATTGCAGCCTTTGAGATCACTGAAGGTGATCGCACTTTTATTGAGCTACGCGAAGCTGCCAAAAGAAATGATGTAGCTCGGGCACAAACATTAGCCGCTAGCCTCTCCAATTATCCCTTTGACGACTATGTAGCTTATTTCCGCATCAAGCCCCAGCTATTTGATAGTGCTGGTGGTGCACGCGCCGAAAGCAATGCTGACTCTCAGGTGATGGCTTTTCTAAATCAATATCAAGGTACGGCTTTAGCGGATCGGATGCGTAATGATTGGTTGCTCGTTTTAGGTAAGCGTAAAGATTGGTCGCGTTTTGATGCTGAATATCTTAAGTTTGCTTTAGATGATGATACCCAGGTGAAATGCTATTCACTGCAGTCGAAATTAGCCCAAGGTGAGAATCCAACAAAAGTTGCTATTGATGCGCGCGCAATATTATTGGATCCACGTTATTTTGGCCAAGCTTGCCAAGAATTAGTGCCTAACTTGGTTGGTGCCGGCGGAATGACACTGAGTGAAGCAAAAGCAATTGGTCGCGCTGCTAGTGAGATGGGTTTTGACACGATGTCCCGTCGCTTAGGTGGCGAAGATCCCATTGCCGAGATTGTGAAAGCTGCTAAAACCGATCCTGCAAAAGCATTTAAAGATTTTTCACCAAATGCATCACGCTACAGCAAAGAGAATCAGGCCATGGCTTGGGGCGTGATTGGCCAGTTCCTCGCAAAGAAGTTAGACCCCAATGCAGATGATGCCTATCGTCTTCAACAAGAGCTAGGTTATAACGAATTACTTTCTACTGAAGGTCAGGAGTGGAAGGTACGTGCAGGCTTACGCGCCAAGGATTGGACGCTGGTAAAAAATGCGATTGAAGGCATGAATCCTGCGGTACGCAGTAAAGATCCTGCCTGGACCTACTGGTATGCGCGTGCATTGAAGGCAGATGGCCAAAATGAAAAGGCACGCGAGAGTCTTGAGCTCGTTGCCGATCAATACAATTTTTATGGGCAGCTTGCACGAGAAGATCTTGGTAAATCGAATCATGTGCCTGCACGTACTAAGGTCGGTGAAGCGGAAATCGAAGTGATGTCTCAGCGCAAAGGCTTTATCAGGGGTGAGCGTTTTTATGTCATGAACTTACGCTTTGAAGGTAATCGCGAGTGGAACTGGGAATTGCGTAATATGACTGACAAGCAACTGTTGGCATCTGCTGAGTATGCCAAGCGTATTGGCCTATATGACCGCGTTGTCAATACTGCAGACCGTACAAAGCAAGAACATGATTTCAGTTTGCGCTATCCAACACCCTATCGTGACGAACTATCGCCGATTGCAAAGCAAATTGATTTGAATTTGGCCTGGACTTATGGGTTGATTCGTCAAGAGTCACGCTTCATTATGAATGCCTCTTCCTCGGTGGGTGCTTCAGGCTTGATGCAGGTGATGCCGAATACGGCAAAGTATGTGGCCAAGAAGATTGGCATGACCTCTTATACGAATGACAAGCTCGCCGATACCAATACCAACCTCACCTTGGGCAGTAATTACTTAAATATGGTTTTAGTAGATTTGGATGGCTCTTGGGTTTTGGCTTCTGCTGCTTATAACGCTGGCCCATCGCGCTCTAAAACTTGGCGGGAAAAACTGACCAGCCCAACAGAGGGCGCTATTTTTGCGGAAACGATTCCGTTTAATGAAACACGAACTTATGTAAAAAATGTTTTGGCTAATGCAACGTACTATTCATCGGTAATGAATGGACAGACGCAATCTTTAAGGCAGCGTTTAGGAGTGATCACTCCTAAGGTGGCAAGCGCTTCTGAGCTGCCTTAGTAATTTAACTTGATGGGAGTTTTATGAAATATGACATTCTGCTAATTGGTGGTAACGGTTTTGTAGGCAGAGTCTTGGCTGCCCAATTACAAGCAGAGGGCTACTCTGTATTACTGCCGACAAGGCACTTAGCATTTGCACGTGAATTACGCATGTTGCCAAAGATACATTTAGAAGATGCTGATGTACATGAGTTTGATTCTTTGCAAGAGCTTTGCTCACGAATCCAGCCTAGCGGTGCCGTCATTAATTTGGTAGGTGTGTTGCATGACAAGCCAGCAGAGCCATATGGAAAAGTATTCCAAGCGGCACATGTTGACCTTCCAAAAAGCATCATCACCGCTATGCAGATGAATGGTCTTAAGCGTTACCTTCACATGAGTGCATTGGGCGCGGATTCTCATGGCCCATCGATGTATCAGCGCAGTAAGGGTGATGGCGAGGCCGCAGTAAAAGCTAGTAATCTCGACTGGACTATTTTTAGACCTTCAGTCATCTTTGGTGCACAAGATCAATTTATTAATTTGTTTGCTAAGTTAACAAAATTATTTCCAGCGATGCCTTTGGCAAACTCAGGCGCAAAGTTCCAGCCAGTGAGTGTGGATGATGTAGCCAGTGCATTTACCAAGTCTCTGAAAATGCCATCGACGATTCGCCAGTCTTATGATTTGGTGGGGCCTACGATCTACACCATGAAAGAGATTGTGGAATTTGCTGCGCGTAAAGTCGATACAAAATGTGCGATCATTCCCGTTCCAGATTTTGTTGGCTATCTTCAGGCTTTGGCCTTTGAGTTTTTACCAGTTCCGACTTTGATGTCTCGTGACAATATTGCCTCAATGCAATTACCCAATATTCTGCCGCTGAATGGAGTAGACGCCTTGAGTAAAGTGTTTGGCATCAGTCGTCGCACATTAGAAGGTATGAAATAAGTCGATGAAGATCTATGCAGTCGGTGGCGCTATTCGGGACACCCTAATGGGTTTGCCGGTACACGACATTGATTATGTGGTGGTGGGCTCTAGCGTAGAAGAGATGATTGCTCAGGGATATCGTCCGGTGGGCAAAGATTTCCCCGTCTTTCTGCATCCAGAGACTCAAGCTGAATACGCCTTGGCTCGTACGGAGCGTAAGACGGGTAAGGGCTATAAAGGCTTTCTGTTTTATGCCGACCCAACTGTCACACTAGAGCAAGACTTAGAGCGTCGTGATCTAACGATTAATGCAATGGCCCAAGAGGTAGGAGCTGATGGCAAATGGGTGGGACCTATTTTGGATCCCTACAACGGTCAGGATGATTTAGCGTCAAAAATTTTCCGCCATGTATCTGATGCGTTTGCAGAAGATCCTTTGCGCCTATTGCGTATCGCCCGTTTTGCCGCCCGCTTCCCGGAATTCACAGTCGCGCCAGAAACCATGGATGCTTTGCGGGCCATTGTTCAATCTAATGAACTGTCAGCACTCTCAGCTGAAAGAATTTGGCAGGAGTTAGCTAGAGGCTTCACGGCCAGTAAGCCAATGCGAATGTTCCAGGTCTTGCTAGATGCAGATGCAGCTAGAGCACTACTGCCATCAAAACTGGTAATCAATTTAGCTGAAGAAGAATTCCGCGAGCAACTCATTGCACATTTACATGCAGCAGATAACTGTCTGGAAGATCGCTGCGCTGTCACTCTCATGAATTTACCTGCTAGTGAAATTCGGTCATGGGCAGCATGCGTCAAAATGCCAAATGAGGTGCGTGATTTAAGTGAAATATTTAGTGAGCTTCATTTATTAATTGAGCAGACATCAGGAGGTGCATATCAAGCTGCGGGTGTTCTAGCTTGGTTCAATCGTGCAGATGTATGGCGAAAACCTGATCGTTGTCAGGCCTTACTTAATTTAGCAAAACACATTGGCCTCAATGTCGACACTGTAATTTTGGCAATACAACATGCTCAAGCACTCAATACTGCAGAAGTGATCGCTGGTATCCCTGCGCAAGCCAGATCCAATGGTGAAAACATTCGCCGTGCAGTAGATGCCGCAAGACTCTCGGCCATTACTGCAGCACTATCTAGCTAATTAATTTAAAGCCGGTTTCTGCCTCGCAGGCCAGGTAAGTCTTCTAATGTATGGTCTGGCAATATGTCGGATAGTTTCTTTGAGAATGCGAAGACTTTAAAGAGTTCACCCATCTCCGCTTCGGATAATAGTTTTTGCAGCGAATTTGAAATGGGTAAAAAAGTTTCAGGATTGCTAGGGTCGCCAATCTCCAATGCGATATCGCCGATGCCTGCGTCAAGCAAGTAACTTGCTTGATTGCTGAGATAGACATCATCCACTTCTTCATCTAGCGCACTACGCGCAATTTGTGACCACTCCACATGGGTAGTCACATCGCATAGTCCCGGAAGATAAAACGGATCTTGAATCGCATGATGGCGATGGTGCGCCATCAAGGTCCCCTCGAGACGTTGAGCGTGATAGTACTCACTCTCAGGAAATCCGTAATCAAAAGTAAGAAAGAGTCCAGTATCGAGATGATCGACAATCTGCTGCATCCAAGCATTGGCTGGTGCGTGTAACTCAGTGACATAGCCTTCAGAGAAACTTCCATTCACCAATGCTTCTGGAAGTAGGGCTTGTTCAACCGGCTTTCCTGTTGACCAAATAAGTCTGTCATCAGCAACGGAAACACCCCGCCAATACCAGAAGCCATTTTGGAAAATAATGGCATCACAAGGAATGGCATCAATCACTTCGTTGGCCAAAATAATGCCTTTGAAGTTATTGGGCAAGGATCTGAGCCAACGGCATTGAGTAGAAAAACTGAGTTTTTTGGAGAGCTGTTGAAGTCGCTCTTCTTGTCTTTGAGCTAGGTCGGGCGAGATCTCGATGATGTCGTAGTGATCCAAGGCGAAATCAAGCTCGTGCAGACGGCTGAGAATGGATTCGGCTAATTTGCCCGTACCGGCACCAAATTCCATTATCTGGGTGGGTAGCCCTTTAGCCTGAAGACCTTCCAGAATGGGTAAAAGCGTTTCTACAATAGCTGCGCCAAATAAGGGGGAGAGCTCGGGTGCGGTCGTGAAATCACCGCCTGCACCTAATTTATGGGCCCCGGCACTGTAATAACCCATTCCTGGCTCATAGAGAGCCATTTCCATATATCTTGAAAAGGGTATCCAGCCAGCGTTTGAGGCGATTTCTGCCATTATTTTCTGGCTGAGAAGCTCAGTATGAGCCGTTTCAAGGCTGGTCAAGGTAATATCCATAGCTCGCTAGTCTAAGAGAATTTAGTTAACTTGAGTTCAAACCCACAACCTCAGCAAAATAAAGCAGTTTTAGTCACCGGCGCTGCCAAGCGTCTTGGTCGAGAAATTGCCTTGGAGTTTGCTCGTCAGGGCTGGGATATTGCAATTCATTATGGCCGGTCTGTATCCGAGGCTCAAGCTACCGTAACTGAAATCCAGAAGTTAGGGCGTAAGGTCGTAGCATTTAAGGCAGACCTCGCTAATGAGACGGAAATCAATTCTCTATTCACTGCAGTGCTTGCTGAGTTCAGTAACTTGCAATGTCTGGTGAATAGCGCCTCGATCTTTGAATATGATCGTGCTAACTCCGACACTCCGCTCAGTAGTCAGATTTTGCAAGACCACATGCAGATTAATTTAGCTGCCCCAATTTTGTTATCTCAGTTGATGTTTGAATACCAAAAGAGCCGGGCAAAGCAAGCAAGCGATAGTGATGTACTAACTCCTTCTGTAATTCAGTTGCTCGATCAAAAATTAATTAATCTTAATCCAGATTATTTGTCTTACACATTATCTAAAGCAGCGCTTCTCACTTCAGTTGAAGTGCTGGCGATAGATTTTGCTCCGCACTTACGCATGATTGGTTTAGCCCCTGGTATTACCCTGACTTCGGGCAATCAAACCGAAGCAGGTTTTACTGAGGCGCACCAGATGACGCCATTAGGAAGATCATCAACACCCAGTGATATTGCAAAAGCAGCTGTATTTTTAGCGAGTTCTAATGCGATCACGGGCACCACCTTATACGTAGATGGCGGACAGCATCTATTGCCATCATTACGCGATGTGATGTTTAAAACCAATTAAGCATTGAATGCAGAATAAAAAATAGTTAATAAAGAAAGAATCCATCCACAATTTATGAACACCATTCTTTCTAATCCAGCACTTGCTGATTGCCGTCGCTTATTTCTACGTGACTATGAAATCTATATCAATATTGGCGTCCATGATTTTGAAAAGAAGGGTGAGCAGCGCGTTATTCTGAATGTAGATCTCTATATTCCCTTGAATATGAATACCCCTTCTCAGGATCTATTGGAAGAGGTGGTTGATTATGACTTTATGCGTGAGACTATTAAGGTGCGGTCCTCCCAGGGCCATATCCATTTACAAGAAACCTTTTGTGATGACATCGTGACTGCAATGCTACTGCATCCCAAGGTTATTGCTGCTCGCGTCAGTACAGCTAAGCCCGATGTCTATCCTGATTGCCACTCCGTTGGTGTTGAGGTATTTCGGATGAAGCAGGCTTAAAGAGATTAAAGAAAAATTTAGTAGCCATGAGTGATATCCGTAAAGTCGTCTTAGAAGAAAATAAACTTGAGAAAAAGCTATGTCGTTTAGTTGGCCAAGCGATTGGCGACTTTGGCATGATCGAAGATGGCGATAAAGTGATGGTGTGTTTATCGGGCGGCAAAGATAGTTATGCCATGCTCGATATTCTTTTGAAGTTACGTGAACGTGCCCCAATTGATTTTGAAATTATTGCTGTCAACTTAGATCAAAAGCAACCAGGCTTTCCGGCGGAGATTTTGCCGAATTATTTAAAAGCTTTAGGTGTTCACTACCACATTGAAAATCAAGATACTTATAGCATTGTTAAACGCGTCATTCCAGAAGGTAAAACGACTTGTGGACTTTGCTCTCGACTACGTCGTGGCATTTTGTATCGTGTAGCAGATGAGTTAGGCGCTTCTAAGATTGCCTTAGGCCATCATCGTGATGACATCCTGGAAACATTAATGCTCAATATGTTCTTTGCTGGCAAGCTTAAAGGCATGCCTCCAAAGTTGCGATCGGATGACGGTAAGCACATTGTCATTCGCCCTCTAGCTTACGTTCCAGAAAAGTTACTGGAGCGTTATGCGGTAGACATGAACTTTCCAATTATTCCGTGCAATCTGTGCGGCAGTCAGCCCAATTTGCAGCGTGGTGCCATGAAAGAAATGTTGCGCGATTGGGAGAAAAAGCACCCTGGGCGTGTTGAGAATCTCTTTCGCTCAATGCATCACATCGTGCCTTCCCATTTGATGGATGGAGAGGCCTTTGATTTCAAGAATTTAGAGATTTCTACAGAACTATTGGGCATTGCCGCAAGATCTGCCGGCGATAAGGCAATTGACGAGACAGAAATTGATGAAATAGCCTGTGGCACGCTGATTCAGGGGTCTTATAATCCCTCTTTATGAACATCGTTATTTTAGCTGCTGGGCAGGGAGGGCGGATGAAGTCCGCATTACCCAAGGTTCTTCAAACCTTGGCGGGGAAACCCCTTCTCCAGCATGTTTTGAATACGGCTTTAGACCTACAAGGTAAAAGTTCTAAAACAGACCCTATCGTCGTTGTTGGTCATGGCGCTGTCGATGTAAAGCAGTTCCTCCAAACCGCTAGTGAGCAAGATTCTCGTTTTGGCAAAGTAGCCACTGCCTTACAAGCTGAGCAAAAAGGAACAGGCCATGCTTTATTGCAAGCCCTGCCTAAGCTGGACGTGAATGAACCTACTTTGGTTCTCTATGGTGATGTGCCTCTCACAAGCAAAAAGACGCTCTCAAAATTAGCCAAATTGGCTGATGGTGTGCGTGGCCAAGATTCTGCATTGGCACTGCTAACCCAAAACCTGAACAATCCAACAGGCTACGGTCGCATCCTGCGAGATGTTGATGGCTCCGTAAAAGAGATCGTTGAAGAAAAAGATGCAACACCTGCGCAAAGGCGCCTTCAAGAAATCAATACCGGCATCATGGTGCTGCCAACCAACTCACTCAAGAAATGGTTGAAGTCTTTGCGTGCTAGCAATGCCCAAGGCGAATACTATTTAACTGATGTGATTGCCATGGCAGTCAAAGATGGTGTGCCTATTCGTACTGCACAAGCTGATGCTGAATATGAAACTGTTGGCGTTAACAGTCGCGATCAGTTGGCAGCATTAGAGCGAGTACATCAACTCAACCAAGCGAATGTCTTAATGGATGCTGGCGTTTCTTTGGCAGATCCATCGCGGATTGATATTCGCGGAACGCTAGAGTGCGGTACGGATGTCTTTATTGATGTTGGTTGTGTATTTGAGGGCTGTGTCACTTTGGCTACGGGCACAAAAGTGGGTCCGTACTGCATTGTTCGCAATAGTGTGATTGGTAAGAATGTCACAATTCACCCATACAGTCATATAGACGGTGCAAAAGTTGGCGCTAGCTCACTGATCGGACCCTATGCTCGTTTGCGTCCTGGCGCAGATTTGTCTAACGATGTACATATTGGCAACTTTGTAGAAGTGAAGAACAGCAAAATCGCTGCAAATAGCAAGGCCAATCACCTGGCCTATGTGGGTGATTCGATCGTAGGTTCTAGAGTTAATATTGGCGCCGGTACGATTACTTGCAACTACGATGGTGTCAATAAACACCAAACGATTATTGAGGACGATGTCTTCATTGGCTCTGATACTCAGCTGGTTGCCCCAGTACGCGTAGGCCGTGGCGCTACCCTGGGTGCGGGTACAACCCTGACTAAAGATGCACCTCCAAATCAGTTGACTGTGTCACGAGCTAAGCAAATTTCTTTGCAATGGCAGCGCCCAGTAAAGAAGGAAAAGAATGCCGTGGTAAAGAAAGCAGCTGCAAAGAAGTTAGCTACAAAAAAATCCGTGAAGGCTAAAAAATAATGTGCGGAATTGTTGGCGCAGCATCACATAAAAATATTGTTGAAGTCTTAATTGAAGGCCTACGTCGCCTTGAATACCGCGGCTATGATTCTTGTGGATTTGCTGTAATTAATGGTGATGATGCCAAGCACCCGATTGAACGTGCACGCACCACTGCTCGTGTCTCTGAGTTAGCCGAGCAGGGTAAAGAATTTCATGGCACTTTAGGTATTGCGCATACTCGCTGGGCAACGCATGGTAGGCCTGATACACAAAATGCACATCCCCATATTTCTGGTGGATTGATTGCTGTTGTTCATAACGGCATTATTGAAAACTACGAATCACTACGCACTGAGCTGAAATCTGCGGGTTATGTATTTACTTCAGAAACGGATACTGAAGTGATTGCGCATTTAATTCATCAAGCTTATGTGTTCAGTAAGCAGGTAGATTTAGTCGCTTCAGTCCGTGCAGTATTGCCGCGACTTCATGGCGCTTATGCGATTGGCGTGATTGCACAAGATCGTCCAGATGTTTTGGTGGGGGCGCGAGTAGGTTCACCTTTGGTCGTAGCCCTTGGCGAGAAAGAAAATTTCCTCGCTTCTGATGCTTTAGCACTTGCTGGTCGAGCGCAATCCATGATGTATTTAGAGGAGGGCGATGTTGCTGTTCTCAAAGCAGAGAGTATTGAGATCATTGATCAGGCAGGAAAGACGGCGCAGCGAGAGCAAAAGCCGATGCCCGCTCAGGCTGACTCAGTAGCTCTAGGACCTTATCAGCACTACATGCAAAAAGAGATTTTTGAGCAACCTAGAGCTATTGGCGACACACTTGCCAATATCGCTAGCTTTGGTCCAGAACTCTTTCATGCCGATCCCGAACAGTGGAAAAAGTTTGATCAAATTTTGATCTTAGCTTGCGGCACCAGCTACTACTCTGCCTGTGTTGCTAAATACTGGTTAGAGGATTTGGCCGGCATTCCAACGCAAGTGGAGATCGCAAGTGAATATCGCTACCGCACAACCGTACCAAATCCCAACACATTAATTGTAGTGGTTTCTCAGTCTGGTGAGACGGCCGATACTTTGGCAGCTTTGCGCCATGCACAGTCTTTAGGGCATCAATACACCTTGGCGATTTGTAATGTAGCGAGTAGTGCCATGGTTCGTGAAACGAATTGGAATTTCTTAACCAAGGCTGGCACTGAGATTGGTGTAGCTTCTACTAAAGCATTTACTACTCAGCTAGTTGCCCTTTATCTATTGGCTGTTTCATTAGCTAAGCGCGCAGGAAAAGTAAGTCCCGAACGAGAGAAAGAGCTCTTACGTGACTTGCGCCACCTTCCAAAAGCATTGCATGCCGTACTAGCGCTTGAGCCACAGATCATTGCTTGGAGCGCAGCATTTGCTAAGTGCGAGAACGCTTTATTTCTAGGGCGCGGCATGCACTACCCAATTGCTCTTGAAGGTGCTCTCAAGTTAAAAGAGATTTCGTATATTCATGCTGAAGCCTATCCAGCGGGTGAGTTAAAGCACGGACCCTTAGCGCTAGTTACTGACAAGATGCCAGTGGTCACCGTAGCGCCTAAGGATGACTTATTGGAAAAGCTCAAATCCAATATGCAGGAAGTCAAAGCCCGCGGTGGCAAGCTGTATGTCTTTGCTGACCAAGATACCGAGATCACTAGTAGTGAAGGTATCAATGTGATTCGTTTGCCTGAGCACTACGGCAATCTTTCACCAATCTTGCATGTAGTTCCGCTACAACTCTTGGCGTACCACACAGCTTGCGCCCTAGGCACTGATGTAGATAAGCCTCGTAACTTAGCAAAGTCAGTTACGGTGGAGTAATCCCAAGAGCATGAAAAAAGTAATCGGCATTCAAGGCAATGATCAGGGTCACTGGGTTGGCGATGGCTTTCCTGTGCGAACCTTGTTCTTCTATCAAGACCTGGGAAAGCAGATGAGCCCATTCTTGATGCTGGACTATGCAGGTCCAGCGGTGTTCCCCCAAACAACAGAACGAAAGGGCGTAGGCTCACATCCCCATCGCGGTTTTGAAACTGTCACGATCGTTTACGAGGGTGAAGTAGCACATAAGGATTCCACCGGTGAGGGAGGCATCATTGGCCCTGGCGATGTGCAGTGGATGACTGCCGGCTCGGGCATCTTGCATGAAGAGTTTCATTCTGAAGGCTTTGCCAAAAATGGCGGAACTCTGAATATGGTGCAGTTGTGGGTCAATTTACCGGCCAAACTTAAAATGACCAAGCCAGGTTATCAGGCCATTCTAGATAAACAAATTCCTACGATTGACTTGAAGGATGGTTCTGGGCAAGCCCGCATCATCGCTGGAGAGTTAGATGGCAATCAAGGCCCTGCTCGTACATTCACCCCTATGCAGGTGATTGACCTGAAGTTGAGGAAGGGTTCCACAAGTATTCCAGTGCCTGAGGGTTGGAATACATCTCTAGTCGTACTTAAGGGTGCTATTGAAGCGGGTGAGGAGGTAGTAGCCAAGGATGCTCAGATGTTGATGTTTAGCAATGAAGGTCAGGATATTGAAGTGAATGTGCTGGAGGACTCTATTGCCCTGCTACTGAGCGGCGAACCTATCGATGAGCCTATCGTTGGCTATGGACCATTTGTTATGAATACCAAAGAAGAGATTGCTCAGGCAATGCAGGATTTCAATAGCGGGAGTTTTGGAAGAATTGCCCACTAAAAAGATGCCAGGGGTATAAAAAATCCGTTTGACTTCTGTGTTTAGCTGTGTACAAAATTCATTATTTAAATCAAGGTGTTACACAGACTGGTTTAGAAAAGTGTGTTCAAATATCTGCTATAGAAAAGGATGTTTGTCACACTTCATGCTCGGCTTCAAAGAATTCTCTTGCTTGCGTTCGCTTCCGCTTATTTTTGCGGGATTTCTTTCTGCATGCGCGGTAGGCCCAGACTTCAAGCAACCTGATGCTCCGAATACATCTAGGTATACCGAAACTACCCTTTCTCAGACGCTAGCTACGGCGCCAGGAGTTCCAGGGGGCACAGCTCAAGAGTTTATTGAGGGTGCCGATATTGAGGCTCAGTGGTGGGAGTTGTTTAAGTCTCCTGAATTAGATGTCCTCATCAAAAAGGCCCTGCAGCAAAACCCCAATTTAGGTGCGGCTGATGCTGCGCTTCGTGCGAGCCAAGAAAATGTCAACGCCCAAATTGGTGGACAGTATTTTCCAGCCTTCGGTTTAAATGGCGGTGCTACTCGGCAATTACAACCTACCGCAATTTATGGCTTGCCTTTTGGATCCGATACTTACAACCTCTATAACGCTTCTGTAAATGTCACATATAAGTTAGATGTCTTTGGTGGTGCACGTCGTGCAGTTGAAAGCGCTAGAGCAAAAGAGGAAATTGCTCAGTTTCAGCTAGAAGGCGCCTATCTTTCTTTGACGGCCAATATCGTTACCGGTGCAGTACGAGAAGCGGCTTTGCGTTCACAGATGCAGGCTACTGAAGAAATCCTGAAGGCGCAAACGAATTTAGCTGAAGTAACAGAAAAGCAATTAGCAATTGGTACAGTCTCACGAGTGGATGTGACCTCACAAAGAACTTTGGTCTCTAACTCACAAGTCGATTTATTTACTTATGAACGCAATCTTTCATTTGCGCGTAATCAGTTGGCAGTGTTAGTGGGTGACTTACCTAGTAATGCCAACATCACCAAGTTTGATTTGAAGTCTTTGCATTTACCAGAGAAGCTACCGCTCTCAGTACCATCGAGCTTAGTACGTCAGCGACCAGACGTGCGTGCAGCAGAGGCGCAACTTAAGGCGACCAATGCTTTAGTAGGTGTTGCTACTGCCAATTTATTGCCACAATTTAATATTACGGGCGCTGTTGGCTCCGCAGCATTAACAAGCTCAGCCTTATTTGGGCCGAATGCAGCCCTATGGTCTATTGCTGGTGGCATCTTTCAGCCACTCTTTCAGGGTGGACAGTTATTGGCACAACGCCGTGGTGCGATGGCCAATTACGAACAAGCAGTTTTTCAATATCAAGCTACTGTGCTCAAGGCTTTTCAAGAAGTGGCTGACTCCTTACGTGCTTTAGAAACTGGCGCTCAAGCATTAAAGTCTGCATCGGATGCCGAACGCTACGCTTATGAAACTTTGGATTTGGTGCAGCAGCAATACAAGCTAGGCACTGCTAGCTACTTGGCTGTTCTTTATTACCAAAATCAATATCAAATTGCTAAAGTCAAATCGGTTTCTGCGCAAGCAACCCGGTTCTCAGATACAGCGGCATTATTTGCAGCATTGGGTGGTGGTTGGTGGAATCGCACCGGCCCAGCCTTTCAACCAAAAGCCATAGCGAACAAAGATCAAAATGAAACTTCTGGAAACAATTAAAACTAAAGTAACTACAGCAGGGCTTGCCTTGTGGGCTTGGATATGTTCGAAGGCGATCGAGTGGAAACTTCGCGAGAGGCTCATTACACTTTGGGTAAAGATAAAAGGATTTTGGGTGCGTTTGCGCGAACGCTTCATGCGCAGCAAGATCAACGCAAAGTTGCAGTCTATGACTCCTTTGGGTCGTCGTATGACCATAATGTTGTGCGGTGTATTTTTGTTGCTAGGTTTGATTTTTGGATTTAATCAACTCAAGACCGCCATGATTAAGTATTTCATTGGGGGCATGGGCTTGCCACCAGCATCGGTCTCCACAATGGTCGTAGAAACGTCAGCATGGCAACCTAAATTATCAAGTGTTGGTAATGTCCGTGCATTTAGAGGTGTAGAACTCAGCACTGAAATTGGTGGCTTAGTGCAAACCGTACCTATTAAATCCGGGATGGATGTTAAAGAAGGTGAGTTACTTATTAAGTTAAATGACGCATCCGATGTCGCTCAACTTAATTCTTTAAAAGCAATGGCAGATTTGGCTAAAGTCATTAATGAACGAGATAGACAGCAGCTGGAGATTCAGGCGATTAGTAAGAACGTATTCGATACTAGCAAAGCAGATGCCAAGTCTAAGCAGGCACAGGTAGAGCAGCAAACTGCTCTGGTAGCCAAGAAGAACTTGAAGGCTCCCTTTAGTGGGCGTGTTGGTATTGTGATGATTAACCCTGGTCAGTTTGTTAACCCGGGCGATAAGTTGCTGACACTCCAAACCTTGGATCCGATTTTTGTGGATTTCAATCTCCCACAAAGTAATGCCGAACAAATTCAAGTTGGCCAAGAAATTGTGGTGACGACTGATGCATTCAAGGATGCAAGCTTTACTGGCAAGATCACCGCCGTCAGCCCGAAGGTTGATACCAATACACGTAATATTCAGATTGAGGCTCAGTTAGCCAACCCAGATAAAAAAATCTTACCGGGCATGTTTGCTAATGTGAATATCAAATTAGGTGATCAGGTGAAGATGCTAACTTTGCCGCAGACGGCCGTGACCTATAACCCGTATGGCTCAACAGTCTTTATTGCTAAGCCAACTGGTAAAAAGGATAAGCAGGGCAAACCAGCGCTGGAGGCTCAACAAGTCTTTGTAACTACTGGGCCGACACGCGGAGATCAGGTAGCGATTCTCAAAGGGGTTAATGAGGGCGCAACAGTTGTCACTAGCGGCCAACTCAAGTTGAAGAATGGAACACCGCTGATTGTGAATAACAAGGTGGTGCCAGCGAATTCACCTAACCCACAGCCGCAGGAATAAGTCCTAAATGAATTGGACTGACATATTCATTCGTAGACCAGTGCTTTCACTGGTGGTGAGCGCACTCGTCCTGGTGTTTGGTTTGAAGGCGGTGGGATCCCTACCAGTGAATCAATACCCGCAAACCCAAAATGCCATTGTGACGATTGCAACGGCCTACTATGGCGCGGATCCCGAGACGATTGCAGGGTTTATTACACAGCCATTAGAGACGGCGATTGCCCAGTCCCAAGGCATCGACTATTTGTCCTCGACCAGTGTGAGCGGTCTATCGACAATTACTGCCACCCTCAAGCTGAACTACGACTCCAATGCGGCATTGACGCAGATCCAAACCCAAATTAGCTCGGTCAAGAATCAACTGCCACCGCAAGCTCAGCAGCCTGTATTGACCGTACAAATTGGTCAATCGACTGCGGCCATGTACATGGGTTTTTATAGTGAAGATATTCCAAACAATGCGATTACTGATTACTTGTTACGGGTAGTCAAGCCAAAACTAGATTCTATAGACGGCGTCCAGAACGCAGAAATTACCGGTGGTAGAAAGTTTGCTCTGCGCGCTTGGCTCGATCGCGAGAAGATGGCTGGCCTTGGTGTCGGCGCGGATGATGTCTATAGCGCCATGGCAGCGAATAACTACTTATCAGCAGTTGGCAGCACTAAAGGCGACATGGTCGCAGTGGACTTGGTGGCGGGTACTGATTTGCACACGCTTGATGAGTTCCGCAAGTTGGTGATTAAAAAAGACGGCATCAATATTGTCTATTTGGATCAAGTAGCTAGTGTGACTATGGGCTCCGAGGATTACAACACCAACGTCGCATTTAGCGGCAAGAGGTCGGTATTCATCGCGATCAAGGTGGCACCACAGGCCAACTTGCTCGATGTGGCGGCGCGGGTTCGTGCCGCTGTGCCAGAGATTCAGAAGCAGCTGCCAACCGGCATGTCCGGGAAGGTGGTGTATGACTCTACTAAGTTCATTACCACCTCGATTGATGAAGTAGTGGCTACATTATTAGAAGCGCTGTTAATTGTGACGGTAGTAATCTACCTTTTCTTAGGTAGTGCACGCGCAGTTGCAGTACCGGTGATTGCGATGCCACTTTCTTTGATTGGTACATTCTTTTTAATGCAAGTCTTGGGTTACTCCATTAATCTGCTGACACTACTTGCTCTGGTCTTAGCAATTGGCTTGGTGGTCGATGATGCCATTATTGTGGTCGAGAACGTAGACCGCCATATGAAAGAAGGCAAGTCTCCATTGGAGGCCTCTTTAATTGCTGCGCGTGAGTTGGGCGGCCCTATTTTGGCCATGACCATTGTGCTGATCGCTGTGTATATTCCGATTGGATTTCAGGGTGGTTTAACAGGCGCACTCTTTACCGAGTTTGCCTTTACCTTAGCGAGTGCGGTGGCGGTATCCGGATTAATTGCTCTGACGCTTTCTCCGATGATGTGTTCACGTATCTTTACTGAAGAACAAGAGGCTTCAGCGTTTGTTCAAAAGATTGACCGTATTTTTGAAAAAGTTCACCATAGTTATCAAATCACTTTGCGTGAGCTCTTGAGCACTTGGCAGGTCATTATTGTGATGGGCGTCATTTTGCTCGGTGGTGTGGCTTATCTTTACTCCACTGCACGTTCTGAATTAGCGCCAACAGAAGACCAGGGCATTGTGTTGATGCAGGCTTCGGGGCCACCTAACAGTACAGTCAATCAGATGCAGACTTACGCTGATCAGATTTACCAAATATCAGCAGCGGAGCCCGAGTATGAGCAGATGTTCCAGATTACCAGTCCAACGAGCAGCTTTGGCGGTGTCTTGCTTAAAGATTGGGATCAACGCAGTCGCAACGCTACTAAGTTCCAAGAAGATATGCAGAGTAAGTGGAATTCGATCGCCGGTGCTCGCGTAGCCGCTTTCCAGTTTCCAGCTTTGCCTGGTGCACAGGGCTTGCCGGTTCAAGTGGTGATTAATACTACCGAGTCTTACGAATTGTTGAATGAGGTATCCCAAGCAGTTTTGGATAAGGCGCGTCGTAGCGGCAACTTCTTTTTCGTAGATTCTGATTTGAAGATTGATAAACCTCAAGATGTTTTAGAGATTGATCGTGAAAAAGTAGCTGCACTGGGTATGACTCAGCAGCAGGTTGGCAGTGCGCTATCAGCCGCCTTGGGTGGCGGCTACGTTAATTACTTTTCTGTTGCTGGGCGCTCTTATCGTGTCATACCGCAAGTGAAGCAAGTAGACCGCTTAAATCCAGACCAAATCCTCGACTACTACATACGTACTCCTAGTGGACAGATGATTCAGGCTCGTACTATCGCAACCATTAAGCAAAGAGTAGTGCCGCAGTCAATTAATCACTTTCAGCAGCTCAACTCGGCAACCATATTTGGTGTAAGTACACCATTTATTTCTCAAGCAGATTTGCTGGAGTTTATGCGTCAAACTTTGAAAGAGGTTGCGCCTAACGGTTACAACATGGATTACGCTGGCCCGTCCCGTCAGTTCATGGCAGAGTCGGGTGGTTTCTTGGTGACCATGTTCTTTGCGATCTTAATTGTGTTCTTGGTCTTGGCTGCACAGTTTGAAAGCTTCCGCGACCCCATCGTCATTTTAGTTTCAGTGCCACTCGCTTTATTCGGAGCGCTGATCTTTATTAATTTGGGATTCACAACCTTAAATGTGTATACCCAAGTCGGACTGGTTACGTTAATGGGGCTGATTAGTAAGCACGGTATTTTGATTGTGGAATTCGCTAATGAGTTGCAAGAAGCTGGTCGCAGTAAGTTGGACGCTATCGTAGAAGCTAGTAGCGTACGTTTACGTCCGATCTTAATGACGACTGCCGCGATGGTATTGGGCGTAGTACCTCTAGTAATTGCCTCCGGTGCAGGCGCTGCAGGCCGTCACTCGATGGGTATTGTGATCTTTACTGGCTTATCAATTGGTACGCTGTTTACGCTCTTTGTAGTGCCGGCGATGTACTTATTTATTGGCGCAGATCACCATCAGAAGAAATTTAAGCAGCAGTAATATATTCCTCAAGTAAGCAAACAAAAAAGGGTGAACTTAGTTCACCCTTTTCTAATTGAGCCATTACCTTACTTCACAATATTCAGTTCTTTTTCAGCAACTACGCTGTACTTAGTTCCCGTTTCAATACGCTGCATCCATGCATCAATATTCTGTAACGAAGGGCGCAGTCCGGTTTGATCTGGAAAAGTTTGATTCAATAAAATCCAACGGCTTACACAAAGTGCCAGTGGAATATCCCCGATATTGAAAGAGTTTCCTGAGCAATAGTTCTGGCTTGCCAGCTGCTGATCTAGTAAGGAAAATAGTGCATTACTATCTTGATAGGCCTTGAGAATTGCTTCCTTGTTTCGTTCGTTTTCAGGTGTACGAGTTAGCCCTAAAAAGGCGATACGTAATGCTGGCCACATAGTCCCTACTTGCCAATCCATCCACTTCTCAGATTGATATTGGGCGGCAATGTCAGCCGGAAAATGTTTTGACGGATCGTATTGGCTGCGAAGATAGCGCAAGATCGTATTGGATTCCCAGAGTACAAGATTGCCGTCTTCTAAGGTTGGCACTAAGCCATTAGGGTTGAGTGCTAGAAATTCAGGTGTACGATTTTTCCCAAAATGAAGGCCAGCGTCAATACGCTCAAAATCTTTACCTTCTTCTAGCCCCAGCTCTGCAAAACACCACAATACCTTTTGCACATTGATAGAACTTTTTCTTCCCCATAAACGCATCATTTCAATTCCTATTCGAGTATTTTTAAAGTGATGAATCTAGACCCATAAACTTGCTATGCGCAAATATGAGTGGGTGACTATCTGGGGCGTGCTTTAGGTTGAGGACTTTGGCGACGATGATGTTATGGTCGCCGCCGGTGTGCACTGATACAGTCTCGCATTCAAAGTAAGCAGCGCATCCCTCAATTTGAGTAAGTCCACTTGCTGCAATTTTATGAGGGATGCTGGCGAATTGATTTTCTTTCACGGTAGCAAAGTGCATCGCCATCGCTTCTTGTGAGCGTTCTAGTACATGAATTAACTGTTTGTGACTCACTTCAAAATTGGGCATCAAGCGCGAATGTTTCTTCAGGCTCCACAAAATTAGCGGTGGCTCTAAGGAAACAGTATTAAAAGAGCTGATAGTGATGCCATGAGCATGCTGTTCCGCATCTAGGCAAGTAATCACTGTGACCCCGGTTGCAAAGGAAGAGAATCCCTTGCGGAGCTCTTGGGAGGTAAATGGGGTCATCATGCTTACTTATTTAGGGGCTTACTTCGTTGCAGCCGGAATGGTAGTGCCTGGAATAGGTGTCAGAATTTCGTTTTCTTCAGCCTTTACACATTTAAAGCGATATTCCGCACCAGCCTTAGAAAGAAAGCTTGCACCTTGGTAAAAGTCATTCTTACAAGTTGTGCTGGCAAAATCCATTACACCTTGAGGCGATGCGCTAGAGGTGATCAGGCGCATATTGCCCATAGACATATTAATCTGGCTCGATGAGCAGCCAATCAGTGCTAGACCACAAGTTGTAGTTAATAGTAGAATTTTTTTCATGGAAACCTCCATAATTAGCAATGCTCGTTAGGATAAACCCATTACGTATTTGCTGTGGAGAATGCAGCGCTTTTAAAAGGAAGAGGCATGTTTAAGGCTATTTTGGTAAATAAAGATGATCAAGGTTATCGGGCTGAGCTTGCTCAAGTCGATGAGGCTAGCTTGCCTGAGGGCGATGTCAGGGTGAAGGTGCTCTACTCCACACTCAACTACAAAGATGGCTTAGCCATTACCGGCAAAGGTCCAGTGGTTCGCAGCTTTCCGATGGTTCCCGGGATTGATTTTGCAGGCGAGGTCTTAGAGAGTGCTAGCCCAGAATTTAAGGTTGGTGATATGGTGCTGCTCAATGGCTGGGGTGTTGGCGAGGGGCATTGGGGTGGTTTAGCGCAGCAAGCGCGTGTGAAGTCAGAGTGGCTCATTCCCTTGCCTAAGGGCTTTACTGCAAAGCAAGCCTTAGCTATTGGTACTGCTGGCTACACCGCAATGCTGTGCGTGATGGCCTTACAAAAGCATGGCCTAAAGCCTAGCGATGGCGAAGTATTGGTGACTGGGGCCGCAGGTGGAGTTGGTAGCTTTGCGATTACGCTTTTGAGCAAGCTGGGGTTCACCGTTGTAGCCAGTACAGGAAGAATGTCCGAGGCTGATTATTTAAAGAAATTAGGTGCAAGTGAAGTGATTGATCGCGCCGTACTGTCAGCCCCTGGTAAGCCTTTGGCAAAAGAGCGTTGGGCTGCAGTGGTCGACAGCGTGGGTAGCCATACATTAGCTAATGCCTGTGCACAAACCAAAAGCGATGGTGCAGTTGCTGCTTGCGGATTAGCTCAAGGCATGGATTTTCCATCGACGGTTGCACCATTCATTTTGCGTGGCGTAACTTTGTATGGTGTTAACAGTGTGACAGTCCCAAAAGCAAAACGTATTGCTGCTTACGAGCAGTTAAGTAAGCTGGTTGATCTTAAAACTTTGGAAGAGATCTCTCACGAAATTAATTTAGAAGATTCTATAAAGTACGCTGCAGAGCTGATGGCTGGCAATGTACGCGGTCGTTTAATCGTGGATGTCAATAAATAAACGATTGGTAGTTAACGGCGCTTACTGAATAACTTGAGGTTTTCGTGCTTGTAGTTTTTCCAAAACCTCAAGCTTGTTCGAATTGGAAAGTTTGGACCAGTCTGCAATCTCAGGGAGCGTGCGATAGCAACCACGGCAAAAACCATTGTCAGGGTTGATGTCGCACCAGTTGATGCAAGGTGATGGAGCTATTGTCAAGGCAAACCTAAAATAAAAACAAATGAATACTAAAAACCAATCCAGCGATCTGAGTTCCATTCATTATCCCCTAGCGGATGCTTTGCCGGAAGTGGGTGGTTCAATGGAGGTAGCACCCGGTGTACGCTGGTTGCGGATGCGCCTACCGTTTGCTTTGGACCACATCAACCTATGGCTGTTGCGTGATGAGTTTGAAGGCGTTCAGGGCTGGACTATTGTGGATTGCGGCATTGCTAATGACGAGACAAAAGTGGCTTGGGATCAGATTTTTGCCACTCAGTTAGAGGGCTTGCCGGTGCTAAGGGTGATTGTGACCCATATGCATCCAGACCATGTGGGACTCTCTCAATGGCTCTGTGAGAAGTGGCAAGTACCACTCTGGATCTCTATGACAGATTATTTAACTGCGCAATGGCTTAGCCATCAAGAGGGTGGTGCTGCAGTTGGTGCACGTGCTGGTGGCGGTGGGTCTGCTGATCACTTTCAGAAACATGGTTTGACTGCACCAGAAGACTTAGAAAAAATTCGGGCGCGCTCCAACTACTATAGCAATATGGTTCCGGGCGTGCCACGACAATATCGCCGCATCATTGATGGTGAAATGATTCTGATTGGTGGACATGAGTGGCAAGTGATTATGGGATTTGGTCATGCACCTGAGCATGCTTCATTATTCTGTAAAGATTTAGGAGTGTTGATTTCTGGAGACATGCTCTTGCCGCGCATCTCTACCAATGTCAGTGTTTACGATGCAGATCCAGATGCAGATCCCTTGGGCCTGTATTTGAGCTCTTTGGATCGATATCTGCCCTTACCCGATGACACTCTAGTGCTGCCATCTCATGGCAAGCCCTTCACAGGAATGAAGCCGCGGATTGGTCAGTTAAAAGCACACCATGATGAGCGCTTGGCAGAAACAATGGGAGCATGTGAAAAACCGGCGACTGCTCGTGAGATAGTGCCGGTTTTATTTAGGCGTGAACTAGATATTCACCAAATGACATTTGCTATGGGCGAGGCTATTGCTCATCTGAATTACCTACTTCGTCGAGGAAAGTTGCATCGCCAGCTTTGCGACGACGGCGTGTTGCGGTTTTGCGTGGTTTAGCGGCTTTCGTTCCCGAGTCTTTAGAAGCCTCACCAGTAGCGGAAGTAGCGCTTGCTGAAACAGCATCTCCAAAGGACTTGAGCGCCATCATAGTGGCGTGCTGTACTTCTAGCCCCTGAATGGTGGACTTTAAAATATTGAGGTTGAGGTTAAGCCAGTTTTCAACACTTTTCAGGTCTTTGATGCGCTTTTCAAGCTCTTCGGTATCCAGGCCTGGAAATGCTGAGCCAAAGCCTCCGGCAGCCTTAGAGGTATCTGTGGTGAAAGGGAATTGACCTGGCGTTTGCCCACCCACTCCCTGACCCCACATGGTTTTCATCATTTCAAGGCTTTGATTGAATTCTGGGATAGTTCCAAACATAGGGGTAGCTCCGGGTCAGATAAAAGTGGCTTATTGCCAATACAATAGAGGATTCTAGAGATTAATCCCGGTTACGCAATGCAATCTAATGGTTTATCCCAGCCCTATACCCGCGGTCAGGCACTTCCCGAGCTACTAAAGCAGCGCATTCTGATTTTGGATGGCGCCATGGGCACCATGATTCAGCAATACAAGCTGAGTGAGGCGGATTACCGTGGATTACCAAGCAGCAAACGCTTTGAGAGTCATCCAGGCGATATCAAAGGTAATAACGAACTCTTGGTGCTGACCCAAGCTCAAATTATCAGCAAGATTCATGAACAGTATTTAGATGCCGGTGCAGACATTATTGAGACTAATACCTTTGGCGCTACTTCAGTTGCGCAAGAGGATTACAAGATGGCTCATTTGGCCCGTGAGATGAATGTGATCTCCGCTCAATTGGCGCGTGCTGCCTGTGAAAAATACTCTACGCCAGATAAGCCACGTTTTGCAGCTGGTGCAATTGGACCTACACCAAAGACCGCAAGTATTTCTCCGGATGTAAATGATCCCGGTGCGCGTAATGTGACGTTTGATGCATTGCGAGCTTCCTATCGAGAGCAGATTGAAGGTCTCTTTGAGGGCGGTGTTGATTTATTTTTAGTTGAAACTATTTTTGACACACTAAATGCTAAGGCTGCATTGTTTGCATTGGATGAGTTCTTTGAAGAAACAGGAGAGCGTTTGCCGGTGATGATTTCAGGTACGGTCACGGATGCTTCTGGTCGAATTTTATCTGGCCAAACAGTGGAAGCATTTTGGAACAGCTTGCGCCACATTAAACCACTCACCTTTGGCTTGAACTGCGCCTTAGGTGCTGCATTGATGCGCCCTTATATAGCTGAGCTATCTCGCATCTGCGATGTTGCAGTATCTTGCTATCCCAATGCAGGTCTGCCCAACCCAATGAGTGACACGGGCTTTGATGAGACTCCGGATATTACTTCTAGTTTGGTTGATGGTTTTGCAAAAGATGGTTTGGTCAATCTAGTAGGTGGTTGCTGTGGAACTACGCCAGATCATATTCGTGCAATCGCTAATGCAGTTGCGCAGCGTAAGCCGCGACCCTTCTATCGTGAGAGTGCGGAGCTGTTAGCATGAGTAAGACTGCAAAAGTAATGCCGCCAATGAAGCTTTCAGGCTTAGAGCCTTTTAACGTTACAGCCGATATCCGCTTTGTAAACATTGGCGAACGTACTAACGTAACGGGCTCCAAAGCCTTTGCGCGCATGATTTTGAATAATCAATTTGATGAAGCTTTGGTAGTTGCAAGGCAGCAAGTTGAAAATGGCGCTCAAGTGATTGACATCAATATGGATGAGGCGATGTTAGATTCTGAAGCGGCGATGACGCGCTTCTTGAATTTGATTGCTTCAGAGCCAGATATTGCTCGTGTACCGATCATGATTGACTCCTCTAAATGGAGCGTAATTGAGGCAGGCTTGAAGTGCATTCAGGGTAAGCCGATTGTGAACTCGATTTCACTCAAAGAGGGCGAAGAGCCTTTCAGAAAACAAGCCCGTTTGATTCGTCGTTACGGCGCTGCATCTGTAGTGATGGCATTTGACGAGGTAGGTCAAGCAGACACATTCAAGCGTAAGACAGAAATTTGTCAGCGCTGTTATCAAATTCTCGTTAATGAGCTTGGCTTTCCAGCAGAAGACATTATTTTTGATCCCAATATCTTTGCAATTGCCACTGGTATTGAAGAGCATGATAACTATGCAGTAGATTTTATTAATGCCACTCGCTGGATTAAAGAAAATCTTCCGGGCGCGAAAGTCAGTGGCGGCGTCTCCAATGTCAGCTTCTCGTTCCGCGGCAACGATCGCGTGCGTGAAGCCATTCATACGGTGTTCCTGTATCACGCCATTCAGGCTGGCATGGACATGGGTATTGTTAATGCAGGACAGCTCGGCGTCTATGCAGACTTAGACCCTGAATTACGTGAGCGTGTTGAGGATGTGGTTCTTAATCGCTTTAAAGAAAAAGACGGTAAGACTCCAACTGAGCGCTTGCTGGATATTGCCGACCAATTTAAAGGCGGCGGCGCAAAGCAAGTAGAAAACCTGGTGTGGCGTGAAGCCCCGGTGCGTGATCGTTTAACCCATGCTTTAGTACATGGAATCACTACCTTTATTGAAGGTGATACTGAAGAGCTGCGCGCTCAAATTATGGGTGGAGGTGGTCGTCCGATTGAGGTGATTGAAGGTCCTCTGATGGATGGTATGAATGTCGTCGGCGACTTATTTGGCGCCGGTAAGATGTTTCTACCTCAAGTGGTCAAGAGTGCACGCGTGATGAAGCAAGCGGTAGCCATTTTGATTCCTTATATTGAGGAAGAGAAGCGTCAACATATTGCCTCTGGTGGCGAAGCAAAAGCCAAAGGCAAGATTGTGATGGCCACCGTTAAAGGTGACGTGCACGACATTGGTAAAAATATTGTGACGGTAGTGTTGCAATGTAATAACTTTGAAGTCGCCAATATGGGTGTGATGGTGCCCTGCTCAGAAATTTTGAAGCGTGCTAAAGAAGAAAAGGCAGATATTGTTGGCCTATCTGGTTTGATCACCCCATCCTTAGAAGAAATGACTTACGTTGCTCAAGAGATGCAGCGTGATGACTATTTCCGTGAGCGTCAAATTCCATTGATGATTGGTGGTGCAACCACCTCTCGCGTGCATACCGCAGTTAAGATTGCACCGCATTACGATGGGCCGGTAGTCTATGTGCCTGATGCATCCCGCTCTGTGTCAGTAGCATCAAGTCTGTTATCAGATGAAAGCGCCAAGAAATTTATTCAGGATCTGCGCGATGATTACGTACGTATTCGTGAGCAGCATGCTAATAAAAAAGCGTCTCCAACTATCTCATTAGAAGCTGCACGTAAGAATCGCGAGCTGATTGATTGGGTTCATTATGTGCCTGAGAAGCCCAAGTTTATTGGGCGTCGCGTTTTCAAGAATTTCTCTCTCGGTGATATTGCTAAATACATTGACTGGACGCCATTTTTTCAAACTTGGGATTTGGCTGGTAAGTTTCCAGCAATCTTGGATGATGAAATCGTTGGCGTAGAGGCTCGTAAAGTCTTTGAAGACGGCCAGGCGCTCTTAGATAAATTAATCAAAGGTCAGTGGTTGCAGGCCGATGCTGTAGTGGCTTTCTATCCAGCAAATACGGTAGGTGATGACATCGTCTTGTATAGCGATGAATCTCGCGTGCATCCCTTATTTGTTTGGCATAACTTGCGTCAGCAGGCTGAGCGTCCGGTAGTTGATGGCGTTCGTCGACCTAATCGTTGCTTAGCAGATTATGTGGCGCCAAAAGATTCTCATGTGGCTGATTACCTAGGCTGCTTTGCTGTGACGACTGGCCATGGGGTTGAGAAAAAAGTGGCTGAGTTCCATGCTAAGCATGATGACTACAGCGCAATCATGTTGCAATCTTTAGCCGATCGCTTGGCAGAAGCATTTGCAGAGTTGATGCATCACCGTGTTCGTACCGATCTCTGGGCTTATGCGACTGATGAGGTATTAACGAACGATCAAATGATTAATGAAGAATATCGTGGTATTCGTCCAGCGCCAGGTTATCCAGCTTGCCCCGCACATGAAGTGAAAAAAGATTTATTGCGCGTCATCGGTTCTGAAGATATTGGCATGACCTTAACCGAGTCAATGGCCATGAACCCAGCTTCCAGTGTCAGCGGTTTTTATCTGGCACATCCAGATGCACGTTATTTCAATGTGGGTAAGTTGTCAGTAGACCAGATTGAAGATCTTGCTAAGCGTCGTAATGAGTCCGTTGAAGACATTCGTCGCCAGTTAGCAAGCTCGATAGACTAAATTGGATTTGGGTGGAGTGGGGTGCGGCGTTTAAACGCCCCACATCACCGGTTCATCTTTGGCTTTGGCCTGTTTCATCAGCTCTAGGAAAGGGTAGGCACGCTGTCCTAGCCTATCGGCAAGTTTCGGTTTTTCACTATTTTCTTGATCCGTCGCATTACTTTTAGCCCGCCCTTCAAAGTCTTTGAGAATGGCGGTTTCTAAGGAGACGATGAGGCTTGGTAGTTGCTCCACCGTCAAAATTCCTCTGAGCTCTAATGGGCGGCCCAAAATTTCAAAGATTCTCTGGGTGAGGTCCGCCAGCATGATGACGTCAGGACCCGCTTTGGAGCGAAATTGATAGATCATTTCAGTAGCTTACCACCTGATAAACTCACTTATCTATGTTGTTAACTAATAAAAATCGTTTAATTGAAATGCTCAGTGCGGCCCTTCAGGGCCTTGCCCAGGAGCGTGGTTTGGGCGATGCCCCAGCGCCTCGCCTAGAGCGCCCTAAGGCTGTAGACCATGGAGATGTCGCTTGCAATATTGCGCTTCAGATATCCAAGGCTTGGAAGTTAAATCCCAGGGAATTAGCGCAGGCGCTGGTTGAGCGCTTAGAGCAGCAGCCTGGCTATAGCGACCTCATTGCCTCCTGCGAAATTGCAGGGCCTGGCTTTATTAATTTTCGCCTGAGCAATATCGCTAAAACTGCTGTGGTGCAAGAAGTCCTCACCTCAGGATCTCAGTTTGGTCAGTTAACACCAGAGTTAGCCCCAGTTGCTAGTGCCATGATTGAGTTTGTATCTGCTAATCCTACTGGCCCGCTGCATGTGGGTCATGGTCGTCAAGCTGCGCTAGGCGATGCCCTAGCAAATCTATTGGCAACTCAGGGCATTAAGGTACACCGCGAGTTTTATTACAACGATGCTGGAGTCCAGATCGCAAACTTGGCGCTCTCAGTGCAAGCTCGATTAAACGGACTTAAACCAGGTGATGCTGCTTGGCCAGATAGTGCTTATAACGGTGAATACATTGCGGAGATTGCGACTGCTTTTAAGGATTCACCTGAATACAAAGATGATCTTGAGGCGATTCGGCAATTTGCCGTTGCGTATCTACGCAATGAACAAGATATTGATTTAAAAACATTTGGTGTGAAGTTTGATTGTTATTACCTAGAGTCTTCCTTATATACCGATGGTAGTGTTACAAAAATTGTCGAAGAGCTGCAGAGCATTGGCAAGACCTATGAGTCTGAGGGCGCTCTCTGGCTCAAGACAACGGATGATGGTGATGATAAAGATCGCGTTATGCGTAAGTCTGATGGCAGCTTTACCTACTTTGTGCCTGATGTTGCTTATCACACCAGTAAATGGAATCGTGGTTTTGAAAAAGTGATCAACGTCCAAGGGAGCGATCACCATGGCACTATCGCCCGAGTTCGTTCGGGCTTGCAGGGCGTGGCACAGAAGCGTGGTTGGGATATTCCCAAAACCTACCCCGACTATGTGTTACACAAGATGGTGACAGTGATGCGCCATGGCGAAGAAGTCAAAATTTCTAAACGTGCCGGCTCTTACGTGACTGTGCGTGACTTAGTTGAGTGGTCTGGCGGTGTTACGCCAGAGATGACTGCTGATGAGCGAGAGCTGGCATTACAGCGTGGCAGAGATGCTGTACGTTTCTTCCTCATCTCCCGCAAGGCCGATACAGAGTTTGTCTTCGATATTGATTTAGCATTACAGCAAAATGATGAGAATCCCGTATTCTATGTGCAATATGCCCACGCGCGGATTTGTTCAATTCTGACCCAATGGGGTGGAAAAGTGTCCGACCTCAATGGTGCGGATCTCTCTTTACTGCAAAGTAAAGCTTCCGATCACGTATTGCGTCGCTTAGCTGAATATCCAGAAATGCTGACAGATGCGGCTGCAGATTTGGCGCCACATGCTTTAGCTTTCTACTTGCGTGATTTAGCGGGCGACTTTCATACCTTCTACAACGCGGATCGCGTTCTGGTGGATGATCCTGCATTGAAATTGGCACGCCTTGCTTTGCTCCAAGCGACGCGCCAAGTACTTGAAAATGGATTAAAAGTATTAGGTGTATCAGCACCCGCTAAGATGTAAGCTACAACAATTGCTAGTGCTCAAGAAGTAAAAAGAAGGATGGGGATACGATGAAAAAAAATAATCAACACACCAGCTTCACTCCAAAGACCCAGTCTTCGAGTCCGGAGTACGGCGGTACTATTCTGGGCTTCATCTTAGGGCTTGGCGTTGGTCTTGGCGTGGCTTTTGTGATTGCCTTTTACCTCTCTAAAAACACACCGCAAGAACGCCCTGGAGTTAGAGCTCCCAATCTTCCTTTAACTATTAAGTCGGGATCAGCGCCGGTGGAAGGTGAAGTGACTGCCCCGGCAGAGGCCCTAGATCTGAATAAGCCTTTGCAGGGTAAATCTGCAGCACCTGCCGCTAATGCGCCAGATCCAATTGCTGATTTAGCTAATGGTAAGAAGCCAATAGATGTGGCTCCTGCCACAAAATCAGATGCTATTTACTTCCTACAGGTAGGCGCCTTTAATAAGCGTGCTGATGCAGATGCTCAAAAAGCGAGTTTAGCGATTCAGGGTATTCAATCTCAATTAAGTGAGATTAGCAGTGAGGGCAATACGCTTTGGCGTGTGCGTGTTGGCCCTTACAGCAGTGTTGAAGAAAGCAATCCCGTGCGTGATAAGCTTAATGGCATGGGTATTAAACCGAGTGTCATTAAATCTAGTAAATCATGATTACATTATCTAAATCTAAAAGAGCCTTTTTATCTGCCACAATTTTTGGTTTGGCATTTTCTTTTTCAGGTCTTGCTGCTGCGCAAAGTCCCAAGATTGAAGAGGGGTTTGATTATCGTATTCTGCCTATCCCTCAGCCAGTTGAGGCCAAAGGGAAGGTCGAGGTTATCGAGTTCTTTTGGTATGGTTGCCCGCATTGCTATGACTTTGAACCAGAGCTCAATGCCTGGCTTAAGCGCCAAGCAAAGGATGTGACATTCCGTAAAGTGCCCGTGGCTTTCCGAGATGATTTCATGCCGCACAGCCAACTGTTCTATGCCTTAGAGTCCATGGGTAAGGGCGAGGCGATGAATGACAAAGTCATGTATGCCATGCATAAAGAAAACAAGCGCCTCATGACAGAAAATGAGATCGCCGATTGGGTGGCCTCACAAGGCATCGATCGCAATACTTTCCTGGCTACCTATCGCTCTTTTGCCGTTGTATCTAAAGCACGTGCTGCAAGACAGATGGCTGATGCCTACCGCATTGATGGTGTGCCAACGGTTGTGATGCAGGGTCGCTACGTCACATCCCCATCCATTGCTGGAACCAAGGCAAAAGCGATTACTGTAATGGATTACTTAGAGCAAAAAATTCGCAAGGATAAGTACAAGTAATTCAGAATCTTAGATTTTGACGAAGCGTCGGATAATCCAGAAGTAAAGCGGGTAAGGCAGGATTCTGAGGAACTTTAAGAATCCTGAAAACCGCTTAGGGAAGTGAATATCAAATTCTCCAGCCTGAAGTCCGGCGAGGATTTCTTGTGCGGCCTCATCGGCAGTAATGAGCGCTGGCATCTCAAAATCATTTTGTGCGGTAGCTTCTGTCGCAACAAATCCTGGTGAAATCATGTGTACGCTCACGCCCTGCGGCAGTAAGTCGTAGTATAAGGTTTCACAGAAATTAATGATTCCCGCTTTACTTGGCCCATACGCCAAAGCTTTAGGTAGTCCGCTATATCCCGCTACACTACCCACGATGGCAATATGACCAGCATGTGCTTTGAGCATATCAGGCATCACAATGCTGACCGCCCGCATGGGACCGAGCAAATTGGCATCAATTGTTTTCTGCGCAATCTCAAATTCAAAATTATCAGCACGTAATGGGGTATATACACCCGATACAAACAAGAGTAGATCTAAGCCACCCCAAGCTTCTAGGATACTGCGGTAGGCAGAGTCGAGTTGCTCTTGATGGGTGACATCTAATGGAAGCACTATGGCCTGTCCTGGCTCCGCAGATTGTGCGAGAGTATCCAGGCGCTCGGCGCGACGGCTAGAGAGTGCGACTTTTGCACCTGCCTTGATAAACGCTTTTGTACAGGCCTCGCCAATACCGCTGGAAGCTCCAATGACCCAAATCCGTTGCTTTACAAAAGAAGCTATTCCTTTTTGTTTCATGGGCGTAGTGCATCGCTTGAGTGAATGATATCTTTATGTTTGAGGGTGTACTGCACTACATCAATACTCTTTTCAGAAAATCCAGCAGCGCAATACATCAGATAAAAATTCCAGAGCCGAATAAATGCCTCATCGAATCCAAGGCGATAAATTTCTTCAATCTTGTGATTAAAGCTATCGCGCCATAGGCATAGTGTTTTGGCATAGTCAGCACCAAAAGCAAACTCTGTCTCAAGCTCTAGACCAGCACTAGCTGCGGCAGCCTTAAATTTAGCTGGAGAGGGGAGCATGCCCCCTGGAAATACATACTGTTGAATAAAGTCGGTACTCTGGCGATAGCGCTCAAATAAATCATCTGCGATCACGATGGTTTGGATACAAGCCCGGCCACCCGCTTTGAGTCGCTTTGCAACTGTTTGGAAGTATTCGGTCCAATGGTTCTCGCCAACTGCTTCAAACATTTCAACAGAGGCAATACCGTCAAATTGCTCTTTACAGTCCCGATAGTCTTGCAGCCGAACCTCAAATTGCTTTGCATTGCTTACTTCTGTAGAGATCTTTTGAAGTCTAGAGTCTGCAAACGCTTTTTGTTCCGTCGATAAAGTCAGGCCAGTGACTTGATTACCATTACGTAAGGCTTCTTCCATGAAGCCGCCCCAACCGCAGCCTATTTCTAAGATTTGATCACCCTCTTTAGCGTGGATGGAGTCTAAGATGCGTTTGATTTTTGCACGCTGGGCATCCATGAGTGATTGCTTGTCACCCTCAGAAAACCATGCACTTGAGTAGCTCATCGTGGGGTCTAGCCAAAGCGTGTAAAAAGCATTACCTAGGTCATAGTGCGCATGAATATTTTTACGGCTTCCAGATTTAGAGTTGTCTCTAAACCAATGCCTCAGGCGATAGGCTATAGAGCCAAACCAGCTGCCATAAATTGCTTTCTCTAGGATGGCGCGATTGCGAATGGCTAGTTCTAGAACCGCTTTGAGATCGGGCGTATTCCATTCACCTCGGATATAACTTTCGGCAAAGCCGATATCACCATGAGATAACACTTGCTTAAATACAGACCAGTCTAGGACTTGAATTTCTGCATGTAGTTGGTCTGAGCTGTTGCCAAATTCTCTTACTTCATTATTAGGAAGGGTGAGTATTAGATGCCCACTGCGCAATTGAGCCAAAAGACCCAAGAGCGCTGCTGTGCTTGCATCACCTTGTTGAGGTTTGGACTTTCGCCTTTCAGGGCGAGAGAAGGTGAGGCGAGATAGCAGTGTTTGACCGGGGCGATTCATCGAGTAACTTCAAGTTCTGGTGGTTTAGGTTTTGAGTGAAAGGGTACACCTTTTAGCCATAATTTCAATGCCTGCCAGTGAATTCGACCGATAACACCCAGACTCATGAGGGGGTAGCGCAAAAAGGCAAGGTAGAGAGTGCTTTTAGTTAATGGTTGAGTAAGGCCGCTGATGCTGGTGTTGATTAATGGAGCCCCGTCCTCGTGGAGCTCAATCCGACAAACAATATTTCGTTTTGAATTGCTATCTTGTGGAAATAAAAAGCGGAAGTGGTACTCCCCTCGAACATCACAAAAAGGCGAGACATGGAATACCTTGTCGCTCACCAGCGTCTCTCCGGATTGCAGTGCTTTACCAGAGTCATGATGGAGTAGATAGCAGTGTCGTTCGCCAAAGGTGTTGTTTACTTCAGCTAGCACCGCTCGCACTTGACCATTAGTTTGGGTACAGATCCAAAAGCTGACCGGATTAAAGACATAGCCGAGAACTCGCGGAAAAGTATGTAGCCAAATCTCACCATCATCATGATGAACGTGATTTTCTTTAAGGATCGATTCGATCCAGGATAGGCTGTTCTCATCGCCTAACCCATGATCTTGATCAAAAAAGGAAAAGAGTCCAAATTGCTTGTCCTTGAGCCCATGCTGACTCAGTAATCTTGGATTATTTCTGCGCGCGCGCATCGGAATAGACAAAGTAAATACACCATAGCCAAACGCATTAATAGCGGGACGAAAGCGCCGATGCTTTACTGCTCCAAAATTAATCGTTGGCAAATTCATTTACTGAGAATCTTTAATGGAGCTAGATTTAACTCGATGAGAAATACTTTCCATCAGATCCATTGCTACCAATTCGCCTGAGCGCAAACCGTCCTCATGAAAGCCAAACCCGGTCCATGCTCCGCAATACCAGATTGAAGAGTTACCCTGAATTAAGGGCAGCTCCTTTTGTGCCTGCACGGCGCGCATATCAAAGACCGGGTGCGAGTAATGGATTTCTTCATGCACCAATTTTGGATTAGGATCTTTCAGTGGATTTAGGCTCACAATCACTTGTGTACCCTCGAATGCTTTGGGTAGGGGCTGTAGGCGATTGATTAAATAATTCACACTCACGTGTTGTTGGGCAGTCGGTGATGCACCAGATTTTGCGGTGTAGTTCCAAGCTGCCCAGCAGCGTTCAGTAGCGGGCAAGAAATTGATATCGGTATGCAAAATTGCACGATTCTTCTGGTAAGGAACCGAGGCTAAAATATTGCGCGCATCTTGCCCAATGCCATGCACCAACTCTAAGGCTTGATCGCTATGACAAGCCATTACCACTTCATCAAACTGGTGTATTCCAGAGGGTGTAATTACTTCAACTGGAGAATCTTCTGATTTGCTAGCGTTAATTCTAGAAACGGATTCACGTACAAAATGGACTTGATGCTTCTCTAGAGTCGCTACTAAAAGCTTTACGTATTCTCGGGATCCGCCTTTAACAGTAAGCCATTGCGGGCGATTTTGGATTTGCAGGAGACCATGGTTATGGCAGAAGCGGACCATGGTCTGAATCGGAAACTCTAGCATCTGCTCAACAGAGCATGACCAAATAGCGCCAATCATTGGCAAGAAATAATTTTCTTTAAAGCTGGTGCTAAAACGATTGCGATCTAAAAAATCTTTAATGCGCTCATCTGGTTCTGAGTACTCAAGTTTGGCAGTGATTTGTTCTTCAGCGAGTTGAGTGGCGAGGCGATTAAAGCGCAAGATGTCATAAGCCATTCTCCAGAATGACAAGGAGAACAAATTAGACCTTTGACCAAAGAAGGAGTTGAGATCGTTACCAGCCCATTCAATTTTTCTACTATGTCCGGTTTTTCCTCCCGCATCAATGGATACTGAAAAGGACATTTCTGATGGCGCAATCGGAACTTGAATTTCTTCAAATAGACGAACTAAGCGAGGATAGGTTTTGCGGTTAAATACCAAGAATCCAGTATCGACTCCATGGGTCATCTGGCCATGAGGAGTTTCTAGTGTGAGGTCTACAGTATTACTGTGGCCGCCAATATGGTTGCCACCTTCAAATACGGTGATTTCTAAATCTGGATGCTGCCTTAATGCGTATGCACATCCTAAGCCTGATATGCCGGCGCCAATGATGGCAACTTTTTTCTTACCCACTAAATTTTTTCTCCAAGAAGTTTTTCTATTTCACCAGTAATACTGCTGCTTGCTGGTTTTGTCATGCTGCCAAACGAATCGACTACATTACCGTTCCGATCAATCAGGTACTTATAAAAATTCCACTTCGGTGTTGTTCCAGTTTTAGCAATGAGCATTTTAAATAGTGGATTTGGATTGCTTCCACTAACTGAGCTCTTGGCGAACATGGGGAATTTCACGTCATAGGTATTTTTACAGAAGTCAGCAATCTCTTTATTGCTACCTGGCTCTTGTTGGCCAAAATCGTTTGATGGAAATCCCAATACAACCAAGCCGCGGTCTTTATATTTGGCATACAACTTCTCCAGACCCTCGTATTGGCTCGTAAAGCCACAAAAACTGGCTGTATTCACAACGAGAATGACTTTGCCTTGGTATTGGCAAAGGCTTTGAGGTGCCTCATCCTGCAATCGTGGAAAGGTGTGAGATAAAAGGGGGCTGCAGCTGGCGGCGGGAGCTACCTTTGCAAACGACATTGCTGTCAGCAAGAAAAATAGCGCCAATAAGTACCGGGGCATATTACGAATCATCTTAAGCCTTTGGGTGGGACGGGGATATCCAAGTCTAAGACATTCTGGCAAAAATCGTTGAATCTGACCCAATGCCATTAATATGGCGCTATGAGCTCATTACCCCTACCTTCTTTCGAGTCTAAAGTCTGCGTTCCTACTGAGCTCGAGGCTCGTATTGCGGCGCTTCCCAGACCCTTGGTATTTACGAATGGCGTCTTCGATATCCTGCATCGAGGGCATGCCAGCTATCTAGCCCAAGCTAGAGCCTTGGGCGCTAGCCTGGTAGTGGGGGTGAATTCAGATGCCTCGGTCAAGATGTTGGGTAAGGGTGATGACAGGCCAATTAATACCGAGGCTGATCGCCAGGCTTTATTGGCAGCGCTTGAGAGTGTCGACTTGGTAGTGTTATTTACAGAACAGACCCCGGTGAATCTGATTGCCAAGATTCATCCCGATATTTACGTCAAGGGTGGGGATTATGAAATCGATTCCCTGGAGGAGACCCGCCTCGTGAAAACTTGGGGTGGTGTAGCGGTAGCGATCCCATTTTTATATGAGCGCTCCACAACAACGCTATTGGGCAAGATCCGCACAAGTTGACTTACTTGGTGGCCTTCAAGTTTTGTAAGAGCCAAGCCCAAAGCCCGCGTAGCACCAAACCTTCAATCGGATCTACTGGCAGCACTGCCAACTCTGGAAACTGTTTAATTTCATTTGCCAAAATTTTGGCATTGCCCCCATCAAGCCAAATTCGCTCAACTGGATGATTCATCCCTTTAGCTAAATAGGCTGCGCGCAGAATTGCCCCCATTTGCGCCGCATCACAACCGCCTGTAATCGCCTCATCTGTAGTGCTACCAAAGCTCGCCTGAGCTTCGGGCTGATTGACACGGACTACTAATGGAAGTTGAGCCGTATTTTGTTGCAGGCTTTCTTGCATCAGACTTAAGCCTGGCAAGATCCAGCCACCGTAATGGACGCCATTGCCACCCAGTAAGTCAATGGTAGTGGCCGTCCCAGCGTTGATCACCAGCGTGTTAGTACTAGAGAGAGCTCTTGCGCCAATCAGTGCGGCCCATCGATCTGCTCCCAATTTGCTGTGGTCTTGATAGAGTGTTCGTAAGCCCTCGTAAGGACTACCACCTGTGAACTGTTTCCACTCAAGATCTTGCCATTGCGGAAACAGACTGCGTAGATTTTCAATAGCAGCATCGCCTGCTACGCAACAAAAGGCAATAGCATCTGGCTTAGGTAAGGTTTTAGAAATATAGTCAGACAGCTCAGCGCGTAGTTCGGCTGACTGAAAAGATTTGGTGCTGATCGACCCAGAGTATGCCCACAGTTTTTTATTGCGGTCTGCAATGTTTTGTGTAGATTCGACCGCGGCCCACTTGAGTCGAGTGTTTCCAAGATCAAATACCAAATACAGACTCATGATTGAACTCGCAAAGAAACATCGCCCGCATGAATAGCGATAGATTTGTCATGCTGATGAAGAATAAGTGCACCAGAATCATCCACTCCGGAAGAGACTCCAGTGACGGGCTCTTTGCCGGCACCTGATATGCAAACAGGCTGACCATGAAAGGCGTCCCAGTGCGACCAGGAATCTTGAAAGTAGCCAAACCCATGCTGTTCAAATTGGGTTAAATGCCTTTCAAATGACTCAATCATTTTTAGCCAAATGAACTCCACATCCGGAATCGGCACGTGATGAGGTGCGAGTTGATCCAAAGCGGCAGCAGAAAAAGAGACTTGATTTTCTGAGTTCTGCCCAATCAATGCTGCATTACGTAAGTTCAGGCCTAGCCCGATCACCATCCAAGTGGGTGAACTTGGACTACTTTGTCCGCCTTCAATCAGGATGCCACCAAGTTTGGCATTGTTCAGTAGTAAATCGTTAGGCCACTTCAGTCTTAGACCTTGTTGATGGAGAGTGGTTTCATGGATCTGCAAAGCTCCAGCAATACCGGCAATAACTGCTAGTCCAATAACTAGACTAAGTCCGCTCAGCTCTTGGGGGCGTTTATCGAATGGGTATGCCAAGGAAAAGCATAGGGTATCTCCAGGCTTGGAAAGCCAAACTCTGCCAGCTCTACCCTTGCCAGAGGTCTGATCGTGGGCTATGCGAGCTACGGGATCAATTAATTCACCGGCACGCCAACGAGCCAATAAATCATCATTAGTTGACTTGGTGGTGGCAACGCGTTCAAGAATGCAATTCGGGCTCATTTTTCTATTGTAGAAAGATCTAGGCTGGCTGACCTAGAATAAGGGAATGCAACACGAAGATCAGCGTCCTCGCAAGTTTGTTTGGCCTCTCCAGGCAATGCCTTTGGCTAGGGCCATTAGTTTGAGCTATGCGCTTTTAATTATCTATGTCAGCCTAAATCCCTTTGATTTCAACTTTTCCAATGGGATCGCCCCATGGGCATGGTTGGATGCACCCTTACCTCGCTTTATTACGCTCTTTGATGTGTTGGTCAATGTCTTGGCCTATATTCCCTTGGGGTTTCTGCTGGTCTTTGCTTGTTACCCACGTTGGCGTAATTTTGTTGCCTTAAGCGTTGCCTTGAGCTTTAGTGCGGCATTGGCTTTTAGTGTGGAGTCCCTACAAACTTGGCTACCCACTCGTATTCCAAGCCAAATGGATTGGTGGGCCAATGTATTGGGCGGTTTGATGGGTGGCTTATTAGCCATTCCATTGGGCCCCCAGTGGCTCTCTGGAAGTGCAATACGTCGTCGCTTTGACCAATGGTTTGGCGTGAACTGGGCTGCTTGCGCCTTATTTTTACTTTTTCCCTGGGCTCAGATCTATCCCCAGAGCTCTTGGTTGGGAACGGGAGTATGGGGGCATGCCATTTTTGCCTCGGTCGACTGGGGCACCATGGTGGTCAATCATGTTATTCAAGAATCCATCATTACGGCGGTTTGTTGGCTCGGCACTGGACTCTTGCTATCTTTAGGGATGCGTGCAAAAGCGCCTCAGTGGAAAATACTCAATAGTCTGCTTTGCTTTACTGTTTTAGTGAAGATTGCCTTTACTGCATTACAGTTCGGGACGGAATTTGGTTTGTTGTGGCTCACCGCAGGGGCTATTTGGGGAATGGTGCTGGGCAGTCTGTTGTTGAGATGGGCTCTTCAGTTTTCTTTACCCAGCAAAGCTTGGCTTGCAATCGCCTGCTTAGTCACTGCCACCTTGGTAATTAATTTGCTACCAGACAATCCCTATTTCATTCTGACATTACGACATTGGTATCAAGGTCGGCTATTGCATTTTAATGAATTAATGCAATGGGTTTCAGTAGTATGGTTGCCATTAGCATTATTTTGGGTACTCCGAAATAGAACCACCTTTAATTTAAAACCTTGATTGAGGTGACATATGAGTTTTAAACACCATGTTTTTTTCTGTCTAAACCAGCGCAGTAACGGCGAAGATTGTTGTGATCGTCATAATGCTTTTGCCCTTTTTGATTACGCAAAAAAGCGTGTCAAAGAGTTAGGCTTATCTGGTCCAGGAAACATCCGCATTAATAAAGCAGGGTGTTTAGACCGTTGTGCTGATGGCCCGGTGGCGGTGATTTATCCAGAGGGTATTTGGTATACCTTTATCGATACTGAAGATATCGAAGAAATCATCCAGTCACACTTAATACAAGGACGCCCAGTAGAGCGCCTGCAGTTAGCTTAAAAGATTTCAGAAAGTTCTTTCATGAATAGCCGTACCAAAATAATTCAGATTGATGGTGTTGTAGGTCAAATCGAAATGTCGATTGATCTGCCAGACGAATTAAAAAATAATCCTGATTTTTTGGTGAGAGGTTTGGCTTTAGTTGCGCATCCACACCCACTGATGGGCGGAACGATGGATAACAAGGTTGCGCAAACCATGGCGCGTGCTTTTAATCAATTGGGTTACGTGAGCGTGCGCCCTAATTTTCGCGGAGTAGGTGCTACCGCTGGTATGCATGATGACGGTGTCGGTGAGATGGAAGACTTGCTGCACGTCACCGATTGGATGCGCACTCCTTCTAGTTGGAGTCAACTTGAGGCGACTGCGCAACAGGCATGGGTAGAGACTGCCAATACTTTGCCTTTAGTGGTTTCTGGCTTTTCATTTGGTAGTTTTGTTGGTACCCATTTGGTTCAGCGCTTGGCAGAGCTAGGGCGCCCAGCTGAGCGGCTCGTCATGGTGGGTAGTGCGGCTGGCAAATGGGTCTTAGCACCCGTGCCTGCTGATACGATTTTGATTCATGGTGAGGTAGATGAAACCATTCCCTTGATTGATGTCTTAGATTGGGCGCGTCCTCAAGAGTTAACAGTTCAAGTGGTGCCAGGTGCCGATCATTTTTTCCATCGACGTTTACATTGCATACGTAACATCATTACTAGCGCCTGGTTGGGCATGCCCGATCACCGTAATCAATAAAGTAAACAGAAAAGTTAAAAGATAAAAGCATATGACTGAAGATAAAAAATCCCTTATCGAATATCCATCAGAGTTTCCGATCAAGGTAATGGGTAAAGCTAATCCCGAATATCTGCCCGCAATCTTGCACATTGCTCGCCAATTTGATCCTACCTTCGATGAGAGTAAGGTTGAGCAGCGACCCTCCAAAGATGGAAATTATTTAGGCATTACATTGCCAATCACTGCTACTAGCCGAGAGCAGTTAGATGAGTTGTATCGCACTTTATCTACGCATCCTTTGGTTAGCGTTGTCCTCTAAATTATCGGTATGAGTTTTTTAGTAAAACATTTAGGGTTAGCTGAGTACGAGTCAACCTATCAAGCGATGCGGGATTTTACGCAGCAGCGAGATAGTGATACCCCAGATGAAATTTGGATTCTTGAGCATCCCCCGGTCTTTACTTTGGGCTTAGCGGGGGATGCGGGTAACTTACATTCCCCTAGTAATCAAATTCCATTAGTACAGGTTGATCGTGGTGGTGAGATTACATATCACGGGCCTGGACAAATCGTGGTGTATTTACTGCTCGATCTGAGACGTTTGGGTATTTTTGTAAAAGAGCTTGTCACCCGAATCGAGCAGGCTTTGATTGATACCTTGGCAGATTTTGGTATTCAGGCAGAAAGACATGCTGGAGCGCCGGGTATTTATATTGCCCAGGAGAGTTCAATACAGGCAGAGTATCGAGGTGCCAAGATTGCCGCCCTGGGACTCAAGGTCTCCAAGGGGTGCTCTTATCATGGGCTTGCCCTTAATGTGTCTACTGATTTGGCTGCTTTTGCCCGTATTCACCCATGTGGGTATGAGGGCTTAAGGACTGTAGATATGCAAACTCTTGGGATCAAGGACAATATAGACATTATTAGCCAAACCCTTTTAGGGCATTTGCAAAAGCAACTGATTTCATCATGACCACCAATAAGCCGGAACTCGATACCACCGCTACTATCAATAGTCGCCAGGATCTCAACTACGATGCCTCCCGCAAGCAGAAATCGAGTGAGAAAACTGCACGCATTCCAATCAAGATTGTTCCCCTGGAGCAAGTACTCAAAAAGCCCGATTGGATTCGAGTAAAAGCCGCTTCTGGAAATTCTCGCTTCTCTGAGATTAAAAAGATTCTTCGAGAAAATGAGTTAGTTACAGTTTGCGAAGAAGCAAGTTGCCCTAATATTGGTGAGTGCTTTGGTAAAGGCACGGCTACCTTTATGGTCATGGGCGATAAATGTACACGTCGTTGCCCATTTTGTGACGTGGGTCATGGCAGGCCAGATCCCTTGGATGCAAAAGAACCAGGTAATTTAGCGCGTACGATTGCCGCCCTGAAATTAAATTATGTGGTGATTACTAGCGTAGATCGCGACGATTTACGTGATGGTGGTGCGATGCATTATGTGGACTGTATTTCTCAGTCACGCGATCTCTCCCCGAATACACGTATTGAAGTGTTGGTACCGGATTTCCGTGGCCGCTTAGACAAGGCTTTAGATATTTTTTCTGAGCATGCGCCAAAAGGCCTGCCAGACGTCATGAATCACAATTTAGAAACTGTGCCGCGTTTATATAAGCAGGCGCGTCCTGGCGCAGACTACGCACACTCGTTGAAGTTGTTGAAAGACTTTAAAGAACGCTTCCCACATATTCCAACCAAGAGCGGTTTGATGGTGGGCTTAGGCGAAACGGATGAAGAGATCTTGGCGGTGATGCGCGATATGCGTGAGCACAATATCGATATGTTGACGATTGGTCAGTACTTAGCACCGTCAGGTCATCATCTTCCAGTTCAGCGTTATGTCCATCCAGATGTGTTTAAGCAATTTGAGGCAGAGGCTTACGCTATGGGCTTCTCACATGCTGCCGTGGGCGCGATGGTGCGCTCTAGCTATCATGCTGACCAACAAGCGCACAGTGCAGGTGTTATCTAAAGTTATGCTCCAAAAGTTTTGTGTAGTTTTGGCGCTTGCATTTTTACTTTCTGCTTGTAGCCCTAAATTAGATTGGCGCACTGTGCAGTCTCCACAAGAGGCTTACACCGCTCTCTTTCCGGGTAAGCCTGAAAAGATCGAGAGAAAACTCCCATATCAAAATCAAGAAATTCCACAAACCTTAGAAGCGGTAAAGATTGATGATGATATTTATTCGGTGAGCGCGATTCGTTTGAGTAAAAATCAAGTTAGCCTAGCGCCTAATTTATTAGAGCAGATGCAAGGTAACTTATTTAGCCGCGCAAATGTAAACCAAGGGAGTGCCATCAATGTTGATGCTCTTTATCGGACTGCAAATAAACAGCGCGCCGCTACTAAAGATTATTTTTTAGAGTTTCAATCCTCTGGCAGAGTAGAGCAGTCAATGCGTGTTCGTTGGATCACCAGAATGACAGCAGATAATGGAGTTTGGATTTATCAGGTCTCGGTTTTGCACACTGCACCAGCGCGAGTGAATGCCAAAACATTTTTCTCTGAAGAGGCGTACTTAAACTTCTTTGATGAGTTTCATCCAGAATAATTTCCAGATGAAACTAGATACTGCTTAAGACTTTTCTAAGGCAGCTACTTTAGCTTCGAGAGCTTCCAACTTTTCTCTAGTCTTTGCTAGTACCTTGGATTGCAACTCAAACTCTTCGCGAGTAACCAAGTCCATTTTCTGAAAACCTTGATTCATCATGGCGCGCACGTTCTTTTCAATCTCTTGCGCTGGTGAATTACGAATAGCATCCCCAACCTTGTTCTGCATATCGCTAGCAATACGCTGGATTTGTTCTATGATTTCACCTGGTTTTTGCATAATGCTGCCCGCCGTTCTTTTGAAATTTGCGTAAAGGATTAAGAAAGTATTTTAAGTTGTCGGGCTAAAAGCAGGCGAAACCAACTAAAAAAGCCGGATATGCACCTAAATGAACGAAAATAGTGCATATCTAAGCACCAAAATTGTGCATAAGCCTTATTTAGGGGAATTGTGACAAATACGTGATCTCCCCATCCGTCATGATCACTCCATGCAATAAAGCATCTATCCCTTTTTTATGACCACTAAGGAGTTTCATATGAAAACGATTCAAAAGTCAGCCATCGCTCTTGCAGCTTCTGGCTTATTCGCAACAACAGCATTTGCGCAAACAGCACCAGCTGCGCCAGAGGCTCCAGAAGCAAGCCCTATTACAGCTAACGTAACAGTGGTGAATGATTACCGTTATCGCGGTCTGACCCAGTCAAACTTTAAGCCAGCAATTCAGGGTGGCTTTGACTATGCCCATGAAAGCGGTTTTTATGTTGGTAACTGGAATAGCTCGATTAGCTGGATTGGTGATGGATACGGCGTTGCAGGATCTCCAACAAGAACTGCAACAGTATCTGCACCACTTGAGATGGATTTTTATGCTGGATTCAAAAAAGAATTCATTGCTGAAGGCTTTGCAACTGATGTTGGTGTTTTGCAATATTACTATCCGACCCAAGGTCTGCCCGGTATTAACGGCGTAAGCAGAACTGCATCTGCAACAGCAAACACTACTGCCTTGGGTGCAGCACGTCAAAGTGCTGGTGTTAGTCCGAACACTACTGAAATATATGCAGCCCAAAACTTTACTTTCGGACCCGTAACAGGCTTTGCTAAATTGTCATATGCAGTTACACCACTATTTGGTATCTATAACAGTACTGGCTCTACATATCCTGATCTGACTGTAAATTATGACACCGGCGTTTATGGGATAGCTTTGAATGCGCATGCAGGGTACCAGATGATTAGCAATAATTCTTCTGCGTATAACTTTAGCTATGCTGATTGGAAACTTGGTTTAACCAAAGATTTTGGCGGCGGCCTATCAGGAGCCATCGCATATGTAGGAACAAATGCTAAAACATATGCTGGTAACCCTGTTTATGCAACTCCGCAAAATTCAAATGCCGGTAAAGCAGGTGGTTTGATCTCTCTTACTAAAGCTTTTTAATTCTTTCCTCTGAACGGAGAAACGTATGAAATTAATTACCGCAATCATCAAGCCCTTCAAGCTTGACGAAGTGCGCGAAGCTCTCTCGGAAGTGGGAGTTTCGGGCATCACCGTCACTGAAGTTAAAGGCTTTGGCCGTCAAAAAGGTCACACCGAGTTGTATCGCGGTGCTGAGTATGTAGTCGACTTTTTGCCGAAAGTAAAAATTGAAGCTGCTGTTGAAGATGGCATCTTGGAGCGAGCGATTGAAGCAATTGAAAAATCCGCTCGTACTGGAAAAATTGGCGATGGCAAGATTTTTGTCTCCCCAGTTGAACACGTCATTCGCATTCGTACCGGTGAAACCGGCGCGTCAGCACTTTAAAGAGAGGTTCAAAATGTTAACTTGGATGAAACGACTCCTAGCTGCAAGCGCAATGGCCTTGGCTATTGGTGCAACCAGTGTCATGGTAGCTTCGCCAGCTTTTGCTGATGAGGCTAAGCCTGTTGCCGCAGCAGCCGCAGCTGCAGTTGCTGCTGCTCCTGCACTAGTTCCGAACAAGGGTGATACAGCTTGGGTACTAGTGTGTACTGCATTAGTAATCTTGATGACATTGCCGGGTTTGGCTTTGTTCTACGGCGGTTTGACACGTAGTAAGAACATTCTTTCTGTACTAGTACAGTGTATGTTTGTGTTTGCATTGATCACCGTGTTGTGGGCTCTCTATGGATACAGCTTTGCATTTACTGAAGGTGGCGCATTCGTCGGTGGACTCGATCGCTTGTTCTTAGCTGGTATTACTCCAGATTCAGTTGCCGCTACATTTAGTAAAGGAATTGTGATTCCTGAGTATGTATTTATGGCCTTCCAAGCTGCGTTTGCAACAATCACATGCTGCTTGATCATTGGTTCATTTGCTGAGCGTGCTAAGTTTTCTGCAATCGTATTGTTTGTCATTCTTTGGTTCACTTTCAGCTACTTGCCAATCGCTCACATGGTTTGGTTCTGGCCTGGTCCTGATGACATCAAAGATGCAGCATCACTTGAGGCAATCACAGCGCGTGCTGGTTGGCTATGGCAGAAGGGTGTTCTCGACTTTGCTGGCGGTACCGTTGTTCACATCAATGCTGCGATTGCAGGTTTGGTAGGTTCATTCGTCATCGGCAAACGTTTGGGTTACGGCAAAGAGGCAATGAAGCCGCACAACCTAGTATTCGTCATGATTGGTGCTTCACTCTTGTGGTTCGGTTGGTTTGGTTTCAATGCTGGTTCTGCTCTCGAAGCAAACGGCAGTGCAGCCTTGGCATTCGTAAACACATTATTTGCAACCGCTGCAGCAGTACTGAGCTGGTCAGTTGCTGAGTGGGTTCTTAAAGGTAAGCCTTCCATGTTGGGTGGTGCATCTGGTTGCGTAGCAGGTTTAGTTGCAATTACCCCTGCTGCTGGTTTCGTAGGCCCAATGGGCGCCCTTGTAATCGGTGCTGCTGCTGGTGTAGTTTGCTTATGGGGTGTTACCGGTCTCAAGAAGCTTTTGGGCTCAGATGACAGCTTGGACGTATTCGGTGTGCACGGCGTTGGCGGTATTTTGGGCGCTTTGTTAACTGGCGTGTTCGCAGACCCAGCTTTAGGCGGAACAGGTATTTGGGATTATGTAGCGAATGCTGCAGCCCCTGACTACTCCATTGCTAGCCAATTGTGGATTCAGAGCCAAGGCGTCATCGTTACCTTAATTTGGTCAGGTGTGGTTTCTTATATCGCCTTCAAATTGGTTGATTTAGTAGTTGGCCTACGTGTTAAAGAAGATGAAGAGCGCGAAGGTTTGGATATCAGCTCACACGGTGAGACTGCTTACGAGTCTTAATCAGTAGATTTACCCCTCACTGGGCGGCTTTAGTAAACTGCCCGGTTTTTAAGCGCGGAATCCTTGGATTCCGCGTCTTTCTTTTAAAAAATCTTACAATGGTGAAATGGTCCCACATCTCATCACTGCCCTAAACGGTCCCCTTCTCGATCTTGAGTCGAAGGTATTAGAAGCAACTCCAACGATTGAGCGCTGGTTCAGGCTTGAGTGGCAAGAGCACACTCCGCCGTTCTATTGCTCAGTTGACTTGCGTAATGCGGGCTTTAAGCTTGCACCAGTTGATACCAACCTGTTCCCAGGTGGTTTTAACAACCTCTCACCCCAAATGTTGCCTTTAGCAGTTCAGGCGGCAATGGCTGCAATTGAGAAGATTTGTCCTGAGGCAAAAAATTTACTATTGATACCTGAGCGACATACTCGCAATACGTTCTATTTACAGAATATTGCGCGTTTATCTTCGATCTTGCGTCAAGCAGGTCTTAATGTGCGTTTAGGTACTTTGTCTGATGAGATTAAAAAGCCAACTTGGATTGACTTGCCTGATGGCAATCGTCTCTTAATGGAACCTTTATCTCGTTTAGGTTTAAAGAAGCAGCGTCTTGGTTTAAAAGATTTCGACCCTTGCTCAATTTTGCTAAACAATGATTTATCAGCAGGCATTCCTCCGATCTTAGAAAACCTGCATGAGCAGTATCTTTTACCAGGTCTGCATGCTGGCTGGCATGTCCGCCGCAAGTCTAAACACTTCGCTGCTTACGATGAGGTTGCTAAGAAGTTTGCGAAGGTAGTTGATATTGATCCCTGGATGATTAACCCCTACTTTGCTAGTTGCTCTGATGTGAATTTCCATGAGCGCAAGGGCGAAGAAGAATTACAAGCGGCTGTCGAGAAAGTTCTCAAGAAGACTGCTAAGAAATACCGTGAGTACGGTATTAAAGAAAAACCGTACGTTGTAGTTAAGGCGGATGCTGGAACATACGGTATGGGCATCATGGTGGTGAATGATCCTTCACAGCTCAAAGACCTGAACCGCAAAGATCGCAACAAGATGAGTGTTGTAAAAGAAGGTCTTGAGGTAAGTGATGTATTGATTCAAGAAGGTGTCTATACCTTTGAGAAAGTCAATGAAGCTGTTGCGGAGCCAGTGGTGTACATGATCGATCGCTATGTGATTGGTGGCTTCTATCGAGTGCATACAGACCGCGGCCCTGATGAGAATTTGAATGCTCCAGGCATGCATTTTGTACCTCTGGCATTTGAACAAAACTCTATCCCAGATTTAGGTGCAAAGCCTGGCAGTGCACCGCCAAATCGCTTTTATTTGTATGGCGTCGTCGCTCGCCTAGCCTTGCTGGCAGCCTCTCTAGAACTAGAGCGCTCTGATCCTAATGCTGAAGCTGCTTAATTTATTCGGATACTGACATGAACCTGCTTTTCATTGCGGATCCTTTAGAGTCTTTTAAGATTAGTAAAGATTCCACCTTAGCAATGATGCGAGTTGCGCAAGAAGCAGGGCATCAACTTTGGTTTTGCGAAAGTCGCAATATCCTCTGGAGAAAAGATTTTGTCGTGGCAGATTGCCAGGCTCTTGATATCAAACCAAGCGGTACCGGATGGTTTGAATTGGGCGCTGTAGAAGATCGCCCTCTAAATACTTTTAACGCAGTCATGATGCGCACTGATCCGCCATTTGATATTGAATATCTCAATACAACCTGGCTACTGTCTACTGCGGTTCGTCAGGGTGCGAAAGTATTCAATAATCCAACTGCTATTCGGGATCATTCCGAAAAGATCTCCATCACTGAGTTTCCCGAACTTATTCCGCCAACTTTAGTAACGCGTGAACTCAGTGCGATTGAAGTGTTTCATCAAGAGCATCAAGACATTGTGATTAAGCCCCTAGATGGTATGGGGGGTATGGGTGTATTTCGTGTTGGGCCAGATGCTTTAAATCTTGCCAGCATTGTTGAGACCTTAGGTGAAAATGGCGCACGTACTTTGATGGTGCAGAGATTCTTACCAGAGATTAAGCAAGGCGATAAAAGGGTGTTGCTGATCGGTGGTGAGGTAGTGCCATTCTCATTAGCTCGCATTCCGCAGGGTAGTGAAATCCGAGGCAATTTGGCTGCAGGGGGTAAGGGAGTGGCAATGCCACTAACGGACGCTGAGAGAAAAATTGCGGAGCGCTTGGCTCCCATTTTGAATGCCCGAGGCTTATTCTTGGTAGGATTAGATTTAATTGGGGCATACGTCACAGAAATTAATGTGACTAGTCCAACCTGTTTTGTAGAAATTACTGAACAAAGTGGATTTGATGTCCCAAAATTTTGGTTAACGGCGCTTGAAAAGGCATTGGCATAAATATGGTTGGAATCGTCATAGTTGCCCACACCCCAGTAGCAAGCGCGATGCTTGGTTTTGCTGAGCATGCCTTTGGTGTGGCACCGGAGAGAGTGAGGGCTGTAGATATTCCGCCCTACGAAGATATAAAAATCAGTTTCGATCGGCTCTTAAAAGCAGCCTACGGAGTGAACACAGGTCAGGGCGTTTTGATTTTGACTGATGTGATGGGCGCTACCCCAGCCAATGTGGCGTCTAAGCTTGAAGCTCTGGGCCCACTTTCGGGTTTGAATGCTCCCGTTATTGTTTTAGCGGGCCTTAATTTACCCATGCTGATGCGATGCATCTCCCATCGCGGCGAGGGCCTGGAAGAATTAGCTCATAAAGCGCTTCAGGGTGGTCAAAATGGCATCTTACGTTTAGGTTCTAAAACCCCACAAGCCACTACAGAGAAATAGGATTCGCTATGCCAGTTGCTGAAATAGAAATTATTAATAAGTTGGGCTTACATGCTCGAGCATCAGCCAAGCTATCACAGCTTGCTGCTGAGTTTCCATGCGAAATCTTCTTGTCTCGCAATGGTCGTCAAATCAATGCCAAGAGCATTATGGGCGTCATGATGCTGGCCGCTGGGATTGGGAGTACTGTCACTTTAGAAACTGTTGGGGAAAAAGAAGATGAGGCAATGCAAGCTTTAACTGCATTAATCAACGATCGATTTGGTGAGGGCGAATAAGGATGACTTTTGCTTTGCACGGAATAGCAGTCTCTAAGGGCATTGCCATTGGGAGGGCCGTACTGATATCGCGTGCTGCATTAGAGGTTAGTCATTACTTAGTTGAATCTGGTAAAGAAGAGGATGAGGCTCAAAAATTATTAGATGCTTTTGAGCAGGTGCGCCAGGAATTGGAACAGTTGCGTCAAGGTTTACCTAAAGACGCGCCACAAGAAATGGCTGCATTCTTAGATGTTCACGGCATGATCTTGGCTGACCCTGCTTTAACTGAGAAGCCCATTAAATTAATTCGTACTCAAAGGTTAAATGCGGCTTGGGCTTTAACAACCGAGTTAAATGATCTTTTAGAGCAATTTGCAGATATTGAGGATACCTATTTAAAAGAGCGTGCTAACGATATTCGTCAGGTAGCAGAGCGCGTTATTAAAGCCTTGAATGCCCAGCAAAAAGATCCTTTGAATGATGCTGAATTTTTGCCTGCAAGCGATATCGGCATTGAGTCGATTATTGTTGCCCACGACATTGCTCCTCATGACATGCTGCGTTTTAAAGATCATGCTTTTACGGGGTTTGTAACCGATCTTGGTGGTAAGACCTCTCATACCGCTATTGTTGCGCGCAGTATGGAAATTCCGGCAGTAGTCGGTGTACGACATGCCAGTGAAATGATTCGTCATGGCGATTGGTTAATATTAGATGGGGAGCATGGAGTTGTCGTTGTTGCGCCCGATGAACAGCTTCTTGCCGAGTATCGAAAACTACAAACTCAAGCTTTAAAAGAGACCCGTAAGCTTAAGCAGTTAAAGCATTCCAAGACAGAAACAGCTGATCGTGTGGAGATTGAGTTATCTGCCAATATTGAATTACCCGAAGATGCTATTCAGGCAGTGAAGTTGGGTGCTGTAGGTGTTGGCTTATTCCGCTCCGAATTTTTATTCATGGATCGCAAGCAGGCTCTGCCTGATGAAGAGCGTCAGTATGAAGAATATCGTCGCATAGTCGATTTAATGCATGGTCTACCCGTCAATATTAGAACCATTGACGTTGGCGCTGATAAAGCCCTGGGTGGAGGTGGTGATACCTCTCAAACTGGCACATCACCACTTGGATTGCGAGCGATTCGCTGGTCTTTAACAGAACCTGAAATCTTTTTAACGCAACTCAGAGCAATCTTGCGCGCATCGGCTCATGGTCAGGCGCGCATCATGATTCCGATGCTGGCTCATGCCAAAGAAATCGATGAAACGTTTGGATTGATTGAAAAAGCTAAGCAGCAATTACATCAGCGTGGCCAGGCATTTAATCCCAATATTCAAGTTGGCGCAATGATTGAAGTCCCGGCAGCTGCCTTGATGCTACCGCTCTTTATCAATCGGTTCGATTTTCTTTCTGTTGGTACTAATGACTTAATTCAGTACACCTTGGCAATTGATCGCGCAGATCATGCGGTGGCACACTTATATGATCCTTTGCATCCAGCTATTTTGAATTTGCTATTTAACATCATTGATCAAGCTAAGCGCGCTGATGTGCCTGTTGCTGTTTGCGGCGAGATGGCTGGTGATCCAGCATTTACGAAGCTATTGCTTGCACTCGGTCTGACGGATTTCTCAATGCACTTCAGTCAGTTATTGTTGGTCAAGCGTGAGATATTAAAAGCAAATGTAGGTCTATTAAAGACTCGCGCCCCCAGAGTTCTTCGTGCTTATGAGCCCGAAGAGCAGGCCAAAGCATTGGAATATCTGCTCTCTTAATTTTTCTGGTGTTGTGAGCTACACACCTTACAGGCGGGATTGCGAGCAATACGAATCTCATCAATCTGAGTATTTATGGCATTCCACAACAACATTCTTCCAACGAGAGGCTGACCAAAGCCAATCAATACCTGAAGAGCTTGGGCGGCTTGCATTGCACCAATAATGCCAACGAGCGGGGAAAAGATGCCCATGCTGGCACAGCTGACTTCTTCAAATCGTTCTTCTGGAGAAAAAATACAGGCATAGCAGGGTGAGGTTTCATTGCGGAAATCAAAGACGTTGACTTGACCATCAAATTTGAGTGCAGAACCAGATACGAGTGGAATCTTGTGGGTAAAGCAGGCTTGATTGATAAGCTGGCGAGTAGCAAAGTTATCCGTGCAATCTAAAACAAGATGCGCTGCCGGCAGGAGTCTATCTAGTAAATCTTCCGAAGCCTTTTCTGCGATTGCGTTAATCGTGAGGGTGGGATTCAGGTTTTGTAAAAATTGCTTCCCAGACTCCACTTTAGTCTTGCCAATCGAATTCTGGGTGTGCATGATTTGTCGCTGCAAATTAGTGAGCTCGACTTGGTCATGATCAACTAGCGTAATTTTTCCAACACCAGCTGCAGCTAAGTAAGGCGCGGCAGCACTTCCCAATCCGCCAGCGCCAATGATGAGTATGTGCGAGCCAAGAAGCTTTTCTTGGCCAGCAACATCAATTTCTTCTAGTAGTAAATGCCGCGAGTAGCGAAGCAGCTGCTCATCATTCATATGTATTCTTAATGCGAGAACTTACTCTAGCTTAGAGGCGGAGCGTTTTACGGGTTCACCATTGATAAAGGCGACTGCCTGAGTCAGCATAAAGTCATCCGTACCGCCAAGCTCGACAGGCTTTTTGGACTTTTCTTTTTCTTTCTCTTCAGGAGTTTTCTTGGCATTTTTTTCTTCAATGCGCTGTAACTCTTCTAGCCGACGTTTTTCTCGTTCCGAGGCTAGTTTTTCTTCTGAGGATTGCTTGTTACGCAAATGCTTTTCGCTATCAATCTCGCGAGTGATCAATACATCATCAGGATCACCATCTTTGTTTTGATCCACTGCAATATCGGGTTTGATGCCATACGCTTGAATTGATTTGCCACTTGGTGTGTAGTAATACGCCGTAGTGATTTTTAATGCTGAATCATTGGTTAGGGGGCGAACTGTTTGTACAGAACCCTTACCAAAAGTCGTTTTACCAATAATGGTTGCACGTTTGTAATCTTGCAATGCGCCAGCCACAATCTCAGAGGCTGATGCTGAATAGGCATTTACCAAAACTACCATTGGTAATTTTTTATACATGGCTGGTACGCCAGCTAAGGGATCTCCAGGCTCACTGAGGCGATACATCGCCGGTGTTGCATTAAACACCTGCTTAGAGTCCGCAGTCTGACCTTTAGTGGAAACGATGACAGCATCTGCTGGCAAGAAAGCAGCAGCAACACCGACTGCGCCTTGTAATAAGCCCCCGCCATTGTTTCTGAGATCAAGAATGATGCCCTTCATTTTTGGATCTTGATTTGCAAGCTCAGTTAATTTCTTGGCAAGATCAGGAATGGTACGTTCCTGAAAGCTCGTCACCCTGACCCAGGCAATATTGTTGTCCAAAATTTTGGCTTTAACTGATTGCACTTTAATTTCAGCGCGGGTAATGGTTACCGGGAAGCTACGCTCTTCGCTTTTACGAAAGACGGTCAAGGTAATTTTTGTGCCTGGTGTACCACGCATGGTTCGCACTGCTTTATCTAGCGACATGCCACGAACCGGTTTGTCGTCTAAGCGCGTAATGAGGTCACCAGCTTGCAAGCCAGCGCGTGCTGCAGGGCTATCTTCAATCGGATTGAGTACCTTGACAACGCCATCTTCTGAGGTGATTTCAATACCAAGGCCAGCAAACTTGCCGCTGGTTTGCTCTTGCATTTCAGAAAAATCTTTTTTATCAAGATAGGTGGAGTGAGGATCAAGGCTACTCACCATGCCCTTGACTGCATCGGTTAGCAGTTGTTTATCTTCAATTGGCTCAACATACTCACGCTTGATTTGCGCAAAGACATTCGATAGTGTCCGCAGCTCATCTAAAGGGAGTGTCGTGCCCTGTTGGGCTGTAGCTGACAGCTGAATAGTGGCTGCAACCCCGGCGATGAGGCCGACAGAGATTAGGGCAAAGTTCTTTAAAAATACGCGCATGTTTCAGTTTTACCTTAATTCAAATAAAAATGCTGAATAGGTTTGAGATTGTCATCGAGCTCATAAACCAGCGGGATGCCATTGGGAACATTGATTTCCATGATGTCTTTATCAGAAACCTGGTCAAGATACTTAATTAAAGAGCGAATGCTATTGCCGTGTGCTACAAGTAAAACACGCTTACCGGCTTTAAGGGCGGGGGCGATCGATTCATTCCAAAGGGGTAGTACACGCTCGACATTGTCTTTAAGGCACTCCCCTAGGGGAATATCAGAATCACTGAGTTTTGCGTAACGTGGGTCATTTTGCGGATTACGCTCATCATCTTTTTCTAGGAGCGGTGGCCTTATATCGTAAGAGCGACGCCAAATATGAACTTGGGCATCTCCGTATTGTTGGGCGGTCTCAGCTTTATTTAGGCCTGTGAGAGCTCCATAGTGGCGCTCATTCAGTCTCCAGCTATGCACCACTGGCAACCACATGAGGTCCATAGCGTCCTGAATGTGCCACAGGGTACGAATGGCTCTTCTGAGCACTGAGGTATAGGCCACATCAAACTCATAGCCAGCCTTACGGAGGTTTTCACCTGCAGCAAGGGCCTGCTCAGTACCCTTAGGGGTTAAGTCAACGTCCGCCCAGCCAGTAAATCGGTTTTCAAGGTTCCAGGCGGATTCGCCATGACGAATAAGGACAAGTTGTTTCATAGAGCCATTCTATAATCCGGTGATGAACTTTCTCACACAAATTGATAATTTAGCGCTGATTGCCCTCCTGTTAGTTACGGGCGCAGCGCTCTTCTTCCCTACATTATCTACGCTTATTAGCGGAAAAGGCTTATCGCCTACAGAAGCGACTATTTGGATCAATCGTCGTAAAGCAGCTGTTTTGGACTTGCGTCCAGAATCAGATTTTAAGATTGGCCATCTTCCAGGATCAAAGCATATTTTGGCTGAGCAAATTTCATCTGGAATAGACAAGCTCAAGCTAGATCGTAAAAATCCCATTATTTTGGTCTGTCAGTCCGGTGCGAATGCTCGCAAGCTCGTCCCAGAGCTTAATAAGCTGGGGTTCCCAGAGGTTGCAGTTCTAGATGGCGGCGTTCAAGGCTGGCAAGCTGCAGCCTTGCCATTAGTTAAATAATTCAGCGAGCCCTAGATATGCCACCAGTCACGATGTACAGCACTCAAGTTTGCCCTTACTGCGTTATGGCAGAGAAGCTTCTGCACAAGAAGGGTGTTGCCAGTTTAGAGAAGATTCTGATTGACCGGGATCCTGCTCAGCGCGAGATCATGATGACCCGTACTGGTCGTCGTACAGTGCCACAAATTTACATTGGTGAGACTCATGTTGGCGGTTATGACGACCTCGTTGCTTTAGACCGCGCCGGCCAACTTGATCCACTGCTTGCTTAAAAATTTACTCAGAAAGTTTCCATGACTGAACAAACTACTTCCGCTCCAGATACAGCCGATACTTCAAAAGAGCCTGGTTTTCGTATTCAAAGAATCTATCTCAAGGATTTATCTTTAGAGCAACCGCATGCACCGCAAATTTTATTGGTTGCAGCTGAGCCTCAAGTTGAAGTGGAGGTCGATGTTGCAGTTACTCGCTTGGGTGATGAAATTTTTGAGGTTGCCTTAATTGCTACAGTAACTGCTAAGGTAGAGGGCAAAGTACTCTTCTTGGTTGAAGCAAAGCAAGCGGGTATTTTTGAATTTAGTAATATCCCTGCCGAGCAAATTGATCCCATGTTAGGCATTGCTTGCCCAACAATTTTGTATCCTTATCTGCGCTCAAATATTGCCGACACTATTAGTCGTGCTGGTTTCCAGCCAATCCATTTGAATGAGATTAATTTCCACGGTATGTACGAACATCGCCTGATGCAGGCTGCGCAAGCTACTGCAACGGAAAGTAGCTCAGCCGATGAAAGCAAAATCGTTCTTCCTCACTAAGTTGAATTTTAAAGCCCACAGATCATGAAAGTGACGCTGCTTGGAGCTGGTTCATGGGGCACAGCTATGGCTGCGCAAGCTGCACGTTACCTTCAGCCGGGCGACGTAAGTCTTTGGTCTCGAAGCGTTGAGCAAATTGAGGGCATACAGCAGTCAGGTGCAAATACAGGCTATTTACCTGGTGTTGCCTTACCTAAAGGCTTGCAATTAGAGGTAAGTTTTGAGAGGGCCGTTGAGCGCCTTTCTGAAAATGATCTTTTGGTGATTGCTACCCCGATGTCCGGTTTATCAGAAACGGTAGCGCAGGTATTGCGCCTTGCAAAGCATCCGCTCAATATTGTTTGGTTGTGCAAGGGTTTAGAGCCCAGCACTACCTTATTGCCGCACCAAGTAGTGGAGCGCGAAGATCAACTACATAGCCATGGCATACGCCATTCTTACGGTGCTCTGTCAGGACCTAGTTTTGCGCAAGAGGTTGGTGATGGCATGCCTTGTGCATTAACCATCGCTAGTAAATCCGATGCCTTATGTGACATTGTTCAGGCCGCTTTTCATCACGGCAATATGCGCATCTATGCCAGCGATGACTTGATTGGTGTCGAATTAGGTGGTGCTATTAAAAATGTTTTAGCGATTGCAGCTGGTATTGGTGATGGCTTAGATCTTGGCTTAAATGCACGTGCTGCAGTATTAACCCGTGGCCTCGCAGAAATGATGCGTTTAGTAAAAGCAGCTGGTGGCAGACCAGAGACCTGTATGGGTTTAACGGGTGCAGGCGATCTGATCTTGACAGCTACGGGCGATCTCTCTCGTAATCGTCGTGTTGGCTTAGCGCTTGCAGCAGGAAAACCGTTACCTGAAATTTTGGATAACTTAGGCCATGTTGCTGAGGGTGTCTTATGCGCCTCTGCTGTCGGCAATCTCGCTGTGCGTTTGGGTGTTGAGATGCCCATTACCACCATGATGGGCGAAGTCTTATCTGGAAAACTATCACCACATGAAGCAGTTAAAAAACTGATGGGACGCGATCCTAAGCTAGAAGTTTAAGCTCCTTAACTTCCACCCAGTAATCCGTTCTGGCGCCAAGCTTCATAAACTACTATCGCCACCGTATTCGAGAGATTCAAACTGCGACTGCTATCTTGCATCGCTAAGCGGATTTGGTTGGTGATTGGAATTGAGCTTCTAACTTCTTCAGTGATGCCTTTGGTTTCTGAGCCAAAAACAAAATAATCTTCAGGTGAATATTTGCCATCATGAAACTTGCCAGACCCTTTGGTAGTCAAGGCAAAAATACGCTCAGGCTGAGGTTGTTCATCAGCCAAAAATTGCGCCCAGTTTTGATGAACTTTTACTTTAGCGAACTCGTGATAGTCCAGGCCAGCCCTGCGCAGTTTGGCATCTTCCATCGGAAAGCCAAGTGGCTCGATGAGATGCAGCTTTGCCCCGGTGTTTGCGCACAGGCGAATGATGTTACCCGTGTTGGGTGGAATTTCTGGTTCGAATAAAACGATATTAAACATGTGTTGATCTTTACATTAACTTCGGGAGGCTGGGTACAGCGTTCGTAAAAGAACCCAATTAATAACATGAGATACCCCATTGTCCTTCAATACGCGGGCGATTTCATTTAGGGTTGCACCACTGGTCATGACATCGTCAAACACAATTACTGAGGCGGATTCTAGTTGCCCTTGAAATTGAGGGTTGATATAGAACATATCTTGAATAGCAATTTGACGATTAGCGCGATTCTCCTTGGCTTGATGCTGGACATGATGGTGGCGTCTCAAGATGTGTGGGTTTTTATAGATGTGTTTGCCACAATCAATCCGCCTGGCTAATTCCCAGCTTTGATTAAAACCGCGAGAGCATAATTTTTCTGAACTCAGTGGCACCGGTAGTAAATAGTCTGCGCATAAATTATTTAAGCTCTGAGCCATCAGCTGATTCCATGCTGATGCCAGTCCATGTGCACAAGCAAGGCGTCGCTGATATTTCAGCAGATGTAAGGCAGTTTGTAATCTACCGTCGTAGCGATCGAGACAGTGAGTTTCATCAAAGTAGGGTGGATTAGCGATGCACTCTCGGCAGCGTTTTTCTTTCAGCTCCCCAGCTTCAAGAGTAAGGCCGCATTGCTGACAGCATTCGTAATTAGATAGCTGATCTGATTCTAATTGGATGGAGCAATGAAGGCAAAGAGTGAGTCGCTGAAATACCCCGCAAATAATACATGCGCTTGGTAGTAAGTGAGAACAAATTGTTTGGAAAATATTCTCTTTTGGATGCATGGGTCGCTGAGTATACTGAGTCAATGACCCAATCAATCAGATGGCTTCAGGATGAAATTGCAATGCGTATGTTGCAAAAATTAGACATCGTGAAATTAGAGCCAAAAGACATTTTGCTGATTCCAGATTTTCCTGGAGTACATAGTTCTTTTCTGACAAAACGCTTTCCAGGAATTCGTTTTCATAGTGCGCCAGAACGTGAACTATCAGGCTTTAATTTATTTAAATTGAGGGTGGCTCGTTTTTGGAACTCAAGGATGAAGTCGGCATCCCTTATTTCTCTGGATGACTATAAGAAAACAGGCCGCATTAATCTTCCCAATAATTCTGTAGATTTAGTAGTGAGCGTTCTCTTAATTCAGGATTTGGCCGATCCCAAGCATTTTTTGCAGGAGTGCTGGCGAGTGCTCAAAGAAGGTGGATTACTGACATTCAGTTATTTGGGTCCTGATACTGCCAAAGAGCTCAGAGCTGAAATCTTGGCGCAAGAATTACCCATTCAAAACTTGGCTAGCCCTTGGGATATGCACGATATGGGGGATGCCCTGCTGGGCGAGCGTTTTTCTGACCCAGTGATGGATATGGAGTTTTTGGGTTTGGACTATGTCTCTGACAGCGTCCTTTTGTCAGACGCAAGAGCGCTCAATTTGCTTAGTTCCGACTATCAAAATAGCGCCATAGCTGCTCAATTACCTCAAAAACTGACCTTAGAGGTGGTTTATGGGCATGCCTGGGCTTTGGGTAAGAACCTCGCCAAGGCGCAAGATGATGTCGCTTATATTGATTTAAATCAAATAGGACGTAAGACTAGGAATGATCCTGCTAAAGTGTAAGTATTCACTATCTTTTAAACCATTACCAAGATTGAGCGAGGCATAGTAGATCCCGTTTGTTCTTGAGCCTAATTAACCCTATAATTAGCGCTAGTTGAATTGCTTGATACCGTTTTTTTGGGCTTTCTGAGGGTGTTTTTATACAGAAGCTCATGACAATAAACAGAGAATAAGATGAATTTATTTGGAAAAGTCACTAGGGCCTCGCTCTATTTAGTAGCAGCCTTTGGCGCTGCATTTGCACGTGCGGCTGAAGATATGCAGGGTGGTCCAGCAGTAAATCAGCTGAATTTTACTGCTCCAGCCACAAAAATCATGGCAGAGATTCATTGGTTGCATTGGATGATGTTGGTCATCTGCGCGCTCATTTTTGTGGGCGTATTTGGCGTGATGTTTTATTCCATCTTGAAGCACCGTAAATCCTTAGGTGCTAAGTCTGCTTCTTTCCATGAAAGCACTACTGTTGAAATTATTTGGACAATCATTCCTTTGATCATTGTTATCGGTATGGCATTGCCAGCAACTAAGACGGTTGTAGCAATGAAAGACACTACCAATTCTGACGTCACTATTAAGACTACTGGTTATCAGTGGAAGTGGGGTTACGACTACATCAAAGGCGAAGGCGAAGGAATTAGTTTCTTGTCTACCCTTGCTACTTCCCGTGAGGCTATTAATAATCTCGCGCCAAAATCAAATACGTATTTGATGGAAGTGGACAATGAGATGGTGGTGCCAGTTGGTAAAAAGATTCGCATTATTACTACTGCAAATGATGTAATCCATGCGTGGGCAGTTCCAGCATTTGGCGTAAAGCAGGATGCTATTCCTGGTTTTGTTCGTGACACTTGGTTCCGTGCAGAAAAAATCGGTACTTACCGTGGTCAATGTTCAGAGCTATGTGGCGCACAGCATGCTTTTATGCCGATCGTAGTGAGAGTCGTCTCCCAAGAGGATTACACCAAGTGGGTAGATGAGAAGAAAAAAGAAATGGGCGCAACATCTGATGACCCATCCAAGGTTTACACCTTAGATGAGCAGAAAGAGCGTGGCGCCAAGGTTTATGCGTCTAACTGCGCAGCATGTCACCAGCCAAATGGTAAAGGTGCTGGCGCCTTCCCGGCATTAGATGGCAGCAAGATGGTGCTTGGACCAAAATCTGGCCAATACAACATTCTTATTAATGGCAAGGGTGCAATGCCAAAGTGGGCAGGTGTGATTTCTGATGGCGATATTGCTGCAGTAATGACCTATACCCGCAATTCATGGGGAAATAAAACGGGCGAAGTAATTCAGACCCAAGATATTGTCTCTGCGCGTGCTGGCAAGTAATTTTTTAATAATTTATATAGATCAAACTAAACCGGAGTAATCCATGAGCACCATTTCAACTACCCACGATCACGCACACGACCATGCGCATGATGACCATACGCCACATGGCTGGCGTCGTTGGTTGTTTGCAACCAACCACAAAGACATCGGTACGATGTATCTGATCTTCTCGTTTATCAGCTTACTGGCTGGTGGCGTAATGGCTCTGGGTATTCGTTTGGAGTTGTTCCAACCAGGTTTGCAATTTTTACGTCCTGAGTTCTTTAACCAGTTAACCACCATGCACGGTTTGGTAATGGTGTTTGGCGCCATCATGCCGGCTTTCGTTGGCTTTGCGAACTGGATGGTTCCTTTGCAAATCGGCGCATCCGATATGGCTTTTGCTCGTATGAATAACTTTAGCTTCTGGATTTTGCCAGTAGCTGCTTGTTTATTATTTGGTTCATTCTTAGCTCCTGGTGGTGCCCCTGCAGGTGGTTGGACTTTATATGCTCCACTGACATCACAGATGGGCCCAGGTTTAGATATGGCCATCTTTGCACTCCACTTATTGGGTGCTTCTTCAATCATGGGTTCGATTAACATCATTGTGACCATCTTGAACATGCGCGCTCCTGGCTTGACTTTGATGAAGATGCCCATGTTCTGCTGGACATGGTTGATTACTGCATACTTGTTGATCGCCGTTATGCCTGTTCTGGCAGGTGCGATCACTATGGTTTTGACAGATCGTCACTTCGGTACTTCTTTCTTCAATGCAGCTGGTGGCGGTGATCCAGTTATGTTCCAGCACATTTTCTGGTTCTTTGGGCATCCAGAGGTTTACATCATGATTCTTCCAGCATTCGGAATCGTGAGCGAAATTATTCCTGCTTTCTCAAGAAAAACTTTGTTTGGTTATAGCTCCATGGTTTATGCAACTGCATCCATTGCGATCTTGTCATTCATCGTTTGGGCTCACCACATGTTTGCAACTGGCATGCCGGTAACTGGCCAACTGTTCTTTATGTATGCCACGATGTTGATTGCTGTTCCAACAGGTGTAAAGATTTTCAACTGGGTTGCAACTATGTGGAAAGGTTCCATGACCTTTGAAACCCCGATGTTGTGGTCAGTTGGATTTATATTTGTATTTACTATGGGTGGTTTTACTGGCTTGATATTGGCCTTAGCACCTATTGATATTGGCTTGCAAGATACGTACTACGTTGTTGCTCACTTCCACTATGTTCTAGTGGCCGGCTCTTTATTTGCGATGTTTGCTGGTTTTTACTACTGGTGTCCAAAGTGGACTGGCTATATGGCTAATGAGACTCGCGGCAAGATCCATTTCTGGTCTTCCATGATTTTCTTTAACGTCACTTTCTTCCCAATGCACTTCCTTGGCTTGGCAGGTATGCCACGTCGTTATGCTGACTACCCAACCCAGTTTGCTGACTTCAATACGATCGCATCTATTGGCGCACTCGGATTTGGTTTGTCTCAGGTTTACTTCTTGGTATTTGTTGTGTTGCCAGCCTATAAGGCCAAAGGCGAAAAAGCATCTATGAAGCCATGGGATGGCGCTAAAGGTTTAGAGTGGACAATACCGTCACCAGCACCGCACCACACATTTGAAACGCCTCCAACTACTGCAGAGTTAAATGCTGCAGGAATCTAAAGTAGCGGCGCACAAATCCCAATCTGCCAGTAACCGCAGATTGGGTTTTATTCTTTTAACTGTTGTTCTAGTGTTTTTTCTGGGCATCCTGATTAAACGAGGCCTGCTGGGTTAAAGCCCTCTGAATACTCATGTCTGCTATTGCCTCCATTAACCGCCAAATCTTGCTGAAGCTATTGATAGCTTCAGTCATGATGTTTGGTTTTGGTTATGCACTAGTGCCAATGTATAAAGCTTTGTGTGAGGTGACCGGTATTAATGTGGTCACTAGCAAGAATGACTATGGTGTTCGTGCCTACAGTGCAAATAAGGTTGGCAATACTCAGGTCGACTATTCACGTAAGGTGACTATTGAGTTTGATTCCAATAGCCGCGGCCCTTTTACTTTTCGTCCAGTTAAGAACTTCTTAGAAGTGCATCCAGGCGAAATGACGGAGATCGTTTACGAAGTCACTAATAATTTAAGTCGCCCTGTTGATGCTCAAGCTATTCCAAGCTACGCACCTAAAAGCGCCATGGAATTCTTTACTAAACTAGAGTGTTTTTGTTTTCAGCAGCAAACCTTGGCGCCCCATGAAATGAAGAAGATGCCAGTTGTGTTTGTCATTGATGCCGGCTTACCTGCTGATGTGAAAACAATTACCTTGTCATATACCTTCTTTGAGTTGGGTATTGGTCAGCAGCCAGCTGGCTCAACAACACCGAAATCAAAAGCAGCATCATGAGTAAGAAAAGTTCATTTACGCAATCTATGATCGCGGTCTTGTGGGCCTTTTTGGGTGTACGTAAGAAATCAGGTCTGCAGGAAGATGTTGCTTCGTTAAGTTTTATCCACATTATTATTGCGGGAGTTTTAGGTGCCTTGATTTTTATGGGCATACTCCTTTTGATAGTTAAAGCAGTTGTGTCCCATTGATTATTTTTTTGATTGAATAGAGAGAGTCAGATGTCATCCAATTCAACCCCTTACTATTTTGTTCCTGCACTATCCAGTCATCCAGCTTCGGCAGCTTTAGGTTTGCTTGCTTTTACTGCTGGCATGTCTGGCTGGGTAAACCACGCAGCTTGGGGAGGCCCAGTAACTGCAGCCGGTGTACTGTGGGTGTTATTCGTCCTGTACAACTGGTTTGGAGACACCATTGCTGAATCCAACTCTGGTAAGAATGGTGTGAACGTTGATATCTCTTATCGTTGGTCGATGGCTTGGTTCATCTTCTCGGAGATTATGTTTTTCGGCGCATTCTTTGCTGCCTTGTTCTACGCGCGCAATATTGCGATGCCTTGGATGGGAGACGTAGAAAGCAAATTACTCTGGCCGAATTTCCAGGCTGTTTGGCCTAATGATGGCCCTGCTGGTTTAGTAGAGAAATTTACCACTATGGGTCCATGGCCCATTCCAACGATTAATACTTTATTGCTTTTGTCTTCCGGTGTGACTGTAACTTACGCCCACCATGCGATTCGTGAAAACCACATGAAGAAAGCGATCATCGGCTTGGCTGCTACTGTTGGCCTTGGCATGATCTTCTTGGGCTTTCAGATGTATGAGTATTACCATGCATATCATGCCTTGAACTTGAAGTTAACTTCAGGCGTTTATGGCTCAACATTCTTTATGTTGACTGGTTTCCATGGCTTCCACGTATTCCTTGGCGGCTTGATGTTGGCGATTGTTCTCCGTCGCATGATCCGCGGCGACTTTACTGCTGAAAATCATTTTGCGTTTGAGGGTGCCGCTTGGTATTGGCACTTTGTTGACGTCGTTTGGCTTGGTCTGTACATCGCTGTTTACTGGATGTAGGGAAATAAAAATCGGGGCGTTGAGCCCCGATTTGTTTTGAGTCCTTATTTCTAGTGGAAGGCGCTTAGTTTGTTCCCACTTGCACACCAGTAGCTTCGATATAGCCAAAGTAGTGGGCAATCAGAATTCCTAAGAAGAGTACGATTGACAGTCCAATACGTAGCATAAGTGACTGAACCATTCTTGAGCTGCGACCCTTATCTTTCATCATGAAGTAGAGTGCTGAGCCTAAGCTCCCAACAATGATTAGCAGTACAACTGGAATAACCCATTTCATTTCAAAGTACCCTTGTGAATATTTTTTCTAGCTTAATTACTAGTCGTCTAGTGGCTACATTATCAGCTCTTATGGTGATTGTAGTTGGCTGCGGCGCTGGTATTTGGCAGCTAAACCGAGCAGAGCAAAAGATTCGCTTGGGTGAATCTTTAAGTGCCAGACTACAAATGCCTATTCTGAATGCGAATGCCAATAGCTTGACCCTAGAGCAGGCTACAGAGCGCCGAATTCTAGCTCGTGGACGTTTTATTCAAGATGAGGCGATTTGGCTGGATAACCGTCCCCGCCCCATTCCCGAGGGCGCTACTGGCGCTGCAGGACAATCCGGTTTTTATGTGATGATGCCTTTGAAATTGGATGGCCAAGAGCTTGTACTTTGGGTGAACCGAGGTTGGGCTCCTCGTAACAACGAAAATCGTATTGACTTACCCCCAGTTAAAACGGTCAGTGAAGTGGTGACTGTTGAGGGGATTGCTTTCCCTCATCCTGGAAGGGTTTATGAGCTTGGAAAAAAGGACGCTACCCAAGTAAGACCTCGGATTGAGCAAAATTTTGATTTAGGTCTTGAGGCTCAAAGTCATCAATGGAAGCAACTTCCGTTCATCGTTCGAGAGTCTGGCTCTTCGAAAGAGGATGGTTTACTAAGAAATTGGCCCTCCCCAACAAACGGAGTCGATCGCCATTATGCTTATGCATTCCAGTGGTTTGCTTTGGCATTGACTGGATTTTTATTTTGGCTCATCAATGGGCTCATGAAATATCGGCGAGAGCTTGCTGTGAATGGAGATAGAGGGTGAGTGATAAAGAATTGTTGATTCCAGCATCACAAACAGATGCGTCTGTGATTAATACGCAAACTCGACGTGGGCGTATTCAGATGCTGCTATTGTTGCTTGCTTGCGCTGCCCCAGTGATTGCCTCCTATTTAGCATATTACGTTTTTAAGCCAGAGGGTGGCAAGACTAACTTTGGAACCCTGGTGCAGCCAGTGCAAGATATGAACCCTGCTTGGTTTGATATTCCTTTCAATGGAAAGTGGACCTTGCTAGTGGCAAGGCCAGCTGGCGAATGCACCATTAAAAATGAATCTTGTCTTGAGGCTCTATTTTTAATGCGCCAACTACGCATTGCTGTTGGTCGTGAAAGCGCTCGAGTTCAGTTAGTTTGGGTCAATACTGATGGCAAAGCAGTAGATCCAGAGGTATTGCTGGCATACGATCAAAAGACGGCGGGATTTCAGATTGTAGATTTGCCAGTAGACCCTCAATTAAGAGCGCAATTTGATGCGTGGCTTAATCGTGATGGAGCAGGTCAGAAGATTCAGCTGATTGATCCGAGCCCAGCCAAGATGATGATTTTTCCGGTGACCAATTCGCCTAAAGAATTTGGCAGTATGAAAAAGGATCTTGAAAAACTGTTGCGCCTCAATCGTAAGGGTGAAACATTGCAATGAGTAGCTTGCTATTACTTGCGGAGTTAGCTGCAATCGCAATTGTCTTTGCGGGTCTACCTTTGGCCTATCTCTGGACTAGGCCGGCTTATAACTTTTTCCAAAAACTTAATTGGGTTTTGGTTTTCATGACGTTTGACTTGATTGTGTTTGGCGCCTTTACTCGCCTAACGGACTCTGGTCTGGGATGTCCTGATTGGCCTGGTTGTTATGGCACATCAAATCCATGGCATGCGATTAGTGAGATCCAGCAAGCTGAGGCGAGCATGCCTACGGGCCCTGTGACTGTGATCAAGGCTTGGATTGAAATGATTCATCGCTATTTAGCGATGACAGTCGGCGCGCTGATTTTGATTCAGGTGGCAGTTGCCTGGAGCAAGCTCCGTAGCCTGGGTACTAAACCTTTATTGGGCAGTCTTGGCTTGCTGATTCTGGTATGTATTCAGGGTGCATTTGGTGCCTGGACAGTCACGCTGAAATTACAGCCTATTATTGTGACGATTCACTTAATGTTAGCTTTGACTTTGTTGGCGTGTTTAACGACTTATGCGCAACAAGAGTGGATGGGTAAATCTTCCCCAGCTACTCACCTGCACAGCAAGTATCTTTCTGCAAAGTTACTTTTACTTGCGGCAGTCGTCTTATGTATGCAAATCTTTTTAGGTGCATGGGTGAGTACTAATTATGCTGTGTTGGCATGCCCTGATTTTCCAACTTGCATGGATCGTCTTTGGCCAGAAACAGCTTGGCAAGAAGGCTTCACCCTATGGCGAGGCTTGGGCCTAAATGCTCAAGGTGAATCTATTACACCTGTCGCTTTGCAAACAATCCATTGGGCACATCGCGTATTTGCTATGGTTGCTGTAGTAGTACTTGGCGCCTTGGGAATGAGTGCTCTCAGTTTAAGTAATTCCACATCATCAGGAATTGCCAGAATTGCCAAGTTACTAATAGGCTTGCTCGTTCTCCAGGCTCTGACTGGTATTTCTAATGTAGTCTTTCAGTGGCCCCTCCTTGCTGCCTTAATGCATACGGCAGGTTCTGCTGCATTGGTGTTCTGTTTAGTTCGTTTAGTCCAATGGTCCTCTTGGACTGCCCCAATTCACATGAAGATGTCTAAATCATTATGAGTAGTCCAGCTTCCCCCAATCCTGTAACGATGCCACGTTGGCGTCAATATTGGGTTCTCACCAAGCCCCGCGTAACGCAGTTGGCAGTGTTCTGCGCAGTTATTGGTATGTTCTTGGCTACTCCCGGCATGGTTCCTTATCCGGTCCTAATTGGTGGCATTGTTGGAATTTGGTTGTTGGCAGGAGCAGCTTTCGCAATGAATTGCTTAATCGAGCAAGCCGTCGATGCCAAGATGAAGAGAACTGCTTGGAGGCCCTCTGCAACTGGAGAGGTGACGCCTTTTCATATTACTGTTTTCTCAATTATTCTCGGCGGTTTGGGAATGGTCATCTTGTGGATCTTTTGCAATCCATTGACCATGTGGCTCACCGTAGCCACTTTTGTTGGTTATGCGGTGATTTATACCTGGTTACTCAAGCCTGCCACTCCACAGAATATTGTCATTGGCGGACTCTCGGGTGCTATGCCACCTGCCTTAGGTTGGGCAGCAGTCACTAATAGTTTGTCAGCGGAAGCGTGGCTCTTGGTGCTGATTATTTTTGTTTGGACTCCGCCACACTTTTGGGCTCTTGCTTTATACCGTCGCGAAGATTATGTGCAAAGTGGTTTACCAATGCTGCCAGTGACGCACGGAGAGCGTTTTACTCTACTCAATATTTTGCTATACACATTGATTTTGATTGCAGCTACTTTATTGCCCTATATATATGGCATGAGTGGCGTGATCTATTTGATTTCAGCAATCATTCTGGGCTCGATATTCCTTGCCTACGTTATTGCTTTGTTTGTCTCTTACAGCGATGCGCTAGCGAAGAGGACTTTCCGTTTTTCAATTACGTATCTATCTCTCCTTTTTGCAGTGCTATTAATTGACCACTATTTTGTTTGAGATGAATATGAATTCCAAAAAATCTTACTTGTATATTGCACGCCTATTGATCTTGTCGCTGACTGCTGCAGTTCTATTGGCTTGCAGTCCACAACAGAACTTTAAGAATGTGGATATTACGGGGAGTAAGGCGTTTGGTACTGACTTTAGTTTGCTCGATCCCGACGGAAAGGTCAGAACGCTTGCTGACTTTAAAGGCAAGGTTGTTTTGATGTTCTTTGGTTATACGCAGTGTCCTGATGTTTGCCCTACAACACTCACTGAGATGCAGCAGGTCATGACTTTATTGGGTCCTCAGGCAGATAAGGTGCAGGTACTGTTCGTCACTGTGGATCCAGAAAGAGATACCGCGGCTATATTAAAACAGTATGTGCCGGCATTTGATTCACGCTTCTTGGGTTTGCGCCCAGCAGATGAAGCGGCTTTGGAAAGGGTGACTAAGGACTTTAAGGTTTACTACCAGAAAGTGCCAGGTATGAGTTCTGGGTCTTACACCATGGATCACATGGCAGGAAGTTATGCATTTGATCCAGAAGGGCATTTACGTCTTTACATCAAGCATGCGCAAGGTGCTGAGACCTTGGCGCAAGACTTAAAAGAGCTTCTGAAATAAAGGCTTGAAAAAAGCAGTTGAAGAAGCTTAAGCAGCTTCAGTTTGCAAGAGACCGCGCATTTTTTTGAGAGCAGCAGTCTCAATCTGACGAACGCGCTCTGCTGAAATACCATATTCGCTGGCGAGATCATGTAATGTTTTCGTTCCATTACCCTCTGCATCCATAGCCAACCAACGTGACTGCACAATATTGCGACTACGCTCATCGAGTGCCATGAGTGCTTGGTCTAGCTGAGGGCCATGTAATGCATCAGTCGCAGCGGCAGCCATCTTCTCAGTAGGCTCTTGAGTGTTATCAGCTAACCATTGAATAGGTGCGTAAGCTGATTCGTCATTACTATCATCACCCTCTAAGGCAACATCGCCACCAGCCAGACGCATCTCCATTTCTTTCACGTCAGAGCCTTTGACATCGAGCGCTTTCGCTAAAGCTTCAACTTCATTTGGTGTCAGAGCAGCCAGAGTAGGCTTGTTACTACGCAGATTGAAGAACAACTTACGTTGTGCTTTAGTTGTAGCAACTTTGACTAAGCGCCAATTTTTGAGGATGTACTCATGAATCTCTGCTTTTATCCAATAGATAGCGTAGGAGACTAAGCGTGCACCTTGGTTAGGGTCATAGCGTTTGACCGCTTTCATCAAACCAATATTGCCTTCTTGAATTAAGTCAGCGTGAGGAATGCCATACCCTAGATATTGTCGTGCAACTGACACCACTAAACGGAGGTGCGAGAGAACTAAAGTCTTCGCAGCATCGACATTTTCAGTGCGACGAAATTCTTGCGCTAGGTGCAGTTCCTCTGCAGCGCTGAGCATGGGTACGCGATTCACATAGGAGATGTAAGAGTCGAGTGTGCCAACCCCCAGGGAAGGCAGCATCGGAAAGGCAAGCGAAGCCGCAGCAGTCTGCGCTGCTGGCAGTGTTTGCCTTGCTTGCAATTGCGGCTTGTATGCTTTCTTTGGAATCATTTTCTTTTGTAAGCTTTTGATATTAATAGGGGTCTATTTTAGCACTCTTGTGAAGAGAGTGCTAATCGTTTTTTTCTTCTATAAGTCTATGATTTAATTAAATAATTCAGAAGAATACTGGCTGGCGTTGAAGGGGGCTAAATCATCAATTCCCTCACCCTTGCCTAGGGCTAAAACCGCTGGTTTTGGCCCATCGCCGAGGGTCTGGGCAAGTGCGCAAATGACTCCACCTTTAGCGGTGCCATCCAATTTAGTCACAATCAAGGCGGAAAGTTCTAAAGCGGCATGAAAGGCTCTAACCTGGCTTAAACCGTTTTGACCAGTATTGCCATCAAGAACAAGCAGAGTCTGGTGAGGTGCCCCAGGCAGGGCCTTACCAATCACTCTTTTGATCTTCTTTAACTCTTCCATCAGATGATCTTGAGTGGCCAGTCTGCCAGCGGTATCAATAATCAAAATATCGCTTTTGCGAGAAATCGCCGCATGAATGGCATCGTGTGCCACTGCCGCCGCATCACCACTTTCTTGCATGATGACATCAACCTGATTGCGGCCACCCCATTCCAGGAGCTGGTTGCGGGCCGCAGCCCGGAAAGTATCGCCAGCTGCCAGTAAGACAGATTTGCCTTGCGACTGAAAAAGTCTGCAGAGTTTACCGATCGTGGTGGTCTTGCCAGCACCATTGACACCAATTACTAGCCACACCTCTGGTGTGGTCTTTTGCTCATGGTCGTACAAGGGATTGGGGTTAGGCTCCAAGACTTTCAGGACCATTGCCACTTCTTCGATTAGTAGTTGCTTGAGTTCTTCTGGGTTACTGGCATTTTCCGATTTGGCGGCTTTACGAAGCTTGCTAATCAGTTGTTCAGTCGTGGGCAGACCCACATCGCTCAGAATGAGAGATTCTTCTAGGGCATCAAACCAGGCTTCATCAGTCTGACTAGATTTGAATAGGGATCCGAGGGTTTTACGTAGGCCGAACATAATCGATACAATTTAATCCTTGCATCTTATCAATTAAATTCTTGGGATAGGCGATCTTGCAGATACGTTCAACTTTATTCAGTTTTTCTCTCTATTTAGTCCTCAGCTGTTCTACTGCTTTTGCAGCTCCAGAGGTGGGCCAAGCAAATACCCACGAGTTTCAACTTTCCAATGGCCTCAAGTTGATTGTGCGCGAAGATCATCGTGCACCTACCGTTGCGCATATGGTTTGGTATCGCGCGGGCTCCATGGATGAGGTGAATGGCAAGACTGGGGTAGCACATGTGCTGGAGCACATGATGTTTAAGGGCACCCACAAAGTAAAGTCAGGTGAGTTCTCGCGCTTAGTTGCAGCAGTGGGCGGTCGAGAAAATGCTTTTACCTCTCGTGACTACACGGCTTACTTTCAGCAAGTTGAAAAGTCTAAGTTAGATGAGGTGATGAGATTAGAGGCCGATCGGATGTCTAACCTCAATTTTGATGATGCAGAATTTTTGAAAGAAATTCAGGTGGTAATGGAAGAGCGTCGTCTGCGTACGGAAGATAATCCCAGCAGCTTGCTTAATGAATCACTCAATGCAACTGCATATATGAGCTCCCCTTATCGTCATCCGGTAGTTGGGTGGATGAATGATTTGGTCAATATGAAAGCCATAGATGCACGCGATTGGTATCGCAGTTGGTACAAACCAAATAACGCAACTGTCGTCATTGCTGGTGATGTTGATCCTCAAGTGATTCTACGAGCGGTGGAAAAATACTACGGAGTTGCTTCCGCTAGAGAGTTGCCAGAACGTAAGCCCCAGATTGAACCCGTGCAAAAAGGCACTAAGCGAGTGCAAGTAAAGGCGCCTGCGGATAGTGCACAGCTAGCGATGGCATGGAAAGTTCCTAAGCTAGAAGTAGGGAACTTGGATGACGATGAGCCTTATGCGCTAGAGCTTTTGTCTGCTGTGCTTGACGGTTATGACAACGCACGCTTAAATCGCACGCTGGTAAAGCAAGAGCGCGTAGTGAATGATGTAGGCGTTGGTTACGACATGATTTCTAGAGGGCCTGAACTATTTTTTATTAGTAGCAGCATGGCTAAAGGCCAGACAGTAGAGCAGGCGGAAAAAAGTATTCGTAAAGCCTTGAAAGAAGTTGTTGATAAAGGAGTCTTAGAGTCAGAGCTCAAGCGGGTGAAGGTGCGCATTTTGTCTGATCAAATTTATAAGCGCGACTCCATTTTTGGTCAGGCCATGGAAATCGGCAGTACAGAGATGGCTGGATTCTCCTGGAAAGATATTGATGTGATGCTCGAGAAGATGCAAACTATTACTCCCGCACAGGTCCAAGCTGTTGCAAAAAAATATTTAGTAGATGAGGGGCTCACCATAGCAATACTAGACCCACAAGCACGCCAGTCCGGTGAGAGCAAGCTAGGAGGCAATCGTGATACTAAATAAATTCTTTACGCAGGGTAGTCTTGCAATCGCACTAATAGTTGGAGTAAGTACATCTGCACACGCGATATTGCCTATAGAAAAGCTAGACTCCTTCAAGGGTGCGCAAGCCTATTTGGTGCAAACCAAGGCACTGCCCATGGTGGACATTGAGATCAGTGTTGATGCAGGCGACCGTTACGACCCAAGAGTTAAAAGTGGCTTAGCTACCATGGCCGGGCGGCTGATGAACTATGGCGCCAAATCTGATCAGGGTTTGCTAAATGAGGCACAGATTGCTGATGAGATTGCAGACCTTGGCGCAAACCTCGGTATTTCTGTGAGCGGTGAGCGCGCTGTTATGCGTATTCGGACTTTGAGTCGTAAAGATTTACGTGATCGCGCCGTTCAATTGGCATCAGCGATGTTGAGCGCGCCTACCTATGATGCAAAGATCTTGGCGCGTGAGAAGCAAAGGATGACTACTGCCCTGCTAGAGTCGGAGACTAAACCAGAGTCAGTTTTGGATCGTCGCTTTAGAAAATCCGTTTATGGAAACTATCCGCTGGCCAATTCACCAACAGTGAAAAGTATCGCCAATATCGTTGCAAACGATCTGCAGCAGTTTCATAAGCAGTTTTACCGCGGCGATCGAATGATTGTCAGTATTGTGGGTGACGTGAGTAAAGCCGAGGCTGCTGAAATTGTTCAGGGTTTATTGCAAAGAGTGCCTCAGTCTGGATCTCCTGTAGCTAAGTTACCTGAGTTTGAGCGCTCACCAGTGGAGCCTTTAAGTCAGCGCGAAGTTGCTATTCCGTTTGATTCGCAGCAAGCGCATATTGCTATGGGGATGACTGCGATAAACCGTAACAACCCCGATTTCTTCCCATTGCTGGTGGGTAACTATATTTTGGGTGGCGGTGGCTTTGTATCCCGCCTGATGTCGGAGGTGCGCGAGAAACGTGGTCTTGCTTACAGTGTGTTTAGTTACTTTGCTCCCGGTAAGGATGCGGGGATATTTCAGGCGGGCTTACAAACAAAGAATGATCAAGCTACTTTAGCGCTAGAGGTAATGAGTTCTACCATTGCGCAATTTATTGCTGATGGCTCAACGCAAGCGGAGCTCGAGGCAGCCAAAGCAAACTTGATCAATGGCTACCCTTTAAGAATTGATAACAATCGCAAGTTGCTTGATAACGTGTCATCCATTGCTTGGAATAATTTGCCTCTCGATACGATGGAGATTTGGACTAAGCAAGTGGAGGCAGTTAGCCTTGAGCAAGTCAAAGCGGCTTTCCAAAAATACTTAGCCATGGATCGCATGAAAATTGTGGTCTTAGGAGCGAAAAATAAATAGGCTTGTTAAGTCAGATTCATTGAGCAGAGGCTCTGAGCCCCCACAGAAAGTTCGTATTATTGGTGGGGTTTGGCGTAGTCGTTTGCTCAGCGTGTTGGATTTACCTGGTTTACGTCCTAGCACTGATCGTGTACGTGAGACTCTCTTTAATTGGCTCGGGCAAGATTTGGTCGGTTTGCGTTGTTTAGATTTGTTTGCTGGTACTGGCGCATTAGGTTTTGAGGCCGCCTCACGACATGCTAATTCAGTAACCCTATTAGAAAAAGACAAACAGGCCTGTACCAAACTCCTGGCTAATTTTGCTTTGCTAGGATCATTTCCTGCTCCTGGAGAGGTGCAGATTCTTCACAGAGATAGCTTGGAGTTCTTAAAACAACAAGCTGATCGCTCCAGCAACTTGATCTTTATAGACCCACCCTTTCAGGAAGAGGGCCTGTTAAATCAAGCGCTTATAGAGGCTGCTCGCGTTTGTGATGACAGTGCGGGCGGGGGAATTTATGTAGAGTTTCCTGCTAGTCGCCCCCGTGAGCAGATTGAGGATTTGGTGCCTGATTGGCACTGTCGAAAATACTTAGAGGCTGGACAAGTAAAAGCTTGTCTATTTCGCTCTAAGAAGGGCTAAACTCTCCCCTGTAGCTGAAAAAGCCTTAGGAGCCTTATGACTGTTGCTGTATACCCTGGAACATTTGATCCCTTTACTCGTGGTCACGAAGACCTAGTACGTCGCGCCTCAAGCATTTTTGGCGAGCTCATTGTGGGTGTTGCTGATAGTCGTAGCAAACGCCCTTTCTTTACACTAGATGAGCGCATTGAGATTGCCAAAGAAGTTCTTGGTCATTACTCCAATGTGAAAATTGTCGGGTTTACAGGCCTATTAAAAGATTTTGCTCGCGAACATAATGCGCGTGTGATTGTGCGTGGCTTACGTGCTGTATCTGATTTTGAATATGAATTCCAGATGGCTGGTATGAACCGCTATTTATTACCCGATGTTGAAACACTATTTCTGACGCCATCAGACCAATACCAATTTATCTCTGGCACCTTTGTGCGTGAGATTGCCTCTATGGGTGGTGATGTGAGTAAGTTTGTATTCCCATCGGTAGAGAAGTGGTTGACCAAAAAGATTGAAGCTAATAAGAGTAAAGAGTAGGGCCTCTAGGCGCACATATGGCTTTAATGATCACGGACGAATGTATCAATTGCGATGTGTGTGAGCCTGAATGCCCAAACGATGCAATTTATATGGGTCTAGAAATCTACGAGATTGATCCCAGCAAATGTACTGAATGTGTAGGTCATTACGACGCGCCCCAGTGTCAGCAAGTCTGCCCGGTAGACTGTATACCGATGAATCCCACATTTACTGAAAATCAAACGCAGTTAATGGCAAAGTATCAAGCTTTAACTGCTGCCAAAAAAGCACTCGCTAAATAAGCAATGAGCACTGTTTAATTGGTTTTGGAGTGCAATTCGAGCATCGCTGCCTGAGCATCGCCCTTGAGGAACAAGGGCAGAATGTGTAAGCCATTTTCAATACTTGCATCAATCTGCTTTTGTTCTGCTTGCAGCGGCCTTCTCAACACGTAGTCGGCAACATCCATCACTCGTGCGCCTTCTGCAGCGAGATCGCGTGGGTGGCCAATACCCAGACGTAGGCGCCAGTAATCAGGGGTTCCTAAGTGAGCTTGGATATCTTTTAAACCGTTGTGTCCACCAGTACCGCCACTAAGCTTGATACGTGCAGTGCCAGGCTTTAGATCTAGCTCATCCTGCACTACCAGTACATCTTTAGGTGTAATTTTATGAAAGCGGCATAGTGCTCCAACAGCCTGACCGCTCAGGTTCATGTATGTGCTGGGTTTGAGTAAGAAGAGGTCTTCATCTTCCCACTTAGCCTTAGCCACTTTTCCATGAAAGCGTTTTTCAGTTTCAAAGCGGACGTTTAATTGTTTGGCGAGTGCGTCCACAAACCAGAAGCCAGCATTGTGCCGATCTTCAATATGTTCTTCACCTGGGTTGCCTAGGCCAATAATTAATTTAGTCATGATGAGTGCTTAAGGATAAAAGCTTTTCTGCAAAAAAGAAAACCCGCTTGTAAGCGGGCTTCTTCTGTCGCAAAGATATGGCTTAAATGATTAAGCTTTATCCTTTGGGGCTTCAGCAGCAGGAGCCGCAGCAGCTGCAGGAGCAGCTTCTGTATCGGCAGCTTTCACTGCTGGGATACGTGCGTTAGCTAGTACTGGGTTTTCTTGCTCAATATGCAATACCAATGTAACGCCTTTTGGTAATGCGATATCTTTAGCGTGGATACCATGACCAACTTCAATTTTGTTCAAGTCCACTTCAATAAACTCTGGCAAATCTGCTGGTAAGCAAGAGATTTCCAATTCAGTGGAGATGTGGCTGATAACAGCGCCTTGCAATTTCACTGCAGCTGAAGTGTCAGCATTAATGAAGTGCAATGGAACGCGCATGTGAACTTTTTCAGTCGCAGAAACGCGCTGGAAGTCGATATGCAGAACCAAAGGCTTAAATGGATGCATCTGGTAATCGCGCAACAACACTTTTTGTGCTTTGCCGCCGATTTCGAGATCAAGGATGGATGAGTGGAATGCTTCCTTGCGGAGAGCATGAAACAGTGCGTTGTGATCCAACTCAATTACAGTTGCGGTGTCTTTACCACCGTAGATGATGCCCGGAGTTTTACCGGAGTTGCGCAGACGGCGGCTCGCACCCGTTCCCTGTACGCTTCTTTCAAAGGCTACTACTTTCATATTCAATTCCTAAATTAAAGTTAATTTCCGTTCGCGACCAAACAGAAAAGCCTTTGATTATATCTTGGGAATCGTACTTTTTGCCTAGAAAAGGCTCAATATTGCCTAAAACTGGGTTGTAAATGCTATTTTTGGCTTATTCAGCGAACATTGACATCACTGAATCACCCTTACTAATGCGAGAAAGGGTTTCAGCCAGAATCGGGGCAACACTCAATTGACGGATTTTAGCCACTTTCAAGGCTTCAGCAGTCAATGGAATGGTGTCAGTAACAACCAATTCGTCTAACTCGGAGGCAGCAATGCGGGCTACGGCACCACCAGAGAGTACTGCATGAGTACAGTAAGCAGTAACGCCCTTGGCGCCACGCTCTTTCAGTGCCTCAGCGGCCTTACAGAGGGTTCCGCCGGTATCAATAATGTCATCCATGATGACGCAGTGGCGACCCTCTACTTCACCGATTAAGTGCATTACTTCTGATACGTTGGCCTTAGGGCGGCGTTTATCAATAATCGCCAAATCTGTACCTAATTGCTTGGCCATTGCTCGGGCGCGAACAACACCGCCAATGTCCGGCGAAACAATGATGAGATCTTTTTTAGTTTTCTGACCCTCTAAATCTGCCAAGAGAACCGGGGAGGCATAAATGTTATCTACCGGGATATCAAAGAAGCCCTGAATTTGGTCGGCATGAAGATCCATAGTCAAAACCCGCTCAATACCAGCAACAGATTGAAGCATGTTTGCTACGATTCTGGCGGAGATGGCAACCCGTGCAGAGCGTGGACGACGATCTTGTCTAGCGTAACCGAAGTAAGGAATCACTGCGGTTATGCGGCTTGCTGATGCACGTTTAAGAGCATCAATCATGATCATAAGTTCCATCAAACTATCGTTCGTTGGAGCGCAAGTCGATTGGATAACGACCACGTTCTTACCGCGGACATTTTCTTGAATTTCTACCTGAATTTCACCATCAGAGAATCGACCAACAAATGCTTTTCCCATGGGGAGTTTGAGCTCTTTGGCTACCGCATGAGCCAAAACCGGATTTGCATTGCCTGTGAAAAGAGTCAGTAAATCAGCGTTCATTGGGACGGACATAGGTGATTTTCGAGTTTTGGTGAAGGTCGAATGGATGTTTCTTGGTCGTATCTACAGAGTTTGGCAGGGGAAGAAGGATTCGAACCTTCGCATGCTGGAATCAAAATCCAGTGCCTTAACCAGCTTGGCGATTCCCCTACAGGTCAATCTGAAGAAATCAAATTGTAAGCGGGATTTTTATTTAGCCCCCGAACAATTCGACCTATCCATCCTTTTGGAAGATTTTGCAGAAGATTTTCCAGATTTGCGTTGTCCGTCTTAGGGTCTAAGGCGGCAAAAACGCTACTTCCAGAGCCGGACATGCAAGGTGCCGAGTTTGGCACTGCCTTGTAAATCCAATCTAATGCTTGCTTCACTTCAGGACATTTCTGCATCGCTACTGCCTGGCAATCATTCGAATGATATGAGCTTGGCGATGCAAGAAAGCCATCTATTGTAATCGGTGCATGATCGCGGGTCAATTGAGGGTCTTGAAAAATCTGAGCAGTGGCAATCCCCTGGTTGGGGAATATCACCACAAAGTCTTGGGTTTGTAAGGAAATTGCCTGTAGTTTCTCTCCAATACCTTCAACAAATGCATTTTGGCCAAAGATGAAAAATGGTACATCTGCCCCCAGTTTTAGGCCGAGCTGACAAAGCGTTGCAATATCAAGATGGAGATCCCAAAGCGAATTAAGGCCGATGAGAGTGGACGCAGCATCAGAGGATCCGCCGCCTAGGCCGGCGCCCATGGGGATCATTTTTTTCAAGCTAATTTCAACGCCCTGATTGGTCTTGCAAAAATCTTTTAAGACTTGGGCGGCGCGGACCACCAAATCTTGTTCTGGGGGAACGCCTGGAATAGGGTCAATACGACGAATCTCATTTTCAGAAATAGACCTTAGGGTAAGGACGTCGTACCAATCAATCAACTGGAAAACAGATTGGAGTTGGTGATAACCATCTTCGCGGCGTCCAATAATATGTAGAAATAGATTGAGCTTTGCGGGACAGTGGATTTCTAAAGTCTTACTCATCAATCACACTTCACTCATTCGGATTATCAAAAACCAAGCGGATGTCTATCGAACCAATATTAGAGCTGCGAGTCATCATGAGTTTTTCTAAGCGCTGCATATTGCTCCAGTTGTAATTTAAGGTCCAACCATCCTGCGTGATTTTGCTCACTTGCCCTTTTGTATTGCGCTCAACACTGGCATTACCACCAGGACGAGTTTTCCCACGCAACCAGTCTGATAAACCACGAGCAGGTAGCGGAAGTCCTAATGTATTTTGTATCAGAGTGTCAGCATCGATAGCTGTAGTGAGTTCTCCATCTCGTTCTAGAATTGCCTCACCAGGTTTAATCGTAATTTTTGCAATAGATCCACCTACTGGATTGCGAATTTCTAATACGTCGATCAACGCATCTTGAGTTAATGTAAATCCACCTGAGCCACCCTGATTTTTACTTTCGGTGAGTCCGGTAATCTTTACCGCAAAACGACCATCCCATATGCCTTTGAGGGCGATATCTGCTAGCGACCAATCAGGCTTCAAGCGCTTCAAAGTTTCTTTAAGAGTCGGGTTGTTGGCATCTAATTGCTGCCCTTTGCGCCACACATCTTCCGCCTCGGTTGGGCGATTCATTACCCAGAGGACTTCGCCAATATGTGCGGCAATATCTGCTTCAGGTTTCATACTAAAGGCTTGTTGCAGTTGCTCTAAGGCGAGATCATTTCTACCCATACGAAAGTTCACCCAACCAAGACTGTCTAATATAAAACCATCCTTAGGCGAGAGTTGATGTGCTTTGCTAATGAGCTTAAATGCTTCTGGCAGCTTCTGATTGCGATCAGCTAGTGAGTAACCAAGTGCATTTAGGCTGTTTACATCATTCGGATTTTTGCGCAAGATCTCGCGCAGCGTTTTCTCCATCACATCGAGATGCCCTGATTTTTCAGCAGACATTGCGTAGGTGTAGAGTAGACTTGGATCTTTTGGTTCCGGCTTTAATGTTGAAACAATTTCATAAAAAGCTCTTAGCGCTTCTGATTCATTGGTTGCCTTAGCCAGTAGCGCCTGAATCTGTAGCAAAGTATTTTCACGTTGCGCTGGTGTTTGTTGACTTAAGAGTGAGATGGCAGGTTTGACTGCATCTGACCAGCGTTGATTCAGAATTAAGAGAGTGACGAGCACTTCTTTGGGTTTAGTTTGTTTTGGCCCAGCCAAACCATCCCAAGTTTGTGCTGCTTGTAGTGCAAGATCAGGCGCGCCTGCTGTTATTGCAATCTCCATCGCCCTTTGTGCCAAACGGGGATCATCTAGCTGGCGAGCGAGCTCCAAATACGTTGTATATGCCAAGCCAGCTTCACCGCGCTGAAGAGCGATTTCAGAGGCTAGAACCTCAAATACAGCTTGACCGCTATCCAGGCTGCTGGATTTGGCGATGCTATTGCTAGAGAGGAGGCTAAAGCCCAATCCAGCAGTAAGCAGTAAGACCCTAAAAGAGGGCTTTAATGAAAATTTGGTCATAAGCACATTCTAATCCGCGAATCTACAATCCATTTATGCCAGAACTCCCAGAAGTCGAAGTTACCCGATTGGGTATCCAGCCCCATTTAGAGGGGCTTAGGGTAAGCACAGTCAAAATTATCGATGGTCGCTTGCGCTGGCCGGTTCCGAGTAATTTAAATATCTTGCTTAGCGGTCAGAAAGTCTTGGGAATAGAACGCCGCGGCAAGTATCTTCTAGTGGAGTTTGATGCAGGTTACCTATTGCTACACCTAGGTATGACCGGAACCTTGCGGGTTCTGCCCAGTAGTGATCCTCTTAAGTTACATGATCGGGTGACTTTCGAGTTTGGCAAGCTGAGTTTGCGTTTGCATGATCCCCGAAAGTTTGGCGCTGTTTTATGGCACCCAAAATCCAATGGACCAATTGAGAACAATGCGCTTTTACAAAAACTGGGAGTAGAGCCTTTTTCCCCTGAGTTTGGTGGCGAGCTTGGTACTGAGGTTCTGTATCGGTGCTCACGCAAACGTAGTGTTGCTGTGAAGCAATTTTTATTAGCAGGACAAGCAGTGGTGGGTGTCGGCAATATCTATTGTTCTGAAAGTTTATTTGAGGCAGGTATTCATCCGGCAAAAGCTGCTGGAAAACTCACGCGTCCACAATGCTCTAGGCTGGCGACTGCGGTGAGATTAATTTTGAAAAAAGCGATTGCTGCAGGTGGTAGTTCTTTAAAAGACTTTGTGAACAGCGAAGGTGACCCAGGGCACTTCATGGTGCAAACCAAAGTCTATGATCGCAAAGATCAGCCTTGCAAGGTATGCAAGACGCCGATTAAACAAATAGTACAAGGTCAGCGCTCTACTTACTTTTGCCCCCAATGTCAGAAGCGTTGATTAAGCACTTTGCTACTAAGCTGATAGCTTGGCATGGCAAAGACGGGCGCCAAGGCTTGCCATGGCAGAGTATTCGGGACCCCTATGCGGTATGGGTTTCTGAAATCATGCTGCAACAAACTCAGGTAGCTACTGTTCTAGAGCGCTACCCCCGCTTTATGCAACGTTTCCCGACGGTGAAAAAATTGGCTGCCGCACCACTAGATGATGTCTTGGCAGAATGGGCGGGGCTCGGCTATTACACGCGAGCTCGCAATCTTCACGCTTGCGCAAAGCAAGTGATGGAAGAGTTTGGTGGTAAGTTTCCAAATGACCCAGTATTGCTCCAACAGCTCAAGGGTATTGGTAGATCTACTGCAGGTGCTATAGCCGCATTTGCATTTCATGAGCGAGCGCCGATTCTGGATGCGAACGTCAAACGAATACTGGCGCGATTGTTTGGTGTAGACGGCGCCATCCAAGAAAAAGCAGTAAACGACGAGTTGTGGCTATTAGCTAAAACACTGCTCCCTAAAAAAGCTGCGAATATGCCGGTCTATACACAGGCTTTGATGGATTTTGGGGCAACCTGGTGCACTTCTCGTAAACCTGTCTGTTTGAGTGGAGTCAGAAAATGCCCATTTGAAAAAGAATGCCAGGCTAATCTCAGTGATCAAGTTTTACTATTGCCTCGCAAAGTCATCAAAGCAAAATCCCCTGAATTTAATTGCGACATGTTGTTGCTACGGCAGGGTGATTCAGTATTACTACAAAGGCGTCCTGAAAAAGCTATCTGGGGCGGACTTTGGTCTTTGCCTGAATCTACTTGGAGAGCCAAAGAAAAAAGCTCTAAACCTACAAGCAATGCAGTTAATTTGACTACGAAAGAATTATTTCAGCTGGTGCTGTCAGATGAAAAGATCTCTGGCGCGTCAAAGAGTGCTCACTCAATTGAACGAGGACTTGAAATTAAACACGTTTTCACGCATCGTCGTTTATGGATGCAGATTTGGCATGTGAGCTTAGGCACTACTGTCAAACTTACTAGCGCTGACTTGAAGTGGGTTCCTTTGCGTCAGCTAGGACAGTACGGCTTGCCTCAGCCGATCAAATTACTTTTGCAGGGATTGAGTCTAGCTCGCGGTGACGACTTAAGAAATTGATTTGGAGCTCTACCAAATCTTTTTGCGGCAGAAAATGCGCAATGATGCGGCTCACAAGATAAACCGAGCGATGCTGTCCGCCAGTACAGCCGATAGCGACAGTAAGATAACTACGACCATCTGCAATGTAGTGAGGCAACCATTTTTCAATAAACTGAATAATGTCATTTTCCATACTGACGACTTCGGGAATTCTTTCTAAGAACTCGCGAACCGGCTGATCTTTACCAGACATAGGGCGTAAAGCTTTGTCGTAGTGCGGATTAGGCAGGCAGCGAACATCAAACACGAGATCCGCTTCACTAGGTAGGCCTTTTTTAAACCCAAAAGATTCAAAAATAACGGTGAGTCCTTGAGGCTTATCTTTCAGAAGATCCTGAATCCAGGAACGCAGGGCATGAGCAGGTAGATTGCTAGTATCAATACTGTGCGCTTGAGCACGCAGAGGCTCTAGAAGATTTCGCTCTTTATCAATAGCCTCGATGAGGGTGGCAGCTTGGGTTTGTTGGGTTTTTCCAGAAAGCGGATGGCGCCTGCGGGTTTCGGAGAAGCGCTGGATCAGCGTATTGGTATCAGCATTGAGGAAAACAATGCGCACCTGATGATTACGTCTCAGGTTTTCTAAAATCTGCGGAAGCTCTGCAATCGACTGACCGCGACGTGCATCAATAGCTACTGCAACACGTTCACTTTTTTCACCTTCTAGCGTAGTGATGAGGTTTTCGAGAAGGGTGACTGGAAGGTTATCAACACAGTCATAACCTGCATCCTCAAAGGCTCTCAGTGCAACTGATTTACCTGAGCCAGAGATGCCGGTAATCAGATTAATTTGCATATTAAATGAGACGGCCTTGTGACTTTGAGGACTCTGCTTCAGCATTCATTTGTAAACGCTGACGCTCCATGAATTCTTTTAAGGTATCAATACCTCGTAGTTGCAAAATCGTATTGCGCACGGCAGCCTCAACGAGAACTGCTAAGTTGCGACCTGCAGCTACCTGAATTTTGACAGTTCGAATTGCCACACCCAATACATCAATATGTTGGGTTTCTAAAGGTAGGCGCTCAAACTCACCATCGTTGCGACGAACCAATTGCACTATCAAGCGCAATTTTAATTTTCGACGTACGGCTGTTTCACCAAAGATGGTGCGGATATCCAATAAGCCTAGTCCACGAACTTCCAAGAGGTTGCGCAGAATCACAGGGCAGCGACCCTCGATATAGTCTGGTCCGAGTCGAGCAAAGTCTACCGCATCATCAGCCACTAAACCGTGGCCGCGAGAAATCAGCTCTAAACCTAATTCACTTTTTCCTAAGCCTGACTCACCCATAATCAAAACCCCTAAGCCCAGAATATCCATAAATACGCCATGCATCGTAATCTGGGGCGCGCCAATCTTGGTGAGGTAGGTGCGAAGGTGATCAATCACCTCGGCAGCTGATATGGCTGTTGTAAAGAGTGGGGTAGAGGATCGTTGGCAGAAGAGTTGAAGTGCAGCATCCGCTGCTTTACCGTCGGCCACAATAACGCAAGGTGGCATTTTAGAGATCAGGTCGAAGATCTGCTCTTCTCGCTGCTGCGTCTCAAGTTGGGCGTGATAATTAATCTCCTGCTCACCAAAAATCTGAATACGGCTTGGGTGAATGAGATTTAAGTGACCTACTAAGTCTGAGCTGGCTGCGGCAGCTTTAACAGCTTCTGGTGGAAATCGCCTGTCCGCGCCTTCTAGACCACCGATCCAGGATAGCTTTAGATCAGAGACATTGTCATCAAAGATTTGTTGGGCGGTAACTCCCTCTAGAAGAAGAGGTTGAGTAGTCAAGTTAAGCCCCACGTTTGTAGGATTTCACACACCTTCTCTGGACTGCCCTCCGACGCAAGTAACTTACGGGTATCTTGGTCAGATAAGAGTTGTGCAATCGAGGATAAAATTTCTAAATGTTGCTGAGTTGCTTTTTCAGGAACAAGTAAAAAAATGAGGATGGACACAGCCTCACCATCAGGCGCGGCAAATTCAATTGGCTCTTGTAGTTTGACGAATGCAGCAATCGGCTGTTTAAGTCCCTTTACACGGCCGTGTGGGATGGCAACGCCAGCGCCAAGTGCGGTAGAACCTAAGTCCTCGCGCGCATTTAAAAATCCAACAATTGCCTCGGCTTCAAGACCTGCTTGTTTGGCAAATAGCTGCCCTACGGCTGCAAATGCCTCAGTCCTATTCTTGGAGGGACTATTTAAGGCAATACGGTCTAAAGCGAAAAGATCGGTCAGGGCATTCATAGCACTAGATTATAGATGTCCTGATGCTAGAGATTACTCAAAATGTTTTTCGTGGTGATGATCTTGAATTTTTTCTTTGTGCTTGACAACTTGTCGCTCAAGTTTGTCCACTACCGCATCCATGGCGTGGTAAAGATCTGCGTTATGTGCTTCGGCAAAGAGCTCTTTGCCTTTGAGGTGAAGAGTGATCTCGGCGGCTTGACGAAGATCTTTTTCTTTGGCGTTATCGACAATCAAAAATGCGGTGGCATCTAAGACGTGGTCAAAGTGTTTGCGAATTTTTTCTAAGCCGGCTTCGAGGTGGGAACGCATAGCTGGAGTAACTTCAACATGACGGCTATTAATTTTCAGATTCATCAGCAGCTCCTATTCATAGGAAAACAAAATGCGTGCGCAAATAATCACTCGGGGTGCGCAGCAGGCCCCTGTAATGTTGTACTTGTTTATACGGAAATGAACTTCATGAGCCTCCAGCGTATCAGCGATTTTGCTGAAAACCAAGAGGCAGATCATGTTTATTTATTAAATACCCGAAAAGCCTCGAATATTTACATGCGGAAGTTTTCGCCTAGGTAGACTCGTCTGACGGCATCATTCTCGATAATTTGGTCTGGTTTGCCTTCCGCCAACACACTGCCTTCGCTGATGATGTAGGCATGATCACAAATCCCCAAGGTTTCTCGAACGTTATGGTCGGTGATCAGCACGCCAATTTGGCGGTCTCTTAAGAAGCGCACAATCCGCTGGATTTCTCCAACCGCAATTGGGTCAACACCAGCAAAAGGCTCATCAAGCAAAATGAACTTAGGCTGGGATGCGAGGGCCCTGGCAATTTCAACGCGGCGGCGCTCCCCACCAGATAGGGAGAGAGCGGGGTTATCGCGCAGATGACTGATTTGGAGCTCACCTAGGAGCTCATCTAGGCGATGCGCTATTTCAGCCTTGCTTAATGGTTTTCCACCTTGAACTTGCAGTTCTAAGACGGCTTGAATATTTTCAGCTACATTCAGCTTTCTGAAAACAGAAGCCTCTTGTGGGAGGTAGGATAGGCCCATGCGAGCCCGTTCATGAATGGGTAGATGTGTGATGTCGGTGCCGTCTAAAACAATACTCCCACCATCCAAAGGAACCAGGCCAACAATCATGTAGAAAGAGGTTGTTTTGCCAGCACCATTTGGCCCCAGGAGTCCTACTACTTCGCCGCATTTCACTTCTATCGATACATCCCGAACTACTGTGCGAGATCCATAGCGCTTTTGAAGGTGCTGCGCACTTAAAGTGGCTGGTTTTTGATTACTACCGGAATTCGTGGTCATTTCTCTAGTGTAGCTTTTCTTCTTGGTGAAAGGATTGCTCTAGCTAAAGGCAGGTCTTCTGCTTTGGCATCAGTAGGCGGTAAGACTTGATAGCGCTGCTGAACATCATCGTAGTCAATTTTCCAGCCGTGTAATTGATCTAGCATTTGCATATTTTGAAGACGCTTCAGGCTGGCATCACCAGTCAGGGTGAGAAGCTCAGTTTTTGCATTGTAGGTAACCGTTTTGCCCCGACCTTGCATAAATTCATTAGCGGGCCCTTCGCGTCTTTGTCTAAAGCTGGCGGTAGATTCTGAATTACCCTGAACATCAACGTACTCATAACCCTCGGGGTCGACTTTGATATTACCCTTCGCACTAGTAATCAAAATGCTGCCTTTGATTAAGAGTACTTCACCATCAAGCTCATAGACTTGTTGTACGTCGTTCACAGATACTTTTTCTGCTTCCAAGATGATGGGTTTGTCTTGATCTGTTTTTTCAGCATGAGTAGAAAGGCAGGTCCCTAGTAGAGCAAACGCTATTAGCGATTTTCGCAATAACTTCATCGCTGCGCTCCGGTTTGAATGCGCTCGATACGACCCTTTACTTGCCCAGATAAAACCATGCTTTGTTCGATGTTGTTAAATACGCCACCATCAGTTGAGTGCATCACAGAAACCCCTTGCTCAAGCGTAATGGGTTTATCAGTCTCAATAACGTCATCATTGATGAGCACTTTGAAATAAGAAGAGCGCGCAAGCATGCGCGGTCTAGCTGGCTCAGATGCCGTAGCAGCTTGTTGCGGCCGAAATATTTCGGCGTTATCAATCAGATCCAAAATCGTCAGGTCGCCATCTAAATGACCCTTGTCTGCCTTGACAGTCACCGGTGACTTTTCAGGTGGGAACAGGCGTATGCGGGGTGTTTCAATATCGATTGAAGCGTCATCGTCGTAGTGAATCACTTTCTTGCCTAGTACGCGATATTTAGTACCACCGGATTCATTGAGAGCAGATAAGGCGCCATTGCTAATAGTGTAGTCAGGTTCATGAAGGCGCACACGTTCAATTGCCGATTTTTCTGCCGGTGCGTTTTTCTTCACCAACCAAAACGTGACGAGAGTGAGTGTGCCCATCAGAATCAAAGGCATCAGACGTAGGGAGGTACGCCAGATGCTCAGTTTGATTTTTTGGGTATTTAGTTCCATTGCTTATTGACCTTAAGCGCGCGCCTGAGCGAGTAATTCCTCATAACGGTTTTGCGCTTTCAAGATCAGATCACAGACTTCACGTACTGCGCCACTACCGCCAGATCGAGTGGTGACAAAGTGGGCTATTTCCTTCACAGCATCATGTCCTTGCGCAGGACATATCTTCAGGCCTGCGGACTTCATCATTTGAAAATCAGGCCAGTCATCACCCATGACCGCGCAATCAGTTGCCTTGAGTCCAAGCGATTGCAAAATGTTTTCTAAAGCATCGGCTTTATTTTCAACACCCATGTGCACGTGCTTGATGCCGAGCTCGTCACAACGGGCCAAAACCATTTTGGAATTACGTCCAGTGATGATGGCTGTCGGAATACCTATTTTTTCTAATAACTTGATTCCCAAGCCATCCTGAATATCAAAAGCTTTCAGGGACTCTTTGCCATTTTCACCAATAAAGATTTGGCCATTGGTCAAGACACCATCAACGTCTAGAACGAGAAGCCTGACCGCCCCAGCACGATCCCAAGCCTGTGGATATTGGCTTAGAGGGTTAGTGTTGTGAGCGTGAAAGGCGGTTGGCATGTGAGTGGGTCAATAATGTATTAAAAAGTGGAAAGCTTAAATAACTTTGGCGGCAAATAAATCATGGAGATTAAGTGCTCCCAGTAGTGCACCTGCAGGATCGGTTACTACCAAATGATTGATGCGATGCTTTTCCATCATTTCAATAGCCTCCTCTGCTAATAACTCGGGCGGAATTGTGCGCGGTGCTGAAGTAATGGCTTTTTCTAAAGTGAGACCATCTAAATTGGTGGTCTTCTCGAGCAGGCGACGTAAGTCACCATCCGTAAAAATACCGGCAACTTTATTTGCATTATCTAAGGTAACTACCATGCCCATGCGCTTAGCAGTCATTTCGAGTAAAGCATCTTGTAAGGAAGCGGAGATTGCAATCTTAGGAGTCTCATCATAGCTACGCATGACTTCACTGACATGCATGAGCTGTTTGCGACCTAGGCGACCACCTGGGTGTGAGCGCTGGAAATCTTCTGCCTGAAAGCCACGGGCATCTAGAAGGGCAACAGCTAGGGCATCGCCCATAGCGAGAGCTGCGGTTGTGCTGGTGGTTGGGGCGAGGTTGAGTGGGCAAGCTTCTTTTTCAACGCTGGTATCTAAATGAGCATCAGCTAACTTCGCCAAAGAGGAATTGGGTGCACCAGTCAGTGCAATCAGTTTTGCGCCAGTGCGCTTGACGATCGGCACGATGGTGAGTAGTTCATCAGTCTCGCCGGAATTAGAAAGTGCAACAAAGACGTCATCACGAGTCACCATCCCTAGATCGCCATGACTAGCTTCTGCGGGGTGAACAAAAAAAGCAGGGGAGCCAGTAGAGGCAAAGGTAGCGGCAATCTTGCGAGCAATATGCCCTGATTTACCAATTCCAGAGACGACGATGCGGCCTTTGCAAGAATGGAGCAGATCAACTGCTAATACGAGGGCATCAGCGTCTGCACCTTCAAGGCGATCGCGCATGGTGTTCAGTGCAGCAGCCTCAATTGTGAGGGTTTCGCGTGCAAGCTTTAGGGTTCGGTCACGAGTCTTAGCTATCATGGGGTGAGTATATGCCGTCAGTCCTTCAGTTAACTCTCATCTTGCTGGCCTCCGCGGTGGCCGGAGTAGTTATTTTCCGCTATTTTGGACTACCCCCTATTTTGGGCTATCTGGCTATTGGCGTCCTGATTGGGCCACATGCCCTTGGTTTGGCCAATGATTCCGCCACAGTCAAGTATTTGGCTGAATTTGGCGTGGTTTTCTTGATGTTCTCAATTGGCCTGGAATTCAACCTCCATAAGCTACGGGCCATGCGAACCATCGTATTTGGCTTGGGTGGTAGTCAGGTCGTTTTGACCATGCTGTTGGCAGTCCCAGCCAGCCTCTTGATGAACTGGATTTACCCTATTTCTTGGCAGGCTGCTATAGCGCTGGGGGGCGCTTTAGCGATGTCCTCCACAGCGATCGTTACCAAACTCATTTCTGATCGCTCTGAAATTGAAACCGAGCATGGGCGCAACATCATCGGTATTTTGCTCTTTCAGGACTTAGCAGTAGTTTTCCTGCTGATTTTGTTACCTTCGCTCGGTAAGAATCCTGGAGACCTATTTTTAGCGCTCACTGCAGCATCCATCAAGATCACGGTAGCTCTGGTACTGATTTTTGTTATTGGCCAAACCTTGATGAGTCGTTGGTTCGGTTTGGTTGCTAAACTGCGGTCTCAAGAATTGTTCATGCTCAACCTCTTGTTGATTGTTTTGGGGATGGCGGGACTGACTGAACACTTCGGTTTATCGCTAGCCTTAGGGGCTTTCTTGGCAGGGATGTTAATTGCTGAAACGCCCTATCGCCATCAAGTGGAAGAGGACGTTAAGCCTTTCAAAGACGTGCTCTTGGGCCTCTTCTTTATTACCGTTGGCATGCTGTTGGATTTTGAAGTGATTCATCAACAGTGGATGCTAGTTCTGCTCTTATTAATTGGCCCATTGATATTTAAGTTCGGTTTAATTGCTGTATTGTCACGCGCTTTCGGTTCAAGTCCTGGTATCTCTATTCGGACGGGCCTGTGTTTGGCGCAGGCTGGTGAATTCGGTTTCGTACTTTTAAATCAAATTGATGGTTTAGATTTAATTGATCCCGCTTTGAGTCAGGCAATATTAGCGGCAATGTTGCTTTCGATGTTTGGCGCACCTTTCTTAATTCAACATAGCGATCGCATTGCGATGCGTTTTTCTAGCAATGAGTGGTTATTGCAATCACTGGCACTGACACGTGTAGCAGTAAAAAGTGTCCGTACAGAAAATCATGTGGTCATTTGTGGCTTTGGTCGCTCAGGCCAAAGCTTAGCCCGCATGCTCGATCAAGAAAAAATTCCTTACATTGCATTAGACATGGATCCTGATCGTGTAAAGGAGGCCGCTGCTGCTGGAGATAACGTGGTCTATGGTGATGCTAGTCGAGAAAATTATTTAGTAGCCGCCGGCCTGTCAAGAGCAAAGGCCGTGGTGATTACTTATGCGGATACACCAGCTAGTTTTAAAGTATTACATCAAGTTGAGCACTTGCGTCCTGGTATGACAGTATTGGTACGCACTAAAGACGATGCAGATTTAGCTAAGTTGCAAGCAGCTGGTGCGACCGAGGTAGTGCCGGAATTGATTGAAGGTAGCTTGATGATGGCGTCTCACGTCTTACTGATCATGGGTGTGCCTATGCGTAAGGTGGTGCGTCGCATTACTGGCGCACGTGAAGCTCGTTATAGCCTGTTGCGCGGCTACTTCCGTGGCGTTAATGATGAGGTGGACACCAAGGAATCATGGCGTTTACACTCAGTTACTTTACTGCCTGAGTCGGCCAGTATTGGGCAGACACTTGAAGAGTTGCATCTTGAAAATGAAGGTGTGAGCGTGCAGGCAGTCAGACGAAAAGTGGGTGGCTCTGACTACGTCAAATTAGAGCTCACCCCAGAATTGCGTTTGCAAGCCAACGATATCTTGGTGCTCTCAGGCAACTCAGAAGCGACTGATTTAGCCGAGTCTAAATTGCTCTGATTACAAATCAATTTTGATGGAATTATTTTTTCTTTTTAGCCGCAACGGGTTGTTTGCGAACCAATAGCGGCGCTAAGTAGTGTCCGGTAAAGCTAGCCGGATTCTTCGCCACTTCCTCGGGCGTTCCAGTAGCGATGATCTGCCCACCACCAGCGCCACCTTTAGGTCCCAAGTCAATAATCCAATCGGCAGTTTTGATCACATCTAAGTTGTGCTCAATGATAACGATTGTGTTGCCTTGTTTCTTCAGGGTCTGAAGAACAGTCAGCAATAATTGAATGTCATGGAAATGCAAGCCTGTAGTCGGCTCATCCAAGATGTAGAGGGTTCTGCCGGTATCGCGTTTGGAAAGCTCTAAAGAAAGTTTGACGCGTTGCGCCTCACCACCAGACAAGGTCGTGGCGCTTTGGCCTAACTTTACATAACCTAAGCCCACATCGAGTAAGGTTTTGAGTTTACGTTTAACGATTGGAACAGCTTCAAAGAATTCATGGGCTTGTTCGATAGTCATCGACAACACTTCATGGATATTCTTACCCTTGTAACGAATGTCTAGAGTTTCGCGGTTATAGCGTTTACCGTGACAGACATCGCAAGGAACATATACGTCTGGTAAAAAATGCATTTCTACTTTGATAACGCCATCACCTTCACAGGCATCACAACGGCCACCCTTGACGTTGAAAGAAAAGCGTCCTGCTTCATAGCCGCGCTCGCGTGCAGCGGGTACGCCACAAAAGAGTTCTCTGATGGGCGTGAATAATCCAGTGTAAGTCGCTGGGTTTGAGCGTGGAGTTCTACCAATCGGGGATTGATCTACGCTAATAACTTTGTCAAAGTTTTCTAGACCTTTGATAGCATCATGCGCCGCAGGTTCTGCATTAGAGCCGTAGATATGATGTGCAACTGCATGGTGCAATGTGTCGTTGATGAGGGTAGATTTACCTGAGCCAGATACGCCAGTGACACAGCTTAATAAACCGACAGGAATCTTGGCGTGAACAGACTGCAAGTTGTTACCGCGCGCACCAATGATTTCTAGGAACTTATCATTTACCGGAATACGTTTTTCAGGAACGGCGATCCACTCCCGACCAGATAAGTAGGCGCCAGTGAGTGATTTAGGATTTGCCTCTACTTCTGCGGGAGTCCCTTCGGCAACGACTTCACCGCCATGTACTCCAGCACCAGGACCAATATCAATCACATAGTCAGATGCGCGAATCATATCTTCATCATGCTCAACCACCAGCACGCTGTTGCCTAGGTCACGCAAATGCTTCAGGGTACCGATCAGGCGATCGTTATCACGTTGATGTAAGCCAATAGAGGGTTCATCCAATACGTACATGACGCCTGTGAGACCAGAGCCAATCTGTGATGCCAAGCGAATCCGCTGCGCTTCACCACCAGAGAGGGTGTCTGCACTACGCTCTAGTGATAAGTAGTCTAAGCCGACATCGTTTAGAAAGCGTAGACGTGAACCAATTTCTTTCACAATCTTATCGGCAATTTCTCGTTTAGCACCTTTGAGTTCGAGTGCCTCAAAATATTCTTTAGCTTCTTTTAAGGGAAGGGCGCTGATTTGATAAATCGCGCGTGATTGCTTGCCTTCGCCGACTTTGACAAAGCGCGCTTCTTTGCGCAATCGACTGCCACTACATGACGGGCACGTTTGTACGTTTTGGTAGCGTGATAATTCTTCTCGAACGGTTGCCGAATCGGTCTCGCGATAGCGACGCTCAAAGTTAGCAACAATACCTTCGAAGGCATGTTCACGAATACTGTTCTTACCGCGCTCATTGATGTATTCAAAAGGAATGGTGATATCGCCCGAGCCTAATAAAATCAGATCTTGCTGTTTCTTATTGAGGGTCTCAAAAGGTTTCTCGACATCAAACCCGCCATGCTTGGCAAGTGTTTGTAAGAGTTTGAAATAAAACTGATTACGACGATCCCAGCCTTTAATTGCACCAGAGGCCAGCGATAAGTCTGGGTGAGCAACAATGCGCTTAGGATCAAAGAAGGATTGATGGCCCAGGCCATCACAAGAAGGACATGCGCCCATCGGATTATTAAAAGAGAAGAGACGTGGCTCAAGTTCTTGTAATGAATAGGAGCAAATTGGGCAGGCAAACTTGCTAGAGAAAATCATCTCCTTGCCCGTGTCCATATTGACGATCATGGCTTTGCCATCAGCAAGGCGTAGAGCAGTTTCAAAAGATTCTGCTACGCGCTGCTGAATATCCGGACGCACTTTAATGCGATCTACGACTACTTCAATTGAATGCTTATCGTTCTTCTTTAATGCTGGCAATTGATCTACTTCAAAGATCTCTGCTTTGGCTGTATTGGTTGTACCGCCGCCAGAGCGCACGCGAAAGCGGACAAAGCCTTGTGCCTGAAGATCTTGGAATAAGTCTACGAACTCACCCTTACGCTCACTCACCACGGGAGCCAAGATCATGAGCTTAGTGTCTTCTGGCATCGCTAAAACGGTATCGACCATTTGAGAAACGCTTTGCGCTTCTAATGGCAGATCATGGTCTGGACAGTGCGGGGTTCCAGCACGCGCAAACAATAAGCGTAGGTAATCATGAATTTCTGTAACCGTACCCACAGTCGAGCGGGGATTATGGCTGGTCGCTTTTTGCTCAATCGAGATTGCCGGTGATAGGCCTTCAATCGTATCGACATCAGGCTTTTCCATCAGTTGCAAAAATTGGCGGGCATAAGCAGATAGGGACTCTACATAGCGACGCTGACCTTCGGCGTACAGGGTGTCAAAAGCCAATGAGCTTTTGCCTGAGCCAGACAGGCCAGTCAAGACGACTAATTTCTCTCTAGGGATATCTAGATTGATGTTTTTGAGGTTGTGGGTGCGGGCACCGCGGATCTTGATTTCGTTATTCATGATTTTTTAGCGTAACTTGTTAATATAGCTCTTTCCCATGAATCCTTCTGAACTTCGCTCCACTCTGGCCTTAGCCGGCATCTTTGGCCTTCGTATGTTGGGCCTATTCCTGCTTTTGCCCGTTTTTAGCATCCATGCCAAAGACTTGCCTGGAGGCGACCAAGCACTCCTGATAGGGCTAGCACTGGGCATTTTCAATATTGTTCAGGCCTGCTTTCATATTCCCTTAGGCAGGCTTTCTGATCGAATTGGTCGAAAAAAAGTCGTTTTATGGGGTCTGTCCTTATTTGTTGCTGGAGCATTGATTTGCGCAGCAAAGGACGATTTGCTTTGGATCGCCATTGGGAGGGGCGTTATGGGCGCTGGAGCAATTTCTGCAGCGGTCTCTGCTTGGGTTGCTGACCTCACTCGGGAGCAAGTGCGCAGTCAAGCCATGGCCTTGGTCGGCGTTAGTATTTCATTATCGTTTGCTGTTTCGCTGGTTGTTGCTGCCCCGCTTTATCGCATGATTAGCTTAAGCGGGATGTTTTTAGTATTGGCAATCTTAGGTGCTGCAGCGATGGTAGTAGCTTACTTTGTATTGCCAAATAACAAGCCTGAGGTTTATGCACAGCAAGATTCACTGAAGCTGGTATTTTTGCGCCCAGAGCTTATGCGCCTTAATGTGGGAGTGTTTGTTTTAAACGCCACCCAAGTGGCTATGTTTTTAGTGGTGCCACGCCTATTAGAGCAAGCGGGATTTCCGCTGAGCGCACACTGGCAAGTTTATCTCTCAGTCGTCTTACTTTCTTTTGTGTTTATGGTTCCGCTTTTAATATACGGTGAGAAAAAACAGCGTATACGACTGGTTTTATTAATCGCAATCGTTCTTCTGATTATTGCTGAAATCATCTTCACTCAAGCCTCATCCGTGACGCTGATTGCAGTGGCATTGTTGGTTTACTTTGTAGGTTTTAACCTGCTGGAGGCGCTGCAACCCTCATTGGTGACTCGTTATGCAAAAGAATCCAAGGGAACTGCTTTGGGCGTTTACAACACTACCCAGTCGATTGGCCTCTTTACAGGCGCCGCTATTGGGGGTTGGTTGATGGATGCCCATGGTAATTTATCGGTCTTTGTCATGGGTGCAGCATTGCTTTTGTGCTGGCTTATAATTGCTTGGTCGATGCGCGAATTACCTGCAAAAGTAGTGGATTCAAAGGATTTAACTGCAAAGGCATAGCTGTAGCTTTACTGATTCCATTTATTTTTTTAGCTACATTTCAGATTTAATTAATCGTATTATTTTTCTTCGGGAGACAACATGGCTTCGGTAAATAAGGTCATCATCGTAGGTAACGTAGGACGTGATCCAGAAACGCGTTATATGCCAAGCGGCGACGCAGTAACTAATATTTCAGTAGCGACATCGGATCGTTACAAAGATAAGCAGTCTGGTGAAATGAAAGAAACCACAGAATGGCACCGTGTTGCGTTCTTTGGAAAACTGGCAGAGATCGCTGGTCAATATCTCAAAAAAGGTTCACAGGTTTATGTAGAAGGTCGTTTACGCACACGTAAATGGACTGATGCTAGCGGCCAAGAAAAATACTCCACTGAGATCGTTGCAGAAACTATGCAAATGCTTGGTGGTAAGCCAGTAGGTGGCAGTGGTGATGGTGGTGAAAGCTATAGCCGCTCAAAGCCGGTTGAGAACTCTGCACCAGCATCTTCTAATGCGGCATCCCTTGGCGCAATGGATGACGATATTCCGTTTTAAGGATTATTTTTATTCGTTTTGCCTAATACAAAGAGCCCTTAAAGAAGGGCTTTTTGTTTAATTACTAATCTGTTTACTGCCTCGCATGGCGAGTATTTTCTGGCCAAGGCGCATTGTGATCAGTGCGGAAGGGATTAATGTCTAACCCACCACGTCGGGTGTAGCGCGCGTAGACAGAGAGTTTTTCTGGTTTGCACTGGCGCTTGATATCGGTGAAGATGGTTTCAACACAATGCTCATGAAACTCACCCTTTTGCCTGAATCCAATCAGATAGCGTAGTAAACCTTCTTCCAAAATCGGGCGGCCCTGATAACGAATTTGCACGCTAGCCCAATCTGGTTGACCAGTCACTGGGCAATTGGATTTGAGTAAATGAGAAACTAAGCATTGCTCGATTGGTCCAAAAGATTCATTAGCTTCAAGTAAGGCGGGATCTGCAGGTAAGCTTGGATCGATCTCGATATCAAGGCGGTCCATCAGCACACCGCTCATCTCCTGCATACCTTTTTTGGCAATCGTTTCAGTTGGATTAATGCGGGTAGCAATCTTGCTGCCTGCTACAGCTGATAAATCAGTGATCAATTGTTCGCGCACTGCTGCTTCATCGTCAAAGCGGGCACTATTGAAACTATTAAGGTAGAGCTTGAATGATTTGGACTCAATCATGTTTGGCGAATCGGCTGGAACCTGAAATTCTGCTAAGGCAATCTGAGGTTTGCCTTTTTTATTCAGCCAGCTAAGCTCAAAAGCATTCCAAATATCGACCCCTACAAAAGGCAGAGCTTGATTTGCTTTGATATCGAGTTTGAGGCGATTCTCGGAGCGGGGAATGGGGAATAGCAAACTCGGATCATATTGATCGGGATATGGCGTTGCTTGACCAAGTGTAAGTATCGACATTAGTTTTTAGGCTTATTGGATACGCCGGATACCACGTGACCAGTCGGAGCTACTGAAGCAGCAGATTGGCAGTGACCCGTTTGGTCATCAAAGAAAAAGTCGGGCTCGAACTCGCGGAGGAATTCGCTTTTGGAAAGTCCACCAAGGAACATGGCTTCATCAACATCAACACCCCAGGCCATCAGCGTACGTATAGCGCGCTCATGTGCAGGTGCAGAGCGAGCGGTTACCAAGGCAGTGCGAATGCGCATCCCTTTCTCGCTAGTAGTACGTTGTAAACGATGGAGCGCTTCTAACAAAGGTTTGAATGGGCCAGGCGGCAGAGGGATCGCGGCTTTTTTACTTTCATGATCCACAAAGGCTACTAAGCCTTCACTTTGGAATACTTGCTCAGCTTCATCGGAAAAGAGAACGGCATCTCCGTCAAATGCAATGCGGATTTCATTGGGGTGAGACTCCGCAGTCTTACTGGATTCTGGATAGACGCGAGCTGCAGGAAAGCCTGCATCAATTGTGGCACGCACATCATCCTCATTTGCAGAGAGAAACAAATTGGCATGCAAAGAGCGCAGGTAGTGATAGGGTGGGCGCCCTCTGGTAAATACACCGCGTTCCAAATGAAGGCCATGGTGTTCAGCCGAACGAAACACACGTAAGCCGCTAACCGGGTCATTGCGAGAGAGAATTACCACTTCGACACGTTGCTCACCATCTTCATTGAAGGCTAACAACTTCTTTACCAATGGAAAAGCAACGCCTGTTTGAGCAGCTTTAGATAGGCGCTCTAATTGCAATTTCATATAGGCGCTGTCATCAGTGGATTCAAAAATACGATTCTCTTCCTCGAAATCAAATAGTGCGCGCGATGAAATCGCAACAACGAGTTTTCCGGTGAGTGTGAATGACATTAAGGATTAACTCTTATTTGAGAAATAGGCGATAAGCCGGATTATCTGTTTCATTCCAATGTGGATAGCCGAGTGACGCTAAGAAGTTTTGGAACTTCTTCTGTTCATTTTTAGGCACTTGTAAGCCAACGAGAATACGGCCATAGTCTGCACCATGATTACGATAATGAAACAGGCTGATATTCCAGTTCGGCGCCATGCTGGTGAGGAACTTCATCAGTGCGCCTGGGCGCTCCGGAAATTCAAAGCGATAAAGCAACTCATCTTGAGCGAGGGCTGAGCGGCCGCCCACCATATGGCGTAAGTGTGACTTCGCTAGCTCATCATGGGTTAGATCAATCGTTGCAAACTTGGCCTTACGGAAATGCTTTGCAATCGTGCTGCTATCACTCGCCTTTTGCGTTCCGATACCGACAAAAATATGGGCTTCACTTTGATCAGCAATGCGATAGTTAAATTCAGTGACATTGCGATTACCGAGTAATTCACAGAAGCGTCTGAAGGAGCCGCGCTCCTCTGGAATCGTCACGGCAAAAACAGCTTCGCGGAATTCGCCCACGTCAGCACGTTCTGCGACAAAGCGTAGGCGACTGAAATTCATATTGGCACCACAAGCAATCGCTACCAATGTTTTCTTTTTCAGGCGATGCTTATCTACATACTTTTTCATACCGGCAATAGCTAAAGCGCCAGCCGGCTCCAGAATGCTGCGGGTGTCTGTGAAAACATCATTGATTGCAGCACAGATTTCATCGGTATTCACGGTGATGATGTCATCAACTACACGTTTGCAAATGCGGAAAGTTTCTTTGCCAACCAACTTCACTGCTGTTCCGTCCGAGAAAAGACCTACATCTTTCATCTCGATGCGCTTGTTGGCTTCAAGTGATCTTCTCATCGCATCCGAGTCGACTGATTGAACGCCGATGACTTTAGTCTTGGGGCTGACCGCTTTGACATATTCCCCAATGCCAGCGATTAGACCGCCACCACCAATGGCCACAAAAATGGCATCAATCGGCTCTTGGTGCTGCTGAAAGATCTCCAAGGCAATCGTGCCTTGTCCTGCAATCACATCGGGGTCATCAAAAGGGTGAACGAAGGTAAGCCCCCGCTTTTTCTCTAAAAGCTCAGAGTATTTAAAGGCATCGCTATAGGATTCGCCATGTAAAATCACCTCTACCCAGGAGCCGCCGCGCGCCTTCACGGCATCGATTTTGAGACTAGGGGTGGTGAGGGGCATCACGATGACTGCTTTGCACTTCATTTTGGCTGCCGCTAAAGCGACGCCTTGGGCATGATTGCCTGCTGAAGCGGCAATTACCCCCCTTTTTAAAGCTTCTGGGGGCAAATGGGCCATTTTGTTATAGGCGCCACGTAATTTGAATGAGAAAACCGGCTGGTTATCCTCTCTTTTGAGCAGTACTTGATTGCCTAAGCGCTTAGTGAGTTCGGGGGCTACTTGGAGCTCTGTTTCCCTGGCTACATCGTAGACTCGGGCCGATAAAATTTTCTTTAAATAGTTCGTTGCCATGCGATGAGCGTACCATGAACGGGCTCTAAGCCCTTAAATTTGCAGGGGTTTATTACCCCAAGCCAACATCTTTATTAGTTTCCTGCCAATATCCACATCCCTCAATTAAAATGCATATTTACCAAATATGACGCTATGAACGCCCCATTAGCTTTGAATCAGTTGTTGGATGCCGAAGCGGGTTCACCCCGCCTCCGCGAAATCCCTTACAACTACACCTCCTTTTCCGATCGTGAAATCGTTATTCGCTTGCTGGGCGAGGAGTCATGGCGTGTTCTGAATGACTTGCGTGGGATTCGCCGCACTGGCCGCTCTGCTCGTATGTTGTTCGAGGTGTTGGGTGATATCTGGGTAGTTCAACGCAACCCCTTCCTGCAAGATGACTTATTAGATAGTGCCAGTCGCCGTCAGTTATTAATTGACGCTTTATGGCATCGCCTTGGTGAAGTAAAGAAAAGATCTAGCGGTGAATCAGTTGAGCAAGTTCAAGTTTTATTGAATGCTGCACATCGCGCCGTTGAGAATTTTGAGCAGGGCTTCAAAGAAGTAACTGAGATTCGTAAGCGTGCTCGCAAAGAACTTGGCCGCATTACAGCTGCAGATAATATTTGTTTTGATGGGGTCTCACGTGCAGCGCATGTGACCGACGCAACAGATTGGCGCGTTGAATTTCCGCTTGTAGTGCTTAAGCCTGACTACGAATCTGAAATCCCTGGCCTAGTGAAGGCTTGTATTGCTTTGGGTTTAACTATTATTCCGCGTGGAGGCGGCACTGGTTATACCGGTGGCGCTATTCCTCTCTACGCCATGTCGGCAGTGATCAATACTGAAAAGCTTGAGCAGATTGATAGCGTCAAGGCAAAGCGTTTGCCAGGCGTGGACCATGAAGTTTCAACTATCTTTACTGGTGCCGGTGTAGTGACACGCAGAGTGGCAGAAGCTGCAGAGCGAGCTGGACTCGTATTTGCAGTTGATCCTACTTCAGCGGATGCGAGTTGTATTGGTGGCAACATTGCCATGAATGCTGGCGGTAAAAAAGCCGTCCTGTGGGGCACTGCCTTGGATAACCTAGCCAGCTGGCGCATGGTGGATCCAGAAGGTAATTGGCTTGATGTTGAGCGCCTTGATCACAACTTAGGAAAAATTCACGTAGCAGAAAAAGTACGCTTTGCGCTGACTTGGTCTGATGGTAGGAGTGAGCCAGGCGAACACGTTCTCAAAACAGAAACCTTGGAAGTAGAAGGTAAGCGCTTTCGTAAAGAGGGCCTAGGCAAGGATGTGACTGATAAGTTTTTATCAGGTCTACCTGGCGTTCAAAAAGAAGGGTGCGACGGATTAATTACGAGCGCCACTTGGATTTTGCATCGCATGCCTAAATTCATGCGAACTGTTTGCTTAGAGTTTTTTGGTCAAGCGCAAGAAGCTATTCCAAGTATTGTAGAAATCAAAGCGTACCTCGATGGCTTGAGCAAGAATGGCGGACCAATCTTGGCTGGCTTGGAGCACTTGGATGACCGCTATTTAAAAGCAGTTGGTTATTCCACCAAATCCAAGCGCAATGCAATGCCGAAGATGGTATTGATTGGTGATATTGCTGGTGATGATGAAGAGGCAGTAGCGGCTGCGACTAGCGAAGTCGTACGCATGGCCAACAATCGTGTGGGTGAAGGTTTTGTGGCAGTTAGCGCCGAGTCGCGTAAAAAGTTTTGGTTAGACCGTGCCCGTACTGCAGCGATTGCTCGCCACACCAATGCCTTTAAGATTAATGAAGACGTGGTGATTCCATTGCCACGCATGGGTGAGTACACCAACGGTATCGAGCGTATCAACATTGAACTTTCACTCAAAAATAAGTTACAAGTTTTAGATGGCCTCAAAGCTTTCCTAAAAAAGAGTGCGCTACCACTTGGTAAGAATGATGAAGACTATGAAATCCCCAGTACTGAAATTTTGGGTGATCGCGTACAGCAAGCTCTTGAGCTGATTGATAAGGTACGGGCGCGTTGGTCAGATTGGCTGATGCAGATGGATACGTATTTTCCGGATCTGCAGAATTACAGTTTGCGCGCCTCGTGGAAGACAGAAGTGCGCGCTGAACTCAGAATCATTTTTGGTGGCCTAGCATTTGAGCCTATCCTGAATGAACTGGAAGCTATTCACAAAAATATTTTACGTAAGCGTGTCTTTATAGCGCTACATATGCATGCTGGTGATGGTAATGTGCACACCAACATACCGGTGAATTCAGATGACTACGAGATGCTGCAAGATGCTCATCGCGCTGTTGATCGGATTATGAAACTGGCTCGCTCATTAGATGGTGTGATATCTGGTGAGCACGGTATTGGTATTACCAAGCTGGAGTACCTGACCGAGGCTGAGCTGAAAGACTTCCGCGCCTACAAAAAGCGTGTTGATCCTGAGGGTCGCTTCAATAAGGGCAAGTTGATGCCGCATGCCGATCTCAGCATTGCTTACACCCCAAGCTTTGGTTTGATGGGGCATGAGTCCATCATCATGCAGCAAAGTGATATTGGTGCGATTGCTGATAGCGTGAAAGATTGTTTGCGTTGCGGAAAGTGCAAGCCAGTCTGCTCTACACATGTACCGCGTGCTAATTTACTGTATAGCCCACGTGACAAAATTTTGGCAACCTCCTCTTTAATCGAAGCCTTCCTGTATGAAGAGCAAACGCGTCGTGGCGTATCGATTCGTCATTGGGAGATGTTTGATGATGTTGCAGCACATTGCACTGTATGCCACAAGTGTTTAACACCTTGCCCTGTCAATATTGATTTTGGTGAGGTTTCGATGAACATGCGTAACTTGTTGCGCAAGATGGGGCAGCAACGCTTTAACCCTGGAACAGCGGCATCAATGATGTTCTTAAATGCTACTGATCCAGACACTATCAACTTGCTTCGTAAGACTATGATTGGTTGGGGTTATAAGCTCCAACGTTTGGGTAATGATGTATTTCGTAAGTTCGCGCGCAAACAAACTGCGCATCCACCCGCCACGGTAACCAAGCCCAATATTAAAGAGCAGGTCATTTTCTTTGTAAATAAGAAGATGCCTGGTAATTTACCGAAGAAAACTGCTCGTGCGCTCTTAGATATTGAGGATGCGAATTATGTGCCGATTATTCGAGATCCAAAAACAACATCTGCGGATACGGAAGCGGTATTTTATTTCCCGGGTTGTGGTTCTGAGCGCTTGTTCTCGCAGGTCGGTTTAGCTACGCAAGCGATGCTTTGGAATGTGGGCGTGCAAACGGTATTGCCTCCGGGCTACCTCTGCTGCGGCTATCCACAGCGTGGCAATGGCGACTTCGATAAAGCAGAAAAGATGATTACGGATAACCGTGTTCTCTTTCATCGCGTAGCCAATACTTTAAATTACTTGGATATCAAGACTGTTGTGGTTTCATGTGGCACTTGTTATGACCAGTTGGCAGGTTATCAGTTCGAACAGATCTTCCCTGGTTGCCGCATTATTGACATTCATGAGTATTTGCTGGAGAAGGGTGTCAAGCTTACGAATGTGACCGGTGTGAAGTATATGTATCACGATCCATGCCACTCACCAATGAAGTTGCAAGACCCCCTCAAGACGGTGAATGAGCTGATTCAGTCGGAGGATGGCAAAGCCATTCAGAAGAATGACCGCTGCTGTGGTGAGTCTGGAACTCTTGCGGTGACACGTCCCGATATTTCAACTCAAGTGCGTTTCCGTAAGCAGATTGAGATGGAAAAGGCTGCCGATGAATTACGCAAAGATGATTTCACTGGTGAGGTCAAAGTGCTCACTAGCTGCCCATCTTGTCTGCAAGGCCTGGCTCGCTTTGATGCGGATAGCGATACTACTGCCGATTACATTGTGGTTGAAATGGCGCAAAAATTATTAGGTCCTGATTGGATGCAAGATTACGTTGCTAAGGCAAATCAAGGTGGTATTGAGAGGGTATTGGTTTAATGATTCCAACTAATGTTGTAGTGCATCAGCAGTCAAAAGTGTTGGAGCTCTCTTATGAGAATGGCAATACCTTTCGCCTACCTTTTGAATTTTTAAGGGTGGTATCTCCTTCGGCTGAGGTCCAAGGTCACGGTCCTGGGCAGGAGACTTTGCAAACTGGTAAGCGTGAAGTGCTGATAGCAAATATCGAGCCAGTGGGCCACTACGCTCTTAAGCCTTCATTTTCCGATGGACATGATTCTGGTTTGTATTCTTGGGACTATCTGCAATTTTTATGCGAGAACCAAGAAGTATTATGGAAAGAGCACTTGGATAAACTAGCTGCTGCTGGTTTGGATCGAGATGCTCCGATGAGTGTTGCTGGTGGTAAATCTTGTGGCAGCCATTAACCGTCATATCAGTTAAGTAAAGAAGAATATGAGTAAGACCCATTTTGGATACCAAAGCGTCGATGAGGCTGAAAAAGCAGGTAAGGTCGCTGAGGTATTTCATTCTGTAGCGAGTAAATATGACGTCATGAATGACTTGATGTCATTTGGGCTACATCGCTTGTGGAAAAAAGTCACGATTGCTCGTGCTCAAGTACGCCCCGGTCAAAAAGTATTAGATATTGCTGGTGGCACGGGCGACCTAGCTGCTACCTTTGCACGTGCAGCAGGCTGGGGTCATAACCCTGAAGCTCAAGTATGGTTAAGTGACATCAATGCTTCTATGCTGGGGGTTGGCCGTGATCGCCTGCTTGATCAGGGAATGGCTTTACCCTGCGTGCAGTTCGATGCGGAGAAAATTCCTTTCCCCGCGAATCACTTTGATGTGGTGACAGTGGCGTTTGGCTTGCGAAACATGACTCATAAAGATGTTGCTTTGACTGAGATGCTCAGAGTAATTAAGCCCGGGGGTCGAGTGTTGGTGTTGGAGTTCTCGAAACCAGATGCCTTTTTAGGTCCGATTTACGACACCTACTCATTTAAGGTGTTGCCTTGGTTAGGCGAAAAGATTGCTCAAGATTCTGAGAGCTATCGCTACTTGGCGGAATCTATTCGGATGCACCCAGATGCTAAGGCCCTTAAAGACATCATGCTGGGAGTGGGTTTTGATGAGGTGGATACCCACAGAATGACTGGGGGTATCGTTGCGCTCCATATTGGTATTAAATACTAGTGTTTTCATAGCTTTTGTTGGTCAAGAAATAAAGTAGTTCTATAGGGGATCAAAATATGAGTAAGCATTTTTTCAAGGCAGTTATATTGAGTATTAGCTTAATATTTGCTACCGTTGGCCATGCCGATGCGGCTCGTTTGGGTGGTGGCAGAAGTATCGGCAAGGCACCAAGTGCGCCAATGCAAAAACAAGCTACTCCCGCACAAAAGCCAACTCAACAAGCTCAGCCAGCAGCACCAGCTGCAGCCCCTCAAGCACCAGCACCTAGTCGCTTCGGTGGCATGGGAGGCATCTTGGGTGGTTTAGCTGCAGGACTTGGTATTGGCTTCCTCTTATCCCATTTTGGTCTAGGTGAGGGTGCATCTTCATTGATCACTGGGTTACTTATTGCAGCCTTAGCCGGCTTTGCCATCATGTTCATCATGAGAAAAATGATGCCTGCTTTATCTGGCGTTAATAAAAGCCCTCAAATGACTTCGCAAGGTATGCAGCGTAGCAATCTAGATCAGGCGCCAAGACAAGAGCCTGCGTTTACACCGGCTGCTAGTGCATTAGGTGGTGTTGCCGCCGAGCCTGCACCATTTCAATCAACGCTGCCACCAGGATTTGATGAATACGCATTTTTGGATAACGCGAAACAGTTTTTTTCAGGCTTACAAAAGGCGTGGGATCAGGGCGATTTAGCTGCATTACGTGAGTACACCACCCCAGAGATGTTTGCTACGATTGAGCAAGACTTGGCCGGACGTGCTGACAGCGCTAATCAAACTGATGTAGTGACACTCAATGCGCAGTTGCTCGGAATTGAAACGGCTGACAATACTTACTACTGTAGCGTGCAGTTCACTGGCTTGATTCGTGAACAAGTAGGTGCACAGGCAAATAACTTCTCTGAAGTGTGGAATCTCAGTAAGCCGGTAAGCGGTCCTGGAGGCTGGGTACTAGCGGGCATCTCCCAGTTAGTTTAAGCTTGTAGTACTTTCCACTGAAAGCCCGCACTTGTGCGGGTTTTTTACACTGATGACCACCGTATCTCCCACCACTCACCACATTGCAGTATCTGCTGCTTGCCGAGGAATAAATCATGTCCTCAAGGCTGAGCCGTGGGCTATGGTGGAGTTGGCGCGCCATGCTGGCAAAGTCATTTTGCTCAATTTGCCGATTGGGCATCTCTTTTTTGAGATAGCGCCCGAGGGCTCCCTGCTTGCCTTGACCCATGCGGATACCCCGTCATTAGAGTTAGAGGTTTCCTCTGAAGCATTGAGTGCTTTAGCTGGTGGTCCTGGTAACTTACGGGAGCAAGCAATGAAGTCAGTGAAGATTACTGGTGATGCTGACTTGGCACAACTATTAGGCCGTTTAGCAGGTCAAATTCGGTGGGAGTATGAGGAAGATCTGGCACGCCTCATTGGCGATGCGCCTGCAAACTTCGCTGTAAGCCAAGGTAAGAAATTCATTTCTGCTGGGAAATCTGCGGCGACCGATTTGCTAGAAAATGTCATTGAGTATGTCAGTGAAGAAAGAAAAGTCCTTTTGAATAAACGAGATTTTTTAATTCGTAAGAATGAATTAAGTGTGTTGCGTGATGCGGTTGATCGTCTAGACAAGCGTATCCAACTTTTAGAGCGAAAAGGTTAATTGATTGTGCGTCGTTTAGCCCGCCTCTATTTCATTTTCTTTACCGCATGGCGTTATGGCTTATTGCCACTGCTACGCGATATTCTGAAGCCTGGGATTGCTCGTGGCTTCTTAACAATTCTTTGCTGGGTATCACCAGGGCAATCGCTACCTAGGGGTGAGCGCATCCGTCTGACCTTAGAAGCGCTCGGGCCGATCTTCGTAAAATTTGGACAAGTGCTTTCTACTCGACGTGATCTGCTGTCGGAAGATATTGCTAATGAATTGGCAAAGTTGCAGGATCAAGTGCCGCCCTTTTCTAATGCAGAATCACGACTCTTAATTGAGAAGGCACTCGGCTTACCGATTGAAGAAATCTTTATTAGTTTTGATGCAACACCGGTAGCTAGTGCTTCCGTTGCTCAAGTGCATTTTGGAATCCTACGTGCCACTGAGAGGCATCCAGAATGGGATAGGCGAGAAGTTGCCATCAAGGTCCTACGTCCAGGCATCCTCCCGGTGATTGAGAGCGATATTGCCTTAATGTATGACTTGGCAAAAATTATTGAAAAATTATCTTCTGATGGCCGTCGTTTAAAGCCAACTGAAAACGTTGCTGAGTTTGATAGGCACCTGCATGATGAGCTAGATCTCATGCGTGAGGCCGCCAATGCCAGTCAGTTAAGAAGATATTTTGTTGATTCAGACAAGCTCATGATTCCAGAAATGTATTGGGATCTATGTCACACCAATGTGATTGTCATGGAAAAAATGAACGGTATATCTATCGGTCGTTTTGATGAATTACGTGCCGCTGGAGTCGATTTCAAAAAATTAGCGGCAGAGGGTGTAGAGATATTTTTTACCCAAGTATTCGAACATGGTTTTTTCCATGCAGATATGCACCCCGGAAATATCATGATCAGCTTGGAGCCAGATAGTTTTGGGCGATTCATATCTCTGGATTTTGGGATTGTTGGTGCATTAAGTGAAACTGATAAAAACTACTTGGCACTCAACTTTTTAGCCTTCTTTAATCGAGACTACCGCCGTGTTGCAGAATTGCACGTGGAATCTGGTTGGGTGCCTCCAGATACCCGAGTAGAAGAATTAGAGGGTGCAGTGCGCTCCGTTTGTGAGCCTTATTTTGATCGACCTTTAAAAGATATTTCTTTGGGCATTGTTCTGGTGCGTTTGTTCCAAACATCCCGTCGCTTTAAAGTCGAAGTGCAGCCACAACTATCCCTACTATCAAAGACATTACTCAATGTAGAAGGTTTAGCACGTGAATTAGATCCCGATCTCGATCTTTGGCAGACTGCAAAGCCGATCCTGGAAAAATGGATCAGCAGGCAGTTGGGTTGGCGTGGATTGGTTGAGGGGCTTAAGAGTGAAGCGCCTTCCTGGGCAAAAATACTGCCAACCCTGCCCCGCCTGATTGCGGAGAGTTTGGCGCAAGGGCGCGTTCCGCAAAGAGAGCAAAATGCTGAATTAGAGGTCTTAAAGGGCCTTTTAATGCAGGAAAGACGAACTCACCGCCTTTTGGTGGGCACCTTACTGTTTGCAGGCGGCTTTTTGGCTGGGATTTTGATAATCGGCCTTGGTCTTCACTAGACTGTCGCCGATTGCCGCTTAAACCGCTAAAATGCCAGGTTAGGCAAAGCGTAAGCGTGGGCAAATGAAAAAATACTTTATCGCAGGCATTCTGGTGTGGGCACCGATGTCAATCACTATTTGGGTGATTGCGGGTGGTTTGGGTGTGCTCGACGGTGTTTTTGGTTCTGTAATGCATGCCATTATTGCTGTATTCCCCAATCAGTTTTCCGGTGATTTGCAACATTTCCGTGAATTACCGGGCGTGGGAATTCTGATTGTTGTTTCAGTCATCATGATTACGGGTTTGCTTGCAATCAGTTTTGCGGGTCAGTGGTGGATGAAGGTGTGGAACCGCTTGATGAATCGCATTCCGATTGTGCGATCGATTTATTCTAGTGTTCAACAAGTATCTTCTACTTTATTTTCTGGCAGTGGCCAAGCGTTTAGTAAGGCATTATTAATTCGCTATCCCCACGCAGATTCTTGGGCGATTGCATTTCAGACTGGTATGCCAGCAAAAGAAGTTGCGGCTAAGTTGGGCGAGGACTACGTTAATGTTTTCCTGCCAACTACTCCAAACCCAACATCTGGATTTTTTATGATCGTTCCACGTGCACACACCATTGAATTAGAGATGAGTGTTGAAGAGGCGCTCAAACATATTGTTTCAATGGGATCCGTTCCTCCCACCAGTCCAACTGGTTTGACAGCTACTCAGTCAAACCATCATCTTTGATTTATAGGAAATTGTTATGTCGATGCGAAGCCATACCTGCGGTCAGGTAACTGAATCACTCATTGGTAAAGAGATTACCCTCTCTGGTTGGGTTAATCGTCGTCGTGACCACGGTGGTGTGATCTTTATTGATCTACGTGATCATCAAGGTTTTGTGCAAGTTGTTTGCGATCCAGATCGCCCTGAGATGTTTGTATTAGCCGAGCAGGTTCGCAATGAATTTTGTATTCAGATTAAAGGTTTAGTTCGTGCGCGTCCCGCTGGTACTGAGAATAGTGATTTAGCCAGCGGCAAGATTGAAGTGCTTTGTCATAGCCTAGTCATCTTGAATGCGTCTATTACCCCACCATTCCAATTGGAAGATGAGAATTTATCTGAGACTACACGCTTAACTCATCGTGTCTTAGATTTGCGTCGTCCGCAAATGCAAAAGAATTTACGTTTACGTTATAACGTGGCTATGGAATGCCGTCGTTATCTCGATGCTGCAGGTTTTATCGATATCGAAACACCGATGTTAACGAAGAGCACCCCTGAAGGTGCGCGCGACTACCTGGTGCCTTCACGTGTGCATGATGGTCAGTTTTTTGCCTTGCCACAGTCTCCTCAGCTATTTAAGCAGTTGTTGATGGTGGCTGGTTTTGATCGTTACTACCAAATTACTAAGTGCTTCCGTGACGAAGATTTGCGTGCTGATCGTCAGCCTGAATTTACTCAGATCGATTGTGAAACCGCCTTCTTGGATGAACTAGAAATCCGTGAGCTATTTGAAAACATGATTCGTCATATTTTCAAAGTCACTATGAACGTGGAGTTGCCCAATCCATTTCCAACCATGCCTTACTCAGAGGGTATGGCGCGCTTTGGTTCAGACAAGCCAGATCTGCGTGTGAATTTTGAATTTACTGAATTGACTGATTTAATGAAAGATGTCGATTTCAAAGTATTTTCTGGTGCAGCAAACCAAGAGGGTGGACGCGTAGTCGGTTTGTGCGTTCCTGGCGGTGCTGAGATTAGCCGTAGTGAAATTGATGATTACACTCAATTTGTAGCGATCTATGGTGCCAAAGGTTTGGCATGGATTAAGGTGAACTCGGTTGCTGAGGGCCGCAACGGTCTGCAATCACCAATTGTTAAGAACTTGCATGATGCTGCAATCGAAGGCATCTTGAAGCGCACTGGTGCTAAAGATGGCGATATTATTTTCTTCGGTGCTGATAAAGAAAAAGTGGTGAATGATGCTATTGGCGGTTTGCGTCTGAAGATTGGTCACTCTGCTTGGGGTAAAGAGCATGGTCTATCTACTGAGGGTTGGAAGCCATTGTGGGTAGTTGATTTCCCCATGTTTGAATATGATGAAGATAATGCCCGTTGGGTTGCATGTCACCATCCATTCACTAGCCCTAAAGACGAGCATATGCAGTATCTTGAATCGAGTCCCGGAAAATGTTTAGCCAAAGCTTATGACATGGTGCTAAACGGCAGTGAAATTGGTGGTGGATCAGTTCGCATCCATCAAGAAACAGTGCAAAGCCAGGTATTCCGCGCCCTGAAGATTGATGCCGAAGAGGCTCAAGCTAAGTTTGGATTCTTATTGGATGCCTTGCAGTACGGCGCGCCTCCACACGGTGGTATTGCATTTGGTTTGGATCGTATTGTCACGATGATGACCGGTGCTGAATCTATCCGTGATGTCATCGCCTTCCCGAAAACACAGCGTGCACAGTGCTTGCTTACTCAGGCTCCTAGTCCGGTAGATGAGCGTCAATTGAAAGAGCTTCACATCCGCTTGCGTCAAGCTGCCCCTGCTGCTTAATTAAGGCAGTATTTAGATCATCTTGAAAATCCCCATTTCGGTTTTAGTTGTTATTTATAAATTGAATGGGGAGGTCTTGCTAATCGAGCGAGCCGATAAAGCCAATTTTTGGCAGTCCGTTACGGGTAGCATTGATTTTCTCGATGAGGATCTTAGTGCCGCTGCCGCTCGTGAAGTCCTTGAAGAGACCGGAATTGATGTCCAATCTCTTCCAGCAGGCTCTTTACGGGATCTACAACATCGGATTGAGTATGAGATTTATCCGCAATGGCGTCACCGCTATGCCCTTGGGGTGACCAGAAATACCGAGCATTGGTTCTCATTGCTGGTTCCCAATAAGATCTCAGTCAGATTGGCGCCAAGGGAGCACGTGGCTTATCAGTGGCTGCCTTTTACGGAGGCTGCAAAAAAATGCTTCTCTCCCAGTAATGGTGAGGCAATTCTCAAGTTGTTTTCTGCGCATCAAAGCGTAACTGACTAAGATAGTGTGATGAGACATTCATCAGGGCATCATCATTCAGTAGCAGAATCAAAGCCATCACAGGGTAGCGACTGGAAGGTTATTCGTGACTTACTTCCCTATCTGCTGGAATACAAGTTTAGGGTTGCGATTGCTCTGACATGCTTAGTCGCTGCTAAGGTGACTAATCTTGGTATTCCGATTTTAATGAAGGAATTGATTGATGAGCTCAATATCAAAGCAGGCTCTCCTCAAGCTTTATTAGTTGTACCGGCCGGATTGATCTTGGCCTACGGCCTCTTGAGGGTGTCTGCTTCTTTATTTACCGAGCTGCGCGAATCCCTTTTTGCACGCGTTACCCAAAATGCCGTTCGTAAGGTAGCACTACAAGTTTTTGAGCATCTGCACTCTCTAGCGCTGAGCTTTCATTTGGCACGTCAGACCGGTGGGGTTAGTCGAGATATTGAGCGTGGTACACGTGGTATTCAGTCACTGATCTCTTATTCGCTTTACAGCATCCTGCCAACCCTGATTGAGTTTTGTTTGGTGCTTGGTTACTTGGCTTACGCATACGATATGTGGTTTGCCATTATTACCTTGATTGCATTGGTGCTCTATATTGCCTTTACGGTTGTGGTGACAGAATGGCGCACCCACTTCCGCCGCACCATGAATGACATGGATTCCAAGGCGAATCAGAAGGCAATTGATTCCTTATTGAATTTTGAGACAGTCAAGTACTTCGGTAATGAAGCCTTTGAGGCCAGCCGTTACGATCAAAATCTCATGCGCTATCAAGCAGCCGCAGTGAAATCACAAAAATCTTTAGCCGTACTCAATCTTGGACAGCAAGCAATAATTGCTGTTGGACTGGTCATGATTCTGTGGCGTGCTACTTTGGGTGTGATTGATGGATCTATGACCCTAGGTGACTTGGTTTTGGTTAATACCTTAATGATTCAGTTGTATATCCCGCTAAATTTCCTGGGCGTGATCTATCGTGAGATTAAGCAGGCGCTGACTGATATGGATCGTATGTTTTCACTTCTGAATACGGAGAAAGAGATTGCGGATGTGCCCAATGCCCAGTCTTTGCGTATCAGCAATCAAAGCCGTGGCCCAGACGTTCGTTTTGAGAATGTCTCATTTCATTACGATGCTAAACGTGAAATTCTGAAGGATGTTAGCTTTAGCATTCCTGCGGGAACGATTACTGCAGTGGTTGGGCAGAGTGGTGCCGGCAAGAGCACCTTAGCCCGCTTACTGTTTCGTTTTTATGATGTTCAGTCTGGCAAGATCCTGATTGATGATCAAAATATTATGGATGTCACTCAATTAAGTTTACGTAAGGCTATTGGTATTGTTCCTCAAGACACTGTCTTGTTTAATGACACCATTGGCTACAACATTGCTTATGGCAATCCTAATGCTTCGATTGAAGAAGTTCATGAGGCTGCTAGGGCGGCGCAGATTGATCGTTTCATCAAGCATCTTCCAGATGGCTACGACACCCAAGTAGGCGAGCGTGGCCTGAAATTATCTGGTGGTGAGAAGCAGCGTGTTGCGATTGCAAGGACTCTACTCAAAAAGCCAGCAATGTTAATTTTTGATGAAGCAACATCGGCGCTGGACTCTAAAACAGAACGGGCTTTTCAGGAAGAGTTGCTTGGCTTGGCTAAAAATCGTACGACCTTGATTATTGCCCATAGGCTGTCCACCATTATTCATGCGGATCAAATTTTGGTCATGGAGTATGGCCAGATAGTGGAGCGTGGAACGCATGCAGAGCTATTGGCTGCTAGTGGCCGATATGCTGAAATGTGGCAAATGCAAGAGCGCATCGTTCTTGATTAGAATATCTCTATGAGCCAGCAAGAAACTATTCTCAAAAATGCCTTTGCCGCGGCTTTAGCGGTGGCTGACCCAATTAAAATTGTTCCTGAATACCTCGGCAAGATCTTTCCTAAAGGCTTTGAGCCTAAAGAAAGATGTTTAGTGGTCGGCGCTGGTAAAGCCAGTGCATCAATGGCAACGGCCCTAGAGTCGCATGCTCAGAGTCATTGGCCTAATGCAAAGATTGAGGGGGTGGTATTGACCCGCTATGGTCACAACTCTCCTACTGGTCATATCCAAATTATCGAAGCGGGTCATCCTGTTCCTGATCAAGCCGGCATGGACGGTGCTAAAGAAATCTACCGCTTAGTTGGTGAATTACAAACTGGCGATATTCTGATTGCGTTGATCTCTGGCGGCGGTTCAAGTTTGCTCACTTTGCCTCAAGCTGGCATCAGTATCGAAGATATGCGCAAGACTACCGAGGCACTCTTACGCTCAGGTGCGCCAATTGAGGAGATGAATGTCGTTCGCAAACATTTGTCAGCGATTCAGGGTGGTAATTTGGCAAGGCTGGCTATTACACGTGGCGCTCGAGTTGAAGCATTATTGATTTCCGATGTGACTGGAGATTCTCCTGCAGATATTGCCAGTGGCCCTTGCGCGCCAGATTATTCGACCTACCAGGATGCTTTGGATATTTTGGCTAAATATCACTTAAGTTCTAACTCTATTCCAGAGTCTGTTTTATCTCATTTGCAGCGTGGTGTTGCTGGTGAAGTTCCAGAGACTCTAAAAGAAGCAGACCTACAAAATACAGCGGTCAGTAATCATGTGATTGCTACGGCCTATAAGAGTCTTGAGGCTGCGGCAGACTACGTCCGCACACAGGGTTACGAGCCCGTTATTTTGGGTGACACCATTACCGGGGAAGCTCAAGAGGTAGGTATAGAGCAAGCTGCCTTAGCCCGCCAGCATTTATCGACTAAGACTAATGAACCAATCGCCCTCATCTCGGGTGGCGAGTGCACGGTAACTATTCCTAATGGAATTAAAGGCCGTGGTGGTCGCTGCAGTGAGTATCTACTCTCATTCTTTGCAGCATCAACTGATCTTCCCCATGTTTCCGCATTGGCGGCAGATACTGATGGTATCGATGGTAGTGAAAAGAATGCTGGTGCGTGGTTTACTCCTGGGATCCGCCAGGCTGCCGATAAGCAAGGTCTAATCCCTGCGCAGTACTTAGCGCAGCATAATTGCTATGGTTTTTTTTCGCAATTAGATGCTTTAGTAGAAACTGGCCCTACACTGACAAATGTGAACGACTTCCGCATCATCTTGCTTGATAAATAATTATGTCCAATAGTCCAATACAAATTCAACTGATTCAGCCGGATGACTGGCATTTGCATATTCGTGATGGTGAAGTGATGCGAGATGTATTGGCCGATACTGCGCGCCAATTTGCGCGTGCCATCATCATGCCAAATTTGAAGCCGCCAGTGACTACGGTTGATTTGGCAAATGCGTATCGCGGTCGGATTGAGGCGAATCTTCAATCTTTGGGTGTCACTGGCTTTACACCATTAATGACCTTATATCTCACAGATAACACTGCTGCGGATGCAGTGCTCAAGGCAAAGAATGCTTGCATTGTTGGATTTAAGCTTTACCCTGCAGGAGCGACAACCAACAGTAATGCGGGTGTGAGTGATATCAAGCGTTGTTATGCTGCACTTGAAGCAATGCAGGCTGTCGGTATGCCCTTGTTAGTGCATGGTGAAGTGACTAGTGCTCACATTGATATCTTTGATCGTGAGGCGGTGTTTATTGATCAAGTGCTCGAACCTTTACGTAAAGATTTTCCTGAGCTGAAGATTGTGTTTGAGCACATTACTACTAAGCAAGCTGCGCACTATGTACGTGATGCGCATACTGCTGGAAAAAACAATATAGCCGCTACGATTACTCCGCAACATTTATTAATGAATCGCAATGCGATTTTTTCTGGTGGTATTCGTCCACATAACTACTGCTTGCCAGTACTCAAGCGTGAAGAACATCGCGTTGCCCTATTAGAGGCCGCAACGAGTGGCAGCCCCAGATTTTTCTTGGGTACAGATAGTGCACCCCATGCCAAGGGTGCCAAAGAAGCTGCTTGTGGTTGTGCTGGATGTTACAGCGCATTCAATGCGCTTGGTTTGTATGCTGAAGCATTTGAGAGTGTTGCTAAGTTGGATAAGTTTGAAGGCTTCGCTAGTTTCTTTGGCCCAGATTTTTATCTATTGCCACGCAATACCAAAAAAGTAACTTTGGTAAAGCAGGCGCAAAGCATTCCTGCAGAGCTTCCTTTGGGTGATGAAACGATTGTGCCGCTGCGTGCAGGTGAGACGATTGCTTGGACCTTGGCTTAAGTTGCCACACAATCCCCTAATTCATTTTTAGACTAAATTTCTGCGACTGCGTTAGACTGCAGGCGCAGAGTCAATTGGGCAATCGCCGCCTCTTTATTGAGGGGGAGGAAAGTCCGGACTCCATAGGGAATGGTGATGGCTAACGGCCATCCACGGTGACGTGAGGAATAGGGCCACAGAGACGAGCGTATTTAGTTACGGTGAAACGCGGTAACCTCCACCTGGAGCAATCCCAAGTAAGCAGGCGATGAGGCGTCCCGCTGAGTCTGCGGGTAGGGAGCTTGAGCCGTCAGGTAACTGCCGGCCTAGAGGAATGATTGCCCCTAGATGCAAATCTAGGCGACAGAATCCGGCTTATCGATTGACTCTGCACTTTCTCAATACTTATTCGTCATTCAGGACGTCGATGGAATAAGTAATTTCTGCCGTTTTGGCGAGCATGGTTGTCGCGGAGCAATACTTTTCGTGGGACAACTTCACTGCACGCTCAACCTTGGATAAATCGAGGTTTTTGCCTTTGACCGTGAAATGCAGGTTAATTTTGGTAAATACTTTGGGCTCAGTCTCTGCCCGCTCGGCTTTTAGCTGGACATCGCAGGCGCTAACCTCTTGGCGAGCTTTTTGTAGGATTGCCACCACATCAAAGGCAGAGCAGCCTCCAGTCCCCGCCAAAATTAGCTCCATAGGTCTTGGGGCGCTATTTTTGCCTCCAGCCTCAGGCGGTCCGTCCATAGTGACTTGGTGGCCACTGCCTGTTTTTGCCGAAAACGCCATGCCGCTATTACCCAACCAACTTACTTGACATTCCATGTTAGTGACCCCTAATTTAATAAATTAATCAATATTATCAATAGTTTAACAATAATAAGGGGGCTTAGCTGCTCAGCAATTTTTACTTAAAAGCATCAGAAAATTGATTTTGGTCAATATTCTTGCGTTGCACCATATTTCTCGATACAATAACCATATTGGTAGTCAGTCTTATATAAGAGATTGATTTACCGCCCAGTGTCTCCTCCACTTAGACATAGGTGGATTCCAACCCAGGACTAGTTCCTGGGTTTTTTTTGGGTTACAATTCAAGGCTTTACTGAATTACCGAACCAGTCAGCGGTAATTGTTTTACCAAGTGAATTACAGAATCTGCGAGCTTGCAAACATAAGCAGGGCCAAGGTGGACGTGGTTTAGTTGGAGTAACTTTTTTTGACTATAACAATTTGAGAAATCATGAAAACTTTTTCTGCAAAATCCCATGAGGTGGTGCATGAATGGTTCGTGATTGACGCTACGGACAAAGTCCTCGGTCGTGTCGCCAGTGAAGTGGCACTCCGTCTACGCGGCAAGCACAAGCCTGAATACACCCCACACGTTGATACCGGCGACTTCATTGTTGTCATCAATTCTTCTAAGCTACGTGTTACAGGCACAAAAGGCTTGAATAAAATTTATTACCGTCACAGTGGATACCCAGGTGGTATTAGCTCGACTAACTTCGACAAGATGCAAGACCGTTTCCCAGGTCGCGCTTTGGAGAAGGCTGTGAAGGGTATGTTGCCAAAAGGCCCACTAGGTTATGCCATGATTAAGAAATTAAAAGTCTATGGCGACGCCAGTCATCCGCATGCGGCTCAACAGCCAAAAGCGTTAGAGATTTAAGGAAACCAAATGGCTATTAATTACGGAAATTGGAATTACGGTACAGGTCGTCGCAAGAGCTCTGTAGCACGTGTATTCATTAAATCTGGCAAAGGTGAGATTACTGTTAACGGTAAACCTATCGATGCTTACTTTGCTCGCGAAACATCACGCATGATTGCTCGTCAGCCTTTGGCTCTCACAGCTCATCTAACAACCTTTGATATCAAAGTAAACGTTAGCGGTGGCGGTGAAACTGGCCAAGCTGGTGCAGTTCGTCACGGTGTTACTCGTGCATTGATGGATTACGACATCACTTTGAAGCCAGCCCTGTCTAAGGCAGGTTTGGTCACTCGCGATGCTCGTGAAGTTGAGCGTAAAAAAGTTGGTCTGCATGGCGCGCGTCGTCGTAAGCAGTTCAGCAAGCGCTAATTCTTTCAGTCGCTATAGTTTTATCGAAAGGGTCGCGCAAGCGGCCCTTTTTGTTTCTACAATCAGGGTATTAGAGAGATAAAATGCATCTGTCGGTATTTTGGAGAATGGCATGATTAAAGTTGGCATCGTAGGTGGCACGGGATATACCGGAGTGGAGCTACTGCGCTTATTGGCGCAGCACCCCGAAGTCAAGATCCAGGCAATTACTTCTCGCACAGAAGCTGGTATGCCAGTGGCTGAGATGTTTCCTTCTTTACGTGGTCGCATTGATCTTAAGTTCACGACACCAGATGAAGCTAAATTAAATGAATGCGATGTCGTGTTCTTTGCAACGCCTCACGGTGTAGCAATGGCGCAAGCAAAAGAATTGCTTGCTAACAATGTCAAGATTTTGGATCTGGCTGCCGACTTCCGTTTAAAAGATGTCAAAGAATTTGCTAAGTGGTACGGCATGGAACATGGTTGCCCAGAAATTTTGGCTGAAGCAGTTTATGGCTTGGCAGAAATCAATCGTGAAGAAATTAAAAAAGCCCGCGTCGTGGGTTTAGCTGGTTGCTACCCCACATCCGTTCAGCTTGGACTTGCTCCATTGCTCTCACCAAAGTCTACTGGTGGCAAACAGCTGATTGATGGCACGCATATTATTTCTGACTCTAAGTCAGGTACTTCAGGTGCTGGACGTAAGGCAGAAATTGGGACTTTATTGTCAGAATCAGCGGATAACTTTAAAGCTTACGCTGTAAAGGGTCATCGTCATCTTCCTGAAATTGTCCAAGGACTGAAGGCCATCGCCGGTCACGATCAGATTGGTCTGACATTTGTGCCGCATTTGACGCCAATGATTCGGGGTATTCATTCAACCTTGTATGTGCGCTTGACTGAGGCTGGAATGAAGGTGGATTTCCAAAAGCTCTATGAGGATTTCTATCAAGGCGAGCCTTTTGTAGACGTGATGCCAGCGGGCAGCCATCCAGAAACACGCTCTGTGCGGGGTAGTAATGGCCTCCGGATCGCCATTCATCGTCCCGGCGACGGAGATACTTTAGTTATTTTGGTGGTTGAGGACAACCTGGTGAAGGGTGCTTCAGGCCAAGGGGTTCAGTGTATGAACCTGATGTTTGGCTTGCCTGAGACCACTGGATTGACTCAGATTGCTGTTTCACCATAATGGGGCTAGCTGGAAAGACCTTTCAGCAAGCTTGGAATTAAAAGCCTAAAATGAATTATCGCATTTTGAAATAGGAGTAAATCATGACCCAATTAGCTACGCAACCAGTACAAGACTTAGCCGAGCCACCAACTCCCTTGGTGTTTACGGATAGCGCCGCTGCAAAAGTGGCTGACTTGATTGCTGAAGAAGGTAATCCAGAATTGAAGCTACGCGTATTCGTTCAAGGTGGTGGTTGCTCAGGATTTCAATATGGCTTCACATTTGACGATGCTGTGAATGAAGATGACACTCTATTTGAAAAGAATGGCGTGACTTTGTTGGTGGATTCAATGAGCTTCCAATATTTAGTTGGCGCTGAGATTGATTACAAAGAAGATATCAACGGTTCACAGTTCGTAATCAAAAATCCAAATGCCCAAACTACTTGTGGTTGCGGCTCTTCTTTCTCCGCATAAGAGTAAGTTAAATAACCTAAGCTGGATAGCAAGCGCCTAGAATCCTAGGACCTTTCGCTCCTGTAACGGCTGGCAGATTTGCTGGCCGTTTTTCTTTATGAGCCCACGCCAACCATGCGAATGCAAGACCTTCTACTAGTTGTGGATCAATCCCAAGTGCATCGCTGGTCACAATCTCAAGTGGGCTTTTAAATACCTCTTTAGTTTTGACTTTGAACAAATCTAGTAATGCAGTATTGCGGGTGCCGCCACCACAGACAATCAGAATCTGGGTTTGCGGTGCATAACGTAGCACCGCTTGGAGTGACGAGTCCACAGTCAGCTGCAACAGCGTAGCTTGCACATCTTCTGAGTTGATATTTTCTGAGCCAATATGCTTTTGTAGCCACTCCAAATGAAAGTCGTCACGGCCTGTACTTTTTGGCGGTGCTTTTGCAAAAAATGCATCAGTCATCATGCTTGAAAGTAGTGCTGGATTGACTTTGCCTTGAGATGCCCAGGTACCATTTTCATCAAAGGTGTGCCCTTGTTGATCCGCAATCCAGGCATCCATCAACATGTTGCCAGGACCACAATCAAATCCTTTTACTTCACCCTTGCTTGGCAGGAGAGTGAGATTGGCAATGCCACCGAGATTAAGGACGGCAATATTTTTATCCGTAGCAAACTGTTGTGCATGAAAGGCTGGCACTAAGGGGGCGCCATGACCGCCCGCAGCGAGGTCGCGACTTCTAAAGTCTGCGATGACATCAATCCCGGTCAGCTCTGCAAGCAGCGCGGGGTTGAGGGTTTGGTGTGTATAAGCCAGATGATGGGCAAGATCGGCTTGATGGCGAATGGTCTGACCATGGGCGCCAATTGCACTGATATCTTCAGGGGAAAGATTATTCTGGGCGAGCAAATGCTTGACTACATCTGCATAGGCTATCGCGAGGGCATTGGCAGCCTGATTTTCCCGATGAATCTCGTTTGGCCCCGGACTCTGTAAGTCCAGAAGAGCTTTACGCAACTCAGGGGTAAAGGTAGTGCTCATGGACCCCAAAAGGCTGGTATCACCAGCTACCCCAATCCTTGCCAGCACAGCATCTATCCCATCTAGGCTGGTGCCAGACATCAGGCCAATATAGAGTGGGTGGGGCTTATTCATGCGGTATCAGGGCTTTGTTCTCAGGAGTGCGACAATTATGCTTTAGCAATCTAAATACTAATTTAACCGAATCAGTTCACTAATACAGCATGACGGCTAAACCAGAACAAAAATACCCACTGACCCCCGAAGTTTTTGCAGCCCTTGAAGTGACTAAAAGGGGGTGTGATGAGTTATTGGTTGAGGCCGATTGGATTCAGAAGCTGGCTAAGAGCCAGGCAACAGCCACGCCTTTGCGTATTAAGTTGGGCTTGGATCCTACTGCCCCTGATATTCATTTGGGTCATACAGTTGTTTTGAACAAATTACGTCAGCTCCAAGATTTAGGTCATACCGTGATTTTCTTGATTGGTGATTTCACGAGCATGATTGGCGATCCTTCTGGACGCAATGCAACACGCCCACCACTGACTGCAGAAGAAATTGCCGTCAATGCGCAGACTTACTACCGTCAAGCGAGCATGGTGCTAGATCCCGCTAAAACGGAAGTCCGCTATAACAGCGAGTGGTGTGATCCATTAGGTGCACGCGGCATGATTCAGTTAGCGGCGCGATATACCGTTGCGCAAATGTTGGAGCGCGATGACTTTACCAAGCGCTACCGCAGTGGTGTACCCATTTCTGTACATGAGTTCTTATATCCATTGATGCAGGGCTACGACTCTGTTGCTTTGAAGAGTGACTTAGAGCTTGGCGGTACTGATCAGAAATTTAATCTCTTAGTTGGTCGCGAACTCCAACGTGAGTATGGCCAAGAGCCACAATGTATCTTGACAATGCCACTCCTCGTTGGTTTGGATGGCGTGGATAAGATGAGTAAGTCCAAAGGTAATTACATTGGCATTAGCGAGCCTGCTGGTGAGATGTTTGGCAAGCTCTTAAGCATCTCCGATGAATTGATGTGGGATTACTTCACATTATTGTCATTCCGCCCTATGGCTGAAATTGATTTAATGAAGCAAGAAGTTGCTGCCGGTAGAAATCCTAAAGATTGCAAAGTGCTACTCGCACAAGAAATCGTTGCTCGTTTCCATTCGCAAGCTGCTGCAGAAAAAGCACTTGAAGACTTCAATCACCGCGCTAAAGGTGGTATACCTGACGAGATTCCAGAAGTTAGTCTGACTGGTGCTCCTATGGGCATCGCCAGCCTTCTCAAGGCTGCAGGCCTTGCCCCATCAACATCAGAGGCGATACGCAACATCGAGCAAAACGGTGTGAAGATTGATGGCGCAACAGTGGCTGACAAACAATTAAAAATCGAGGCCGGTATCTTTGTTGTGCAAGTAGGTAAACGTAAATTTGCCAAGGTGACACTGGTTAAATAGCAGTCAAGAAATTGACTGTACCGCTCAATACATCACATTGCTATTTGAGAGAAAAAAGAACCACGATGAGACATTCGCTTAGATATCTTTTAAAGAAATATACTTTTTATTTTGGCGGAGATCAGCCACATATTTCTTGGTTAGAGCGCTTTCGATCAGGGTTCGGTATATTTGTAGGCCTTTTACTTGTACTCACTATCTCAAAGTATCTTGGAGATCTCAGTGGTGTCAATGAGTGGCTTATGGCTTCCCTCGGTGCTAGTGCTTTACTAGTTTTTGTACTTCCACAGAGCCCTATGGCCCAACCTTGGGCGGTCATTACCGGCAATACCTTATCTGCTTTAGTCGGTATTTCAGTAATTCATTTTGTAGACGATCCGCTGATGGCAATGTCATTTGCAGCTAGCTTATCCATTTTTGGAATGTTTATTTTGCGCTGCTTGCATCCCCCAGCCGCTGCAATTGCTTTAATTGTGGTGCTTGGTAATGTCATGCATTATCGGTATGCATTTTTTCCAATAATGATAGATTCTGTAGTGCTAGTTTTGGTTGGAGCGGCCTACAGTAACTTAACAGGTAAAAGTTACCCCAATAGACCAAACTAGGATTGGTAACTTTCCTTAGCTTATCTGACCATTATCACTAGGTGGTGTTAAGCCAAAATGCTCATAGGCTTGACGGGTTGCCACTCTCCCACGAGAGGTTCTTTGTAGGTAGCCTTGTTGAATCAGGTAAGGCTCTAATACATCCTCAATAGTGTCACGCTCTTCACTAATCGCTGCTGCTAAGTTATCAATCCCAACGGGGCCACCATCAAACTTATGCAAGATGGCTTCCAATAATTTTCTATCCATCACATCAAAACCACTGGGGTCGACATCGAGCATCTTCAAGGCTGCGTCAGCCATCGCTTTAGTGATGGTGCCAGTACCCTTGACTTCAGCATAGTCACGCACTCGACGTAATAATCGATTGGCAATACGTGGAGTACCTCTAGCGCGCTTCGCAATCTCCATTGATCCCTCGGGGTCAATATCGGCTTTAAGCAAGCTAGCGGAACGCGTAATAATTTTGGTGAGCTCTTCGGTCGTGTAGAACTCGAGTCTTGCCACAATGCCAAAGCGATCACGTAGGGGATTGGTGAGCATGCCGGCACGAGTAGTGGCACCAATCAAAGTAAATGGCTTGAGATCAATCTTGACGCTACGCGCTGCAGGACCCTCACCAATCATGATGTCTAAGCTATAGTCCTCAAGAGCGGGATATAGGATCTCTTCAACTACCGGAGAGAGGCGATGAATCTCATCAATAAAGAGCACATCATTTGCTTCTAAATTGGTCAACAATGCTGCAAGGTCACCAGGTCTATCCAAAACCGGGCCACTGGTTTGGCGTAAGTTCACACCAAGCTCTCTGGCGATAATGTGGGCTAGAGTGGTTTTACCAAGCCCGGGAGGGCCAAACAAGAGAACGTGATCCAGAGCTTCTTGTCTTGCTCTAGTCGCTGTAATGAAAATCTCTAATTGGGCACGAGCCTTAGTTTGGCCAACATATTCATCAAGTTGTTTTGGGCGCAGGGCCCTTTCAAAAACTGCCTCAGAATTGCCTACCGCGCCACTAACAATGCGGTCATTGCCTTCCGGTAAATCTTCGGGGATTGAGCTGAGGTCTTCTGTGTGGATTGCCATACTTCAAGTGTAGTGGTGTTTGGGTAACTGCTTATGAAGTCTTCGAGAGGTATTTCAGACCCATGCGGATGCCATCTGATACGGTGCTATCCGGCGGGATTTGTTTGAGGGCGAGATGAGCCTCTTTTTCTGAATAACCCAGCGCCAAGAGGGCCTGCAATACCTCGCTGCTTACTTCAACTGCCTGGGGCTTACCGCCAACGATTCCTAAATCTGGAGCTAGCTTACCTTTGAGTTCGAGGCAAAGACGTTCAGCAGTCTTTTTACCAATGCCGGGGACTTGAGTCAGGCGTCCTGCTTCTTGCATGGCAATTGCTTGGGCCAATTCATTGACACTCATGCCAGAAAGTACGGCAAGTGCCGTGCGTGAACCAACGCCACTAATCTTAATCAGTTGTCTAAATGCTTCACGCTCAGTTTCAGTGGCAAAGCCAAAGAGTTGCTGCGCATCTTCTCGGACTTGAAAATGTGTGAGAAGTATGATTTTTTGATTAGTCTCTGGTAATTGATACAGGGTGCTCATGGGCACATCGATCTCATAGCCAACACCTTGGCAATCAACCAAGAGGCGGGGCGGATGAACTGAAACGAGGATTCCTTGAATGCGACCAATCATGTGAGGATCTTAACCTGTTTGTATTGTTATTTCTTGCTATTCTTTTTGGGTGCAAGAGCTGTAGTAATTGCTTTCGGAATCTGGGCATGATGTGCAGCGCAAATAGCTACCCCTAAAGCATCTGCCGCATCTGTTCCGGGTGCGCGGCTCAGGCGCAGTAAGCGCTTCACCATTTCTTGAACTTGTGGCTTAGTAGCTCTACCGGTTCCCACAATCGATTGCTTCACTCTCAGTGCGCTGTACTCGGCAACAGGGAGCTTGTCAGATACTAAGGCTGCAATTACCGCACCTCGCGCTTGACCCAGCATGAGCGTGGAGCGAGGATTGACGTTCAGAAACACTTCTTCGATAGCTGCTTGCTCTGGGCGGTAGGTCTCTAAAACCTCTTTGATCCCCGAATACAGGATCCCCAATCTAATAGGCAGGCCTTGGTCTGGATCACCACTTTCAATTGTCCCAGAGGCTACGTAGGTCAGTTTTTGGCCATCAACATCAATGACGCCAAAACCGGTTGTTCGTAGACCGGGGTCGATTCCTATCCAGCGCATAAGTGCTTAGTGGCGGAAGTGGCGTGTGCCAGTAAAGATCATGGCAATGCCGTGCTCATCAGCTGCTGCAATGATTTCATCATCACGCATACTGCCACCCGGTTGGATAGCGCAGCTTGCTCCGCCGTTCACAACGACATCTAAGCCATCGCGAAATGGGAAGAAGGCATCACTCGCTACTGCTGAGCCTTTGAGGCTGAGGCCAGCATTTTCAGCCTTAATGCTTGCCATGCGAGCAGAGTCTACGCGGCTCATTTGTCCAGCACCAATACCGAGAGTCATGCCATTAGCACAATACACAATCGCATTAGACTTCACAAACTTCGCAACGCGCCAAGCAAACATCATGTCGTGCATTTCGCTTGGAGTTGGGAGGCGCTTACTCACAACGCACATTTCGTTCTCAAGCACGTTCTTTGCATCAGGAGACTGAACTAGTAAGCCACCACCAACACGCTTAAAGTCAAAAGCATTAAATGCAGTGCCCAGTGGAATCTCTAAGAGTCGCACATTTTGTTTGGCGGCAAATATTGCTTTAGCTTCAGCGCTAAAGCTAGGTGCAATCAGCACCTCTACAAACTGTTTAGAAATCGCTTCAGCTGCGGCGCCATCACAGGACACATTAAAAGCAATAATTCCACCAAAGGCTGAACTTGGATCTGTTTTGAAAGCTTTTTGATAGGACTCAAGGGCGTTGGCAGCAACCGCTACACCGCAAGGGTTAGCGTGCTTGATGATGACGCAGGCTGCAGCCCCACCAGCGTTGCCAGTAAAACTCTTAACGCATTCCCAGGCAGAGTCAGCATCAGCGATATTGTTATAAGAAAGTTCCTTGCCTTGCAATTGCTTGTAATTAGCAAGCGCGCCATCGACTGGATAGATATCTTTATAGAAAGCTGCTGATTGGTGTGGGTTCTCACCATAACGCATCTCTTGCACTTTTTCAAAGGCAAGGTGCAGTGTTTCTGGATAGGCGGAACGTTTCTTGTGATCGAGGTCATCACCTAGTGCAGATAAATAATTAGCAATCGCGCCGTCATATTGGGCGGTATGGGCAAATACTTTTTTAGCTAAACCCAAATTGGTCTTATAAGAAACTACGTTCTGATTGGCTTTCATCTCTTCGAGAACAGGCGCGTAATCATCTGGGGAAATCAATACAGTCACATCTTGGTGATTCTTAGCGGCAGCGCGCAACATCGCTGGACCACCAATATCAATGTTTTCAACTGCATCTTCAAATGAACAATCTGCTTTAGCAACTGTTTCATTAAACGGATAAAGATTAATCACGAGCATATCGATCGTATCGATACCATGTTCTTTCAAGGCAGCCATATGCTCTGGGAAGTCTCGGCGGGCCAATAAGCCGCCATGCACCATTGGATGCAAGGTCTTTACGCGACCATCGAGCATCTCTGGAAACTTGGTAAGAGAAGATACTTCCACTACGGGTAGATTATTTTCGGCTAGGAGTTTTGCAGTGCCACCAGTAGAGATCAGCTTGATGCCTTGCTCATGAAGTACTTTAGCAAAGGGCACAATGCCATTTTTATCGGAAACAGAGAGTAAGGCTGTGCGGATCATATTTTTCAGAAGGTTTAATTAAGAATTTGCAAATGGGGTCTGACTTATTTCAGGAGCTGATGCTCAACTAACTTTTTGTGAAGCGTATTGCGGTTAATACCCAGGTATTGCGCCGCCAAAGATTGATTCTGCTTTGCGTGTTGCATTACTAATTCCAGCATGGGCTTTTCAACTACTGCGAGAACCATTTGGTATATGTCGGATGGAGGTGTTCCTTTGAGATCATTCAAATAAGCTTGGAGTTGGGTCTCAATGCATTCGGTAATGGGGTGCTTATTAGTCATGGATAAATTAAATAAAAAACTAAATTTAGGCTGCTTCTAAAAATAACAAACTATCTGAATGGGATTTCATTTCATTGAAAAAATCATTCACCATTTGTAATTGGGTTTTGCAATCGTCGGCAGTGTTCATTTTTTGGCGGAAGGCATGGGAGTCACGCAAGCCCTTGCAGTACCAGCCGATATGCTTACGCGCTGTGCGTAAGCCAACGTATTCACCATAAAACTCATAGTGATCTATCAGATGGACATTCATGATCTCTTGAATCTCATTAATCTGCGGTGTCGGTAACTTACCGCCTGTTTCCAGAAAGTGATTAATCTCACGAAAAATCCAAGGGCGTCCCTGAGCAGCGCGGCCAATCATGATGGCATCAGCACCAGTTTCTTTTAAAACGAATTCTGCTTTTTCTGGAGTAGTGATGTCGCCATTGGCAACCACAGGAATGGCAACGCTATTCTTCACTGCGGTAATGGTTTCATACTCAGCTTCGCCGTGATACAGATCAGCTCGCGTGCGGCCGTGAACTGTCAGCATGGAGATGCCTGATTGCTCAGCCAGGCGCGCAATATGAATCGCATTTTTATGTTCACGATCCCAGCCTGTGCGAATCTTCAGTGTCACAGGTACCGCATCGGGGCCTACTCCAACAGCCTGAACTACAGCCTCTAAAATTTGCTGCACCAAAGGCTCATCTCTTAGTAGCGCCGAACCAGCCGCAACATTGCATACCTTTTTTGCTGGGCAACCCATATTGATATCAATAATTTGGGCGCCATGATCAACGTTAAGCTTCGCTGCAGCAGCCATCATCTGCGGATCAGCCCCAGCAATTTGGACTGCGATAGGCTTAAATTCACCTTGGTGGTTAGCGCGACGTTGGGTTTTTTCGCTCTTCCATAGCAAAGCGTTGGAGGCGATCATTTCAGATACGGCATAACCAGCACCGAGCTTTTTGCAAAGCTGACGAAATGGACGATCTGTTACCCCAGCCATCGGGGCAACAAACAATTTATTTGCGAGAAGGTGTCGGCCAATCTTCATGTGTTTCGGGCTAGGTTCCGGATGGCTTTTAGGGCTGGAGGAAAGGGTGTCACTTTAGCACAAATCAGCCTGCATTTGCCTAAAAAATAGGCACACTCCATGACTTAGGTCAAACAGGGAATGCTGGTATTTTGGAGGGCATTTCAGCCTCTTAGCGCCTACCAAACATCATCTGCCGGGCTAAGGCTGTTTTGATGGGAGGGAGCCACTGGAGGGCCGATAAAGCCAATCCACGGCCAATCACAACAGGAAATAGATTGGAGGTAAAGATTCTGGCCATAAAGTCAGTTAGGCCTATGGTGGCAGACCGATCGAGTTTGCGGCTTTGGGCATATTCCTGCAGGGTAGTTTCAATGGCCAGAGGTGTTTTTTGATCCTCAGACTTAGAGAAGAGGATGCTGAGTTTTTCCGCCAAGAGATAAGCATCCCGTAATCCAAGATTGAGACCCTGTCCCGCAACGGGATGTAAGGTCTGGGCGGCATTACCAATCCAAACTTCATTAGCTTGAGTAATTTCTTTGCGGTAATTGAGTCCTAGTTCGTAAAGTCGGCGATCTTGGATTTTAAGAAATTGTCCAATGCGTGAGCCAAACTCAGCTTGCAAGCTTTTTAGAAAATCAGCATCACTTAAAGCTAGGCGTGCCTGTGATGAACTTGGAGTTCCACACCAAATCAGATTCAGAATATTGGGACCGTAGTGGCTCGGTAAAACTGCCAGAGGTCCTTCAGAGGTGAAGCGCTCCCACGCTTGGAAGGGTGATCCATTTTCAACCTCGACTAATCCGACTAAGGCAGATTGCTCGTAGTCTCTGCCAGATTCCACCCAGTCTTGGGTTTTAAATAAACCACCTTCAGCATGCACTACACATTTGGCTTGAATATTTTCAACATCGGCGCTGGCATCGATGTGCTTCCAAATAAAATGCGGGCTATTTTTTTGGATATCTCTTAAAGCTTTGCGCAGCGTGAGGTGAATATCGCGATAGCGAATAATGTGGCCTAAAGCCTCTTGACCAAGCTCTTCGCGGGTCATCAGAGCACGACCAAAGCGACCTGATTGCGAGACATGTACCCGATGAATATCAGCGCATTCAGTAGGCCACGCATTGATGGTGTCTAACAATAGCTTGCTACCGTGAGATAGGGCGACTCCCCGGCTATCGGCATTAACTAAATCAGCGTCATCTGCAGGATTGCGATCCAGTAGCGCGATATTGGCTTCAGGAAATTTTTGCAAGCACCATGCTGTACAGGCTAAGCCTACTGGCCCACCGCCTTGAATCACAATATCGAAGTTCTCTGCTGACATGCTTGATAATCTATTTTGTATTGGTAAGGCTTTAATGATTTTTCATGAGCGCTTCGATTTCATCGGCTTTCACTGGCACGCCACGAGAAATCAATTCACATCCAGAGTCGTTTACTACAGCATCATCCTCAATACGGATGCCGATATTCCAAAAGCGTTCATCTACATCATCAGCAGGACGAATATATAAACCTGGCTCGATAGTGAGTGCCATGCCTGGCTTAAGAACGCGCCATGGCTTTTCTGAAGAACTTGGTGCTGCATCAAGTGGTTCGCGATAGGAGCCAACGTCATGCACATCCATGCCCAACCAATGTGAGGTACGGTGCATATAAAAGCGACGATAGGCTCCGGTCTCTAGTGCATTGTCTAAAGAGCCAAATTCCGCCAGCTTGAGCAACTTCTCATCAAGCAGGCCTTGAGTGAGCACTTTAAGCGCTGCCTCATGGGGTTGCATAAATGTATTACCAGGCTTAGTCATTGCGATAGCAGTTTCCTGCGATGCAAGTGTAATGTCATATAGAGCGCGTTGTGGACCCGAGAATTTTCCGTTCACCGGGAAGGTGCGAGTGATGTCTGAAGCATAGCTATCAAGCTCACAACCAGCATCAATGAGACACAGATCTCCGCTACGTAGCTCAGTATCACCAGCTCGGTAATGCAGGATGCAAGAGTTGGCACCGCCCGCAACAATACTGTTGTACGCAACGCTTTGTGCGCCGCTGTGGCGGAACTCATGAAGTAGTTCTGCTTCAAGATGATATTCACGCACACCAGGTTTGCAGGCTTGCATGGCACGAATGTGAGCGCGCACAGAAATCGCGGCCGCACGACGCATGATGTCAATCTCATGGACATCTTTAAAAAGACGCATCTCATGAATCAAACTCTCTACATCATGAAATTCAGAGGGAGGGTTCACGCCAGCACGCGCCTGGGCTCGTACTTGTTTCATCCAATGACGTAAGCGACGATCTATTTCGGCGCTTTCTGAAAGACGTATATAGACAGCATCTTGATCTGCTAATAACTCACCCAGTTTTTGATCTAAGTCATGATTGCTATGGGCATATTCCACACCTAAAACTGCAGGAGCTGCATCTGGCCCCAAGCGAATGCCATCCCAAATTTCACGCTCTGCATCCTTAGGCCTGCAGAAAAGATGTGACTCCAATTGGGGTTGCGAGCTTGATCCAGTAATTTTGAGTACGAGGCTTGCAGCTGGCTCTTCAAAGCCAGTGAGGTAGAAAAAATCACTGTCATGACGATAGGGAAACTCACTATCTCGATTACGTGCTGTCTCAGGCGCTGTAGTAATGATGGCAATGCCACCACCAGTTTTGGCGCAGATCAGTTTTGCGAGCTCAACTCGACGTTGTTGGTAAATGCCGGAATTATTCATTTGCTGCATTGAGCTCTTGTAATCGTTGGGGTGTCCCTACATCGTGCCACGGTCCGGTATATTTTTCACCGGATACCTTATTTTTAGCCATGGCCTCCCTCAAAATTGGAGCTAGCTTAGTAGGTACATCTAATTCTAAGTCTTTAAAAAGGTCCTGGTGGTAGAGCCCAATACCGGAAAAGGTGAGTTTTTCAGCGCCATCCGAGGTTTCATTGGCTACCTGAGAGCCCTTGATATAAAAGTCACCCTCAGGATGCTGAGTTGGGTTGGGCACCATCAAAAGATGTGCCAAAGGTCTGCTTGGCATGCTTCGTAAGTCAGAAGCTCGTTTTAAGAGCTGTTGAATTGGCAGATTTGGGCTAAAAACATCCCCGTTGATGACTAGGAAATAATCGCTTGGGTTTAGTAAAGGCAAGGCTCTGCGAATACCGCCCGCCGTTTCTAGGGCGCTAGTTTCTGGGGAGTAGCTAATGTTGAGCCCAAATTGACTGCCATTTCCCAAGGCTTCTTCAATCTGCTTACCAAGCCAAGCGTGATTAATCACTACATCTTGGACGCCTGCATCACTGAGCGCCTCCAAATGCCAGGCCAGTAAGGATTTATTTTTAATGGTGAGGAGTGGTTTGGGTAGTTTATCTGTCAAGGGACGCATGCGCTCACCTCGACCTGCTGCCAGTAAAAAACATGGAATGGGATTAGGTTTATTCATGATGAATGATTTTTAATCTTGAGCAGGGCGCGTCGATTCTAGGATGCGTGCCAGGGGCTTTAATTCAATGTAACGATTGGCAGTCGCAATCGCATACTCAAGCACCAATGGAATATCTTTGAGATAACCATCTTTGCCATCACGATGAAACAGTCTTGCAAAAATACCCAGGACCTTCAAATGCCGTTGTAAGCCCATCCACTCAAAGTCACGATAGAACTGACCAAAATCGTTTGGCATGGGCAAGCCTGCTTGACGACCTTCTTCCCAAAATTTAATAACCCAATCAATCACGCGTTCTTCAGGCCATGCAATATAAGCATCGCGCCAGAGTGAAGATGCGTCGTAAGTGATGGGACCATAGACTGCATCTTGAAAATCAATTACGCCAGGATTATTTTTTTCAGTCACCATCAGATTACGTGAATGGTAGTCACGATGAACATAGACTTGTGCCTGCGCAAGATTGTTTTGAATAATCAGTTCAAATGCTTGCTTAATCTGTAAATTCTGAAGTTTGCTTAATTCGATATGCAGATGTTTCCCTATATACCACTCAGGAAATAAATCTAGTTCACGTTTTAGCAATGCTTCATCATAGTTTGGTAACACATCTGGCTTGCTGGCTAACTGCATTTGCACTAAGGCATGTGTTGCATCTTTATAGAGGGCGTCAGCACTCTCCGAATTGAGTTCTGCAAGGTAAGTTTTAGTGCCCAGATCGTTGAGTAAAAGAAAGCCCTCAGCGACATTTTTTTCTAAGATTTTCGGAACATTTAAACCGGCATTTTCGAGTAATAAATCGACCTCAATAAAAGCGTCCAAGGGTTCGTGCTGGGGTGGGGCATCCATCACGATCAAAGTTGGAAAATCTGGGTTTTTGGACGCAATCCGGAAATACCGCCTAAAGCTGGCATCTGCCGAAGCAGGGGCCAAAGTGGGGAGATCTAATTGCCAGCTAGGTTCAAGGCCTTTTAGCCAGTTGCGTAGGGTGTCTAAGCGAGAGTCGGTCATGGTCGATTCGTATAATAAGGCGGGTCTGGATCTATGAGTCATTATCGCCGTCGCGCCGGCCTTTGCGCCCCTCTTTTTGTAGCCGTTACCCTGCGCTTAGTGATGGGGGTTGTATTGTCGCAATTTGCGCTCGTAAGTCAGGCTCAGGCACCTGCACCTTTACCCCCTTCTGCACAGTCTTTAGGTAGCTCCGCTAACTCCGTTTTAATCCCCGATCGTGGCGATGTCACTGTCTTGAAGTTGGATGATCAATTGCGAGTTGGTAAACCGATTAATGATGGTCAGGCTTTAACCTTTACCTCTAGTGATTCGATTGACGGAATCGTTGATCGCGAAATGCGTTTAAAAGGGCGTGCACAAATTCGCCGTAATGGCGTAGTCATTAAAGCAGACGAAATTAAATACGATCCTGATTCCGATATAGCTAATTTGTCTGGCAATACGGAGTTTTCAAAAGGCAACGCATCTTTCAAGGGACCTAAAGCACGTTTTAGGGTAGATGCTCGTGAAGGGGAAATGGAGACTCCTAATTATGAATTGCGAGATAACCGTGCGAGCGGTAATGCAAGAAAACTGACGATCGAAACTGCTGATGTATTTGTGTTTGATAGGGCCACCTACACAACTTGTACTCCAGAAAATTTAGATTGGTATTTCACAGCCAGTACGCTTGAAATTGATAACGAGCAAAAAGAAATGGTTGGTACGCACGGGGTCATGCGATTCTTTGATGTGCCCATTGCTTACACGCCTTACTTCACTGCACCAACCTCCAATCAGCGTCGTTCCGGAATTTTGGCACCAGTAGCTGGATATAACTCCAATAATGGTATTGATGTAACGCAGCCTTACTACGTCAATATTGCACCTAATCGTGACTTACTTTTACTGCCTCGCGTGATGGGTCAACGTGGAGTGCAGTTGGGGACTAAGTACCAATTTATTGATAAGCAATATGCAGGTAGTTTGGGAGGGGACTATCTCCCTTATGACCGTAAGACCGGTACTGATCGCTGGCGTTATGACTGGCAGCAGAGGCAAAACTTTAGTGGCGACTTGTTAGGTATGGGTGGGATCCCCATTGCTGGTGCTTGGAGTGGCTATGCCAATGTGGCGCGGGTTTCAGATAACCTATACCCAACCGATTTTTCACAAAGTATCGCAGGTGCAGTGACTAGCCAGTTTCGACAAGAGGTTGGCACTACTAAGAACTTGACTGGTAGCTTAAGTAATTGGACTGTGGGGGCTAGGGCAATGACTTTCCAGACTTTGCAGCCTGACCCTACCGTGACTGTGCAGTCTCCATACAATATTTTGCCGAATGTCACCGCTGCCTATAACAATCGTTTAACGCCGGCAGTTGCTGATACCAGTGGAAAGTACATCACTCTACCTACGGGTCCCGCAACAACTTTTTCTACAGATTTCACTCGCTTTGCCTACAACATTGGCGGTAACTTGGCGGCAACCGCTCCAGGTGCTTATAGCCAAGCCGATCGAACGGTAATTAAGGGTGCCGTGGCGCTTCCCCAGATTACGCCTGGGTACTACATCACTCCAAAAGTGAGTTTTCAGTCAAATACCTATAACGTAACACCATACAACCCTGTGGGTGCGCCAGCTGCTCAAGGCTTCACCATTCCCACATTGAGTTTGGATTCAGGCTTGGCATTTGAAAGAGATGCGGCTGAATTAAAAGGCTTCTTTGGGCGCGATATGTTGCTCACAATGGAGCCAAGAGCTTTTTATGTTTACACCCCGTTTCAAAGTCAGGCTCAAACTCCTTTATTTGATACGGCAGATGCTGGTTTTGGCGTAACCCAAATTTTTAGTGAAAATACGTTTATTGGTAATGACCGTATTGCAGATAACAATAAGTTAACGGGCGGCATTACCAGTCGTATGATTGAGGCCAATACAGGCGCAGAACGAGCCAACGTCACCCTTGCACAACGTCAAGCCTTTACGGGGCAGAAAGTAGGTCTCAATGGCACTATTACAAACCCTACAACCTATTCGGATACATTGGGCTCCGCTTCAGTTCGTCTGCTGGGCAACTTCAGCACAGATGTATTTGGGCAGTACAACTCGCAACTGAATCGCTTAGTTCAAACAACAGTGGGTGGTAGTTGGCGGCCTACGCCTGGAAGAAGCTTAAATTTTGGCTATCGAAATGTTTGGGCTCCACCAACACAAGCATCCGTTCAGAATAATCAGCTGTTTGTCCCCTCAGCAACCACGACTGATCAATACAATGTTTCAGGTCAATGGCCCATTACGCGGGAAGTATCTGTCTTGGGTCGCTGGGGTTACGACGCTTTAACGACCAAAACGCTCAATACGCTGGTGGCTTTAGAGTGGACGCGTGACTGCTGGACTTTACGCGGCGCTTACTCGCAGATGGTTAATACATCACAAATCACAACCACACAGGTTTTATTCCAAATAGAATTTAGGGGCTTTGGCAGCGCTGGAAGTAATCCAGTTGATATCATGAAGCTTAATGTTCCTGGATATATGCCTACTTCCAAGCCTATACCACCTTCAATATATGAGAACTATCAATGATGCGTAGGAATCGATTTAATCAAGCACTTGCAGCCATGATTTTGGCTGGCGCTGCTTTTCTGTCTCAGCTCGCGTTTGCACAAGATAGCTCAAAGACTTTGGCTGATAGCAAAATTCGGAACATTGATGGTGTTGCGGCAGTGGTGAATACAGGCTATGTGACACGTAAAGAAATTGATGATCGGATCGTTGCCTTACAAAAGCAGGGAGGCAAGCTCCCTGATGCTGCCAGCTTGCGCAAGACCGTGCTGGAGCGCCTCATCCTTGAAAAAATTCAATTACAAAATGCTGAGCAAGAAGGTATTGCAGTGAGTAATAAAGAGTTGGATAAGATTATTGGCGATATTGCTGCCAAGAATAAGTTAACACTGGCTGAGTTAAAAGTAAAAATTGCTGCTACTGGCAGTACTTATGAGCGCTATAGTCAAATGCTGCGCGATGATGTGATTATTAGTCGTTACCGGGAGCGTGAGGTCGAGGGCAAGGTTAAGATTTCTGATGCAGAGGTAGATAACTTTATCTCTGATCGCAATCGTGAGGTAGCTGGTGGAGGAAAGCCGGTACGCTCAACTCCTACCGTAAAAGGTGAACCAGAAGAGATCGACCTTGCGCAGATTTTTATTCCTGCAGATGCCAATGCTGGGGCTGGTGCTCAGGCTGAGGCAAAGAAGAAGGCAGAGCTTCTTTTACGTGAAGCGCGTGGTGATGTAGATTTCTTGCAGTTAGGTGCAATGGCTGCAAAAGACAATCCAAAAATTAAGTTCCAAGATTTGGGTTACCGAACCCCAGATCGCCTGCCGCAATTGTTTTATGAGGCCGTCAGAAATACGGGTAGTGGACAAGTTGCTAATGCCGTAGTGAAGAGCCCGGCTGGCTATCATGTTTTAAAAGTTTTAGATCGTCGCGCGCTAGTTGCTGGCGCTCCTGAACCGCAGCAAGCTGCCCCCCAAGAAAGTGCTACCACCCCACAAAATATTATGGTGACGCAGACTTTGTCTCGCCATATTTTGTTGCGCAGTCGTGCGGGCTTGACAGACCAGGATGCGGAAAGACGCCTCGCGGGTTACCGCGATCAGGTTCGTGCAAAAACTGCTGATTTTGGTGACTTAGCGAAAAAGTATTCTGAAGATGGATCTGCCGCCAATGGAGGCAATCTAGGCTGGATGGGTCCTGGTGATTTAGTTCCAGAATTTGATCAAGCAATGAATCGCTTGCAAATAGATGAAGTTAGCAATCCAGTGAAGACGGAATTTGGCTGGCACTTAATTCAGGTGCTCGAGCGTCGTGATGCGCAGTTAACTTTAGAGAAGCAGCGTCAATTTGCACGTGCAGCCATTCGTGAACGTAAGTTTGATCAGGCTTATCAAGATTGGCTACGTGAATTACGCGACACCGCTACGGTGAAGATCATTAACGCAGATGATCCAGCAGCCAGCCCCCGTTAATCTCGTTATCAGCTCTGGGGAGCCTGCAGGGATTGGTCCAGAGGTCTCTATTGCAGCTGCATTAGCCTTCTTGCTAGAGCAGCCTGCAAGCACGATTACTTTGCTTGGTGATGCCAGCCTATTTTCAGTTAACAATATCCCTAAAGAACTTTCTAATCGTTTGAAGCTTGAATCTATTGCGCTAGCTTCTCCAGTAACTGCGGGTCAATTAAATCCTTCCAATGCACAATATGTTCTGAGTATTCTGGATGCCGCAGTTAAGGGTTGTGTTAAGGGTCGTTTTGATGCCATGGTGACTGCGCCAATACAAAAGAGCGTGATCAACCAGGGCAATACTTCAAATGAGGATTTATTTACCGGACATACGGAATACCTAGCAAAGCTTTGCCATCAAGATCATGTTGTCATGATGTTGTGTGCGACATTACCGGCTAGCTTCTTAGGTTTGCAGAAAAGCCGTGACCTTCGGGCGGCTCTAGTCACAACCCATGTGCCCTTGAGAGAAGTTTCTGGCGCGCTCAATCAACAGCATATTCTGGAAACCATTCAGATAGTCGATCAGGATCTGCGGGAAAAATTTGGCATTGCTAAACCTGTTATTCGGATAGCGGGACTTAATCCGCATGCGGGTGAATCAGGCTATCTTGGGCGCGAAGAAATTGATGTGATCATTCCTGCGATTGAGGCTGCTAAAGATTTGGGCATTCAAGTAAGCGGCCCTTATCCAGGAGATACGATGTTTGATGCTAAGGCTTTGGATAGTGTGGATGCGTTTATTGCGATGTATCACGATCAAGGTCTGGCGCCATTTAAGTTTGTTAGTTTTGGTGGTGGCGTAAATGTCACCCTAGGTCTACCGATTATTCGAACTTCGGTAGATCATGGTACGGCGCTAGATATTGCGGGCACAGGCCTTGCAGACCCTAGCAGTATGTTGGAGGCTTTGCGACTTGCCTATCAATTAGCGGTCAATGTAAAAAACGCAAAGAACGCAAAGAATCCATCAATATGATGCATCAAGCCCGTAAACGATTTGGTCAGAACTTTTTACAGGACTCCGGAGTCATTTATTCCATAGTGGCAGCAATCAATCCCAGTGAGAATATGCACTTGATTGAGATTGGACCTGGCCTTGGCGCATTAACAAGACCCTTATTAAGTAATCTAGAACACCTAGACCTTTTAGAGATTGACCGAGATTTGGTGGCTTACTGGAATCAAGAGAATCTTAAGGGCCTGAATGTAATTGAGGGGGATGCCCTCAAGTTTGATTTCCTGGGATGGGCAAATGCACGTCCAGCCAATACTGGTATGTGTAAGGTGGTTGGTAACTTGCCTTACAACATCTCCTCTCCATTGCTCTTTCATCTTGTTTCTGCTGCTCATGCGATTGATGAGCAGGTATTTATGCTGCAAGCTGAAGTAGTGGAGCGTATGGTTTCTAAGGCTGGCGGATCCGAATTCAGTCGGCTATCTGTGATGCTGCAAGCGCGCTACGATATGGAGCAAGTTTTAGAGGTTCCTCCTGAAGCATTTGATCCTCAGCCTAAGGTCAATTCTGCAGTAGTGCGCATGATTCCGCGCAAAGATTTCAACTTGAGTGATGCGCAGTGGCATGCTTTGGAAAAAGTAGTAGCGGCAGCATTCTCTCAAAGAAGAAAAATGCTGCGTACGAACTTATCCGCCTTTGCTGATCGACTGTCTCTATCTGAATCTGAATTAAAAGCGCGTGCTCAGGATATTCCGGTGGAGCGCTACATTGAGTGGGCTAAAGCTTTAGCCCATTAAGCTTCTGGTTTTACTGGTAAGCAGCAGGATCAATCACCCGCATTTCAGCTTCAATCCACTTCTCTACTTCTTGATGAAGTTGGCCACCTGTTTTTCCAGCAGAGGTAATGGCGGGGCCGATTGAGAAAATTACTGTTCCAGGCTGTTTTAGAAAGCTATTCTTAGGCCAACAACGTCCGGCATTGTGGGCAATTGGAATAACTAAAGCTTCAGTAGCACTCGCCAGCCTTGCGCCCCCTTTGCTGTAGGGCTTGTGAGATCCGGTTGGCGTTCTAGTCCCCTCTGGAAATAACAAAATCCACTTACCTTCACTTAAACGTTTTTTCCCTTGACCAACGACGGAGATGGCGGCAGTTTCTTTGCTGTTGCGGTTGATATGAATCATCTTGAGTAAAGCCAAAGCCCAGCCAAAGAAGGGAATCCAGAGCAATTCTCTTTTGAAAACAAAACACACCTGCTTAGGTAGTAAGGCAATGTAAAAAATGGTTTCGTATGCAGATTGATGCTTACTTAGTACGACAACAGGTTTATCCAAAACTGCTGTCATATTTTCCATCCCACGAATTTCGTAACGAATTCCACAAAGAGGCTGCAAAATCCAGATGACGACCTTATTCCAAAGACCAATAAAGCGATAGCGATTCTCAGGATTGAGGAATGGAAAAACAAGGATGCAAAGTACCGACCAGATCGGAGTGAATATCAGCAAAAAAAGAGTGAACAGAGTTGAGCGAATAAAAGTCATGTTGGCATTAAACCTGATCTTGTAAGAGTGCATTAGCAAATGCCATCAAATCTGCATGAATCTGCGTTCCCTCCGGGAGGCCGCCTTTATCTAGGGTTTTACTGCCCTTGCCAGTTAATACTAAATGTGGACTGGCACCCAAAGCAACTCCCGCCTGCAGGTCGCGCAAGGAGTCGCCCACAATCGGCACGCCTAATAAAGGTGTAGAGCTTTGATTTTTCTTGTAGCGCAGGGCAATTTCTTTCATCATCCCTGGCAGAGGCTTGCGGCAATCGCAGGCATTGGCATCAGTATGGGGGCAAAAGAAAATACTATCGATATGACCACCCAAGGGTTTAAGCAGTTTATCCATCTTGCTATGCATCGCATGCAGATCATTGATATTGAAATAGCCTCGTGCTAAACCCGATTGATTGGTTGCTACAGCGATTTGATAGCCAGCCTGATTTAGTAGTGCAATAGCCTCAAGACTACCTGGCAAGGGAACCCACTCATCACTCGACTTCACATAATCATCCCGATCTTCATTAATCACGCCATCGCGATCAAGAATGATGAGCTTAGAGGAGCTATTGCTCATGCTAATTTGCCGAGGTCGGCAATCAGATTCATTTTCTGGTGAAGTTGTTGCAGGAGAGCTAGGCGGTTATCGCGCAGCTCTGGATTGGGATCCATCACCATGACATCAGCAAAGAATTGATCGATTGGGGTACTTAAAGCTACCAATGCCTTTAATAGATCTACAAACCGACGTTGCTCATAAGCAGCAGTTAGAGTTGGAGTGAGTTTCTCAAGCGCTTCGGATAGAGCGATTTCGGCAGGAACTTGTAAGAGCTTACTTGAGCAAGATCCTGGAATAGTGGTGGCATTCTTTTTCAGAATATTGCTGATACGCTTGTTGGCAGCAGCTAATTGAGCAGCTTCTGCCAAGACGTTAAATTCACGCAATGCGGTCAAGCGATCTATTAAGTCATTCAGTTGTGCAGGCGATTGACTTAATACTGCATCAATCTCTTCGGTAGTGAATGGCTTGCCAGCAACAGCCTGATCGCGCAAGTAAGCACGTAGACGATCAATAATGAAGGCGTAAATATCTTCAGTTTTCGCTTTTTCTTGAACGTCTTTTTGCGGAAATTGTTTGCGTGCTAGCTCAATTAAGTCCGGTAGGCTCAGGCTAAGATTCTTTTCAAGTAAGAGCCGGCAGATTCCGAGAGCATGACGACGGAGGGCGAAGGGATCTTTATCACCAGTTGGAGCAAGGCCAACACCCCAAATACCAACTAGAGTTTCTAGCTTGTCGGCAATCGCTAAGATAGTGCCGGTTTGAGTTTGGGGTAATGCATCACCAGCAAAGCGGGGCATGTAATGCTCGCTACAAGCAGAGGCTACTTCCGAATTTTCACCATCATGCGTAGCGTAGTAACGGCCCATGATGCCTTGGAGCTCCGGAAACTCACCAACCATATCGGTTAATAAATCCGTTTTAGCAATCTCTGCAGCACGGCTAGCAAGCGTCTCATCAGCCGATAAAGTTTTTGCAATGCCAACAGCAATACCTTGAACACGCTTGGTGCGATCCAATTGATTGCCGAGTTGATTGTGATAAACCACTTTTCCTAGATCGGCCACGCGGGATGCCAGTGGGCGCTTTTGATCTTGTTGGAAGAAAAAGCGTGCATCCGAAAGTCGTGGACGCACTACGCGCTCATTACCGGAAATAATCGCTTCTGGTTTATCAGTCTCGATGTTGGAGACAATTAAGAAGCGATTGCGTAACTTGCCTTGCTGATCAGTCAAAGCAAAGTATTTTTGATTGGTCTGCATTGTCAGAATCAAGCATTCCTGCGGAACCTCTAAGAACTCTTGATCAAAGTGGCACTCATAGATTGCAGGCCACTCTACTAAAGCAGTCACTTCGTCTAACAGGCTATCTGGCATCAACACTAAATCAGCACCAGCAGCTTTTAATAATGCAGATTTGATAAATTCACGGCGCTTATTAAAGCTTGGTAACACTTTTGCTTTAGTAGTGAGATCGGACTCATACTGATCGGCAGAGGCAATCGTAATGACGCCTGGAGCTAAAAAGCGGTGACCTTCTGTTTGGTTTGCTGCATCAATGCCTAATGCGCTGATATGTAATTTTTTTTTGCCGTAGAGAGCGATGATACGGTGCGCAGGGCGTGCAAACTCAACGTCTGCTAGTTCACCATTTTTCTGTAGCACTTGGTAGTGCATCATTTTGGCGATAGGTAATTTGCTCAGTGTTTGCTCGAGTGCTTGTTGAGCGGTTTGCTCTAATGCCGCACCTTTGGCGATGACATTGAGATACAAAGCTTCATTCTTACCTTCGCCCGCTTTTTCTAAAGTGGATAGATCGATATCTGCATAACCCAAAGAGGCCAATTTCTTTTGCAGTGGTGCAGTCGACTTTCCAGCAGCATCAAAAGCAATGCTAGTTGGGAGTAATTTTTCACGTACTGGATAGTCTGGAGCTTGACTCAAGACATTCGTAATTTGAACAGCCAGGCGACGTGGTGTTGCATAGCCAGTCGCAAGAGAGTTTTCACTTAAGAGGCCTGCAGCCTTTAGAGTTGAATAAATACCTTCACTAAAATCATCGCCTAAGCGGCGTAATGATTTTGGTGGAAGCTCTTCAGTAAACAACTCAATCAGAAGGTTATCTGCTTGAGAGAGGGAATTTGGTGTACTCATAATTAGATCGAGCTACTTAGGCTTTGGATTGACGTTGGCACATCGGGAATCCCAACTTCTCACGAGACTCAAAGTAAGCCTGTGCTACTGCTCGAGATAGATTACGGATGCGTCCGATATAGGCTGCACGCTCAGTAACTGAAATAGCGCCACGGGCATCTAGTAAGTTAAAGGTATGTCCAGCCTTAAGTACCATTTCATAAGCGGGTAAGGCTAACGGCACTTCCATCAAACGCTTGGCTTCACTTTCGTAGTTGGTGAAGTTTGCAAACAATAGATCGGTATTGGAGTGTTCAAAGTTGTAGCAAGACTGTTCTACTTCATTCTGGTGATACACATCACCGTAAGAGATGCCGTCGGCCCAAACTAGATCGTATACGTTTGAGCAATTCTGGATGTACATTGCCAAGCGCTCAATACCGTAAGTGATTTCGCCCAAAACAGGTTTGCAGTCAATGCCGCCCACTTGCTGGAAATAGGTGAACTGCGTCACTTCCATACCGTTGAGCCAAACTTCCCAGCCTAAGCCCCAAGCACCTAAAGTTGGATTTTCCCAATCATCCTCAACAAAACGCACATCGTTCTTTTGAAGGTCAAGACCCAAGGCGGCCAGCGAACCTAAGTAGAGCTCAAGAATATTTTCTGGTGCAGGCTTTAGTACTACTTGGTACTGGTAGTAGTGTTGCAGGCGATTCGGATTTTCTCCGTAGCGACCGTCTTTTGGTCTACGTGAAGGTTGGACGTAAGCAGCTTTCCATGGCTCGGGACCAATAGCCCTCAAGAAGGTAGCTGTATGAGATGTACCGGCCCCGACCTCAAGGTCGATAGGTTGCAATAGGGCGCAACCTTGTTGGTCCCAGTAATCTTGGAGTTTGAGAATGATTTGCTGAAAAGTAAGCATGATGTACCTGGCTAAGCCTTTGATTTTACATGGCTAAGCTGGTGAACTAGGAAATTACTATTAGATGCGTTTTTGGCGAATCAGACCCAGGATGAGCAAGAGACAAGAAAGGCTCAAAATGGGCGCGTTTCCCCAAAGTACATAAGGAGTGGTGCCTGAGTAGGCCTGAATACTGGTCTTTAAGATGCTCTGGGTGAATTTGGGGAGTTCTGCCAAAATTTTGCCATCTGGTCCCAGTACTGCCGTGATTCCAGTGTTGGTTGCTCGTAATGCAGGAAGGCCTGTTTCTAGAGAGCGTAATTGTGAAAGTCGTAATTGTTGTGTTGGTGCTTGAGAGTCCCCGAACCAGGCGAGGTTTGTCATATTGATAAAGAGGTTAGCCGATTCTTTGCTGTTACGTAAACGTGTAGCTAGCTCATCACCAAAAACATCCTCATAGCAAATAGTGATGGCTGCATAGAGTGGCAACTGCCCCTCTCTGTTAATCAAGAAGAAGGGTTGATTTTGAGAGCCTCGAGAAAAGTCACTCAGTGGCACGCTAAATGCATTTACAAACCAACGAAATCCTGGGGGAATAAATTCTCCGAAAGGAACCAGATGTGACTTGTCGTAACGATAAGGCGGATTACTTGGACTAAAGCCGATTGCTCGATTGGAGAATTCTCTTCCATCTGCGGGATTAAAGTGCCGCCCCAAGATACCAAATAAAAGGAAGCGCTTATTGTTGATTGCAAAGTCCTGTAGATCTTCTAGGGTACCTGTGGGTAAATTGGTCTCAGGCCATGGCATGGCTGTTTCTGGAGATACTACTAAGTCTGCTTGCGAATCCAGCATTGCAGATTTATAAAATGTAATTTGTTGCAGCATACCCTCTGGTTTAAAGACTAAGCTTTGAGCAATGTTTCCCTGAATGAGTTCTAAAGTGAGAGGCTCGCCGGTAGGCTTCGTAAAAGACCAAAAGCTTAATAGTTGACTCAGTACGATGAGAGATAGTACAGAAATTGAGCTGGCTTTGAAGTGTGATCTCAAGAAGAGTAATTGCCTAGACGCCAACACTGCAAAAAACGTGCATCCCAGTCCACCTAAATATGGGGCAACTGGTGCAAAAGGACCATAGACTTGAGTCTCCCCTAGACCCATCCAAGGAAAGCCCGTAAAGAGTATGCCGCGCAAATATTCTGTTGCTACCCAGCTTGACGCTAAAAGGAGGCCTGGAAAAAATAGCCCTTTTGAAAAATGTAATGTCAGTGAAGCACAAGCGAAGAAGATAGATAGTAAGCCAGCCAAAAGGAAGACTGCAGTGCAGGAGAGTATGACATTCATCCCACCAATATCATGCAGGCTAATGAAGATCCACCAAAGCCCTAGTACGAAGTAGCCAAGGCCAAATGACAACCCCAGGAAAAATGTACTCTTAAAAGAAGTGGATTGATATTTTGTAATTTGCCACCAAATTACACTGAGGATCGGAATCTGAATCCATCCACCTAAAGGCAGCTCTGCAACACTCGCCAATATTGCGCCAAGAGCAAACAACATCAGATAGCCGATGTTACCGCTAAGCCTTGGCAGTAGGCGATCAATCAAGGCAATCCTTAGTCAGGCTTTTTGGGGAGTTGTCGCGCAAGCAGAATATGAATTTGTCTTGGATCAGCACGCTGAACCTCAAATTCAACTCCGTCGATTTTGATCAGTTCACCCATCTTCGGTACTCGACCAAGATGTTGAATGACTAAACCGGCAACCGTTTCAATACCGTCAACTTCAAATTGCGTACCCAGGGTCTCATTAAATTGCTCGAGCTCGGTAATGCCTTTTACACGGATATCGCCATTGTCTAAAGAGATCAGATTATCTGCCTCTTCATCAATATCGTGCTCATCTTCAATGTCACCAACAATTTGCTCAAGTACGTCTTCAATCGTAATGACACCTGCAACACTACTGTATTCATCTACGACAATAGCTAAGTGATTGCGGTTATCTTTGAAGTCACGTAGTAAGACGCTTAAGCGCTTAGATTCAGGAATAAATACAGCAGGACGGAGCCAATCACGTACCTGAAAATCTTTTTCACTGGAGTGACGTAATAAATCTTTTGCTAGCAAGGTACCGATGACATTATCGCGGCTACCTTCGAATACGGGGAAGCGTGAGTGGGCTGCAGTAATCACACTTTTGATAATTTCTGACAAGGGCTGACTAATGTCAATCCAGTCAATCTGCGCTCTGGGAATCAAAATATCGCGAGCACATAATTGACCCACCTGGAATACGCCCTCAATCATAGAGAGGGCATCTGCATCAATCAAGCCTTCTGTCTGGGCTTCTCTGAGGGTATCGATCAGTTCTTGGCGACGTTCGGCTGGGCTGGTTGGCTGTGGCGTTAAAAATTCAGCCAAGCGCTCTAAAAGGGATTTATTGGGGTCAGGCATATTGCAAGAATATCGCAGAAATAAGTAAATTCAATGAAGGAGGTCTTAAAGCTGCTTTAAATGGGTGCGTAGGGATTTGCAAAGCCTAAGGACTTTAGAAGGGCAATTTCTTTAGCTTCCATTTTTTTCGCTTCTTTATTGCCCTCATGGTCAAGGCCTCGGGCATGTAAGCAGCCATGAATAATCAGATGGGCTAAGTGGGCTTTAATAGCCTTACTTTGTTCTGAGGCCTCTTTTTGAATCACGGGGAGGCAAAAAATAATGTCTGCAGTCAAAGTCTGGTTGCTGAGCTCATATGGAAAAGTGAGAACATTGGTCGCATAGTCTTTACTACGAAAGGCAAAATTGAGCTTTTTCCCTTCAGCTGTATTAACAAAGCGTAAGGTGATTAGGCCATTCAATCCAACCGCTGCCTTCACCCATTTTTTGATTGCTACTTGAGAGGCAATCGCCAAAACTTTTTCTTCAATTGCAGTACTGGCAAACTGAATATTAATCTCTAATTTAGAGGGGGATGGTTGCTTGGTAGTCATCTTAATAGGTTTGCGTAGAAGTGAGCTCACTGATGAGATCGCCTCGAAGCGTGTAATTGAGTACTTCAGTGATGCGGATGTCTACGATTTGACCAATGAGCGATTCAATATCTGCATCTGGTGCGGTAAAGTGAATGACCCGATTATTGGTGGCGCGACCTTGTAGGTTTACACCATCTTTTGCTAGACCTTCAACTAAAACTCGCTCGGTATTACCCAGCATATTTTTACTAATCTGATTTGCTTGAGACTCAACTAGCGCAAGTAGGGTTTGAAGTCGCTTGAGCTTGACTTCATAGGAAGTGTCATCGCTCAAATTGGCGGCGGGTGTACCAGGGCGCGCGCTGAAGATAAAGCAAAAACTATTATCAAAATTGAGTTCTTCAACCATCTTCAGAAGTTTTGCAAAATCCTCATCAGTCTCACCTGGAAAGCCGACTATGAAGTCGCTTGAGAGGGTCAGGTCGGGCCTCACAGCGCGCATCTTGCGAATAATGCTTTTATATTCAAGGGCGGTATAGCCACGTTTCATCGCAGATAAAATGGAGTCGGATGCGTGCTGAACTGGTAGATGCAAGTGGCTCATCAGCTTAGGAACTTTTGCATAGACATCAATCAAGCGCTGGGTAAATTCTTTTGGGTGGCTGGTAGTAAAACGAATTCTTTCAACTCCCGGTATTTCTGCGATGTATTCAATCAGTAGTGCAAAGTCTGCAATCTCTTCCGTGCCACCCATCTTGCCAAGATAAGCATTCACATTTTGACCGAGCAAGACAATTTCTTTGACACCTTGAGATGCAAGGCCAGCCACTTCAGTCAATACATCATCAAAGGGACGCGATACTTCTTCACCGCGAGTGTAGGGAACTACGCAGTAGCTGCAATACTTTGAGCAACCTTCCATGATGGAAACATAAGCAGAGCCACGAGTTTGACGAGAGGCGGGTAGATGATCAAACTTTTCTATTTCTGGAAAAGAGATATCCACTTGAGGCCTGCCAGTTTCGCGACGTTGTGTAATGAGATCAGACAAGCGATGCAGTGTTTGTGGGCCGAAGACCACATCCACATAGGGAGCTCTGCTAATAATTTGTTGACCTTCTTGACTGGCAACGCAACCGCCAACACCAATCAATAAATCGGGTTTGGTTTTCTTGAGTTCACGCAGACGACCTAAATCTGAAAATACTTTGTCTTCGGCTTTTTCACGAATCGAGCAAGTGTTCAATAGAACCACATCTGCATCTTCGGGAGTATCAGTCATGACCATGCCTTCATTGGCATGTAGGAGGTCGGCCATCTTGCCCGAGTCGTACTCGTTCATTTGACAGCCAAAGGTTTTGATATAGAGCTTTTTCATATGCCGTTCTCAGGTTTATAGCTGGGGGCGAAGCTCAGATTTTACGGGATAAGTGGTTTAGAGCAGACGTAGGGTCAGAATCGCGACTATGGTTGGTGGAATAGCGGCTACCAATAGCAAGCCTGCGGAAACGGCTGCATTGGGGAAGTAACTGCGCAAAATAGCTAGTCCAGCAGGGTTGGGGGCATTGGCGATGACGGTTAGACCGCCGCCTCCTACTGCACCGCCAACTAAAGCAAGCTTGAATTCTGGGGAAGTGCCCTCTACTAAAGAGCCTAAGTAGGTGAGCGCTGCATTATCAGTAATAGCCGTTATTGCCAGACTTCCATAAAACACTGCGGTAGGACTCATCGTTTCCAGAATAGGTTGTAACCACCAACCTTGCAGTCCGCCAAGCACTACTAGTCCGGCCAAGAAGAATCCCACCAACAAAGCTTCACGCAAGATGAGTGGGCTTTGATGTTTTGGATAGGCGGTGGTGAAACCAATGAAAAAGAGCAGTAGCCACATGAAGATCACTGGGTCATGTGCAAAAGCTACGATGCCTAGTAAAAAGAGTAGATGAATGGCTGTAATGGTGAGTGGAATACGAACGTGATCAGCTTTGCTCGTAGGCTCAACTAATTGCTTATGAAAGAGTAGCGTTACGATTGTTGCATTAATAAAAATGGCGACCATTGCTTCAAGGCCAAAATTGGCGAACATGAAAGCGCTGCTCCAACCCCAAGTGGATGCCACCATCAGCACTGGCGGTGCTGCAAAATTAGTCAGCGTGCCGCCGATCGAAATATTGACAAACAGCACACCCAGGGTACCGAACAGCAGTGGAGTCGAACATTTATGGCGATAGACTAGGTCGCGTAATAAGAATGCTGCTAGGGTCATTGCTGCAGGCTCAGTAATCAACGAGCCCAACAAAGGTGTGATGCTCAGAGTCAAGAAATAGAGCGTGGGAGCTTGCTTGGTGCGTAAGACGAGTTGAATTACCTTACCGAGTTTGTAAAGCAACTGGGTCGAAAAATGCAAAATCGGTTTGCTACCGGCGACCACCATAATGGCAAAAACAAATAGTGGCTCAGTAAAGTTACGTTTGTTGGCGTACTCTTTCGCTGTAGCTAGATCATTGGCAAGCCACATGAAAATAATGAGGATAGCCGCCCAAAATCCAAAAACGATTTCTACTTCACCCAGGAGATGCCATAAGCCAGCGTGTTTTGGAGATTTTTTAGCGAAAGCCTCAAAATACGAAGTACAAAACGTATGTAGCACTGCGATGGCAAAAATAATGCTGGCACCAAGCTCGGTAGGGGTAAAGTTCATAGCTACATATTATCAGGGCGGAATCGATATAACGCTCTTAAGAATGATCGAATAAAAGTATTAGCAATTTAGGAGATTTGGATGAAATTAAAATTAGGTTATCAAGAATTAATTACCAATGCGATGGCACAAATTGAGACTGTGCCCTTAGAGCAAGCGCAACAATTTCTAGATGATCAAAACACAGTATTTGTAGATATTCGGGATGTGAGGGAGTTGGAACGTGATGGCATGATTCCAGGTGCAATTCATGCGCCTCGTGGCATGCTGGAATTTTGGGTTGATCCAGATAGTCCTTATTACAAGCCTATTTTTGGTGAAGGTAAGCGTTTAGTGCTTTATTGCGCATCTGCATGGCGCTCTGCTTTAGCAACTGAAACCCTTCAAAAAATGGGGGTGCCAAGTATTTGTCATCTAGAAGGCGGTTTTAGTGCTTGGAAGAAGGCTGAATTACCTGTGGCGGAGAAACATTCAAAGCCACATCAGGGTTAAATTTCTCATGGTGTAGATCTTGAAATGTATGAAATAAGCCCCATTTACTGGAGGTGATATTTATTGATTAATGAGGGAAGAGGAAATACGCATGACTGTAGCTAGTAAAGAAACTTTAGGCTTTCAGGCCGAGGTAAAGCAACTTTTACAACTGATGATCCATTCCTTGTACTCCAATAAGGAAATTTTTCTACGTGAGTTGATCTCGAATGCATCCGATGCTTCAGATAAGCTGCGCTTTGAGGGGATCGAACACCCTGAGTGGTATGGCGATGATCCTGATCTGAAGATCAAAGTCAGTTTTGATCAGGCTGCCAGAACCGTGACTATTTCTGATAATGGCATCGGCATGAGCCGCGATGAAGCCATTGCTAACTTGGGCACCATTGCTCGCTCGGGTACAAAAGAATTTTTCTCTAAGTTATCTGGTGATCAACAAAAAGATGCCGCTTTAATTGGTCAGTTTGGGGTAGGTTTTTATTCGGCATTTATTGTGGCCGACCGTATTACTGTAGAGACGCGTCGTGCTGGTCTGCCAGCGACAGATGGAGTTCGTTGGGAGTCCGATGGTTCGGGCGAATTTACCGTAGAAAGTATTGATCGTCCGCAACGTGGAACATCGATCACGATGCATTTACGTGAAGGTGAGGACGATTTCCTATCCACGCATAAGCTCAAGTCGATTATTCGTAAATACTCTGATCACATCTCTTTGCCGATTCAGATGAATAAAGAAGAGTGGGACGCGGATAAAAAAGAACAAGTAATCAAGGATGAGCTTGAGAGCATCAACCAGTCGAGCGCTCTATGGGCGCGCTCTAAATCGGAGATCACGCAAGAGCAATATGACGAGTTTTATAAGCACTTGTCTCACGACTACGAAAACCCTTTGTGCCATTCCCTAAATAGGGTTGAAGGCCGTAGTGAATTTACGCAACTACTGTATGTACCCGCACGTGCACCATTTGATTTATGGGATCGTAATAAGCGTGGCGGTATTAAGTTGTATGTGAAGCGGGTATTCATCATGGATGATGCTGAGCAATTAATGCCCATGTATTTACGCTTTGTCACTGGTGTTGTTGATTCAACAGATTTGCCTTTAAACGTTTCCCGTGAAATTCTGCAGGAATCACGTGACGTCAAAATCATTCGCGAAAGCTCTACCAAGCGTGTACTAAGTATGTTGGAGGATCTGGCCAATAGCGATGACGATTCTAAAAAAGAAAAGTACCGCACCTTCTGGACTCAGTTTGGACAAGTGCTTAAAGAAGGCATTGGTGAAGATCAGCCAAATCAAGAGCGCATCCTCAAGCTCTTGCGTTTTGCAAGTACACACATCGATTCTGCGGATCAAACTGTTTCCTTAGTTGAATACATTTCACGCATGAAGGAAGGTCAGGGCAAGATTTATTACGTGACTGGCGATACTTTTAATGCTGCTAAAAATAGCCCACATTTAGAGATCTTCCGCAAGAAGGGTGTCGAAGTATTGCTACTCACCGATCGGGTAGATGAATGGATGCTTTCTTTCTTTACTGAGTTTGATGGTAAGCAGATGACTTCGGTAGCAAAGGGTGGACTTGATCTCGGTAGCCTCAGTGATGAGAAAGAAAAAAAAGAGCATGAAGAAACTGAGAAGAATTTCAAGGACTTGCTCGATCGCATGAAAGCGGCTCTAGAAGACAAGGTGAAGGATGTGCGTGTGACTTTCCGCTTGACAGATTCTCCAGCCTGTTTAGTTTCTGATGAGAACGAGCTCTCCGGAAACTTATTGCGCATGCTTAAAGCTGCAGGTCAGCAGGCGCCAGATACTAAGCCTATTCTGGAAATCAACCCAGAGCATCCTTTGCTACTGAAGCTGAAATCCGATGACCAGCACTTTGATGAATGGACTCAGGTCTTATTTGATCAGGCGCTCTTGGCTGAGGGTGGTCAATTGAATGATCCAGCTGCTTATGTTAAGCGTATCAATCAGCTCTTACTGGCTTAATTCACTGAAGCTCTTAAGAAAAAACCGACTTGAATTACGCAGGTCGGTTTTTTCTTTTCCTGCTACTAGAAAAGTGAAGTATTACTGCGGAGCTTTAGCAGGTTGATTATTTTTTCCGGCGCTGTACCCAGAGTTGTACTCGGAAGCCTGCTCTTTTTTATAGGCATCGTATACGTAACCAGAAGCTGCACCCACTGCTGCACCGCCGACTGCTCCCCAGATTGGGTTGCCGTGGAAAATAGCGGTGCCAACTGCACCGGCAGCTGCGCCAATGCTAGCGCCAGATAAAGTGCGTTGTTCTGTATTGCTCATGTTGGAGCAGCCTGCGATTGCTAAAGTTGCAGCAGTAATAACAATAATTTTTTTCATATCAACTATTCCTTAGTCTATAGATTGAATTGGCTAGATAACTTAGTGGCTTAGATTATTTTTTGGCACAAGGGAAGCGTGACGCCAAGAAGCCCAAGAAAACACCTGCCGCAGGTTTATCAGCAGTCTGTTGATTGGATTGTCCAAACTTTACAAATTCACCAATGACTTCGTCACGTGATGGTGCAGGTTGCTTTACGCAGATATACGGCTTTGCGCGCTGTGGGTGGCGTGTAGCCAAATAAGTGTCGTAAATAGCGGTTGTATAGCCTATACAGAAGCTACGTGACTCCGGACTAGAGGGGAACTTGCAAACGTTCACAAGTTCTTGGGTGCTCAGTACTTGAACTTTTTCTTGGGCATGGGTAAAGCCAGAAAATGTGCCTAAGGCGGCTAGTAGAGCTAATATTTTTTTCATGGGTTCTCCCTTGGGTGTATGTAAATTTCATAATAAACCTATTCCAGGTATTAAATTGCACTAGATTAGTGCATTAAAGCCCGAATTCGGTCTTAATATTCCCCATAATGATGCAAAAAACATGGGGGGTATTTCGGTGGAAACTTTGAAATCAGGCAGTGATGTCTTATTTATTTTGCTCGGCGCTATCATGGTCTTGGCTATGCATGCAGGATTTGCATTTCTTGAGCTCGGCACTGTACGCAAAAAGAACCAAGTCAATGCTTTGGTCAAAATCTTGGTGGACTTTGCAGTGTCAACCATCGCCTATTTCTTTATTGGATACAGCATTGCTTACGGCGTTGACTTTTTCTCTGGCGCCGAAATCTTGGCCGAGAAAAATGGCTATGAACTAGTTAAATTCTTTTTCTTGTTGACCTTTGCTGCTGCCATTCCAGCAATTATCTCTGGCGGTATTGCAGAGCGTGCGAAGTTCAATCCCCAGCTGATTGCTACTTTTATTCTGGTGGGCTTCATTTATCCCTTCTTCGAAGGTATTGCCTGGAACCAGCATTATGGTATTCAAGCTTGGATCAAGGCACTGACTGGCGAAGAGTTTCATGACTTTGCGGGATCGGTTGTGGTGCACGCGGTAGGTGGTTGGATCGCATTGCCAGCCGTCATTCTCTTGGGTGCTCGTCGCGGTCGCTACACCAAGGATGGCAACGTTGCTGCGCATCCACCATCTAGTATTCCATTCTTGGCATTGGGCGCTTGGATTTTGGCGGTAGGTTGGTTTGGATTTAACGTAATGAGTGCACAGACGATAGATAAAGTCAGTGGTTTGGTGGCCATGAATTCCCTCATGGCGATGGTTGGTGGCACTTTGGCTGCATGGATGATTGGTCGCAATGATCCAGGCTTTACTTACAACGGGCCTTTAGCTGGTTTGGTAGCAGTTTGTGCTGGCTCAGATCTCATGCACCCGATGGGCGCTTTGGTAGTTGGCTTAATTGCTGGCGCTCTCTTTGTCTATATGTTTACCTTAGTGCAAAACCGTTGGAAGATTGATGACGTTTTGGGCGTCTGGCCACTGCATGGTTTATGCGGTTTATGGGGTGGCTTGGCTGCAGGTATTTTTGGCCTAAAAGCACTAGGCGGTCTTGGCGGGGTGACTTTTTTAGGACAGTTGATCGGCAGTGGCTTAGGAGTTGCTATTGCACTCGTAAGTGGTTTTGTGGTCTATGGATTGCTAAAAGCTGTTTTAGGTCTCCGGATGTCACAAGAAGAAGAGTACGAAGGTGCTGACTTAAGTATTCACCGTATTTCTGCAAGTCCGGATCGTGAGTCTAACTGGTAGGCTGTCTTAAATATAGCCATTACCTATAATGGGTCATGGCTATATTTGAACTAGATGGAAATGCTCCTCGCTTAGACGAGGGAGCTTGGGTTGCCGAGAGCGCAGAAGTGATTGGCAGGGTCGAGCTTCACAAAAATGCGAGTGTGTGGCCCAAGGTCGTGATCCGTGGCGATAATGATCTGATACAAATTGGCGAGGGCAGTAATGTGCAAGATGCATCTGTCTTGCATACTGACCCTGGCTATCCCCTCACCCTTGGTAAGCACGTTACCGTTGGACATCAAGTGATGCTCCACGGTTGCCAAATTGGTGACGGTAGTTTGATTGGGATTGGTGCCGTAATTTTGAATGGCGCCAAAATTGGTAAGAACTGTTTAGTAGGTGCCGGAGCATTAGTCACAGAAGGTAAAGAATTTCCGGATGGTTCGATGATTTTGGGCTCACCCGCTAAAGCAGTGAAGACGCTGACCCCAGAGCAAATTACTGGCATCGAAGATATTGCTGATCGTTATGTCAAAAATGCGCAGCGATATCAGCAGACTCTGAAAAAAATTTCCTGATCTAAAAAAGTCCACCTAAATTGTTCTACGTTTTTAATGTTGTCTTTCCGATATTTGCTCTCATTCTGATTGGCTATGTTTGTGGACGTACAGGCAAATTAGGTGAGAGTGCATCCGTTGAGTTAAATCGCTTTGTCGTTTGGCTTGCGCTACCTGCGCAGTTATTTAGTTTTGCCTCCAGCAGTAGTTGGCAAACACTGTGGCAACCAGGATTCATTACTGCTTTTTTTCTGAGTTGCTTACTAGTATTTATTTTGGTGTTGATAGTCAGCTGGGTTCGTAAGCATGATTTAGCAGCCGCCAGTTTTTCAGGTTTGAGTGCCTCTTACTCCAATACGGGATACATGGGCATTCCGCTCTGTGTTTTGGCGCTTGGTCAAGATGGTTTAGCGCCAGCAATCATTGCGACCTTTATTGTCTTTGTGATGTTTGCCATCGCAACCGTCCTGATTGAAGTTGGCATACAGTCTCACAAAAAATCCCATGAGATTGTTTGGAGTGTGCTGAAGTCGCTCTGTACCAATCCACTATTGATTGCTCCAGTGGCAGGTTTGCTATGGTCGTCTACAGGTTTGCTTTTATATGAGCCATTAGCGCAAGTCATTACTTTCTTAGCTGCGGCTGCAACACCTTGCGCACTAGTTTCTATTGGTCTTTTTTTGATGCAAAAAGAAGCGACAGCGCCGCAGCAGGCATGGGGCATTGGCTTTGCAAAACTCATTATTCAGCCGCTAATCGCTTGGTTGATTGCCGGACCAATCTTGGATTTGCCAAACTTGTGGGTGAGTGCTGTTGTGATACTGGCTGCACTTCCTACTGGTACCGGTCCATTTATGTTGGCTCAGTATTACAGCGCAGACGGCCGAATTATTTCTCGAGTGGTGCTCTTAACTACTGTGGGATCTTTACTTACGCTGTCTTTATTCCTGTGGTGGAGTAAAAGGGTTTAATCCCTCAGCATCTATTTGCTTCTCCCAAGAGGCATCAATAAATGCAGGTAGCGTCATACACTGATGAAATATCCTCATGAGTGTTGGGTAGCTCGTCATATCAATCTTTGTACTAAGCGCATTAAAAATTTGCGGTACTAGGCAGATATCAATCAGGCCAGGCTGATCTCCATAAGCAAAACGGCCTACCCTCGTATCTCCACTCAATTGCTTTTCAAGACTTTCTAAACCCAACACCATCCAATGATGACTCCAGGTATCTTTTGCCTCTGTACTCACGCCTAAAGTTTTCATGAGATAGCGCAACACCCTCAAATTATTCAGTGGGTGAATCTCCATGGCGATATCCATAGCTACTGAACGTACCCACGCTCGATCGATTGCAGTTTGGGGCAGTAGTGGAGGACTTGATTGAATCTCCTCTAAATATTCAATGATGGCAAGTGACTGGTGAATGGTGTGAGGGCCATCGGTATAGAGGGGTACCAGGCGATTGGGATTTTTGTTGGCATACTCACCAGCAGTTTGGGCGCCTCCACTTTTAACAATGTGAATTGGAATCACCTCGTAATCCAGGCCTTTTAAGTTGAGGGCAATGCGCACCCGAAAGGCTGCCGAGCTACGCCAAAAGCTATAAAGCTGAGTTTTCATAAAAGATTCCTTAATGGCATTACCCTCAGTATATAAAGGGCTTGATTCAGAGATTGGTGTTGGTGATTTAGACTAGTCAGTATGGATCAAATTAATTTCTGGATTGGCATCATTGCCACAGTTGCTTTTGCAGTCACTGGTGTACTCGCTATTGCTGATCGGGGTGTCGATCTTTTTGGCGTCATGGTACTAGGTGTGATTACTGCCATTGGTGGCGGAACTCTGCGTGACATCATTTTGGATGTGCCTGCATTTTGGTCGATTGCGCAAATTTATATCTGGGTAGCCTTGGGCGCGTGCATTGTCGCTTTCGTAGCAGAATCTTTTTTTACTCAACCTCAGATTTATCGCTGGATGCTCTACATCGACGGTCTGGGCGCAGCTTTGTTTGGTATTCAGGGGGTAGATAAAGCTTGGAACTTGGAATTTGGATTGCCAGTGGCACCAGTCATCTTGGGCGTAGTGACTGCTATCGGTGGTGGCTTGTTACGTGATATTTTGGCCGGCAGAAAAACTTTATTGATGTCACATGAGTTATATGCAATCCCGGTCACTTTGGGTTGCTGCATCTATGTTCTGATTTTGAATTTCCTCCCAGCGTACACGCTCGAGGGATCGGTGATGTGCATGCTAGCCATTTTTGGACTACGCGCAGCTGCCATTTACTGGGATCTGCGCGTACCCAAATTATTTATTACTAAAACGCGCTAACGGCGCCATCACTTCGGGGATCCCAGCCGCCATGTAGCGTGCCGGATGGGTCGCGAATAATACAGCCAGCATGGCCAACGGTTTCGTCAAAAGCATCGAGCATTTCAATCTCATGCCCTAGGGCGTGTAGCTCTTTAGCAACCCATGGACTAAAGCGTGATTCTAATTTCAAACTGTCGCTAGTTTGACCCCAGGTCCTGCCGAGCAACCAACGCGGACGGCTGATCGCATCTTGTGGATCAAGTCCATACGTCGCGGTGCGAGTAAAGACAGCACATTGTGTTTGTGGTTGGCCATCACCACCCATCGTGCCATAGACCATCGACCGACCATCCTTAAATAAAGCCATGGCTGGGTTCAATGTATGGAATGGTTTGCGATAGGGCTCAAGGTGATTGAGTGTTTTGGGATCCAGCGAGAAGCTGCATCCGCGGTTTTGCCAGTTCACACCAGACTTGGGTAATACGATGCCAGCACCAAACTCGTGATAAATACTTTGAATAAAAGAAACGCAATTTCCATTGCCATCGATTACCCCCATCCAAATCGTATCGGCTGGTCCTTTACCCTGACCCCAGGGTAAGGCTTTTTCAGGATCAATATTTTTTGCCAACTTCTTTAAAAAGTCAGGTGACAAGAAAGATTGAGCGTGCTTTGTCATATAGGCGGGATCAGTCACATGTTTATCTCTGACCATGAAGGCTTGCTTAGTGGCTTCCACACAGTGATGAACATATTCCGCACTATCGATTTTGAAGCGCTTGAGATTGAGTTGATCCAAGATGCCAATGATCATTAAAGACACAACGCCTTGGGTTGGCGGCGTCATGTTGTAGACATTACCCATGCTGTGCTTGAGCTCAAGGGGGTCAATCAGTTTGGCTTGATGGCGATGGAGGTCGCTAAGTCGAAGGGGGCTACCAATATCCGTAAGCTCTTTGGCAAGTAGCTCGGCTAAGTCGCCACGGTAGTAATCTTCTGTCCCTTTACGAGAGATTTGTCGCAAGGTTTTTGCAAGGCGCCCCTGTTTAAAGATGCTACCCACTTCAGGGGCTTTGCCATCAACCAAAAATGTCTCTGCAAATCCGGGAATGAGGCTTAACTCCACCCTCTTTTTTTCGGTCAAACTGGATTGACTATGAGTTACCGGTACGCCAGCTTCCGCATAGTGAATGGCATCTGCTAGCAAGCGAGAGAGTGGCAGTCTTCCACTCAAACCTTGTTGCGATAGTTTCTGAGCTGCACCCCAGCCGGAAATAGTTCCAGCTACGGTATTGGCTGCAATGGCACCCCGAAAAGGAATAGCCTTCGTTACACCACGCTCTGCATACCACTGTTTAGTCGCTAGGCCAGCAGCGGCACCGCAGGCATCAATACCACCCATAGCTTTACCGGGAGAGTGAACCACCCAGAAAGAATCGCCGCCAATGGAGTTCATGTGGGGATAGACAACTGCGATCGTTGCGGCTGCAGCGATCATCGCTTCTATTGCATTACCACCTTCACGTAGTACCGCTAATGCTGATTCAGATGCTAGTGAGTGTGGCGCTACCGCCATTCCTCGAATACCCCATTTTTGTTGCATTACTAAATTCCTTTGACTGCTGTCTCAATATGTATTGTTATTTATTCTCTCGTAGCTGACGTTCAATGTCAGAGCTGGAGTCTACCGCAATCTCATTTTGCTCCACACCAGCCAATGGATCAACCGATGGACCACTAGCATCAAAGACAGCAGCAGGTTTATCAACAAAATACGTCACAGTTTCTGGGATAAAGATAATGATGGCGACCAATATGAGTTGTAAGCCTACCCAAGGTAGCGCCCCATAGTAAATATCCGAACTTTTGAGGGATTTTGGTGCAACACCACGTAAATAGAACAAGGCAAATCCAAATGGCGGATGCATGAACGAAGTTTGCATGTTTGCGCCCAATAGAACGCCGAACCAAATGAGATCAATGCCCAGCTTTTCGGCAACTGGTGCTAACAAAGGGATGATGATGAAGGCGATCTCAAAGTAATCCAAGAAGAAAGCTAAAAAGAATACAAATAAGTTCACCGCAATTAAGAAGCCAACTTGACCGCCTGGTAGACCTGACAGGAGGCTCTCAATCCACAGGTCACCGTCTACCCCTCTAAATGCAAGACCAAATACGGTTGAGCCAATCAAGATAAAGATCACCATAGCATTGATGCGCATGGTGGAAGTCATTGCTTCCCAGACCAGTGGTTTTTGCAGACGCTTATTCATTGCTGCCAGAATTAAAGCGCCAACTGAACCCATTGCACCACCTTCAGTAGGTGTAGCTAGACCCATCAAAATAGTTCCCAGTACCAAGAAGATTAGGGCAATCGATGGAACAATTCCCCAGAGAATTTTCTTGAGTAATTTCCAGTCAATTTTCGGGCGAGCTTCTATCGGTAAAGCTGGAACATCCTGAGGTCTGAAGATCGATAAAAAGAAAATGAATAAGCAAAAAAGTGTCACTTGAATAATTGATGGCCCAATAGCGCCAGCATACATATCGCCAACAGACTTACCTAATTGGTCTGCCAGTACGATCAATACCAATGAAGGGGGGATTAGTTGGGTAATCGTGCCAGAGGCTGCAATCACGCCAGTGGCTACTCGTGGGTTATATCCGTAACGCAGCATCACTGGTAGTGAGATTAATCCCATTGCAATGACTGATGCTGCTACTGTGCCAGTGATAGCACCCAAAATTGCACCAACAATAATCACTGCATAAGCAAGGCCGCCTCGGATTGGACCAAATAATTGCCCCAAGCCCTCAAGCATGTCTTCTGCTAATCCACACTTTTCAAGAATGGCTCCCATGAAGGTGAAGAAGGGAATCGAGAGCAAAAGATCATTTGAAAGAATTCCAAAAACTCTATCTGGCAGTGCTTGCAAAAAGGTGGGCTGGAACATGCCCATCTCAATGCCGATAAAAGAAAAGAATAAGCCAACTGCGCCAAGTGAAAAGGCTGCTGGATACCCAATCAATAAAAATATAATTAAGCCCCCAAACATAATGGGGGCCATCAGATCATGACTAATCATTGCAAAGGTCTTTCGTACTTAGGATCGATTTTGATCACGCCAATAATGGCTGCGTATCGTTTGATAATTTCAGAGAATCCCTGAAGGGTCAGCAAGAAGAAGCCAAGAGTAATGGCGCCTCGAACTGGCCACCGAATTAGGCCGCCAGGATTGCTTGAAGTTTCATTCTGAATAATGGATGTGATGAAAAATTCCCATGAGTAGTAGCCAATGATGATGGTCACCGGCAGGAAGAAGACAATTCCTCCCCAGAAATCTAACCAAAGACGAGCTCTGTTTGGATAGAGCGCATAAAGCACATCTACCCGAACATGTTCATTTAGTCGAAACGTAGTGGCGGCACCAAACATCACCATGCCGGCGAATAGATACCACTGCGCTTCTAGCCAACCATTCGAACTGATATTAAAGCCGTACCGGATCAGCGCATTTGCAGTGCTGACCAGTACGGCAATTAATACTAACCAACTCGCTAAGACACCAAAACGGTCATTCAGGCGATCAACGAAACTTGAAAAAACTAATAATTGTTTTGGCATATCAACTTATCGGTAGGTTCTTATTTGACTGGGTTGCTTAGCATAAAGCTCATGAGTGTCTGCTCTGCGACCTTATTCCAAAGCATTTGGTCGTTACGGAATTTCTTCCATGGCTCATAAATTTTCTTGAAGGACGGATTCTTAGCAGCCTCTTCTTCATACATCTCAAAGGCAGTATTCGAAGCTGCTTTCATGATTTCTGTTGAATAGGATTGAAGTTTCACACCATTCTTAATTAAGCTTTGCAAGGCGATTGGATTTTTGTAGTCATACTCCGCCATCATGTCGATATTGCATTCTGCGCATGCCGAGGCGAATGCCTCTTGATATTGCTTAGGCAACTTTTCCCATTCCTTGATGTTGACGTACATGGAATACATCGAGCAAGCTTCCCACCATCCTGGGTAGTAGTAGTAAGGTGCAATTTTGTAAAAACCTAATTTCTCATCGTCATATGGACCAACCCACTCAGCCGCATCAATAACACCTTTTTCTAAAGCAGGGTAAATATCACCGCCAGCGATTTGCTGGGGGATCGCACCTAGACGTGACATCACTTCACCACCTAAGCCTGCAATACGCATTTTTAGACCTTTAAGGTCAGCGACTGTTTTGACGGGCTTCTTAAACCAGCCGCCCATTTGCGTACCGGTATTTCCTGCTGGGAAAGAGACGATGTTGTAATCACGCAAGAATTCACGTTGGAGCTTTAAGCCCCCACCCCAATACATCCAGGCATTTTGCTGACGTTGGTTCATACCGAAAGGCACGGTAGTATCGAAAGCAAAGGTTTTATTTTTACCAACGAAGTAATAACCAGCTGTATGGGTGCACTCAACCGTACCTTGCTGAACGGCATCTACCGTACCAAATGCAGGAACAATCTCACCAGCACCAAAAATACGGATTTGAAACTTACCATCAGTTAGTGCGGCAACGCGCTTGGAAATATATTCGCCACCACCGTAAATCGTATCCAAGCTTTTTGGAAAGCTAGAGGCACAGCGCCACTTCACTTCAGGCATGGATTGAGCGATGGCCGGAGCCGCCAATACACCGGCAGCTGCGCCTAATGCGGTTTTGCTTAAAAAGTCACGTCTTTTCATTTATATTGCTCCTTAATTAGTTATCTTTTTAGTGCGCTGCCAGATACTGACCGCTCATGCCATTTAATCGGGATACCCTTAGGCGCTAATTTACATTTGCACCTAAATTGGGCGGCTTGCAATATCTTGGTGCAAACGCCTGCTTAGAGAATGCATCGAATGCGTTGCAACAAATCCACATTTATGGGGAAAACCCCGATCCAATTTGATGGGGAATTACCCTAAGTAGTGGATTTCTTTGATTTTTTTCAAAGCATAATCGTCTAGTTGTTTTTTATTTAATAAAAATAGTTAGGAGCTACTGATGTCAACATCAACTAAAGCAGCCCCAATGACCGCTGAAGAGCGCAAAGTTATTTTTGCTTCCTCTTTAGGTACGGTTTTTGAGTGGTACGACTTTTATCTTTACGGTTCATTGGCTGCTGTTATTGCCAAGCAATTCTTCTCGGGCTTAGATGCTGGCTCTGCCTTCATTTTTGCATTGCTTGCGTTTGCTGCCGGCTTTATCGTTCGCCCATTCGGCGCGCTGGTATTCGGTCGTTTAGGCGATTTGATTGGTCGTAAGTACACCTTCTTAGTAACGATTCTATTGATGGGTGGTGCAACCTTTATCGTGGGTATTTTGCCTAACTACGCATCTATCGGCGTTGCTGCTCCTGTGATCTTGATCGCATTGCGCATGCTGCAAGGTTTGGCTTTGGGTGGTGAGTACGGCGGTGCTGCCACTTATGTAGCGGAGCATGCTCCTCACGGTAAACGTGGCGCATACACATCTTGGATCCAAACAACAGCTACTCTTGGCTTATTCCTGTCCTTGTTGGTGATTTTGTTCACACGTGAATTTACTGGCGCAGACTTTGATGTCTGGGGTTGGCGTATTCCTTTCATCGCTTCTATCGCATTGTTGGCTGTTTCTGTTTACATTCGTCTGTCGATGAACGAATCACCAGCTTTCAAGAAGATGAAAGATGAAGGCAAGTTGTCTAAAGCGCCTTTGACAGAGTCATTCGGTCAATGGAAGAACTTGAAGATTGTGATCTTGGCATTGTTTGGTCTAGTTGCAGGTCAAGCGGTGGTTTGGTACACAGGTCAGTTCTATGCTTTGTTTTACCTCACTCAAGTGTTGAAGGTAGATCCTAAGACTGCAAACTTATTGATTGCTGCTTCATTGGTAATCGGTACACCATTCTTCGTAGTATTCGGTAGCTTGTCAGACAAGATTGGTCGTAAGGTCATCATCATGGGCGGCTTATTATTGGCCATCATTCTGTACATCCCGAACACACCAGTCTCCTTGTTTAATGGCTTAACCCACTTTGCTAATCCAGCATTGGAAAAAGCAATGGCAACTGCACCAGCAAGTATTACTGCTGATTTGAACGAATGTACTTTCCAGTTCAACCCAACAGGTACTGCGAAGTTCACTAGCTCTTGCGACATTGCAAAGCAGGTGATGGCTTCTAACTCTGCAAGTTACACAACGATTGCTGGCCCAGCCGGTGGTACCGCTGTTGTGAAGATTGGCGACACAGAGATCGAAGGCTACTCCGCTAAGGGTATGGCCCCAGCTGATGCGAAAGCAAAAGATGCAGAGTTCAAGAAGGCAATTCGTGAGGCATTGAATGCTGCTGGTTATCCTGCAAAGGCTGACCCTGCCGCTATTAATCTCCCTGCTGTTTTGGGTATCTTGGTGATTTTGGTGATCTTGGTAACCATGGTTTATGGCCCAATTGCAGCGATGTTGGTTGAGATGTTCCCAACCCGTATTCGTTACACCTCGATGTCCTTGCCATACCATATTGGTAACGGTTGGTTCGGTGGCTTGTTGCCAACGATCTCCTTTGCCTTGGTAGCGCAAAACGGTAATATTTACTACGGCCTCTGGTATCCAATCATCATCGCTGCGGTGACATTGGTAATCGGTACACTGTTTATTAAAGAAACTAAAGACGTAGATATCTACGCTAAAGACTAAGCTTCATTAGCCTGTTTCAAAAACAAAACCCGACCATTCTGTGGTCGGGTTTTTTTATTATCAAAATTCGATCAGAACAATTAATCCCAAAGATCTTTTTGATTGCTCCGATTAAAGAGGGCTTGATTCTGATCTGCAATGGATGCCAGTCTTTGACCCGGCACTACTGAAATTGCAGCGCCTGCTGCGAGCGCACCAGTTTGATTTACGCGTAGATACCATCCACTAAAACCCGATTGCAACATGGCCTTGGCAGCACCCTTGTATTTCATTTTGGCGTTGAACTTAAAGCAGGGTTCGCGTAGCTTGACTACGGTGAATTGAAGGGCGCCAATTTGCATCTGATCCCCAACAAATATCTCAGTTTCTAATAAGCCTTCAATCGTGAAGTTTTCACCCAAAGCACCTAAGGGAAGATTGGATGATTTTTTGGTTTCGCGGGAAAGTAGCTCGTTCCAAAAAGCATAATGCTCGATTGGATAGACGTAAATCGCTTTTTCAAGACCACCATGCACTGATAGATCGGCTTGTTCATCGCCCGCAACACCAAGGCGAGTGATTTCTATGGAGGTAGGTGAGGCGAGATTGCTGACAGATTTCTTTTCAATAGCCGAGGCTACAGTAGAGTAATTTGGGTGATGAGACCCAAAGAGTGGCATCACTTTGCCGGAGGATATGGAGAGAAGTCGCATAAGTAAATTTGGCTGATAAGATGAAATGAACTTAGAAAGTAAATGATGCCTCTGTATAGATTATTAATATTAGCAATTCTTTGGGCGCTGACAAGCCAAATAGCATTAGCTAAGTGGAATGAGGAGCGGGATGTCACCACTAATGGCAAAGAAGAGTTGGTCTACTACTATAAGAAAAATGATCAGGGGCAAAAGCTGGTTTTAGATAAGTATCTTAAACGCCTGATTTTTATTCAGCCTGATCGCCTATATAAGCGCACTATTCGGATGATTAAAGTAGATGGGCAATCCATTGAGGTGATGAGCGATCCTTTTTCGCGCTTTCCAGAGCAAACGGCGATTACTTTTGAAAACAAAGATGAGGTCTTGAAGAAACTCTTTTTAGCTCAGAAAATTGAAGTGTTTGTCCGCTATAACCGGGATGAGACGGTGAGCGCGTTTCAGGTTAAATAAGACCAGGCCTCCTTGTTAGCAGTGATTTTTCTGGGGGTTTTCCTGATGTATATATTTCGGAATGGGATTACGATGGCTTATCTTTTTAAAGGGGTTGGGCATGTCAAATCAAGAAAATGATCTTCTTAGTCGACGTAATGCGATTAAGTTCGGTGTTGCATCACTCTCTTCAGTGGGGATAGTTTCGGGTGTTCGGGCCCACAAGTCAGGCGACTCAATCCAGACTCCTTTTGTAGTTGCGCAAACGCTGATACCGATCGCAGGTAGTGATGCTGAATTTCCCGTACGTCGTGTCTACTGTATTGGTAGAAACTACGCAGCCCATGCACGTGAGATGGGATCTGACCCTACTCGGGAGCCACCATTCTTTTTCCAGAAGCCAACAGATGCTATTCAGTTTGTAGCGCCAAATAAGTTGGTAGATCATCCTTATCCATCACTTACTAAAAACTATCACTATGAGGTTGAGTTAGTTGCAGCCCTCAATAAAGGTGGCAAGAATATTTCCGTAGAGAAGGCGCAGGAGCATGTGTTTGGGTACGCTTTGGGTTTAGACATGACGCGCCGTGATTTACAGCGATTTATGGGTGACCAGAAAAAGCCTTGGGAAATCGGTAAATCTTTTGACTATTCAGCTCCTATTGGACCGATCTTTCGAGTGAGTCAGACTGGCCACTTTACTAAAGGCACTATTTCACTTTCTGTCAACGGTGTTGTGAAACAGAAGGCCAATTTAGATCAAATGATTTGGTCGGTAGCAGAGCAAATTGCCAAGTTATCCGAGGCAAATGAATTGTTTCCTGGCGACATTATTTATTCTGGCACCCCTGAGAATGTGGGGCCAGTGATTCGTGGCGATGTCATTCGATGCTCTATCGATAATTTGCCGGATTTAAGCATTAAGATCGTTTAGTAGCCTTGGTCTTTAGGGTCAAAGTGGACACATTGAGCATTTGCATCAAATAAGCTAAAATCTGACCTTCGGCGATTTAGCTCAGTTGGTTAGAGCGATGGAATCATAATCCACAGGTCCGGGGTTCGAATCCCTGAATCGCCACCATATCAAGAGGCCATTGCCCACCGGCAGTGGCCTTTTTCTTAGTTAATGTCGCTGAGGTTTGATCGATGGCTAAATTTTGGAATTTCGTGTTTTTCCAAGCTGGTTGGTTTGCTTGCATTATTGGCGCAGCCAATGAGCAGGTTTTATGGCCCGTCATCGGTACCCTCTTGTACCTTGCGATTCATATTTGGCGCTCAGAGCACCCAAATCTAGAGCTAAAGCTCATATTTAAAGCTCTTATATTTGGAGTGAGTGCTGACACACTTATAGCTAATCTAGGCTTTTTGTACTTTAAAGACGCATGGCCGAGCGCCTACTTATCCCCATTTTGGATGTGGACCCTATGGGCATTGGTAGCCAGCACTGTTAACGGATCTTTATCTTGGTTGCGTGGCAGGCCATGGTTGGGAGCGGTCTTAGGGGCAATAGCTGGTCCAGTGTCTTATGAGGCAGGTATTCGCATGGGTGCAGGTTCATGGGGCCCCAATGGACAGTTAGGTGGCCTCATCCTCTTAGCAATCGTATGGGGTGTTGCTATGCCACTATTTTTCCATTGGCATAGCCGTCATGTAAGTGCAAATCTACGACAGAATCAGTAAATTCTTTTTAAAAGCTACTTGCAAATAGTACTGTTTTTATATACAGTAAGTTCTATGTTAACAAAAACCACAAAAAACTCAAAAAACAGCCTAACAAATAGTGAAAAGGGATCAAAAATGGCCTTCGACGATAAGAGAAAATCAGCCTCATCCGAATTTGACGGTATGAGCGGAGACAAGCAAAAAGCATTAACTGCAGCCTTAGCGCAAATTGAGAAGCAATTTGGTAAGGGCTCGATCATGAGATTGGGCGATGCAGAGATTCATCAAGATATTCAGGTAGTTTCCAGCGGCTCATTAGGTTTAGATATTGCACTTGGAGTCGGTGGTTTAGCCCGTGGGCGCGTCATTGAGATTTACGGTCCAGAATCTTCAGGTAAGACCACTTTGACATTGCATGCGATTGCAGAGATGCAAAAGATTGGTGGAACTTGTGCCTTCATCGATGCGGAGCATGCCTTAGATGTTCAGTACGCTTCACGCTTAGGTGTAGATGTTAATAATCTGTTGATCTCCCAACCGGATACTGGCGAGCAAGCATTGGAAATTGCAGATGCTTTAGTGCGCTCAGGCTCTATCGATTTAATTGTCATTGACTCCGTAGCAGCACTGGTTCCAAGGGCTGAGATTGAGGGCGATATGGGCGATTCATTACCAGGCCTCCAAGCCCGTCTGATGAGCCAAGCCTTGCGTAAGTTGACTGGCGCGATCAAGCGTACTAATACAACCGTTATCTTTATTAACCAGATCCGTATGAAAATTGGCGTGATGTTTGGTTCGCCTGAAACTACAACTGGTGGTAACGCACTAAAGTTCTATGCCTCTATGCGTTTAGATATTCGTCGTATCGGCAGTATCAAGAAAGGCGATGAAGTTGTTGGTAATGAGACTCGCGTCAAGGTAGTTAAGAACAAAGTATCTCCACCATTCCGTGAAGCAATCTTTGACATCATGTACGGCGCTGGAATTTCTCGAGAGGGTGAAATTATCGATATGGGTGTTGAGGCTGATATCGTTGAAAAGTCAGGCTCTTGGTATGCCTATAACGGTGATCGTATTGGCCAAGGAAAAGACAATGTGCGTGAGTTCTTGAAAGAGAATCCAGCCATTGCTCAAGACATTGAAGCCAAGATTCGTGCGAAATTGGGCGTAAAGACTGGGACAGCAATAGTCAGTGACGTTTTGAGCGAAGAAGAGGAGGCGTAATTCTTCGATGTCAGAATTAGGTAGCACTGTTAAAAAAAGCAAGAAACAAAGCCCGAGTCTCAAAGCTCGGGCTTTGCGCCTTTTATCCATGCGCGAGTACAGTCGTAAAGGGCTGGCAGCAAAGCTTGAAGAGTCAGCAGCCAGGATGCTCAAGCTCAAGTCTGCCGAGGAAGATTCTGAGGAGATTGCACAAACCACCCCCTTGAATGTTCAGATAGAGGCTGTTTTAGATGATTTTGAGGCTCGCGGTTGGCTGTCCGATGAGCGCTTTGCAGAGGCCCTTATTAGGCGTCGTAGCGAGCGGTTTGGAACTAGAAAAATACAGGATGAGCTCACCCAGGCTGGTGTGGATAGTGCAAAGACGATAAATCTTCTCAGAAAGCTCAAAGAGACCGAATACCAGCGTGCTAATGAATTATGGTTACGTAAATTTGGAGCTGTAGCAATAGAGCAAAAGGAGCGGGCTCGTCAATATCGCTACCTGGCCTCTAAGGGCTTTAGTTCGGATGTGGTGTCTAAGGTAATAGCAGGGCGCTCGAGCTAGGGCAATCACGGAGTAGATAGGTCATGTTGCCGCATTGCAGCATGATAGACTTACGAAGTCGGCTAAACCGCTACCGTTTACTCAAAAAGGTAAACCAGGTTAATTCGGTTTTACTAATCCTCATCGCTTGCTAAAAAAGATACCGTTTCGGGAGTAATAATGAAAATTCACGAGTACCAAGGCAAAGAATTACTACGCCAATTTAATGTGCCTGTTCCAAACGGCATCCCTGCATTTAGTGTTGATGAGGCAATTAAGGCTGCCGAAAAGCTTGGCGGTCCAGTATGGGTTGTTAAAGCACAAATTCATGCGGGTGGTCGCGGTAAAGGCGGCGGCGTGAAATTAGCTCGCAGCATGGACGAAGTGAAGAAATACGCTTCTGAAATTTTGGGTATGCAGTTAAAAACCCATCAAACAGGCCCAGAAGGTCAAAAAGTAAATCGTCTTTTAATTGAAGACGGCGCTGATATCAAAAAAGAGTACTACTTCAGTATCGTTACCGATCGTGGGACACAGAAGAATGTGGTCATGGCGTCCAGCGAAGGCGGCATGGATATTGAAGAGGTTGCAGAATCTCATCCTGAAAAAATTATTAAAGTGTTTGTTGATCCATTGATTGGTTTAACGAATGCTGATTGCCAGATTATTGCGAAAGGCATTGGCGTTCCCGATGCTTCCATTCCAATGGCAAGCGACGTATTTAAAAACCTGTACAAAACCTATTGGGAAACTGATGCTTCATTAGTCGAGATTAATCCATTGATTCTTGAAGGCAACGGAAAGATCAAGGCGCTTGATGCCAAATTCAATTTTGATCCCAATGCTTTGTTTCGTCATCCAGAAATCGTGGCTTATCGCGATATCGATGAAGAAGATGCGGCTGAGATCGAGGCTTCTAAGTTTGACTTAGCCTACATTTCACTTGACGGCAATATTGGTTGTTTAGTGAATGGCGCGGGCTTAGCAATGGCTACGATGGACACCATTAAGTTGTTTGGTGGCGAGCCAGCTAACTTCTTGGACGTTGGTGGCGGTGCAACCGCAGAGAAAGTAACAGAAGCGTTCAAGATCATGCTCAAGAACAAGAGCGTTGAAGCAATCCTGGTGAATATTTTCGGTGGCATTATGCGTTGCGACGTGATTGCTGACGGTGTAGTTACTGCCTGTAAGGCAGTGAACTTGACCGTACCTTTAGTTGTCCGCATGAAGGGTACCAATGAGGAGCTGGGCAAGAAGATTCTTGCAGACTCTGGTTTACCAATCATTAGCGCCGACTCAATGGCAGAAGCTGCTACTAAGGTAGTTGCTGCTGTTGCGAAAAATAAATAATCAAGGAAATCAATATGTCTATTTTGGTAAATAAAAATACTAAAGTAATTACTCAAGGTATTACTGGTAAGACTGGCCAATTCCATACAGAAAAGTGCCAGGAATACGCAAACGGTAAAAATTGTTTTGTTGCTGGCGTTAATCCTAAAAAAGCAGGCGAATCCATTTTCAATATTCCAATTTATGGAACTGTAAAAGAAGCCGCTCAGCAAACTGGTGCAACCACATCAGTTATTTATGTTCCGCCTCCTGGAGCTGCTGCTGCCATTTGGGAGGCTGTTGAAGCTGACCTCGATTTTGTTATTTGTATCACTGAAGGCATTCCAGTTAAGGATATGTTGGAAGTACGCAATAAGATGCATGCAAAAGAAGCTGCCGGTGGTAAGAAGACTTTATTGCTTGGCCCAAATTGCCCTGGAATTATTACTCCAGATGAAATCAAAATCGGCATCATGCCTGGCCATATTCATAAGAAGGGTCGTATCGGTGTAGTGAGCCGCTCAGGTACTTTGACCTATGAAGCGGTTGGTCAATTGACAGCGATTGGTCTGGGCCAATCTACAGCGGTGGGTATTGGTGGCGATCCAATCAATGGCTTAAAGCATATTGATGTGATGCGCATGTTTAACGAAGACCCAGATACGGATGCGGTTATCATGATCGGCGAAATCGGTGGTCCAGATGAAGCTGAGGCAGCGCGCTGGTGCAAGGCCAATATGAAGAAACCGATTGTTGGCTTTATCGCTGGTGTAACAGCGCCTCCTGGAAAACGTATGGGCCATGCAGGTGCATTGATTTCTGGCGGTGCCGATACGGCGGATGCAAAGCTTGCCGTAATGGAAGAATGTGGCTTTAAGGTAACTAGAAATCCATCAGAAATGGCTGCATTACTCAAAGCCATGTTGTAAAAGAAGGTTCATGCCGATTCGTCGGCATGAATTTTGTAGCGCAGTAGTTAAAACTAAAATATAAAAGTACGGAGACATTATGGATTTTTCAGCATTTTCAGATGCAACATTTTGGGCAGCCTTGCTCTCAATCATTGTGGCGAATATTTTGCTATCAGGTGATAACGCAGTAGTGATCGCACTGGCATCCCGCAACTTGCCACCAGCTCAGCAAAAGAAAGCTATTTTCTGGGGCAGTGCTGCAGCCATCATCTTGCGCGTCGTACTGACGATTACTGCAGTTGCATTATTAAGCTTGCCGTATCTAAAAATCGTTGGTGCAATCTTGCTTGTCTATATTGGCATTCAGTTATTGGCTGATAGCGATGGTGAAGAGCATATGGAAGGCAAGACTAGTATTTGGGCGGCAATTCGTACCATTTTGATTGCCGACTTAGTTATGAGTTTAGATAACGTTTTAGCGGTTGCAGCAGCAGCTCAAAAAGGCCCACAAGAGACTCAACTCCTGCTGTTGATTATTGGTTTAGGCATGTCTATTCCGTTGATCATATTTGGTAGTGCCATGTTGCTGAAGGTAATGGAGCGTTTCCCGATCATCATCACTTTGGGTGCAGGCCTGTTAGGCTTGTTAGCTGGCGGTATGTTGGTGGATGATCCAGCAATTAAAGACAGCATTCAGGAGGCACTGGGTGATGCTAAGTTGGCTTTTGAGGTCATCGGAGTAGTGATCGTTATTCTTGCTGGCACCTACTTTAAGAAAAAGAACGCGGCTAAAGAAGCGCATTAATTTTTCTTTCGCATTAATCAGAAAAGCCGGCCTGCAAAGCCGGCTTTTCTTACATTTGGACATCTTGAGTATGATGGGTATAGACTGGATGATGGGGGATTAAACCCTCAGGAGCTAATCACCATGCCTATGCAAGATCAACAACAAGAATCAGGTTTTACTTTAATTGAGGTGATGGTTGTCGTAGCCATCATTGGTATTTTGGTTGCCGTTGCAGTTCCTCAGTACCAAGATTACATTGCCCGTAGTCGCATCGTAGAGGGGATGAATCTTTCTTCTAGCGCCAAGCTTGCTGTGACAGAGGCTTTTGCCAGTAGAGGTACGGTGCAGATGGATGAGGCAACTAGCGGTTCATTTACCTTTGTACCAACGCGTAGCGTGAAGTTGATTGAAATCACACCATCTGGTGCTATTGCCATCGACTTTCAAAACAATGTTGCTGCAGATAATAAAAACACATTACATCTTATTCCAACAAATAATCCAGATGCCAATATTCCAAAGGCAATCGATTTATCTAAGCCAGAAGGATCGACTTGGGCTGGTGGATGGTCTTGCCGCTCTTCTGAAACGAATCTGCTGCCTCAACTATTGCCTTCAGAGTGCCGCATCACAAAGTAAGGCAATGATCAGTACTTCATAAGAAATTAAGCCACCCTAGGGTGGCTTAAATATTTGTATGGTGAAGCTTTTCTATGAAGCCTTCCACTCCCCAGACTTACCGCCACTCTTCTCTAGCAGGTGGACATCACCCATCACCATGCCTCTATCAACAGCTTTTGCCATATCGTAGATTGTGAGGAGGGCGACTTGGACTGCAGTGAGGGCTTCCATTTCTACGCCAGTAGGACCAGTTGTCTCGGCTCTCACTTGGCAGGTAATGCTGCTGGTATCTTTATTTAGGGAAAATTCTAGGCTCACGTGCGTTAGTGCCAGGGGGTGACAAAGAGGGATCAAGTCAGAAGTCTTTTTAGATGCCTGAATGCCGGCAATGCGCGCGATACCTAGAACATCCCCTTTTTTATGGGTACCAGCCTCGATCATTCCAAAGGTCTCTGGGAGCATAGTAATTTTGCCTGTAGCAAGGGCAATTCGGTGGGTATTGGGCTTATCACCAACGTTGACCATATGGGCTTGGCCGCTTGCATCAAAATGAGTTAGTTTGTTCATGGGATAAGTTTTACCATAGAGGGATGCAAGTCATAAAGACACCAAGGGGTATATCGTTTTTTAAGCGAATTTTGGCTGCTCATCTCATTCTGAGCTCTGCTTGGCCAAGTGCTGGTTTCGTCTATGCGGCTGGACCTGTACCTTCCTCTATCACGGGGGATGTATCGGTGCAAGGAGAGTCAGCCGCCTTACAAAACTTGGGTAGAGCGGTCCAGTCGCCTGATGCCCGCTCCGCAAACCTGCCATTACGCAATGCACCTCTAAGCCAACCCAGTTTTGTACTCCCCGATATGGGGGATCCTGGTGGCGATAGCTTGAGTCGCATGGATGAGAAAAAGTATGGCGAAATGATCATGCGCCAGATTCGTCCGGATGCGGATTATTCAAATGATTTGCCGATTTATGATTATTTAAATCAAATGGAGCGACGCTTATTGCAGGCAGCAAAACGTCTGCAATTGGGCGGTGCTAATGAGCAGGGTAGTGGTGCCTATAGCTTTGAGGTATTCGCTGTTAAAGACAGCAGTATTAATGCATTTGCATTGCCTGGGGGATTTATTGGTTTTCATACAGGATTGCTGGTTAGTGCTGAAACAGATTCAGAAGTAGCTTCTGTTATGGGTCATGAGACCGGTCACGTTTTGCAACGTCATTTGGCTCGCCAGATGGGTAGGCAGACTACCAATACGATGATTGCCCTTGCTGGCATATTGTTAGGTGCCTTAGCTGCATCACGCAATCCGGGCGCTGCTTCTGGGCTCATGCAAGGTGGTCAAGCAGTAGCCATCAATAACCAACTCTCTTACTCAAGAGATGCTGAGCGCGAAGCTGATCGTATCGGCTTTCAGATTCTGGCGGAGAGTGGCTATGACGTTAATGGTGCTCCAGGTTTTTTTCAGCGCCTACAAAAGGCGACGGGCATTATGGATAATGGGGTGCCATCTTATGTACGCACCCATCCATTAACAACGGATCGTATTGCGGATATGCAAGATCGTGCTCGTAATATCGCCAATAGAAATGTACCTACAGCAGTGGAATTTTATTTCATCAAAGCGCGTGCGCGTATGGAGCAATCTGCAAGTTCTAGCCAGATGTATGACTTAAAAAATACCTTTGAAGGTTTGAGTAAACAGGCAACCCCTGGCAAACAAATGGAAGGTCTTTATGGGCTTGCACTGGTTGCGCTAAAGCAGGGTAAGTTCGATCAAGCCTCAAGCTATTTGCAACAAGCACGCAACTTAGCGAATAGCGTTAGCGCGCCAGGATCACCCATTCTGTGCCAAAGCCTCTCCTTAGACATTACAGCTTCCGAGTTGGCATTAGCTAGAGGTAAAGGTGATGAGGCTTTGCAAATTGCTCAAGTCACTTTAAAGGCCTTCCCACAATCCTATGCTGCCGGTGCGGCAATGATGAATGCGTATCTGAAACTAGGCCGTACGAATGACGCTATTACTTGGTTAAAGGCGCGCACGAGATTACAGCCCAATGAAGTAGTTTGGTGGAGCATGCTTTCGAATGCTTATGATCAGGCTAAAAATGTGCCGCTGCGCCATTACGCTCTTGGAGAAAAGTATGCGCTTGAGGGTGCATGGCCATCAGCGATCGAGCAACTCAAGATTGCGAGATCTTCTGGTGGCGCAGATTTCTATCAGGCTTCTAGCATAGATGCGCGTCTTCGTGAAATGCAAAAACAGTATCAAGAGGAGTTGAAGGAGCAGGGCAAAAATATGCCCAGCTAATTAATTGCTTGGTAATTTGACGAAATTAAAGCGATTAGCTAATTCAGTAGAATGAATAGGTTCAATGGGTAGTTGATTGCCTTGCCATTGCCAAGAGCCCCTGAAGCTACAGGCATCCTCCATCACTTTCGACTGATCTGAGAATAGATCTAAATCATGGTCGTGTAATAGCGCAACGGATAGCGATTCTGTTTTAGAAAATGCTGCTCCATCGATTTGATCAGAGAGTGATTGTTGAAATAATCCCGTGATATAGATATTGCCTTTTTCATCACTTAGAGCGCCCTGCGGTTTTATCTCTGTGCCGCACTGGGTCTGTAGTTGAAGGCCGCTTTCACTTGGAATGATTCTGGCAATGTATGGCGTGGCATCTAGTGTGATGAAAACTCTTTGAGGACCATTTTGGAAAAAATATCTACCCAAAGAGTCGTGCGCATAATTTCTTGAGATAAATTCATTGAGGGCTGCATGCTGAATCACACTTCCAGCTAGATCATTGGCTTGGGCAAATTCATCACACATGCGCCATTGACCGCGGCGATCAAGCGCTAGCCAGCCAAAGCAGTGCGGGACATTTGGCCACTTGATTAACGAGCGAAGAACTTGCTCATCCATGAGACGGCAATCAATATGGCATTGCTAGTTAATGCAATCCATGTGGAGTTGAGGGTGCATCAAACGTATCCTCGGTGGAGTGGCTGGCATGAAGATGTGCAATCCGCCAGCCTTGACTATCTTGTAGAAGAACCAAGGTGATATTAAGAAAGAATGCCGCTTCAATTTGATCGGGTCGGATGTGGACAGCCTCAGTGGTGTCGTAGACCGCAGCCCCTAAAACAGAGTGACTAATGCAGGCAATCGGCTCTAAAAAAAGAGCTTGCTTGGCCAAGAGGCGTTCTAGACCATCTCGAATTTCTGCATGGCCACTAAGGCGTTGGCCTTCTGGAAGGACGCAAGTAATCGAGTCATCGTCTAGCCAGATTGCCAAAGCCCCTTTGACATCGCGATTTTTTAAGGCATCACGCCAAGCATCCACCACTTCATCGGCGTTATGAAAAAGTCTGGCTAGTTTTGACATGGCTTACTTTCTGGTGATGTGTAGCGCTACAAAATTAATGGTGCATCTGAATGACATCTAATACGGTGGCGGGCAAAATATCTTTTAAGCATTTGAGGTGACCTAGTGGGCACTCTCTTTTATGGCATGGGCTGCAAGCTAGATTAAGCCAAAGTACTTTTGCTTTATCGGACAGTGGTGGAGTGTGATGTGGATCACTTGAGCCAAAAATGGCGACCTGCGGAACTTTTAATGCGGCACCAATATGCATTAAGCCCGAGTCATTGCTGACCAATGACTTACTCATTCCGATGAGTGCAATCGCTTCGTCCAGCGAAGTCTTGCCACACCAGTTATGTATTTGTGAGTCATTCTTTGTCTGAGTCCTAATGCTCTCACCCAAAGCCTGATCGCCTTTACCGCCAAGAAGAATCACATGTGCATCTGGCTCGCTAGTGATTAATTGCTGTGCGAGAGTAGCGAAGTGATTGGCGGGCCAGCGTTTTGTTACGCCGTACTCAGCGCCTGGGCAAAGTACGTAGATTGATTTTTCCTTGATCGATGCTGCTTGTAACTTGGCGCCGATTGATTCTTTGGCTGCAGGTGAAATATTGAGCTTAGGGTCTACAGGCTTGTTGATATCAATCTCTTGCGAGTGCTCCAGCACATTAGCAAGTGCAAGGTAGTGATTTGCCATCGGTGGGCGATTGACTTTACTCGGATTATCTAGAGCAAGATTAATCAGTCCAAAGCGCATCTCTCCGCGATAGCCAATGCGTAAAGGAATATTAGCAAGCCAAGGAATGAGGGCAGATTTCAGGCTATTGGGCAGAACAAAGCAGGTGGTGTATTGATTTAATTCAAGTTGCTTTGCCAGTTGCTTACGTAAGCCCCATTGCAACTGTTTATGTTCTAGTCGCGCTTCAATGACTTGATGAACTTCTGAGCAGACACGATAAATAGGTGCAACCCAAGGGCTTGCTAAAACATCAATCTGTGACTGCGGGTAAATTGCTTTGAGATTGGCCAGCAGTGGCTGGGACATAACAGCATCACCAATCCAGTTGGGTGCGATGATCAGAATACGATTCATATGAGGTATCCCGACACAGCACCCCGCTCTGGGGCGCTGTTAGGCTCAGTGCCCGTGGGGCTCGGTACCAGGAATGAGTTTGTACTCAGTGCCACAGTAAGGACACTTAGCGTCACCCGTTTTAGCTACATCGAGAAATACACGTGGATGTGAATTCCAGCTAGGGGTTTTATTGGTTGGGCAATGTAAAGGCAAATCTTTATTGCCATCAACCATTACAACTTGAGCTTCACTCATTCTTTGATTTCCAATTACTTAACGTAAGTTAGCCAAGACTGATATTTATCGCCTCTGCCATAAACCGCATCAAAGTAAGTCTTCTGTATTTGCTCGGTAATCGGACCACGCTTACCGTCGCCAATAGTGCGGTCGTCTAGTTCACGAATAGGCGTTACTTCAGCAGCAGTACCAGTGAAGAAAGCCTCATCTGCTGAGTACACCTCATCACGAGTAATCCGCTTCTCACGCAATTCGTAGCCAAGATCTTTGGCGATTTGGATGATGGAGTTACGAGTAATGCCGTCTAAACAAGAAGCTAGATCTGGGGTGTAAATAATGCCGTTATTCACAATAAAGATATTCTCGCCAGAACCTTCGGATACATAACCCTCTGTATCAAGTAGGAGGGCTTCATCGTAGCCATTAGCTGTTACTTCTTGGTTGGCCAAAATGGAGTTGATGTAGTAACCAGAAGCCTTAGCGCGAACTAGTGAGGAGTTCACAAAATGGCGGGTAAATGAGGAGGTTTTAACGCGGATACCCTTATTGAGACCGTCTTCACCCAAATAAGCACCCCATTCCCAGGCAGCGATCGCGGTGTGGATGCTATTGCCCTTGGGAGAGATACCGAGTTTTTGGGAGCCGATAAAGATAATTGGTCGGATATAGCAAGCTTCTAGCTTATTGCTATTGACGACCTCAATAATGCCCTTACTGATTTGTTCAGGGGTCCAGGGCATATTCATCTGGAAAATCTTAGTTCCATTGAATAGACGCTTAACGTGCTCTGGGAGGCGGAAAATGGCGGTACCTTGGGGAGTTTTGTAGGCACGAATACCCTCAAATACGCCCATTCCGTAGTGAAGACTGTGGGTTAGTACATGAACATTGGCCTCACGCCAGGGAACTAGCTTCCCATCGGACCAAATAAAGCCATCGCGGTCGGACATCGACATTTTCTCTACCTTTTAGATATTTAATAATTTGGGTGATTCAATTCGGTAAAACAGGGTGCCAAGCCACTAGGGAGCCCCAAGGCCTGGAATACTTCTTAGGCTTTATTGTAGAGCAGGGAGCGGGGCGGGGTAGTCCAATTCCTTTGGGGTTTAAAGCCCAGACGATTTAGAATGGAGTATTCCCCGTAAACCACTCCATTTGCCCATTCTCATGCCGGAAACCCTCTTTAAAGTAAAGCGCCTTAGTGAACTAGCTGCAGCAGGTCTTCTCAAGGGGAGACGGGTTTTAATTCGTGCCGACCTCAATGTTCCTCAGGATGATGTGGGTAATATTACGGAAGACACTCGGATTAAAGCATCCATGCCAGCAGTACAAATGTGTTTAGATGCCGGCGCAGCTGTGATGGTGACCTCCCACTTGGGACGTCCCACTGAAGGCGAATTCAAACCCGAAGATAGTTTGGCTCCAGTCGCCGATCGAATTGCCACACTCTTGAATCGCAAAGTTCCTTTGATCAGTAATTGGGTTGAAGGTAATTTTGAAGTCAATCCAGGCGAGTTAGTGCTGCTGGAAAACTGCCGCCTGAATGTGGGTGAGAAAAAGAATAATGATGACTTGGCTAAAAAGATTGCCGCTTTGTGTGATGTGTATGTCAACGATGCTTTTGGTACCGCTCACCGAGCTGAAGCAACCACGAATGGTGTAGCCAAATATGCGCCGATTGCCTGCGCGGGCCCCTTGATGGCAGCGGAGTTAGATGCCTTGAGTCGTGCGCTGGCAAGTCCTAAGCGCCCCCTAATCGCAATTGTGGCGGGTTCAAAAGTGTCCTCAAAGCTCACTATTCTCAAAGCCTTAGCTGACAAAGTGGATGAGTTGATTGTTGGTGGTGGCATTGCCAATACTTTTATGCTGGCTAAAGGTTTACCTATTGGTAAGTCATTAGCAGAGCCAGATTTGGTTAATGAAGCTCGAGAAATCATGGAGATTATGGAAAAGCGCGGTGCGCACGTCCCGATACCTGAAGATGTCGTTGTTGCAAACGAACTTTCTCCATTAGCGCGTGCAAATCGTGTCGCTGCTGATCAAGTGGCTGATGACGATATGATTTTGGATATCGGCCCTAAGACTGCGGCACGTTTATCTACCATGCTGGCGCACGCTGGCACGATTGTATGGAATGGTCCGTTGGGTGTATTTGAGATTGATCAGTTTGGCGGTGGTACTAAGATGTTGGCAGCAGCGATTGCCCACTCACCCGCATTTTCGATTGCTGGTGGTGGTGATACCTTGGCGGCGATTGCGAAGTACGGTATTGAAAATCAAGTGGATTACATCTCTACTGGCGGTGGCGCTTTCTTGGAATTCTTAGAAGGTAAAACCTTGCCAGCCTTTGCAGTATTAGCCGAAAGAGCGAAAGATTAAATATGTTGAGAGCAACTAAAATCATTGCCACATTAGGACCTGCATCAGAAAAGCCTGAAGTATTACGCGAGATGATTCGTGCTGGTGTAGATGTTGTGAGAATGAACTTTTCTCATGGTACGGTTGCTGACCACAAAGCGCGTCATGATTTGGTGCGTAGTATTTCCGCGGAAGTGGGCAAAGAGGTTGGCATCATGGCCGATCTACAGGGCCCCAAAATTCGTGTGGGTAAATTTGTCGACAGCAAAATTCTTCTTAAAGAAGGCGCGAAATTTATTCTGGATGTAGGTTGTGAGCTTGGTAATCAAGAGCGCGTAGGCTTGGATTACAAAGAGTTGCCACAAGATGTTAGGCCGGGTGATCGACTATTATTGAATGATGGCTTGGTTGTTCTTCGGGTCGAGAGTGTCAAAGGCGGAGAAATCTTTACCCTGGTAGAGCAAGGTGGCCCACTCTCAAATAATAAAGGTATTAACCGTGCTGGCGGTGGTTTGACTGCACCAGCGTTAACAGAAAAAGATATTGCCGATTTGGATGCGGCGATTGCGATGGGCGTAGATTTTCTCGCGATCAGTTTTCCAAAAGATGGTGCTGACATGACCTATGCCCGAAAGCTGGCAGATGCCGCTAGCGCAAAGCACGGCGTTGGTAAGGTTCGCACGATTGCTAAGGTGGAACGCGCTGAAGCTATTGAAACTGAAGCTCTCAAGAGCATTATCGCGGAGAGTGACGGCATCATGGTTGCACGCGGCGATCTAGCCATTGAGGTTGGTAACGCTGCCGTTCCTGCTTTGCAAAAGCGCATGATCAAGCTTGCACTTGAGGCTGATAAATTTACGATCACTGCTACGCAAATGATGGAGTCCATGATTAATGCTCCAGTGCCTACCCGCGCTGAGGTGAGTGACGTAGCTAATGCAGTGTTAGATGGCACGGATGCAGTGATGCTGTCTGCAGAATCTGCTGCTGGTAACTACCCGGTACAAACTATCAAGGCAATGGCCGAGATTTGTGTTGAAGCCGAAAAGTCAGATCGTGTAAAACTGGATACGGATTTCTTAGATCAAACTTTCTCACGCATTGATCAAACGATTGCCTTGGGCGCTCTGTTTACGGCGCATCACCTCAATGCCAATGCGATTGCTGCTTTGACAGACTCTGGATCTACTGCAGTTTGGATGAGTCGTCATAATATTCATTTACCTATTTTTGCCTTGACTTCTAAGATCGCTACTCAGCGCGCCTTAAGCACTTACCGCAATGTATTTCCCATTGGTTTAGATTACACCAAGCACCGTGATACCGCATTGCAGGAAGTAGAAGACTGCTTGAAAAAGATGGGCGCGGTGAAGAAGGGCGACGTAGTTGTCCTAACCTCCGGTGAGCCTATGGGCGAGCCAGGTGGCACGAATTCACTCAAGATTATTCAGGTGAAGTAATCTATTTTTTAAGATTTTCATTCAAACTATTTATCACTAACATTTTTAATTAAGAAACCATCATGGCTTTAGTATCTCTACGACAACTCTTGGATCACGCTGCTGAAAACAGCTATGGCTTGCCAGCATTTAACGTCAATAATTTAGAGCAAGTAACGGCGATCATGGAAGCTGCGCATGAAGCAGATTCTCCAGTCATCATGCAAGCTTCTGCTGGCGCTCGCAAGTATGCTGGCGAATCATTCTTGCGTCATTTGATCTCAGCCGCAGTAGAGGCTTATCCCCATATTCCAGTTGTGATGCATCAAGATCACGGACAAAGTCCAGCAGTATGTATGGCTGCTATTAAGAGTGGCTTTACTAGTGTGATGATGGATGGCTCTTTAGAGGCTGATGGCAAGAGTGTTGCCAGCTACGAATACAACGTTGACGTATCTCGAGAGGTAGTGAGGTTCTCCCACTCTATTGGAGTTACCGTTGAAGCTGAGTTAGGTGTTTTGGGTTCACTAGAGACTATGCAAGGTGACAAGGAAGACGGTCATGGCGCAGATGGCAAGATGACGCGTGAGCAGTTATTAACGGACGTTGAGCAAGCGGCTGACTTTGTGAAAGCTACTCAATGTGATGCCTTAGCCATTGCGATCGGTACTAGCCATGGAGCCTATAAATTTACCAAGAAGCCGACTGGCGATATTTTGGCAATCGAGCGTATTAAAGAAATTCACACACGTATTCCTAATACTCACTTAGTCATGCATGGTTCATCTAGTGTTCCACAAGAGTTGCTCGCTGAGATTCGTGAGTTTGGTGGCGATATGAAAGAAACTTACGGCGTGCCTGTTGAAGAAATTCAAGAGGGCATTAAGAATGGTGTACGTAAGATCAATATTGATACCGATATTCGTTTGGCGATGACGGGCGCTATCCGTCGTTACCTGTTTGAGAATCCAAGCAAGTTTGATCCACGTGATTACCTCAAGCCTGCACGTGAAGCGGCTAAGAAGGTTTGTATTGCGCGCTTCAATGCTTTTGGTTGTGCAGGCCAAGCATCTAAAATTAAGCCAATTCCTCTAGAAAAAATGGCTGAGCTGTATAAGAGTGGCAAATTAGCCCAGATCGTGAAGTGAGTTAAATATGCCCGCTTTGTACGCCACCTCTATTAAGTCACTCCCTTTACTTTCTAAGGGAAAGGTACGTGATGTATACGCACTGGGTAATGACAAGTTGCTCATAGTCACCACAGATCGCCTGTCTGCCTTTGACGTAGTGATGGGGCAGCCCATTCCTGAGAAGGGAATTGTGCTCAATCAAATGGCGAACTTTTGGTTTGAGAAGTTGGCTAAAGTGATTCCGAATCACTTGACCGGTATTGATCCTGAAAGCGTAGTGCCTGCAGATGAGCTTGATCAGGTCAAAGGTCGTGCGGTAGTGGCTAAACGCCTCAAGCCAATCTTGGTCGAAGCAGTGGTGCGCGGTTATTTGGCTGGTAGCGGTTGGAAGGACTACAAAGAAACTGGCAAGGTCTGCGGTATTGCATTACCAGCCGGCCTTGAAAATGCCCAGAAATTACCAGAGCCTATTTTTACTCCTGCTGCAAAAGCAGAAATGGGCGAGCATGATGAAAACATCTCTTTTGACAAAGTCATCGAGATGATTGGTGAGAAGTTGGCCAATCAAATTCGTGAGGTCAGTATTCGTTTGTACAAAGAAGCTTCTGAATTTGCCGCGACTCGCGGAATCATCATTGCTGATACCAAGTTTGAATTTGGCTTGGATGACGCTGGTCAGTTGGTATTGATGGATGAAATCCTCACTGCTGATTCTTCCCGTTTTTGGCCTGCAGAAACCTACTATGTCGGAGCAAATCCCCCATCCTATGACAAGCAATTTGTTCGTGACTGGCTCGAAACGGCGATGGTTGATGGCAAGCCTTGGCCAAAAACAGCCCCAGCCCCTGCTTTGCCAGTAGAAGTGATTGATAAAACAGCGGAAAAGTACCGCGAAGCCCTCGCTCGCTTAACTAAGACCTAATTTCTATCAAGCCCTAAAAAGGCTGGGATAATAAGGCCTCAGATAGATTAACGATGTAGATCAGGGCATTTGGAGAGGTAAATGAGCAAAAAGCCAGTAGTCGGAGTAGTAATGGGATCCAATTCAGATTGGGACACCATGCAGCATGCCGCTCAAATGCTAGAGCAATTTGGTATTGCTCACGAGGCTAAGGTAGTTTCCGCTCATCGTATGCCAGATGATATGTTTGCCTATGCAGAAAATGCTTCTAAAAAAGGTCTCAAGGCGATTATTGCTGGTGCTGGTGGTGCTGCGCATTTGCCGGGCATGCTGGCATCAAAAACAATTATTCCGATTTATGGCGTACCAGTCGCTAGCAAATACTTGCGTGGCGAAGATTCTCTTTATTCCATTGTACAAATGCCTAAAGGTGTTCCGGTAGCAACGTTTGCGATTGGTGAGGCTGGGGCTGCAAATGCAGCCTTACATGTCATTGCCAATTTGGCAGTCAATGATCCTGCTTTAGCAAAACAGCTGGAAGAGTTTCGTGCAAAGCAGTCCGATACTGCACGCTCCATGAATTTACCGGGATATTAATCAGATGGTAGATCGTTTGGAGCCCATTTTGCCGGGCTCGTATTTGGGCATTTTAGGTGGCGGTCAATTGGGGCGCATGTTTACACAAGCTGCTCAAGCAATGGGCTACAAGGTCTGTGTTCTGGATCCTGGATCCGATAGTCCGGCTGGCTCCATTGCAGAAAAATTTATTCAAGCTGATTACACCGACTCTGCTGCCCTAAAAGAAATGGCAGCATTATGTAAATCCGTAAGCACAGAATTTGAGAATGTTCCTGCACAAGCTTTAGACGAACTCGAATTTTTAGGTGTCTTTGTAGCACCTCGCAGTAGTTGCGTATCTTTGGCACAAAACCGCGTTGCTGAGAAAAAGTTCTTGGCCACTTGGAAAGCGGAAACCAATATTGGTCCAGCACCTTACTGCGTCATCGAGCATGATGCAGATATTGCACATGTTTCTGCAGATTTATTTCCCGGCATTCTAAAAACAGCTCGCATGGGTTACGACGGTAAAGGCCAAATCACTGTTTATGATTCTGCCAATCTAGTTACTGCTTGGGCCCAATTGGATAAGGTGCCTTGTGTTCTTGAAAAGCGCATGGATTTGGATTTTGAAGTGTCTGCTTTGGTAGTGCGCGGGTACGATGATGCGGTAGTGGCATACCCTGTTTCTCAGAATATTCATCGTGACGGTATCCTACATACCTCAACTGTGCCCGCCCCATCTCTGAAGCCTGCCCAAGAGAAAAAAATTATTGAAGCCGCTAAAGCATTGATTCGGAAGATTGATTATGTGGGTGTATTGTGCGTGGAATTCTTTGTGCTCAAGAGTGGCGACATCATTGCTAATGAAGTTGCTCCACGTCCGCATAACTCAGGCCACTACACGATGGATGCCTGTGTCAGCAGTCAGTTTGAACAGCAGGTCAGGAGCATGGCTCGTTTACCTTTGGGAGACACCCGCTTACTAGCACCAGTCTCTATGCTCAATCTCTTGGGTGATCTTTGGTACGAAGGTAGTGAAGATAAGACAAGAGAGCCCGCTTGGGATAAAGTGCTTTCTCATCCGGATGCTAAGTTACATCTATACGGTAAATCTGATCCACGCATGGGTCGTAAGATGGGCCATATTAATTGCTTAGGTGAGTCGCTGAACCAAGCACGTCAAAATTGCGCAGCTGTCGCCGTTGAATTAGGGATCGAGCCCTAGAAATGTCCAGTGATAGTAGCGCCCTGCATTCATCTGCAGTAATTAACGAAGCAGTACAAACTTTGCGAGATGGTGGCTTGGTCGCATTTCCGACTGAGACCGTTTATGGCTTAGGGGCAGATGCAAAGAACCCCGATGCAATCAAACAAATTTTTACTGCCAAAGGTAGACCTTCTAATCACCCACTCATTATTCACTTAGCCGCCCCTGATAAGTTCGATCAGACTCAAGTGGATTGGGTGCCAGTGCTAACGCCATGGGTTCGAGATTTGTCAGAAGACGCATTAAAACTCATCAATGCTTTTTGGCCAGGCCCTTTAACTTTAGTTTTTAAAAAAGATAAAAGCGTTTTGAATGAACTAACGGGTGGTCAAGATACGGTAGCTATTCGGGCGCCGGCTCACCCGATTGCAAAAGAGTTACTCCGTAAATTTAAAGGTGGAGTAGTTGCTCCTTCTGCCAATCGTTTTGGTAAGGTATCGCCAACCAGTGCCGCTGATGTCCGTAGTGAGTTTGAAGGTATATTAGATCTCATGATTTTGGATGGCGGCGATTGCGAAGTAGGGATTGAGTCAACCATCCTTGATTTATCTTCTGGGGATCACCCGGTTTTATTGCGCCCAGGACTTATTACTCCTGGAGAAATTCTTTCTAAGACGGGCATCAAAGTCTACTTACCTGGTGAAAGTAGTTCAACAAAACAGCGCGGTGATGCACCGAGAGTCTCAGGTAGTCTGCGTGCCCATTACGCCCCTACAACTCCATTAAGAATGTATGCACCAGGTAGAGTCTTGGATGCTCTGAGCGAGTTTCCAGATATTAAGTCACGAGTGGCGGTTGCGGTTTGGGATTCAGATTCTTCATTAGGTGAAGATGGGCATCCATCAGTACATTTTGAGGAGTTTGTTGTGCCCAGTGATAGCGTTGCCTTTGCAAGTCGCTTATATCGTTCTCTGCGTGATTTGGATCAACAAGCTTGGGATCTCATTTTATTTCCGGAGCCGCCAAAAGGCGAGGAGTGGGATGGAGTTCGGGATCGACTTCAGCGTGCGTGCTTTGGCTCTGGGCCATCATTAAGTAACCACGCTAATAGTTGATCGTGGGCGTCTAAGCCCCTCAAGGCATTAGGGTGATTTATGAAAGAGGTCACCGCATACATCCTTCCAGACTTACTCATCACATAGCCTGATATTGCCCTAACGTCTACAAGCGCCCCTGTCTTGATACGAGCCTCAGGCTTTTTCTTCAAATGTAAAAATTTCCGTAAATGTGCCATGAGGCGATTTTTCATTGTGCCATCTTTTCCTGCAACCGGAAGACTGTTATAAAACGTATCCGTAACGGACAAGTTACGAGCCGCAACTAATAATTGCGTCATATGTTCAGCGGAAATCGCTTCATTACGGGATAGGCCAGAGCCGTTCTCAATGACGAGTTCTGGAAATTGAAGCCCCAAACCCTTTAGCCAACTCTGAATTACGAGCTCTCCATTTTTAGTGCTTGCAGGCTTACCCATCTTCTCTAAGGCTAAGGTCAGCATCAATTGTCTAGCCATGACATTATTAGAAAACTTATTAATATCTTGCACGTCATCCGCTAGGGGGATGCCCTCAAACTGAAGTAGTAGTCGGGCTGCTAGAGGGAGGGTGCCTGACTGTCCGGTCGGCGCTTGAGTCCAAGCCCCACCAGCCAACTCCCAAGCTGCCGCAAAGCCTTGCGTGAAAAAGGTATTCGCATCCAAAGCAACGACGTTATAACTCACCCCCCTGCAGCCTTTTGGAAAACTACCAGAAAATTGGGCAGTCAGAAGTTGGTTGGTGCTTCCTCCTTCACTCTCCGGATCCAAGTTAAAGTGAATATTACTTTTCCAGCTATCACACGATTGATTGACCAATTGCATTTGATTGATCACTTTGAGTTGGGACAATGGAGGTGTATAGCTTATGTCAATAAAGTCTGCAGTACGCGATTTGCCCAATTGAAATGAGAGAGTTCTAAAAGCGTAGAGCAGAGGATCTGGCGGCACGTTATAGGCGCGCAAAGATTCTCCATCGATCGTGTTGTGCTCCATGACATGTGGGGCATAGGCGCTTCTATCAAAAAATAAATTACCATCAATTTTCTGAATCCCCAGATTTTGCAAACCCTTCATCATTTTGGCTAACTCTTCTGGGACTAGCTTTGGATCGCCGGTACCTTGCAAATACAGATTGCCTTTGAGGGTACCCTGACGAATAAGGCCATCGGTATAGACATTTGTACGCCAACGATATTGAGGTCCCAGTACATCTAGACCAGTGAGCGTGGTGAGCAGTTTCATGGTTGATGCAGGATTCATTGCCTGCTTCGAACGCCAGTCTAACTTTGTTTTTCCTGTGATTTTCCCTGGCTGGTCTGGCTCTATTTCAACCACTGAAATACTGATTGCTTCTTTTGGGATCTGGCCCTTTTCAAGGCTGACGGCTACGGCCTTGGGGATGTACTGAAGTGCAGTATCTTGAGCAAGAATTTCTACGGAGTGAGCTTGACCAGTAACCAGGCTAGCGTATAAAAAAGCCAGCAGACTGATGAGGGAGGGCGAAAAGAATTTGGTGCGCATTTCCTATAGGATAAACCTTGGCGCAAACCAGCCTATTACTATCGATATTTTTTCTTATAAGTCCCGATAGTTTGGTTTTGCTCTTCCAGGAGGGTGATAAATCTCTCAATCCGCTCTGTGAGTGCCCCATCAATTTCAAGCGATTCGCAGGCATGGGTAAATTCAGTAGCTTCCAATAGTTGTGCCCCACCTTTGACTTTATGAACCAGACTTTGAAAATGGACTTCATCCATTGGAGCTTGATTACCATCTGATTGCAATTGATTCAGGGCATCTAGGTGAACCTTCTCAATTTCCTCCAAGATCACGATGATTTGGTGGGAATCATTTTTGATGAGATTGGAGAAGGCATCAAAGGAATAGGGTTCAGAAGCAGAGACCGAGCCTTGGCTAGATTCAAAGTAGCGCATGAGTTCATTCTCAAGCGCCCCCAAACTTAAAGGTTTGATGAGTACGCCATTCATGCCAGAAGCTAAAAATTGATGGCGAGAGTCGAGGGCATAAATATCTGCAGTGACGCCAATAATAATTAAGTCACGATTACCTAGGGAGCGGATTTGTTTGGCTAGCTCAGAGCCTTGCATTCCAGGCATAGATTGATCTGTGAGCATGAGATCAAAATGATTCTCTCGCATCAACTCTAGCGCCGCAGCGGCACTCTCACAAACACAAGCACTGATACCAAGCGCCTCTAACTGCAAGGACAAAATTTGCCGACTAGCTGGATGGTCTTCAACTACTAAAGCATGAATGAGTGTATTTTTTCTACCTCGCCTTTTTGAGATGAAGTTCTTAGGTGATGTTCCGAGCGAATCAAAACCTGGAGATTGTGCGGCAGCAATACTAGTTCTGGGAAAGGCAACCGAAAAGTGGACATTGCTTCCAAAGCCTGGCGCGCTCTCAAAATAAAGATGGCTGTTCATGGAGTTGACTAAATGATTGGTGATGGTAAGCCCAAGACCTGTCCCCCTCATTTGCTCTGATAGGTAAGACTCTTGCGTAGCTGGTAATTGCTCAAAAGCTTGCAGAGCTAATTTGATTTGATCGCTCCCCATGCCTGCTCCAGTGTCAATCACTCTGAACTCAAGCAATTGGCCAGCATGATCATCGGCGAGGACGCTAATAGAAAAGTACACCTCACCTTCAGCAGTGAACTTAATCGCATTACTGAGTAAATTTTGTAGAACTTGTCGCAGACGTAAAGAATCAATCATGATAACTTCTGCAAGTCTGGGATCAATCGTGGTGTGGAGTAGCAGATTCTGTTTCTTGGCTACTGTAGAAAATGCTGCATGAATATCCATAATCAATTGATGTGGATTGCAAGGCTCTAGGTTAAGAGTGAGTTTGCCAGCCTCAATCTTAGAAATATCCAATACTTGATTGAGCATACCTAAAAGAGATTCGGCAGAAGCTTGCGCACTCTTTAATAGAGGCTTATCTTTTTTTGGAAATTGCGCACTACCAAGCAAAAGCTCTTGAACGCCTAATATGGCATTCATCGGCGTACGAATTTCATGGCTCATGGTTGCTAGAAAGGCGGACTTAGCAGCGTTCGCTTTTTCAGCCAGCTCTTTTGAGTGAAGCAATTCCAAGGCAGCTCGCTTCTGATAAAAATACTTTCTTTGTAGCTGATAAAACATTGCTCCACCAATAATAAAGACGAAGATAGCGCTCAGCCACGGTAGTATGGTGGCTCTTGGTTTGGATTCATCTCCGAACGCAAAAAGTTGGCGTGATGCAATGGGGTCTAAGTCATTTAGAAAGTGGCTTAGTACATCGCGTAAGGGAGCATCCTGGTCCGAGATGAGCCAGCGATAAGCAAATGGATCACGACTGTATAAGCCATCTATTTTGAGATCTGGATTTTGGGTTTCACGAAGCAGAAGCTGTGCCAGGCGAATGGGCATGACGAGTGCCTCGATCTCATTTTTAATGAGGGACTGAATTAAGCGGGTGGGAGATTGTGGTTGATTATGTTCACTGTAACCATTGATGCTGGAGGGCGAATTTTCAAGGCCTCGATCAAAGTACGCAATTTTCGTATTGGGTGAATCTAGCGTGCTTGAGGTTTTAGTAACGATGGCATCATGCCCCCAAAAGATAGCATCAGATAGAGAGCCAAATTTCAATACATGCTTGTTAATATTGGGTGGATCAATCATGAAATCCACTTCGCCTTTACTGAGCTGCTTTAAACCCTCTTGATTTGTTTTTCTCCATACCGGTACATATTGCTGTCGTGTGCACTCTTCCATTTTTGACAGCAGCGCCATAAAGGGTGCCGCACTCTGTCGTTCGTTGGATGGGTTGAGATAGGGCGCATATTTTTCGTGAATACTAAATCGCACCACTGGATGGGCATCGATCCATGATTGCTCTGAAGCGCTGAAGGGCTCGGCATGCGCCAAGCCTATATAGATACAGCAGAGTGTGAATACTTTTTTCAATATGAATCGATGCATGCGCTACTTAGCTTTCGATGATGTTGTTCATGCGGCAGAACAGGATCAAATCAGCAATATTGTTGATACCTAGTTTGTCAAAGACTCTGGTCTTGTACGTTGCTACTGTCTTATTGCTAATGTGCAGTAGGTCTGATATCTGCTGGTTGGTATTGCCTTTGCCAAGATACTTCATGACTTGTAGCTCACGATCGGATATCAATGCTAATTTGTCGTTATCGCTCAGAGAGGTGTTGCCGTTCTTCCCATGAGTAAAGAAGGTATAGCCCTGTGAGATGGCAACGCAGGCAGCCAAAATGACATCAGCCCCAGCAGTCTTGTTCACAAAACCATGCGCACCCAAGGACCGCACTCTGCCACCATAGACCGCTTCATCTAGGCTAGATAGCACCAGAATACGAACCTCTGGATGCATTAAGCCAATCCGACGGATGACATCAAAGCCATCCGTCTTTGGCATATCTAAATCTAAGATCACCATATTCGGATTGACCTCTTTAATTGAGCGTAGGCACTCTTCACCATGCTGCGCCTGTCCTGCGATCTCAAAAAGCAATTGATCTTGCAACATACTTTTTAATGCCATCAGCATAGCTGGATGGTCATCCACCAACATCACGCGTTTTCTCATTACTTGTCTCCGTTTTGGGTTTTATGAGGGTGCAGCGAAAAAATGGCCTTGGCGATACGGCTATCGCTCATGTGTAGCATTTGATGTCGGCTTACTGGTGGCATCATGAGTCCGCCATAGCTATGGTGTGCCCCCATAGTCATAACATTTTCTAAATCCTTCACCAGAGTGATGTTGCTGGCATAAATTTGGGTGTGGAATTTCTTGCCAAGGGAAATCATTTCGTTTGGTAAGCCATCTGCACGAAATTGCCCCATCTCAATATGAATGCCCTCGGGCTCGATCTCCTCTAACCAGCGGATTTGCGCACTCGATCCAGAAAAATCCAGAAGATGAATCAGAACGCCCAGACGACGCATTCGCAACACACCTTCCATGCAAGATTCCATGGAGTCGGCATCCTTGAATTTGTACATCCCCAAACTTACTAGGCCAACAGGGAGTCTTGAGTTCAGAATCAGGTCACTTAAAGCATCTATAAAACTACTGGAGGCAAGATGTTGTGCTGGCATAGGCAAGATGCCCGGAATGAAACGACCACTACGGTACCAATACGTAATAGTGTCCAAGCCCTCCATGAACAATCTGAGGAGCTGCGAGTCGGTGGCGGTCAGTAATGGTCTAAATAAAGAGCTCGTCAGCTTAGTTCCTTGGCTATTAAAGATGGGTTCGTTACTAATCGCTTGCCGCTGGGACCAGGATTGGTGTTCTTCTAGCGCTTCGCCACTAAGACCAAGCCAGGGCTGGCCGCAGGCGTCGCGTACTTCTTGGAAGGGTTTGTTCTTCCAAGCCTTTACAAGCGTGTACAGCCGGGATTTCGGGCTCATCAGCATTCTCCAATCATTGAACAGTCAGTCTAGGCAGGACGGATTGGAGGAGTAAGGGCTTAAGGCTTATTTATGTGTAGGAATCTACCTACTTGCCTGCCTCCATTATAGAAAGAGTGGGAGGCTCATTTGAAATTTAAGGTGAATTTGCCCTTGAATTCCCTGGAATCAGACCTATATAATCAGCACTCCCTACACGTGAGTGCTAAAACAGGCTTATTCATTTGAAAAGCTTGTTACATTCGTGTTAAGAGAATGCAACACATTGATTTATATTGGTTTTTTAATTAGTTAACACTTACTAACATAGGAGAAGGAATGAATCTGCGTCCTTTACATGATCGCGTAATCATTAAACGTCTAGATCAAGAATCAAAAACTGCCTCTGGAATCATTATTCCGGATGCTGCTGCTGAAAAGCCAGATCAAGGCGAAGTATTGGCAGTTGGCCCAGGCAAGCGTGATGACAGCGGTAAGTTGAATGCACCAGACGTCAAAGTTGGTGATCGCGTGTTATTCGGCAAATATGCAGGTCAAACAGTTAAAGTCGGCAGCGATGAGCTTCTCGTCATGCGCGAAGAAGACATCATGGCTGTTGTACAGAAGTAATCGCTACCTAAGAAAGGAATTCAATCATGGCAGCAAAAGACGTTGTATTTGGAGATAACGCTCGTACCAAGATGGTAGAAGGCGTCAATATTCTCGCAAACGCAGTAAAAGTAACGTTAGGACCAAAGGGTCGTAATGTGGTTATCGAGCGTTCATTTGGCGGCCCAATCATCACTAAAGATGGTGTATCCGTAGCAAAAGAAATCGAACTCAAAGACAAGCTCCAAAACATGGGTGCTCAGATGGTGAAAGAAGTTGCTTCTAAAACCAATGACATCGCAGGTGACGGCACCACAACTGCTACTGTATTGGCCCAGTCTATCGTACGCGAAGGCATGAAATACGTAGTATCAGGCCACAATCCAATGGACTTGAAGCGTGGTATCGACAAAGCAGTTACAGCGGCACTCGAAGAGCTTAAGAAAATTAGCAAGCCTTGCACAACTACAAAAGAAATCGCACAAGTTGGCTCTATCTCGGCTAATAGCGACCAAAGCATTGGTCAGCGTATTGCTGAAGCAATGGAAAAAGTAGGCAAAGAAGGCGTTATCACTGTTGAAGATGGTAAGTCTTTGGAAGATGAGCTTGAAGTTGTTGAAGGTATGCAGTTTGACCGCGGTTACCTCTCCCCATACTTCATTAACCAACCTGAAAAGCAAGTTGCCATATTAGAAACGCCATACGTTCTCTTGTTTGACAAGAAAGTTAGCAACATTCGTGATTTGCTCCCAGTGCTCGAACAAGTAGCTAAGTCTGGTCGTCCATTGCTGATCATTGCAGAAGATGTTGAAGGCGAAGCCTTGGCAACTTTAGTTGTGAACAACATTCGCGGCATCATCAAGACTTGTGCTGTTAAGGCCCCAGGGTTTGGCGATCGTCGTAAAGCCATGTTGGAAGATATTGCAATCTTGACTGGCGGTACAGTAATCGCTGAAGAAATTGGCCTCACACTCGAGAAAACAACTCTTGAGCACTTAGGTCAAGCTAAGCGTATCGAAATTGGCAAAGAAAATACCATCATTATTGATGGTGCTGGCGATGCTAAAGCAATCGAAGCGCGCGTGAAGAACATCCGCGTTCAGATCGAAGAAGCAACTAGCGACTACGATAAAGAGAAATTGCAAGAGCGTGTTGCCAAGTTGGCAGGCGGTGTTGCAGTGATTCGTGTTGGTGCTGCTACCGAAGTTGAAATGAAAGAAAAGAAAGACCGCGTTGATGATGCATTGCATGCAACTCGTGCAGCGGTTGAAGAAGGTATTGTTCCTGGCGGTGGCGTTGCTTTATTACGCGCAATGCAAGGTATCAAAGGTCTTAAGGGCGATAATCCTGACCAAGACGCTGGTATCAGCATCGTATTGCGTGCAATGGAAGAGCCAATTCGCATCATCGTTTCTAACGCAGGCGACGAAGCCAGCGTAGTTGTGAACGCAGTATTGGCTAGCAAGGGCAATAACGGTTACAACGCGGCAACTGGTGAATACGGCGACCTCGTAGCTCAAGGTGTGATTGATCCAACTAAGGTAACGAAAACTGCATTAGTGAATGCAGCATCTGTTGCGGCTCTATTGTTGACTACTGATTGCGCAATCTGCGAAGCGCCAAAGGATGATTCCGCTGGTGGTGGTATGCCTGATATGGGCGGCATGGGTGGAATGGGCGGAATGGGCGGCATGATGTAATTGCCGTTAATTTCCTCAGCTATCAAGCTGTAGAAACTAAAACGCCTGGTTCAAAAGACCAGGCGTTTTTTATTGGTGCGTTGGAAATTAATCTGGCTGAATGCCACCATCTTTGATAACTTTTTTCATCTTCACCAAGCCTTGTGCAATCATTTCTTTTAAATGATCTGGTCCCAAAGGGGCAAATTCAAAACCTTGCTGTATTAACTGATCTCGCAACCTCTGATCTTTTAATGCCAAAGCCAATGAATCATTAAGTTTGGTAACGACTGCTGATGTTGTACCCTTGGGCGCAACAATTGCACCCCAAGTGGAGAACTCATAGCCTTTAACACTTTCGCTGACAGTCGGTGCATTTGGTAGCAAAGGTGAACGCGTTTTGCTGGTGATACCTAACACCTTTAGTTTTCCTGAGCGAATATGTGGAAGTACAACAGATAAAGCGCTAATCATCACGGGTACCTGTCCTGCCATGACATCAGTTACGGCTGCTGCCGCTCCACGATAGGGTATGTGAACCAATGGTGCTCCCGTAAACTGACGAAAGAGCTCCATGCCAATATGCTGAGGCGAGCCATTGCCGCCCGAAGCGTAATCAATTTTTCCTGGATTTTCTTTAGCGATACGAATGAGGTCTGCAGCTGTATTTCCTGGAAACGATGGGTTTGCTACCATTACGAAAGTGATTGCCGCTACTTCAGAAACTGGCACAAAACTTTGAATGGAGTCGTAGTCAATTTTCTTGTGCAGATTGGGTAGCATCGTCAAAATGCTGTCATTAAATGCACCCAATACATAGCCTTCTGCATTGGCTTGAGCTACCTTAGTGGCCCCAATTAAGCCGGCGCCACCAGGAAGGTTTTCAATCGTAATTGCCTGTCCCAAGTTCTCACTCATCTTTTGCGCGATGGGCCGCATCAAAATATCAACACCACTTCCGGCTTGCAAGGGCATGATCATTTGAATCGGTCTATTGGGGTAGGTATTTTGAGCTTGGGCAGATCCAATCCAAATTAAACCCATTACTAAAAGTAAGCGTTTTTTGATCTTCATTTTTTGTCTCGTATTAATATAATTTTTAGCGCTCAAGAGGTGCCTGTATATATCTTAACGCAATAAAAAAACCGCCCGAAGGCGGTCTTTTATAGAAAAGATTTTCTATTTAACTTACCGACTTCACCATGTCTTCCACAACCTTCTTCGCATCACCGAAGACCATCATCGTTTTATCCATGTAAAAGAGTTCGTTATCTAAGCCAGCATAACCTGCAGCCATAGAGCGCTTGTTAACGATGATTGTTTTGGCTTTATAGGCTTCCAAAATTGGCATGCCAAAGATTGGGCTGCCTGGCGTACGAGCAGCGGGGTTTACTACGTCGTTTGCACCAAGCACTAGAACCACATCAGCTTGACCAAAGTCACTATTGATATCTTCCATCTCAAACACTTGATCATATGGAACTTCAGCTTCAGCCAAGAGTACGTTCATGTGACCAGGCATGCGACCTGCCACTGGGTGAATTGCATACTTTACGGTCACACCATGATGAGTCAACTTCTCTGTCAATTCTTTTAGTGCGTGTTGAGCGCGGGCAACTGCCAAGCCGTAGCCAGGAACAATCACTACTGTGTCGGCATTCTCCATGAGGAAAGCAGCATCTTCAGGTGAACCAGTTTTGTAGTTCTTTGGACCACCATCATCAGCACCACCAGCAGAAGCTTCGGCACCGAAGCCGCCAAGTAATACGGCGAGAATAGAGCGGTTCATTGCTTTACACATAATGTAAGACAGAATTGCGCCAGATGAGCCAACGCAAGCGCCAGCAATAATTAATACGGGATTATTTAAAGTAAAACCAATACCCGCAGCCGCCCAACCAGAATAGCTGTTGAGCATCGATACAACCACTGGCATATCTGCGCCACCAATTGGAATAATTAAAGTGATACCCAACACCAAGGCAATCGCACACATGACTAAGAATGCTTCGTGACTACCTGTCATGAAGTACATGACGCCACCAGAAACCATGGCAATTGCGAGAATGAGGTTAAGTAAGTGCTGACCAGCAAAGGTCACTGATTTACCGCTAACCTTACCGGACAATTTTCCGAAAGCGATGATTGAGGCAGTAAAGGTGATGGCACCAATAAATGCACCAATAAAGAGTTCAATCTTTTGAGCGCCAGTATGGTCTTGGGCTGGATTAAATACTGCTGCAATCGCAATCAACACAGCTGATAGGCCAACAAAAGAGTGCATCAGCGCAACAAGCTCTGGCATCTTGGTCATTTGTACACGCTTAGCAGCAAGTATTCCGATGATTGCACCCGCAACAATCGCGCCAATAATCAATGAGAAGACTGGCTTAAAGTCAGGAATCATGAAGGTGGTGATCACGGCAAGCAACATGCCGATCATGCCAAAGGTATTGCCTTGACGTGATGTGGTGGGTGAAGACAATCCACGCAAGGCGAGGATGAAAAGCACCGATGAAATGAGGTAGGAAATCGCGGTTATGTTTGACATGATTGTGGTCTCTGTATAGGTCTTGTTCTAGTTTTTATTTAGTTCCAGTCGCATCAGCTTTAGGGGCTTTTTTCTTGAACATTTCAAGCATGCGACGGGTGACCATGAAGCCACCAAAAATATTAATTGACGCTAAGAAGACGGCAACTGCACCAATGATGCTGGTGAGAGTGATCTCATCGCCACCAATAACTTCAGTTTGCAGTAACGCACCAACAATAATGATTCCGGAGATAGCATTAGTCACTGCCATTAGTGGAGTGTGCAATGCAGGAGTGACATTCCAAACTACTTGATAGCCAACAAAAATAGCCAAAACAAACACGGTGATGTTTTGGACTGTGAGGATGCTTTGAAAAGCAGCGAGATCCATGATGTTTCCTTTAAATATTCTGTATTAGTTTTTACGGATAGCCTGGCCGTCACGACACATGAGGCAAGCAGTAACGATGTCGTCATCGGTTGGGATAACTAACTTCGCTTCTGGATCAACGATTAACTTCATGAAGTCGAGCAAGTTACGTGCATACAAAGCAGAAGCATCTGCAGCAACCATGCTGGCGAGATTGCTGTAACCAATAATCTTCACACCATTTTTCTCAACAATCTTGTCTTCTTGGGTCAATGGACAGTTACCTGATCCATTGTCGCCACGACCAGCCGCTAAGTCGATCACGATCGAACCGGGTTTCATATTGGCAACGGTATCGCTGTGCAATAAGACGGGCGGCTTACGACCTGGAATTAAGGCGGTTGTGATGACGATGTCAGCTTGCTGAGCACGTTCTGCAACTAGTGCTGCTTGACGTTTCATCCAAGCTTCTGGCATTGGACGCGCATAGCCACCAACACCTTTAGCGATTTCGCGCTCTTCATCTGTTTCGTAAGGAACGTCAACAAACTTGGCACCAAGAGATTCAATTTGCTCTTTAGCAGCAGGGCGCACATCAGATGCTTCGATCACAGCACCTAAACGCTTCGCAGTGGCAATCGCTTGGAGGCCAGCAACACCGGCGCCCAAGATCAGCACGCGTGCTGCTTTAACAGTTCCGGCTGCAGTCATCAGCATAGGCATAAAGCGCTGATACTCATTAGCAGCAACCATTACCGCTTTGTAACCTGCGATGTTGGCTTGTGAAGACAAGACGTCCATGCTTTGTGCACGAGTAGTACGTGGAGCAGCCTCTAATGAGAATGCAGTCACGCCTTGGGCGGCCATCGCAGCGATATTGTCGTTATCAAATGGATCAAGCATGCCAATTAGCACACTGCCAGATCGAATTTGCTTGAGTTCGGCGGCTTCAGGTGCGCGCACCTTGAGAACAATCTCCGCACTAAAGGCATCTGCTGCGCTACCAATCGTCGCGCCAACAGCTTCATAGGCAGAGTCAGGTTGGCTGGCTGTAACGCCCGCATCTTTTTGAATAACAACTGTATGGCCTTGACCAATCAGTTTCTTAACGGTTTCCGGTGTGGCGGCAACTCGAGTTTCCCCGTGTCTGATTTCCAGCGGTACTCCTATGCGCATGGCATGTCTCCAAAAGCAAATTTTTCAAAAAATCTATTTTAGTTAGTTAGGTGAAAATCTACCTATCTATTTACCCTTAATGCCATTTATTTGGTTTTGCGACAAATCTCGTAAATTTGGAGCAAGACTTCTACAATGGATTTTTTAGCTGATAACGAATTCTCGCATTTTTTGATGATCCCCCTCAATTCTGTCGCAATACCTGCCTCAAAACCCTCCAAAGTCGTGGTTGGGATGTCTGGAGGGGTAGATTCGTCTGTTGCAGCCTGGATGCTCAAGCAGCAAGGCTATGAAGTGATTGGCCTTTTCATGAAAAACTGGGAAGACGACGACAGCGATGAATATTGCTCTGCCCGTCAGGATTGGCTTGATGTGGTGTCTGTGGCCGACCTCATTGGGATTGATGTCGAGGCTGTCAACTTTGCTGCTGAGTACCGTGAGCGCGTTTTCGCGGAGTTTTTGCGCGAATACGCTGCTGGTAGGACACCTAACCCAGATGTTTTGTGCAATGCAGAAATTAAGTTCAAAGCCTTTTTAGACCTCGCCATCAGTTTGGGCGCAGACGCTATAGCCACCGGCCACTATGCGCGGGTTCGGCATGAGGGTGGTCGCGTACAGCTTTTGAAGGCCTTGGATGCCAGTAAAGACCAAAGCTATTTCTTGCACCGCTTAACCCAAAGTCAATTGGCAAATGTGCTTTTTCCTTTGGGGGAGATTCCAAAGACGGAAGTGCGCAAGATTGCCAAGCAAATCGGCTTGCATAATGCCGCTAAAAAAGACTCTACAGGGATTTGTTTTATTGGTGAGCGACCTTTCCGCGAGTTTTTAAACCGCTACCTTCCACGCACTCCTGGCCCCATTAAGACCTCAGAAGGCAAAACAGTAGGTGAGCATATGGGCCTTGCCTTTTTCACCCTGGGACAGCGCAAGGGCATTGGTTTGGGCGGCAGCCAGGACGGCAATGGAGATGCTTGGTATGTCGCACGCAAAGATATAGCCAATAACACCCTCTATGTCGCCCAGGGCCATGAGCATCCGTGGCTACTGGCCAATCAGCTTTCCACAATTGACGCTAGTTGGGTTGCTGGAGTTGCACCTACTTCAGGGCAGTACTCTGCAAAAACCCGCTATCGTCAGGCAGACTCACCATGCACGCTTACTGCTGGAGTTACTAGACCTTTGAGTTTTGAGTTGACCTTTCCACAAGCTCAATGGGCTGTGACTCCGGGTCAGTCTGCCGTTTTGTACGACGGAGATATTTGCTTAGGCGGCGGCATTATTTCCGCCTAAGTCTTTTGAGCTGCTAGCGCCCTAATTTAGGCGGCTGGAGGGGCTGTTTCTACGAAAGAAGGTCTTTGCATCAACTTTTGATACAAAGCATCTAAATTGGGGTATTGCGCTTGCCAAGCGATATTGGGGAAGCGGAACAGCAGATAACCCAAGGCGCAGCCGACAGCAATATCAGCCAAAGTCATTTGATTGCTGTGACACCAGGCGTTTTCACCTAATTCACGGGACATTTGGGCAAGAGAGGCATTAATTTTGCCCATTTGACGCTCAATCCAAGCCGGACTTTGCTGCTCAGGTGGGCGTAAGGTCGCTTCTAAGCGAGCCAAAATTCCGGCATCTTGTACCCCGTCAGCTAGGGTTTCCCAAGTTTTGACGGTAGCTCGCTCACGACTACCTGTCGGGATAAGTTTGCCCACCGGGCTCAATGTATCAGCGTACTCAGCAATCACACGCGAATCGTAGATGACTTCACCGTCGTCTAAAAGAAGGCAAGGCACTTTGCCTAAGGGGTTGTTGAGGGCTATTTTGGTGTCTGCGGCCCAGACATTCTCGAGTTCTAGGTCTAAATCTACCTTTTTTTCTAAGAAAACAATGCGCACCTTGCGTACGTAGGGGCTAGTGAGGGATCCGATAAGTTTCATGGATCAATTATAGCGATGCCATTCAAACTGAATTGCTCCTAAGAGCGATTAAAATCAGGTTTTATTGAAACAATCAATGTAAAGGCAATATTCGTGAGTCAGCCGATTTCTACTCTTAATGCACTATCCCCTTTAGATGGTCGCTATGCCGGCAAGTTGGATGCCTTGAGGCCTTGGTTATCCGAAGCCGCATTTATGCGACAGCGCGTGTTTGTAGAGATTCATTGGTTGTTGGCTTTGGCCTCCGCGGGCCTACCAGATGTGCCAAAAATTAGTGCTGCAGATGAAGCCTTCTTATTATCTTTGCCAGAAAATTTCTCTGATGCTGATGCGCAACGTATTAAGGATATCGAGGCAGTCACCAATCACGATGTCAAAGCGGTAGAGTATTTCTTAAAAGAAAAAGTAGCCGGCCGCCCCGATCTATTGAAGGCCAGTGAATTTATTCACTTTGCATGCACCTCTGAAGATATCAACAATACTTCGCATGGTTTGATGTTGCGTGGCGCTCGCGATGAAGTGCTGTTGCCACAACTCAGAAAAGTACTTACCGTATTAACCGATTTGGCAATTGAGAATGCAAGGGTGCCTTTGTTATCTCGTACCCATGGTCAGCCAGCTTCCCCAAGTACATTGGGTAAAGAGCTGGCCAATATTGCTAAACGTTTAGAGCGTGCGATTGCGATGATTGCTGCAGTTCCACTCCTAGGAAAAATGAATGGTGCAGTGGGTAACTACAACGCTCACTTATCCGCTTATCCTCATTTTGATTGGGAAAACTTTTCTAAGAATGTCGTTGAGAAACGCTTAGGCCTTAGCTTTAATCCTTATACGATCCAGATTGAGCCACACGATGGTATGGCTGAATTGTTTGATGCAATTGCTCGCGCTAACACTATTTTATTGGATATGGACCGTGATTTCTGGGCGTATATTTCGATTGGTTACTTTAAGCAGCGCACTAAGGTAGGTGAGATTGGTTCTTCAACCATGCCGCATAAGGTGAACCCAATTGACTTTGAAAACTCTGAAGGTAACTTAGGCGTAGCCAATGCCTTGTTGCGTCATCTGGCTGAGAAGTTGCCGATTTCTCGCTGGCAGCGCGACCTTACTGATTCAACTGTCTTGCGTAATCTGGGCCCGGCCTTTGGCCACAGCGTTTTAGCTTATGACAGCGCCTTACGTGGTTTGGGTAAGTTAGAAGTCAACCATGCAGCGATTGCCGCTGACTTAGATGCGTGCTGGGAAGTATTGGCTGAGCCAGTACAAACTGTGATGCGTCGTTACGGCATTGAGAATCCATATGAGCAACTCAAAGAGCTCACTCGCGGCAAAGGTATCAACCAGGCCGATTTACAAACCTTTATTCGTAGTCTGAAGATTCCAGATGATGCAAAAACTCTGTTACTGGAGATGACCCCATCTTCTTATTTAGGCAAGGCGGTCGAATTGACCGAACGTCTCAAAAAGTGAGCTTGACTCCAAGCCTTGGGCCTGCACCGCAGGATTTGCAATACGGTGCTCGCCCCAAGATCTGGTTCGCTGTTTACCAACTGCTTTGGCATCTGCTGCTGCCTTTTGCATTTATTCGCCTGGCTTGGCGCACACGCCACTCCTCTGAATATTTAAATCATTTCTCTGAGCGTTTGGGTTTTGCTTATGGCAAAACGATTACTCAGGGGTCTGTGTGGATTCATGCGGTATCTGTTGGTGAGACAAGGGCGGCTCAACCTTTGGTGGAAGCTTATCTAGCCCGTGGCGAGACGATTCTGTTGACGCATATGACACTCAATGGTCGCCGCACTGGCGCCACTCTATTCGAGAAGGCAATTGCCGCAGGCCAGTTACATCAAGTCTATCTACCCTATGATCTCTGCTGGTCTGTAGCTAATTTCATTCGTACATTTAAACCGAAGTTCGGTTTGTTTATGGAAACCGAGGCTTGGCCAACCATTGTGTTTTATTGCGCAGAAATTGGGCTGCCATTATTTTTAGTAAACGCACGTCTATCTGAACGAAGTGCTCGTCGCGTGAAGCGATTTGGTGATGCAGGCAGATCCTTATTTCAAGCATTTTCAGGTATCTTGGCTCAAACGCAATTGGATGCTGATCGGTATCGTAGTCTTGGCGTAAAACAAGTCAAGATAGTTGGTAACCTGAAGTTTGACGTGCCGCTTGACCCCAGCCTAGTTCAGCAAGGTAAAGCTTGGAAGCAAGAGCTTCATAGCAAACAACGACTGATGGTCTGCGCTGCTAGCACTCGTGATGGTGAAGAGGTAATCATTCTGAAGGCTTGGAAAGACCTCTTGCTTGGCAACACTTTTGAGATTGCCCCATTGCTCTGTTTAGTTCCACGTCATCCTGAACGCTTCTCTGAAGTGGCCAATCAAATTGAGGATGCGGGTCTGACATTTCGATGCCGCACAGAATGGATTGATACGCCAAAGGATGATGCTAACGTAGATGTGATTCTGGGAGACTCCATGGGTGAGATGCCAATGTATTACAGTGCTGCTGACTTGGTAGTCATGGGTGGCAGCCTACTTCCCTTTGGCGGCCAAAACTTGATTGAAGCTTGTGCTGCCGGCTGTCCAGTTTTACTCGGTGAGCATACTTATAACTTCCAGCAGGCCACTCTTGATGCTATTGAGATGGGTGCTGCTAAGCGTATTCAGGGTGAGCCCAATGCTATTGTGGAAGCCTTAAAAGAGATGCTCTTAAATACTGCTGAACTAGCAAAGATGTCGAACGCTGCAAAGTCTTATGCACTCGAGCATCAAGGTGCGACCCAAAAGATTATGGCCGCCCTTGAGGATTTAAATTAACTCAGGTTAAATTATTAAACCTGAGCCCCAAAGTTGGGGTCATCGTTGCGCGTAACGTCATCTGGCTTTTTATCACCCTTCACCAAATCTTCGCGCGTCACACCAAGCCACATAGCTAGAGCTGCTGCCACGAATACTGAAGAGTAGATACCAAACAAAATACCAATGGTGAGCGCTAAAGCAAAGTAAAAGAGGGTTGGGCCACCAAAAATCAACATTGCTAAAACCATCATCTCGGTACTGCCGTGAGTAATCACAGTACGGCTGATGGTGCTGGTAATGGCGTTATCAATAATTTCGCGGGTATTCATCTTGCGGTATTTACGGAAGTTTTCGCGAATACGGTCAAAGATCACCACTGACTCGTTTACTGAATAGCCCAATACAGCCAATACCGCAGCCAGAACGGAGAGCGAGAACTCCCACTGGAAGAAGGCAAAGAAGCCCAGAATAATCACGATGTCATGTAAGTTTGCAATGATGCCGGCAACTGCAAATTTCCACTCAAAGCGGAAAGAGAGGTAAACCACGATGCCGATAATCACAAACAACAGTGCCATCAATCCATCTATTGCCAGCTCTCGCCCAACTTGGGGACCAACGAACTCAACGCGCTGTAGCTTGACGCCTGAAGTGGCTGGCTCAAGTGCTTGCATGACCGCTGCACTTTGATCTGCTGAGGAAATCATTTTTCCTTCAGCATCTTTTTGAAGCGGTAGGCGAATCATCACATCGCGCGAACTGCCAAAGTTCTGAATCTGGGTATCGGCATAACCCAGTTTTTCTACCTTGGATCTAATTGAATCTAAGGGGGCTGTTTGTGGATAAGAAACTTCCATCACTGTGCCGCCAGTGAACTCAATGGATAAGTGAAGACCGTTTTGCCAAAGGAAGAAAACAGCGGCTAAGAAGGTGATTAAAGAAACCGCATTGAGCACCAACGCATGGCGCATGAAGGGAATGTCTTTTTTAATTCGGAAAAATTCCATGACTTATTTCTCCTGTGGACGCCAAACTTGGCCGATAGCGAGTTTCTGAACTTTTTTACTTCTGCCGTACCAAAGGTTAACTAGGCCACGTGAGAAAAAGACTGCTGAAAACATGGAAGTCAAAATACCAAGGCAATGCACTACTGCGAAGCCTTTAATTGGACCAGAGCCAAATGCCAATAATGCGAGACCAGCGATTAAGGTGGTGACGTTTGAGTCCAAGATTGTTGCCCAGGCTTTATCAAAGCCAACAGCAATCGCTGTTTGTGGGGCGGCGCCGTTACGTAGCTCCTCACGAATACGTTCGTTGATTAACACGTTGGAGTCAATCGCCATACCTAGTGCCAATGCCATCGCAGCGATACCTGGCAAGGTTAAGGTGGCTTGTAGCATTGACAGCACAGAAATCAAGAGTAGCAAGTTTACTGCCAGGGCTACTACTGAGAAAGTACCAAATAAGAGGTAGTAAGCAATCATGAAGATCGAGATTGCGGCAAAACCAATGATGAGGGACTTGAAGCCCTTTTCAATATTCTCTGCGCCTAGGCTTGGTCCAATCGTGCGCTCTTCAATAATTTCCATCGGCGCTGCTAATGAGCCTGCGCGTAATAAGAGTGCTAAGTCATTAGCACTCTCGGTAGTTGGTTGGCCAGTAATTTGAAACTTAGAGCCAAACTCACCTTGAATCGTGGCAATCGTGAGAACCTCACCTTTACCTTTTTCAAACAAGATCATGCCCATCGGTTTACCGATGTTTTCACGGGTCACTTCTTGCATGACGCGACCACCAGCAGCATCTAAGGAGATGTTGACAGCAGGGCGCTGATTTTGATCGAAGCCAGCGCTCGCATCGGTAATACGATCGCCACTAAAGATGACTGATTTTTTGAATACGCCCTGACGGTTCTCGCCGAAGCGAAATACATCCATACCTGGAGGTGGAGCCTCACCAATGGCGATAGTTGAAACGATGGGGTCAGCAAGTCTGGACTCCAGAGTTGCAGTACGACCAATGATGTCTTTAGCGCGTGCAGTATCTTGTACGCCTGGAAGCTGCACAACAATCCGCTCTGCACCTTGTTGCTGAATTACTGGCTCTTTAACCGCTAGTTCATTCACGCGCTTATTGAGTGTGACAATATTTTGTTTTACTGCGTTATCTTGAATTTCTTTCAAGGCAGTCGGTTTAAATTCACCCACTAGTTTTGGAGACAGGCCAGTAGGCTTAATTTGCCAGGTCAGATCAGGCTGACTAGTCATCAAGACAGCGCGTGCCTTCTCAGCATCTTCAGTGCTACCGAATGTGAGGGTGATGGAGTCTTGGCCACGCTCAATACCTTGCTGGCGAATCGCTTTATCGCGCAGCTGACTGCGAATATCCGTTGCCAAAGAAGTAACCTTCTTTTGAACGGCGCCTTTCATGTCCACCTGCAGCAAGAAGTACACGCCGCCACGCAAATCAAGGCCAAGAGGCATTGGTAAGGCATTGAGTGCGTTTAACCAGCTTGGTGTATTGGAGAGAAGGTTTAATGCGACTGTGAAATTAGGATCGTTTTGATCAATATTCAACTTCTGTTGCAGCAAGTCGCGTGCACGAAGTTGGATGTCGGTATTGTTAAAACGAATTTTGATTGAACCTACACTACCTGTAGATTCAAAGAAGATGCCGGTGTTACTAATGTTGTCATCAGTCAGAATCTTTTCTACTCGAGACTGCGTCGCCAAATCAACCTTGATGGTTGGCTTGGCGGACGAGACTTGAACCGCCGGCGCCTCTCCGTAGAAATTGGGCAATGAATATAGTCCCCCGATCATTAAAGCGAACAGGATGACTATATATTTCCAGAGAGGGTAGCGATTCATATTGAGGTACTTTTAAACAAGCGTATTAAGCAGACTTCAGTGAGCCTTTTGGCAATACTGTTGTGATGGCGCCTTTTTGCATTTGCACTTCAGTACCAGCAGCAATTTCAACAGTCACTACTTGGTCTTTTAATGCAGTGACTTTGCCGATGATGCCGCCAACAGTAACTACCTCGTCGCCAACAGAAAGAGACTCCAGCATTGCTTTAGTTTCTTTTTGACGCTTCATTTGTGGGCGAATCATGATGAAGTACAAGACTGCAAACATCAACACGAGGGGAAGGAAGCTCATCAAGCCACCAGAATCTGCACCCGCGGCTGGAGCCTGGGCAAAAGCGTTACTAATCCACATACAAAACCTCCATTAATTACCAGTTGAAAACTGCTTCAGTTTTAGGCTTGTAAAGCGAAGCCGTAAACCCGCAATTCTAAACTGTAAGGGGCTTTGAGGGCTTATTTACGCCCCTAGGGCTATTAATCCTGTCCGGGCTCTACGCCGCGCTGACGATTTCGATGAAATTCTTCGCGATAGGCGCTAAAACGGTCTTTAGCCAGAGATTCTCGAACCTCTTCCATCAACTGCAGGTAATACGAGAGATTGTGGATGGTATTGAGCTGTGACCCCAGGATCTCATTCGCCTTTTGGAGGTGATTTAAGTACGATCTGGTGAAGTTTTTACAGGTGTAGCAAGCACAGGTAGGGTCGACAGGGCGATCGTCGTCCTTGTACCCTGAATTACGCAGCTTGAGGTCACCAAAGCGGGTAAAGAGCCAGCCATTGCGGGCATTTCGAGTTGGCATGACACAGTCAAACATATCAATGCCAAGGCTGACGCCTAGCATCAAGTCTTCCGGTGTTCCAACTCCCATTAGGTAATGGGGCATGTGCTCTGGCAACTTCGGGGCTGTGAAATTGAGGATGCGCTCAAACTCGGGTTTGGGTTCGCCAACCGAGAGACCGCCGATCGCAATTCCGTCAAAGCCCTGCTGACTTACGGCATCTAGGGAGAATTCACGGAGGTTTTCAAACATACCGCCTTGGACGATGCCAAAAAGGCCATTGCCGGTCTCGAGCTCGCGAAAGCGTTTTAAGGAACGATCACCCCAGCGCAGCGACATCTCTAGTGAGGCGCGCGCAGTTTTTTCTGAGGTTGCTTGCCCCTTGATTTCGTAAGGAGTGCATTCATCAAACTGCATCGCGATATCGCTATTAAGGACCGCCTGAATTTCCATTGATACTTCTGGCGACATAAATAATTTATCGCCATTGATCGGGGATGCAAAGGTAACGCCTTCCTCGGAAATTTTCCTGAGCGCTCCTAAGCTAAAGACCTGAAAGCCGCCAGAGTCAGTGAGGATCGGCTTATCCCAGCCCATGAAGCGGTGCAAGCCACCATGCTTCTTCACAACATCTAAGCCAGGTCGCAGCCAAAGATGAAAGGTATTACCCAAAATAATTTGGGCTTTAGCCTCATGCAGATCCCGTGGGGTCATCGCCTTCACGGTGCCGTAAGTTCCCACCGGCATAAAGATTGGTGTTTGAACACTGCCGTGAGGAAGGTCAAGCTGACCAAGGCGTGCAGGGCTGGCGGAGTCACGCGCGAGAATATTAAAGTGAACGGGTTTTGTCATGAAATTATTGAGTTAAGACGGCTTAAGAACATCGCATCGCCGTAGCTAAAAAAGCGATATTTATTCTGAATGGCATGTTGATAGGCATTGCGGATATTGTCTACACCCGCAAAGGCGCTCACCAACATCAGTAGGGTTGATTTTGGTAGATGAAAGTTGGTCAGTAGGCAATCCACGGTTTTGAATGTGTAACCAGGCGTAATAAATAAATTCGTTTCGCCGCTAGCCCGCTGGGTTTGTGCCTGACTCTCTAGGGCGCGCAGGCTAGTTGTACCTACTGCAATGACTCTGCCGCCTGCCTGTTGGGTAGCCTGAATTGCTGCAAGAGTTTCCGCGGGAATTGAAAACCACTCGTAATGCATCTTATGTTTACTAAGATCTTCTTCGCGAACGGGTGTGAAAGTACCTGCGCCTACATGTAGAGTGACTGTGGCCTGTTTTATGCCGAGCTCACTCAGCTGCTTAAGGATGGCTTCATCAAAGTGCAAGCCTGCCGTAGGAGCTGCTACAGCACCAGGGTTCTTGGCGACGACAGTTTGATAGCGACTGGCATCTTCTTGATCTGGCTGGTGCTCGATATAGGGTGGCAGAGGCAATTCACCGAAGCGCTCCAGTAAATCAAATACATTTTCGGGGAAGCGTACTTCATAGAATCGGCCGTCATGGCCAATCATTTCAGCGGGGAAGGTTTCGCCAGCCTGATTATGTACATGAACAATGCTGCCGGTCTTAGGAACCTTGGAGGCTCTGACTTGTACCCAGGCTTGTTTATCTCCGCTGATGCGTTCAATGAGGAGCTCTACATTGCCGCCCGTCTCTTTTTTGCCATGTAGGCGAGCAGGAATGACTTTGGTGTCATTAAAGACTAGTAAATCCCCTGGTTTTATTAGCTTCAGGATGTCTGGGAACTGCCTATCAATCAATTGGGCGACATTACCCTCCTCTATATTGAGCTCTAAGAGGCGGCTATCCGTTCTATTTGCTAGCGGGTGCTGGGCAATCAGTTCGGGTGGGAGGTCGTAATTGAAGTCGGAAAGTTGCATAGCATTACCATCAGGTATTGGATTTTAACGATGACGACTAAGCGACCGCCAACTGCACTCGAAAAGATGGGTTTAAACAGCCCTATGGCACTTGCCTTGCATCTGCCATCCCGCTACGAGGATGAGACAGAGCTCTTCACTATTGAGGAGGCCTTAGCTCTGGGAAGATTTCATTCGATTCAGGCTCAGGGCGTCGTGATTCGTAATCAGGTGACGTTTCGCCCCAGAAGACAGCTATTAGTCACGATTGAGGACGAAACTGCTTCACTGCAACTTCGCTTTCTCAATTTCTATCCTAGTCAGCAAAAACAAATGGCAGTAGGCAGTCATATCCGGGTGCGGGGTGAAATTCGAGAGGGCTATCAAGGTGCGGAGATAGTTCACCCTACTGTGCGTGCAGTTATTCCAGAAGCACCATTGCCGGCAAGTTTGACTCCGGTCTATCCAGCTAGCGCTGGAATCTCGCAAACCATTATTCGCAAGGCCGTGCTCAAAGCTCTCCAGGATGCTAGCCTCAAAGAAAGTTTGGCAGAATTTTTACCATCCAAACTCATGACAGAAATTCTGCCGAAAAATGATTGGCCACCGCTGCAAGATGCAATTACCTATTTGCACCAGCCGCCTGCTGATGCCAATACCCAATCACTTTTAGAGCGCACTCATCCCGCTTGGCGGCGTGTGCAGTTTGAGGAATTACTCGCTCAGCAGATTTCTTTAAAGCGGGCACATGCTATTCGGAGAGAAAGGCGTGCACCTAGTTTTGTGAAAGGGCAGCAGGCCAGTAAGACAAGCAAAATAAGCAAAACAAAAAACAGCATTGAAGATGGCTTACTGACAGTCTTGCCCTTTGAGCTGACAGGTGCTCAAGCTCGTGTCTGGTCAGAGATTAGGTCCGATTTATCAAATACCTTTCCAATGAATCGCTTATTGCAAGGCGATGTTGGTAGCGGCAAAACGGTGATTGCAGCATTGGCTGCTGCGCGTGCGATGGATCATGGTTATCAAGCTGCCATCATGGCGCCAACAGAGATTCTGGCGGAGCAACACTATCTCAAAATGCAGGAGTGGTTTGGGCCCTTAGGAGTAAAGATTGCTTGGCTCTCTGGTAGTTTGAAAGCAAAGGAAAAACGACTCGCACAAGAAATGATTGAGAGCGGTGAGGCTCAACTCATTATTGGTACACATGCACTCATTCAGGACAAGGTAAGTTTTGCGAAGTTGGGTTTAGCGGTCATTGATGAGCAACATCGATTTGGCGTAAGGCAGCGCTTAGAGATTCAGCAACGCGTTGGCTCGGAACTATTTTATTGTCACCAATTGATGATGTCGGCTACTCCCATCCCTCGAACACTAGCAATGACTTACTATGCAGATCTTGATGTTTCTGTCATTGATGAATTACCTCCCGGCCGCAAACCAATTACCACTAAGGTGGTGAAGGCAGCGCGCAGGGATGAGGTGATTGGTGGATTACATGATTGGTTGGCAAAGGGACTACAAGCCTATTGGGTTTGTCCTTTGATTGAAGAGTCTGAAGTCTTGCAATTGCAAACAGCGGTTGAGAGTTTTGAGCAACTGACACAAGCCTTACCTAACTTCAAAGTAGGCCTAGTTCACGGCCGTTTGAAGAGTGAGGAGAAGGCTGCAGTGATGGCAGCTTTCAAGGCTAATGAAATCCAACTATTGGTAGCGACAACCGTGATTGAAGTTGGTGTGGATGTGCCCAATGCGGCGCTGATGGTGATCGAGCACGCTGAACGTTTTGGCTATGCACAGATTCATCAGTTGCGGGGACGTGTTGGGCGCGGTTCGGCAGATTCAGTCTGTATCTTGATGTATGCGGAGCCACTATCCATGGCTGCTAAAGAGCGCTTACAGACCTTACGCGAAACGTCAGACGGATTCGTAATCGCAGAGCGCGACTTGTCGCTTCGTGGTCCAGGTGAATTGTTGGGCGCCAAACAATCTGGGGATGCAATGTTGCGATTTGTCGACCTGCAACGGGATGCCTGGCTGATTGAGCTGGCTCAGATAGCAGCAGAGCGTCTGCTAGCTGAGCATGGTGACTTAGTAGAAAGACATCTGGAGCGTTGGCTTGGCTCTCGCACTGAGTTTCTAAAAGCTTGATAATTGCACTATGACTCTGATTACAAATAAAGAAAGACTAATTAGCTGATGCGCGATCGTCTTGTTGCTTACGCTTACCTAATCCGTCTGGATAAACCGATCGGAACGCTACTACTATTGTGGCCAACTTTGTGGGCACTTTGGCTAGCAAGCGGTGGTTTTCCTCAATGGCAGCTTTTGATTATTTTTATCTTGGGAACATTTTTAATGCGTAGTGCCGGTTGCGCTATGAATGACTATGCAGATCAAGATTTTGATCGCCATGTTTTGAGAACTAAAGAGCGACCTATTACGAGTGGAAAGATTTCTGGAAAAGAAGCATTAGCAGTTGCAGCTACCTTAGCATTGATGGCCTTCATATTGATTCAACCCCTAAATGCTTTAACCCAAGATCTCTCTTTCTTTGCCTTGGCAGTTGCGATTATTTATCCTTTCACCAAACGTTTCTTTGCTATTCCGCAAGCAGTCCTGGGGATTGCCTTTGGCTTTGGAATTCCGATGGCCTACGCCGCTGTATTAGATTTCATTCCAATGGAAGCTTGGATTTTGTTTGTGGGTAATATTTTCTGGGCTATTGCGTATGACACTGCTTATGCGATGGTCGATCGTGATGATGACTTGCGTTTGGGTTTGCGCACCTCGGCTATTACCTTTGGGCGCTTTGATGTGCTTGCAATTGCTCTGAGTTATTGTGCACTATTCCTGAGTCAGATTTGGGTTGCTCAACTAGCAAACCTGAATAATTACTTTTGGGTGGGTTGGTGTTTCGCTGTAGCCTGCGCCATGTATCACCTCAAACTAGTGGCTAGTCGCAAGCGGGAAGATTGCTTCAAGGCATTTCGCCACAACAACTGGTTGGGTGGATTCCTATTTTTGGGAATCCTATTTGGTCTTACCTAATTCATCACCCATGGCCTTGCCACGTTGGCTTGCGGCATCAATTGCTTTTTCAAGCGCACCATGCCAATCGAGTTGCTTGAGCATATCTAGTGCAGCAGCAGTAGTACCACCTTTAGAGGTAACTCTCTCACGCAATACGCCTGCATGCTCATCTGAGTTATGCGCCAATTGTGTAGCACCCTCTAGAGTGGCATAAGCAAGCTTGCGAGCGGTAGCTGCGTCTAATCCAAGCTTTTCGCCACTCGATTGCATGGCCTCTAAGAAAGCAAACACATAGGCAGGACCGCTTCCAGAAACAGCGGTAACCGCATCCATGAGTTTTTCTTTATTCACCCAGACCGCTTGACCTACTGCATTACAAATAGTTTCTGCCAAGGCGCGGTCTGCAGTATTGACGGCAGCGTCAGCGAATAGTCCAGTGATGCCCTTACCAATTAATGCTGGGGTATTAGGCATCGCACGTACACAACGCTCATGATCAAGCCAGCGACTCATATCTTTAAGACGAATGCCCGCAGCAATGCTGAGAATGAGTGGGCCCGGTGCAGTGGCATGTTTTAGTTTTGTACTTAAAGACTTAGCTACCGTATTAAAGTCCTGGGGTTTAATTGCCATGACTACGACATTGTTTTTGGTGAAGTTAAAAGCAATTTGATCTAAAGCGCCAATGATCTGCACACCAAAATCTTGGTGCAATTGCAAGCCAGTACTGGCGTTAGCCTCGACTACAGAAAGTTGATTAGCCTCAAAACCATTGGCTAGCAAGCCACTAATTAAAGCGCGACCCATATTGCCACCCCCAATGAAGGTGATGTGGGCGTTTTGGTTTGTTTGATGTGTGCTCATGCCTTAATCTTATCGCGCTTCCCAAAAATGGCACTACCTATGCGTACCATGGTGCTACCTTCAGTGACCGCAGCCTCCAGATCATCAGACATCCCCATGGAGAGCGTATCAAAGAAATCATATCCAACATCACTAATATGCTTTGCCTTAATCCCGACAAAGCACTCTCGAACAGCAGCAAAAGATTGACGTTGTTGGTTGATATCATCGCTGGGTGCAGGGATAGCCATGAGCCCACGAAGCACTAAATTAGGTAATTTGGAAATCGCATCGCAAAGAGTGTCGACCTCTTCGAGAGAAATACCGCTTTTACTATCTTCTTCGCTGACATTAATTTGAACGCAAACTTGCAATGGGCCTAAGTTAGAGAATTCTCCACGTTGAGTAGAAAGACGTTCTGCAATTTTGAGGCGATCAATGCTGTGTACCCAGTCAAAGTGTTCTGCAACATCACGTGTTTTATTGCTTTGTAGTGGACCAATAAAATGCCACTCTAGCCAAGGGCGCAATTTAGCAAGTTGCTGAATTTTTTCAACGCCTTCCTGAACATAATTTTCACCAAAGGCAGTTTGCCCCGCATGCATAGCCTCCTCAACCGCTATAGCAGGAAAGGTTTTACTGACAGCAAGTAGCTGGATATCCTCTGGCTCACGTTTAGCTGCCAAGGCTGCTAACTCAAGTCGCTGCCTAACCATCATCAGGTTGGTGGTGACTTGACTCATGATTGGATTCGGTTTTTTTGACTAATGAGTTGGTCAACAATCTCAATCCAATGCATGACTGGATTGTCATCTTGTTGAAGATGAGTGATGCAGCCAATATTTCCGGAGACAATCACTCGTGCGCCAGACTCTTCGCAGGCAGCATTGAGATGAGTTAATTTGTTATGGCGTAATTGCTCTGAGAGTTCAGGCTGAGTTACTGAATAGGTTCCCGCTGAACCGCAGCAGAGGTGGCTATCCGCGCATAAGCGCACGCCAATGCCAATACCAGCTAAAAGACTCTCTACCTTGCCGCGAATTTGTTGACCATGTTGCAGTGTGCAGGGCGGGTGATAGACCACACCAGGTTTTGGATCGGCACCCACTAGGGTCACGAGCTCTTCCTGAAGTGCTGGCAAGATTTCTGAAATATCTTTAGTCAGAGCAGAGATGGTCTTGGCCTTAACAGCGTACTGGGGATCATTCGAAAGTAGATGACCATAGTCTTTGACCATCACACCACAACCAGAAGCGGTCATCACAATGGCTTCAACGCCTTGCTCAACTTGCGGCCACCAGGCATCGATATTTTGTTTGGCATTTTCTAGGCCGCCCGCTTGATCGTTTAGGTGGTGGCGCAATGCTCCACAGCAAGTAGCGTTAGGCGCAGAAATTAACTGAATCTTGAGTGCATCTAAAACACGTGCTGTTGCTGAGTTGATGTTTGGTAGCATGCCAGGCTGAACGCAGCCCTCGAGCAATAGCATCTTGCGTGAGTGGCTAGTCTGCGGCCTTGCGAAGGGATCAGTGTTTGGATTGAGTGCTTTATTTTTAGCTTCCGGAATCTTGCGCTGGATACCACTAGGCATGAGTGGGCGAACTAAGCGACCAATCGCCATTGCGGAATTAAATAACTTAGGACTAGTTAAACCCTCTTTCAGGGCCCAGCGCGTGAGACGCTGACCAAGAGGACGCTCGGGAGTATTTTCTTCTGCCCACTTGCGCCCAATATCGACCAAGTTGCCGTATTGCACTCCACTAGGACAAGTGCTTTCGCAATTACGGCAAGTGAGACAGCGATCTAAATGCAGACGTGTTTTTTCGGTAGGGGCTTGGCCTTCCGCCATTTGCTTTATGAGGTAGATACGACCTCGGGGACCATCGAGCTCATCACCCAGCAATTGGTAAGTAGGGCATGTAGCGGTGCAGAAGCCACAGTGCACGCATTTACCAAGAATTCTGGCAGCTTCAATACCCTCAGGAGTATTGGCGAATTGGGGAGCGAGTTGAGTTTGCATAAGGGCGCTAAAAAAGATGCTTAGGGAAGGCGTGAAGTAGCAAATATGCCTGCTGGATCAAAGGCAGTTCTGAGGCGCGCTTGTACTGCCTCTAAAGCAGTGGAGTGCGCTTGCTCACTCAGTAAGGTAAAGCGTTGTTTGCCTGAGTCAACATTACTTCCTTGTTTAAAACGAGTTGCATGCCCGCCATGAGCGCTAGCTAAGGCCTTAATAGATGCAAAAGTGGCATCATCGCCCGGCGCTTTTAGCCAGCGTTGTTGGCCATGCCATTCCAAAGCAATATCACTGTTCACATTTTCAAAGGCAAGCGGTCCGCAGGCGGCTGGAAGTGCGAGACGATATAAAGTTTCATCACTATTGAGGCTTGAAAAAACAGCTAATTGCTGTTCGCGCAAAGCGGCCCAAAATTCTGAAGCAACTTGAGGGTCTAATTCGCTAGCTTTGACAGCTGCGCCCATAATCGGAATCGCCGCTTTAACTGCAGCAGCAGCACCAGCTAAGCGAATAGTGAGTTCACCATCGCCACCTATTGGGCTGCCGATCCAGCAGCTTGCTGAGAGCGGTAAAGGCTGCCCAGCCCATTCATTTAGGAGCTGCAGTGCACGTGCTTGGGTAATATTGCAACGAAGAGATGCTGTAGCAGCTGGTCGCGGTAATACTTTTACAGAAGCCTCTAGCAACAGCGACAAGGTCCCCATGGATCCAGGTAATAAGCGTGAAACATCATATCCCGCAACGTTCTTCATCACCTTGCCGCCAAAGGATAGGTCTTGGCCTTTACCGTCTAGTATGCGAGCACCCAGAACAAAATCACGTAAATTACCGGCGCTAATGCGCCCTGGGCCTGCCAAGCCTGCAGCAATCGCTCCACCAAAAGTCGCGCTCTCGCCAAAGTGAGGCGGCTCGAATGCCAGCACTTGATTCTTATCGGCTAGAGCAGCTTCAATTTCTTTTAGTGGTGTACCAGCGCACGCAGTAATCACCAGCTCTTCAGGCTGGTATTCCAAGATCCCCGAGTAAGTGCGGGTATCTAACTTGGTATAAGAATTGGCGTTCCCATACCAGGACTTTGTGCCACCACCTTCAATGGATAAAGGAGTTTTGTTTTTAACTGCTGCCAGAATTTGTTCTTGAAATAAGTCAATATTTGTATTGCTAGATGCCGACATTAAAAACGCTCCAACTCAGGATGCGGTAAGTTGCCACCACTAATGCGCATGCGGCCATATTCAGCACAACGGTTCAAAGTAGGAATAGCCTTATCAGGATTTAATAAGCGCTCTGGATCAAATGCGGATTTAACGCCCCAAAATGATTCGCGTTCGCCTTCACCAAATTGAACGCACATGGAGTTAATTTTTTCAATACCAACACCGTGTTCACCAGTGATCGTGCCATCAAGTTCAACACAGGCTTCTAAAATTTCAGTACCAAATTCTTCGGCGCGATGCCACTCTTCTTGATCCGCACCGTTAAATAAAATGAGGGGGTGCATATTGCCATCGCCCGCATGAAATACATTTAAGCAGGCAAGCCCATATTTCTTTTCCATACCCTGAATACGTTTTAGTAGGGTGCCAATATTTCTACGCGGAATAGTGCCATCCATGCAGTAGTAGTCTGCAGCTAAGCGACCGGCTGCTGGGAAAGCATTTTTGCGACCGCTCCAAAACTTCAAGCGCTCCGCTTCGTTCTGAGAAATCTGAATACCGCTAGCGCCCGCTTGCTCTAAAACTGTTGTCATGCGCTCAATTTCTTCTGCAACCTCTTCAGGCGTGCCGTCGGATTCGCAAAGCAGAATTGTTTCGGCCTCGAGGTCATATCCCGCATGAACAAATTCTTCTACTGCGCGCGTTGTGGCTTTGTCCATCATCTCTAGGCCGGCTGGAATAATCCCAGCAGCAATGATGGCCGCTACTGCATCAGCGCCCTTTTCAATATCGTCAAAGCTAGCCATGATGACGCGCGCCAACTTGGGTTTAGCAACTAGCTTTACTGTGACTTCAGTCACGACAGCAAGCATGCCTTCACTACCCATCACAATTGCTAACAAATCGAGTCCTGGGGAGTCTGGTGCAAGACTGCCGAACTCTACGATCTCGCCGTTCATCAAGATGCCGCGCACCTTTAAAACGTTATGAAGTGTCAGGCCATATTTGAGGCAGTGCACGCCGCCGGAGTTTTCATTGACATTCCCGCCAATAGAGCAGGCGATCTGTGAGGATGGATCTGGAGCGTAATACAGTCCGAGATGAGCCACCGCTTCGGAGATCGCTAAATTACGAACACCTGGTTGCACAACTGCAGTTCTCGTGAACGGATCGATGTTGATGATCTTTTTGAGTTTGGCTAGCGAGAGTACCAGGCCCTGGGAGATGGGCATGGCCCCTCCCGATAGACCGGTGCCAGATCCGCGGGGTACGATGGGCACCTGCATCGCAAAGCAAGTCTTCAAAATCTGGGCAACCTGCTCCTCAGTCTCCGGTAGAGCTACCGCTAGCGGCATACGTCGATAGGCTGCCAGGCCATCGCATTCATAAGGAATCGTGTCCTCAGGCTCCCATAGTAAGGCATGTTCGGGCAGGATAGGGCGCAAGGCCGATACCAATTTGGATTGCAGGGCGGTAATAGCCGCGAGTTCGGGGGGTGGGGTCACCATATTCATAGGAATCATTTTAGCCATTTACCTATAATTAGTTTTATGGGAAATCGACTTTCAAAAATAGCCACCAGAACTGGTGATGCCGGCATGACCGGGCTTGGCGATGGTAGCCGGGTAGAAAAGGATCATTTGCGCATTTGCGCTATGGGCGATGTGGATGAATTGAACTCCGAAATCGGGGTTTTGATGACTGAATCGATCCCCGAGAGCCTTGCAGAGGAGCTCAAAAACCTATTTTTGCAAGTACAGCATGACTTATTTGACCTGGGTGGGGAGCTTTGCATTCCTAACTACACCCTACTCAAACCAGAGCAAGTGGCTCAGTTGGATATTTGGCTGGAAAAATTCAATGCGACTTTGCCTCCTCTGACTGAATTTATTCTTCCGGGCGGCACTCGCGCAGCTTCTCAGGCCCACGTCTGCCGCACAGTCTGTAGACGGGCAGAGAGATCGATTGTGCGTTTGGGTTGGGAGGAGCCTTTGTATGATGCTCCGCGTCAATACGTTAATCGCTTATCGGATCTATTATTTGTATTAGCGCGGGTTCTGAATCGTGCGGCAGGCGGTCAAGACGTTTTATGGAAGCATGAAAAAAAAGAGACTAAATAAATTAGTCTCTTTTAAAGTTAATAAGGCAAGCTTGCCTTATTGTTCCATTTCTTCACTTCTTCACTTTTCTGCGATTCTTCACAGCTAAAGCCAAGCGTTGTAATACGTTGGCTGAGTCTTCCCAATTAATGCAAGCATCGGTAATACTCTTGCCGTATTCCAATTTGTTTGGATCGTCTTTTCCAGGTGAGAATTTTTGTGCACCATCATTGAGGTGACTTTCAATCATCACACCAAAAATGTGATGTGAGCCAGATTCAATTTGTTCGGCAATATTTTCTGCCACCACAATTTGACGCTCATGTTTTTTGCTGGAATTCGCATGAGATAAGTCAATCATCAAGCTGGCTGGAAGCTTAGCTACTTCTAGCTCGGAGCAGGCTGCTTGAACATATTGCGCTTCATAATTAGGCTCTTTTCCGCCACGTAAAATAACGTGACAGTCTTTATTGCCCTTAGTTTCCACAATAGATACTTGGCCGTTCTTATGCACTGATAAGAAGTGGTGTGGGCGGCTGGCTGCCTGAATGGCATCGGTAGCAATCTTGATATTGCCATCGGTGCCATTCTTAAATCCGATTGGTGCTGAGAGGCCAGAAGCGAGTTCGCGATGCACTTGACTCTCGGTTGTGCGTGCGCCAATAGCACCCCAAGAAATCAGATCTGCAATATATTGCGGAGAAATTACATCCAAAAATTCGCTACCTGCAGGCATGCCTAGGCGATTGATTTCCATCAACACTTGGCGAGCCATTCGCAGACCTTCTTCAATGCGATAGCTCTCATCTAAGTACGGGTCATTAATTAAGCCCTTCCAGCCAACCGTTGTGCGTGGCTTTTCAAAATAGACACGCATCACAATTTCGAGTTCACCCGCAAAACGATCACGCTCTGCGAGTAATCTTTGGCAGTACTCTAGCGCTGCACGCGGGTCGTGAATCGAGCAAGGCCCAATGATCACGAGCAGGCGATCATCTTTTCCATGAATGATGTCGCGAATCTTTTTACGTGTCTTGCTGATGAGTGCTTCTGTAGGTGTTCCAGCGATCGGAAAGAAGCGAATCAAATGCTCTGGTGGTGGCAGAACAGTAATGTTGTGAATGCGTTGATCATCCGTATCTGACGTTTTATCAACGGCAGCGTACCAGTTTGCGGGATTCGTATTTTGTTGGCTCATCCGATTATTTTAAGCCGTATTAAGCCGTACCTCCGACAGTCAGGCTATCGATGCGTAAAGTTGGCTGCCCAACACCCACAGGGACGCTCTGACCTTCCTTGCCGCAAACCCCGATGCCGCCGTCTAATTTCAGGTCATTTCCGATCATAGAGACCTGTTTTAAGGACTCCGGGCCGCTACCAATGATGGTGGCGCCCTTAACTGGATATTGAATTTTGCCGTTTTCTACCCAATAGGCTTCTGAGGCTGAAAATACGAATTTACCGCTAGTAATATCGACTTGACCGCCTCCAAAGTTAACTGCATATAGGCCACGTTTAATGCTGGCTACGATTTCTTGAGGATCATCCTTGCCCGCCAACATATAGGTATTGGTCATGCGGGGCATCGGTAGGGAGGCAAAACTCTCGCGCCGTCCATTGCCTGTCAGGGGCATATTCATGAGCCTGGCATTCAGGCTATCCTGAATGTAACCCTTCAAAATACCATCTTCGATCAAGGTAGTGCATTGGGTGGGCGTGCCTTCATCATCAATATTGAGTGAGCCACGACGACCGGAAAGTGTTCCATCATCCACCACAGTGACACCTTTAGCAGCAACGCGTTGTCCAATGCAGCCAGCAAAAGCAGATGAGCCCTTGCGATTAAAGTCCCCTTCAAGGCCGTGACCTACCGCTTCGTGCAATAAAACGCCAGGCCATCCTGGTCCCATTACTACTGTCATTGGGCCAGCTGGGGCGGGGCGAGAGTCTAAATTAATCAGTGCGCCATCAACCGCTTCATCAACATATTGATTAATGAGTTCTGTATTGAAGTAGTGGTAATCATGACGAGCGCCACCTCCCGAAGATCCAGATTCGCGACGACCATTTTGTTCGGCAATCACATGGACCGACACCCGCACTAGCGGACGTACGTCAGCTGCTAATAGGCCATCCGCTCGAACTACGAGCACCACATCAAACTCACCAGCCAAGCTAGCCATAACCTGGATGATGCGCGGGTCACGTGCTTTTGCGCGACGCTCAATGCTTTCAAGCAAAGCAATCTTTTCTTGGGGCGCTAGTGAATCTAGGGGATTTAAGTCTGAGTAGAGTTCGTTGGATACGGGTGTGAAGATTTTGCTTGCAACCGCACGTGTACCACCTTGGGGTCCAATCACGCGCGTAGATTTGGCTGCCTTGTTGAGGGCCTCTAAATTGATTTCATCAGAGTAAGCAAAAGCGGTCTTATCACCATAGATTGCGCGCACGCCAACACCTTGGCCAATGTTAAAGCTGCCGGATTTCACAATACCTTCTTCAAGGCTCCAGCTCTCGCTACGGGTGTGTTGGAAATAAAGGTCGGCATCGTCGAGCTGATGCGTAAACATATTGCCGAAGGTATGATGCAAATCTTGCTCAGAGAGCCCGCTTGGCTCAAGCAAAATAGATTTAGCCAGCTTGAGAAGGTCGGCCTGTTTTTTGGGCTTAGTCCAATCACTTGGAAATAATGCTTCTGGTGCTCTCATCTTGATTTTGCTGAACTTTCTGTATTAAAGCTTGCGGTGTTTTAGTGCGGGTAGCTTAGAGCGTACCTCTTTTAATTTATCTTTGCTGAGCGTGCCCTGAATAAAACCTTCACCTTCAGGAAGATTGCTCAATATCTCTCCCCATGGGTCAATTAGCATGCTCTCACCCCAGGTGCGCCGCTGATTCAAGTGAAGGCCGCCTTGGGCTGATGCTAGGACATAGCATTGGTTTTCGATTGCACGAGCCCGCAGAAGAATTTCCCAATGATCTTTACCAGTGGTGAAAGTAAATGCAGCTGGAATAATGTGGCAATCCACTTGGCCAAGGGCACGGTACAACTCTGGAAAACGTAGGTCATAACAAATGCTTAAGCCAAAACGCCATTCAACTTCATTTAGCTGGATTACAAATTGGCCTGGTTGGCTACCCGCTGAAATAGTTTCAGACTCTTCGTAACGCTCCGTTGGAGTTTGAAAACCAAACAAATGAATCTTATCGTAACGAGCGATTTGTGTGCCTTGGGGATCAAATACTAGTGAGGTATTGAGAACCTTATTGGATTCTTTGGCCTCCAAAGGAATGGTTCCGGCAACTAGATAAATATTATTTTCTTGTGCGATTGAGGCAAGTCGCTCTTGAATCGGACCAGACCCAGCTGGCTCCCGTGCATTGATCTTATCGGTATCTTTTAAACCCATTAAGCAAAAATATTCCGGCAACACAGCAAGCTGTGCTCCGCAAGCTGAAGCAGCCTTAATTAAGCGAGCTGCAGTCTCGAGGTTTTCATTGAGACTAGGAGTCGACACCATTTGTATCGATGCTATCTTGAGTTCAGAAGCATTTCTTGGTGCGTTCATCTATTTAACCTGGTATTTGGGTAGTGGTGTTTTGGTTTGCAGGTGGATTTACAGGAGCAGAATTAAGGGGGTTTGGTTTTGTTTGTTCTTTCAGTAGATTCTTAGTACGAATCGTCTCTAAAGTTTTAGCATCGAGTGGCTGACCCTTTTGATCTAGCGGGATCACTTCTGGATTTTCCCATGATCCTTGAACTAAATAATCTGTCTGCATGGTGCGGTTAATTTGATTAGTGATGAGGTACTGCCCTAACACTGCTCCTAGGCCAATAATGGGGTTGATTGCAAATGCTGCTAGTGAGCCTGCGGTGGCGTCAATCGTAGGAAAGATAGTGATTCGGAGATCCTGGGTTTCTTTAGCGACATTAATTTGACCTGTCATGGCAACCCGAGCTTGATCCAGAATCATGGTGAATTGTTTGGTTTGCGCAACGCCTTGCGTAATCTCAAAGTTACTAGCAATGGAATTAAAGGGCGTGCCTTTGGTTGCTAAATTTCCTAGACTACCTTTTAGGTCAAGGGTTGCAAATCTAAAGAGGCTTTGCAGACTCAGAACATCTAGTAACTTAGCGCCATCAGTGTTGACCTCTAGTAAGCGTCCTTTGGTGAGGTCTAGGCTAATGCTGCCAGCAAGAGAATCATATGCTGGAGAAAAGGGTGAGCCAGACCATGACATTGAGGCATTGAGCTTTCCTTCACCACCCTCTACCGACTTAGAGTTACTCCAATGGGCAATAATCTGCCCCGCATCTTTAATATTCACGTCCGCAGTGAATGCGCTCAGTTCAGGGTTATTTGGGGTGCGAGCCTGCCACTGACCTTTAATGGTTGAATTACCTTGAGGATTATTAATTTGCATTGACTCAAGCTTCACGAGATCGCGATTAGTTTTAGATTTGATCTTGACGGCACCGAGTTGTGCCTTGGCCCAACTCAAATCATCGATCGTTAAATCTAAGCTGGGGATAGCATTTGGATCGACAGGGGTCTTGAGGGGGGTTGCTTTTTGTGGGGCACTTTCCTTAGATACAAATTCTGGAGATATACGTTGATCTGGAACTTTTAGGCGTGTAAGTCTTCCAGAGACAAATCCACTAGGGTGATCACTGCCGCCGGGTTGCCATTGCACCTGACCAGCGATCTGGGGTGAATTTAAACGCAGTTGCCAAGCGATGTTTTTTTTCTGAGACTGCATGCTGACATCAGTCCACTCGCGGTCTAGGGCAATTAATTTCTTCACTTGGGCAGAGATTTGTACATCCTCCTCAAGGGTATTTGACGGATTAACTTCATTCGTTTTACCCTTTGGTTTTCCTGCCCCTAAAAATGCTACCCACTGATCAAGATCTAGCTCATTGCTTGCCAAGTGGAGTGAAGTGCCTTGTTGTGGCAATGCTGTTGGAGACCCAATGCCGACTGCATTTTTAATTTCATTCGCAGAATTGAGATTGCCCTGAAGGAAATATTGACCTCCTAATTTTCCAGACCAATCTGCGCGCACTAAATTCGTTTTGCTGGCTGGATAAATTTTTAGATTGAGCTCTCCCAACATAGGAGTTCCTGCTAATTTCTTGGCAGGTGAGGGGGCGGAACTAGCCCAATTACGTAAATCAAAATTGAGTTTGGTTTGGCTGCCTGCTTTATTAAAGTTAATCAGACCTTCATATTTAGCTGATCCACTCATCGCACTCAGGAGTGCTGGGTGAGCTCGAGATCTTAAATCTCCCGAAATGTAATCTTTGATGAAGCTAGCATTAATATTGCCTCCAATGCTAAAGCTAGTGTTGCCTGCCGAAGAGGGTGCGCTAGCAATTTTGAAAGCGCCACCTAAAAAGTTTGCGGTGACATTATCAAACTCAGGATTGACTTCGGTAATGCGCACCTTACCCTTTAGATTTTCCAAGGGGGGAGCCTGTCCCCATTGCACTTGATTTCCGGGAAGGTTAATTTTTGCATCGAAGCTAACATCGTCGCTGCCAGCTAGCGGAATTTTTAAGTCAAGACCCATATTCACAGGGCCTTTGAGAGTGAGATTTTTGGCTAAGTTGGCTTGCGCAATACCTACGGGTGATGCAAATAGGTATTCGAGGATTTCAGGGCTATCACCCTCAATGGAGCCATTCATGAGCAAGGCCAGATTTTTAGCGCTGAGATCTGGAATTTGAGCTTTGACCTTGGTAATACCCACCTTTTGATAGCTTGCTTTATCGACGTCAATATTCAAAGCTGCTTGTTTCAATTTGATGGTGCCGCTGACATTATTGAGTACCGACCAAACCCCTTGGCTTTTTGGTAGCAGAGGTGCTGGCTTGAAGCTTGTTTTGGAGAAAGGTAGATTTAAGCTGAGCTCTCCGACTGTGCCAGCTGGGTAAGGCGCTTGATTGGGGTCGCCCTTGATGTGCAAAGAGCCGTTTTGAATCTCCCCAGACTCAAAGGCTTTGCTAAGGTATAGGCGGCTATCTTTATCTATTCCTACTGGCAGATAGCGATGTGCTGTTGCTAGCTTAGCTTTAACAAACTCCATATCTAGCGTTATTTGATCGGGTTGTTTGGTTTCGCCGATCAGATAGCTGAGATCAAAATTGGTGGTGATTTCAGAGTTACTAAGCTGCAGTTTCTTAGCATTGATTAGCCAGCCCCCTTTTTGTTTGGACCAACTAATCTCACCTTTAGCGCGGTCTAATTGAATTTCAGAAGCGGATAAAAAGTCACTCATCTCTAATTCAAGATTGCTCGAATCTAGTGTGAGGTTACCTTGCTTCTGATTGCTCACTAAGTTGCCAGATAAATGTGAGGCTGAGGGCATCGATTTATTCACTCCAGTGAAGCTAATGTCATTGAGCCTTGCACTGATAGTGAAGTCGAGTTTGTTAGAGGAAAACCAATTTCCCGGAATGGGTAAAGCTGATAGTGCGGATTGGCTTTCGGACCAATTCATATCGACATTCTCTAACTCACCATCTGCTTCGGAAATTTTGATCCATTGATGGATCTTTTTTGACAGAGGAAGATTGAGTGCAAAAAGAGCGATATCTTCTAATTGTATTTTTGGTGATGAGAAGCCGAACTCTTTTATCTCGCCACCATCTTTTGGCGGACGCCAACGGAAAGTAATGGGGCTTAATTTTTCAAGGGGCGCTGTTTGTGGACTATCGATATTGCGCCATGCCAAGGTTTTTGTTGTGATGGAATTTAAGCCGCCATCTGTATCTTGGATGAGCTCTGTCTCCAGCCTGCCAAACTCAAGGGGATCCTCATCCTTGTTTAATTGCACTATCAGTTGATCGGCTATTAAGAATATTTGCCCGCCATTAGCCTTGCCGCCATCCAGCTTCAGGCTACCCTTAGAGTTGATTCTGCCGCCCAAGTCATATATCGGAAGACTGAGATCTTTAGAAATTTGACCGAGTTTGAGTTCAGCAAAATCCCATGAAACAGTTCCGACCCAGTCGCGCCAATTACCCGCCTGGCCACCAAGGTGATGGACAAAGTCAGCCTGGAGTTTGATTGGATTTGGACTCCAAGGAGTTTGAGTGATGAGCTGCCCCTCGTGACTACGAATGCCATTTATTAAGTGGAGGCTCTGAATATCAATGGTAGTTTTTAGTTTTCGACTTTGTTGGTCTTCCCAATAAATTTTGGCATTGTTAATTTGGATATCGTTTTGAGCGAGCAACCAGTTACCGGTTGAAAAATTATCAGCATCGCCTTGAATCGGAATTCCGGCAATGGAAACAATGCCTTTTGCATCGCGCTGTGCGTATAGCTGCGCCCGATCAATGACGATCTCGTGAAAATAGGGTGCTAAATAATAGAAAGAGAGCCAACTGAGTTGCCCGCTGATATTCTCAATGAGTAAGGGCGGGGTGGAAGTGCTTGCGCTATTAAATCGTAATCCTTGAATCGCAAAGCTTGGTCGAACTCCAGTCCAAGATACCTGGACATCATCCATCGTGACATTGGTCCCCAAGCGAGCACTCATTAAGCGCTCAATAGTGGGCTTTGATTTCTCAATCTGTGGCCATAAAACAAAACGCACCCCAAGATGGCCTAATACAAAAAAAGCCACAGTGACACCTGCAAGAATGAGGGCGCGCTTACGCCAGCGACCACCAGAACCTGGAGGACGTTTTTGAAGCACGCTCAGCAGGCGAGTCCAGATGATATTTACAAGCATGGACTCTATTATCCGTCAGCTATTAGGTGATCGCCAAGCTTCTGCAAGTTTGAGTCGAGAGTCGGATTAAGATGGAGAAATGACTGATTTTGCCGCTCAAATTGAATTTCTAAAGCAGCACTCCAGCTACGCGCAACGCTGGCTCAACTCCCACCCTGATTGGGTTGATTGGCTTCGTTCTCAGGGCGCCCAAAAAGTGGATCTGATTGGAATTGGAGATCTATTGAGTCCTTGCCAAGATGCTTTAGCAGCCCCTGAGCAAGATGAGGCTCAGTTTATGGCGGATCTGAGGCTGGCAAGGCAACGCCTCATGCTCTGGATTGCCTTCCGAGACCTCAATGGTATGGCCGATCTCAGTGAGGTAACGCAGGCATTGAGTCATTTTGCTGAGGAGGTAATAGCCCTTGCGATTGCCTATATCCGAGCAGATCAGCAGCGTCGTTTTGGCTTGCCTTGGAGTCGGGTTACAGATTCAGAGATGCCTTTAATGGTCGTGGGTATGGGTAAGTTGGGTGGGCTAGAGCTCAACCTTTCTTCTGATATTGACCTGATCTTTTTGTATGAGCACGAAGGTGATACTCAGGGTGGACCTAAGAGCCTGTCGTATCACGAGTGGTTTACACGAATGGGTAAGCGTCTGATTAAGTTATTGGCAGAGCATGATGCCAATGGGTTTGTATTTCGGGTGGACATGCGTCTGAGGCCTAATGGAGATTCAGGGCCCCTAGTCTGTAGTCTCGATATGCTCGAAGAATATCTATTGGTACAAGGTAGGGAGTGGGAGCGCTACGCTTGGATTAAGAGTAGGTTGATCTCGCCTTTATCTGACTCATCTTCCTTTGCCTATTGCGAGCGTGAGCTAGACCAACTGATTCGCCCTTTTGTTTATCGCCGCCATTTAGATTACGGTGTGATTGCTTCTATCCGTGAATTGCATAGGCAGATACAGCATGAAGCTGAGAAGCGCTCGTCCAATCATCATGGTCGATCTAGGGATATTAAGTTGGGTCGTGGTGGTATCCGCGAAATTGAGTTCTTGGCACAAATGTTTCAATTGATGCGCGGTGGGACAGATCCGCGTTTTCGCATTCGGCCTACTCTAGAGGTGTTGGAGTTGGTAAAGCAGCAAGGTATTTTGCCCGCTAAAGAGGTTGATGATTTAAAGGCGGCTTACGTTTACTTGCGTCGCTTAGAGCATCGGATCCAGGTTTGGGAAGATCAGCAGACACACTATTTGCCCGAGGACGAGGGTCCTCGTACTCGTTTAGCGGCGAGTATGGTCGGCCCTGATCAGATTCAAGAGCAAGCCCGTTTTTTATCTGAGCTCGATAAACACCAAACGGCAGTAGCCCAGTATTTCGAAAAAGCTTTTGTACTCGATGATGCTACACGCTTAGACAATACCTCATTGCCAGCAGGCTGGGAACCTGATACCACGCTGTTCCCAGAGGCTACAGCCCGTTGGTTAGCTTGGGGGGACAGCTCTAAGCAAAGACAGTTATCAGAAAAAAGCAGGATCATTTTCAACAACCTCATTCGCAAGGCGGCAGAGAACTTGCAAATGGATCAGCCTATTGTGATTAGCGCAGATCAAACCTTACTACGTTTTTTTGATTTGCTAGAAGCGGTTGCAAGGCGCAGTGCCTATCTATCTATCTTGTCTGAATATCCTCAGGCACTATTAAATGTATTAGCTTTACTCAAGACCTCTCAATGGGGAGCGCAATATTTAACTCGCCATCCCCATCTCTTGGATTACTTACTCAACTCGCGTACTGAGAAAGCCCTGATTGAAAATCCAGAGCAGTATTGGCAGGAAGTAAAAGCGACTTTAGATATGCGTCTTGATGACGTGATGGCAGATGGTGATGGCTCAGAGCAGGCGATGGATATTTTACGTATTACCCATCACACCGAAACCTTTATTACTTTGCTCGCGGATTTAGGAATTGGTGTGGATCACGAGCTTTCAGTAGAGAAGGTGAGTGATCATCTATCTGCTTTGGCAGACTTGATATTGCAGACCACTTTTGAGCGGGTATGGCCTGGCGTTGCCCAGAAGTTTGCATTGCCGCTGGATACGACTGCGCCATTCGCAGTCATTTCTTATGGCAAGTTGGGTGGTAAAGAGTTGGGCTATGCCTCCGACTTAGACTTGGTTTTTTTATATCAAGCCGAAGAAACTGATTTTGCTGCTCAAGAAATTTATGCCTTACTCGCTAAGCGGATGATTAACTGGTTAACTGCCTACACATCAGCTGGCAACTTATTTGAAATCGACACACGTCTTCGTCCAAATGGCTCTGCTGGTTTTTTGGTAACCAGTGTTGATGCATTTAAAAAATACCAGATGCGGGAGGGTGGTAATGCTGCGTGGGTGTGGGAACATCAAGCTCTGACGCGAGCTAGATTCTCGGCAGGATCCAGAGTGGTTGGAGAATTCTTTGACGGTGTGCGATTTGAAGTTTTAAGTCAGAAGCGTGATGTTGGACAACTGCGCCATGAGATTTTGGAAATGCGTCGCAAGGTTCATGCTGGACATCCAAACCCTAGCCCCGACTTTGATTTGAAGCATGATGCCGGCGGCATGGTGGATATTGAATTTATCGTGCAATTTTTAGTACTGGCATTCTCAAACACCTATCCACAGCTGATTGGCAATCTAGGAAACATCGCTTTACTTCGGATTGCTGGAGAGGCAGGCTTAATTCAAACTGCAATAGCGCAAGAGGTAGGAGATGCCTATCGCTTTCTTCGGGCGCGTCAACACCGCTTACGTTTAGATGGTGCAGAAAAGACGCGGGTAGATTTGGGGCTTGAGCCACAACTGGTTCAAGCAAGAGATATGGTTCTGACTTTATGGCAAGAAATATTTCTGGCCCCTTCGAACGCTGAACCGGCTTAGTTTTGCTCTAGGAGCTCGCGAGCGTGTCGGCGTGTGGTATCGGTAATCGTTGCCCCGCCAAGCATGCGCGCAACTTCCTCTACTCGCTCAGACCTTCCAAGTGGAGTGACCTGAGAGAGGGTTTTATCACCCGCCTGAGATTTACTGACTTTGAGATGGTGATTGCCTTGCGCAGCTACTTGCGGCAAATGGGTCACACACAGAATTTGATGAGACTCGCCAAGTTGTCGCAACAACTTCCCAACCGTCTCCGCAACAGCGCCGCCAATACCAGCATCGACTTCATCAAATATCAGCGTAGGTGTAAAGGATGCCTTGCTGGTGATGACGCTAATAGCTAAGCTAATACGAGCTAATTCACCGCCGGAAGCTACTTTAGCTAGTGAACGTGGAGTGCTGCCAGCATGGCCTGCAACCAGAAACTCAATTTGCTCAAGACCATGAGCGCCACCCTCGGCTAAAGGTAGTAAGGCAATCTCTAATTGTCCACCTGCCATCGATAGATCTTGCATTGCAGTGGTAACTTGCTTACCTAAATCTAGTGCAGCCTTGCTGCGTTTTTGTGAAAGCTGCTTTGCTTGCTTTAGGTAGGCGAGCTCTTCTTGTTTCACCCTCTCACGTAAAGCTTCTATATTTTGCGAGGCCGTTAATGCCTCTAAGCGTTCAGTAGTATCTAAAAGAAGCTTTGGTAATTCATCTGCTTCGGTACGGTATTTTCTAGCTGCACCATGAAGCGCTTGCATGCGCTCTTCCACCTCGCTGAGACGTGCAGGATCTAAATCGAGTTTTTGTAAATAACGATTGAGGCCATGGACCGCTTCATCAATCTGAATTTGGGCTGACTCTAAGGCTTGGCTGATATCACTGAGTGCAGAATCATGCTCTGCTAAGGTGCTGATATTGGCGCTGGCCTTAGAGAGGGTAGATTCGACAGAGTTATCTGCATCGCTCAAGGTATCAATTGCTTCTTGGCAGCCGCTCATAATTTTTGCGCCATTGGCCAGACGTGCATGCTCACTTTGAATGGCAGTCCATTCGCCTTCTTGCGGAGAAAGTTCGGTGAGCTCTTCTAATTGCCATTCCAAACGCTCACGCTCGCGTTCAATATCTTGTCCAGCATTTTCAGCTTGCTCGAGTCTGCGACGCGAGTCATTCAGGGTTTTAAATAATTGGGAGACCTCAGTAACCAGATCTAGGTGGTTGGCATGGCGATCCAGTAGTTCGCGTTGCGCGCCACCTTTAAGCAATAGTTGATGTGCATGTTGACCATGAATATCCACTAACTGATCACCTGCTTCTCGCAGTTGTACCAAGGTTGCTACGCTGCCATTAATAAAGGCGCGGCTACGGCCATTAGTCTCTACAGTTCTTTTCAGTAAAAGACTTTGTCCACCATCTTCCAGTGGAAAGCCTTGCTCATCTAGCCATTGATTGAAATGTTCAATTTGCTGTGGATCAATCCGAAAGAGGGCGCTAATTTCTGCGCGGTTGCAGCCTTCACGAATTTGGCTGCTATCTGCACGTTCGCCCAATACCAAGCTGAGAGCATCTAAGAGGATGGACTTACCAGCACCTGTTTCACCAGTTAAGACTGTAAACCCGGAGGAAAAGTCGAGCTCTAGCTGGTCAACAATGACAAAGTCGCGAAGCGATAGTGTTTGTAGCATGGTTTAGCGTACCAAAAAATTCGACATCAGAATGTCGATGGGTACTCATTCCAATGTAACTTCTCGCGCAAGGTTTTGTAGTCACTATGGCTGCGAGGGTGGAGTAGGGTGATAGTTTTTTCAGATTGACTGACTTCAATGATGTCACCGGAGTGCAAATGCGTTTGTGATTGCATGTCAAAGTTCACAATCACTTCTCTGCCATCAACTACCTCAATGCTCACCAGAATATCTTGTGGCAAGACGATGGGGCGATTAGATAAAGAATGCGGTGCAATTGGTGCCAATAGAATTCCGGCAACCCGTGGATGCAGAATCGGTCCGCCAGCGGAAAGGGCATAGGCCGTTGAGCCGGTAGGAGTGGACACAATTAAGCCATCTGATCGCTGGTTGTACATAAATGAACCGTTGACGCGCACTGCAAGCTCCACCATTCCTGATATTCCGGAGCGATTAACTACAACATCATTGAGGGCGAGGGCTTGATTAATTTTTTTGCCATCACGCAATACGACTGCATCTAGTAGTGTTCTGGTATCGGCTTCGTAGTCACCAGCAATAATTTGCGGCAAAACTGTTTCAACGTTCTGAATGGCGATATCGGTCATATAACCCAAGCGACCCATATTGATGCCAACGAGGGGGACATTACTGCCCGCCAGTTGACGTCCAATCCCCAGCATTGTTCCGTCACCACCTAAAACTACTGCTAAATCAATAGCTCCTGCAAACTCCTCTACTTTTTTGATCGGGTAGGCAGTTAGGCTTAAGTGGCTGGCGGTAGCGCTTTCAATATAGACCTCACAGCCTTGCTGGCCAAGTAGCACTGCCAGGTCCTTAAGGCGCTCTTGTATGCCGTCAGCCTGATATTTGCCGACAAGTGCAACCCGGCTAAAGGCCTTTTTGCTGGAATTTGGGGATGGGCTTAACATATAACGATTAAACCATACGCATAAAATCCCTTCCACCATGGATGATCGTTCCCGCGCCTTACTGAAAACCCTCATCGAGCGCTATATCGAAGAGGGGCAGCCTATTGGCTCACGCACCCTATCTCGATTCTCGGGATTGGATCTTTCTGCGGCCACGATTCGTAATGTCATGGCGGATCTAGAGGAAATGGGGCTGGTAACCAGCCCCCATACCTCAGCGGGCCGCATCCCAACCCCAAGGGGCTATCGCCTCTTTGTGGATACGATGGTGACCGTTCGCCCTCTAGAAGAAATTGCCGCTCGCGAGATGGAAAAAGGGCTTTTGCCAGATTCGCCCCAAAGGGTGCTGAATTCCGCTGCGCAAATTCTGTCCAATTTGACTCATTTTGCCGGGGTGGTGATGACGCCTAAGCGGGCTCAGGTCTTTAAGCATATTGAATTCTTGAGGCTGGGTGAAGGCAAAATCCTGCTCATTATGGTTACTCCTGAAGGCGATGTTCAAAACCGTATTCTCCCCACCTCGCAGGACTACACTCCAAGTCAGCTAGTTGAGGCCGGAAATTACATCAATACTCAGTTTGCCGGCAAGAGTTTTGCTCAGGTACGCGCTCATCTTGCCTCTGATTTAGATAACTTGCGAACCGATATCTCGGGGCTAATGACCTTAGCGTTACACAGTGGTGTTAGTGATTACGGTATGGGTCAAGGAGATATGTTGCTATCAGGTGAGCGACGCTTACTGAATGTGGGCGATCTCAGTACTAATTTGGATAAGCTGCGCAAGATGTTTGATATGTTGGAGCAAAAGTCGGTCCTTATGCAGTTGTTAGACGTATCTAGTCATGCCGATGGCATTCAAATCTTCATTGGCGGTGAAAGTGATTTGCTGCCATATGAAGATTTGGCGGTCATCAGTGCACCCTACAGTGTGGATGGTCAGATCGTTGGAACCCTTGGTGTGATTGGACCTACTCGTATGGCATACGATCGAGTAATTCCGATTGTCGACATCACCTCTAAGTTGTTATCGGGCGCATTAAGTGCGCCAATCAGTTCTTAGTAAAATTTATATCTTTTGGCTCTCTTTAATAAAGACGAATATTCCTTGAATCAAAATCCCCACTTACGCCCCTCTAAGACAGCAGTGTTATTGCTTAACTTGGGCACTCCTTCTGCTCCAACGGCTAAGGCAGTCAGACTCTATCTCAAAGAATTTCTATCCGATCCACGTGTTGTAGAAATCCCCCGCATTATTTGGTGGTGTATTTTGAACGGTATTATTTTGCCGATTCGTAGTGGTGCGTCTGCAAAAAAATATGCCTCAATTTGGTTGCCAAAATTAGGTTCTCCATTGATGCATTACTCACGCCTACAAGCAAAAGAGTTGGGTGAGAAATTCGCCAATCACGGTCAAGTCGTGTTGGTAGATTTAGCCATGCGTTATGGCGAACCTTCGACTCAACAAGCCCTAGAAGCCTTACAGGCACAGGGTATGGAGCGTCTTTTATTACTACCGCTGTATCCGCAGTATTCGGCAACTACTACTGCGTCGAGTTTTGATGAAGTGTTTCGCGTACTGGGGACTTGGCGCAATCAACCCGAGTTGCGTTTGGTTAAGTACTATCACGACAACCCTGCCTATATTGCAGCATTACGTGACCAAGTACTCGGCGCATGGGATAAAGATGGTCGCCCAGATTTTGCTGCAGGTGACCGCTTTGTGATGTCTTTCCACGGTCTACCCAAGCGCAATTTAATGAAGGGCGATCCCTACCATTGTGAGTGCTTGAAAACTGGCCGCCTGCTTGGTGAGTCATTAGGTCTAGAGCCTGGACAATACTTAGTCACTTTTCAATCTCGCTTTGGTAAAGCGGAGTGGCTTAAGCCTTATACGGCTCCGATAATTGAAGAGTTGGGTAAAGCAGGTTGTAAACGAGTGGATATTTTTTGCCCAGGATTTCCGGCCGATTGCTTAGAAACCCTAGAAGAGATTGCAATGGAAGCGCGTGAGATCTTTTTGGAGCATGGCGGCAAAGACTACCGCTATATCCCTTGCTTAAATAGCAATCCAAAGTGGATCGATGCCATGTACGACATTGCCCAGCAGCATCTATCTGGTTGGAGTTTAGGTGTTGAATCAGATGCGGTATTGCAGGAGCGCGACCGCTTGGCTGAGTTAGCTAAAGCGAAGATTACTTAAAGTTTGGCGCACTTGAAATTGCCTAAATCGGCCCCATATTGTTGAGAAGTAGCCATCCTGATAGAAAAGTGAATTTGCACCCATGACCCAAGAAAATCAAAATCCATCTCCTGAGCAAGAAAATACTGCTGCCGATCCTCAAGCTGTAGGTGGTTCTGAAGCCGCCCCTGCGGAGGCTGAAGTAAAAACTCCAGAGCAAGAAATTGCCGAGTTAAATCAAAAGCTCACCGAGATGCAGGATAACTTCCTACGCACTAAGGCCGAAGGTGAAAACATTCGCCGCCGTGCCGCCGAAGATATCTCAAAGGCACATAAGTTTGCGATTGAAAGTTTTGCTGAGCACCTCGTGCCGGTTACAGATAGTTTGTATGCAGCCCTGAACGCAGAAACTGTAGATGCCAAGGCCTTCAAAGAGGGCTTGGAGATCACCCTTAAACAACTACTGTCTGCCTTTGAAAAAGGTCGCTTGACTGAGATTAATCCTGCTGTAGGTGATAAGTTCGATCCGCACCACCACCAGGCTATTGCTTCAGTTCCTTCAGACCAGGAGGCCAATACGGTGGTTTCAGTCTTGCAAAGGGGTTATTCCATTGCTGATCGTATTTTGCGCCCAGCCTTGGTAACTGTGAGCGCGCCTAAATAAGGTGCTAAAAGTCCCTAAAAAAGCCTCTAAATGGGGTTTTTGGGGTCAAAAAAGATAAAAAAGGGCAGAAATCTGCCTTTTTTGCTTTTGAACCCTTGAATTTCTCTTCTTCGACCCCATTTATTCCTTATCGAATTATTCGCAGTTTGACGGAATTACACGTAACTTAATTTTTTGGAGCCATTATGGGAAAGATTATCGGAATTGACTTAGGAACCACGAACTCGTGCGTTTCGGTTGTTGAAAACAATGCACCTAAAGTTGTCGAGAACGCAGAAGGCGGCCGCACAACTCCCTCCATCATCGCTTATGTTGAAGACGGCGAAGTGTTGGTTGGTGCACCCGCAAAACGCCAATCAGTAACTAATCCTAAAAACACTATCTACGCAGTAAAGCGTTTGATGGGTCGTAAATTTACTGATGCGGAAGTGCAAAAAGATATTGGCCTAATGCCTTACAAAATTGTGCAAGCGGACAACGGTGACGCCTGGGTAGAAGCACGCGACAAAAAAATGGCACCACAACAAGTGTCAGCAGAAATTCTGCGCAAAATGAAAAAGACCGCCGAAGATTATCTCGGCGAAGAAGTGACTGAGGCAGTGATTACTGTTCCTGCTTACTTTAACGATAGCCAACGTCAAGCCACTAAAGACGCAGGTCGTATCGCTGGTTTAGATGTTAAGCGCATCATCAATGAGCCAACTGCTGCTGCATTGGCATTTGGTTTGGACAAGCAAGACAAAGTGGATCGTAAGATCGCTGTGTATGACTTGGGTGGCGGTACATTCGACGTATCCATTATTGAGATTGCTAACGTAGATGGTGAGAAGCAATTTGAAGTGCTCTCTACTAACGGCGATACCTTCTTGGGTGGTGAAGATTTTGACCAGCGCATCATTGACTGGATCATTGCTGAGTTCAAGAAAGAGCAAGGCGTAGATTTGAGTAAGGACGTATTGGCATTGCAGCGTTTGAAAGATGCTGCTGAGAAAGCCAAGATCGAATTGTCATCTGCACAACAGACTGAAATCAATTTGCCATATGTGACTGCTGATGCAGGCGGCCCTAAGCACTTGAACTTGAAGTTGACCCGCGCTAAGTTGGAATCTTTGGTAGAAGAGTTGATCAACCGTACGGCTGGTCCTTGCTTGACTGCAATTAAAGACGCTGGCGTAAATCCCGCTGAAATCGATGATGTGATTTTGGTCGGCGGTCAAACCCGTATGCCTGCTGTTCAGGACAAGGTAAAAGAAATTTTCGGTAAAGAGCCACGCAAAGATGTGAACCCAGATGAGGCAGTTGCAGTGGGTGCCGCGATTCAGGGATCAGTATTGTCTGGTGATCGTAAAGACGTATTGCTCCTGGACGTAACCCCATTGTCTTTGGGTATCGAAACCTTGGGCGGCGTCATGACCAAGATGATTCCGAAGAATACGACCATTCCGACGAAGCATTCACAGGTTTACTCTACAGCGGAAGATAACCAGCCTGCGGTAACCATTAAGTGCTTCCAAGGTGAGCGTGAGATGGCTGCTGCCAACAAATTACTCGGTGAGTTCAATTTGGAGGGTATTGCTCCGGCACAACGCGGTATGCCACAAATTGAAGTGACTTTTGATATTGATGCCAACGGTATTTTGCATGTCACTGCAAAAGACAAAACGACTGGCAAAGAGAACAAGATCACCATCAAGGCAAACTCAGGCTTGACTGAAGAAGAAATTTTACGCATGGTGAAAGATGCTGAGGCGAATGCCGATGAAGATAAAAAAGCATTGGAATTAGTTACCGCACGTAACACTGCTGACGCTTTAGCTCACTCCACTAAGAAGACTTTGGAAGAGCATGGCTCTGCTTTAGAGGCTTCCGAGAAAGAAGCAATCGAAGTTGCCTTGAAAGAATTGGACGAAGCCATCAAGGGTAGCGATAAAGCTGCTATTGAGGCTAAGACTGAGGCTTTGGGTAAAGCAAGTCAGAAGCTGGGTGAAAAAGCCATGGCTGCAGAACAGGCTAAGGCTGGTGGTGCTCCTGGCGCAGCGCCTGGTGGCGCACAAGCTGCTGCTCCCGATGCTGACGTGGTGGATGCGGATTTTAAAGAAGTGAATGACAAGAAATAAACCCTTAATTAAGAGTCATTTAACGTAGTTTAGAGGTACTTAAATAACAAGTCGGCCATGCGCCGACTTGTGTCATTCAGGTTGTTGAGAGGAATTTTGTGTCTACAAGTAAACGCGATTATTACGAGGTCCTTGGAGTTGCCAAAGGCGCAAGCGATGAGGAGCTAAAAAAAGCTTATCGAAAAATGGCGATGAAGCATCATCCTGATCGCAACCCCGATAGCAAAACAGCGGAAGCGCAATTTAAAGAAGTTAAAGAAGCTTACGAAACTTTAACGGATCCAAATAAGCGCGCTACATATGATCAGTATGGTCATGCTGGCCTTGATCAATCAGGTGGTTTTGGTAGCGGTGGCGGTGGCTTTGGCGGTGGCGGTTTTGCTGACGCTTTTGGCGATATCTTTGGCGATATTTTTGGACAAGGTGGCGGACGTCAGTCAGGACCGCAGGTCTATAAAGGTGCCGATTTACGTTACAACATGGAGATCACTCTTGAGCAAGCTGCCGAGGGTTACACGACTCAAATTCGGGTGCCAAGCTGGAGCAATTGCAAGCCGTGTCATGGCACTGGCGCTGAACCTGGTAGCAAAGCCGAGAGATGCACTACTTGCGGCGGTCATGGCCAAGTCCGTGTCCAGCAAGGCTTTTTCTCAATGCAACAAACTTGCCCCAAGTGTCGTGGCACTGGTGAGTACATTCCAAAACCATGCAAGACTTGTCATGGCAGCGGTAAACATAAAGAACAAAAAACACTTGAAATTAAAATCCCTGTGGGTATTGATGATGGTATGCGCGTGCGCTCGGTTGGAAATGGCGAGCCCGGCGTCAATGGTGGACCATCCGGCGATCTTTATGTAGAGGTGAGAGTAAAACCCCATAAGGTATTTGAGCGTGATGGCAGTGATTTACATGTCCAAATGCCGATCTCGTTTGCAACTGCAACGATTGGTGGAGATATAGAAGTTCCAACGCTTTCAGGGCGGGTTGAGTTTCCGATTCCTGAGGGTACGCAAACTGGAAAAACATTCCGCTTGCGTAACAAGGGTATCAAAGGTTTGCGCTCGACTATCGTGGGCGATCTCTTCGTTCACGTTGCGATCGAGACTCCAGTCAAGTTAACTGATGAACAGAGAAAATTACTGCAGAGCTTTGACGATAGCCTGAAATCGGGTGGCGATAAACATAACCCCCATCAAAAGGGTTGGTTCGACGGCGTCAAGAGCTTTTTTAGTTAACTAGTAGTTTGAACTTATCCAGCAAAGCCGTGTTCGGGTCCGGGGAACTTTCCGGATTTCACTTCTCGAACATAGGCTTTGACTGCCGCCTCAATTGAGGCGTGCCCATCCATAAAGTTTTTAACAAACTTTGGCGGCTTTCCAGGGCTGATACCCAACATATCTTGCAGCACCAATACTTGGCCAGAGCAATTTGCGCCTGCACCAATTCCAATGGTGGGGATAGAAAGTGACTCGGTAATGAGCTTGCCCAATGAGGATGGAATGGCTTCGAGCACAATCATTTGTGCGCCAGCTTGCTCGCACGCTATTGCCTGCTCAAGCATCAGGCTTGCAGCATCTTTGGATTTACCTTGAACTTTATAGCCACCCAGGATGTGAACGGACTGAGGTAATAAACCTAAGTGCGCACAAACAGGAACACTACGTTCTACTAAATACTGAATGATGCCAACTTGCCAATCACCACCTTCCAGTTTGACCATATCTGCACCTGCGCGCATGAGTTCTGCTGCTGAATCTAAGGCTTGAACAGGATCGCCATAGCTGGCAAAAGGCAGATCAGCAATGATGAAGGCGTGAGAGTTGGCGCGGGCCACACATTCGGTGTGATATGCCACTTGCTCAACGGTTACCGGAGTGGTGCTGGAGTGACCTTGAATCACATTCCCTAATGAGTCTCCAATCAGGATGGTGTCTACTCCGCTGCGATTTAACAAGGCTGACATGGTTGAATCGTATGCTGTCAGCATCGTAATTTTTTCACCCTCAGCACGCATGGCGAGGAGTTTAGAAATCGTCATTGGCTTATCGCCTTGTAAGTAACCCATGGCGTGAGTTTAATGAATTAATGCGCTGATTGGCTATAAACCTGTTTTTCACCGCAATTACAGTTGCGACAAGAGAGTTTTTCAATGCGCTGATCGGCTACATCAGGTAAATACGCCTTGAGTTCGCCCAGATTCGGCAAAAAGAAATCTGGAGCAATTTCCAGTAAAGGAAGCAGAACAAAGGAGCGTTCAATCATTCTGGGGTGAGGGATGGTGAGTTCTGTGTCCGTTTGAGATACGCCCTCAAAGGACAGGATATCGAGATCAATTGTGCGGGGTGCATTTGCATAGGGACGCTCGCGGCCAAATTCTTGTTCGACTGCTTGGCAGACATGCAAAAGGCCATACGGACTTAATTGCGTTTCAATTTCAATCACAGAGTTGATATAGTCGCCCCCGGTAGCTTGAAAGGGCGCACTTTGGTAAAAACAGCTTTTAGCTAGTATTTGGAGCTCACAACGCTGTGCGAGGCACACAATCGCATCAGTAATAAGCTGACGCGTGTCACCGACATTTCCACCAAATCCAATAAAAGCTCGAGCCATGCTCATTCCAAACGAGAGAAGGGTACACAAAGACTACTGAAACTACTTTACTGAATTTTTCTCAAGTCTGCTTAGTCCGCTGCACTTTCGGTAGGTTCGGCCACTTTGGCTTTTCTACGGCGACGTCGTTTTGTTGGGGAGGCGCTATTGCCAGTCTCGTTTTTAACGCTCGCCATCAGGGCTTCTTGCCCAGTCGGGTCAGTTTCAATAAAACTGGTCCACCATTCGCCTAGGGCTGGATTCTTTTCTCCTGTGGCACAGCGCAGGAGCATAAAGTCATAACCCGCTCTAAAGCGTGGAGATTCAATGAGGCGATAGGGGTAGCGTCCAACACGCTTTTCAAAGCGGGGTTGCATTGACCAGATTTCCCGCATATCGCTCTCGAAGCGACGCTGAATCACCATGCCACTGCTTTGACTGGCAATCGTCTCATCCATCGCATCATGCAGTGCAGGAATATTGGAAATCCCTTTGGCAATATTCTTTTTCCAGTTGCCTAGTAGATCTGGCCAGAGCAAAGTCGCGAACAAGAATCCGGCCGAAACACTTTTGCCGGATTGAATACGTTGGTCAGTATTGGCAAGGGCAATACGAACAAAATCATTCGCTTCTTTAGAGTCTGCACTCTGATCTAAGATGTGATCAAGTAAAGGCAAGAGGCCGTGGTGTAAACCTGCATCCTTTAAACCTTGAATCGCAGCCCATGAATAACCAGACATGAGTAGCTTGAGAATTTCATCAAAGAGGCGAGCCGATGGAACATCATGAATTAGCTTACCTAACTTAGCGATGGGCGCGCGTGTTGCAACATCCAATGTAAAGCCTGTCTTAGCAGCAAAACGAATGGCGCGCAGCATACGAATAGGGTCTTCACGATAGCGCTTCGCTGGGTCACCAATCATGCGCAAGGTTTTCTTCTGCATGTCAGCCATACCGCCGTGATAGTCGAGTACGGTTTCAGTAGCGGGGTCGTAGTACATCGCATTGATGCTGAAATCTCTGCGTGCAGCATCTTCATGCTGACTACCCCAGACGTTATCGCGCAAGATGCGGCCATTTTCTGCCACATGCTCGCCAGCGTTCTCTAATAGGGCTCTAAAGGTGGATACCTCAATAATTTCCGGTTGGCCTTTGCCGAAGAAAGTGACATGCACAATCTGAAAGCGACGACCAATGAGGCGTGCTTTACGAAAAAGTTTTTGCACTTGCTCTGGGGTGGCATTCGTTGCTACATCGAAGTCCTTAGGACCAATGCCCAAAGCTAAATCTCGTACGGCGCCACCCACAATAAAAGCATCATAGCCGGCCTGCTGCAAAGTCTGAGTTACCTTCACGGCATTTTTCGAAAGTAAGTCTGGGTCAATGCGGTGAGTTTTTTTAGGAACTCTTTTCGGCGCACCAGAGGTATGGGCTGCAGTATGTCGGATCATGGGATCACGACGCAAAATACGTTTAATAAATTTGGTAATCATGCAAACAGTTCAAGTATGGGCCAGTGACGTTTTAAGGCTTCATCACGTAGGCGAGCATCTGGATTAGTAGCAACAGGATTGCTCACTTTCTCCAGGAGAGGTAAATCATTCATCGAGTCTGAATAAAAATAACTTTGTGGCAATTCATCGAATGCGATCTTTTGAGTAGCGAGCCAATCATGCACTCGTTGAATTTTTCCTTCCCGAAAACTCGGGATTCCCTTAACCTCACCCGTGAAATCAGCGAAAGGCTGATCCCCCACAGTGGCAGGTTCTGTAGCGACAAGATGTTCAATCCCAAAACTTTCTACGATGGGGCGAGTAACAAAGCTATTGGTTGCAGTTACAACGCAGCAAAGATCGCCAGCATCTTGGTGACGCTTCACCAGATCAAGCGCCTGTTGACGAAGCTGGCCAGTAATGACTTCTTGCATGAAGGCGTCATGCCATTCTTTAAGCTGAGCGCGGGAATGTTCGGAGAGTGGCTTTAATGCAAAGCGAAGAAACTCTTGAATATTCAGCTTTCCATCCTTGTAATCTTGATAAAAGCGTTCATTCTGCTCCGCATAGTATTTGCTATCGACTACACCAATGCGTGCCAAGAATTGACCCCATTCGTAATCGCTATCGCAGGGGAGAAGAGTGTGATCTAAATCGAACAGTGCTAATTGAGTCATTAATATTTATTTAGGCTGCAAGAGCTCTCTAACGAGGGGCAATGTAACAGCACGTTTTGTTTCTAGTGAGTAAGCATCTAAGGCATCAATCAAGGCCATCAGGCTGGGCATGTCGCGATAAAAGCGATTGAGCAACCAAGGCAATACATCTGACGATAAAACCAAGCCGCGCGCTTGTGCTGCTTGTTGTAAGGCTTCTATTTTCTCATCATCGCCCAAAAGATGAGTTTGAAAGATCAAACCCCATCCCAGGCGGGTGCGCAGGTCTTCGCGAAGTTTTAATGCGCCAGGAGCGGCGTTACCTGCCATGAAAATATGAATTGCTTTACTACCCTGAATGGCATTCAGAATCCGAAATAAGGAGGCTACCAGGCGCTCATCCAGTCGATCCACGTCATCAACCGTAATAACTGAGGGCGTATCGCTGATGCACAGGGCAGGCAGGCCCTCCTCGAGACTCACCCAGGAAATGGGTTCACTGGGAGTCAGGTGGAAGCATTTCAAATCTAATTGCTGAGCAGCATTGCCAATTGCACCGAGTAAATGGGTGCGACCAGAGCCTTCGGGGCCCCACCAATAGATCCAGCGTTGATTAAGAGGATTCTCACTAGCTAATCTTGGAGCATGCGCTTCCCAGGATTTGGCTACAGCCAGCAAGGTAGAGTGCAGCGCTAGATTTTCCCCGGCTAAAAAATTACTCAAGCTGGGTTTAGGTGTGTGACCGATGTCGAGAGCAAACTGTCTTGGTAGTGAGGGGCTATTCATTGCTGCAGTAATTTACTTTTGGTACCACGGACTTTGGGTGTAGCGTGTCCAGCCATATTGCAAAAGTACTAAACCCACAGCGCTGATGGGTAATGCAAGTAGTACGCCAAAGAAACCAAATAACTTTCCAAATAACAATAAGGCAAAGAGCACGGCAACGGGGTGTAGGCCAATTCGCTCACCTACGAGACGTGGCGTCAGAAAGAAGCCTTCAATGAATTGACCCAGTCCATACAGTACTAGAACGCCGATAATTGCACCGCCAGGGCCAAACTGCAGAAGGGCTGCAAGGACGGCTAGAGTAAAGCCTAGAGTAATGCCGATGTAGGGAATCACAATCATGAGCGCAGTGAAGACGCCTAGAGCCGCTGCACCCTGCACTCCAATGACACTTAACCCTACACTGTAAAAGACGGACATGATCGAAATCACAATCAACATACCCCGGAGGTATTGCGAGAGTAAGCCATCAGCGTGCATTGCGAGGTGGTGAATTGTCTCTTGTGCGCGGACTGGAACAATCGTTCTAATGAGTTTGAAAAGATGGTCCCAGTCGATCAATAAATAAAACATCACAAACAAGATCAGAACCGCATTAACGAATCCTGCAATCACCGAGCTACCTGACATCAGTACAGTCTCCAAGGTGGAGGACATTAGCGCATCAGAGTTGTCGTTGAGGTGCGTAGTAATTTTTTGGGTAGCGCTGGATTTGAGCGTGCCCCAATCCACATCAATATGAAATTCACTCAACTTAGGCTCGAGCCAGGCTTGCGTGTTTTGGATCCAAGTCGGAAATTGCGCCTTAATTAGCGGGATTTCGGTTTTCAGGAGGGTAATAAAGAGGGTCAGTATTGAAAATATGACTACCAAGCCAATAATCATGGCAATCCCAGCGGCCGCTGCGCGGGGTAGGCTACGCCTCTCAAGCCACAAGCAAACTGGGCGTAAGGCGTAAGCCAGAATAAATGCAGTCAGAAAAGGGGTAAAAATTTCAGCCATCGTCCTCGAATCCTCTAGAATTCAATGATTCTACCGACCAAGTAGCGTTTCTTACTAATCTTCTATCTCTGCCATGAACTCATCTACCAATTCTTCCTCAAAAGGCCTCTCCTACCGTGACGCAGGTGTCGATATCGATGCTGGGGATGACTTGGTGGATCGCATTAAGCCTTTGGCCAAGAAAACCATGCGGGAAGGCGTGCTGGCTGGGATTGGTGGCTTTGGTGCCCTGTTTGAGGTCCCAAAACGCTACAAAGAGCCAGTGTTGGTATCCGGTACTGATGGGGTTGGTACAAAGCTCAGATTGGCCTTTGAGTGGAATCGTCACGATACGATCGGCCAGGATTTGGTGGCGATGAGCGTGAATGACATTTTGGTCCAGGGCGCTGAACCCCTCTTTTTCTTAGATTACTTCGCTTGCGGCAAGCTCACTGTGGATACTGCGGCTACTGTCGTTGGTGGAATAGCACAAGGTTGTGAGTTATCTGGTTGCGCACTCATCGGCGGTGAAACTGCTGAGATGCCCGGTATGTATCCTCCTGGTGAATATGATTTAGCCGGCTTTGCTGTTGGTGCGGTTGAAAAATCCAAAATTATTACTGGTGCAACGATTGCCCCGGGCGATGTCGTGTTGGCGATAGCTTCGAGCGGCGCACACTCCAATGGTTATTCGCTAGTTCGTAAAATTATTGAGCGTGCTGGAGCTAAGCCAACTGATGACTTGGGTGGCCGACCTTTGGGTGATGTAGTCATGGCCCCTACACAAATTTATGTGAAGCCTTTGCTCAAGTTGATTGGAGAGATCAATGTAAAGGGTATGGCTCACATCACTGGTGGCGGTTTAGTGGACAACGTTCCACGCGTACTTCCAGAAAATACTCAAGCTGTACTGCATCGCGATAGCTGGCAAATGCCAGAACTCTTCCGCTGGTTGCAGATGAAGGGTGGCGTGGCCGATGCAGAAATGGTGCGTGTATTTAACTGCGGTATTGGTATGGTGGTAATTGTGTCTACTGACCAGGCAGATGTTGCAATTCAATCTCTCAAGGCTGAAGGTTTACATGCTTGGACGGTTGGCGAGGTCGTAGAGCGTCCTGCTGGCGCGCCACAAACTATCGTTATTTAATGCGCGGTAAAAGCCTATTTATCTATCTAGGTTTTGCTTGCAATACTCCAGGGCTAGGTTTAATTCAGTTGGGTTGAACGGGTCAAACGTTTTTCGTCCAGCGATTGCGCGCAACCAAGTTAATTGCCGTTTACCAAGCTGCCGAGTAGCGGCTAATGCCTTGTAGCGCATTTCGGCTTGATCTACTTCACCAGATAAATATTCCCAGACTTGTCGATAGCCGACCGAGCGAATAGCAGGTAGATCGCCATGCAAGCCTGGATTTTTTCTCAACCGCTCAACTTCTTCTAATAATCCTCCGGTGAGCATTTCATCAAAGCGCTTTTCTAAGTTCTGATGTAGGCGGGAGCGATCGCTGGGCTCTAATGAAATGAGATCAATCCATTCTGGAATAGTCGATCCTTCTCGACCATCTTCGCTTGGTGAATCTGCCAGTAGTTCTGACATAGGCTTACCCGTAATTTCATAAACCTCTAAGGCACGTTGTACTCGTTGAGAATCATTGGGCTGTAAACGCGCGGCAGTCATAGGGTCCACTTTCGCTAATTCAGTGTGCATCGCAGGCCAGCCAATTGCCTTACCTTGCTCATCGAGGCGGGCGCGGATTTCTGGATCTGCAGGCGGTAGGGATGAGAGGCCATATGCCCAAGCCCGCCAGTACAACATCGTGCCACCCACTACCACGGGAATATTTCCACGCGCTCGAATTTCTTCGCTTAGCCGTTTGGCATCATTTGCGAAGCGCGCGGCTGAATAGGATTCGGTGGGCTCCAAGATATCAATTAGGTGATGCTGAACGGCAGCTTGCTCGGCCACAGTGGGCTTAGCGCTGCCAATATCCAAGCCGCGATAGACCAGCGCAGAGTCCATGCTGATTAACTCTACGGTTTGACCTCGGGATTTGGCATGCTCAGCCAATGCCATTGCGAGATGGGTTTTGCCTGCGCCCGTGGGGCCAACAATACAGAGTATGGGTGGCTGATGAGGTGAATGCGTAGGCTGAATGTGAGGTTCAGTTTGCATACCGCATTATAAGAATGAAATGTCGCAATCTGTATTGTTAGCCTGTTAATATCCTTGCAACAAATAGATGGAGCACGATTTGATCGATACCTTATTGCAGTTGGGTGACTTGCTATTGCACATTGATCGTCATTTAGACGTGGTGATTCAGCAATACGGCTACTGGGCTTATGGCTTGCTCTTTGCCATCGTATTTGCTGAGACTGGTTTAGTGGTAGCCCCCTTCTTGCCTGGGGATTCATTATTGTTTATTGCTGGAGCCTATTGCGCTACCGAGCACTTTAATCTGTGGACACTCTGTATTGGATTATTGATTGCCGCAATTGCTGGTAATACAGTGAACTACTTTATCGGTCGCTGGATTGGCGAACGAATTTTTAGCAGCGAATCACGTTGGATCGATCAGGCAGCTTTGCGAAAAACCCATTCTTTTTATGAGAAGCACGGCGGCAAGACCATCATCGTGGCACGCTTTTTGCCGATCATTCGTACCTTTGCACCATTTGTTGCTGGTGTTTCCGCAATGAACTTCTCTCGCTTCCAGTTTTTCAATGTGACTGGCGCACTCTTGTGGGTCTTTGGTTTAGTGATTGCTGGCTACTTCTTCGGAAATATCCCCATCATTCGCCAAAACCTCAATGTGATCGTATTGATTGGCATTGGTGCAGCAGCTATTCCAATTGTGTTGGCTGCTATCTATAAATTATTTCAAGGTAAAAAGAAATAAGGTCGCCCAATAGGGCTGCTTAGTGCAGTTTGGTTTGACTCTCTAGCGTAGCGATGTGCTCACGAATATCTGCCGCATCTTCTGCGCCAGGCATTTCGCTTAAGTAGTGATGCAGATCAGCTATCGCAGGTCGCACATACTCTAGTTGTGCAAAGATCAAGCCGCGATCACGAACCTCTTCAGCTGAGTCTGGCAACAAAATCACAAGACGCTCTTGAATACCCAGCAAACGTTCCCAGCGCTCATTTTCTGAATAAATCATTTTGAGATTTCTCATGAAGCGCGAGAGAATTTCTCGAGAACTAGAGGCTCGCAAGAAAATATTGAGTGGCAGACTGAGCTCACCCCGATAACCTTTGGCATCAAGATAGGGATCGAGCATTTCTTGTAACTGATTTTTGGAAAGGGATTCGCCATTCAGAGGATCCATGATGATTTCGCCTTGTTGCAAAGAAATGCGCATCATGAAGTGGTTTGGAAAAGATACTCCGCGAATATTCAAGCCAATTTGCTGTCCAAGCTCCATCATTAAGACCGCCAATGAGATTGGAATGCCGCGTCGACTCTCAATGATCTGGTGGAGGTAAGAATTCTCGGGCGCGTAAAAATCATTCTGGTTTGGGCCAAACCCTAGCTCGTTATAGAAAACATGTTTGAGCAACTGCAGGCGCTGCATCGGTGGTGTATCTGGAGTAATGCGCTGCTTAATTTTGTTACCCCATTGATCTATCTGATCAAGTACGCCCTGAACATCGAGATCTGGGTAGGCATGTTGTGCAACTGCGACCGCCGCCTCGGTTAAGGGGAAGTGCTCGTCTTCAGCTACGAGGGATGTGAAATAGTCTAATTGTTGTGTAGGCATAAGATCTATTTTGCATGACGCAGGAATTTTTGCCAGCGGATGCCGACAAGCCATAAAGCTGAGAAATACACCACAGCGGCAGCGGCTAGCCAGGCAGCCAGCAGTCCAACTCGACTCCAGGGGCTAGATTGCAGTGCAATCCAATTATGTGCAGTGGCGGCGTAATACAAGAGGAGCGCAAAAGGGATTAAGGCAAGCAATAACTGCCCCAAATACTTTAACCATGCGAAGCTAGGTAGTGCGCCAAGTCGATGCAGACCTACCCAGAGTAGTGCGGCATTTAAGCAGGCGCCTGCGCCAACCGACAGCGCAAGGCCGGCATGTCCCAACCAGGGAACAAAAACTAAATTGGCTAGTTGGGTTGCCACTAAAACTAGTAAGCCAATTTTTACTGGTGTACGGATATCTTGGCGGGAATAAAAGCCAGGAGCTAAGATCTTCACCAGAATGAGGCCAATCAGTCCAACGCCATAAGCTGCCAGAGCACGCTGTGTCATCAAGACGTCTAATGCTGTGAACTTGCCGTAGTGATACAAAACTGCTGCTAGCGGCTCGCCAAAAATAAAGAGGGCAATCGCACAAGGCGCTGCCAGTAAAAAGGTGAGTTGTAAGCCCCAAATTAAAAGCTCACCCGCATGTACCAAATCATTTTTTGCGTTTGCTTTACTTAGGCTCGGTAGTAAGACTGTTCCCAGCGCTACCCCCAAAAGTGCTGTTGGAAACTCCATGAGGCGATCAGCATAGGACAGCCAAGATACGCTACCTGTTTGTAGGCGAGAGGCAATATTAGTATTAATGATCAGAGAAATTTGGGCGACTGAAACCGCAAACACGGCAGGCCCCATTAATTTCATGACACGACGGGCATCCGGATTTTGAACTGCTGCTTTAATTGCACCTGGGAGAAGTCCCACCCTGGGGAGTAAGCCCAAATGCGCGAGAGCCGGAACTTGAATGGCCAGTTGTAATACGCCGCCTAGCAGTACGCCGATACTCAGGGCGTAAATGGGTTGATCTAAGTGGGGTGCTAAAAAGATGGCGCTGCCAATCAGGGCCAAATTGAGTAAAACTGGCGTAAATGCTGGAATGGCAAAGCGGCCAAAGGTATTGAGGATTCCCGCAGAGAGGGAAACCATCGAAATAAGCCCAATGTAAGGGAACATGATTCTGGTCATCACGACACTCGCATCGTAGGCTGGACCACCCTCAAAGCCTGTAGCAATCGCCAGAATCAACAAGGGCGCGCCCACAACTCCAAGGAGTACCGTGAGCAGCAAGGCCCAAAATAAGAGCGTAGCGACCGCGTTTACGAGGATTTGGGACTGTTTTACATCTCCCTTGCTCGAGATTTCTCCCAAAATGGGGACAAATGCCTGAGAAAAGGCGCCCTCGGCAAAGAGTCTGCGGAGCAAATTGGGTAGTCTGAAGGCCACATTAAAGGCATCAGTCCACTCGGAGGCCCCAAAACTACGGGCAATCAGGGTTTCCCGGAGTAGTCCGGTAATCCTGGAGAGCATGGTGAGGGAGCTGACCTTAGCGGCAGCTGAAAGCAGATTCATGGGCTAATTTTCCCCTATTTATCAAGCGGCTGGGCTTTTTTAGTCCTTTAATGTAAAATCTTGGGTTTTGGTGAGTCAGCTTACAAATTTGGCGAACCCACACAGAATTTTAGTTAACCGTATTTTGTAATTTTTATATAGCAAGGTTTAAAGATGGCCAATACCGCACAAGCGCGTAAACGCGCACGGCAGGCAGTAAAACAGAATGAGCACAACTCTAGCTTGCGTTCAAAGCTCCGCACTTCCATCAAGGCAGTTCGTAAAGCAATTGAAACTGGCGATAAGGATGCTGCTGCTAAAGTATTCGCAGCAACTCAGTCCACAATCGACAAGATTGCTGACAAAAAGATTGCTCACAAAAATACTGCATCACGTCAGAAGTCACGTTTGTCTGCAGCCATTAAGGCGATGGCAGCGTAAGACTTTTATAGATTTAGGCAGACTTTAGAGTAATCTGAGTCTAAGCCCGCTCCTTATCAGAGCGGGTTTTTGTTTTTAGGGCTGAGAATGCGACTTCGGTTCGAATTCACAGGCTTCTTCGATTGGCAGACAGTTGTCTTTGGCGAAGTTCATGACAAAGTCGAGCGCTCTTGGATCGAGATCTCTTAGCCTAGTGTCAATAACGACACATGTTACGTTTGCAATAACCACTGGTGTGGCATAGGGTGAGTAAGTGAAGCGGGGATCGCCAGAGTCGCCTGGCGGGCGAAATGTGGCCATCACTCCGCAAAGACGTTCGGCCCAGTCACTAGGGCGAAAAGGTTTGCCAGCGTTTGTAATGCCTTGAATGAAAAGCTTTTTGTGGTTCAAGTTGGCGTAGAAATCGTAGTAAGGAATCGGTGTTACTTAGACCTTAGCTTAACAGTCTGCGAAGGCTCTAAGATGACTTTAGTAACTATTTTCGTGCAGTTCGATGCCCCAAACAAAAAATGCAAGCTAAACCTTTTGTAGAAAGCTCAACAATGACATCTTTGGCAAAGCCCCAAGTGCCCGGCCAGGTTAAGCATTACTTGCAGTTTGCTGACCTGACGCGCGAAGAATACGACTATCTCCTCAAGCGCTCTGCTTGGCTTAAGACCAAGTTCAAAAGTTACGAGACTTGGCATCCCTTGCACGATCGTACTTTAGCGATGATCTTTGAGAAGCATTCGACTCGTACCCGCCTTTCGTTTGAGGCGGGTATACACCAGCTTGGCGGCCATGCTGTATACCTAAATACTCGAGATACCCAGTTAGGCCGTGGCGAGCCTGTAGAGGATGCTGCGCAGGTGATTTCTAGGATGACAGACATCATCATGATCCGTACCTTTGGCCAAGAGATTATTGAGCGCTTCGCAGCAAATTCTCGTGTGCCCGTGATCAATGGCCTTACTAATGAATACCATCCTTGCCAAGTATTGGCTGATATCTTTACTTTTGTAGAGGCACGCGGCCCGATTCAGGGTAAAACGGTCGCTTGGGTAGGGGATGCCAACAATATGGCGTACACCTGGATTCAGGCGGCGGAATGTTTGGATTTCCAAATTCGTTTCTCCGCTCCTGGCGGTTATCAGTTGGATGATTCCAGATTGACTCCGAAAGCTTTAAGGCACCTGACGATTTGCGCTGATCCAAAAGATGCCTGTAAGGGCGCTGACTTAGTTACTACCGATGTATGGACTAGCATGGGTTACGAGGATGAAAATACTTCTCGTATGGCTGCTTTTAAAGACTGGATGGTCGATGAAGAGTTAATGGCATTGGCAAAACCAGAAGCTTTATTTATGCATTGCTTGCCAGCGCATCGTGGTGAAGAGGTTTCTGCAGAAGTGATTGATGGTCCTCAAAGCATCGTTTGGGAAGAGGCTGAAAATCGTTTACATGTTCAAAAGGCCTTGATGGAGTATTTACTCTGCGGCCGTTTGGACTAAGTATTGAAGTAATTTATCTTTGTTAGTTATTAGTTAATTTTTTGATTGAATAGAAATCATGTCTGATATTAAAAAAGTAGTTCTAGCGTATTCCGGTGGTCTTGATACCAGTGTGATTCTTAAATGGCTTCAAGATACTTATCAATGTGAGATCGTTACTTTCACAGCGGATTTAGGTCAGGGTGAAGAGCTGGAGCCAGCACGGGCTAAGGCTCTACAGTTTGGCATCAAGCCAGAAAATATCTTTATCGACGACTTGCGTGAAGAGTTCGTGCGTGACTTTGTGTTCCCCATGTTCCGCGCTAATACGATTTACGAAGGTGAGTACCTTTTAGGTACCTCCATCGCACGTCCGTTAATTGCTAAGCGTCAAATTGGAATCGCGCGTGCGACTGGTGCTGACTCTGTATCGCATGGCGCTACTGGTAAAGGTAATGACCAAGTACGTTTTGAGTTGGGCTACTACGCACTCGAGCCAGGAATTAAGGTCATTGCACCATGGCGCGAGTGGGATTTACTCTCCCGTGAGAAATTGATGGCCTATGCAGAAAAGCATGGCATCCCAGTAGAGATGAAGCATAAGCAGGGCGGCTCACCTTATTCAATGGATGCTAACTTATTGCACATCAGCTACGAAGGTCGTCATCTCGAGAACCCAAATGCTGAAGCAGAAGAATCGATGTGGCGTTGGACGGTATCTCCTGAAAAGGCTCCAGACGCAGCAGAGATTATTGAAATTGAATTCCGTGCTGGTGATCCAGTGGCGATTAATGGCAAGGCTTACAAGCCACATGAGCTATTAGCCGAACTCAATCGCATTGGTGGCATGCACGGCATTGGTCGTCTTGACTTAGTTGAGAACCGCTTTGTAGGCATGAAGAGCCGTGGCTGTTATGAAACCCCTGGCGGCACTATCTTGTTAAAAGCACACCGCGGTATTGAGAGTATTACTTTGGACCGTGAAGTAGCTCACCTCAAAGATGACCTAATGCCACGTTACGCAAGCTTAATCTACAACGGTCTGTGGTGGGCGCCAGAGCGTCTGGCTCTACAGACCTTAATCGATCACACGCAGCAAATGGTGAATGGTGTTGTACGTTTGAAGCTCTACAAAGGATCTGTCTCTGTGATCTCGCGCGATTCAGCGAATACTTTGTTTGATCAGACTATCGCTACCTTTGATGATGATGGCGGCGCATACAACCAGGCTGATGCTGGTGGATTTATTAAGCTCAATGCCTTACGTATGCGGATTGCTGAAATTGCAAGACGTAAGCGCGCGAAATAATTTAGATAAATAACAAACTAGTAATTCGGATTAGAAAGAATAAAGATGCAATTTGATCAAGTTTCTGTAGGCAAAAAAGCCAATGTATTTTTCGATGGTAAATGTGTATCCCATGCCGTGACCCTGCCAAACGGTGTTCGTAAATCTGTTGGCGTAGTACTGCCAAGCACTTTACGTTTCGACCTGAGCACCAAAGAAATCATGGAAGTAGTTGATGGCAATGCGTTTGTCAGCATTAACGGTGCCCCAGAAGTGGAGTTCAAAGCGGGTCAAAGCTGGGAAGTAGAAAAGGGCGGTTATTTCATTATTCGTGCCGAGTCTCCAGTGCACTACGTTTGCCACTTTGAATAAAGTCCTTTGGCTAAGAGTAGAAAAACCACCTACGGGTGGTTTTTTCATGTGGATCGGTGTACAAAAGAGAGCATGAAGCTAGTACAAATAACCTTTTTTATTGGGATCGCGTTCTCTAATTTAGTGAGTGCGCAGATTTTTGATGTCCCGTACAAGGATGACCCACCAACAAGAACGCTACTGATACCGACACCAAAGGCAAAGGCAGTAGTTTTATTGTTTCCCGGTGGTGGTGGCATGTTGCGTCTTCAGGATGATGGATCTAGTACTAACTTCCATACTTTCGTGCGCTCAAAGAATTTATGGGCTCAATACGGAATAGATGCCATATTGGTTGATACGCCCTATGATTTAGGGGGCGGAATGAGAAACTCCAGATCTATTAGAAATCACCAGCAAAGAATCTTGAATGTTGTGCGCTATTACAAAGAGAAGCTCAATTTACCTATTTGGATTTTTGGTCACAGCATGGGGACTGTGAGTGTTACAGAGTTTGCGAATGGTGGAAAAGATCAGGCGGCATTAATTTCTGGAGTTATTGTTGCCGGTACCTATCGCTCGGCCTCCATTGACTCGGATGTCACTATGCCAGTACAAGCCATTCATCATGTGGATGACGGCTGTGCAAGCACTCCTTTTTCTACCTCAGAGGGAATTATTAAAAATAGACCCAGCAAATCTCCATCCCAGTTTATTGCGATGGAGGGCGGTGTGAGCGAGGGTGATGTATGTGGCTCAAAGGCATACCACGGCTTTAATGAAAAGGAGCCTGAATTTATTAAGGCCGCAGCGCAATTTATCTTAAAGAACTAGATGCTCTACCTTTTAGGTAATCCCTGAATGACCGTGCCTGGCACGATGACTCTCTCGGAGAACCACTGTTTATTCATCTCAAGTGCATAACGCACTGCTGCCTTAGGGCAGTGGTTGTTGGTGGTCTCCGCTTGCATCTCTTCGATATTCACGATCTTGCCGTCATCAGCAATGAACGCAATCGATAAGGGAATCTTGGTGTTGTTCATCCAGAAGCAATGCCCTGCTTTTTGCTCAAAGATAAAAAGCATGCCAGAGTTCGTAGGCATACTGGTGCGATTCATAAGTCCGACCTCGCGAGCCTTGGGTGTATCGGCTAACTCGGCCTGAATACGATAGATGCCTGTCTTTAGTTCAATTATTGGCAAGCCTACATTCTGCTGTGCAAAAGTAGTGCTTGAAAATATGCCAGCAATCACCGTCAGTGAAAAGATGAATTGTTTGATGTTGTGTGAGCGCATGGTGTTTTGATTAGTGGGTGTGAACTGATTCTAAGGCAGGGCTGGCAAGACAAGAAAATGTAGGCGAAAAAAAACCCAGGAACAAGTCCTGGGTTTTAGTAATGATCTAAAGCAGATTAAGCTGCTTGGATATTAGTAGCTTGCTTGCCCTTAGGACCTTGGGTAATGTCAAACGTTACCTTTTGGTTTTCCTTGAGTGTTTTAAACCCAGGCATTGTGATTGCGCTGAAATGCGCAAACAACTCTTCTTCACCATCATCAGGTTTGATAAAGCCAAAACCTTTTGCATCATTGAACCACTTAACAATTCCGGTCGCCATGCGAACTCCATTACATAAACTTAAAACAACCGTGATGAGGGTGAATACTTTTTAATCAGTCTCGCTCTACAACACGCCTAAATAGGACTTCAAATAAAGCCTACCCCCTGATTGTTTGCCCTTTATGGTGGGGTGTCAAGGGGGTGGGTAAATATAGTTACTCTTTAACCCCCCTTTTTTTATCGAAAAATGCCCCAATATAGTGTTTAAGGCCCTTTCTTGATGGTTTTTTTGCAACAAAGCTTTCAAATCCTAATTTTTATATCTGTGTTTAGAATGTTTCATATGAGTCGTACAACGAAAAATCCAACGGTTGGCAATCCAAACAACCCCCACATTGAAGACACCATTCTTCTCGAAAAACAGGCCGAGAAACTAAAGTCGCCTTCGATGTATAAAGTTTTATTATTGAATGACGACTACACGCCAATGGAATTTGTGGTGATGGTCATTCAGGAGTATTTTAATAAGGATCATGAGACAGCTACACGGATCATGTTGCAGGTTCATTTAGTTGGTAAAGGCATTTGCGGTTTATTTACACGTGATGTTGCAGCAACAAAAGTGCATCAAGTTATCGAGCTCTCCCGCGAAGCGGGTCACCCACTACAGTGCACTATGGAGGAAGCATGATTGCCCAGGAATTAGAAGTAAGTTTGCACATGGCGTTTGTTGATGCGCGAGCTTCAAGACATGAATTTATTACGGTGGAGCATTTGCTCGCCGCCTTACTAGACAATGCAACCGCGGTGGAGGTTTTAAAAGCCTGCGCTGTCAATATTGCTGAGCTTCGTGCCCAGCTCAAAAATTTTATTAACGACAACACGCCTGTGGTTCCGGGTAACGATGAAGTTGATACCCAGCCAACCCTGGGTTTTCAGCGAGTGATCCAGCGCGCCATCATGCACGTGCAATCTACTTCAAATGGGAAGAAGGAAGTTACCGGAGCAAATGTGCTCGTAGCTATCTTTGGTGAAAAAGATTCTCATGCGGTGTATTTCTTGCAACAGCAAGGCGTTACTCGTTTGGATGTGGTGAACTTTATTAGCCACGGTGTACGTAAAGATCAAACTGAGAGTGTGAAGCCTGCTGAGGCTGCCCAAGAGACCGAGGATGCATCGTCTGGTGGCAAGGAGAGCCCCTTAGAGCAATACACCCAGAACCTCAATGTATTGGCTAAGCAGGGCAAGATTGATCCGCTGATTGGCCGCGATAGTGAGGTTGAGCGTGTGATTCAGGTGCTGTGCCGTCGCCGTAAAAATAATCCGCTATTGGTAGGTGAGGCAGGCGTGGGTAAGACCGCGATTGCTGAAGGCTTAGCCTGGAGAATTGTGAAGGGTGATGTCCCTGAGATCTTGGCTGACGCCACAGTCTATTCATTAGATATGGGCGCGCTATTGGCGGGCACTAAGTACCGCGGAGATTTTGAGCAACGCTTGAAGAGTGTTCTGAAGTCTTTAAAAGATAGCGCCCATGGTGTTTTATTTATCGATGAAATTCACACCTTAATTGGTGCGGGTGCTGCATCGGGCGGTACATTGGATGCAAGCAATTTATTAAAGCCTGCGCTATCCAATGGCCAACTTAAGTGTATCGGTGCAACCACCTTTACTGAGTACCGCGGCATTTTTGAGAAAGATGCAGCGCTGTCACGTCGTTTCCAGAAGGTGGATGTGGTTGAGCCAACTGTCGATCAGACCGTGCAAATTTTGCGTGGCTTAAAGTCACGCTTCGAAGAGCATCACGGTGTTAAGTACGCCTCCGCTGCATTAGTAGCCGCAGCTGAATTATCTTCACGCTACATTAATGATCGCCATTTGCCAGACAAAGCAATTGATGTGATTGATGAGGCGGGTGCAGCGCAACGTATTTTGCCTAAGTCCAAACAGAAGAAAACTATTGGTCGCCCAGAGATCGAAGAGATCGTTGCAAAAATCGCCCGTATACCGCCACAATCTGTCACGGTGGACGATCGTAGCAAGCTTCAAACCTTAGATCGGGATATTAAGAGTGTGGTGTTCGGTCAAGATCCTGCCATTGAGGCTCTAGCGAGCGCAATTAAGATGACACGTGCCGGTCTTGGCAAAATCGATAGACCAATTGGTTCATTCTTATTCTCTGGCCCAACTGGTGTGGGTAAGACAGAGGTTGCGAAGCAGCTTGCTTACATATTAGGGATCGAGCTCCTGCGCTTTGATATGTCTGAGTACATGGAGCGTCATGCTGTCAGTCGCTTAATTGGTGCGCCTCCAGGATATGTAGGCTTTGATCAAGGTGGCTTACTCACTGAGGCTGTTAATAAGAAGCCACATTGCGTTCTCTTGCTTGACGAGGTTGAAAAAGCCCATCCAGATATTTTCAATATTCTCTTGCAGGTCATGGATCATGGCACTCTCACGGATAACAATGGTCGCAAGACTGACTTCCGTAATGTCATCATCATCATGACAACGAATGCCGGTGCTGAAGCAATGCAGAAGTCCACCATCGGCTTTACTAATGCGCGTGAGTCTGGTGATGAGATGGCGGATATTAAGAAGTTCTTTACGCCAGAGTTCCGTAACCGCTTAGATGCGATTGTTTCCTTCAAGGCGCTTGATGAGACCATCATCATGCGTGTGGTAGACAAGTTCTTGATGCAGTTAGAAGAGCAACTCCATGAGAAGAAGGTGGATGCTACATTTAGCCCAGCATTGCGTGCCCATTTAGCTAAGCATGGATTTGATCCACTCATGGGCGCAAGACCAATGCAACGCATCATTCAAGATACGGTGCGCAAAGCACTTGCTGATGAATTGCTATTTGGCAAGCTGGCGCAAGGCGGTCATGTGGATGTCGACATTGATGCTGATGGCAAAGTTCAGCTTCAGTTTGATGCTCCAGTAGTTCCGGGTAAACGTCCTAAAGTTGATGCAGCTCCGGTTGAGGAGATTTAAGGAAAATAAAAAAACCACCTACGGGTGGTTTTTTTATTTAGTACGACCGAAACATCTAAATCAGCCACGACCTGTACTGCCAAACCCACCAGCCCCACGACTACTCTCAGTAAACTCCTCAACGACTTTGAGTTCTACTTGTTGTACTGGCATCACTACCAGTTGCGCTAAGCGCTCCATGGGCTCTAATTTGAATGCTGTAGATCCACGATTCCACGTGCTCACCATCAGTTGGCCTTGGTAATCCGAATCGATTAATCCCACTAAATTTCCGAGAACGATTCCATGCTTATGGCCAAGACCAGAACGCGGCAGGATAAATGCAGCATAGCGTGGATCTTCTACATAAATCGCTAAACCTGTTGGTACAAGGATCGTTTGTCCAGGAGCAATTTCAATTGCTTCATCAATACAGGCGCGCAGATCTAATCCAGCACTACCAGGAGTTCCATATGCGGGTAATTGGTCCCGCATACGCTCATCGAGAATTTTGACTTGAAGTTGTTGCATGGGATTTCCTAAAACTGGGTTTGAGTATTATATTTTTTTGGCAACTAGTTGAATGAGCTGACGTGCAAGCTGGAGTTTTTCAGCTTTGGCCATTTTTTTGCTACCACTCTCATCAACGATGAGGAGTTGATTGAGGTCGCTACCAAAGGTATCTGGGCCAATATTGCCGATGACCATCGGAATGGCTTTGCGTTTACGCTTTTCTTCCGCATGCTTTTGGAGCTCAGTAGACTCAGCTGCAAAGCCAACACAGTAGGGGTATGGCTTCCCACCTTTAGTTTTAACCATTTTTGCTACATCAGCAAGAATATCGGGGTTGGCGACAAATTCTAAATTTGGAGCTTGCTTACCTTGGCGCTTGATCTTTTCTTTGGCTAGCTTTGCAATACCCCAATCAGCTACTGCAGCTACTGCAAAGAAAATATCGTAGTCAGTCGATTGCATAGTGGCTGCATGCATTTCTTTGGCGCTGACCACATTAGTGCGGGTAATTTTTCCTGTTGCCTCTAATGGTGTGCTGAGATCGCACGGACCTGCCACTAAGTGCACTTCTGCGCCAGCCTCAAGAGCTGCCCGGGCAATAGCAAAGCCCATCTTGCCTGAGCTACGGTTAGTGATGCCACGCACTGGATCAATGGCTTCAAAAGTCGGTCCAGCTGTAATAAGAACGCATTTGCCGAGGAGCGGCTTCTTCTGAAAGAAAGCAATCAGTTGCTCGGTGATCTCTGCTGGCTCGAGCATGCGCCCAAAGCCGACTTCACCACATGCTTGGAATCCGCTTGCAGGACCAAGTAATGTGACCTTGTCAGCAATGAGCCGTTCTGCACTTCTTTGTGTGGCCGCATGCTCCCACATTTGCTTGTTCATGGCAGGAGCCATGAGAAGCGGGCAATCTCTTGCTAGGCACAAGGTGCTGAGTAAATCATCGGCCAATCCAAGTGAAAGTTTAGCCATCAGATCTGCACTGGCAGGTGCAATCAAAATCGCATCGGCAGCTCTAGAGAGTTCAATATGCGCCATGTTGTTAGGAATGCTGCTATCCCATTGGTTGGTGTATACGGGATTGCCCGTGAGTGCTTGCATAGTGACAGGTGTCACAAATTGCTGCGCGGCTTCTGTCATCACTACTTGGACGCTGGCACCTTCTTGTATCAACTGACGTGCTAGCTCTGCAGACTTGTAGGCCGCAATGCCACCAGAAATGCCGAGAACGATTTTCTTATTTAAAAGTGATTGCATGGCGTCAGCTTACTGGGGTTGCGAGGTTTTGCCAAATGACTTCCGTAACTCACCCCAAATAATGAGGGCTGCACCGATACAAATAGCACTATCAGCAATATTGAAGGCTGGCCAATGCCAATTAGCGTAATGCAGGTCAATAAAGTCCACTACCGCGCCATACATGATGCGGTCTAAGACGTTGCCTAGTGCGCCGCCTAGAATGAGGCTGAGGGCCCAGCACAGCATTTTGTCACCCAAGCTCTTTCGTAGTAGCCACAGAATATAAGCCGATGCCGCTAAGCCCAGGACTGTAAAGAACCAACGTTGCCAACCAGAGCCCTGAGCTAAAAATGAGAATGCTGCTCCTGGGTTAAACAGTAACAACCAGTTCATGAATGGCAAAACAGGTTCAGGCATACCTAACTGCAAGTTACTTAAGGCAGACCATTTACTCAGTTGGTCTAGTAAGAGCGTAATGATTGCAATTGCTAGATAACGGAGAAAAGAGAGTTTTGTGCTCATGATGTGGTTGTGATCTTTTTACTATATTGCTTATGCAAATAGGCGAGATTCACCGCTTCCAAAAAGATTGCTAATGCAGCGACCACATAACTCTGAATGTTCAGCATTCGCACCAATATCTTGAGTGTGGTGCCAGCAGCGACCACACTTCTTATATTGACTGCCGCGAACAAGTACTTCAAGGCCTGCATTACTGAGCTCTAGTTTGGCGCTAGAAGTAATGGTGACAAAGCGCAGGTCATCTTCAAGAGAATGTAGAATTGCAAAATCAACATCACCTACTTTGATAGTCAGCTCAGCTTGCAGGGATGAACCTACATTGCCAGCTTCACGCTCAATCTCAATGGCTTTAGTGACCTCGGAGCGGATTTCTCGAACACGATTCCATTTGGCCAGGAGCTCAGTAGCATGAGCGATTTCTGGGAAAGTGCCGAACTCTTCCATGAAGATAGACTCTTTGGCTTTTTCATCCGCACCATGTGGGAATGACAACCAGGCTTCCTCAGCAGTAAAGGAGAGGAAAGGGGCTAACCATTTGAGCAGGTTGCGAGTGATATGAAATAGAGCACTCTGTGCTGCGCGACGTTCTTTGGAGTCCGGGGCACTTGTGTAGAGACGGTCTTTCAGGATGTCTAAGTAGAAGCCGCCTAAATCTTCTGAGCAGAAAGTCAGCATACGCGCTACGGCCGGCTGGAACTCATAAGCTTTGTAGTGCGCTTGGACATCTTGCTGCAACTGATTGGCTAGTGCAACAGCGTAGCGATCAATTTCTAGCCATTCGCTTGCAGGCATCGCATGCTTGCTTGGATCAAAGTCAGATAGGTTGGCTAACAAAAAACGCAATGTATTGCGAATACGGCGATAGCTTTCAACTACACGTTTCAGAATTTCATCAGAGATCGTCATCTCGCCAGAGTAGTCAGTAGAAGCTACCCACAAACGAATAATCTCTGCACCCAACTTATCAGCAACTTGTTGCGGGGCAATCACGTTGCCTACCGACTTACTCATCTTGCGGCCTTGGCCATCAACGGTAAAGCCGTGTGTCAACAGCGCCTTGTAAGGCGGCTTACCATCGAGCATAGCGCCTGTAAGCAGGGAAGAGTGGAACCAGCCGCGATGTTGATCCGAGCCTTCTAGATATAGGTCAGCTAATCGACCATCTGCATTTTCAGCTTCAGGGCGATAGAGTTCAGCGCGATGCGAGCCACGAATGACGTGCCAATGCGTAGTACCTGAATCAAACCACACATCTAAGGTGTCACGATTCTTTTCATATTGAGTCGCTTCTTCACCCAGTAGTTCGGCTACTTCTAGTTTTTGCCAAGCTTCAATACCTTCTTTTTCAACACGCTTCGCAATTTCTTCGAGCAATTCAACGGTGCGAGGATGTGGCTCGCCACTTTCCTTGTGAACAAAGAAAGCCATGGGTACGCCCCATTGGCGTTGACGTGACAAAGTCCAGTCAGGACGGTTGGCAATCATGCTGTTTAAGCGTTGCTTGCCCCACGCAGGGAAAAACTCGGTATTCTCAATACCCGCTAATGCAGTCTCGCGCAAACTTGCACTGCCATCAGAGGGTTTCTTATCCATGCTTGCAAACCACTGTGAGGTTGCACGATAAATAATCGGCGACTTGTGACGCCAGCAATGCATGTAAGAGTGGGTATAGGTCTTGTCTCGCAAGAGGCTGCCTGCTTCACGCATAGCCTCAACAATCTTCGGATTGGCTTTCCAGATATATTCATTGGCAAAGAGTGGGAGCCAAGAGGCGTAGACACCATTACCCATGACTGGATTCAAGATATCTTTATCTGCGAGCTTATTTGCTTTGCAAGACTTAAAGTCTTCCTCACCATAGGCGGGTGCAGAGTGCACGACGCCAGTACCTGTGTCGAGTGTGACGTACTCAGCAGGGTAGATTGGTGAAAGTCGCTTATAACCTTCATGCAGTGGAGCTAGCGGATGCCAGAAAGAAATATTGGCTAACTGACTACCCAGACAAGTGGCAATGACCTTGCCCTCGAGACCAAAATCTTCCAAACAAGTTTCTACGCGGTCTTCTGCCAGGATGAGTAACTTGTCACCAGTGTCGACCAAAGCGTAGCTGAGTTCAGGGTGAACATTCAATGCTTGATTAGAAGGAATGGTCCAAGGTGTGGTTGTCCAGATCACAATCATTCCAGGCTTAGCTGGGATCTCAGATAAGCCAAATGCTTTTGCCAGTTGTGGACGCTGCGCATCATCAAAAGCAAATCCCACATCTACTGTTGGATCAGTTTTGTCCTGGTATTCGACTTCAGCTTCTGCCAGTGCGGAGCCGCAGTCGAAACACCAGTTCACTGGTTTTAGGCCGCGGAAAACATAACCCTTTCCCCAGATCTTCCCAAGCGCACGAATCTCATCGGCCTCATTGCGAAAGTTCATGGTGAGGTAGGGGTTGTTCCAATCACCCAAAACACCTAAGCGCTCAAAGTCAACTTTTTGCTTATCTACCTGAACTTTTGCATACGCACGTGCTTTAGCTTGTACTTCAGCCGTCGGCAGATTTTTGCCAAACTGCTTTTCAATCTGAATCTCAATCGGCATACCGTGGCAATCCCAGCCTGGAACGTAGGCAGAGTCAAAGCCCATTAACCAGCGGGACTTCACGATCATGTCTTTGAGAATCTTATTTACCGCATGGCCAATATGAATGTCGCCGTTTGCATAAGGGGGACCATCATGCAAAATGAACTTCGGTTGATTGGCATGCGCTGCACGAATCTTTTCGTAGAGTTTATTTTTCTGCCACTGTGTAACCCATTGCGGTTCGCGCTTCGGCAAATCTCCCCTCATCGGAAACGGTGTTTCTAGAAGATTAACGGGATAAGAGTTTTCTTTTTCAGACATAAGATTTTTTCTGGAAATAATTTCTGGCATGCTCTGCATCAGATGCAATCGCTTTGGTAAGTGTATCGAGATCGGAGTACTTCGCCTCATCCCGAATTTTTTCTAAGAGCTCCACGGTAATAATTTTTCCGTAGACATCGGCGTTGTAATCAAAGATATGAGTCTCAAGCAATACCCGACCTTCATCTTCTACTGTCGGCCTCACGCCTAGACTTGCTACCGCAGGCAGTGGCTTATCTCCAAGGCCTAATACCTGTGCAGTAAAGATGCCAGAGCATGCGGGCTTGCGATGATGTAGATGATTGGCAACGGCGAGATTCAGTGTGGGAAAGCCTAAAGTGCGACCCAGCTTTTGCCCATGAATGACGTGGCCAGAGATACCGTAAGGTCGACCTAGTAATTTGCTAGCTTGATCCATATCCCCATTTGCCAAGGCATCGCGCAATGCTGAGCTAGAAATTCTTTCGCCATCTTCTTGCACGGTATGAATACTAGAAACTTCAAAACCAAACTGTTCGCCAGCGGCTTTCAGACTTACAAAGTTGCCCGCACGTTTGGCGCCATAACAAAAGTCATCACCAATCAAAATCCATTTGGCATTGAGCTGCTTCACAATAATCTCAGAAACAAATTCTTCTGGAGTGAGGCGAGCAAATGCGGAATTAAAGTGTTCCACTACTATGCGATCGACACCAATGTCGGCAAAGGCAGCAAGCTTGTCGCGCAAATTTAGAATTCGTGGCGGCGCTTGTTCTGGAGAAAAGAATTCTTTAGGGTGCGGTTCGAAAGTCATAACGCAGCTAACTAAACCGCGTGCTTGCGCGCCATCCTTCAGCTCCTTGAGCAGGGCGTGATGACCCCTGTGCACGCCATCGAAATTACCGATGGTTAAGGCACAAGCCGGTCCTGCAGAAAACTGGGTAGGGCCACGGAATACGTTCACTAAATCACTTTCAAGGTCGCTTTCGGGGTAACCATCAATTATATTGTGGGCATGCCATCTATCGTCACCTTAATCTCTGGCCGCGGATCTAATTTCGAGGCTATCGTCAAAACAGCTCAAAAAGAGCAGTGGCCGGTTACTTTTGCCGGGGTTATTGCAAACCACTCTGCCGCCAAAGGCCTTGATTTTGCTCGCTCTCAGGGTATTCCGGCCTTTGCCATTGAACATCACGAGCACGCTACTCGAGAGTCCTTTGATGCAGCTCTCATGGCGAAAATCGATGAATTAGGCGCTGATTTAGTGGTTCTAGCGGGTTTTATGAGGATTTTGACCCCGGGCTTTATTCGTCATTTTGAGGGTCGCCTGATCAATATTCATCCCGCCTTGCTACCAGCCTTCCCAGGATTGCATACCCATGAGCGCGCTTTGGAGGCTGGAGTGGCTGAACATGGCGCCAGCGTACATTTTGTTACCGAGGGTGTGGATGAGGGTCCTATCATCTGCCAAGCCTCGGTTCCAGTGCTTCCCGGAGATGATGCAAGTAGCTTGGCAGCGCGAGTTTTGGCTGCTGAGCATCAGATTTACCCGCGGGCCGTAAAATGGTTCCTAGATGGACGATTGCGAATAGAAGGTAATCAAGTTCAGGTTAAACCACCGGAGTCGCAATTAATAAAATTATGAGTAAAGAACGTTCATCCCGCGCAGCTAGCGCAGGCAGTAAATCTGGATCAAGATCTGGGTCACGCTTAGGCCCACAAAAAAGTTATGCCGCTAAATCTAAAGATCCATTGCGTCGCCCGGAGCGTCGCAATGCGAGTGGCAACATCATTGCACCAGAAGGCCAAAAAAACTTTTCTAATGCGAAGGCTTTGCCTCAGCATGCAATTCATTTGGAGCGTCTGCTTCCAGAGTTGCTGAATTTCGAGCAACCAGCTGATCGTGTGGTGAGTCGGTATTTCCGCTCTGAGCCTCAGCTGGGTAACCGTGATCGCGCCTTGATTGCAGAGAGTGCGTTTGCCATTCTGCGTCGCAAGAATGAGTTCTCGCAATTTGCTTCCAGCGGCGAGGGTTCGCAGGCTAGACGCCTAGCTCTATTGGGTTTGCTGTCCGCTTTGTCTGAGGGTGGTTTAGGTTCTGCTAACCGTGCTGAGAGTGCTATTGCCGACTTAGCTCACGTATTGAAGACAGGCGAGTACGAATGGTTGCAACGTTTTGCTACGGTCGATCCATCAGCACTTAATCCCTTAGTACAGAATAATTTGCCTGAATGGCTTTGGGATGCCTTTGGAAAATATCCCGGTGAAGAATCACGTGAAGCATTAGCTAAGTCACTCATGCATCCAGCCCTTTTGGATTTGCGTGCCAACACCATGAAGACGACTCGTGAGCAATTGCTTGCCGAGATGAACGCTCTTGGCGGTCGCTATCAAGCCATTCCAACTCCGTACGCGCCTGATGGTGTTCGCATTATGGGTAAGCCCGCTTTGCAAAATACTGTCAGCTTTAAGACGGGGATGTTTGAGGTTCAAGATGAGGGTAGTCAGTTATTGGCTTACTTACTTGCGCCTAAGCGTGGCGAGATGGTGGTGGACTTTTGTGCTGGCGCCGGCGGCAAGACTTTGGCAATTGGGGCAATCATGCGATCTACAGGCCGCTTGTATGCTCTGGATACATCAGAGCGTCGCTTAGCTAATTTAAAGCCTAGACAAGCCCGCAGCGGTCTCTCTAACGTTCATCCCGTCTGGATTGATAGTGAGAATGACTCCAAGATCAAGCGCTTGGCTGGGAAGATTGATCGCGTCCTAGTAGACGCTCCTTGTAGTGGCATGGGTACTTTGCGACGCAACCCGGATCTCAAATGGCGCCAGACCCCAGAAGGTGTTTTGGAGCTCAATCAAAAGCAGATGAATATTCTGGCCTCTGCAAGCCGCTTGCTTAAACCGGGTGGCCGCTTGGTTTATGCCACCTGCAGTCTGTTGCCACAAGAAAACCAGCAAATTGCAGAGGATTTCTTGGTTAAGCACCCTAATTTTGAAGTTGTGCCTGCAGCTGAAGTTCTTAAGCCATTGTTTCCAAAGGATAAAATTCCTTTGGGCTGTAGCCCTGACAACCCTTGGTGGCAGTTATGGCCCCATATTCACGGTACAGATGGCTTCTTTGGGGCTGTTTTTCAGAGAAAAGCGGCTGTTTCTGCAGTAACTGTCGACAAAGATGATGAAAAGTCGGTAAAAGTCAAAAGCAAGAAAGCGGATAAAGAACTAAAATAGGGTTTTAGACCTTCTTGGAAATCTCCTTTTGAACACAGCTTCTAGTTTTGATTTATTCCTGAATTGGCTTTCAAGTGGTTATTTAAATTGGGCTTGGTGGCAAATCCTTGTTTTTACCCTGGTTGCCACCCACATCACCATTGCTGCGGTGACTATTTTCCTGCACCGTTGCCAAGCGCACCGCGCTTTGGAACTGCATCCAATCATGTCCCACTTCTTCCGGTTTTGGCTTTGGCTAACCACTGGCATGGTGACCAAAGAGTGGGCAGCGATTCATCGCAAGCATCACGCCAAGTGTGAGACTGTAGATGATCCACATAGCCCACAAGTTTTAGGCATCAACACCGTGCTTTCTCGTGGTGCTGAGTTATATAAAAATGAGTCACGTAATCAAGAGACCTTAGATAAGTTTGGTCACGGTACGCCAGATGATTGGCTTGAGCGCAACATCTATGCAAAGTACTCATGGCAAGGCGTAGCTTTGATGTTGATCATCGATGTATTTTTGTTCGGTGCAATTGGTTTGACTGTGTGGGCAGTACAGATGCTGTGGATTCCTATTACTGCCGCTGGAGTTATTAATGGCATTGGCCACTTTTGGGGTTACCGTAATTACGATTGCGAAGATGCCTCAAGAAATATTATGCCTTGGGGTATTTTGATTGGTGGCGAAGAGTTGCATAACAACCACCACACCTTTGCTACTAGCGCTAAGCTTTCTAGTAAATGGTATGAGTTTGATATTGGCTGGATGTACATTCAAATCATGAGTGCAGTTGGCTTGGCCAAAGTAAAAAAGACTTCTCCAAAGCCGGTGCTGAGCGACTTACGTCCTGCAGATCAAAACACACTCGAAGCTATCATTGCGAACCGTTATGAAATCATGGCACGCTACAGTAAGACCTTGAGTACCTTCTTTAGTAATGAAGTTCAGCACATGCAGGTATTGGCTGCCCACTTAAAAGATGCTCGTGCCTGGCTGGGTAAAGATGAGTCTCGTTTGACTGTAGAAGAAAAAATCAAACTTGAAGAGCTGATGGCAACTAATGCGCAGCTACGAAAGATGATTGAGATGCGTCGTGACTTGCATGCTATCTGGGGTCGATCTAACGCTACTGGCGATCAACTGCTGACTCAGTTGCATGTATGGTGTCAGCACGCTGAAGAGAGTGGTTTATCGAGTCTGCGTGACTTCTCTTTAAGGTTACGTCGCTACGCTTAAAGGAAATAAGGACAATAAAAAACCCGCTGAAGTAGCGGGTTTTTTATTTGCTGCAAATAAATACCGAATCGATAAATTACTTGAGCTTGGTTTCTTTGTAAGCAACGTGCTTGCGAATGGTTGGATCAAACTTCATGATCTCCATTTTTTCAGGCTTAGTACGCTTGTTTTTTGATGTTGTATAGAAGTGACCAGTACCAGCTGATGACTCTAATTTGATTTTTTCTCTACCGCCTTTAGCCATTTGTGCGCTCCTTAAATTTCGCCACGTGCACGGAGATCAGACAATACGGCGTCAATGCCGTTTTTGTCGATAACGCGCAAACCAGCATTGGTTAAGCGCAAGCTAATCCAGCGGTTTTCAGATTCAACCCAGAAACGACGATTTTGCAAATTCGGCAAAAAGCGACGCTTCGTTTTATTGTTTGCATGGGATACATTGTTGCCAACCATCGGCTTCTTCCCAGTGACTTGGCAAACTTTTGCCATGACATAACTCCATTAATTGCGAAAAAAGAAGATTGTATCAGTCTCCGAGTACTTTGATCTAGCCCTAATTGGCTTTAGTTTTGGGGGTAAGGATAAATTGTGGTCAATATGGGTCAAAAAATACCATTAAGTTAGTAGTCACTTCTATTTATGGTCATTCTTCATAAGACCCTCATCTGAAAATGAGAAAAACCCACCATGACTTACGATGCAGTGGTCAAGCAGGGGGATATCTACCAACTGCAAGGCTTTAGCTAGTGTCTTGGTCAATTCTTGATCAGCAATACTGGGTTGTGGATTTCCGCTGGGGTGGTTATGTGCCACGATGAGAGCGCTAGCATTCCTAGCAAGAGCTTCCTTGAGGATTTCTCGTGGGTAGACAGCGGTGTGGCTTAGGGAGCCCCTAAAGAGCTCCTGGCACTCAATCAGGCGAAGGCGGGAGTCAAGGTATAGGCATATGAAGACTTCGTGTGGCAAGCGCCCAAATCTGGCCTGCAAGAACTCTCGGACATAGCCTGGTGAGGTCAGGACAGACTCCTGGGAGAGGGTTTCCTCAAGGCTGCGCTTGACCAGCTCGTAGGCCGCCTGGATTTGCGACCATTTAGAAATACCCATGCCATGAATCTGGGTTAATTCTTCTGGGGTGCAGGACATGAGGCGCGGCAAATTGCCGAAATGGTGGAGCAGGTCCTCGGCTAAAGCCACGGCAGTTTTGCCTTTGACGCCAACGCGCAGAAAGATCGCCAGTAACTCGGCATCGCTGAGGGCTGCCGCACCAAGGGCGCGTAGTTTTTCGCGAGGTTGCTCCATTTTTGGCCAATCCGTAATCGGCAAGTGCACGCCGGGGTCGGGCCTAGATACAATTACCTTATGAATAAGCTTACGGTTTTGCCCAATTCCTTTCTGACCCTGAACTATCGGCTGACTTTGCCCAGCGGGGATGACTACATCAATACGTTTATCGATCGCCCTGCGACGGTGTTGATGGGTTCTGGACAATTTGCGCCTTGTTTTGAAAAAGTATTAATCGGATTGGGAGTGGGTGATCAGAAAAGTGCCTTATTGCCACCAGAAGAAAGTTTTGGTGAGCGCAAAGAAGAATTAATTCAATGGGTTTCTTTGGGTGCCCTAAAAGAGGGTCGCGATGATGATGCGCAATTTAATCCTGGCGACGTCATTGAATTTAATGCGCCAGGTGGCGCTCAATACGCAGGCGTATTGCAATCGATTAACGAAGAGGGTGCCTGGTTTGATTTCAATCACCCGCTTGCTGGAAGGCCCGTTACCTTTGAAGCTCAAATTGTTGCGATTCTGTAACCAATGAATAAACAAACTATTACACAAGCCGGCGGTGATAGCACCTCCGAAATCTTGATGGCGCAGCCCCGTGGCTTTTGCGCTGGTGTTGATCGTGCAATCAATATTGTGAATGAAGCGCTGATACGTTTTGGTGCCCCAATTTATGTACGTCATGAGATTGTTCACAATGCTTATGTCGTGAACGAGCTGCGTGAAAAGGGTGCTGTATTTGTTGAAGAGTTGCATGAAGTTCCCAAAGGCGGCATTGTGGTGTTTAGTGCCCACGGTGTTTCTCAAGAAGTTCGTCAAGATGCTGAGACGCGTGGCTTGCAGGTATATGACGCAACTTGCCCCTTGGTTACAAAGGTGCATGTTGAGGTCATCAAGATGTGCAAGGATGGTTTTACCGTTTTGATGATTGGCCATGCAGGGCACCCGGAGGTCGAAGGTACGATGGGGCAGGTTAATGAAGGTGTTCATTTGATTGAGAAGGTGGCAGATATTACTAAGCTGCCTTTTACTGAGAATGAAAAAATCGCCTTTGTCACGCAAACGACACTCTCTGTGGATGAGACCAAAGAAATTGTCGATGCCTTAATTCAAAAATTCCCGAATATCGTGCAACCTCGTAAGCAAGACATTTGTTATGCCACTCAAAATCGCCAGGATGCTGTGAAATTTATGGCCCCTCAAGTTGAGGTAGTTATTGTGGTTGGAAGCAAGGCAAGCTCGAACTCGAATCGCTTGCGTGAATTAGCTGAAAAACTGGGTGTACCAGCCTACATGGTTGATGCACCAGAGCAACTTCAGGCTGAATGGTTTGTTGGTAAGAGGCGCGTCGGCTTGACTGCAGGGGCATCAGCCCCTGAAAGCCTAGCCCTCTCGATTGTGGCCAAGATTCAAGAATTTGGACCGCGCAGTATTCGTAATCTGGAGGGCGTGGTGGAGGATGTCACCTTCTCACTGCCAAAGAATTTAGTTGGCTAGCAAGTGGCGCCATTGTTAGAGTGATTACTGCAATAAAAGATAAAGGGGCTTAGAGCCCCTTTATTACATTTAGCCTGAGTATTGTTTAGCTAATTTGTTTGAGCAACTCTCTCAAAATATTACACATCTGACGGATTTCATCATCAGTGACATTGAGAGCTGGCATAAAGCGAAGCAGATTAGGTCTTGGTGAATTAATTAATAGCCCCTCTGGAGTTCTATCGCGAGCTAGTTCAACCAGCTTCCCGCCGATATCACTGCTCAACATCAGGGCGCGCAACAACCCTTCGCCACGCTCGCCATCCAGATTAAATTCTGCGGAGATGGCAAGGAGTTCCTTGCTAAGCAACTCACCCTTGGCGCGCACAGAATCCAGGAAACCTGGCGCTAATAATTGTTCAATCACACTGATGCCTACTGCAACCATCAGTGGATTACCGTTATAGGTGCCACCCTGATCGCCAGGTACAAAACAAGCAACCGCATCAGTTGCCATCAGTGCAGCTAATGGTACGCCACCACCAATGCCTTTACCCAAGGTCATGATGTCTGGTTCGATGCCGTAATGCTGATAGGCAAAGAGAGTGCCAGTACGACCGCAACCGGCCTGCACTTCATCCACGATTAACAAAATATTATTTTCTTTGGTGAATTTACGCAGGCTTTGCATAAACTCTTTAGTGGTGGGGATGACGCCCCCTTCACCTTGTACCGGCTCTAGCATGACCGCAACTGTTTTATCCGTTACCAGTTTTTTGACGGAATCCAAATCATTCAAATCGGCCTTTGGAAACCCGGGAACTTGTGGGGCAAACATCGTGTCCCAGCCTGGTTTGCCAGATGCGCTCATCGTCGCTAAGGTGCGACCATGAAAGCTGTGATCAAAAGTAATGATTTCAAAGGCGCCTGATTTATTTAGCTGCCCCCATTTGCGTGCCAACTTAATCGCGCCTTCATTGGCCTCAGCTCCACTATTGGCGAAAAATACTTTGTTAAAGCAACTGTTTTCAGTCAGAAGATTCGATAGACGAATCATTGGCTCGTTATAAAACGCAGGACTCGGATTAATGAGTTTCTTTGCTTGTGCGTTGAGCGCTTCAATCATGCCGGGGTTGCTATGACCGAGACAGTTCACTGCCCAGCCTTGCAAGAAATCCAAATAACGCTTGCCGTTGTTATCAGTCAGCCATGAGCCTTTACCCTCAACCATAGTTAACTCTGGGCGCGGAGTAATAAACATCACTGAGTGGGCATCTACGGATTGGGCTGGCTTATTCATATCGTATGCAAAGTGAAATCAAATGAGGTTTCTATTATCACGCTTAGCAGGCTAGTTTGTCGCGATGTCAGCAGCGCTAGTGAAAGAGTCTGCAAAGAATTCCTCTTCGGGCAAGCTGCACTGGGATGCAAAGTCCTGACGGGCCGCATTGACCATCACTGGGGCGCCGCAGGCATAGACCTGGTAAGGGCTCATATTAAGATGGTCGGCCATCACGGCTTGGTGCACAAAGCCTGTACGCCCAGTCCATTGGTCCTCCGGTAGTGCATCTGATATGACCGGGATGTACTTGAAGTCAGGAGTATCTTTTGCCCATGCTTGACAGAGCTCATTGTGGTAGAGGTCGCTCGGGCGCCGTCCACCCCAATACAGATGAATCGGGCGACTAATCTTTTTGAATTGCATTTGCTCAATGATGGATTTAATCGGTGCAAAGCCAGTCCCCGCCGCAACAAAAATAATAGGTTTTTTAGAATCTTCTCTTAAGAAGAAGCTACCTAATGGCCCTTCAAAGCGGAGGATATCTTTTTCTTTTAAGGTAGGATCTTTTGCACCAAAGACTAGATCGGTAAAGAGTCCGCCCGGCAAGTGTCGAATATGTAGCTCGAGTGGACCTTCTTGATCAGGGGCATTAGCAATGGAATAAGCGCGGCGCTGACCATCCTTAAGGAGGAATTCTAAATACTGCCCAGCCAGAAATTGAAAGCGCTCGGCAGCTGGTAATTGCAATTGAAGGATGGCCACATCTGCGCTCGGTTTTGTAATGGTGTTCACGCGACACGGCACTTTCCGAATGGCGATATCACCAGCACCTTGAACTTCACGAGCTTCAATGAGAAGGTCTGATTTGGGATGGGCGCAGCAAAACAAGGTGCCACCGGCAGCTTCATCAGCTGGGCTTAGGGCGGCAGCACTATGCTGACCATGCTCTACCTGACCTTCTAGAATCTTGCCTTTACAAGATCCACAGGCACCATTTTTACAGCCATAGGGCAGGGTGATGCCCTGCTGTAAGGCTGCCTCCAGGAGGGTCTCATCCTTCTGGACAGTAAATTTTTTACCGCTCGCCTTGAGCGTGACTTGATAAGACACTCTCATTCCTTTCAATAAATCGTTACGATGTGATCTATGCAATCTTTTGGTAAATCTCGAATCCTGATCGTTGGCTGTGGTGACATTGGTCTGCGTGTTGCCAAGCAGCTCGCTCGAAGTCATCGCGTATATGCCTTAACTTCCCAGAAAACCCGTTTTCAGGAGTTGAGAGCGGTTGGCGCGATTCCGATTTTGGGGGATCTGGATAAGCCCGATAGCTTGTGGCGTTTAAGTGGATTAGCACAAACCGTGATCCACTTAGCACCACCCCAAAATACAGGTCATCGTGATTGCCGAACTCGCAACCTCCTTCGAATTTTAGCCCAAGGCTCTGATATTGTTGGGCGTCTGATTTATGTGAGTACAACGGGTGTTTATGGCGATCACGCAGGCGCCAAGGTAACTGAAGTGACGCCAGTTAAACCCCAAAGCGAGCGAGCCAAGCGACGGGTAGATGCAGAAAACTGCCTACGTCTTTGGGCTCCAGCTCATGGAGTCGCCCTGACTATTCTGCGTGTCCCTGGCATCTACGCTGCTGACCGCTTGCCGGTTGAGCGCATCCAGGCGAGAACGCCTGCCTTAGTTGCGGCAGAGGATGCCTATTCAAACCATATTCAGAGTGATGACTTGGCAAGATTGGTTTGTGCCGCCGTCTATCACGGCAAGCCACAGCGTGTTATTAACGCTTGTGACGGTGGTGAAACCAAAATGGGTGATTACTTTGATGAAGTGGCTGATGCGTTTGGTTTGGAGCGACCACCCAGATTACCAGCTGAGCAGTTGGAGAAAATCGTATCCCCCATGCTCTGGTCGTTTATGCGGGAGTCTCGGCGCGTAACGAATGCGCGCCTCTCAGAATTAAAGACTCCGCTACGCTATCCCAGCGTTGCCGAGTTTTTAAAAACTATTTCCAAGAATCTTTAAGCCCGACCGTACGGTTAAATACCGGTTGTCCTGGTTTTGAATCGCTTTGATCCGCAACAAAGTAGCCATGGCGCTCAAACTGAAAGCGATCCTCCGCTTTAACGTCTTTCATACACGGCTCTAAGTACGCAGTAATCGTTTCCTTAGAGTGAGGGTTGATTGCGTCAAGGAAGTTTTTATCGCCACTATCGGGATGTGGATCATTAAACAGGTGATCGTAGAGGCGCACTTGTGCAGGCACAGCTTCCGCTGCGCTGACCCAATGAATATTGCCCTTTACCTTGTAGTTGTTTGAGCCGGGGGTGCCACTCTTGCTATCTGCGAAGTGCGTTACATTCACTTGAATTACCTTGCCATTGGCATCCACTTCAAAGCCAGTGCACTCAATCACAAAGCCATGACGCAAACGCACACGTCCACCAGCTTGATCACCAATCGGTGGGTAGAGTCTAAAGAACCCCTTGATGGGCTCTTGCATAAAGTCATCTTCTTCAATCCACAATTCTTTTGTGAAATGAAACTCGCGATTACCCCATTCAGGATGCTGTGGATGGCGAGGAGCTGAGCAAGGCTCGCTCGCGGATGCATCAAAATTATCAATCACGAGTTTGAGTGGCTTGAGAACCGCTGTAGCCCGTGGAGCCTTGGCCTCAAGATCATCCCGTAAGGCTTGATCTAGGGTGCTCATGTCAATCCAACTATCCGCTTTAGAGACACCAATGCGTTCACAGAACAGACGAATACTCTCAGGTGTATAACCCCTGCGACGAATACCTACGATGGTTGGCATCCGTGGATCATCCCAGCCATCCACATGTTTTTCTTCTACCAATTGCAGTAGCTTGCGCTTGCTAGTGATGGTGTAAGTTAAGTTGAGGCGGGCGAATTCATATTGATGCGGAACGGGATTTTTAAAGATTCCCAGCTCCGCTAATGAGGCAACAATCCAGTCGTAGAGCGGGCGATTATTTTCAAACTCCAGAGTACAAATCGAGTGCGAAACATTTTCCAGTGCATCAGAAATGCAGTGGGTGAAATCATATAAAGGATAGATGCACCATTTGCTACCAGTGCGGTGGTGATCAACATGGCGAATGCGATAGACCACAGGATCACGCATCACAATATTCGGATGCCCCATGTCGATCTTCAAGCGCAGTACATGCTCACCATCTTTATATTTGCTGTCACGCATCTCGCGGAACAAGGTAAGATTCTCATCGGGCGTGCGATCGCGGTACGGGCTATTTTTTCCAGCTTGGCCAAAGTTGCCACGGTTGGTATGGATGTCATCTGCACTCTGACTATCAACATAGGCTTTGCCATTCTGAATCAGAATTTCGGCAAACTCATAGAGTCGCTCAAAGTAATCACTCGCGTGATACAAGTGTGCACCCCAATCAAAGCCAAGCCATTTCACCGCATCCAAAATACTATCGGCATACTCAATGTCTTCTTTGACTGGATTGGTGTCATCCAAGCGCATGTTGCAACGCGCACCACCTGCTTGATTGTTGTAATCAGCAGCTAAGCCAAAGTTCAAGCAAATGCTTTTGGCATGACCAATATGAAGGTAGCCATTGGGTTCTGGTGGAAAGCGCGTAATGATCGAGGGAATAGCTTGACCATCTCGATTAGTACGATTTTGGTAGGCGCCACTTGCCAGGTCATGATCGATGATCTGGCGCAAAAAGTTGGAGGGCTCAGCAAGAGTGCCGGCAGGCGTTTTATATGGTTTGCTATCTTGGGACATGTGTCCATTGTAGAGAAAACCCCTGCCTATCAAGAAAAAAGCCCGCAAACTGCTGCGGGCTCGTTTCTGGGAAGTGCTCGAGTATTACTCTTCTACGAAAGCCTCTTCACGGGTTTTCTTAACCGCTGGTAAGGCCACGATCACCACTAATAGGGCTGCTGCGATGAGCAAGCCTAAAGAGAGTGGGCGGGTTAAGAAGGTTGTGAAGTCACCACGTGACAACAAGAGGGCGCGACGGAAATTCTCTTCCATCATCGGCCCAAGTACGAATCCTAAGAGCAATGGGGGTGGCTCGCAACCCAACTTAAAGAAGAGGTAACCAATTAAACCAAAGGCTGCGGTGACATAAACGTCAAATACAGTGTTGTTGACGGTATATACGCCGATACAGCAGAAGACCAAAATGGCTGGGTACATAAAGCGATAAGGAATCTTCAAGAGCTTTACCCAAATACCGATGAGTGGCAAGTTCAAGAGAATCAACATCACATTACCAATCCACATGGAGGCGATCAGACCCCAGAACAAGGCTGGGTTGCTAGTCATGACTTGTGGACCAGGCTGAATGTTATGAATGGTCATCGCACCAACCATCAAAGCCATCACAGCATTCGGTGGAATACCTAAGGTCAGCAATGGGATGAAGGAGGTTTGAGCGGCAGCATTGTTTGCTGCTTCAGGACCGGCTACACCCTCAATTGCACCCTTACCAAACTCATGGCTGTACTTGGAGGATTTCTTTTCTACTGAGTAGGCACCAAAGGCGGCCAAAGCTGCGCCACCACCTGGCAAGATACCTAGAATCGAACCAATAGTAGTGCCGCGCAGGATGGAGGGGATCATGCGCTTCACATCTTGTTTGGTTGGGATCATGGTGGTCATCTTATTCAAGAAGCCTTCGTCCTCACCCTTTTTCTCAAGGTTGCTCATGATTTCGGCAAAGCCAAAAACACCCATAGCAACTGCCACGAAACCAATACCGTCACTTAATTCAGGGATGTCAAAAGCATAGCGTGATACGCCAGAATTCACGTCGGTACCGATCAAGCCCATCAAGAGACCCAGGATGATCATGCCGATCGCCTTGATCAAAGAGCCAGAGGCAAGTACAACCGCACCAATTAGTCCAAGAACCATTAAGGAGAAGTACTCAGCGGGGCCGAACTTAAATGCTAACTGGGATAGTGGGGCGGCAAATGCAGCCAAAACCAATGTTGCTACGCAACCAGCAAAAAATGAACCCATGCCAGCAGTAAAGAGAGCTACACCTGCCCGACCATTTCTGGCCATTTGATAGCCGTCAATCGCCGTCACCACCGAGGACGTTTCTCCTGGGATGTTGAGCAAAATCGCAGTAGTTGAGCCGCCGTACTGTGATCCGTAGTAAATACCGGCCAACATAATCAAAGCAGCAATTGGAGGCAATGCATAGGTGGCTGGCAGGAGCATCGCAATCGTCGCGATTGGACCCAGACCGGGCAAAACACCAATTAAAGTACCCAAAATACAGCCAATCAGGCAGTAGAGTAGGTTTTGTAAGGTAAACGCTGTGTCGAAACCGAGCGCTAAATTAGCAAATAAATCCATTTTTAGAGTCCCGGTTCGTTATTGTTGTAAGAAGAAAGGTAGTAATGGGAACTGAAGCTTCAGCCCCAATACAAACACCGAGTAGGTGAATGCAACTAAAAAGGAGGCATTAATTAAAGTGCCCTTCCAGTGGAATTCATGGCTTGCGCTGGCAGACATGAATACCAGTACAAAGACCGCTACAACAAAGCCCATGGTTGGCAAGAGGATGCCGTAAAGGACAACAGAGCCAGTAATTAGGCCTATGATGCGCCAGTTAAATTTAGGAATGCTTTCAATGGCAGCCTTCGCCCCCAAGGACTTAACGAGCACTAGTAAGCCAAGTAGCGTCATGAGGATGCCCAGAAAGAAGGGGAAATAACCGGGCCCCATCTTGGCTGCTGTACCCATGGGATATTTACTAGCCACTATGGTGAAGAACAGGCCGATAACCATATACATGATTCCGGCACCAAAATCCCGTTGATTGCGAATTTTCAAGTTGAGCTCCTTATATCGACTTAAGGGTCGATCTATTTATTAACGTTACGGGATTGTAAGGCAGGATTGAGGTGCTTTACCAAGGGTTTGCCCCCGACAAGTGCCAATGCGATAATTATTCGCATGAAAGTCTCTCAAATTCGCCAGGCGTACCTGGACTACTTCGCCCAAAAAGGCCATCAAATTGTCCCATCTAGCCCAGTGGTGCCTGGAGACGACCCAACCCTGTTGTTTACCAATGCGGGGATGAACCAGTTTAAGGACGTATTTTTAGGCTTTGATAAGCGCCCGTATAACCGAGCTACCACCGCTCAGAAATGTATTCGTGCCGGTGGCAAACATAATGACTTAGATAACGTGGGCTACACAGCTCGTCATCACACCTTTTTTGAAATGCTGGGCAATTTCTCTTTTGGGGATTATTTTAAGAAGGATGCGATTCAGTTTGCTTGGGGTTTGCTGACTGAGGTCTTTCAATTGCCAGAAGAAAAGCTGCTCGTCACTGTTTATGCGGAAGACGATGAGGCTTATGAGATTTGGAACAAGCAAATCGGCGTTCCAGCGGAGCGCATCATTCGCATCGGCGATAACAAGGGTGCTCGTTACGCTTCAGACAACTTCTGGATGATGGGCGATACAGGACCATGCGGCCCCTGTACTGAAATCTTCTATGACCATGGCCCACATATTGCTGGTGGCCCTCCTGGTAGCCCTGATGAAGATGGCGATCGCTATATTGAGATCTGGAATAACGTATTCATGCAGTTCAATCGCGATGAAGCGGGCAATATGAATCCATTGCCCAAGCCGAGCGTCGATACTGGCATGGGCCTTGAGCGAATTGCGGCGGTGTTGCAGCACGTGCACTCGAACTATGAGATTGACCTATTTGTTAATTTGCTCAAAGCAGCTAAAGAAGCTGTTGATGCAGCAGGTGGTGAGAATTGCGATCCAACTAGTCCATCTCTCAAAGTCATTGCTGATCACATTCGTGCTTGTAGTTTTATTGTGGTGGATGGTGTGATTCCGGGTAATACTGGCCGTGGTTATGTTTTGCGCCGTATTACACGCCGTGCGATTCGTCATGGCTACAAATTAGGCGCACGCAAACCTTTCTTTTATCAACTCGTTCCTGCCCTCGTAAAAGAGATGGGTCAGGCTTATCCAGAGTTGCAGGCAGCGAAAGATAAAGTGAGTGAAGTGATTAAGCAGGAGGAAGAGCGTTTCTTCCAGACAATCGCTAACGGTATGGAGATTTTAGAGACTGCGCTTGCTGGTGGTACCAAGACACTTGATGGTGAAACTGCCTTCCGCTTGCACGATACCTTTGGCTTCCCATTGGATCTCACTGCTGACGTGTGCCGTGAGCGCGATGTCACAGTCGATGCAGAAGGTTTCGACTTGGCAATGCAAAAGCAGCGTGATCAAGCAAGAGCGGCTGGTAAGTTCAAGGTGGCTCAAGGATTGGAGTATTCCGGTAAGCCAACCCAGTTCCATGGCTACGACACCTTGAAGCATGATGGTGCCAAAGTCACTGCGCTTTATGTTGATGGCTCTGCAGTGCAGTCTATCAAGGCGGGGGATGCTGCAGTGATCGTATTAGATAACACGCCTTTTTATGCTGAGTCTGGTGGACAGGTTGGCGATAAAGGTGAGTTGCGTAATGAAGCGGTGCGTTTTGCAGTTGAAGATACCTTCAAGATTCAGGCGGATGTTTTTGGACATCAAGGTGAAGTGCAAGAAGGGGAGCTCAAGGTGGGCGATATGCTAAATGCCTCAGTCGATGCTCAGCAAAGAATAGAAACAATGCGTAACCATAGCGCTACGCACATTTTGCATAAAGCCTTACGTGAAGTATTGGGCGACCATGTGCAGCAAAAAGGATCTTTGGTGGATGCCGGCAAAACACGTTTTGACTTTACGCATAACGCACCTATAGCTCCACAAGAAATTCGTCGGGTAGAAGATATTGTGAATGCCGAGATTTTGGCAAATACTGCGACCTCCGGAAAAGTGATGTCCTTAGACGATGCTCAGAAAACCGGTGCCACGATGCTCTTCGGCGAAAAGTATGCAGACGAAGTGCGCGTACTAGAAATCGGTAGTTCTAAAGAGCTGTGCGGCGGAACTCACGTTGTGCGTACTGGTGATATCGGTAGCTTGAAGATTGTTTCTGAAGGTGGTGTAGCGGCTGGTATCCGTCGTGTTGAGGCGGTGACTGGCAAAAATGCCTTGAACTTCTTGCAAGGCTTAGAAGATAAGATCAATGAAGCGGCGATGATTCTGAAAACCCATCCAGGTGATTTAGTGAATCGCGTTACTCAACTTCAAGATAGTTTGCGTCAGGCAGAAAGAGAGTTAGATAAGGTCAATTCCAAGTTCGCTGCTAGCCAAGGTGATGAATTGGCAACGCAAGCAGTTGATGTCAATGGCCTCAAAGTATTGGCCGCTCGCTTAGATGGTGCTGATGCGCAAGTCTTGCGTGAGACTATGGATGCCCTGAAAGTAAAGTTAAAGACTGCAGCAATTGTCTTGGCTTCAGTGCAGGGCGATAAGGTGAGTCTGATTGCTGGTGTGACTGCGGATTCGATTGCTAAGGTAAAAGCAGGGGACTTAGTGAACTTCGTTGCTCAGCAAGTTGGTGGTAAGGGCGGTGGCAAACCGGAGATGGCGATGGCTGGCGGCACCGACCCAAGCAAGTTGGGTGCGGCTTTAGCTGGCGTAAAAGATTGGGTGGCATCTAAATGAGTGATGTCATCGAATTTAATCTCGAGGTTGATGCGATTGGCATGAATTGCCCGCTCCCAATCTTGCGCACCAAGAAGGCCCTAGCGACTATGCAATCAGGCGAAGTTTTGAAAGTGAAGGCCACGGATGCTGGTGCTGCGCATGACTTTCCTGCATTTGCTAAGCAGACCGGCAATGAACTACTTGCCAGTACTACTGAGGGTGACGTATTGGTTTTCTTCCTCAAGAGAAGATAAGGCGCGCTGAAACATTCGGCACTAAAGAAAAAGGCAGAAAGTGATTTCTGCCTTTTTACTTTTCTCGCTCTGGAGATTGACTGTGAAGCTTAGCTTAAAGAACGGCTCTTTAAGTAAGCCGCAAACTCGGTGCTGACTTCTGGATGCCGCAAAGCAAATTCTACTGAAGCCTTGAGGTAGCCAAGCTTGCTACCGCAGTCATAGCGCACGCCATCGTATTCATAAGCAAATACAGGCTCTTCTTTTAGTAAAGAGGCGATCGCATCAGTAAGCTGGATTTCACCACCAGCACCGGGCTTCAGATTACGAATGTGATTAAAGATATCTGAAGACAGAACATAGCGACCCACTACCGCTAAGTTAGATGGCGCATCCTTAGGCTGCGGCTTTTCTACAATGCCATTTAAGCGATAAATACCTTTGGATACTTCTGCTCCAGAAATAATGCCGTAAGAGCTACTTTTAGAGGGGTCAATTTTTTCCACCGCTAAGACGGAGCCATTTTGCTCATCAAATACTTTGAGCATTTGCTTGAGTACTGGTGGCTGGCCATCGAGTAAGTCATCGGCCAGGATGATGGCAAAAGGCTCATCACGTACAAGTTTTTCTGCGCATAAAACCGCATGGCCTAAGCCCAAAGCTTCAGGCTGGCGTACATAGACACAATCTACATGGCTGGGTTTGACGCTACGAACAATCTCCAGTAAAGCAGTTTTATTCTTGGCTTCGAGTTCAGCTTCTAATTCATAAGCTTTATCAAAGTGATCTTCGATGGCACGCTTACTTCGACCAGTGACAAAAATCATTTCGGTAATGCCAGCAGCAATCGCTTCCTCCACTGCGTACTGTATGAGCGGTTTATCTACGACATTGAGCATCTCTTTCGGGCTAGCCTTGGTGGCTGGCAAGAAGCGTGTGCCCAAACCTGCAACGGGGAAGACGACTTTGGTAACGGCTTTAGTGCTTAATGGCATTGCAATTCCGATCAGTTTTATTGATGCTTTATTTCAGTCGTTCTAATTGTGCAACAAGCTTCTCGTGGTTTTGCTCAAAGCCCGTAAGGCGTTGTTTTTCTTGGGCAACCACCTCTTCTGGGGCGCGAGCTACAAAGCTTTCATTACTAAGTTTGCTGCGTGCTTTGGTGATCTCATTGGCTAGGCGCTCAATTTCTTTACTTAGGCGAATTCTTTCAGCTGCTATGTCTACTTCAATTTTGAGTAACAACTTCAGATTGCCAACCAGGGCCATTGGTGCGCCAGGGGCATCCTTCTCTAAAGCGGACTCGTCATCGTAGATTTTGACTTCAGATAGTTTGGCTAAAGCAGTCACGTACGGACTTGCCTGTTTCAAGAAATCTTGCGGTCCGCTAATCCAGAGAGGCACTTTGAGTGCAGGAGAAACTTGCATCTCGCCACGTAGATTGCGACACGCATCCACAATCGATTTAATCTGGGCCACCCAAGCTTCGCTTTGCTCATCAATCTTATCGAGTTGAGCAATTGGGTATGGCTGCAGTGCAATGGTTTGCTTATCTTGCTTAGCCAACTCTTTACCAATCTTCGGCCCAACGGTTTGCCAGAGGGTTTCAGTAATGAATGGAATCAGTGGATGAGCCAGGCGCAAGATGGTTTCTAAAACACGTAAGAGGGTACGACGAGTGGCACGTTGCTGTGCAGGCGTGCCAGTCTGGAGCTGTACCTTAGCTAACTCTAAATACCAATCGCAGTATTCATCCCAAACAAACTGATAGATACTCGTAGCAATGTTGTCAAAGCGATAGTTTTGGAAGCTTTTAGCAACATCAGCTTCGGTTCTTTGTAATATCGAAACAATCCAACGATCTGCCGGAGAGAAATCAAGCTGTCCTTCTGGGCCGCATTGGCTGTCACAAGGAGCAAAGCCGTTCTCTTGGTCATTGCCAGGGCAATTCATGAGAACAAAACGAGTGGCATTCCAGAGTTTGTTGCAGAAGTTGCGATAACCCTCGCAGCGCTTCTGATCAAAATTAATATTTCGACCCAGTGACGCGAGTGAGGCGAAGGTAAAGCGCAGGGCATCTGTACCAAATGCAGGAATGCCTTCTGGAAACTCTTTCTTGGTTTTCTTACCAATGCTTTCAGCTTGCTTTGGATTCATCAAGCCGGTAGTACGCTTAGCCACCAAGTCTTCAATCTTGATGCCGTCAATTAAATCGATTGGATCCAAAGTATTTCCTTTGGACTTACTCATCTTTTGACCTTCAGCATCACGGACTAAGCCGTGTACGTACACGGTATGGAAAGGCACCTTGCCAGTGAAGTGGCAAGTCATCATGACCATTCTGGCTACCCAAAAGAAGATGATGTCAAAGCCGGTTACTAACACTGAAGAAGGTAAGAAGTGATTTAGAGCTGGCGTTTCTTCTGGCCAGCCTAGCGAGCTAAATGGCACCAGTGCAGAGCTAAACCAAGTATCCAAGACATCGGGGTCACGATTGAGCTGACCGCTATAACCGGCAGCAGCAGCCTTCACTTTTGCTTCTTCTGCAGAGCGCGCTACAAAAATCTGCCCATCATCACCATACCAGGCGGGGATTTGATGGCCCCACCAGAGTTGGCGTGAGATGCACCAGTCCTGAATATTTTCCAGCCACTGAGAGTAGGTGCTAATCCAATTTTCTGGAACCAGCTTAATGTCACCATTTTTTACTGCATCTAGCGCAGCGCTTGCAATAGAAGAGCCTGGTTGATATTTGTTATCTGGACTTGGTTTGGATACTGCGACAAACCATTGGTCAGTGAGCATTGGTTCAATAATGGTTTGGGTGCGATCACCGCGTGGCACCATTAATTTATGTGGCTGTACTTTTTCCAATAATCCGGCTGCATCTAAGTCGGCAACGATTTGTTTGCGGGCAGCAAAACGCTCAAGACCTTGGTACACCGCAGGTGCATTCTCATTAATCTTGGCATCGAGAGTCAAGATATTGATGAGTGGCAATTGATGACGTTGTCCAACAGCATAGTCGTTGAAGTCATGCGCAGGTGTCACTTTAACAACACCAGTACCAAAAGCTAAATCAACATAATCATCGGCAATGATTGGAATCTCGCGATTGCACAGCGGTAGCTGTACTGATTTACCAATGAGGTGTTTGTAGCGCTCGTCTTCTGGATTGACCATGACGGCTACGTCACCCAATAAAGTCTCTGGGCGCGTGGTGGCAACGGTCAGGTGTCCGGAGCCATCGGCTAATGGATAGCGAATGTGCCACATGGAACCATCTTCTTCTTCGCTCACCACTTCTAAATCAGAGACCGCAGTCCCTAAAGCGGGATCCCAGTTCACCAAACGTTTGCCGCGGTAAATTAATCCTTGCTCATGTAAGCGAACAAATACTTCGACAACCGCTTTGGACATCTTGCTGTCCATCGTGAAATATTCCTTACCCCAATCAATCGAGGCGCCTAAGCGACGAATCTGACGGGTAATCGTGTTGCCGGAAGTTTCTTTCCACTCCCACACTTTTTCTAAGAATTTTTCGCGACCTAAATCATGGCGAGATATTTTCTGCGCATCAAGTTGACGCTCAACGACGATTTGTGTAGCGATACCGGCATGGTCCGTACCTGGAACCCACAAGGTATTTTTGCCAGACATGCGGGCATGACGCACCAAGCCATCCATGATGGTTTGATTAAACGCGTGACCCATGTGGAGGGTGCCCGTCACATTCGGTGGCGGCAGCTGAATCGAGAAATCTCCCTTGCCCTCGTCTAGGGTGGCGTCGGCAATGCCGCGGCGTTCCCACTCCGGACCCCAATAAGCTTCAATTGGGGCGGGTTCGTAGGATTTGGCCAGTTCGTCTACAGAACTAGTTAATGGGGAGTCGGGTGAATTAGGGGTATTCGAAGCATTTGGCATAAGAGGCAAATTATAATTGGGGCGATGTACTCAGACCTACTCGCAAACCTTAATCCAGAACAACGCGAGGCAGTGACCCTCCCGCCAGTAAATGAAAATGGCCAGGCCCAGTCAGCCCTGATTTTGGCTGGCGCTGGTAGTGGAAAAACCCGCGTCCTGACGACCCGTATAGCTTGGTTGATCCAAACGGGTCAGGTTTCACCTATTGGTGTCCTGGCGGTGACCTTCACCAATAAGGCCGCTAAGGAGATGATGTTGCGTCTGAGCGCCATGTTGCCGATTAACACCCGAGGCATGTGGATTGGTACTTTCCATGGACTTTGTAACCGTTTATTGCGTGCGCATCACAAAGAAGCAGGTTTGCCGTCCACTTTTCAGATTTTGGATACCCAAGATCAGCTTTCTGCCATTAAGCGGCTTTTAAAGGGCTTAAAGGTCGATGATGAGAAATACCCCCCTAAGCAGTTGCAATATTTCATTGCCCACGCCAAAGAGCGTGGTCAGCGTGCCAAAGAATTATCTGTAGGGGATGATTTTCAGGCCAAGATGGCCCAGTTGTACGAGGCTTATGACGAGCAGTGCCAGCGTGAAGGCGTAGTCGACTTTGCTGAACTCTTGTTACGCAGTTATGAATTGCTCAAACATAACGAGGCTATTCGTACGCATTACCAAGAACGATTCCGTCATATTTTGATTGATGAGTTCCAAGATACTAATGCCTTGCAATACGCATGGCTCAAATTACTCTCTGGTCATGATGCTAGCCGCGTTAATGTCAGCGGCATGGGAAGTAGTGCAGTTTTTGCGGTAGGTGATGATGATCAGAGTATTTATGCTTTCCGCGGCGCAGATGTGGAGAACATGCGTCTTTATGAAAAGCAATACCACCCGATGATGGTCAAGCTTGAGCAGAACTACCGCTCGCATGGTCATATCTTAGATACAGCCAACTACCTCATTTCTAACAATACAGATCGTCTTGGTAAAAACTTGCGCACTGATGCAGGACATGGCGAGCCAGTCCGCATTTACGACGCGCCGAGCGATCATGCTGAAGCCGCTTGGCTTGTAGATGAAATAAAAGCTTTAGTCAGTAGCGGTATTAAGCGTACTGAAATTGCCCTGCTCTACAGAAGTAATGCTCAGTCACGCATTATTGAGCATGCCTTATTTTCTGCGGCGATTCCGTATCGGGTTTATGGTGGATTGCGCTTCTTCGAGCGTGCAGAGATTAAACATGCCTTAGCGTATTTACGTCTTCTAGAAAACCCGAACGATGACACTTCTTTCTCACGCGTAGTCAATTTCCCGACACGCGGTATTGGGGCGAGATCGATTGAAGCTGTGCAAGATTCAGCTCGTGCACAAAACAGTTCTTTGTATTTGGCGGCATCGACATTAGATGGCAAAGCTGGCGCCTCCTTGGGTGGCTTTGTGCGCCTTGTTGATCATATGCGTGAAGCTACCCGTCACAACACATTGCCTGAGACAGTGGAATTCGTGATTCAAAATAGTGGCCTGATTCAGCACTATCTCTCGGAGCGCGAAGGTCAGGACCGTGTAGAAAACTTACAAGAATTGATTAATGCCGCAACCGCATTTATTGCCGAAGAAGGCTATGGTCAGGATGCCACTGCTGCCACACTGCCGGGTGAGAATGCCCTTGGCATAGTCGAAGTCTCGCCATTAGCTGCATTCCTCTCACATGCTTCATTGGAGGCTGGAGATAACCAAGCTCAGGCAGGCCAAGATGCTGTGCAGTTGATGACGGTGCACTCTGCAAAAGGCTTGGAGTTCATCTCTGTATTTATTACTGGCTTAGAAGAGGGCTTGTTCCCACATGAGAACAGTATTAACGAGCAGCATGGTTTAGAAGAAGAGCGACGCCTAATGTATGTGGCGATTACTCGCGCAAAGGAACGCCTCTATCTCTCTCATACCCAGTCAAGGATGTTGCACGGTCAAGTTCGTTACAACATGCCATCCCGCTTCTTGGAAGAGTTGCCATCGGATTCACTGAAGTGGCTCACTCCAAAAGTAAAAGATGCCCGTTGGGGTAGTGCTAGCAATGGAAATAGCGGCCGCTCAGGGTCGACTTGGCAAGATGGCTACACCCGTCAGCGCGAGTTTGGATCGAATGATTTCTTTGACAGTGGTAATGAGCGTGAGCGACCTGCAAGGCAGATTGGTCGAGTAGGTTCTGCCTCAACCGCCGTGACCAGAATGGCCTCGCCACCACGGGGAAATTACCCATTTACGATTGGGCAAAATGTATTCCATACTAAGTTTGGTGAAGGGCGCGTTACAGGCCTAGAGGGTAACGATGCTGATGCGCGCGCTCAGGTGAATTTCAAGCGCCACGGTGTGAAATGGCTACAGCTCAGCATTGCTAAGTTGGCTGCGATAGATTAAGCGATTAAAGCAGCCGATTCTTTTTCAGCAAAGCATGCTTTCCAAGTGGCGAAGAAAGAGCAATGCATCACAGTCAGCCCCGCCATAGAAATAGGTGCGATGATGAATGATGCAGCTTGACCCAAGTCGAGAGCATCAAAAATAGAGCCAATCGTTAAAGGAATAGCGATTAAGATCGCACCCCAAATCGCGAGATATAAAAAGAATGCACCCCGATTGGTCCAGCAAGCAACAGCACTGGAAAAGAGTGCTTGCGCTATAGACATATCAGCCCAAGCAACGAGTACAGGAGAAAACCACATCAACATTGCTACTGGCACATAAAGCAGGCCACCAAAAAAGAGTATCAGGTAAATCTGACTGATGGCCTCTGAAGTAATGGGCTTTTCGTTAGTCATTAGTGGAATGAGCAACTCAAAATCTACCAACAAGCTTAAGATAAAGCTGAGGGCTAGGATTAGCGCGGCATAGACCAAACCTAATTGGAGAATACGTTTACGAACTAAGGGGTTGGATTGCAGGGCAACCACGTATACCGAGGGTCGAATACGTTCTTTTTGAATCGCTAGGCGACAGGCGGTCATAAAGCCCACTGATAAGGTAGGTGTGAGTAATAAGACGGCAAAAATACCAATCACGGGTACGAGTACTGCAAGTTGCGCTGCAAATATGTACATGAATACCAGCATTAAAAAACCCAAAGGATTTTGTTTAAAAAGCCAAATGCCTTGACGTATCCAGGTGTAACCCTCTTTTGGAGTGACGGAATTGAGTTTCATATTGCCTTGCGACTTAAGAGAATATTTTCAAAATGACGAGGGTCATGCGGGGTGAGCATTTGCGCGTCACGTGGCAAATAAAAATCCCACAGGCGGGAGATCCAAAATCGTAGAGCTGCGGCGCGTACCATTAGTGGCCAACTTGCTTGCTCTTCAGTAGTGAGTGGACGAACAGCCTGATAGGCATCCATCAGCGCCTTGAAGCGAGCAGGGTCTAAATCTTGTTTGTTGTCAGCGAGACACCAGTCATTTGCAGTGACCGCTAAATCAAATAACCACTTATCTGTTCCGGCGAAATAAAAGTCGAAGAAACCGCCTAGCTGATCTTGAGAGTCATCACTTGCGCCGTGAGGATTAAACAGTACGTTATCTCTAAAGAGATCGCAATGACTTGCCCCCTGTGGCAGTGATTGATAGGCTTCTGAGCTAAAGAATTGCTCTTGAGTTGCGAGCTCGCTAGTCAGTAATTCTTTTTGTGCGCCACTTAAATGTGACAACACTTGAGGCACTGTTTTTTGCCACCAAGCAAGACTGCGAAGATTCTCTTGAGTGTGCTTAAAGTCACTACTGGCCAAATGCATTTTGGCTAAATACTCGCCAACCAAAGCGCAATGCTGAGCTTTGGGTGCAAGCCTAGAAAGACCTGGAAGCTTGCTCACAATGGCTGCAGGCTTACCTTTGAGCGTAAATAAGATTTGCCCCTGTTTATTTTCAAGCGGCTTTGGTACGGGAATACTTTTATTCGCCAAGTGACGCATTAGCTCTAAGTAGTAGGGAAGTTGCTCTGCCGATAGTCTTTCAAAAATTGTCAGAACATATTCTTGTTTCTTGCCATCTTTCTCTGTGTCGAGAAAGAAATTGGAATTCTCAATCCCACCATGAATTCCACGAATGTCGATGGCCTGCCCGATATCAAAGTCGCTTGAGATCCAAGTAGAGATATCACTTAGTTCAATGGGAGTAAAGACGGCCATGAGTAAAGATTAAAAAGGAACTCTGATGCTCGGTACGCTGATTAGGTCAGTTTCTTTCGGTACGCCAGGCATGACTGTTGCCGGAGGAGCCATTTCGTAGTTGGTATAACGCGTCTTCACGTCTACCTGAGTAGGTGAGTTGGCATCCTTATATTCAGTAATTTCAGTGCCAGTAGCTTCTTTATGCTGAAAGCTCGGTTTGCGACCTTCGGGCGTATTCGTTACCTGAGAGGCGCTCACCGGAGGCGCCAAGGGCTGATTATTAATGCGCTGCAACTCGGAGGGGCTCAGCGCTTGAGAATTATTCTGGGCATGCGCTGAATGCAGGCCAAAAGAGGCAAAAGCCACTAAAAAGCTTGTTATAACAAGGGTTTGGCTCACACAAGCGTGGAGTAAGTTAGTTAGAGCGTGCATCATTTTTCACCTTTTTAGGCCTCTTTTCAGGAGGATTTGATCCTGATCTGTAGGCAGTTAGCAACTAGATTGTACGATTGCGGTATGACTAAACATAGACTCTTGTTGGTAGACGGCTCTAGCTACCTTTATCGCGCCTTTCATGCCATGCCAGACCTCAGAAATGGGGCAGGCGACCCAACGGGAGCCATCTACGGCATGGTAAATATGATGCGCCGAGCTCGCTCAGAACTCAAGGCTGACCACATTGCCTGTGTTTTCGACGCCAAAGGCAAGACTTTCCGGGATGAAATGTATCCCGAGTACAAAGCGCATCGCTCCCCCATGCCTGAAGATTTGGTTAAGCAGATTGAGCCAATCCATGCGATGGTAAAAGCTTTGGGCTGGCCAGTATTAATGGTTTCTGGAGTTGAGGCTGATGATGTGATTGCCACCTTAGCTAGTCAAGCAACCCAAGCTGGCTGGGAAACGATTATTTCTACTGGCGATAAAGATTTAGCTCAGTTAGTGAATGCTTCTGTCACCTTAATTAATACGATGACCAATGAGAAGTTGGATATCAATGGTGTGATTGAAAAATTTGGCGTATCTCCGGAGCGCATCGTAGATTACCTTTCCATCATTGGCGATACGGTTGATAACGTACCGGGTGTTCCTAAAGCCGGCCCTAAAACGGCAAACAAATGGTTAGCTGAGTTTGGCGATTTAGATAACTTGATGGCAAACGCCGACCAAGTGAAGGGTGTTGTTGGCGAGAACTTGCGAAATAGTTTGGAGTGGCTTCCTCAAGCACGTCAGCTCATTACCGTCAAAACCGATTGCGATTTATCGCCCCACCTTCCAGGCTTAGATGACCTGCATGCGAAATCAGAAGATGCGCCACTTTTGCGCGAGCTGTTTGAGCGCTATGCATTTAAGACTTGGTTGCGTGACGTGGAGAGACAGTTGGGTGATACTACTCCTGAAACCAACAGCAACTTTGATTTAGCTGGTAGTCCCATAAAAAATAGCTCAGAGGAAAATGTAAAAAGCGAGGCTAAGAAATTTGGCCCCACGGCTACAGAAGCGACCACTGCCTTATCGCAAGAAACAACGGATCTGCAAGGTGCGATTGCAAAACACTATGAGTGTGTAGTGGATGAAGTATCGCTAGATCGTTGGATTAAAAAAATTGAAGGCGCTACTCTTACGGCGGTGGATACCGAGACTACTAGCTTAGATGCATTGGCTGCAGAGCTTGTCGGCATATCACTTTGTGTTACCCCTGGGGAGGCTTGTTACATCCCAGTAGCGCATCGCAATGGAGAGACTCAGCTCAGTCGCGAACTGGTTTTAGCACGTATGAAGCCCTGGCTAGAAAGCGCTACTAATTTAAAGGTGGGGCAAAACCTGAAGTACGACAGCCACATCTTTGCAAACTACGGCATTACTTTACAGGGCATTGCTTTTGACACCATGTTGGAATCTTATGTGCTCGAATCGCATATGCCGCACAACATGGATAACTTGGCTGAGCGACATCTTGGCATGAAGACTATTAAGTATGAAGAGGTCTGCGGTAAAGGCGTTCATCAGATTGGCTTTGATCAAGTAGATCTAAAAATTGCTACCGACTATGCAGCAGAAGATGCTGACATTACCATGCGACTGCATCACGTGTTGTGGCCACAAATTCAGACAAGTCCAGGTCTTCTGTACATTTATGAAGATATCGAGATGCCAGCAATGCGGGTTCTGGGCATCATGGAGCGTAATGGCATTCGGATTGACTCTGCCTTGCTATCTCAGCAAGGTCAAGAAGTTGGTAAACGTCTGCTCGCTCTAGAGGGAGAGATTCACAAGCTAGCTGGGCAGCCATTTAACATTCAATCACCCAAGCAGATCGCAGAGATTTTATTTGGGCAGTTAGAGCTCCCCGTAATTAAGAAGACGCCATCGGGCGCGCCATCGACTGATGAGGAAGTGTTGCAGAAGTTGGCAGAAGACTATCCCTTGCCTGCGCGTATTTTGGACTACCGCAGTCTTGCTAAATTGATGTCAACCTATATCGAGAAACTCCCGCGCATGGCTGATCCTAAAACAGGACGAGTACATACGAGTTTTTCTCAGGCGACTGCGGTGACGGGGCGCTTGGCTTCAAGCGATCCGAACTTACAAAATATTCCTGTGCGCACGGAAGAAGGTCGTCGAATTCGGGAGGCGTTCATTCCGGCTGAGGGTTGTAAGTTGCTTTCGGCTGACTATTCACAAATTGAACTACGCATCATGGCGCACATTGCTGAGGATGAAAACCTATTAGCTGCATTCGCTGCAGGTAAGGATGTGCACCAAGCAACTGCCGCTGAGATTTTTGGCGTGCCGCTCGAGAGCGTTAATTCAGAACAGCGTCGCTATGCCAAGGTCATTAACTTTGGCTTAATTTATGGCATGAGCGCCTTTGGCCTAGCCGGTAATCTGGGTATTGAGCGCTCAGCAGCCCAAAACTATATTGCTAAGTACTTTGATCGCTATCCAGGGGTTGCTCAGTACATGGAGCGCACTCGCTTGGAGGCTAGGGAGAATGGTTATGTTGAGACAGTCTTTGGCAGGCGCCTATGGCTTCCAGAAATTAAGAGTAGCGGCCCTCGCCGCCAAGGTGCGGAGCGGGCCGCAATTAATGCGCCAATGCAGGGAACGGCAGCTGACTTGATTAAATTGGCTATGATTGCGGTCGAAAACTGGTTGGAAAAAGAGCAGCTCAAGACTCGCATGTTGCTCCAGGTCCACGATGAGCTGGTATTTGACGTACCACTGGATGAGCTGGAGCTTTTGCAAGCAAAACTGCCTGATTTGATGTGTAAGGTAGCTGAGCTGAAGGTTCCGCTGGTAGTGGGTATTGGGATTGGCGATAATTGGGAAGAAGCGCACTAAATTAGGAGACCAAGAGATGACAACTAAAAAAGATCAGGATTCAAAAATGGTGTCTAGCGATAGAAGAGGTTTTATGAAAGCCTCCGCCATTACAGCAACCACTATGGGAATTGGTTTTGTAGCCGCTTCTGAGCCAGTCATGGCCGCAGCGATTGAAACTGATTTCACTGGTATCAAAGCGGGCGAGCAAATGATTCCAGTGGGAAGTTTTCAGATGCCTGCTTATGTTTCACGTCCAGAAAAAGCCAAAGGTAATTTGCCGATTGTGATTGTTGCCAGTGAAATCTTTGGTGTGCATGAATACATTGCAGACGTCACAAGACGTTTTGCTAAATTAGGTTACTTGGCTATTGCCCCAGAATTCTTTACGCGCGCTGGCGATCCGAACACTTACGGCACTATTGCCGAAATTCAAAAAAATATCGTTGCCCCAACGGGGGATACTCAAGTTCTCAATGACTTACAAGCTGCCTTATTGTGGGCCGGCAAGAACGGCGGCAACTTGAAAAAAGTGGGTGTTACTGGATTTTGTTGGGGTGGTCGCATTACTTGGTTATCGGCCACACTGCCTCAGATTAAAGCTGGTGTAGCTTGGTATGGTCGTGTCATTGGTGAGAAAACCGAGGGCAACCCGCGCCATCCAGTCGATATCGCTGCTGATCTCAAGGCGCCAGTGCTTGGCTTGTATGGCGGGGCTGATACTGGCATCTCTCTGGAGAGTGTTGAGCAAATGCGTGAAGCACTTGCCAAAGCAGCTCCCAAAAATCCAGCAGCCAAAGCATCTCGTTTTGAAATCTATCCTGATGCACCACATGCTTTCCATGCGGACTACCGCGCTACCTATCGCGAAGGCCCTGCAAAAGATGGTTGGGAAAAATGCATTGCCTGGTTTAAACAAAACGGGGTTGCCTAACTTCCATGTCAGTACTGCAAACCATCTTGTTAGTCACAGCGTTAGCGGGAACCGCTAGCGTTCTCGTTGCCGCGAGTTTTTCTTTGTCTTTACTATCAAAGATGGTCCACAGCATGGTGAGCGTGTCAGTAGGTATTTTGCTGGCCACCGCCTTGCTGCATTCATTACCCGAAGCATTCACGATGCCGGGTGTGAACCCTCAACTCTTATTTGCTACCTTGCTTGCAGGCCTCTTAGGCTTTTTCTTGCTCGAGAAAATTTCTTTACTGCGTCATAGCCATCATCACGAAGGGGATGGCCATGATCATCACCATGGTCATGATGCAGAAGTCGCGGGTAGAAGCGGTTGGATGATTCTGGTCGGCGACGGCATACACAATTTTGTAGATGGTGTTTTGATTGCTGCCGCCTTTATGGCTGATTACCAAGTGGGTATCTTTACTGCGATTGCCATTATTGCTCACGAGATTCCGCAAGAGATTGGTGATTTCATCGTATTACTAAATGCTGGATTTACCCGTACTCGTGCTTTGATGTACAACTTCATTTGCGGCCTAGCTGCGGTACTAGGTGGCGTATTGGCTTACTTCTTTCTGGAGAGGGCTCATGCGGCAATGCCTTATTTATTGGTCATCGCCTCAAGTAGTTTTATTTATATTGCGGTGAGCGATCTGATTCCACAAATGCACCGGCGTCCACATTGGGCTGAGTCTTTACGTCAAACGATTTTGATTGCCGGTGGCGTTGGCTTGGTAATTCTGCTTTCACTCTTGCATTAAAGAGCCACTGGTCGGCTGGGGTCGGCACACCATTCGCTCCAGCTACCTGCGTACACTCGTGAGCCCTTGAGGCCCGCGACTTCCATGGCTAGTAGGTTATGACAGGCCGTGACTCCAGAACCGCATTGATGAATCACTTCAGAAGCTTTAGTTGAGCCCAAGAGATCTACAAAGTCTTTGAAGAGTTGTTCTGGGGCCTTAAAACTTTTTCTGGAAAGATTTTCTCTGAAGCAGTAATTAACTGCATCGGGAATATGTCCGCCAACAGGATCTAAAGTTTCATTTTGACCATGGAAGCGATCGTTTGCACGAGCATCAACAATGACATTTGTTTTAGCTTGGAGATTGTGCACAACCTCTTCTACTGTCACTAAGCCAACATAAGGCATTGAGGGTACTGGCGTTGTTGTTGGATTTGCTTCGCGTGGCAATGTGCCGATGGGGCCATTCCAAGCATCTAGACCGCCATCTAAGACTTGTACATTGGCATGGCCAGTGGCTTTGAGCATCCACCATAAGCGACTGGCATATACAGAGCCCTGATTGTCATAGGCAATAACTAAAGTATTGGAGTCAATACCTAAGCGAGATTTGGTTTGGGCCCAGGCTTCTGGGGTGGGCAGTGGGTGACGACCATTTTTACCTGTCTTTTCGCTAGATAAATCGTGGTCTAAATCAACATACAGCGCGCCTGGAATATGGCCTTCTAAATAAGACTTACGACCGGCTAGTGGGTCGACTAAATCAAAGCGGCAATCACAGACCAATACATTCTCGCCACTATTAATCATTTCTTCTAACTGGTTTGCAGTAATGAGAGGTGTCATGATGGCTTCCTATAAGGGGGCGTAATGGATGTTACTGAATTATGCGCCTTGATAGTTCATGGCACGACGGTACCATTCATGAAAATGTTGCATGCCGTCTTCCATGGGGCTTTGATATGGGCCCACTTCATTTTGACCACGGGCAAGCAGGGCAGCGCGACCCGCATCCATGCGCTCCGCGATTTCATCATCTTCAATGCAGGTTTCCATATAGGCCGCACGTTCTGCCTCTACAAATTCGCGTTCAAACAGAGCGATTTCTTCAGGGTAATAAAACTCCACCACATTACGTGTTTTATTGGGACCCATCGGATGTAGGGTGGAAACGCATAAAACACCTGGGTACCACTCGACCATCACATTAGGATAGTAGGTCAGCCAGATGGCGCCATGGCGTGGTGTCTTGCCTTGATGATGACGCAATACAGCTTCATGCCACTTTTGATAGACGGGTGAGCCAGGCTTCTCTAGGTCCTTGTGAATACCAACCGTTTGCACGCTGTGCCAGTCACCGAATTCCCAGCGTAAGTCTTCGCAAGAAACAAACTTACCCAAGCCTGGATGAAAGGGCACTACGTGATAGTCCTCAAGGTAGACCTCAATAAAAGTCTTCCAGTTGTAATTGCACTCATGAACCTCAACATGATCGAGGATGTAGCCTTCAAAATTGAGATCATCAGCTACGCCAAGCTTGGCTAGATCGGTACGTACATCACGCGGACCTTCAAATAGGAGCCCTTGCCAATTTTGCAAAGGGGACTTACCGAGATTGAGGCAAGGCTTGTCTTCAAAATGGGGTGCGCCCATGAGTTGACCGTTTAAATCATAGGTCCAGCGATGCAAGGGACAAACAATGTTGTCTACCTTGCCTTTGCCATTAAGCATAAGTGCTTGGCGATGACGGCAGACATTGGAGAGGAGTTCAACGCCAGCTTGGTTTCGGACCAATAAGCGGCCTTCATTCTCTGCTGTCAACGTTTGGTAGGAGCCCATCTCGGGAACCATGAGTTCGTGACCAACATAGCCTGGGCCCCGCTTAAAAAGCAGTTCAATTTCACGCTGATAGAGATCAACGTCAAAATAGGCCGAAACCGGCAGTTGTAAGTTGGACGGCGCAAGCTGCTGCGCGGTAGCCAGATTAGTCATTCTCCCCACCCCCGAAAACGTCAGCCGAAGCTAAGCGGAATAACCAATCCAACCATCGACGGATCGATATTGGAAAGGAAGGAGGCAATTATACCCATCTGACCCCTGTCTCGCTTTAATATATAGGACTACATCTCTAAGAAATTTGAAGGAAACAAGCCAATGCCAGCGAAGAAATCTGAAGATCAGAAGCCCGGTCTTGAGCTACAAATCGACCCTAATTTGCGTTATGAGCAGGCTGTCAAGGAGCTGGAAAAGCTAATTTCGGATATGGAATCAGGCAAATTCTCTTTGGAAGAGACGCTTTTAGCTTATCAACGTGGTGCAGCACTCTTAAAACATTGCCAGGCCATGCTTGCTCAAGTTGAGCAGCAAGTTCGGGTATTCGAGGCCTAAGTTGCCCTAAGGCTTTACTTTTATGAACAACGCACTTTCATTTGAAGATTGGGTTCGTGCTCACGGGCAGCGAACTGAATTTGCTCTCGATAGTTGGCTTGATGCAGTGAATGTTAACCCTGCACGTCTACATGAAGCGATGCGTTATGCCGCTCAAGGTGGCGGCAAGCGCATTCGTCCTTTATTGGTTTATGCCGCTGGTGAGTTAGGTAATGATTCCAATGAAGAGAAAAATACTGCTTTAGATTCGGCTGCGTTTGCAATTGAATGTATTCATGCGTATTCCTTAGTGCACGATGATTTGCCCTGTATGGATGATGATGATTTACGCCGAGGGCGACCTACTGTACATAAGGCTTATGACGAGGCGACTGCTTTATTAGTTGGTGATGCATTGCAGACTCGTGCATTTGAGGTTTTGGCAAATACGCAGTGCGATGCTGATATGCGCTTGGCGATGATCAGTGCACTGGCCAGTGCGTCTGGTTCGCGTGGCATGGCTGGTGGTCAGGCGATTGATCTGGAGAGCGTGGGAAAGAAACTGGACCTTGCTGGATTAAAACAAATGCACGCCATGAAAACAGGCGCTCTGCTTTCTTGTTCAGTGCAGATAGGCGGTATTGCTGCCAAGCTGAATCCGACTCAAATGCAGCATCTCAAAAATTACTCTGAAGCTTTGGGGCTGGCCTTTCAAATTGTGGATGATGTTTTGGATGCCACTGCAGATAGTCAAACCTTGGGTAAAACCGCAGGAAAAGACGCGGCCAATGACAAGCCGACCTATGTGACCTTGATGGGTTTAGACTATGCCAAGCAAGCAGCAGCCGATTTACAAGAAACAGCGATTGCTAGCTTAGAGAGTTTTGGCGCTAAAGCCGGGGCCCTGAAAGATTTGGCTCTATTGGTGGTTAATAGAGGCAAATAAGATTACTAAAGATTTGATGACTTTAAATTCCATTCACTCACCTGCAGACCTAAAAAAACTCTCGCGCGAGCAGCTTCCTGCGCTTGCAGATGAGTTGCGTCAGTTTGTCTTGGATTCTGTTTCCAAGACGGGCGGACATCTTTCTTCTAACTTAGGTACGGTCGAGTTATCCATTGCCTTGCACTACGTTTTTGATACACCACAGGATCGAATTGTGTGGGATGTGGGTCACCAAAGTTATCCGCACAAAATTTTGACTGGCCGTCGTGAGCGTATGGGTAGCTTGCGCCAGTTAGATGGTTTGTCAGGTTTCCCCCGTCGCGCTGAAAGTGAATACGATGCCTTTGGTACTGGCCACTCTTCAACCAGTATTTCTGCGGCGATGGGTATGGCCCGCGCTTTCCAAACCAAGGGCGAGAAGCAAGTCGCTGTTGCAGTGATTGGCGATAGCGCGATGACTGGAGGTATGGCATTTGAAGCGATGAACAATGCGGGCGTGTATGAGGACCTACCATTAGTAGTCATTCTGAATGACAACGATATGTCGATCTCGCCAGCCGTAGGTGCACTCAATCGACACCTCGCTAGACTATTGAGTGGCAACATTTACTCTGCAACGAAGAAGGGCATCGATAGCGTTTTATCTATTGCGCCACCTTTGCGCGAGTTTGCTAAGCGTTTGGAAGATCATGCTAAAGGCATGGTTTCTCCATCCACTATTTTTGAAGAGTTTGGTTTTAATTACTTTGGCCCAATCGATGGTCATGATTTAGATGCCCTCGTTCCGATGTTGCAAAATGTCCGCCGCTTGGCGCTTGAGGGGCGCGGTCCCCAGTTCTTGCATGTAGTCACTCGCAAAGGTCAGGGCTATGAGTTGGCTGAAGCAGACCCAGTGCTGTATCACGGCCCAAGTAAGTTCAATCCGGAAGAGGGTGTGAAGAAGTCTGCCGCCCCTTCTCAAAAAACCTTTACTCAAGTGTTTGGTGAATGGCTGTGCGATATGGCGCACGCTGATCCATTGCTGGTTGGTATTACACCCGCAATGCGTGAAGGCTCTGGCCTGGTGGAGTTTGAAAAGAATTTCCCTAAGCGTTATTACGATGTCGGTATTGCTGAGCAGCATGCAGTCACTTTTGCTGCCGGTATGGCATGTGAAGGTATGAAGCCAGTAGTGGCGATTTACTCAACATTCCTGCAGCGCGCATACGATCAACTCATTCATGATGTAGCGATTCAGGATCTGCCGGTTTTATTTGCATTGGATCGTGCCGGTTTAGTGGGTGCAGATGGCGCAACCCATGCTGGTGCGTACGACATTCCGTTCTTACGTTGCATTCCGAATATGTTGGTCTTGACACCGGCAGATGAAGCGGAGTGCCGTGATTTATTGACTACGGCATTTCATCAGCCGCATCCTAGCGCTGTGCGCTATCCGCGAGGTGCTGGTGTTGGGACCATTCCTTCAAAAGAGTTGCGTACCGTGCCACTAGGTAAAGGCGAAGTACGTCGTAAGTCGAGTGCACCTGCGGGTCAGCGCATAGCGATCTTGGCTTTTGGAACTTTGCTCTACCCAGCACTTGAAGTGGCTGAACAAATAGATGCTTCAGTTGCCAATATGCGTTTTGTTAAACCATTGGATCTTGAGCTACTCAAATCCTTGGCGCAAGATCATGATTATTTTGTGACGATTGAAGATGGTGCGATTCAGGGTGGCGCAGGTAGTGCGTGCTTAGAGGCACTTTCTGCAATGGGGGTAAACAAACCCCTTTTACAATTAGGTCTTCCTGATGTATTCGTGGAGCATGGCGATTACAAACTCCTGATGAGTCAGTGTGGCTTGGACGTTGCAGGGATTGCAAAGGCTATTTCCCAACGTTTTCCAGCTAAAACTGCAACAAATCCTGCGGCTGTGGGCAAATAAGTCATTTTTGCCTGAAAATAGAGTCATGAACGACATCAACACCGCCTTTCTCAAACCAAAAGCCATGCCTGACATTCAGTCTTCGCATGATGAGCGGGCCTTGCCAATTGAGCAGGTAGGGATTCGGGGATTGCGCCATCCGCTGAATATTCGTACTCAGACGGGTGTGATGCCAGCGGTCGGTAATTTTGAAATGGATGTGGCTTTGCCTGCGCATGTGAAGGGCACGCATATGTCCCGTTTCATTGCGCTCTTGCAAAAACACCATGAGCCGATTGATAGTGCATCTGTAGTTGCCATGGTGCGTGAGATGCTCCCATTGCTCAATGCAAATGAAGGTCGTATTCAATTTACCTATACCCACTTTGTAAAAAAAGCTGCACCCGTATCTGGTGTTGAAAGCTTGATGGATTACGAAGTGACTTGGACTGCAAAGGCAAAACAAAATGCAGCTGGTGCAATTGATGTTGAGTTAAACCTGCGCGCTGTAGTTCCAGTGATGAGTCTATGTCCTTGCTCTAAAGAGATTTCGGAGTATGGTGCGCACAATCAACGCTCGCATGTGACGATGTCAGTAGAGCTTGATTCGCAGACCAAGATGACGGTAGAAGATTTAGTTGCAGCCGCTGAGAGTCAGGCCTCCAGTGAGTTGTGGGGCTTGCTTAAGCGCCCTGATGAGAAGTGGGTTACCGAGCGTGCTTATGACAATCCGAAGTTTGTGGAAGACTTAGTGCGTGATGTAGCGGGCCAACTCAAAGGCGATCAGCGTATTTTGTCTTTAGTGGTTGAGGCTGAGAACTTTGAGTCGATTCATAACCACAGCGCCTACGCCAAAATTAGTCTGACTAAGTAATAAATTCAGCAATAATTTAAGTAAGATTATTGCTCGCCAAATCCCAGCGGGGTTTGATATCAAAAGCGCCTGAAGTAGTTGAGCCATTATTTTCTGCCAACATGCGCAGTGCTCCAGCAAATGCAATCATCACTCCATTATCGGTACATAGGTCGACTGGTGGATAGTGCACTTCAAATCGATTCTTCTTAGCGCTCGCATTCAGAGCTGCGCGTAATTGCAAATTGGCACCCACACCCCCTGCCAGCACAACATGTTTGCAGCCAGTTTGTTTTAGCGCTTTCTCTGATTTGCTAACGAGTACTGCGACTAAGGAATCGACAAAGCTTCGTGCGAGATCCGCATGAAAAGTTGCGATCTCATCAAAATCCGTAATACCCAGCGCCTCAAATTTTTTCACCTGGTTCAGAACCGCTGTTTTGAGTCCGGAGAAAGAAAAGTCTAAATCCCCCGAGTGCAGCATTGGCTTGGGTAGGTCAAATCTTCCAGATTGACCTTTTTCTGCTAATTTGGAGATGGCGGCTCCGCCTGGGTAGTCCAAGCCTAGTAATTTGGCTGTTTTATCAAAGGCTTCGCCAGCGGCATCGTCCAAGGTTTCACCTAGAAGTTGGTACTTACCAACTCCACTCACTAGCATCAGCTGGGTATGCCCACCCGAGACTAGAAGAGCAATAAAGGGGAATTCTGGTACAGAAACCCCTAAAAGCGGTGAAAGCAGGTGCCCTTCGAGGTGATGCACCCCAATTGAGGGCAGATTGAGACCCTGGGCTAGGGATTTGGCAAAAGCACTCCCCACGAGCAGGGCGCCAGCTAAGCCAGGACCCTGGGTGTAGGCGACCGCATCGATATCCTTTAATTTGAGCCCGGCCTCATGCAAAGTGTCGTCTAAAAGGGGTAAAACCCTTCTTATATGGTCCCTAGAGGCCAATTCCGGGACAACGCCCCCGTAGTCCCGATGCATGGCAATTTGGGAGTGCAGTGCCTGTCCTAGGATGCCCTGATGGGCTGGGGCGTGGTTTTCCCAGGGGGTGGTGTCATATATGGCTACCCCGGTCTCGTCACAAGAAGTTTCTATGCCTAAAACAATCATTTTTGTACTTGGTCGTGCTAGAATCGCATTTCAGTTAATTTATCGATATTTTTCGAGCATATACGAGTTAAACAAGTATGACTACAGTCCGCCTCCGTGAGAACGAACCTTTTGAAGTGGCATTGCGCCGTTTCAAGCGCACCATTGAAAAGAATGGCCTTTTGACAGACTTGCGTGCCCGCGAGTTCTACGAGAAGCCAACGGCTGAACGTAAGCGCAAGAAGGCCGCTGCTGCCAAACGCCATTACAAGCGTATTCGCAGCCAGATGTTGCCTAAAAAGCTTTATTAATCGAATTTAAAAGCTCTCCTCACCGAGAGGCTTTGAAACCCGCTGACGGTGAAACGCAGCGGGTTTTTGCTTTTGAATCGCCAGCAATTTATGAGATATTGAATACCGGGAAAAAATACCATGAGTCTGAAAGATCAAATTACTGAAGATATGAAAAACGCGATGCGTGCAAAAGCAGTGGCACGCCTTGGAACTATTCGTCTTCTATTAGCAGCCATCAAGCAGCGTGAAGTAGATGATCGCATTGTGATGGATGATGCCAGTGTCATCGCTACGATTGAAAAGATGATTAAGCAGCGCAAAGACTCCATCTCTCAATTTGAAAAAGCCAATCGTGATGACTTAGTAGCGATCGAAGCAGCTGAGATGGTCATCCTGCAAGATTACTTGCCGGCACAGTTATCTGATGCTGAAGTAGAGGCTGCTGTTGCTGCAGCAGTTGCATCCACTGGTGCTACTGGTCCACAAGATATGGGCAAAGTGATCGGCGTTCTTAAAGGTCAATTGGCTGGTAAAGCCGATATGGGCAAAGTTTCTGGTTTAGTAAAAGCGGCGCTAGCTAAGTAAGTTCACAAGCTAAGCCTCATCCCATACTGATGGCTCTCATACCCCAATCCTTCATTGCCGATTTACTAAATCGGGTCGACATCGTGGATGTGGTTGGGCAGCACGTGAAGTTAAAAAAAGCGGGTGCGAACTTTCAAGGTTTGTGCCCCTTTCATTCTGAGAAATCCCCTTCATTTTCTGTATCACCTACCAAACAGTTTTATCACTGCTTTGGTTGTGGAGCGCACGGCTCTGCTATTAGTTTTCTGATGGAGTATTCCGGTCTTGGCTATGTAGATGCGATTGAGGACTTAGCGCGTTCCGCAGGATTAGATGTGCCGCGTGAAGAGCGCACTGCGAATGATGTTGCGCGCCAACAGCAGACGATGGCACTAAGTGAAGTAATGAGTGCAGCTGCCGATTGGTATCGCCAACAACTGAAAGTAGCGCCCCGTGCTGTGGAGTACTTGAAGGGGCGCGGTCTCACTGGTGAGATCGCTAAACGGTATTCCCTGGGTTATGCACCCGATGGTTGGCAAGGCCTTGAGGCAGTCTTTGGTACTTATGCCAACGATGAAGTAGCTAAGACTTTGCTTGAGGGTGGCTTACTCATTCAGAGTGAGCAGACGGACAATAATCAGACTACCAGACGCTACGATCGCTTTCGTGATCGCATCATGTTTCCGATTCGTAGTCCTAAGGGGCAGACCATTGGTTTTGGTGGACGCATCCTGGATCAAGGTGAGCCTAAGTATTTAAATTCTCCAGAGACACCACTGTTCTCTAAAGGCAATACGCTTTACGGATTATTCGAAGCAAGACAAGCTATCCGCTCGCAAGAATATGTTTTGGTATGCGAGGGCTATATGGATGTCGTAGCACTCGCGCAATTGGGTTTTCCTAATGCGGTAGCTACATTGGGTACAGCCTGTACTGCAAACCACGTGCGCATGTTGTTGCGCCAAACCGATAAAGTCGTGTTTTCATTTGATGGTGACTCTGCCGGACAGCGTGCGGCACAACGTGCGCTGGAAGCGTGTCTCCCATTAATGTCGGATGACAAAGAAATTCGTTTCTTATTTTTGCCTACAGAGCACGACCCCGATAGTTATGTCCGAGCCTATGGTGCACCCGCCTTTGAAAAAGTCATCAAAGAAGCGATGTCGCTCTCAAGTTTCTTTTTTAAGATTGCAAGTCAAGATCATGAGCTGACAACGCCTGAAGGAAGAGCGCAAACGCATCATGCAGCAAAACCAATGCTGCTATCCATGCCACCAATTGCTCTGCGTACGCAAATCTTGCGTGAGCTTGCTATCCGAACGAATTCAACACCTGCAGAGTTAGAGTCTTTCTGTGGATTGACGATAGTGCCTGCACCAGTACAGCAAGGTTCTTATGCAACAACAAATCAACGCGCACCCAACTTTGTGCAAGCTAATAACGGCAACCGGACCCAGGGCGCGCCTTGGCAGGCTTCTAAGGGTTCGGCGAAAAGAGCCCCTGTACTCAATATCCCACCTCCGCAAGCCCCTACAGATTTGGCTGAGCAGATGTTGCGCGTCTTGATTCAGTTTCCACATTTAGGAAAAGCTCTAGATGCCAACAAGAGGGCGCTCGCTTTACAGGCTTCTGAGTTACGCTCAGAAAAAGCATTGGAACTCATGAAGGATTTATTGACTCAATGTGATCAGGTTGAATTGATTCCTGGTGAGAACGGTAAGCCACCAGCAGTAGGTGCCGGCGCATTTGCTTTATTTCAAGAGCAACTATCTCGCAGCGAGTTGGCCCCGCTCTATGAGGTACTAAGAAAGCGGGTCATGGGCTCCGATTTAGAGATTGAAGGAGCTATGGCAGATTTAGATGGGGCTTTCAAAAAGCTGGAGATTACCCACCTAAAAACAGAGATGACAGAAATTGCCCAAAAGATTGCTGGCAGCACAGCTACGGAGCAAGATCGAGCTCGATATCGCGAACTGGGCGAAAGACTGAAATTTTCCTAGGAATTTTCTGATTTAAGCCTAGAAAAACCCGAAATTTACCCCATATTTTGAGTGCGTATAGGGGTAAAAAAGTCGTAATCGACTATAATCCTCTATTCCCAGAAAAAAACCGATTTAATTCAGCCACTTGCGCTTTATTTTGAAGAAATTTGGGGCAAGTGGACTAAGTGGCTGCGCCTAAGCAGTCGAGAACAATCATCAGTAACGTGAGTAAGTGCTAATAAATGCCTAATACCAAGAAAAAACCAGCAGCTAAACCAGCAAAGCCAGTAGCAAAAGCCAAAGCCAAAGCACCAGCCAAGCCAGCGGCAAAAGCCAAGGCACCTGCTAAACCAGTGGCTAAAGCAAAAGCACCTGTAAAACCAGCCAAGCCAGTAGCGAAAGCTAAAGCACCAGCCAAGCCAGCGGCTAAAGCGAAGGCGCCTGCTAAACCAGCGGCTAGAGCTAAGACACCAGCAAAAGCACCAGCCAAGCCAGCGACAAAAGCAAAGGCACCTGCCAAACCAGTTGCTAAAGCTAAAGCAACAGCAAAAACAACAGCAAAAGCACCAGCCAAGCCAGTAAAGGCTCCCGCTAAAGCGGCAAAAGCTCCAATAAAGACCGCATCAAAGCCAGTAGCGAAAGTAGAGGCACCTAAAAAGGCTAAAGCTGCTAAGGAAGTTCCCGCAGCTAAAGAAGCTAAGGGTAAAAAAGCAAAAGCAGTTGAGCCGGGGACTGAACTTGTTGCGACTGAAGAAGTAAAAAAAGGTCGCAAACCCAAGGCGGATGCTCTTCCAGAGGGTGCTGAACCAGTTCTGACTGATCGTCAAAAAGCACGTGAGCGTAAGGCAAAAGAAAAAGCACTCTTAAAAGAATTCGCAGCACAACAGTTAGGCTCTGAAGAGCAGCAAGAATTACGTCGTACTCGTCTGAAGACATTGATCAAGATGGGTAAGTCCAAGGGTTACTTAACTCATGGCGAAATGAATGACGTGATGTCTGATGAGTTGTCAGATGCTGACGCATTAGAAACATTGATCAGCCTCTTAAATGACATCAACATTACTGTGTATGAGCAGGCTCCAGATGCTGAGACGCTCCTCCTGAATGAGAATGCCTCAGCAACAACCTCCGAAGAAGAGGCTGAAGAAGAGGCTGAAGCTGCTTTAGCTACTGTTGACTCCGAGTTCGGTCGTACAACCGATCCAGTACGTATGTATATGCGCGAGATGGGTACTGTGGATTTGCTGACTCGCGAAGGTGAGATCGTCATTGCGAAGAAGATTGAAGCAGGCCTTAAAGACATGGTGATGGCCTTGGCCGCTTGCCCCGTCACGATCGGCGAGATCTTAGCTAACGTAGACAAGATTACTAGTGGTGAGATGGAGATTGATCAATTTGTCGATGGACTAGTTGACCCTAACGCTGAAGATATTAAGCTTGGACCAGAAGAGCCAGAAATCGACCCAGATGCTGAAGTGGGTGACGAAGAAGGCGGTGAAGACGAAGGAGGCGGTGGTGGTGGCGCAGCTACAGCCAACGCTAAGCAACTTGAAGAATTAAAGCAGATCTCTCTGGAGAAGTTTGCAATTGTGCGCACTCAATCTGACAAGATGCGTCGTGCTTTTGATAAAGAGGGTTATAACTGTCCTGCTTATATCAAGGCACAAGAAGCTATTCGTGGCGAGTTGCTTGGTTTCCGCTTAACTGCAAAGAGTGTTGAGAAGTTGTGTGACACCATGCGTTCTCAAGTAGATCAAGTTTGGAAGCTCGAGCGCGGCATTGTAAGTTTGTTGGTAGATAAGGTTGGCGTTAATCGTGGTGAAGTATTAAAAGACTTCCCGAAAATGTCGATGAATCTAGAGTGGGTAAATAAACTCCTCAAAGAAAACAAGCCATATACAGCATTACTGCAACGTAACGTTCCAGCGATTCAGGAATTACAGCAGAAGTTGATCGATATTCAGACGCGTGTTGTATTACCACTTCCAGAATTAAAAGAAGTAAACAAGCGGATGACTGCTGGCGAGAAGCGTGCGCGTGAAGCTAAACGTGAGATGACTGTAGCTAACTTACGCTTGGTAATTTCGATTGCTAAGAAATACACCAACCGAGGTTTACAGTTCTTGGATTTAATTCAGGAAGGTAATATCGGTTTGATGAAGGCGGTAGATAAGTTTGAATACCGTCGTGGTTATAAGTTCTCTACCTATGCAACTTGGTGGATTCGTCAGGCGATTACTCGTTCGATTGCTGACCAGGCACGCACGATCCGTATCCCAGTTCACATGATTGAGACGATCAACAAGATGAATCGTATTAGCCGTCAAATCTTGCAAGAAACTGGTCATGAGCCAGATGCTGCAACCTTGGCTCTCAAAATGGAAATTCCTGAGGATAAGATTCGCAAGATTATGAAGATTGCTAAAGAGCCAATCTCCATGGAGACACCAATTGGTGACGATGCGGATTCAAACTTGGGTGACTTTATTGAAGATAGCAATACCTTGGCTCCAGCTGAAGCAGCCTTGCATGAATCGATGCGCGATGTAGTGAAGGATGTTCTGGATTCATTAACACCACGCGAAGCAAAAGTATTGCGTATGCGCTTTGGTGTTGAGATGAGTACAGACCATACTCTCGAAGAAGTTGGTAAGCAATTTGATGTGACTCGTGAGCGTATTCGTCAGATTGAAGCCAAGGCCTTGAGAAAGATGCGTCATCCAAGCCGCAGCGACAAACTCAAGACCTTCCTCGAAGAGGATTGATCCAAAGACTAACGGGCCTATAGCTCAGTTGGTTAGAGCAGAGGACTCATAATCCTTTGGTCCCAGGTTCAAGTCCTGGTGGGCCCACCAATAAAATCAATGACTTAGCGTGAGAACGCTAGGTCATTTTTTGTTAATGTGTAGTCGGTGTGTAGCAAATATTACCGCTAGACCCCAATAGATATATGGCTCTAGCTTGCAGCAATCAACTATTTGTTCATTGCGCCAGCTTCTCCGCTGCCAAGCTTGTTAATACCGTCTGCCTATGTTAATATGCATGAAACTTTAATAAAAAATCATGCAAAAAGAGCCTGTAACCCCCCCCTTAAATACTTCGCCTGAATTACGCGATAGCGCATTGGGGAGACTTCGCTCGCAGCTTAAGAGGGGTCATGTCTATAGAAGAGAGGATCTTTTAGGTAACTCCAATGCGGTTGACCGTCATTTAAAACAATTGGTTGATGCGGGTGATTTAGAGAAGCTTGCCCAAGGACTATATTACGCACCCAAATCATCTGTATTTGGTAGGGTGCCTCCGAAAGACAATGAGCTAGTAGAAGCTTTTTTAAAAGACGAGAACTTTTTGTTGCTTTCACCTAATAGCTATAACTCACTGGGCTTGGGAACAACTCAGCTATATAACAAGACTGTGGTGTACAACCATAAACGCCATGGCGTCTTTAAATTAGGCAATAGAAGTTTTGAATTTCGGGTAAAACCGCGCTTTCCAAAAAAGGTGGATAAAGAATTCTTATTGGTGGATCTATTGAATAATCTAGATTCGCTTGCCGAGAATAAAGATGATGTATTGACTAAGGCAGAGAAGCAGTTAAATAAGTTTGAAACTTCTAAATTGCAAAAAACAGTTAGTGCTTATGGGGCAGGGAGAACGAAGAAGCGGGTTTCATCTTGGTTGCGTGATACGCAGAGAGCGAGTGCTTAGTGCTTTTGCATGAACATAAGGATTTCAAAGATCTGATTGCTGCTGTATCAGACAATATGGGTATTGATCCCACATTGGTTGAAAAGGATTATTGGATCATGCATTGCCTTTGGGGATTGCAGCAACAAGGATTTACATTTGAATTGAAGGGCGGAACTTCATTATCCAAGGGGTTTGGATTAATCTATCGCTTTTCCGAAGATATTGATATCCGCATTGAGCCGCCAGTAGGCATGGATGTTAAGGCTGGTAAAAATCAAGATAAAGAAGCGCATATAAAATCTCGATCTGATTTTTACGATTGGGTTGCCAGTGAGCTAAAGATTCTTGGCATACAAGATGTTATACGAGATTATGCATTTGATGATCCAGAAAAAATGCGCAGTGGCGGGATCCGCTTAAATTACCAATCAATAATGCCATCGGTGGGTGGTTTAAAAGATGGTGTTTTATTAGAGTTAGGCTTTGACGATACGGCACCCAATCAGCCGGTAGATATTTCATCGTGGGCATACGATTATGCGATTAAGTACGTCAAAGAAATTGATGACAATAGAGCCAAAAATGTCTTGTGTTACTTGCCTGAATATACTTTTGTGGAAAAACTGCAAACCATCTCTACGAAGTATCGCCAATACAAAGATGGCAAAGGATTTCCTAAGAACTTCCTAAGGCATTACTACGACGTATATTGCCTCTTGGATTGCTCATCAGTGTTGGAATTTATTAAGACTGATAGGTATCAGACTAGGAAGGTAGAGCGTTTTCCCAAGTCCGATAACTTAATTATTTCTCAAAACCCAGCTTTTCTTCTGTGTGATTCGGAAGACCGAAAGTTGTTTGAATCAGAATATCAAAAAGTAGCTAGCCTATATTACAAAGGTCAGCCAAATTTTCCTGATCTATTAAATCGGATTAGTCATCATCTAAAGGTTTTGTAGGTAAATCCACCTTGGAGCAACGAAGTGTTAGATGGTTGCTCCAAAAATCCTTTGGTTTCGAAAACCAAAGAGTGAGGGATTACATTTTGTGATCTTGTTAATCTAGTTACACAAATACTCACACACCGATATTTAGGAGACGTAACCTCTTGAAATCTTAGTGGTTTTCTTTGGATGTCTGCTCTCATAACCAGAGAACCTAATCTCAACTTAAAACTCATAAAAAGCTAGCATTTGAGGCTAAAGGTTAGGTTCGGTCATTTGAGCGTTACTTTAAGTAACGCTGGGCATGCTAGAAAGTGTGCAGGCGATTACTGCACAGTTTGCCGATTGGCAAGACTAGATATATCAATTCAAGCTTATAAATTCATTTTTTAATAAGTGGAAACTTCTCTAAGGTTTTATTGAAAAAATAAACTGCTATCAGCAATATAAGAACATCAATTGCAATTGGATCAAAAGCCAGGGTGTAGTCCCTCAATCTCTCGCTAATAATCATAATAGGCAACATTATTGCGGGAGGGTGTAAGCATTCAAGCACCAGCATGAGAAAGAAGCTAATTACAAAGGCGGCGATCATTACCCATTGGGCATAGTCAAATACATATACAAATGCAAAGCCAATGAGTGAACATAAAAGATAAGATTGAAAAATTACACTAGCAGAGGTCATTTTCTTGCTTGGCATTGTAAATATCATTAATGCGCTAGCGATGAATGGCGCAAGCAGTAGCAAATTTTCTTTATCTAAGAGATGGTTAACCAATGATAGGATGCAGATAGTAGCGGTCGTGCCTATGGTGATGATAAATTGCTGCGTAAGAGAAAATTCAGAAGGGGTTGGCTTGAGCGCCTCATAAAGCTTATGGCACCAGATTTTTAATTTATTCATTAATCTATCGAGTAATTATTTAATAGTAGATAGCCACTAATTTAAACGATTTAATTTAGTTTTGGTGGTGCGAGAGTTATTAAACAAATTTTTTTGTCAAATATATCAACTGGGCCATTCTGTTTAAAATGTTGATGTATACGAGCTGGCATCTGGCCTATCTTTATTAGGCTTATGGGTTGAGATGGTTCCGATAGTGATGAAACATAAGGGCTGCTCTTTATCTTTTAATAAAAATAACTCTCTCATTTTTTGACTATAAAGAGCTTTGCCACTCGAAAGCCCAGATCCAAATCCTAAAGCGTTTGCCATTAATAAAATATTTTGAATTGCGCATCCCGCAGAGATGATTTTTTCTTGTTCGGGAATGTTATCTAGCTCATTATTGAGATTGACAGTTGCCAATAGCAACAAGGGACCTCGAAAAGCTTTCTGCTTGGCTTCATCAACCTGAGTTAGAGTTGCGCTTGGATCTCTTGCGATGAGAGCATCGGCAAATAAGTCGCCTAGTAAATTACGACTTTTGGAGCTAACTTCATAAAAGTGCCAGGGCGTTATTTTTCCATGATCAGGGGCAGCTCCTGCAGCATTGAGGATTTCTAATTTCTGAAATGGGCTTGGACCAGGATCAATTAGCCTTTTAGGCGAAACATGCTGGCGACTATGGATTAGTCCATGTGCAAAACTACCGAGCGAATCTAAATTACTAGAAGCCAAAATGACTCAGCCCCGGGTGATCATCCGGCCTTCTTCCAAGGGGCCAAAAGAATTTTCGATCTGATTCTTTAATAGGTAAATCATTAATACTAGCAAAACGCCTCATCATGAAGCCATTTTCATTAAACTCCCAATTCTCATTACCAAAGCTGCGGCTCCAGTTTCCCGAGTCATCATGGCACTCATAAGCGAAGCGAACTGCGATACGGTTACCTGTAAACGCCCATAATTCCTTTATCAATCGGTAATCAAGCTCCTTTGCCCATTTACGATGGAGAAACTCTTTTACTTGTTCTCGACCTTTCGGAAATTCAGCTCGATTTCTCCAAATGGTATCTTCAGTGTAGACCAAGGAGACTTTTTCAGGATCTCGGGTATTCCAAGCATCCTCAGCCATTCGAATCTTTTGGATAGCGGTTTCATTATTAAAGGGGGGTAATGGTGCTTTTTGTTCCATGGCTCTCTCTGTTTAATTTTAAATATTTGATCCCAACTACCCCCAAACGCTCCAGTCATTTGATTTCGGGGAGGGCTCGTTCCATTTCACCGGGTAATGCAGCGCCTTGCCAGGAGTTAATCGACTCCAGACGGCAGCTACTATTGCAAGAATCGTAACGCTTACTAAAACAACTGCTATGAGATGGCCAAAGCCAGCGTGCGCCTGAATCATAATCAGTGGATTAGCTCCCGCTGGTGGATGTACAGTTTGCGTTAATAATAGGATGCATAACGTAAGTACCTCTGCCAATAAGTAAACCCACAATGCGTCCTCAAAAAGTTGATAGCAAACTACTCCAATGAGGGCGCTGATTAAGTGACCACCAAATAAGGCTCGTGGTTGTGCCGCGGGAGCACCAGTCAGGCCAAATAGAAATATTGTTGAACCGCCTAGGGAGGCAAGTAGTAATGGGGTTGTCGGTGGTTTAGTAGCAAGAAGGGCCAAGCCAAGCGCAACGATTGCCCCCAATGAAACCCATGCCAAACGTTTAACTATTCTAAGCATGGTTTAGTGTAATCCAGCCATCGTCGATATTTGGGTAGCTTGTCTTATGATTGAGTTCGGACATATGACTTGTCCAGAGAGAATTTTCTGGGTAATAGACGCTGTTGATATGGCATCAATTTCAATAAACGGGGTGGGATCTTCGAATCGCTCTTCTGGGCTAGTAACTTGATTTCCATTTGAAGGTAAAAAATGCATTTCAGGTAATCGTTGTAGGGAGGCAGTGGGTTCACCCTCGCTTCCTCTCATCAAAATTGCATTTGCTGAACGAAGTTGAAAAAACTCCCGCAATTTTTCTGGATACTCTGGATGAGTGTAATTGGATACTTGCCAAGGGCTCTGAAGAGTTGGATTAATGAGTTTTGCAAGGACATGACCAGTATTCCGTAGGCCTATTCTTTCTCTGACGTCTAACAATCTTTGCAGCGCTGGGGAAATAACATTGAGGGGGCAAAAAATTGGCTGATTGGAATTTAAGAGGGTGCCAAATTCATTCTTAGTGTTTAGAATTGGCCACCCAAGCGATTTAAAAATTTCATGGCTCGTTACCCTAGTTTGATCTTTTTCTATTCCCTGAACAAGAACAGTAAAACCATAACTAGAAAGCATGCTGGCAAGAAGCGGCGTGAGATTTGCTTGCTTTCTAGCTCCGTTATAGCTTGGTAAGATTATGGTTGGACGAGAGCCTAGGTTGAGTAAATTTAGATGTGGTTCTAAAGCATCCATAAAGCCCATTAGCTCAGATACTGATTCACCCTTGATGCGCATAGCAATACAAAAAGCACCTAACTCAAGATCGCTTACGTTACCCTCTAGAATTTGAGCAAACACTTCTATGGCCTGATTGCGATCAAGATCGCAAGCGCCTTTACTACCTCGGCCAATGACCTTTAGGAATGATGTGATGCTCATTACAAGATTATGCAGCTACTTCTACTTGCTTGAGAAAGCTCGAAATAATTTGCTTGACTTCGGGTTTGCAAGAGCCACAATTGGTTCCACATTGAGTTTCAGATTGAAGCGAGTTCATAGCTTGATCGGGAGAGGTTCCTGTTGGCATTTTGCTTAAGCATTGCGTCATTGTGTCTGCAGAGATATTAAAGCAGTTACAAATTGCTTTGCCCTTAGACTTTATTTCCACAGGAGGTTTGCTGACGGGCATCAATAGAGATCGACCGAGCGTTTTTGCATCCAAGCCGCTCTCTAGGTACTCTCTTAGCCAGGCGGTACTTGCTAGACTATCAATGGAACCAGTGAGCATTGCAGATAGAACTTTCTCTTGAGCACGTACGAGCCGTACTATGCCTCTGCGTTTATCGCTATAGCGCATTACTGGCTCTCCAGAGGCCTCATCTAATTTGAATTTCTCCATCACTTGCTTTAGAGCTTGTGCGGCAAGAGATTCGGATTCTTCTAGCGGGTCATCGTGATGGGCAGCTTTGAATGAAACCCCAATCAGTTCACCATCTTGCTCTCTGCCAAATAAGACGCATTGGGCCGAGTCAAAGTGAGGCAAGATGCTGCGCAAACTGTTTTGAACAGAAAAGACTTCCTCTTTCGGGAATAGGCCGAAGGCAACGAGTTGCCAAGGAAGATTTGCTGGCAAAATCTTCACAGCTGCATGCTTCAACTCTGGCTGACCTGATACAGGATCAATCATGTTGCAGGTTAGTCCGTTGACTCCGCGGCCTGGTGTTTTACCAGCAGCGCCTGAAATAAACTCAGAACCCCAGTGCATCGCAATAAAGGCTTGCGAGGAGGCAATATCATCCGAAACTTTAATCGGAAAGATTTCGCTGCCTCTGCGACTAGTGACATGAACTAAATCACCATTTTCTAGATTCATCCTGCCTGCATCTTTGGGTGATAGCTCTACACAAGGCTCGGGTGAGTGCCCATAGAGTGTTCCAATCGTTCCGGTTCTACTCATACCGTGCCATTGATCTCTCAGGCGTCCCGTATTTAAGGCAAAGGGATAGCGTGCATCTACTGATTCTGCAGGTGCCTTATAAGGCGCAGCGATAAAGTGCGCTTTCTGATCTTTAGTGGGGAAGATACCATTTTCGTAAAGTCGCTTTTTGCCAAAGTAAGACCCTTTTGGCATTGGCCATTGTTGTGGCCCGCGTTCCTCGAGGATTTGGTAGCTCAGGCCAGTGATATCGAGATCACGACCGGCCGTACTCTCACGATGTTCATTCCAAATATCTTCTGGTCCGGCATAAGGGAAAAGCGTGGTAATTCCATCCTTTCTGTTTCCTGGAAGCAGCTCTTCTATAGCGTGTCCAATCTCCAAAGCAATTTGCCAATCATGTTTTGCAGATTCAAAGGGATCAATTGCGGGATTGACTTTGGAGATGCGGCGCTCTGAATTGGTAACAGTACCTACTTTTTCTGCCCAGGTAGTGGCGGGTAATAAGACATCCGCATAGAGGGTGGTTGCTGTATGCGCATAGGCTTCCTGAACCACAACAAACTCGGCTTTACTTAAGCCCTCATGAACGGCATTAAGATCGGGCATAGATTGTGCTGGGTTTGTGCAGACGATCCAAATAGCCTTAAGCTTTTCAGTGCGCAATGCTTCAAACATGGGGATGGCGCTAAGACCTGGTTTCTCCGGCACAGAGTGCACTCCCCAAAGGTTGGCAACTTCTGTGCGGTGCTCTGGATTGGCAAGATCGCGATGTGCAGATAGTAGATTTGCTAAGCCTCCAACTTCTCGGCCGCCCATCGCATTAGGTTGCCCGGTCAAAGAGAATGGACCTGCACCAGCTTTGCCTATTTGACCAGTAGCCAAATGCAGATTGACTAAAGCCGCATTCTTAGCGGTGCCTGATGCTGATTGATTTAATCCTTGGCAATACATCGATAAGGTTGCAGGTGAAGTAGCAAACCATTGCGCTGCTTGGAACAAGTCTTTTTCATTGATGCCGCAGATCTGACTCACTGCCTTAGGCGTGAAGTCCCTTACGAGATCACGCAGGGCATCAAAACCTGCTGTGTAAGAGTTGATATAAGACTCATCAATCCATTTCTCCCAGAGCATGATGTAAAGCATGCCGTGATATAGCGCAACATCAGTACCAGGCTGTATCTGAAGATAGAGATCGGCTTCTTTAGCGGTATCTGTTTTTCTGGGATCAACAACAATAACTTTGAGGTCTGGATTATTTTTACGGGCATCCTCAAGACGTCTATACAGAATTGGGTGAGCAAAAGCAGTATTAGATCCTGTAATAAAGATCGTGGATGCCGAATCTATATCTTCATAGCAGCAGGGTGGGGCATCCATCCCCAAAGTTTGCTTGTAGCCAGCTACTGCGCTAGACATACATAGGCGTGAATTGGTATCAATGTTATTGGAGCCAATTAAGCCCTTCATTAACTTATTGAAGATGTAATAGTCTTCGGTCAATAATTGACCAGAGACATAAATGCCAACGGACTCTGGACCATGCTCTTTAATGATGTCGGCAAATTTTTGGGCAACGGTTTGTATTGCTTCGGGCCAAGCAATATCTATCGGATCTTCGCCTCTTGTTTTGCGAATAGCCGGTGAACCTAACCGCGCTTGCATTTGAAGGCTTGGTTTTGCGGTGAGATGGAGGGTAGAGCCCTTACTGCAGAGTCTGCCAAAGTTTGCAGGGTGATCGGGATCGCCACGAACTCCGGTAATCTCGATCTTCCCATTGCTTGTAACTGCAGTTTCAATAATGACACCACAGCCAACACCACAGTAGCAACAAGTGCTTTTAACTTCAGCCATGTTTGTTTTGCAATTCCTCGCGGCTGAGCCAAACCACACCAGAATCAACTTTGACTGCAAAGGATTTAGCACAGCCCTCATCCGGAGCAACGGCGCAGCCAGTAGAAAGATCTATGTTCCAGGAGTGCAGTGGACAGGTTACAGATTTACCATGAACAATACCCTGTGAGAGAGGGCCACCCTTGTGTGGACACTTATCCAATACGGCAAATACTTCGTCTTCTGAATTTCTGAAAATTGCAATTTGACCAGCGGGTGCTTGAATAACCCGAGACCCTAGAACGGGAATCTCATCAACTGTTGTGATTTTCTGCCACTGATCAAGTTGGGTGGTGTTAGACATTGCCAACCTCAACAATAGGAATGGTTTTAAATTGACGAATATCTACACCAGCACGTTCAAACTCTTTCCAAGGATCTGGGGCATCTTTGAGATCAAATAGGAGTCTTTCATAAAGGGCTTTACGGCTTTCAGAATCTTCAACAACTTTTTGCTTAATGTATTCCATGCCAACTCGAGCTAGGTAATGGACGGTACGATCCAGATACCAAGCTTCTTCACGATATAACTGCAAGAATGCACCTGAGTACTCACGTACTTCTTCATCTGTTTTGACTTTACAGAGGAATTCAGCAACTTCAGTTTTAATACCGCCGTTTCCGCCAATATAAAGTTCCCAGCCAGACTCAACGCCTATGATGCCAACGTCTTTGATGCCAGCTTCTGCGCAGTTTCTGGGACAACCTGAAACCGCAAGCTTGACTTTATGAGGTGCGTACATGCCAAAAAGCATACGCTCAAGCTCAACACCCATTTTCATGGAAGACTGGGTACCAAAGCGACAATGTTCATCACCAACACAGGTCTTGACTGTACGAATAGATTTGCCATAGGCATGACCTGATGGCATATCTAATTCCTTCCATACTGCTGGAAGATCATCTTTTTTGATGCCAAGCAAGTCGATGCGTTGACCGCCAGTTACTTTTACTGTTGGTACTTGATATTTCTCAGCAACGTCAGCAATTCTGCGTAGCTCAGCAGGAGTGGTTAGTCCACCAAACATCCTGGGTATTACTGAGTAGGTGCCGTCTTTCTGAATATTGGCATGAGCACGCTCATTAATGAAGCGTGATTGTGGATCATCAATTGCTTCATGCGGCCATGTAGAAATCAGATAGTAGTTTAGGGCTGGGCGACAAGTCGCGCAACCGTTAGGTGTTCTCCAGCTCAATTCAGTGCGAACTTGTTCTTGGGATATAAGGTGACCAGAGCGTATTGCTTGACGAATCTCATCATGAGAAAGATCGGAGCATCCGCAAATCGACTTCTTTCTAGGGGTGGCTGAGTAGTCTGTACCAAGAACATTCATCAGTACTTGTTCAACAAGTCCAGTGCATGAGCCACAGGAACTACTAGCCTTAGTACACTTCTTCACTTCATCTAATGTAAAGAGACCTTGTTCACGAATGGCCTTAACAATCGTACCTTTTGTCACGCCATTACATCCGCAGATTTCATCTGCATCGGTCATACCAGCGGCTTTATTGTGACCTTGATGTCCAACGTCGCCAATATTGGATTCACCAAACATCAAAGTATCACGAATTTCAGCAACGCTTTGTTCGTCGCGCATGAGTTTGAAATACCAAGTGCTATCTGCGGTATCGCCAAACATACAAGCCCCAATCAAACGGTCATCTTTCAGAACTAATTTTTTATATACGCCGCCAATAGGATCAGCAAGCGTGATTTCTTCTGTGCCTTCGCCCCCCATAAAGTTCCCAGCGGAGAAGAGATCAACCCCAGTAACCTTCAGTTTTGTTGAGGTGACAGAGCCTTCATAACGACCGATACCGTATTCAGCCAGATGATTGGCACAAACTTTAGCTTGCTCAAATAAGGGGGCAACTAAACCATAGGCTGTGCCGCGGTGGCTTGCACACTCACCAACGGCATAAACTCTTGGATCAAATGTTTGCAGGGTGTCGTTAACAACAATGCCCCTGCTGCAATGTAAGCCTGCGGATTCAGCTAAGGCTGTATTAGGTTTAATACCTGCAGCCATGACAACTAAATCTGCAGGAATCTCAAGACCACCTTTAAAGCGAATAGAGCCTACGCGATCACCAACAGCATTAGGGCTGATTGCCTCAGTAGAGGTCTTAAGTAAAAACTTGAGACCTTTCTCTTCTAAAGATTTTTGTAGTAAATCAGCGGCCGCTTTATCTAATTGCCTTTCCATCAGCCAGTCTGCAAGATGGACCACGGTAACACTCATACCCCTGAGAGCTAGACCATTTGCAGCTTCTAGACCAAGTAGGCCTCCACCAATCACCACTGCATTTTTGTAGCGGGTTGCTACATCGATCATCTCGTTGGTATCTTTAATATCGCGGTAGGCAATAACACCAGGTAAATCATTTCCAGGTACTGGAAGGATGAAAGGAAGTGAGCCTGTTGCAAGTAGTAAGCGGTCGTATTTCTCAACTGTGCCATCATTGGCGGTAACAGTTCGCTCTTTACGATCAATCTTAGTAATCGTTTTGCCGAGATGAAGATGAATGCCATTGCTCTTGTACCAATCAAGGTCATTTAAAACAATTTGCTCTAGCGTCTGTTCACCAGCCAATACCGGAGAGAGAAGAATGCGGTTGTAATTGGGATGCGGCTCGGCACCAAAGATAGTGATGTCATAAAGCTCTGGGTCAAGCTTTAACAATTCTTCGATGGTCCGAACACCGGCCATCCCATTGCCAATCATGACTAGTTTTTGTTTTTTCATGCTTTGATCTTGAAGCTATCTGCGTAAGCTGCGGGGTTAGAGCCATTCCATACAACACCATCAAACAATTTGCTCGAGCGCATATCACTTTTTGGTATTGGAGTTTTTGAAGCCGTAGCAGCATCTTTGTAGATCGCGATATTGTTTACTTTTTTCGCAACCGCCAAGTAATCCGGATGTTCTTTGAGTAAACCCCAGCGCTTATGCTGAGTCATAAACCACATGCCATCAGATAGGTAAGGGAAGGTTGCTAAACCGTCGTTATAAAATTTCATAGCATGAGGATCGTCCCAAGTCTTGCCGATGCCATTGTTATAGCGGCCCATCATACGATCTTGGATTACGTTAACATCTGTGTTTACAAAGGATGGTGCAGAAACTAATTCTGCTGTTTTATGTTTGTTGGTTGTTGAAGAGTCGATATATTTTCCAGCCTCTAGAATGGCTGCTGTAACTGCCCGACAGGTGTTGGGATATTTTTTAGCGAAGTCAGAGGTTGTCCCTAAGGCTTTTTCTGGATGATCTTGCCAAATGGCTTGTGTGGTCATTGCTGTAAAGCCAACACCGTCAATGATCGCGCGGGCATTCCAAGGCTCTCCCACACAATAACCATCCATATTCCCGCTGCGCATATTGGCCACCATTTGGGGAGGAGGAACAGTAATGATCTTCGCATCTTTGAATGGATTAATGCCGTAGTTCGCAAGCCAGTAGTAGAGCCACATAGCGTGTGTGCCAGTAGGGAAGGTTTGTGCAAAAGTGTAATCACGCTTTTCTTTATCCATTAGGGCTTTGAGAGTTGCGCCATCGCTCACACCTTTTTGATAAAGTGCTTTTGACAAAGTAATTGCCTGTCCATTGTTATTCAATGACATTAGCAAAGACATGTCCTTTTGTTGACCGCCGATACCCATTTGCAGTCCGTACATCAAACCATAAAGGATATGCGACATGTCATTCTCACCATTGACTAGCTTGTCGCGAATTGCAGCCCATGAAGCTTCTTTGGTAGGAATGATCTTGACACCGTACTTTTTATCTAAGCCAAGATGGTTGGCCATGATGACTGAAGAGCAGTCGGTAAGGGCGATGAAGCTGATCTTTACATCAGTTTTTTCGGGGGCATCAGATCCAGCAGCCCATGCACCCGCCTTCACCATTGGGTCTATTAAAGACAATATGCTGGCAGAGCTAATACCTTGAATGAGTTTGCGTCGCGCAGGGTTGATATCGGAAGTTGTTGAAATAACAGTTTCTGGTGTTATCAGACTAGCTTTGATGTTTTCTTTCATACTGGGCTCCTTTGGTCGATAACTAACAATAAGGAATTTTAGTTTCTAGGAATTTTCTGAATGCTCTGAAATGGTGCACCAAAATAATGCATGAACCCTTTTGGTTCATTCATAAGTTTTAGAGGGATTCCCGACTGTTACAAATGATGCATGGAACAAATTGCACCATTAAGAGTTAAAGCCCTTAAATTAGATGGGCTAGTGTCCGGCGTTTACCTCATTGGTGCCGGACCTGGAGCTGCCGATCTTATTACTGTTCGCGGCTCGAGAATTTTGGCTCAGGCAGACATCGTTTTCTATGACGCACTCATTGATCTTTCCATGTTAGATTGGTGTTCTAGCACTAAATTGGTGCAAGTTGGTAAAAGATGTGGGTCACATTCGAGCTCTCAGCACTTTATTAACAAGCAATTAGTGGACGCTGCTAGCAAGTATTCAATAGTGGTGCGCCTCAAGGGTGGGGATCCACTAATCTTCGGTCGAGCGCAGGAGGAAATTGACGCCCTTGAGAAGTCAAATATTCCTTATGAAATTGTTCCAGGAATTACTACAGCCTTAGCGGCTTCTGCTGAATTGAAACAGCCGCCCACAACACGCGAACTAAGCCGTACCTTGACACTGACAACCTTGCCTGGTCGTTGTGCGCACGAAGATCATAAAACCGCCATTTATTACATGGCGCGTGACCAGTTATCTGAGGTTGCTACAGCCTTGATTACTCAAGGCTACTCAGCGGATACACCTGTTTGTTTAATGGAGTCAGTAAGCCTTCCAGCGCAGCGTAGTTTTGCTTGCACCTTAGAGCAATTGCGTTTTGGTGATGTTCATCATCATTTTTTAGATAAGCAACCAGTAGTAGTGATGGTGGGAGAAGTCTATAGAAAAAAACTTCAGACTTTATTTCCTTTCTTTGAGTCACAAAATCATTTAAATCTTTTGCAAAAAGCATCTTAATTATTTACTAGGAGATACATATGAATTCATATCGCCCGTTTGATCCAGATAGACCGCTATTTAGTAACCGCTGCAGTTGTGGACAGCATGCTTCTGAGTTAGACCATGCAAATTCTCTGTCAGCAAAAATGGATGTCGAGCAAGAAAGTGCAGATTTTGTCGAGGCTAGTTTAGTAAAAGCATTGTTTCCACAAGAGGCGCGTAGACGCGCATTCTTAAAAGCTGTAGGTGCTGGTGGTGCAATGAGTGCCTTATCAGGCTTCTTGCCGGTGGGTTCTTTGCAGGCAATGGCTCAAGAGAAGGCGCCACTCGAAAAACCAGATCTAAAAATTGGTTTTATTGCGATCACCTGTGCAACACCTTTGATTATGTCTGATCCACTAGGATTTTATAAAAAGCAGGGCCTCAATGTCACATTAAATAAAACGGCAGGCTGGGCTTTAATTCGTGACAAGATGCTCAACAAAGAACATGATGCATCCCACTTCTTGTCACCAATGCCGATTTCGATGTCTATGGGATTGGGTTCAGATCCTACCCAGATGCGTGTAGCAACCATTCAGAACGTAAATGGCCAAGCAATTACTTTAGCTAATAAACATAAAGATAATCGCGATCCTAAAAACTGGAAGGGCATGAAGTTCGCTGTACCGTTTGAATACTCAATGCATAATTTCTTATTGCGTTATTACGTTGCGCAAGCGGGGTTAGATCCAGATAAGGATATTCAGATTCGTGTAACGCCACCGCCAGAAATGGTTGCGAATTTACGTGCAGGCAATATCGATGGTTTCTTGGGGCCAGATCCATTTAATCAGCGTGCGGTATACGACGAAGTTGGATTCATTCATATCCTGACTAAGCAGATCTGGGATGGTCATCCTTGCTGTGCTTTTGGAACTTCAGAGGATTTCATTAAAAAAAATCCAAATACATTTGCAGCCTTATACCGTGCGGTACTAAATGCCTCCACTATGGCACGTGATCCAGCAAATAGACCTTTGATTGCCAAAGTGATTTCCGCGCCGAACTACCTTAATCAACCTGAGACAGTGGTAATGCAGGTTCTTACTGGTAAGTTTGCAGATGGCTTAGGTAATGTGCAAAACGTACCAGACCGCATCGACTTCAATCCAATTCCTTGGTACTCCATGGCGACTTGGATGTTGACTCAAATGCAGCGCTGGGGCTATGTCAAAGGTGACGTGAATTACAAAGACATCTCTGAAAAAGTGTTTCTACTTACTGATGCCAAAAAGTATATGGGCGAGACTGGTATTGCTGTGCCCCCATTGGCTAAGGTTGGATACAGAAAAGACAAAATTATGGGTAAAGAGTTTGATCCTAGCCAGCCAGCAGCCTACTTGAAATCCTTTGCAACTACCAAAGCCTAAACTCAGGGTTAATGAATGAAAACAGTATCAATTAAGGTTAAGGGCGCAATCCTATCAGTTGTGATTTTGCTAATGTGTCTTCTTATATGGCATATTGCAACGACTCAAAAGGTTGCGCCGCCTCCAGGTATCTCAACAAACTCTAGTGAGTACAACAGCCTCATGGGTCAAGGTGGTAGTGAGCCAGTTCAAAAAACTGGGTTTCCAACCTTAACGCAGATGGGGCAAACCATCTATAAGCAACTATCACATCCTTTTTATGACAATGGACCAAATGACAAAGGTATTGGCATTCAGCTTGCATATTCCTTAGCTCGTGTAGGTTTAGGTTTTTTTCTGGCAATGATAGTAGCTATCCCATTAGGATTTTGGATTGGTATGTCACCGTTGGCATATGCAGCATTCAATCCGTTTATTCAAATTCTTAAACCTATCTCTCCTTTGGCTTGGATGCCTATTGCCCTATACACCATTAAAGACTCTTCGATTTCTGGAATCTTTGTGATCTTTATTTGCTCAGTATGGCCAATGCTTCTAAATACTGCATTTGGAGTTGCCAGCGTCCGTAAGGAATTATTAAACGTTACCAAAACGTTAGAAGTCTCTTCATTACGCAAGGCATTCTTAGTAATTCTTCCTGCTGCTGCGCCAACAATACTTACTGGTATGCGTATTTCTATGGGCATTGCATGGCTGGTGATCGTCGCTGCTGAGATGCTTGTTGGTGGGACGGGAATCGGTTACTTCTTATGGAATGAGTGGAATAACTTATCGCTCTCCAGTGTAATTTTTGCAATTCTTTTAATTGGTATTGTTGGAATGTTGTTAGATACCGCATTCGCGAAGTTACAAAAGGCGGTTTCGTATGCAGAATGAAAATACCTTCCTTAAAGTCTCAAGCCTCAGTAAATCATTTAAAGCTGATGCACCCCCAGTATTTGAGGGTATCGATTTTGAAATCGAAAGAGGTGAGTTTGTTTGTATTATTGGACACTCTGGATGTGGCAAAACTACTATTCTGAATGTATTGGCCGGTCTTGAAGAGGCATCTGGTGGCGATGCGATCATGCTAGGTAAGCGCATTCAAGGGCCTGGCTTGGAGCGTGGGGTCGTTTTTCAAGGGCATGCATTAATGCCTTGGATGACTGTATTGCAGAACGTGGCCTTTGCAGTGAAGTCAAGGTATCCCGACTGGTCAAAGCAGCAGATTTCTGATCATTCCAAAAAATATTTGGCAATGGTTGGCTTAGTCAATGCTGAAAATAAAAAACCATCAGAATTATCTGGCGGTATGAAGCAAAGGGTTGGTATTGCAAGAGCTTTTGCAATTGAGCCCAAAATGCTACTGCTTGATGAGCCCTTTGGTGCTTTAGATGCATTAACACGTGGGGTTATTCAAGACGAACTCTTAAAAATCTGCAAAGAGACAAATCAAACTGTCTTCATGATCACCCATGATGTTGATGAGGCAATCTTGCTTTCAGACAAAATCATGCTGATGAGTAATGGTCCTAATGCACGCATTGCTGAAATCGTTGTCAATACCTTACCCAAAGGAAGAAAGCGAGCTAATTTACATCACGATGCTATGTACTATCCGATGAGGAATCATCTGGTTGATTTCTTGGTGAATCGATCAAAGGATTTGCAGATCAAGGGTGCAAATGGTGAGTTAGATGGCTATAAGCCTGTGAAAGTCCTTCCGGGCGTTGATACGGCTGTTGCTTAATATATTAAAACTAGGAGAAAAAGATGGATCGTTCAGTAGTTACACAGAAAATTATCGAAGCCAAAGTTCGTAAAGGAATGAAGTGGAGTGATATTGCCAAAGCCATTGGTGAGTCCAAGGAGTGGGTTACTGCTGGCTGCTTAGGTCAAATGACCTTCACTAAAGCCCAGGCTGAAGCTGCTGGCAAGTTATTTGAATTAACTGATGAAGAAATGGCATGGTTGCAGATTGTTCCTTACAAGGGTTCATTGCCTACCGCTGTTCCAACGGATCCGCTGATCTATCGTTGGTATGAAATTGTGAGCGTCTATGGCACTACTATCAAAGAATTAATTCATGAAGAGTTCGGTGATGGCATTATGAGTGCGATCGATTTTTCGATGGATATTCAGCGTGAGCCAGATCCAAAAGGTGACCGAGTGCAGGTAGTGCTATCAGGCAAGTATCTTTCTTATAAGACTTATTAATCAACCTAGCCTGTCCGTAAGCCACCTTCGGGTGGCTTTTTATTGGAGTATTCTTAGTAATCAATGACTAAACAATAGAGATTAAGCATGTCAGATAGCATTAATTTCAAAACGGTGGTGAGTCAAATCGGCGAGGCTGTGATTATTTCTGATCGGGATGAAAATATCTTGTTCTGGAATGCTTCCGCTGAGCGAATTTTTGGCTACAGTGAAGATGAGGCTTTAGGAAAAACTCTCAGCATCATTACGCCTGAGCGTTTTAGGGAGCGCCATTCTAAGGGCTACTTTCACACGATGGAAACTGGCAAAACCAAGTATGGCAATACTTTACTGCGGGTTCCAGCGATTCATAAAGATGGTAGATCTATTTCAATCGCCTTTTCAGTCACCATGATCTTTGATGACCATAATCAGCCTATGGCAATTGCAGCCATTGTTCGCGATGAAACAGAGCGATTCCAGGAGGAGCGCAAGCTCAAGGAAAAATTAGCCGCCCTTGAGAGCAGGATACAGCCTTAATATGAAAGCTATTATTTTTTTTGGGCATGGTGCGCGTGATTTACGTTGGCGTGAGCCTTTTGATCGTCTTGCTGCTTTGTGGCAAGCGCAGAATCCTGGTACTCCTGTAGAGCTTGCTTTCTTAGAGCTTATGCAGCCTTCTTTGTCTGGTGCAGTTCAAAAAATTGTTATACAAGGAATCAAGGATATTGTTGTTGTTCCAGTATTTTTTGGGCAAGGGAGTCACTTGCGCAATGACTTTCCTAAAATATTAGAAGACTGTCGGAGCGAGTTTTCAGAAATTTCTTTGAGTTCTACGCCTGCAGTAGGGGAAAATCTACTTGTTCTGCAGGCGATCATTAATTACAGCGAACATGCTTTGCGTTGATTTTTATAAAGAATTTTTTCTCCTATAGTTCGCTAGCAGTCATTATCTAAGGTCAGCAAATACAGCGTTACTTTAAGTAACGCTGTGGAGGCTACTTTCGACTAATAGTTGATTGATCTGTTAGATATTTAAAAAACCGGGTTGAATTTAGACTTTTTTCTTTGCTGGAGTCTTCTTAGCTATTGGCATAGATGGCTCGACAGTTTTTTTCTGCCTAACTTTTGGCGGCTGCCCATGAATCACTACTGCACTCATCTTTTTTGCAGGCGCAGAAATGGCACTAGATTTATTGGCGCCGCTCCAGCTTGGTTCAGGAATAGAATTAAATGCAGCTCGTAGCTTCTCTCCCCATACCTGATGGATCATTTTGTAATAGGGATTGGATTCATCTAAAGTCACTAGCTTACTTGCCTTAAGGGAATTCTTTTCGTAAACCAATAAATCTAGAGGTAGCCCAACAGAGATGTTGCTATTTAAGGTTGAGTCCATCGAAATCAAAGCGCACTTAGTAGCCAGATTTAGTGGAGTCAAAAAATTCAGAACCCGATCCAGAATAGGTTTGCCGTATTTGGATTCGCCAATTTGGAAGTAGCAAGTCTCTGGCGTTGCCTCAATAAAATTGCCAGCAGAGTAGATATTAAATAGACGTGGCCGCTCACCTTTTACCTGACCTCCAAAGATCAAGTTGCAGTTGAAATCAATGCCTGCTTTTTCTAAGGCCTTGTGATCGCGATCATAAACTTGCTTAATGGCATCTCCAACCACTACAGCTGCATCATGGGCGTTATCCACATTCCATAGATTTTTACCATTGAGCGTCTCACCTTGCAGAAGGATTTCTTTGGCAGCTTGGGTAATGGCTAGATTACCGGCGCTCATCATTGTAAAAAAGCGATCCTTGTCTTTTTGGAACAAGGTCATCTTTCTAAAGGTCCCGATTTGATCTACGCCGGCATTCGTGCGGGTATCCGATAAAAATACAAGCCCATCTTTTAAGCAAATCCCAACACAATACGTCATACCTTAATCCTTTGATTTAATCCCTAGAATTATCGCGCAATTATCTGAGGATGGTTTAAGGTAATTTTTGAATGGAAATAGTAGCGCTGAGCTCTTCACCGCCGCCACCTGTCCGAACTCCCTTAACGGGAGCAGCAGAGTAATAGTCTTTGCCAATAGCTAGACGAATATGGCGGGCATCTACTAGACATGCGTGAGTAATGTCAACACTGGTCCAGATTCCTTTATCGATATCACTGCAAAAATCAATCCAAGCATGGCTAGCTAAGTTTGGAGATTCTTCTGCAAAGAAATATCCGCTCACATAGCGCGCTGGAATATGGGATGCACGACATAAGCCGAGCATGACATGTGCATGGTCTTGGCAAACACCGGATTTCATGATGAAAGATTGCGCAGCCGTGGTCGCAAAATTGGTCTGTCCGGGTACGTATTGGATGGTCTCTTGAATAGCAGTTGCCAACTTGAGCACATCATCGACAGAATTCTTCTTGGGAAGTTTGCTAGCATAATAGGCCAGCATTTCTTCGCTTGGCTCGGTCAGGTTAGTTTGCTGCAAAAGATAGTATGGAGATACAGCTTTTTGGTTATCGATAAACTCATAGGCATCTTGGGTTCGTATTTCTCCTTCTGCCTCAATCATCATGGAGGTATAGGGGCTTTCTTGAACAAAGACGCTGCAGTGATTACCAAAGGCATCGATTGAATTCGAGGCTTTAATCGGAGTATTGATTTTCCATTTACCGACTTCCTGACCTGCATTGGTAATTGGTGTTAGACGTAGCTCTTGAATGGAATAGCGTACTGGGGTTTCATAGCGGTATTCGGTGCGATGGCGGATCTTTAGATGCATATATTTTTAAATTCTTTAGATAGCAGCTAATGGGATAAGGTAGGCACTACTAAACTCATCGGCAATATGATTGATGCGTTCCAAGAAGGTCTCAATAAACTCCTCTAAACCTTGCTCAAAGACTTCATCAATATCGGAGTAATCAAGACTTGCTTTGAGCTTTCCTAATAGACGATCAATTTCTTTTGATTGCTGGTTTTTCATCTCTGAGAGCAGTGGGATCAATTCATTGATACAGCATACTAATGAGCGTGGCATTTGCTTGTTGAAAATCAATAACTGAGCTACTTGCTTTGGTGTGACTTGATCTGAATAAATTTGTCGATAAATTTCAAAAGCGGATACAGAACGGAGTAGTGATGCCCAGTGGTAAAAATCAAAAAAGTTATCGTCATTGCCATCCTCTAACGCTTGAATAGCATCTTGTTCTTCATATTTATTTTCTAGAATGCGGGCGGTGTTATCAGCGCGTTCTAATAGCGTTCCTACGCTAATAAAGTAGAAGGCTTCATTTTTTAACATCGTGCCATGCATGACTCCTCTAAAGAGATGGCAACGGTGCTTTACCCATTCCAGTAATCTACTGGGGTCAGCTTGATGCCTTGCCTCTAGAATTTGCTGTAATTCCAGCCAGGTAGTATTTTGTGTTTCCCATACCTCAGAAGTAATTCGACCTCGTATGACGCGAGCATTTTCTCGAGCTGCAAATAAACAAGAAACAATGCTGGATGGATTGCTGGTTTCATAAATCATGAAGTCCAATACATTTTCACGATTGATCACATCATGTTTGCTTAGAAAGCTCTCTTCTAATTTCGAGATTGTGAGTAATTTTTTCCAGCTTTGCTCTAGAAATTGAGCAGGTTGAGGTAATAGTGATGTTTGATGATTCACATCAAGCATCCGAGCAGTATTTTCCGCTCGTTCAGTGTAGCGAGCCATCCAATAAAGGCAATCAGCCGTGCGACTTAACATGTTTGCTCTTTCTTCATTCCTCAAGCACCCAAGTATCTTTGGTGCCACCGCCTTGGGAGGAATTAACAACTAAAGAACCTTCTTTCAGGGCGACTCTAGTCAATCCGCCAGGGACCATTTTGATAGTTTTTCCCGAGAGCACAAATGGTCTCAAATCAATATGTCGAGGCGCAATGCCTGACTCCACAAAGGTAGGGCAGGTAGATAATGCTAAGGTGGGTTGTGCAATGTATCTATCTGGATTCGCAATCAAATGGGCTCTAAATTCTTCAATCTCTGCTTTTGTGGATGCTGGGCCAACCAACATTCCGTAACCACCAGCACCGTGAGTTAGCTTCACTACTAATTTCTCTAGGTTCGCTAGGGTGTACTCTAAATCATCTGGCTTGCGGCATTGAAAAGTTGGCACATTATTTAGAATTGGTTTTTCGCCAAGATAGAACTCGATCATCTTTGGAACGTAAGGGTAGATCGATTTATCATCGGCGATTCCAGTGCCAATAGCGTTAGCTAGGGTTACATTGCCAGCGCGATAAGCAGAAAGTAGGCCTGCCACTCCAAGAGTAGTGTCTGAGCGAAAGGTTAGTGGATCTAAGAAGTCATCATCAATACGGCGATAGATCACATCAACTCTCTCAGGCCCCTGAGTGGTACGCATAAAGACTTGTTCATTCTTTACAAATAAATCTTTACCCTCGACCAACTCAACACCCATTTGCTGTGCAAGATAGCTATGCTCAAAATATGCGGAGTTATACATACCTGGTGTCAGCACTACTACGTTCGGCTTTTTGACATCATCTGGTTTGACAGCTTTCAAGCACTCCAATAGAAGATCTGGGTAATGACCTACGGGGGCAACACGATATTTTTGAAATAGATCCGGAAAAAGGCGCATCATCATCTTGCGGTCTTCAACCATATAAGAAACACCAGAAGGAACGCGCAGATTATCTTCTAGAACATAAAATTCACCCTCGCCTGCTCTAACAATATCAATGCCTGCAATTTGTGCATAGATGTCACGAGGCACACTCACATTGCGCATCTCTGGGCGATATTGAGCATTGTTAAATATTTGCTCTGCGGGAACAATGCCGGCTCTGATGATATCTTCATCGTGGTACACATCGTAGATAAAACGGTTGAGTGCTTTAACGCGTTGCCGTAAACCTGTTTCTAGAAGTTCCCATTCCTTGGCGCTAAAGATGCGGGGTACTTGATCAAATGGAATAGTTCTTTCTGCACCCAGGTCATCTCCATAAACAGCGAAGGTAATGCCAACACGCCTAAAGATTAGGTCAGCTTCTGCACGCTTTAAACCCATCAAGGTTTCACTTTGTTGCATTAACCATTGATGAAAAATTTGGTAATGGGGACGGGGTTTGCCGTTAGCATCGAGCATTTCGTCATATGGCAAGTTCATAGTTCCTCAACATACGCCTGTAAAAAATACTGAGCCAAATTGATGGGAACAGCTTGGTGCTTTAGTGCACTACTTTAGTGCATTTATGAGATGAGACCGCCTATTTCAAACTTTCCATTCATGCTCTTTCGGGGTGTAGCAAGCAATGCATTCTCAATCTATTGAACTTGCATAGCTACCGCTATATTTTTGGGTAATCTGGCAAGTATCTTATGAGCGACTTTTAAGACTGAGACAATTTAAATAGCCACTTAGCTCACCGAAAAGAAACAAACCAAAAATATCTTCGAGTGATTTTTTTTGAGCGTTACTTTAAGTGACGCTTATTTCCTCAAAAATACTTTGGAGCAACGAGGTGTTAGATGGTTGCTCCAAAAATCCTTTGGTTTCGAAAACCAAAGAGTGAGGGGCCACTTCCTTTAAATCCCCGAATCTGCTTACACATTTGCTTACACACCGACACTGACCACCCGCAGACCCCCTGTTTATATGGCTCTATCTTGGGCTTCTGCTCTCATAAGAAAGAAGCCCTAGGGGTCTTGTAACAAAGACCTCAATAGATTCAAGAGGTTAGTGGTCGATTAGGCGGTCAAAATTGCTTACACACCGCTTACACACCAGAGCAAAAACCGAGGTGTGTAGTAAATGCGGTTTTAGTGTGGTTTTGCAGTGGTAAACACCAGCAGCAAGGTGTGTAGTAAATGTAATGATTAAGGGCCCATAGCTCAGTTGGTTAGAGCAGAGGACTCATAGCGAAAGTTGTGCCTTATGCGTGGAAACTGCATAAGGGATGGTGTCAAATTCGGAGAAAGCTAAGTTCAGCAATGAATACGCTAACGCCGAGCCAAGCTTCAGCGTGAAAGTGCTGTTGAAGGTGTAGAGACTAGACGGCACCCATCTAAGTTGAGCAATCAATATGATGAAGGCATAGTCCAGGGAGTAGTGAAAGCTACACAAACCGGAATCCTTTGGTCCCAGGTTCAAGTCCTGGTGGGCCCACCAGAAATGAAAATACCAACCTTCGGGTTGGTATTTTTTTGTCCATAATTAGGTATGCAGAAAAAAATTAAAGAATTCGAGAAAGCTAAAGAGCTAATAGAGCTTATGTCCTCAGTATCTAATCTAGAGGAGTATGAAGAGTATTGGAAAGAATTTCTACACAGTTTAGATAGAGGCTTTAATAAGCTAAAAGATTTATATAAAAATGATAAGCGAGCTAAAAGGGTAATTGATACTATAAACACGGCTAGAAATTCAGATCCTTTAATAGCCTACCTAATGCAAGCAAGAAATTCGGATGAGCATTCTATGCGTCAGATTACCGATAAGGCTGGAGGTTATACAAAAATTACAGGCGGATTGGGTGGTGGAAAAATAATTAGAGGAATTCTTGAAGGTGGAAAAGCGCCCGATAATTTAGTAATAGAGGGAAATTTTGATATTGAATTCAAAATTGATTCTTTACATATTATTTCGGTAATCAATTGTGGGAAAAAATTTGATCCGCCTAAAATATGTGCAGGTAAAGATATTTCTACCGAAACCCCGCATATCATTGCAGCAATTGGTCTAGATTTTTATCTTGAAAAAATATCTCAAATAGAAATAGCAATTGGCACATCATAGATAAGCGTTACTTTAAGTTACGCTCGTTCCCCGCAATCTCCCCAATAATCACCAAAAATAGCCACACTTTCTTTTGGCTAAATTGACCCCTGTTTTTGCTCCAATCAGGTTGCTCTAGCCTAGCGTCAGAAGCTAAAGTATGTGTATGGCAACTAAAAAAGAAAGTACACATCAACTCATACACCGTAACCTAACCCTCTATTAACGCGAGCATAGTGCCGTATGGCAATGTCGCTATAAGGTAGATAACAAGTGGATACGAGCCACTACTAAAGAGACTCAGCTTGACTTGGCAGTGAATAAAGCTAAAGAGCTTTTAGAGGGGTTTAAATGATATTTTTTGATGTTTCTTGTCAATCTCTGGCATAAAACTTTACAATAATTTCATAAAACTTTACAATAATTTCATAATACTTTACAAAAATAGACATGAAATTTGCTAAAACAAAACGCTCCCAAGAAGTACGTCAGTTCTTGGTGGATGGCGTTAAAGCCAATCAACTCGATTTAGCTCATTCCGCAATGGAAAGGTTTGGCCTCACTAGGCAGGCTATCCATGCGCATTTTGCAGCCTTAGTCAGCGATGGATTTTTAGCTTCCAGTGGTAGTACAAAGGCACGGGTATATCAGTTAGGCGTAAAGCGATTTCATGATGGCCTATTTAAATTAAAGGGACTAGAGGAGTCTGAAGTCTATTCACGTGACTTTAGTGAAATATTTAATGGCTTGCCTAAAGAAATTGCCAATATTTGTCATTACGGTTTTACTGAAATGCTAAATAACGCCATTGATCATTCGGAAGGCACCGAGGTCTATATTCATGTAGAAAGAACGCCCGATTTTGTTTCAATATCAATTATTGACAATGGCGAGGGAATTTTTAACCATATAGCTAGATTATTAAAGTTACATGATCCACGTGAATCTATTTTGGAGTTGAGCAAAGGAAAGCTCACTACGGATCCAAGCAATCATACTGGGCAAGGAATCTTTTTCTCATCTCGTGCTTTCGATGAATTTTTTATTTTTTCTGGTGATTTAGTCTTTACACATGCAGACGACTCGGGAATAGATTTTTTACTTCATAACGAAAAAAGTCATCAAGGAACCAGGGTTGTCATGAAGATAGCGCTTAATTCAGAAAGAATATTGCGTACAGTATTTGATAGTTTCAGCGGCACGGAAGACGAAGATTACGCGTTTAATAAAACCGTTGTTCCCGTTAAGCTAGCTCTATACGAAGGTGGGCAGCTTATTTCGCGTTCACAGGCGAAGCGTATTTTAAATCGCGTTGATCGTTTTAAAACTGTCCTATTGGATTTTAAGGGTGTTGAATCAATTGGTCAGGCATTTGCAGATGAAGTATTTCGTGTTTTTGTTAAACAAAATCCGCAAATTACCATTCACTCTATTAATGAGAGTCTTGAGGTGAAAAAAATGATTAAGGCTGCTCAAAGTAATTTTGGGTAAAGACTAGACTGCACCCATCTAAGTCCAGTAACGGATATGATGAGTCTATAAGCTGGGGAGTAGTGAAAGCTACGCAAACTGGAATCCTTTGATCCCAGGTTCAAGTCCTGGTGGGCGCACTAGAAATAAAAATACCAACCCTCAGGTTGGCATTTTTACATTCTTAGTAAGATAAGTTGAATAGTGCAAAAACTCGCTTATCTTATTTGTCAAAAGCTTGTTGTAATGATTTTTGATCCTTGGTGCCTTGCTGTAAAAGCAGCATTAACAAAATTCTGGCTTTCTGAGCGCGCAAGTCATCTGCCATAACTGCTCCTGCATCAACCGTAGTTTTTCCTCCACCAATAAATCCATAGCTACCCATAACGCGGCCATTAAGAACGCGAGTGGAAATCACCACGGGAATATTTTTTGAAATTGCGTATTTAACCCCCTCATACATGGATTCATTCATGTTACCCATGCCTAGAGCTTGAACTACTATTCCATCAGCCCCGCGATCCACGGCTGACTTTAGTGCAATTCCATCTGCACCACCATACATTGCCACGATATCTACCGTTGGCATTTTGTCAGACTTAATCTTGATGTACTGGCGTCTAATCGGATTGTAAGCATAAAAAATACGATCCTGGTAAACCTCGCCAATAATTCCAAAGATTCCAGAATTAAATGTTTCCACGTTAGCTGTATGAGTCTTGGTGACGTATCTGGCTGAGTTGATCTGGTTATTCATTGCCAGTAGAACCCCTTTGCCCTCTGATTGTTTGTCAACAACAATCCGTACAGCATTGGTCAGGTTTCTTGGGCCATCAAAATCGGATACAGATGCATTCCTTTGGGCTCCAATCAAAACGACGGGTTTATTAGACTTAATTGTTAAATCAAGCCAAAAAGCTGTCTCTTCTAATGTATCTGTTCCATGCGAAACAATGACGCCGGCTATATCTGAGCGCTCCAGGGCTTCTTGTACTGCTTTTGTAAGGCTTACCCATCGCTCGGGATTCATATAGTCCGATGGAACATTAGAAATATTGCTAACTTCAATTTTGGCGTATTTACCAACTTCTGGAGCTGCAGCAAGTAAGTCATCTCCATTGATGGCCGGTACAGGGGCATTTTTTACAGGATCAATCTTCATCGCAATCGTACCGCCAGTTGCAATGAATTTGACTGTCGGAAGATTTTGTGCGGCAACTTGCTTGAGCGGTATTAAAGAAATAAGGCTCAAAATTATTAGATGTTTGTATTTCATTTTGTAAGCGTACCCCTGTGCATATTTTTAGAATAATTAATGAATTTGGTAAATCTGTAATGAAATTTATCCTATTCACCCAAAGCTTAGGGTTTTTACTGGTTTTTTAGATTTCGCATCTTGGAGCAGTTATGAATTGGTAATTAGATTTACTGGCATCAGTAGTTTCCATTAACCCTGCACTAATTTGGAGCCTGATAGATTACGATGAAGTAGCAGTAATTAAAAATAAAAAATACGGGGATATGTAATGACTAATAAGAAACTCAATCCATCTTTAAAAATGCGTCGCGGTTTTATGCAAGCTTCAGGTATGGCGGCAATATCGCCACTTATCCCAGACTTTGCATTTGCACAGCCTGCATCAAAGAGTGCGCTGGCTACTTCGGGTAAGGGTATGGTGACAAGTCCACACGAGCTGGCGACAGAGGCGGGATTGAAAGTACTGCAATCTGGCGGAAATGCAATTGAAGCGGTTATTGCTATTTCTTCTTGCCTGTCGGTAACTTATCCGCATTTCTCAGGATACGGCGGTGACGCATTCATGATTATTAGTGATGCCAATGGTAAAGCCCAGACAATTTCCGGGATTGGGCAGGCGCCACAGGATATTAGCGGGTACTCGGGTAGTATCCCTGTTCGAGGCCCAAAATCCATGCTGACAAGTGCTGCTTATGTCGATACTTTGGGTAAGGCATATGAAATTAGCAAAAAAGATCTTCAAGGTAAGAAATCATGGTCATCACTATTGACACCGGCTATTAAATTAGCAAAAGATGGCTTTCCTGTTTCAGCATCGGAAGTGTTTTGGCTCAATTTCCGCTTAAAAGAAATGGGTTCACTGCCTGGAGTTGAGTCTGGTTATTTGATTAATGGAAAAGTCCCCGCAGTTGGTGAAATCTTTAAGCAAGCAAAGCTGGCTAAAACAATCGAGATGATTGCGGAGCGTGGATATAGAGATTTCTATGAAGGTAAGCTCGCTGCAATTTTGGCAAAAGGACTAAAGGATGCGGGCTCACCGTTAACAGCACGGGATCTGGCCTTAACCCAAGCACAAATTGAGCCGCCATTAAGTGTTGCGTATCGCGGAGGAACTTTGCTTGGCAACCAACCTCCAACTCAGGCTATTACAACTTTAGAGATCATGGGTATCTTAGAGCGCTTTGATTTATCTAAGATTCCTGAGGGTAGTCCTGATTATTACCATCTCTTAGTGGAGGCGGTGAAGCTGGCCTTTATTGATAGAAACAAGTTTGTGGCTGATCCGAAGTTTGTAGACGTTCCAAGTCAAAGACTGCTATCTAATGCTTACCTAGATCAGCAAGCCAAGAAGATTCAAATGGAATCGGCCATGCCTTGGCCATATGTTTACAAGAACGGCGATACAGTATTTTTAGCGGCAGTAGATAGCAAGGGAAACTGCGCTTCTATGCTCACTACGGTTTATTTCGACTGGGGTAGCGGTGTGCAAGTTGGTGATACCGGAATGCTTTGGCACAATCGTGGAGCCTCTTTTAACTTGGATCCAAAGTCACCCAATCGTCTTGAGTCTGGCAAGCGCCCATTTCATACACTGAATCCTGGTATGTATATTAAAGATGGAAAACCAACCATTCTTTACGGCACTCAAGGGGCGGATGGTCAGCCACAGACATTGGCAGCTGTATTAACTAGATTGATTGACTACAAGATGGATCCATTAACGGCATTGACCAAGCCTAGATTCTTGTTAGGTAAAACATTCTCAGATACTAGGGACTCCTTAAAGCTTGAAAAAGATGCTGGGCAAGAGGTATTTGTTGAGCTCGGCAAGCGTGGTCATGAAATGAGTGAGATTGCCGCTCAAAGCCCATTAGCTGGACACCCTGGCGCCATAGTGATTGACTACCAAGCTAAGAAGATCACTGGAGCACATGATCCAAGAAGTGATGGAAGGGCCTTAGGAGTTTAGATTCGATCTTTTAGTTTTAGGTTGAAGTCCTAGTGAACCACTAGCAAAAAAACCCTCATCAGCAATGGTGGGGGTTTTTGTCTTTTTAGTCCTTCTGGAGGATTTGCTCAAATGCATTTACGAATGACTCAGGAGCTTGGGCTCCTTGCAAGAGGTATTCCCCATTGAGAATGATGGATGGGACCGAGCTGATACCAGCGCCTGTATAAGTCACTTCTTCTTCTCGCACTTCGTTTGTAAACTCTTTGCCATTGAGTATCTCTTGGGCCCTGTCTTTATCGAGTCCAGCCCGTAGTACTGCATCTATTACATTTTCTTGTTTATCTAGATTTACTGCGAGGCAAAAGTAAGTATTGAGCAATTCTTTTTTTAGCTTAGCCTGTTTTTGTAGGTCATATTCTTTGCTAGCCCAATATAAGAGGCGATGAGCATCAAAAGTGTTGTAAACCCTTTTCCGTCCTTCTGGATGAAACTCAAAGCCTGCCTCTAGCGCCTTGGCCCGAATATTTGCTTGGTTGGCTTGGACCTGTTCTACGGTTAAGCCATATTTTTCAGTGAGGTGCTCAATGGCATCCTGACCACCCAAGGGCATCTTAGGATTGAGCTCAAAGGGCCGAAAATGAACCTCAAAATTTGCTTTGTCACTTAATTGGGCAATTGCCTGATTGAGATTGCCTAAGCCTACGGCACACCAAGGGCAAGCAACATCGGATACATAGTCAATTTTGATCGTTGGTTTCATGGGATTCATTCTACAGAAGCCAATGTATTGTGAAATGATTTAGAAGGTCAGATACATTGAGTGTCTCCTAGGGGCAACTACTTAAATACGCCCCAATTTATCTGAAGTACAGTAGATGAAAATAATACAAGGAGACAGTAAATGATTCGCTATACATTCAATACCATTTTGCTCATCTGTACTGCGGGCTTACTAGGGACTACTACCCCTCTATTCGCGCAAGTTGGATTCCCACCACCACCCCCGAAAGTGAGTCCGGCTGCTGGGGTGATTGATATGCATGTGCATCCAGATCCCGATGTATTTGGTAGATCGCTGACGGATATTGAGCTTGCAATGATCGCTAAACGCAAAGGCATGCTCGGTTTTGTAATTAAAAATCACGTTGTTACGACTGCAGACAGAGCTGCACTTGTGATGCAGCAAGTTCCGGGCATTGAAGTTTGGGGCGGAATTGTCCTCAATAAATCTGTCGGGGGTGTAAATCCATCTGCAGTGGAGTGGATGCACCGTATGTCAGGCGGTCGCGGCAAAGTGGTATGGCTCCCTACCTTTGACTCCGATAAGCATGTGAAGACACTAGTTGATAAAAATAAATCTGGTCTTGTTGTAACTGCTAATGGCAATGTCACGCCAGAGATGGAAGAAGTTTTAAAGATCATTGCGCGAGAAAATTTAATTTTGGCAACAGGCCACGTTTCAGCTGAGGAAATTATGGTGGTAGTTAAGCGTGCAAAAGAGTTGGGGGTAAACAATATTTTAATTACCCATGGCTTAACCAATATTCCAGGTCTGAGCATGGAGCAAGCTAAGCAAGTTGCTGCGATGGGTGCAAAGATTGAGATTTGTTACTTGCAGTTTATGACTGGCCCAGATGCTCAATACAAGTGGATGACGCATTGGGAGAAGGTAGATGCCAATACTGTGGCAAAGGCAGTCAAGGAAATCGGTGCAGAGCACTTAGTGTTATCGACCGACCTAGGTCAGCAAGGGATGATGACGCCTCCTGATGGAGTTGAAAATGAGATTGCAGCCGTTAAGGCTGCAGGCGTTTCTCAGTCAGATATTGACACTATGATGAAAAAGAATCCTGCCAAGTTATTAGGGTTGAAATATTAACTTTTGACTGTGGTTTTAGGGCCTAGGCCCAAGTGGCCTCACTAGCAACATTAATGCCAACTCTAGGGTTGGCATTTTTTTATTGCATTGAGTTTAAAGAGTTATATGAATCAGCTTAGTATTACTGTAGATTAAATCAATATACGAATGGTACTTATGTCATCAGATGCATTATTTCCTGGATTTCAGGCGCGTGTTTTTGAGGTGAATGGAATTCAAATTGCTGGCCATGTGGGTGGGTCTGGTTCACCACTATTGCTATTGCATGGACATCCCCAAACCCATGCTATTTGGCATAAGGTTGCCCCAGAGCTCATGAAAAAGCACACATTAGTCATGACGGACCTACGGGGTTATGGAGACTCTTCTAAACCTGAGGGTACAAGTGACCATAGTAATTATTCAAAGAGAGAGATGGCACAGGATCAAGTTGAGGTGATGCGCCAACTTGGATTTAATCGTTTTGATGTGCTGGCGCATGATCGGGGTGCGCGAGTCGCACATCGTTTAGCGATGGATCATGCTGCCTCAGTTAGAAGCTTGATCATGCTTGATATTGCACCCACCCTCTCTATGTATGAAAAAACCAATGATGCATTTGCTAAAGCCTACTGGCACTGGTTCTTTTTAATACAGCCTTCGCCTCTGCCGGAGCGACTCATTGAAGCGGATCCTGCAGCTTATATTCGGGATTTAATGGGAAGGCGCCATGCCGGTCTAAAGCCCTTTGATCCCAGGGCCTTAGCTGAATACATGCGCTGTATTGCCTTGCCTGGAGCGGCGCATGGGATGTGCGAGGATTACCGCGCTGCAGCCGGAATTGATTTGATTCACGATCGTGAAGACATTGCAACTGGAAGGAAGTTGGAGATGCCCACGATGGTGCTGTGGGGTGCGGATGGCGTGGTTGATAAATGCTTTAAGCCCCTCCAAGAGTGGCAGGCGATTTGTCGAAATGTGATTGGTGAGACTTTGCCTTGTGGGCACTATCTTCCAGAAGAGGCGCCAGATATTCTGCTGGAAAAAGTAATGCCATTTTTAAATCGAGATAGTCGATGAGCGCTAAAACTCTGTATCAAAAATTAGTGGATTCTCATACGGTAGTGAAGTTAGATGAGGAGAATGTGCTGCTCTTCTGCGATTTACATTTGATGAATGAATACACTAGTCCACAAGCGTTTTCAGGTCTGGATGAAAAAGGTCGTGAAGTGCTTATGCCGGGACAGAATATCTCTGTTGTGAGCCATATCATTCCTACTCATCATGAAATGCCTAGAAAGATTGCTGATCCAGCCTCTTCATTGCAAGCGTTAAATCTGAAGAAGAATTGTGTAAAGCACAACATCCCCTTGTTTGACACCAATCACCCATTGCAAGGCATTGAGCATGTCGTATCACCCGAGCATGGCATGGTACGTCCAGGTATGGTGATCATTTGTGGTGATAGCCACACTACTACCTATGGCGCTTTAGGGGCGCTGGGTTTCGGTATTGGAACATCCGAAGTTGAGCATGTACTGGCTACCCAAACCTTGGTATACCGCTTAGCTAAAAATATGCGTATCCAGATCAATGGAGTATTGCCAGCTGGCACCACTTCTAAAGACATGATATTGAACATCATTAGCCAGATTGGTGCTAAGGGTGCAATTGGCTACGTAGTTGAGTTCAGTGGATCGGCGCTAATAGATTTGAGTACTGAGGCACGCTTTACTTTATGCAATATGGCAGTGGAGGCGGGCGCTCGAGGAGCCTTAATCGCACCAGATAAAACAGCTATCGATTACGTGCTGGCGAGATGTCCTGATATTACGGGTAAGATAAAAGACCGTGCATTAGCGTACTGGGCAAGCTTATATTCAGATGCAGATGCTCAGTTTGAAAAAGAATATGAGTTTGATGCAAGTGATATGGCGCCCTTTGTAACTTGGGGAACCAGTCCAGATCAAGCCATTGCTATTAACGCTACTATTCCAATAAAGGATTCTATTCAAGATCCAATTGATCAGTTGAGTCTTGAACAAGCCTTGAGATATACCAAGCTATCTGATGGTCAAACATTAGAGGGTACGCCAATTGACCATGTATTTATCGGCTCTTGCACTAATGGCCGTATTGAAGACTTGCGGAATGTGATTGCCGCAATCGGTGATCGCAAAGTAGCGCCCGGTGTTCGAGCGATGGTTGTGCCGGGCTCTGGCGCCGTTAAAGCTCAGGCTGAAAAAGAGGGCATTGCCGACAAGCTCATTGCCGCTGGTTTTGAATGGCGCAAGCCGGGTTGCTCCATGTGCCTTGCCATGAACGATGATGTTTTAACTTCTGGCACACGCTGCGCCTCCACAACTAATCGCAATTTTGAGGGTCGTCAAGGTAGGGATGCAATTACCCATTTGATGAGTCCTGCAATGGCAGCTGCTGCTGCAGTCACGGGCAAGATTACAGATGTACGTAAGTTACAAGGAGCTAACAATGCATAAGCTATCCAAAATTAATGGACACGCCGCCTCGTTACGTATTGCTAATTTTGATACTGACCAAGTCATGCCAAAGCAGTTTTTACGCGGCATCGATAAGTCTGGCTTAGCGCAGGGTTTATTTTATGATCTGCGCTTTGATGAGCATGGAGAGCCAAAGCAAAACTTCTTTTTGAACCAGCCTGCTTATGCAAAAACGGATGTTTTGATCGCAGGCTCAAACTATGGCTGTGGTTCTAGTCGTGAACATGCTGTTTGGGGGATGCAGCAGTTTGGATTTAAGGCAGTCATTGCTTCTAGCTTTGCAGAGATTTTCTACTCCAATGCAATGGGTAATGGTTTATTGCTGGTTGTTTTGCCTGAAGATCAAGTGCAAGCTTTAATGAAAGAAGCTGATGATAAAGGCGCACCAATCAGCCTGGATATTGATATTGAGAGCCTCACGGTTCGCACTATCAATCATCAGTTCGCATTTGCCATGTCAGCAAGACATCGCCGCATGTTCTTGGAAGGCTTAGATGTGATTGGCCTTACCTTAAAGTACAAGGCAGAAATCGATGCTTTTGCCCAGGAGCACTGGAATAAGCAAGCTTGGGTAAAGGATGTTGCAAGAAAAACGATGGACAGGCTCAGTTGAGTGTACTGAGCGGCCATCTGTTGTGTAATTAGTACTTACGAAAACTATTTTGGCAAAAGAATAATCTCTCCAACGCCAGAGTGATCATGCCTATCGCCAAAACTGCGACTAAACTCAGCTTGAGCAAATTCTCCAGAACAATGGCCTGCAGCCACTCTTTCGATACCCCATTTATTCTTAAAGTTAGAAGCAATTTGAGTAATTTGTTGGTCGCTAACATCCACTAGATGGAGTCCTCCGGCCAGTGTATAAATTTTGGGATCAATTTCAGAGGCGGCTGCTAGTATTTTTTCAATACCCGGATGAGAGCATCCCACGATAACTGCTAGTCCCTTAGGGGTCTTAATGGCTAATGAAAGTTCATTCAACTCCATAGTTCCTTTATTCTCGGATATGGTCTTAAATAGATAAAATCCAGGCATTACTTCGGTTGGTTTATCGATTAATGTGATGTTTGCTGTTGGCCAAGCTGAGTCAACTTTGTACCTATCCTCATACTTACCATCAAAGTAATGTAGATCATGTGGAACATCATCTACTTTCCTAGATATCAATTTTCCAAGTGGACTGGCGCCATTAATTGGATTGCCAAACGAGCCGGGTTCAGTGGGGGCATAAAACTGAACCTTGGGGTTTTGCTCTAAAACAAATTGGATTCCTGATGTGTGGTCACCATGTCTGTGAGAGAGCACAACAAAGTCTAAGTTCTTCAGGTTAATTTTTAGTTTTTTAACATTTTCCGCAAATACTTTATATTGCCCGCCGGTATCAAACAGAATCCGTTTTCCACCATACTCGATAAGTGCCGCGTATCCCCAGCCACGACCCAGGTCAGAGGGTTTCCCAAAGGCATCATAAATAATCGTTATTTGTGCTGGCTTACTGTTCTGAGCGAGTAGAAACCCCGGCACAGAAATGACACTTGATGCGACCAACATTTTTAGTATCTGACGACGTTGCATATTTCCTCCTGGGTTGTGAATAGTCTAAGTCGATATCAAGCAACTTATTCCAATGAAGATTTGGTAAATACCCTTAGCAAGGGTTTTTTTCTTGATAGCCCTCCTATTTTGAGTCGGGATTCTGGATTTATCCACATCTACTAAAATTGCTTGCTATGCTTAGCCATCCTTTTAAATATCTGAATGTAATAAATGAATATCAACTCTGACTACAGTAAGAGAGTCGTGATTAATCATCATGATCTACCTTGGGTTCCTAGCCCTGAAGCGGGTATTGAAAGACGTATGCTGGATCGTGTTGGCGATGAAATTGCAAAGGCAAGCTCGATCGTTCGTTATTTACCTAATTCTCATTTTCCAACGCACACCCATGAATTTGGTGAGGAGATATTGGTGCTTGATGGAGTATTTAGCGATGAAGCCGGCGATTATCCGGCTGGCACCTACATCATGAATCCCCCTGGATCTTCTCATGCTCCTCATAGTCAAACGGGTTGCACTCTTTTTGTGAAGCTGCGACATCTTGGAGTTGAGCAAGTGGAGCGAGAGCTCGTTGATACCAAATCAGCGCCTTGGCATCAAGGCATGGTTCCTGGTCTTCATGTAATGCCGCTCATGCGGCAGGGTAATGGATCCACTTTGGTTCGATGGGCTCCCCAAACCTATTTCAACCCACATAAGCACTATGGAGGTGAAGAAATCTTTGTGGTGGACGGTGTGTTTGAGGATGAACATGGGCGCTATCCCGCTGGCTCATGGATCAGAAGCCCCCATTTGAGTTTGCATCAGCCTTTCAGTAAAGAGGGATGTACTATATTTGTTAAGACTGGTCATTTATTAGTTTGATTGTGTTTACAGGATTTTTTATGAAAAATTTATTCAAGATATTTTTATTGCCCCTATTCTTTATTGGCTCACTTCCCTTGTGCGTTCAAGCAGCTCCACCGCTTCCGCCTTTTTATGAAGCTGTCACAAAAATGAGCCCCGCAGGAAAATTGGGGCAAATCGTAAAGCAAGAGAAAATTAAAACATCAGTGCAGGGTGCGCAAGCATGGAGAATTGCTTATATTTCATCTGATGTAGCTGAGCGCAAGACTATTGCCACGGCGGTCATCATTGCCCCTCTGGGAGCCGCCCCAAAAGAAGGAAGACCTATTTTGGCGTGGGCGCACGGTACCACGGGATCGGCTCAAAGTTGTGGCCCATCCCAAATTGTTGATCCAACCGCTCCCTTGAATGAATATTTTTTAGCGGATGGCAACTCTTGGACCGACTACGGCATTCCGAATGTTGAGCAATTCATTAAGGAAGGCTATGTGATTATTGCCACGGATTACCAAGGGCTGGGCGGTGGTGGTAAACATCAATATGCGATTGCGGGGACCAATGGTAGAGATGTTATTAATTCTGTAAGAGCAGCAAGCTCAATGAAAGAGCCTGGCGCTGGCAAGAGGGCGATTGCTTACGGTTGGTCGCAGGGTGGCGGAGCAATTCTAGCTGCTGCAAGTTTGCTTGACTACCAATCCCTTCAAGGCACTGCCGCAGATAATCTTCAATTTCTTGGGTTTATTGGCTTGGCACCAGATGATCAAGCAGCTATGCTCCGTAACCCACCGACTGATGAGCTTGGCGCGAACAAGTTGATCAATGAATTTACTCAGGCCAATGTCCCGAATATATTTTTATTCGCTCACTATGTAATGGGTCTTTGGGGTGCTCAAGCCGCATATCCACATCTCAAGTTGACAGATATCCTGACTGATGAGGGCGCGCAGTTTGTGGATAAATTGGCTAGTAATAAGTGTGTTCATGTGATGGCTGATTCTTTTAATTATGCTTATGGAGACAAGTACAAGTCTTTGTTGAAGCCTCAGGCTAGCAACTCCTTAGCCTGGGTAAAAGCGTTAATTGATGGTAGTGTGAAGCCAATTAAACCTGTTGTACCAGTTGTTATTTACTGGGGCACTAAAGACACTGCAGTTCCCCCAATTGAGCATGAGCTATATCAAAAGCAGATGTGCGCTATGGGTGCAAACATACAGAGAGTCCAGTTGCCAGGAGAGCAAACCCACTTTAGTACTCCCGGCGTTTCAGCTCCCATGTATCTGACTTGGATTAAAGATCGTATTGCTGGAAAGCAATTGGCTAATGGATGTCCAGTTAATTAGATCGACGTTCACTTTCAAGGCGCTAAACTCTAAAATAGAAACTATTTTTAACGGCTTACTTTTTGCTTATTATGAAAAATATCTCATCATTGATTTTTTTGCTAGCTGCAAGCTTTGTATCTGCGGGATTAACTCATGCGGCAGAAGATGTTAGTCCTATTCCTGCAATTTCTGAAGCTTGGCGCTTTGAAGTAACGCCTTACGTTTGGGCGCCTGGTATTAGAGGCACTCTCGGTCTTGATAGTGGACTTGCGAAGTCGGCTAGCTTTAATTCAAGTGATGTTGTGAGTAATCTTAAATCTGGGGGCATGATTTCTGCAGAAGCGCATAAGGGGAATTGGGGTGTCATAGGCGATGTAGTTTCTGCCACTTTGCAAAAAACTGGTGTGATTCCAAATACAGGTAATACCGTTGGAGATAAGATTACTTTGCAGCAGACGATATTGACTGGTATGGCAAGCTATACAGTCGCTAATACCAAAGACGTTTATCTAGATGCCTTGCTTGGTGCAAGAGCGATCTATGCGACAGCTACATTAAATGTGAATGGATATGGCGCAGCATCTAAAACTACTTCTACAGTCGATCCTATTATTGGTGCTAAAGGTCGTTATCGAATTGCAGATTCCACTTGGTATGTACCGTTCTATGGCGATATTGGTAGCGGAGGAGGTGCGACAAACTTAACTTGGCAAGCAATGGCTGGAGTAGGTAAAACCTTTGGTAAGTTGATTGATGCTTCGCTGACCTATCGTGCTTTGTACTATGACATGAAAGAGGGTGGTGTTTTGCAAAAAACCACTATGCTGGGGCCCCAAGTTGCTGTGACATTTAAATTTTAATTTTCTTAAAAGATAGCCCATTCAAGCGTAAATATGGAGCCATTAGCCAAGCTAAAAGTGATTGAGATGGGCCAGTTAATCGCTGGACCATTTGCCGCTAAAACGCTGGGAGATTTTGGTGCTGATGTCATCAAGATTGAGCCACCCAAAGTAGGGGATGCCTTGCGTAAATGGCGCTTGCTTAAAGATGGCACTTCAGTCTGGTGGCAGGTTCAGTCGCGCAATAAGCGCTCTCTCTCATTGGATTTAAAGCAAGCTGAAGCTCAAGAAATTGTTCGCACCTTAATCAAAGAAGCAGATGTTCTGATCGAGAATTTTCGACCGGGCACTTTAGAGGGTTGGGGACTTGATCCAGAGAAATTGCTTGAGCTCAATCCTAAGCTGATTGTTTTAAGAATTAGTGGTTATGGCCAAACTGGACCTTATCGAGATAAGCCGGGATTTGGTGTGGTTGCTGAGGCGATGGGCGGCTTGCGACATTTAACTGCTGAGCCAGGAAGAGTGCCAGTTCGTGTTGGTATTAGCATCGGCGATACCTTGGCATCATTGCATGGCGTGATTGGAATTTTATTGGCACTACAAGAGCGTCATCAGAGTGGCAAAGGCCAAATCATTGATATTGCCTTATATGAGGCGGTCTTCAATTGCATGGAAAGCTTGGTGCCTGAATACAGCGCTTTTGGAGAAGTACGGCAAGCAGGCGGTAGTGCCTTACCCGGCATTGCTCCGAGCAATGCCTACCTTTGCGTTGACGGCGGCTATGTATTAATTGCCGGTAATGGTGATAGCATCTTTAAGCGCCTGATGAATCTCGTTGGTCGAGCAGATTTAGCGAATGATCCGGCACTTGAAAATAATGATGGCAGGGTAGCGCGGGTTGCGGAGTTAGATCAGGCGATTGGTATTTGGGCTCAAACAATGACGACTGATCAGGCTCTACAGTTACTCGATTCAGTGGCGGTTCCTGCTGGGAAAATATATACCGTCGCTGATATCGTCAGCGACCCCCATTACAAAGCGCGTGGCAATATCGAAAGTATTCAGATGCATGACGGGACCAAATTAGATGTTCCAAGCGTGCTGCCAAAGCTTTCGCGTACCCCTGGATCAATTAAAACTCTGGCTCCGGATATTGGAGAAAATACAGATGAAATTTTACAAAGCATCGGTTTGACGGAGGCTCAAGTGGCATCCTTAAAAGAGCGCGGTATTGCCTTCACTAAATAATCAACAACTTAAGCAAACGATTCAATCTTATGACTAGAATTTATTTCAATGATGTGGTGACTAGGGATGGGTTCCAGATTGAACCCAATTTCATTCCTACTGATGACAAGATAAAGTTAGTAGATGAGCTTAGCCAGTGTGGATTCGCCAAGATTGAGGTGACCTCATTTACATCGCCTAAAGCTATTCCTATGCTGCGCGATGCAGAAGAAGTCATGGGTAGAATCACGCGCGTACCTGGGGTTGAATATACGGTCTTAGTGCCGAATTTACGCGGCGCTGAGCGTGCCTTTGAATCTCGTGCAGATGAATTTAATCTGGTGATGTCTGCTTCTGAAACTCATAATTTAGCTAATTTGCGAATGGGCCGAGAAAAAAGTTTTGCTGGATTGGCTGAAGTGATCCAGTATGTAGACGGTAGAACCCCCATCAATGTTTCACTATCCACTGCTTTTGGTTGCCCGATGGAAGGCGATGTACCGCAAAGCGTAGTAGAGAATTTGGTGCAACGCTTTGCAGACTTGGGTATACGTGGTGTCTCTATTTGCGATACCACCGGTATGGCACATCCTGCACAAGTGGCGACCATGGCAAATGATTTACAGAAGAAGTTTTCTGACCTGCAATTGACCTTCCATTTTCACAATACTCGTGGAATGGGCTTAGCCAACCTGCTAGCTGCTGTGCAGTCTGGGATTACTCGGTTTGATGGCTCTCTTGGTGGATTAGGGGGATGTCCTTACGCGCCAGGTGCTAGCGGCAATATTTCCAGTGAAGATGCTGTTCATATGCTCGATGCCATGGGATACGATACAGGCATTAATATCTCTAAATTAATCGATTTGGCACGTGAGTTGCCTTTGATTGTTGGACATCCCGTGCCGGGACAAGTTGCCAAGGCTGGTAGTAGCTGCACTTTACATCCAGCCCCAGCTTACGTGGCTGAATTGCGTTAATTTGCTTTGCTTAAATTGAAAGTTAGTTCAATGCGTACCTATTTTTCTCGGATCAACTTTTTGGCTCTGATTCTGCTAAGTCAAGTATCTATTGCTGGCTATAGTCAGGATTCGGGTAAGTATCCGAATCGCCCGATTACATTCATCGCCTCTTCTGCCCCAGGCGGTACGACAGATTTCACGGCCAGGGTCTTGGCTCTACCTCTTGGGGCTGCTTTAGGCCAAACGATTGTGGTTGAAAATAAAGCGGGAGCATCTGGTGCGATTGCTGCTGCTGCTGTTAAGAAAGCAGATCCTGATGGCTACACTTTATTGGTTCAGTATTCTGGCTACCATGTCATTACGCCGTTGGTTAGCAAAAATCCATTGCCATGGGAGCTTAAAGATTTCAAGTCTGTAGCAAATGTGATCTCAGCACCACAAATTGTAGTGATACGTGCAGACCTAGCATTTAAGACAATGAATGATCTGATCGCCTATGCAAAGGCAAATCCTGGTAAGTTAAATTATGCGTCCTCAGGCAATGGCTCATTGCAACATGTTACTGGGGCGATGTTAGAGCAGCAGGCCGGTATCAAAATGACCCATATTCCTTACAAAGGTACTGGGCCGGCATTAGCTGATTTATTGGGTGGCCAGGTTGATTTGACATTTGGAACGCCTCCTCCATTTATTCCTCACATCCAAACTGGCAAACTGCGTGCATTAGCAACAACAGGCAAGAAGCGTTTGCAAAGTTTGCCTGATGTCCCTACAGCCGCTGAAGCAGGATTACCAAAGCTAGACGCGACATCATGGTTCGCAGTTTTTGCTCCAGTCAACACACCTACAACTATTGTCAATCAACTAACAACTGAAATCGCTAAGGTGATGACCGAACCGGCATTCAAACAAAAAGCGTTGGAGATGGGTGCTGAGGCCGTCTATATGAATCCCAAGCAGTTAGATGAGTTTATTAAGACTGAAAATACCAGGTGGACTGCGGTGGTCAAAGCAGCCAAGATTGAAGCTGATTGAGGCAGTTGCATTAGATAATCGATCATAAAGACCGCCTCGTATACCTACCGCTAATAAGAGTGTATGCGTGGACTTTTATACCCGAATTTTATTGTCGATAGACCTCTAGTTATTAAGATGCAGAAATACTGGACTACTTATAAAGCCAATCGGTATTGAGTAATACGATTAAAACTCTTTCATGAGTCTGACAGCAAGTAAGCGCGTTTGAACATAGCCGTTTTTAATTTCTGTGTCACGTCCGTATTGCAAAGAAATTCTACCAATCGATGTGTGGGCTTGCCCACTTAATAAGAATCTTTGTGTATTGGTAACGTTATTCTGATAGTTGTTGTTAATTGATGTTGCACCACCAGCGACATAAAAGTAAGAGGCTGCTACGGTAAAGGTTTGATTGATACGGTAGATGGGGCCTAGCTGAGTGGTTGTCAGTGGCTTTTGAGTTAAGGATCCGTTAGTAGTTAAGTTGCATGCAGTAGCACATTGACTATTGCTGCCAAACCACATGGTGTCGACTGCAATCATGCCATCCACATTGGAGGTGATCGGTGTTTGAAAGCCCACCTGCAAGTCCGTGCGAAAGCGATTCTCACCCACATTAAAAGCTCGCTGACTGGAGTAGCTGCCAGTTGGACTAATGAGGTATCCCGCTAGGCCAAGATAGGTTCTGGTGACTCTGTTGTGATACGGCCATATTGCTGTTGCAATCGTGAGATCACCAATCCCAGTATCGCCTGCTTGACTTACTAGTGAGCCCCCTGGTTGAATAGATCCGTAGGGTAGCTGAATAAAGCTGACTGCTGGCAGGCTGCCTAGATCATACGTTCTGGTGCCACGAAAAATTGCGCTCTGAGTATCAATGATAGGGCTGCTCGATGCAGCGCTACCGTTTCGATAGAACGTGTTGTTCTCGGTATTCAGGTAGCTCACCGTGACGTAATTTTTATTGGGCAGTGGCGCAACAATATCGTTAGGTTGCAAATCTATCGCCCACGTTAGAAGTGGTTTAGTTAAGGCTAATAAGACTAGGGCGGTTCGAATGTAAATCATGGTGAGCGTATTGTAGGGTAACTCAACCGTATTGCTGTTGAAACTGAAGTGCAGTTTGGATGGTCTGAAAATGAATGTCCACGGTTGACTGAATTTCTCTGCCATATCCGCCCGCCATACTAAAGGCAATTGGAATCTGGCGATCTAAGCCATACTGAAAAACAGCCTCATCTCGCTGCCGCATTCCTGCTTGAGTCAGACTGAGCTTGCCTAAGCGATCTCCCTCATGGGGGTCGGCCCCAGCTAAGTAAATAATGCAATTGGGCTTAAAGCGTGTGTCTATTATTTCTAGACTTTGATGAAGCGCTGCTAAATAGATCGCATCTCCCGTTTCGTCTGGTAAGCCAACATCAAGATCGCTACGCTCTTTTGTAAAAGGGAAGTTATTTTCCCCATGTATAGATAAGGTAAATATAGAAGCATCATTTTCTAAAATAGCAGCAGTACCATTGCCCTGATGAACATCCAAATCGATGATGGCGATCTTTAGGTTTGGATTGATTTCTTTCTGAAGTGCTCGAGCGGCAATCGCAGAGTCATTAAAGACGCAAAATCCACTCCCTTTATTGCGGTAAGCATGATGCGTACCGCCAGCGAGATTGGCTGCTAAGCCCTCACTGAGTGCCACCTTCGCAGCGGCAAGGGTGGCACCAGCAGAGCGACGTGAGCGCTCCACCATGAGCTCGCTCCAAGGAAAGCCAATCTCTTGCTGCTCCTTAGGACTTAAATTACCTGAGAGGATTTTGATGAGATAACTGGGATCATGCGCATACAGAATCTGAGTATCAGAGACAGCGGGAGCCTCTACTAGCTCTAGCCCTACTAGCTTACTCACTAAATCACGCAGCCGGCTGTACTTTTCCATCGGAAAGCGGTGTCCCGGTGGAAGTGGTAAAACATAGTGGTCGGTATAAAAGGCTTTCAATGCGTTCCGGTCTTTTCTTAGCTCTTGAATGAGTTGAATAGTCTATTCGTTTTTAAATAGGTAAGTATGGCTCGAGCTGAAAAATTAAGTTTTAAAGGAAATAAATCATTCCTGCCTAGCAAGACTTGTGCGGTCTGCGCTAAAGAAATGACTTGGCGTAAGTCCTGGGCTAAAAATTGGGATGAAGTGAAGTACTGCTCCGATGCTTGCCGCTCTAAAAAAACAACTACAAATACCGTAGCTAGCACTAGTGGAAAGAATAAGTGACAGTCATCGTCTATTGGTTTCGAAATGATTTACGTTTGGCAGACAATCCTGCCTTTGCTCAGGCATGTTTGAAAGCTGACCAGCTCTTGCCGGTTTATGTGCACGATTCAAAAGAACAAGGGAAGGTTTATGGCTTTGAGCGACAAGGACCGTATCGGCAGACTTTTTTAAGGGCATCCTTAGATGATTTAAAGGCTCAGCTTCAAGCTCAAGGGTCAGACCTATTGGAATTGTCCGGCGAGTCAGCAGAGGTATTACTGCAGCTAGTCAAAAGTACTGCTGCAATCGCAATCTATTGCGAGCAAATCGAAGCCCCTGAAGAGATTGAGCAAGTCAGAATAATGCAGGAGCAGGGTGTTGATGTTGAAGAGTTTTGGCAATCGAGTATGCTAGATCCACAAGCCTTTCCATTCTCCTTGGAAAAAATGCCCGATGTATTTACGGCATTTCGGCGTGATGTAGAGCGGGCACAACTCAAGTTCGCTCGGCCCATCAATGCGCCTAAGCAGATTCCGATGTTGCCGGCAGCCTTGCCTCAGAGTTCAATGCCATTCTGTAGCCCTCAATCTGATGCTCACCCTTTCTTTTTAGGAGGTGCTACTGCCGCACAAGTACACCTCAGTCAATATTTAGAGCGACGCCTTCCTGATAGTTATAAGGAGACGCGGAATCAACTCATTGGGAGAGATTACTCCAGTAAGTTTTCAGCATGGTTGGCTTTAGGTTGCATTTCAGCACGGGATATCGCAGCGCAAATCAACGAGTATGAAAATCACTTTGGCGCCAACGATGGGACCTATTGGCTTTGGTTTGAATTACTTTGGCGTGACTACTTCCGTTTTATTCATTTTAAGTATGGTCAGAAGTTGTATCGCGCCAGTGGTTTAACTGGTGTACCCGTAAAACCATCGTATGCAGCCAGTTTTGAACAATGGCGTACGGGCACCACGGGCACTGTTTTAGTTGATGCAGGTATGCGCGAGTTGCAGCAGAGTGGTTATCTATCGAACCGTATGCGTCAGATTGTGGCTAGTTACTGGATATACGATATGAAAGGTGATTGGCGCGCAGGCGCAGCGTGGTTTGAGTCTCAGCTAATTGATTATGACGTCTATAGCAATCAAGGAAATTGGCTTTATATTGCCGGGCGCGGAACGGATCCTAGGGGTGGTAGACCTTTTAATGTAGCCAAGCAAACTCAAGACCACGATCCAAAAGAAATCTACCGCAAACTTTGGCTCTCACCCCAATAGGGTTTAAAACTGCTCTACCACTGCATATTGTTCTAGTACTTCTAGCGAGACTTTCTTCAAAGCTTTGATGTGCGTGCTCTCTAGCTTAATCCTAGGCGCACAGTTGGCTTCTAAGGCCTCGATCCAGCGGTTCAAACAAAGACACCACTGATCTCCAGCAATCAGTCCTGGGAACTGATATTCAGGACGCGGGGTAATGAGATCGTTGCCACGTTTGAGGCTAAATTGCAGAAAGTCATTGCTCACAATCGCGCAGACTAAGTGACTACCAAGATCTTGTTCATTAGTCTTGCAGCAACCATCCCTAAAAAATCCAGTGAGTGGATCAAACGAGCAGGCAACCAAGGGTTGACCTAAAACATTGAGGGGTAGATCAGTAGACATGAATGTTCTTTAAGTGGTGATGTATGGACGATTGATAGATTGATGCATCAAGCTAAGGGCTAGGGTAGAGCTTATGGGACAAAGCTTGACCAGATGAATTTACTTTTACCAAAACCATATCCCCTGAATTAACAACCTTGCCGGTAAAGGATTGGATATTGACATGGTGGGTTACCATGATGATGGGTGCTTTAGGATATTTGATACGCTCATCCTGAATCAGCTTGGCTAAATCATCAGTTTGTTTTTTGGCCTGACTCATATCATCGAAAAAAGAACCCAATGCTGCCTCCTTGGTAACGGCACCCTTATTCAGAAGAATTGCCGTATCAAAGCAACGACACCAAGGACTGCTATAGACCTGTGCTTTGCTAATGCCCTGCTTAGCTAGCCATTCACCAGTCAGCTGAGCCTGGCGATTACCTGCTTCACCCAGATTGCGTTGGGTGGAGCACTGAGTTAATTGATAGCCTCTAGGATCTCCATACCCTGGTGCATCGGCATGCCGCATGAGTAAAACGTGCCGACCATCTTGCATTGCGCTGGCCAACTCAGTTTGGGCGAGAGCAGTACCTTGAGCACCAATGAGGGTCGTTAGAACAACAAGTAGTGGAGGTAAAAATTTCATCATCATGATTGGGTTACCAAGGCAACTTTTCTCCTGAATAACTCAGAAAACTACCTGAATCAGTTTTTTGAAGTGAGAGTAATACCGCAAGCATATCGCTTGCAGCATCTAAAGCAGGTCTACCTATTTGCTCGCCTTTAAAAGGCTTAGATAAACGCGAGTTTACCGTTCCCGGATGCAAGGCTACTAAGGCCGTATTGGGTTTAGTTCTGGCAAATTCAATTGAGGCTGTTTTGATCAGCATATTTAGGGCTGCTTTAGAAGCGCGATAGCTAAACCAGCCACCCAATCGATTGTCCTCAATGCTACCTACTTTAGCGGAAAGGGTTGCCATAACGGACCCCGCTGGGTCGAGTAATTTGGAGAAATACTTGATTGTCAATCCAGGGCCAATGGCATTGGTCTGCATCAACATCTGTAGCTGTTCGGCGTTGAGATCATCTAATTTCTTTTCAGGCATCCAGTGCTCAGAATGTAATACACCAATCGTATTAATGATGAGCTGAAAAGGACCCTTCTGAATAAGACTAGCTGCAGCAGATTCAATCGTGGTGAGATCTTGGTAATTGATTGGCTGCGCCGAGTTGCGATTTAGGCCCCAAACAAGCTCGCAATTAGGGGAGGCCTCTAATAACTCCATAAACGCTGTTCCTATGCTTCCAGAGGATCCAATAATCAAAGCACGAAAGGGTTGCGGAACTAGTGGCATAAATAAAGAGGCTCAAATGTTGGGTGAAGGCTGGCTCAGCTAGTTTATTGAATAAGTCTTAAACTTGCTTGATGGGCACCAAGATAACTCAAGCACTCTCCGCTGCCGATCTCTCACGGGTGATCGAGATGGCATGGGAAGATCGCACACCATTTGATGCTATTGAGCAACATTTTGGACTATCCGAGCCTCAAGTGATTGCGCTGATGCGCAAAGAGCTCAAGAGAGGCTCATTCAATTTATGGCGTCAGCGGGTAACCGGTAGGGCAACTAAGCATGTTGCTTTAAGAAGTAAGTTGGTAACCCGTGCCTATTGCTCGATGCAGTACAAGCAGAAGTAACAGTCATGAAGAAACTCACCATGTTCTACGATGGCCTTTGTCCTCTATGTCAGGCAGAGATTCTGTTTTTGTCTGGCCGTAATCAAGCAGGTTTACTCAGCTTTGTAGATGTCAACTCAAATCATTACAGCGCTGATAAGGTCGGTGTATCTTGCCAACAGGCCTTAGATTCGATGTACGCTCAGTATGACGATGGTGAGTTGATTAATGGTGTAGATGTTTTCTCGGCCGCGTATGCGAGAGCGAATTTACCGAAGTTGGCTTGGTTGTTTTCTCGACCAAGCCTGCGCCCTATATTGACCATGGCGTATCGTTTTTTTGCTAAGAACCGACATACCATTTCAGGTCTATTTGGACCATCTGCTTTATGGTTGGTGAATGCAACTCGTAAACATAAATAAAGGGGCGATGATGAAAATAATTTCACAAGGTAGTGCCGTCCTATGGCTGTCTTTGGCCCTGCTGAGTAGTCCTGTATCGGCCAAGAGCTTGGCGCACATTGAGAACGTCATTAATCAAGTGCAGCCTCAGGGTACTGGTCGCCTAAACTTTTGGGGTTTTCATGTTTACGACGCAACTCTATATCGCCCTGCGGGCAAGGATTCTGCAGAATTTGCCTTGGATATTAAATATCAAAAATCATTTTCTGGGGCGGCCATTGCAAGCCGTACTGCTGATGAAATGAAGAGCATTGGTGTATCTGAAGCGCAGTCCGCCATTTGGGGAAAAGAGCTTGCTGCAGTTTTGCCCAATATAGAGCCTGGACAAACACTCACTGGAGTCTACTCACCAAAACAAGGCACCACCTTTTTTTATGACGGCAAGAAAATTGCCCAATTTCCGGGGGCAGATTTTTCAAAGGCATTTTTCGGGATTTGGCTTGATTCCAAAACGAGCGTACCCAAGTTGAGATCTGAATTACTGGGCAATGGATGCCCACCCCCACTAATCACTGGAGCCTGCTAATGTCTAAGATCTATTTCGTTAAAAAGTATCTAGCTATTTATTTGATTGCATTTGGCCTATTAGGTTGCTCCTCACCTTCAGTCAATCAATATGCACAAGAGACACCCAAGCTTGATCTAAGTGAATACTTCAACGGCACGATTGATGCGTATGGCATCTTTACCGATCGTAGTGGTGAAGTTAAAAAACGCTTCTCCGTTTTATTGGTTGCTAAATGGTCAGTTGTGAATGGTAAAAAGACGGGTATTTTGGATGAGAGCTTTGAGTATTCCGATGGCACGAAGCAAAAGCGCATTTGGACTTTGGTTGAAACGGCTCCAGGCAAATACATTGGTACTGCAGATGATGTCATCGGCGAAGCTTTGGGAGAATCTGCTGGCAATGCATTGAACTGGGCTTACACATTGGCGCTGCCTGTAGACAATTCCATCTACCATGTGCAATTTAATGACTGGATGTATTTAGTCACACCTAAGGTAATGATTAATAAGGCGCAAATGAGCAAATTTGGTATCAATCTGGGTGAAGTGACTCTCAGTTTTTACAAGCGCTAAGTAGTCCTCTGATGTTGCGCGCTTTATACCCAGTATTTAGTATCTCTTCGAAAGATTAGAATTGAAAAAGCTTGTTCTCATTCTGGGTGACCAGCTTGATATCGATAGCCCGATATTAAAAAACCTGAATCCTAAGACTGAGCAAGTCGTCATGATTGAGTCTATCGATGAGGCTCAGTATGTTTGGTCGCATAAGGCCAAAATCGTTTTGTTCTTATCGGCGATGCGGCATTTTGCCGAGCAACTAAAAGAGCGGAGTTTGCCACTAATCTATATTGAGCAGTCTCCGCAGTCAATTGGCGATACGCTACGAGAAATAATTACCAAGAAAAAATTTACACACTTGGTATGTCTTGAGCCTGGAGAGTATCGACTCAAGTGCGAAATAGAGAATTTGGCATCTGAATTAAACATCGATTTAGAACTGCAAGAAGATCCCCATTTTTATTGTTCACGTCATGAGTTTGAAAATTGGGTTGCTGGTAAGAAAGAATTGCGTTTGGAGTATTTCTACCGACTGATGCGTAAGACCCACAACATCTTGGTTAATAAAGAGGGTAATCCTGAGGGTGGGCAGTGGAACTTTGATCGAGATAATCGTAAGCCGTTTCCAAAAAAAGGACCTGGCTTAATTCCGCCGCCGGAGTTATTTGAGCCCGATGACATTACTCAAGAAGTAATTGCACTGGTTGAGAAAAAATTTCCCAAACATCCTGGATCCCTGGAGCACTTTCAGTGGCCAGTCACACGCGCACAGGCTTTGCAGGCACTTAAAGGGTTTGTAGAGCATCGCTTAGTGACCTTTGGTATTCATGAAGATGCGATGTGGACGGATACACCTTTTGGTTGGCACTCCTTACTCTCCAGTTCAATGAATTTAAAGTTGCTCAATCCCAGAGAGGTGATTGCTGCTGTCCTCAAGGCATGGAAGAAAGACGATTTAGATCTTGCTACGGTAGAGGGATTTATTCGTCAAATCCTAGGTTGGCGAGAATTTGTACGGGGCATGTACTACCTTGATATGCCGCAAATGGCGCTTGATAATTTTTACGATCACCAGAATGCATTGCCTTCCTGGTATTGGACTGGCAACACCAAGATGAAGTGTATGCAGCAAGCAATAGGCCAAACGCTGGAGTATGGATATGCCCACCATATTCAACGCCTGATGGTGACAGGCAACTTTGCATTGCTCGCAGAAATCTTGCCAAAAGAGGTTTGTGATTGGTATTTGGCGGTTTATGTTGATGCGATTGAATGGGTAGAGTTACCCAATACAGCGGGCATGGCCTTATTTGCCAGTGGCGGCCGCTTTACTAGCAAACCTTATATTGCCAGTGGCGCCTATATTAAGAGAATGAGTAACTATTGCGGCTCCTGCCAATACAAGCCCGATATTCGATTTGGAGAGGGTGCCTGCCCGATGACTACCCTTTATTGGAACTTCCTTATCAAGCATCGCACCCAATTTGAGGCAAGCCCCCGTACCCGCCTGATGACAGCCAATCTATCCCGAATTAGTGAAGAAGATCAGCAGGCCATCCAACTTCATGCCAAAGGCCTTTTAGGGGATTTAAACTCCCTGTAAGAGTCTTGCCTTATTTATAGCTGGAAAAAACGCATTTTGTGAATTTGTGTCACACTTTCACCATATAAATCAGCAGGTTAAAAAGTTATGAGAATTGAAGATACTGATCCAGCACGGCATGCTGGCATTGAATATCCCATGGAAGTGGGTGCGCCTGTATTTGCACCGATTAAGGTCTTAGAAGAAAAAGATAAGGCGGTCAATGTCGCCCGCCAAAACGCCAAGCTAGAATACGATCGTATCATGGAGCAGGCTGAAGTATTGATGAAGCAGGCACGCTCTCTTCAGGCTCGTTTGGATGCCACAGAAATGGTCCATAGTGCCAAATTTAGTTTTAACCCCCTCCATGGAAAAACCTACCATCTCTACTTTGATAGCCGTATTGGCACTAATGTATTGATTCAAAATGGGCCTGATCAATGGAGTTGCGGCATTCCTGATGCTTGGACCTACTCGATGGCAGTCAAAAAGCTTGGGGATAGTACCTGGGCTATCGTTGAGGAGGAAGAGGCCGTCTCCTCCACGCTTGCAGTAAGATAATTTTTTTATAAAAATAATAAGGTGACTTGTGACAACTGCTCGAATTGTTAGTCTTTCAGAACTCGGCAATGCCGATGTGATTCAATTAATCGATAAAGAGCTTCCGGCTCCAGGTAAAGGTGAAGTGCAACTTCGTCAAACCGCTATTGGTTTTAACTTTATTGATGTGTACCAGCGCTCTGGTGTTTATCCCTTGGAACTACCAACGGGTTTAGGTCACGAGGCGGTCGGTGTTGTTGAGGCGCTTGGTGAGGGTGTTACTCGATTCAAGATAGGCGATCGTGTGACGTACATGAACGCCGGTATCGGTGCTTATGCCAGTGCGCGCAATGTTGCAGTCGATAAATTGGTTTCAGTACCAGATAATGTATCTGATGAAGTTGTTGCTGCTGTGTTTTTCAAAGCAATGACTGCCCAGTACTTGGTTCAAAAAACCTACAAGGTAAAGTCTGGAGACGTCGTCTTAGTTCACGCTGCTGCTGGTGGTGTAGGCCAAATCCTATCGGGATGGGCAAAATCTTTGGGTGCCTTTGTAGTGGGCACAGTAGGGTCTGAAGCCAAGTTTGCCGCTGCAAAAGAAGCAGGCTGTGATGCTGTGGTGGACTACTCAAAACCAAATTGGGTCGAAGAGTTTATGAAGGCAACAGGCGGCCGTAAAGCAAATGTAGTGTATGACTCAGTTGCTAAGACTACTTTCTTGGGCTCACTCGATTGTGCTGCACCATTTGGCATGGTGGCTTTGTTTGGTGCCGCCTCTGGACCTGCTCCAGAGATTCAGCCGGAGATTCTCAATAAGAAGGGTTGCCTCTTCTTAACAAGGCCTTCCGTATTCCCGCACAACGCTACTCCCGAGTTGCTTCAGGAAAATGCTCGCGCAGTATTTGATGCGATTGCTCAAGGCCGTGTGAAAGTGCAGATTGGCGCCAAGTTTAAGCTTGAGCAGGCAGTTGATGCTCATAAAGCTGCAGAAGGTAGAAAAGTTTCGGGCGCGATCGTCATTACCCCATAAAAGAAATGCTGAGTCATGAGAACCCCGCTACGGCGGGGTTTTTTATTGGAGACATGCAATATCTATAAATTGATGCAGTGCCATATAAACTCAGTTCCCAAAACCAATTCCACTTTCTCGGCTATAGTTTCATAAGATAAATCGTAAAAACTCGGAGGCAGTAATGCGTAAATATATTTTGTTGGACTCTTTTCTAGCTGGGATTGCTACTGCATTCTTACTGGCTTCCCCAGTATCTGCCCAAGCTCAAGCGCCTGGTAAATCTGGTATGCAGCCCGCAGCCGAAGTTCTGTGGTTAGGGCAGGCTGGATTTCGCATCAAAACTTCGGGCGGCAAGACAATCTTGATCGACCCATGGATTACTGGCGGTCCTAAAACCCCCGCTATTTATAAGAACGATTTGAATGCTATCGGCCCAATTGATTTGTTATTGGTAACGCATGCCCACGTCGACCATATTGGCGATGCACCTGCGCTTGCAAAAATGAATAACACCAAGTTATATGGACCTGCAGATATGGTGACCCCGTTAATTACTTTGGGAATATTGCCTGCCGATCTTGGTCATCGCTTCAACAAAACTGGCCGTGTTACACCATTGCCTGGCATCAAGGTTACAGCAGTACAGGCTGAGCACTCCTCCTTGCTGGTATGGAAAAATCCAGCAACTGAAAAGATGGAGTCTCACCCAGCAGGCGAGGCGATGGGTTACATCATTGAGCTTGAGAATGGCTTAAAAATTTGGCACATGGGTGATACGGGACTTTTTGGCGATATGAAATTTATCGGCGAGCATTACAAGCCGGATTTGGTAATGATTCCTATTGGTGGTAATTTCACTATGGCGCCAGATGATGCTGCTTATGCCTTGCGTACCTGGGTAAAGCCAAAAATGGTGATACCAATGCATTACAACTCCAACCCATTGACAAAGGGTACCTTGGCGGAATTCCAAGAGGCCATGAAGGGAAGTGCAATTAAGATTATTCCGATGACTGAGGGGCAGACAGTTCAGTTCTAAGTATGGGAATGCACTGTTAATTAGAAATTTTATGGGTTTTATTTCGCCTGAAGTCAGGATGCAACTTGCGCCTAATGGCATTCTGTCTGCTGCAGTGTATTTAGGTAATTTCTTACTAGTAACTGGCCGCTCATCTTCTGGCGAACCTATTGGTATCGCGCCTGATATCTGCCGAGCGATTGCAAAACGCTTGGGCGTAGAGTTAAGTTTGCAGGGCTTCAATACGCAAGATGAGGTCGTCGAGGCCGCTGTCAGCGGAAGATGTGGCATCTGCTTATTGGGCTCTGATCCCATGCGCGCTCAGAAGGTCACTTTTACTCCTGCTTATGTCGAGTTAGAGGCTTGCTATTTAGTGCCTGCCAACTCCCCCATCACTGAGTTGTCACAGGTAGATCAGCCAGGAGTGAGGATTGCATCTTTTTACAAAAGCGCTTATGACCTTTGGTTACAGCGTCATCTTAAACATGCTAGCTTAGTGCATGCTGATAGCGTGAAAGCCAGCAATGAATTGTTTGTCAGTGAGAAATTAGATGCTTTGGCAGGCTTGAAAACTGGCCTAGTTGCTGCTGCTCAAGATATCCCTGGCTCCAGAATTCTGGATGGTCAATTTACTGGAATACAACAGGCGATTGCCACACAAAAAACTCACCTAGAGTCGATTGAGTTTTTGAATGCTTGTGTAGAGGAATTCATTAGATCTGGCTTGGTGGCTGATCTCATTCGTCAATATCAGGTAGAGGGTCTATCTGTTGCACCACTGCCTTAAATAACCTCAGAAAAATAATATGCAAAAGTTACTCACAGCCCTTATTTTGGGCTCAAGTTTATTTACTCAAGTTGCGATTGCTCAAGTAGCCACTTATCCAAATCATCAAATTAAAATCATCTCTCCATTTGCTACCGGTGGTATCGCAGACGGCTTTTCACGAATCATTGCCCAGGGATTAAGCGAGGCTTTTGGGCAGCCAGTGATAGTAGAAAATAAAACGGGTGGTGGAGGCAATATCGGGGCTGATTTTGTGGCTAAATCACCGGCAGATGGCTACACCTTGATTATGGGCAGTATTGGTACGCATGCAGTAAACCCTTACTTAGTAAAGAGCATGCCCTATGACCCCTTCAAGGATTTTGTACCAGTAGCTTTTGTGCTGGATGCCGAAGGTTTGTTAGCGGTGAATCCTAGCGTCCCGGTAAAAAATGTCAGTGAACTCATTAGCTATATCAAAGCTAACCCAGGAAAAGTATCTTATGGGTCGGGTGGCATCGGTACCGCTAGTCATTTGGCGGGAGAGGTTTTTATTCTCACCGCAAAGGTTGATATGACGCATATTCCTTACAAAGGAAATGCATTGGCGATTACCGATTTGATTGGCGGCCAAACTCAATTAATGTTCGCGACGATGCCTACAATTCTGCCTTATGTGAAGAGTGATAAATTACGTGGCTTAGCGGTAACAGGTGCCACCAGAGATCCTTCGATGCCGGATTTGCCGAGTATGAGTGAGACACTACCGGGATTCGATGTCAAAAATTGGATTGGATTATTTGCTCCCGCAGGCACTCCCCCTGCAATTGTGAAGAAGCTCAATGCTGAAGTGGGAAAAATTATGCAACAGCCAGCCGTGCAGAAAAAGCTGGAGTCAGAAGGGGCAAAGTATTACGCCATGTCACCCGAAGCTTTTGGAGTGTTTCAGAAGAAAGAATCAGCCCGCTGGGGCAAGATTATTAAAAGTGCCGGCATTAAGCCCGAATAGTGCCAAGATTCAAGTGAGGGGCGCTTCCCCCTCACTCCGCATATAATTGTGTAAGCGATTGAATTAAAAGAAATTTATTCTTTAAATACTGTTTTAGGTGGTTTGACAGTCCCGAGTGGGTCTTAGACAATGCCTGAGGTGGTTTTATTCAAGCCATTGCTTCCAATGACAACGACCATTTCCTCCTTCCCAATATCTGTAACCGCAGCCCTCGAGGCTCAGAAAATCACTTGCGTGCGCGGTGATAGGGAGCTTTTCTCAGGCATTGATCTACAGTTATTTGCTGGACAGTGTCTCCATATTCGTGGTGAGAATGGCGTTGGTAAAACAAGCCTCTTGCGCTTACTCACTGGCTTGGCTGCTCCTGAGTCTGGCGAGATACTTTGGTGTGGCCATCCTATTAAAAAACAGGCATCGGAATATCACAGCAAGTTATTATTTTTAGGTCATCGCGATGCACTGAAAGAAGACCTCAGTGCGATTGAAAATTTGCGTATGTATGCAGCGATCGATGGCATTGCGCTCTCTGAGCAAGATGCGTTTGCTAGCTTATGGCGATTTGGCCTGAAGGGGCGCGAAGACCTGCCTGTCAATTGTTTATCAGCCGGACAGAAAAAACGTGTTTTGATGGCGCGCATGCTAACGCGACGGGCGCAAGTCTGGATTTTGGATGAACCCTTTAATGCCTTAGACACCCATGCCGTGGGAGAGTTACAAGATTTGATTGTCGAGCATCTTCAGGGTAATGGCTTGGTCCTACTGACAAGTCATCAGACCTTGACTATTTCCGGTCTGCGAGTATTGGATCTATGAACGCCTTTATTGCCATTATTCATCGCGATCTATTGTTAGTGATGCGTCGCAAGAGCGAGGTCCTTACTGCCTTATTCTTCTTTGTCATTGTGACGAGCTTATTTCCATTGGGGATTGGTGCTGATACTGCCTTGCTGAGAAAGATTGCGCCTGGCGTGATTTGGGTTGCGGCCTTACTCTCAACCTTGCTGGGTTTGCAGCGGATGTTTGCAGCGGATTATGCAGACGGCACCCTAGAGCAACTGGTCTTGTCCCCGAATTCATTTACTGCCTTAGTGTTTGGTAAGATCGTCGCCCATTGGCTGGTGTGTGGCCTACCCTTGGTTTTATTGGCGCCGGTGATCGGTATTCAGTTTGACTTAGATGCCCAGTCTTTAAAAGTGCTGATGGCAGCCTTATTGCTCGGAACACCTGTTTTATCATTGCTTGGCTCGGTTGGGGCGGCCCTCACTCTTGGGGTGAGGGGTGGTAGCGTATTGATGAGCCTGCTGATCTTGCCGCTCTATATTCCGGTGTTAATCTTTGGGGCAGGTGCCGTATACGCTAGCAGTGTAGGACTGGATATCACGGGGCATTTTTCACTGTTAGGCGCTTTATTGATTTTGGCATTAGCATTTGTACCTTGGGTTAGTGCGAGCGCTGTAAAGATTGCTATCGAATGAGTAATGTAAACAATTTATCTTCTAGTCACGTAATGAGCTGGTTCAAATTCTCGAGTCCGAGTGCTTTTTATCCACTGGCTGGAAAAATGATTCCTTGGTTCTGGGTGCTCACCATTATTTTTGGAGTTGCCGGCTTGTGGGTGAGTTTCTTTGTGGCGCCAGTAGATGCAGTCCAAGGTCAGGGATACCGCATTATTTTTGTTCATGTGCCCGTATCGTGGATGTCCATGTTCATCTATGTGGTGATGGCTGCATGGGCGGGATTAGGTCTGATATTGAATACTCGTCTATCAGCCATGATGGCTCAGGCTCTGGCCCCGATTGGTGCCTGGATGGCTTTCTTATCCCTGTGGACTGGTGCATTTTGGGGCAAGCCGATGTGGGGCGCTTGGTGGGTATGGGATGCGCGCTTAACTTCGGAATTAATCCTACTGTTTTTGTATCTCGGTTTTATCGCCCTGCAGGCCTCGATTGATAATGTCCGCCGTGCCGATAAAGCGGGCGCGATCCTCGCCTTGGTAGGCGTGGTGAATGTACCTATTATTTATTTTTCAGTGAAATGGTGGAATACCTTGCATCAAGGCGCCTCCGTTTCGCTAACTAAAGCACCAGCCATGGCTCAGACCATGCTTTGGGGGATGTTCTTAATGGCTTTATGCTTATGGATGTACTCAATTGCAGTAGGGTTAATGCGTGTGCGCGCCATCATTTTGGAGCGCGAGGCTCATACTGATTGGGTTAGGCAATTAAATGAGGTAAAGCAGTAATGTGGAATAGTTCGGCTGAATTCTTTGCCATGGGTGGTTATGCCCTCTATGTATGGTGCAGCTTTGGTGCCTGTGCTTTGGTGTTCTTATTAGAGCCCCTGGCTGTTCGAGCGCGCCATAAGACCATCGTACGCAGACTGCAACGTGAAGTTTTAGCGGAGCAGTTTGATCAAAAAGGTAGCAAGTGAAACCAAGATATAAGCGAGCTGCCATTATTGTTGGCGCACTGATTGTCATCAGTATTGCAGCAGTATTAATTTTGAATGCCCTCAATAGCAATATTGCGCTGTATGTCACCCCGAGTGAGGTGGCTGCTGGTAAGTCACCAGCTGGTCAAGTCTTCCGCATTGGTGGCATGGTCAAGGATGGATCGGTTAAGCGAGATGGTTTAACAGTGAACTTTGTCATTACTGATATGGTGAAAGATATTTCGGTGGCCTACACTGGCATTCTTCCGGATTTGTTTAAAGAGGGTAAGGGCGCAGTCATTCAAGGTCGCCTTGATCCAAGTGGAAAATTCGTTGCGAGTGAAGTATTGGCTAAGCACGATGAAAACTATATGCCTCCAGAGGCTAAGCATGCTTTAGAGCAAGCTCAAAAAAATGGAAATAAATAATGATTCCTGAGTTTGGGCATTACGCACTCATACTGGCCCTATGTGTCGCCATTATTCAAGGGACACTTCCGTTGGTCGGTGCACATCAAAGCCGCCGTGAATGGATTTTGTTGGCGAGGCCGGCTGCGCAAACCACTTTCCTATTGCTTGCTATCGCGTTTGTGATTTTGGCATGGAGTTTTTACTCGAATGATTTTTCTGTTCTTTATGTGGCAGAGCATTCCAATTCGCAAATGCCCGTCATTTACCGCTTAGGTGCTGTATGGGGTGGTCATGAGGGTTCCTTGTTACTCTGGATCTTCTTATTGTCTACCTGGACTTTTTTAGTGGCGCAGCTTTCTAAAGCGCTAGATGAATTTATGGTGGCGCGTGTAATCGGCGTATTGGGTTTGGTGACCACCGGTCTATTATTGTTTGTGCTCGCCACCTCCAATCCCTTTGAAAGGCTGCTGCCAGCCGCTCAGGATGGACGATCTTTAAATCCACTCCTACAAGATCCAGGTTTAGTGTTTCATCCGCCAATGTTATATATGGGATATGTTGGCTTCTCAGTAGCGTTTGCATTTGCTATTGCTTCTTTATTATCCGGCCGTCTAGATGCTGCTTGGGCGCGCTGGTCACGTCCATGGACAACGGCTGCTTGGATATTTCTGACTCTCGGTATTGCACTGGGTTCTTGGTGGGCTTATTACGAACTCGGTTGGGGTGGCTGGTGGTTCTGGGATCCCGTGGAGAACGCATCATTCATCCCTTGGCTGGTTGGTACCGCCTTGCTTCATTCGCTTGCGGTCACCGAAAAGCGTGGGGGCTTTAAGAGTTGGACGGTGTTGCTAGCCATTACTGCTTTCTCACTATCACTTTTGGGAACCTTCTTAGTTCGATCTGGGGTGCTCACTTCAGTACATGCATTCGCAACTGACCCTACGCGTGGCGTCTTTATTTTGATTTTCCTGGTTCTGGTGGTGGGCTCTTCTTTAACGCTTTACGCTTGGCGCGCTCCCAAAAGTACCCTTGGCGGTAAGTTCAGCCTAACATCGCGTGAAACCTTTATCTTGCTTGGCAACGTTTTCTTAGTAGTGTCTGCTGCATCAGTACTCTTAGGCACTCTTTACCCTTTGCTGATTGATGCGCTACATTTAGGCAAGATCTCAGTAGGGCCTCCATATTTCAATAGCGTCTTTGTGCCCATCATGATCCCTTTATTAGTGCTGATGGGGGTTGGGCCTTGGACAAGCTGGAAGAACTCTAATCTCCTAGATGTGATTAAGCGCTTGTGGATTGCTGCCCTAGTCGCAGTGATTGCTGCAGCTTTAATTTCGTTTGCGATGGGTGCATTTACTTGGCTCAGTAGCCTTGGTTTCTTACTGGCTTTCTGGGTGATTACTTCTGGCGTACTACAAATTATTCGCCAAGCAAAAGCAGGCAAACCAACACGTTCATTTATTGGTATGCAGGTAGCGCATTTGGGGATAGCAGTCTTTACGATTGGTGTCACCATGGTGGGTGCCTATCAAGAGGAGAAAGATGTGCGTATGCTCGCTGGTGAAAGTGTGAGTGTCGGCGGCTACGACATTCAGCTTCAGGGTGTAAGACCTGTTCCTGGACCGAATTATAAAGCGATGCAAGGTACTTTCTTATTAACTCGCAATGGGAAGCTGGAAGCGACGATGTACCCAGAAAAGCGTAATTATTTTTCATCAACGATGCCTATGACTGAGGCGGCGATTGATGCGAGTCTTACTAGAGATATCTATATTTCATTGGGCGAAGAGTTGGATGACAAAGCCTGGGCAGTCCGAGTGTATTACAAACCTTTTGTTGATTGGATTTGGGGCGGTTGTGTATTGATGGCTCTAGGTGGTTTGCTGGCGATGTCCGATAAGCGCTATCGCATGAAGTTGAAGAAGGTAGCAGCATGAAAGCCAAGTTTTTAATCCCACTGATTTTGTTTGTCATTTTGGTTGGATTTTTAGCGGTAGGTTTAAATCGTGATCCACAGGAAATACCGTCGCCACTAATTGGTAAGCAGGCGCCTGCCTTTGAAGTGCCTCAACTGGCAGATCCTCAAAAAATATTTTCACCAGAGAGTATGAAAGGTAAGCCTTGGATTTTGAATGTCTGGGCTTCTTGGTGTGTTGCTTGCCGTGAGGAGCACCCCGTTCTTGTTGAGCTGGGTAAATTGCAAGTGGCACCAATTATTGGATTGGATTACAAAGATAAGCGTGACGACGCAATAGCCATGCTTGCTCGTCAAGGCAATCCGTATCTATTATCAGCTTTTGATGCCAATGGCCGAGTAGGTATTGATTATGGTGTCTATGGCGTTCCAGAGACCTACGTAATTGACAAAGCTGGTGTTATTCGGTTTAAACATATAGGACCGATCACGATGGAATTACTTCGTAAGAAGATCATTCCTTTATTAGATGAGCTCAAATAATGTTGAGAAAGACGCTTCAATCCCTCTTGCTTACTTTTACCGTGTTGTGCTCTATCGGTGCAACCGCTAAGGATGCAGTCCCGTTAGCTGATGACCCGGTCACCGAGCAGCGTCTTATTGTGATTTCAGAAGAAATGCGCTGCTTAGTTTGTCAGAATGAATCCCTTGCCGGCTCACGCTCTGATTTAGCAAATGACTTGCGCCGAGAAATTCGCATCCTGATTAATGAGGGTAAGACAGACGAGCAAATTCGGAATTTTATGGTGGAGCGTTATGGCGACTTCGTCCTATATCGCCCGCCTGTGAAGCCAATCACCTGGCTCTTATGGATAGGCCCTTTTGTAATTTTGCTCGCAGGAATTATTGGCTTGCTGGTATATCTGCGTCGCAGAAATCAGGCTATGCCCAGTACCACGCTTTCTGAAGAAGATAATCATCGCATTGATGCGCTACTTCAGAATGCCAAGTCCAGTTCAATAGAAAAATAACATGACTAGTTTTGTAATCTCCGCTCTTCTTTTGTTGATCCTAGTCTTGGTGCTGTTATTACGCCCATTATTTTTTCCTGCAAAAGAATCCTCAACCTCGCGTCGTCAGATGAATGCAGCTATCTACCGAGAAGAGCTTGATAAGCTCGAGGCTGATCGTATGGCGGGTACTGTAGATAGCCATAGCTATGAGCAGACTCATGCAGAAATGCGTCAGCGGCTTTTTCAGGATACGGATGAAGCCGATGATCATGCAGTACTGGGCTCTCCTAAAAAAACTATTATTGGGATTTGTCTTTTTGTGGCAACACTCTCGGCGGGTTTCTATTTCTACCTTGGTGATGCTGCTCAGATTGCCCAAAAGAGCGCTGAGAAGCCGATGACTCAAGAGTCGGTTGAAAAGATGGTTGACGAGTTTGCCGCTAAGATGGATAAAGAGCCTGACAATCTCAAGGGTTGGGCTATGCTAGCTCGCTCCTATCGGATTTTGGGTCGCAATACTGAGGCTGCAAATGCCTATGCTCGTGCCGGCTCTTTTGTTGATTCGGACCCGCAATTATTGGCTGATTATGCTGATGTATTGGCGGCTAATGCAAATGGTAATTTTGCTGGTAAGCCACAGCAACTCATTAATAAGGCATTAGCCCAAGACCCAAATAATTTATTAGCTCTTTGGCTTTCTGGAACTGCTGCTTTTAATGTGCAGAATTATAAGGCTGCAGTGCAGTCTTGGGAGAGGCTGGCAAAGCAATTGCCCGCCGAGTCCGAAGAGGCGCGTGCAATCGCAGCTTCTATTGCAGAGGCGCGTAGCAAGGGTGGCCTTGCGCCGGCTAGTAAGCCAGTCATTAGCAATCAAGGTGTAGGCGTAACTGGGCAAGTAGAGATTGCGCCAGAACTGAAGTCTAAAATTAAACCAGGTGATGTTTTGATGGTGATCGCCCGTAAGCCAGGTGAGCGTATGCCAGTGGCTGTTCTCAAAACCCCGGTTACTGCATTCCCAATCAACTTTGTTTTGAATGATGATTTGGCAATGAGTCCCAATGCATTGATTTCTCAAATGTTTGAAGTGTCAGTTGAGGTGCGCATTTCTAAAACAGGAATGGCAATGCCAGAATCTGGCGATTTGATATCTGAGCCGCAAACAATCAAGGTGGGTACTGCTAATGCCCGCCTCATCATTGGACAGATTAGGCCTTAATTAGCCCCGACCAACAAATGGCATATTACTTGCCATGATAGTCATCGACAGAATATTGCTCTCTAAAGGCAGTTGAGCCATCTGCAGGACGGCTTGCCCAACATGATCCACATCCATGAGTGGCTCAACCTTTTTTGAGCCATCTGGTTGCAAAATGCCGGCAGCCATAGGGATGGTCATTTCAGTACCGGCATTACCGATATCGATCTGACCGCAGGTAATGTTAAAAGGACGACCATCTAATGCAATAGATTTGGTTAATCCAGTCATAGCATGTTTAGTGGCGGTGTATGGGGCAGACATCGGGCGGGGCGCATGTGCTGAGATCGAGCCATTATTAATAATCCGGCCACCTTGCGGAGACTGAGCCTTCATCATGCGGATAGCCTCTTGAGCGCATAGGAAAGCGCCGCAGAGATTGGCATTAACTACATTCATCCACTGTTCGTAGCTCAGCTCTTCCATGGGGATGGCTGGCGCTCCCATGCCGGCATTATTAAAGAGTACGTCAATGCGTCCAAACTGTTTTTGGATTTCTGCAAATAATTTCTTTACTTGCTCTGGTTTGCCGACATCACAGCTCACTGCGAGGCAGTTTTGACTGTTCCCACCAATATCATGAATGGCTAAATTGAGCTTCTCCAGATTTCTACCGGTCAGAACAACCCTGAATCCACCTCGCAACAGTGCCTTTGCTGCAGCTTTTCCGATCCCCGTTCCAGCGCCTGTGACCAGGGCTACTTTGTTGGCGGCTGAATTCATGATTGTCCTAATGGTCCCTTAAAACCCCCATCTTATCTCGAAACAATTCAAATCAATTCATTCCGCTCTAGATCCTTGGGCTCGGGGCATAATGGCAAAAACAAGCAGAATTCTGATGAACTTCATACGCAAAAATATCTATAACCCCGCGGCAGTTGCCATCGCCTTTTTGGGTCTAGTGGCCCTGCTGTTTGCCACGCTCTGGGTGCTCGTACCGCCTCCACCGAGATCGATTGAATTGGCAACAGGCTTCCCAACCGGTCTTTATCAGAAATTTGGTGAAAAGCTCCAAAGTGAGCTTGCTGAGGAGGGCATTTCTCTCAAGCTAAGAACCACTGGCGGAACCAGTGATAACTTGACGCTGTTAAAGGATCCGCACTCTGGCGTTGACTTTGCCATGGTTCAGAGTGGTGTAGCGGATCTATCCAAGTACCCTGATTTTATTTCTATTGCTGGCGTGTTTTATGAGCCAGTATGGGTTTGGTACAGAGAGTCGAGTTTTCCAAGTGAATCGGGGCGCTTAGGTTTATTGAGTCAGTTAAAAGGGAAGCGAGTATCCATCGGTAATGAAGGCAGTGGCACACTATCTCTGACCTCTCAACTACTTGCAGCGAGTGGATTGAGTCTTGGCGATATTCGTGCCGAAAAATTAAAGCCACTTGATGCATTGGAGAAGTTTAAAAAAGGGGAGTTAGATGCTGTATTTTTGGTAAGTGCTGCGGAGGCGCCTGTAGTCAAAAAGTTTTACGAAACTCCCGGCATACGCTTAATGAACTTTGAGCAGGCTGAAGCTTATGTCCACCTATTCCCTTTTCTCTCAAAGGTAACGGTGCCACGTGGTATCGTCAGTATTGCCTATGATCTTCCGCGTCAAGATATTCAGGTACTGGCCGCAACAGCTACCTTGGTGGGTAAGAATGATATTAGTCCTGCATTGGTAACGCTGTTGCTTAGCTCTACCTACGATATTTTAAAAACGTATTCCTACTTACAAAAGCCAGGAGAGTTTCCATCTGGAACTGGCCTTGATTTTCCTTTACATGTAGATGCTGAAATCTATCTAAAGGATGGCCCATCTTTATTGCATCGCTACCTACCTTTCTGGACGGCAGTATGGATTGGGCGTTTCGCTAAAATTGTGATTCCACTTCTAGTGATTTTGGTTCCCTTATTTACCTATATTCCTGCAGCTAAAAGCTTACTCTTACGACTGAAGTTATCCCGGGTGTATGAGGAGCTTAAGGCGGTAGAAAGAAATGCATCTAATCCAGACTTAAAAGAAAAGAACCTCAAGGATTTGGAAAATATTGAGCGCAGGATTAGTAATATTAAAATTTCTATGCTAGATGCAAAAGAGTTGTACGACTTAAAAGGTCATGTGGGAGAGGTGCGCAGCCGTTTGAACCTGTATCCCTAATTGATTGCTATACGCCTAAAATAAACCCATGACTCTTTCCAGCCTTTTACCTCCACTAACACCCGCTAAGGACCTGGTTCAATCTTTACGAGATGATGGTTTTGCAGTTGTCTCTGCTCAGGATGTTACACAAATTGCACATGTGGGTCTTGATCAGCTACGCAATCTCACTCAGTTCTGGGAAGGGTTACCCAGAGACCCCTATCTTAAGGATGGTGGACGGTATCGCTTTCGCCGCCATTCAAGTTTTGAGATCAAGGGGGCATCTTTGGCTACCGTACCGCATCGTGCCCACTGGCAGTCTGTCAATTACAACGCCCTGCATGGTGGTATCGAGCGTTGGTTTGAGCCTTCTCAAACTGAGCTCACTAGTGATCCTGCTTGGCATGCTCTTTTACTGGGACTGACTCATATTCTGGATGGCGTTAAGCAAGTAAATACCTGGTTTATTGAGGCTCACCAATTTCGGATCGATACGACCGATGGGATTGGCCGACCAACGCCTGAGGGGGCTCATCGTGATGGCGTTGATTTTGTAGCTGTCTTTTTAATCAATCGAGTCAATGTCAAGGGTGGCGAGACCCGAATTTTTAGTGCAACCGGTTCTACTGGTTTGCGATTTACTCTCACGGAGCCTTGGTCTTTATTGCTCATGAATGATGAAAGAATGATTCATGAATCTACCCCCATTCAGCCCTTAGGGCAGTACGGCTATAGAGATACTCTGGTACTCACGTTTCGCTCGAACGGCTTTCAAGATTCCCCTAATAGTATTCAGCAGTAATTTCTAATGCGTTTAAAGCCTACTGGTTACACACCCTTGATGCTGATGGCGCAAACTTGTGCGCTATTGGGTTTTACCTGTTATGCGGTGGTGTTAACCACACTACAAGATGAATGGAATCTGAGTAATTTGCAGTCTGGCTTAATTGCTAGTGCTTTCTTCTTTGGTTACATGCTGATGGTCCCATTGGCAACTGCTCTCACCGATCGCGTTGATGCAAAAAAAGTCTATCTCGTAGGTGGTCTTTCAGCGACCTGTGGATTACTCGGTATGGGTCTATTTGCCTATAACTTTTGGACCGCCTTAATATTTATGGCGCTCAATGGTGTCGGTTTAGCGGGCACTTATATGCCGGGCTTAAAAATTCTGTCAGATCGCATTAAGACCGGTGAGCTGACTCGTCACATTGCCTTCTATACCGCATTCTTTGGTATTGGCACTGGCTTCTCTTATATTTGCTCTGGTTGGATCTTAAATAGCTTGGGCTGGCGCTATGTTTTTGGAATCATCGCCTTAGGCCCATTTACTGCATTGTTGATTGTGTTTTTATTTATTCCTGCGCTCACCCATGAAAAGTGGCACGGCCCAATACGTATTCGCTTACATGATATTTTTCCGATGGATAAGTGGCGCCTAGTCTTGCAAGATAAAACAGCCTCAGGATTTATCTTTGGCTATACCGCCCACTCCATCGAGTTGTTTGCTTGCCGTAGTTGGATCGTAGCTTTTTTTGGTTTCTGTGCCATTGTGACAGGCGACCACTTTCTATTCACTGCAACCACTCTTGCGGGTGTGATTAATTTCTTTGGTGTTCCTGCATCCATTATTGGAAACGAGATTGCCTTAAGAATAGGGCGCCAAAAATGGATTTTCTTTGTCATGCTATCTAGTGCAGCATTTGGAGTGGCGCTCGCTTGGTCAACAGGACAATCTTGGTGGTTGATTATTGCCCTAGCAGTGGGGCATACGATTTTTATCATGGCCGATTCTTCCACCTTAACTGCGGGCTTAGTCATAAGTGCTAAAGACGATATAAAAGGTGCTGCAATGGGGCTGCATTCTCTAATGGGCTTTGGGGGTGGTTTGCTGGGCCCAGCTATTTTTGGTTTTGTACTGGATTTAACTGGCTCGCGTGCCTCACAAATATCTTGGGTTTGGGCCTATGCTGCGGTGGTAGTGTGGGGTGTTCTGTTTGTACTGTACGAGCGTCGTAACGGCTGGGTTACTGGATCTATCACCCGTCAGTCATGATTCATTCATGAACTCTAGCCTGCCAAGTAATAGTTGCTATCACTGCGGCAGCTTTATTCTTCCGAACGATTCTTACGAGCTTGAGCTTGCCGGCATCAATAGAAAATTCTGTTGTGCTGGTTGCATGGCCATTGCGCAAACAATTCATGGTGAAGGCCTAGAAGTATTCTATGCACGGCGTGCACAGTCAAGCGATAAGCCTGCAGCCTACCTTGCTTCAAGTGACATTCCTGACAGTTTAGCTCCCTATGATGATCCCTCTTTGCTCGGTAGATATACTCGCCCGAGTGGTGATGTCGACTATTTAGAGACCACTTTACGATTGGAGAAGATTCGCTGTGCTGCTTGTGTGTGGTTATGCGAGCAGCACTTACGACGTATCCCTGGCGTAAAAGATGTACAGATTAATTATGTTAGTCAAAAGGTCAAGGTGGAATTTTCACCTGAGAAAACCAGTCTGGCTCGCTTACTCTTTGAAATAGAACGCATTGGTTACGAGGCGTGGCCTTTTGAGCCCTCACTCTCCATTGAGAAATCTAAAAAAGAACGTCGGCAATTACTTACTAGACTGGGGGTTGCATTACTAGGCATGATGCAAGTCATGATGTATGCCTGGCCAACGTATGTGGGTGATAGTGATATTACGGTGGAGTATGACCTGCTGTTGGGCTGGACTAGCTGGGCGCTCACGGTTCCAGTAATCACTTATTCAGCAGGCCCTATTTTTCAGGCAGCTTGGCGGAGCATGGTTTCATTTCGGCAAACGCATATATTGGGCATGGATGTGCCGATTGCTCTAGCTCTAGCTCTAGCATTTGGTGTGGGAACTGTGAATCTCGTGACAGGCTCAGGTCAAGGCTATTTTGATTCCATCACTATGTTTGTCGCCTTTATTTTGGCGGCACGCTACGTAGAATTATTAGCACGACAAGATGCGCAGGGTGGAGCAGAGGCCCTAGCAAAACAATTGCCAGCTACGTGTGAGAGAGTTCCGAACTATCCCACGTCTTTGCAAGTTGAAATTGTGCCGGTGGTGAACTGTAACCCTGGTGAAGTGATTCGTGTTCCCCCAGGTGATGTCATTCCAGCTGATGGAATTGTGATTGAGTCTGAGAGCTCTTTAGATGAGTCACTTCTTACTGGTGAATCTAAGCCAATTGATAAAAAGATCGGTGACCGAGTATACGCAGGCACGCATAATATTCTCAATCCCATATTGATCAAAATTGATGCTGTAGGTCAAGCTACTCGTATTGCTGGTATCGCCTCGTTACTTGATCAAGCATTGCAGGCGAAGCCTGTCATGGTGAGTCTTGCAGAAAAGTGGGCCGGGTATTTTGTGGGATTTCTGCTGGTAGTTGCTTTTTTATCTTCAGCAATTTGGTACTACGTCGATCCCAGTAAAGCTTGGACTGTTTTGGTCTCGGTACTGGTTGCTAGTTGCCCTTGTGCTCTATCTCTCGCAGTGCCAACGGCGATGGCTGCAGCCCAGGGCGCCGTAACAAAACTCGGCTTGTTGATTGTGCGCGGCCATGTACTGGAAGGTTTGGTCAAAGCGACAGATTTAGTGCTGGACAAAACTGGCACCCTCACTATGGGTCAACCAGAATTAAAAGAAGTCTTAGTTGTTCGCTCAGAGTTTTCCCGAGCAGATGTATTGAGAATTGCTGCGTCCATGGAGATGGGTCAAAAACATCCCCTTGCGCTTTCACTGTTGCGTGCTGCAGAAGGTGATAATCTTTCGCTCAGCACCTTGCCTGAGGCAGTGATTAATCAATTAGGCAAAGGCCTGAGCTCGGGTGTTTATCGACTGGGAAGTGCTGAGTGGGTGGGTGCTCAGCAGATTGCGCAAGACGGTCAATATGGGCAAGTACATCTAGCAGATGACCAGGGGTTGATTGCGAGCTTTCTATTCTTAGATACTCCAAGAGCGGGGTTGGAAAAGTTATTAACTGCAGCGAGGTCTCGCAAGATTGCGGTCCATTTGGTTTCAGGAGATGATGAAGTGACGGTGGCATGGTGGGCGCACCATGTTGGTATCGATCGGTTCAAAGGTGCGTGCTCTCCAGAAGATAAATATCGCTATATTGAGAGCCTGCAAAAAAAGGATCGGGTTGTTTGGGCAATTGGTGATGGTATTAACGATGCCCCTTTATTGGCGCGAGCAGATGTTTCTATTGCGGTCGGAGCGGGTGCACCCCTCGCTACAGCGGGTGCGGATGCGATCTTGACTGCAAGCTCCCTAGCTCCTTTGGCCCAATCGCTACTATTGGCTGATAAAACGCAGCGGGTGATTAAAGAAAACTTGATTTGGGCGCTGGCCTATAACTTGCTGGCCATTCCAGTGGCGATGATGGGGTGGGTCAACCCCTGGGTTGCTGGTATTGGTATGTCTCTATCCTCCTTGGCGGTCACATTAAACGCCTGGCGCCTCAGAAAGGCCTAGACTAGAGGTATGGAAAGCCTTTTTCTATTAATTCCTATTTCCTTGCTGTTGATCGGCCTCTTGGCTTGGATTTTCTTTTGGTCTGTGAAGGCAGGTCAATTTGATGATCTAGAGGGCCCAGGGGAAGCAATTTTGATGGATGACGATACGCCTAAATCCAAGAATATAAGTGATCACTATAAAAAATAACTCTATTTTTTAAGTACTTAGGTAGTACAAGCACCTCATTCGAGTTGCAGGATGTCTAAATGCAGGCATCCTTTTTGACATAGATCAAAACGCCCCATAAAGCTTACTTTGATAATGACTTCAGTCTATTCGAATTATGTCGTTGTTGGGTCACAAAAAAGGAGAAACCATGGGACTTACCGTGGGGAGCAATCAAGATACCTTTAATTACAAGGTTGTCAGCCAATTTGCCATCGTTACGGTGCTTTGGGGAATCGTGGGAATGCTCGTGGGAGTTGTCCTTGCCGCACAGCTGATTTGGCCTGATATCACTTTTAATATTCCCTGGTTAAGTTACGGTCGCTTGCGTCCATTGCATACCAATGCGGTCATTTTCGCATTCGGTGGATCAGCTTTATTTGCAACGTCCTATTACATCGTGCAACGTACGTGCCAGGCAAGACTCTTTTGTGACAAGCTAGCGGCCTTTACTTTCTGGGGTTGGCAGGCTGTGATTGTGTTGGCAGCGGTAACCTTGCCTTTAGGTATTTCAACTTCTAAAGAATATGCAGAGTTGGAGTGGCCAATTGACATCCTGATCACTTTGGTTTGGGTTGCCTATGCTGTGGTGTTTTTTGGCACCATTATGAAACGCAAAACTAAGCATATATATGTTTCCAATTGGTTCTTCGGCGCGTATATCCTGACGATTGCCATTTTGCATATTTTTAATAATTTAGAAATGCCGGCAAGCATGTGGAAATCCTATTCTGCATATGCTGGTGTGCAAGATGCTATGGTGCAGTGGTGGTATGGCCACAATGCAGTTGGCTTCTTCTTAACAACTAGCTTCTTAGGCATGATGTATTACTTCATTCCTAAGCAGGCAGAGCGTCCAATCTATTCCTATCGCTTATCTATCGTCCACTTCTGGGCTTTGAACTTTACCTATATGTGGGCGGGTCCCCATCATTTACAACACACGTCTTTACCTGACTGGACTCAGTCGCTTGGTACTGTGTTCTCCATTATTTTGTTAGCTCCATCTTGGGGCGGCATGATCAACGGCATCATGACTTTGTCTGGCGCTTGGTTTAAATTGCGCACCGATCCCATCTTGAAATTCTTGGTAGTGGCATTGTCTTTCTACGGTATGTCTACGTTTGAGGGTTCAATGATGTCTATCAAGACTGTCAATAGCTTGTCGCATTACACCGACTGGACTATTGGCCATGTTCACTCAGGTGCTCTTGGGTGGGTTGCCATGATTACGATTGGCTCCCTGTACTACCTCATCCCCCGTTTAGTTGGACAGAAAGACATGTACAGCACCCGCTTAATTGAGGTGCACTTCTGGATCGCTACGATCGGTGTGGTTCTTTACATTGCCGCAATGTGGATTGCTGGAGTAATGCAAGGCTTGATGTGGAGAGCATTTGAACCAGACGGCACATTAACTTACAGCTTTGTTGAGTCTGTAAAAGCAACCTATCCTTTCTATGTGATTCGTTTATTAGGCGGCCTCTGTTACTTAAGCGGCATGTTCTTAATGGCATATAACGTTTACAAGACAGTGATTGGTAAAACATTCGTCAATGCCCCCATTCCACAAACTTCTGCAACTGCTCACTAAGGGGAAGAAAAATGTCTAGTGAAAATAAATTCTTTTCCCACGGAACGCTTGAGAAAAACGTTGGCTGGTTAATAGTTGCCACCATCGTTGTGGTGTCGATTGCCGGCTTAGTGCAAATTGTCCCGCTATTTTTTCAGCACACAACAACTGAACCAAGTCCTGGCGTAGCACCATACACAGCATTACGTTTAGCTGGCCGCGATATCTACCAGCGTGAAGGTTGTGTTGGCTGTCACTCACAGCAGATCCGCACATTGCGTTCAGAGGTGGAGCGTTACGGCCCTTATTCCTTAGCTGGTGAATCCGTATTCGATCGCCCATTCTTGTGGGGTAGCAAGCGCACTGGCCCTGATTTAGCTCGGGTTGGCGCTCGTTACTCTGATGATTGGCATCGCATTCACTTACGTAACCCGCGTGATGTAGTTCCCGAGTCCAATATGCCTGGATATCCTTGGTTGCAGAAGAGTGCTGCCGACGCTTCCTCGATTCAGGCTCATATGGTGGCAATGCGCCGTTTGGGTGTTCCTTACACAGATGACATGATTGCAGAAGCCCCCAAGGAATTAGAAGGCAAGACTGAAGAGGATGCTTTGATTGCTTACCTTCAAGGTTTAGGTATCAATCGTCGCTACATCATGGTTGATGAAGTTGTGGCGAAATAAATCAAATGGAACAGATTACCGCTTATCTCTCCGCTTTTTCGACCGTCATTGGACTCGCGTTTTTTGTAGGGATTGTTTGGTGGGCTTGGTCTCCAGGTAGAAAGTCTGCCAATGAAGAATCAGCCGAACTGCCATTTGATCTCCCAGATGAATTTAGTAAGGACAAATCATGAGTGACTTTTTTAATAGCGGTTGGAGTAATTACATTGCGCTAGTTTCATTAGTCGGTATTGTTTGGTGTATTTGGCTTCTAGCTTCACAACGTAAAGCCAAGGTAATCCATACCGCAGACGGTGCAGTAGCCGATACGGGTCATGTTTGGGATGGTGATTTGCGCGAACTTAATAATCCATTGCCACGCTGGTGGGCCTGGATGTTCTTACTATCTTGCATCTTTGCCTTGGTCTACCTAGTTTTATTTCCGGGCTTGGGTTCATTCCCAGGGGTAGTTGGCTACACCACTGACGGCGCTTTAATGAGTTCAATGACAGAAGCAAATGATGAGTTAAAGCCCATATACGCTAAATACGTGAAGATGGATATTGAGGAAGTTGCTGCAGATCCCAAGGCACGTCAAATGGGTCAGCGTTTATTTTTAAACTCCTGTGCTCAGTGCCATGGTTCAGATGCTGGCGGCTCTAAAGGCTTTCCAAATTTAACGGATGGTGACTGGCTTTACGGCGGATCTCCTGAAAATATTAAGACGACTCTCATTAATGGACGCAATGGAGTGATGCCAGCATATGGACATCTCGAGACTGCGCAGATTGTAGATTTAGCCAACTATGTTCGCAGTCTGTCTGGTTTGCCTGCTGATGATGCAAAAGTTGCTCGTGGCGCAGAATTATTTAAATCCAATTGCGTAGCTTGTCATGGTGCAGACGGTAAAGGCAATATTGCCATGGGAGCACCTAACCTAACTGATAAGACTTGGCTATATGGTGGATCAGAGGCAACCATAGTTGAGACTCTCACTAAAGGCCGAATGGCTATGATGCCGTCTCAAGATAAGGTGTTGAGCCCCGAAAAAATTCATCTTTTGACGGCTTATGTTTGGGGTTTGTCCAACAACAAGACGGCTGCAGCTAAGTAATCAGTGTCAGATCATTCGCCGGTAGGCAAGCCTATTCCGATAGATGTGATTGAGCAATCTCTTTACGAGATCCGGCGAAAGATTTACCCGCGATCTGTAAGTGGCTTATTTGCTCGTTGGCGTCTCATTTTGGTATTTGCAACGCAATTATTGTTTTATGGTCTGCCTTGGATTAGTTGGAATGGTCGTCAAGCAGTACTGTTTGATTTAATTCAGCGTAAGTTTTATATCTTCGGCCTCGTGCTGTGGCCACAGGACGTAATTTATCTCACGCTCCTGTTAATTCTCTCTGCATTGGCCCTCTTTTTATTTACTGCCATTGCGGGTCGATTATTTTGTGGCTACGCTTGTCCCCAAACAGTCTATACCGAAATTTTTATGTGGATCGAGCGTCAAGTTGAGGGGGATCGTTTTGCCCGTATTCGCTTAGATGGTGAAGATTGGCCTTGGGGTGTCCGTAAGTGGCGCCTCAAAATTACTAAGCATTTTCTGTGGCTCTTAATAGCCTTCCTGACTGGGTTTACTTTTATTGGCTATTTCACTCCAATTGAAACCCTCAGCGCCTCCATCTTGCATCTTTCTTTGGGACCATGGCAAAACTTTTGGTTATGTTTTTATAGCTTTGCAACCTGGGGTAATGCGGGTTTCATGCGCGAGCAAGTGTGTAAATATATGTGCCCTTATGCACGCTTTCAAAGTGTCATGGTCGACAAGGATACTTTCTTGGTTACCTACGATAAGGTTCGTGGCGAGCCACGAGGGAGTCGTAATAAGATAGCGGATCATGTAAATCTCGGTCTAGGTGATTGCGTGGATTGCAGTATTTGTGTACAAGTTTGCCCAACCGGCATTGATATCCGTGATGGCCTGCAATATATGTGTATTGGTTGTGGCGCCTGTATTGATGCTTGCGATCAAGTAATGGAGAAGGTGGATTATCCAAAAGGCTTGATTCGCTATACAACCGAGCGAGCTATTGAAGAAAAACAAACCAATCAAAGTGCAATGCGTCATATCTTACGACCACGTGTTTTGATCTACATTGCCTTTATTACCGTACTTACCAGTGCCTTCCTAATCTCATTACTTACTCGCAACCCCCTCAGGGTCGATGTGATGCGTGATCGAGGTGCATTAGCTCGCGAAGTAGATGGGTTGCGTATCGAAAATATCTACCGCATTCAGATCATGAATGCATCAGAAAGTAGTATGAACGTACAGCTCAAAGCAAGTGGTTTATCTGATTTAAGAATACTCAATTCTCAAGGAGAGCTAGTTACAGAGATTGCAGTAGGCCCGGCCAGTAATTTGTTGATACCGGTAAAAGTAAGTACTACTGTGGGTATGCATGAGCCTGGTAATTACCCAATTCACTTTGATGTGATTGGACAAGAGGTATCCGGTAAGGAGTTCATTACCAGAGTCCGTGATGAAAAATCTAGTTTTATTATTCCTCGCTAAGCTGTATAGCGAATGATAGAGAGAGGATAAATATGTCAGAACATGAAGCGAATAAGCCTTGGTTTAAACAGCTTTGGCCTTGGTTGCTAATTAGTGGTCCAGCAGTTGCTGCTATTGGCTGTGTGATTACTATTTATTTAGCGGTCAATCTCTATTCAGATAAGCCAGTGCGAGATGGTGTGGTGAAGCAAGGACTCAAAGTAGAGCAGCTTAAAGTGGAGCAGGACCGCAAATGAAGTACCGCCTATTCATCTGGATTATGTGGCCTTCATTCTTGGTCTCTATCTTGGCCGAAGGTCTCCTCTTTAGCATTGTGCATCCTGCTGAGATATTGTTTTTTGGTCATCACCCCAATATCTCTGATGAGGGTATTTACACTATTGGATTTTTTGTTATTTGGATCTTTTGCTCATTTTCGAGCGCGCTTACAGCCTATATTCTTCCGGGAATTCATGCTGATGCTAAGGGCTCGGATAAAAGCTTGATATAGGCTTTAACTAGATACAAGGTTTGATCTGAACTGTGCGTTCAGGGTTTGAGGTGCCTGCCAGTTCATGCAGTCCGTCCATGTCAATGAGTTTGATATGACGTTGTTTAATTTGAATAAGTCCTGATTCTGCAAAGCGTGAGAGCATTCGGCTCACCGTTTCAATCTGAATACCAAGATAGCTGCCAATTTCTACGCGACTCATGCGCAAATCAAATTCATTATTGAGATAGCCTCGTGCAGCCAGACGCTGAGAAAGATTGAGTAGAAAGGTTGCTAAACGCTCCTCAGCGCGCAAACTACCGAGTGAGAGTAGGTGACGTTGATCTTGTGTGAGTTCGCGGCTCAAAATGCGGTGAAATTGCTTTTGCAGTGCCGGAATTTGCAGTGCCAAATCCTCAAATGCCTCATAGCGAATAATACAAACCTCACTGTCTTCTAGGGCAATTGCTTCAGATTGATAGCTACCGTCTCCGATACCATCAAGTCCTAAGATCTCGCCAGGTAGATGAAAGCCGATGACTTGTTGACGCCCATCTTCTAAACCATACTCAGTCTTGAGAGTGCCAAAACGAATGCTGTAGACCGCAGAAAGTGGATCACCGTGGCGGTAGAGACTTTCACCTTTCTGTAGGTGAACCCGCTCTTTTACGAGGGTGTCAATCTTGGCAATGTCCGATGAGCTAACACCCACTGGCAAGCAAAACTGACCTAGTACACAGACTGAGCATTTGCCACTGGGCACATCTGAGTTGGTGTAATTCATATTAGATCATTTACCAGATCGGTTTATTCTACTCGGATAATGTGCAATTTTAATATTTCTCTCGAATGCTGACTTCCAGTCTTCTATTGGCGGTCTTCTTGGGCGCTTTAGTCAGTGGGTGGCACTGTGCTTTGATGTGTGGCGGTATTGCTGCAGCAGTTGAGCGTCAAGGCAACTCCAATGAAGTGATTTATGCCCCACTGCAAAGTAAGTCTGAACTCTTTTATCTTCAGCTCGTCATGCACTCTGGACGTTTGATGACCTATGCTTTGCTTGGTGGCCTGGCTGCATGGGCAGGCGCAATTCTTTGGCAGCAAAATATCGTGCCTATTCAGCGTCCTTTATTTGCCATTACATCACTCCTTTTATTAGTGATGGGTTTGCGTCTTTTACGTCCGAGGTCAAGTAGTCCTCTGTTTCTTGGAAAGTGGCTTGGAGCACGAATGGCTACTTATTGGGCTCAATATTTAGGGGGTTTCACAGGCCGTTCATCCCGCTGGTTTAGTGGGATGGTATGGGGTCTGGTTCCCTGTGGTTTGGTCTATAGCGTTTTACCGCTCGCTTTTTTATCGGGGGACGTCTTAACAGGTGCAGCGCTCATGCTGGCGTTTGGCTTGGGTACTTTACCTAACCTATTGCTGATTTCAAAATTTTCAGCGGCTCTAGCCCAACTGAGTCAATATGCTTTGGTGAGATACATTGCTGCAGGTCTTTTGTTGTCAGCCGCACTATTGGGTCTTTATCGCGCCTGGTATTTGCCGGACGCTTTACTGAAGGACGGTTTCTGTATCAGTTAATGCGATTGATTGCTCTAGCGATGCCGTGTTTCAAATCTGGATAGATGCAATCGACAGGTATGCGTTCGAAGAGACCCGCTCGAGTGGCCATCTCGTAGGGTTGATGGGCTAGCCCACAAATCATGAGCGTGATGTTGCGATTTTTACAAACTACTTCAAGTTCAAGCACCGCATCTATTCCGGAAACGTCGATATAGATCACATTCTTGAGGTCAAGTATCAATACTTGTGAGGGCAATTCGTTTTCAATGTTCTCCAGAATTTTGACTGCGCCGAAAAAGATAGCGCCATAAATTCTGAATGCAGCAATCCTTCCTTGATGCTGCTTTAGCTCTGGAAAATCAGTGAGATTGACCGGCTCATAGCGCGACAAACTTGAGATGCGGTAAATGAAGGTAATGAATGCAAGTAGTAAGCCCACTTGTATTGCAATGGTGAGGTCTAACACGATAGTCAGAAAAAATACACTCAACATCGTTAAGCGATAAGGTAGGCGAAATTGCTTGAGGTCTGCAAACTTTCTCCATTCACCCATATTCCAAGCAATAAACATCAGGATGGCGGCTAGGCTAGCCAAAGGAATACTTTCTGCTAGCGGAGCTCCAAATAAAATAATCACTAGCAAAGTTACTGAGTGAATGATCCCAGAAATTGGAGTACTCCCCCCACTCTGTATGTTGGTAACCGTTCTGGCAATCGTTCCTGTAGCCGGCATACCACCAAAGAATGGGGTGACTACATTAGCAACACCCTGAGCCATCAGCTCTTGATTGGACTCATGACGATCATGAATCAGCCCATCAGCAATTCGGGCGCACAGTAGCGATTCAATCGCCCCAAGTAGAGCGAGAGTAATTGCAGGTGCAATCACAAATTGTGCGGTGCCCCAGCTAATGGGAATCCATTCAAAACTCGGCAGACCAGAGGGGATGCCGCCAAAACGACTGCCAATGGTATCTACTGGAAGGTTAAATGTACTCGTCACTATGGTGGCCACAGCCATTGCAATGACGGTACCCGGTAGATGACTAAGATGTCCAAGCTGTTTTTGAAAGACTCGCCAAGTAATTAAAAAGGCGAGAGTTCCGCTGGAAAGCATGAGGGCAACAGGGTTAACCGTGTCGGCAGCAGCATACAGAGTTTGGACTGCTTGAAAAAACTCAGCAGGCATTTTGGCAATTTGAAGGCCAAAAAATTCTTTTACTTGAGATAGTCCAATTAGCACAGCGATACCGTTGGTAAAACCAATAATGACTGCTACTGGAATAAAGCGAATTAATGCCCCTAGCCTAAAGAGCCCCATGAGAAATAAAAAGACTCCAGACATGACAGTCGCTAGAAGCAAATTAGCAACGCCATAGTGCTCAACAATGCCGTAAACGATGACGATGAATGCGCCAGCTGGTCCACCAATTTGCACGCGACTGCCGCCCAAGACGGAAACTAAGCTGCCAGCAATAATTGCGGTAAAAATGCCAGCTTCTGGCTTGAGTCCGCTAGCAATCGCAAATGCCATTGCCAATGGGAGCGCAACTATTCCAACCGTAATGCCTGCTAAAACATCTTTGCTTAAAAGGGCGCCGTTATAACCCTGAAGGGAGTCAAGTAGTTTGGGGTGAAAAAAACGCATGTGCGAAAGGCTCTTAAGCCATCCGATTGCCAACCCAGTAGGCAATGGTTGCGGATAGTGCAGTAACAGCAGATCCCCAGGCAATGTCTACAAATGCCAGGCGCATGGGAAAGTCACGAATCACTGCGAGATTGGTGAGATCGTAAGTCATGTAGCAAAAGAAACCAAATAGGGCGCCATACTGCGCTGCATACACCCAAGACTGTTTTGAGATTGCTGGAAAGATCACGAAAATCGATGCCCCAAGCGCATATAAGAGATAAAAAGCCAGTCCTGCCCACAATTTTGGCTCGCTAGCCATGAGTGAGCCCATTTCGTCACGATAGAGGTTTCTGGCAATGCCAAGCAGCCAAATCAAATCAATGATGATCAGTGTTAAGAGGAACGAAAAATACACTGCAAAGTACTTGAGCAATTTAGTTTCCTTTTTTATGCTTTTACAGTTGAACAATAAAGACTATGATGGAATGAAAGGTATTAGGGTTAATTTAACAGGAGTTAAATATGTTTAAGCACTTATTAGTACCAGTCGATGGTTCAGATGTGAGTAAAAGGTCCTTAAAAAAGGTAGCTGAGCTTGCAAAGGCCGATAAAGCTGCCGTGACATTGCTTTATGTTTCTGATCCAATGCCGCCGATGGTGTATTCCGATAGCTCGATGGGTTACGGAATTTCTCAAAAAGATCATAAGAAGGTCTGCGAAGCTTATGCCGCAGATGTCTTTAAAAAGGCCTCTCTGTTATTGGGTGCTAGCGTAAAAGCAAGCAGCCTTCATATCTCTAATAGCAATTTATCAGAGGGTATTTTGGATGCTGCTAAGAAATCCAAAGCTGATGTGATTGTGATGGCCTCACACAAGCGGGCCGGTATTAAGAGCGTCTTACTAGGTAGCGAAACGCACGAGGTGATTGTGCATTCCAAGATGCCAGTATTGGTGCTTGGTTAATACCTAAGCATTAAAAAATAAAGGGGCCTTATGGGCCCCTTTTCAATTGCTGATTTGCATCTCCTAATTCATGGGTGGCGAACCCAGCAATAGAATTTCTCGAGTGAGTAATCCACTATCGCTATCGCGCATATTCCACAAATCCAGCTGGGTTTTGACTGCATAGGGATCAACATAGACCCCATCCTTTCTCAATTCAAAATGGAGATGGGGGCCGGTGGAGCGTCCAGTTGATCCGACATAGCCAATCTCAAGGCCACGCCGTACTTCATTGCCTACTTCCAGTTCTGCGTTGTAGCTACTCAAGTGTGCATAGTAAGTGCGGTAGTTTCCGGGATGCTCCAGAATGATGAGATTGCCAAACGCGCCGCTATAACCCAAATGCACTACCTTGCCTGTGGCTACGCTAAAGATTGGCGTCCCAATTGGCGCAGAATAATCAATTCCCATATGGGTGCGATATCTTTGCTTGGGGGCGGCAACAACAGCGCTACTGTTCTTTGGTGGCGCAGCTTTTTTGCTTGATGCTCTGACACTACCAACCCCGCGGGAGATGCGTCGATAGCTCAGGGGATTAGTCCAGAAGGTGCGTTCAATCGATTCTCCACTGGCAGTATAAAAACCCCCAGGGATATCGCTTCTCTCAACCCAAAAAGCGCTGGCAAATACTTCGCTGGAGGATGGTTCAATGATTTCTACCGCCCAAATTTGAGCCCAACGTTCCTTGTCGCCAAAATCCACAATCAGGCGAACAATGCTATTTGTATTTTCAAGCGCATTATTTTCTTCGGGGTAAATTTGCTTAATGATGGAGTTCAACTCCCAAACCAGTTCAACGGGTAATTTATCACCCACTTTTTTGGGGTCATATAAAACAGCACTCAGAGCTATTTGAATTTCCGTAAAGCGCTTGGACTCCTCTCTGAGGTAGTCCTGCTGAATTAAAAAATTACCTGCTGCTGATGGTGTAAAAGTCCAAATCTCAGTCTTCGCATCCTGAAGTGGGCCATTCATTACGCTCAAGGATTCAAAGCGGTTACGGTTACCAAGGGCTAATGCATAAGGAATGCAATTGCCCCGCATCCGATTAAAAAAACCTTTAGTTTGAGATTTGAAGAAATCATTGAAGTCTCGGTTTTGTAAACCTAGAGTTGCGGGAAGATTCTCTTCGCCAAAACTCCGACGCAAGCAACCACGCTGGACGCGATAGTCCAGATTCGCACCACTTTCATTGCTATCCGCACTCTCAATCCGTTTAAACAATTCAGGATTTAAGCTCATACTTTTGGTAGAGCGATTGAGTGAATTTTCTTTCAGCTGAATACCGGCCTGCTTATTACTAGTGCTGACCGTTTTTTGCTTTACCTGAGGGGTTTTGTTAGTTTTACTCGTTGAACTTGCTTGTTGAGCTTGCGTACTAGAAACGAATACGATCAGTGAGAGTCCAAAAACGCTGATGACGTTTTTCAATAAGTAAGGCAATTGGCTCGCTATTTTTTTCACCGCTCAATTATCCGATATTGTTGCCAAGCTCCCCGTTTTTTATGTTGTAGTGCAGCAATTTTCTGTTGAAGTTGGTCAAGGAAAGTAGCAAAAGTTGTAGATACAATTAATTTTTCGCTAAAGGAATTTTCATGCCCATTATTGAGTCAGTATCAGTTGCTGCAGTAGCGGTGCCCCTAGATAAGGTCACCTCCTTTTCCACTAGAACGGTTTCAGAGCGGCACTATTGCTTGGTCAAGGTACGTGGCAAGGATGGTAATGAGGGTATTGGATTTTGTTATGTCGGCAGTGCGGGTGGAGATATTGCCAAGATTGCAGTTGAGCAATTGCTGGCCCCAAAACTGATTGGTCAAAATAGTCACCGCAGCGAAGGTCTGTGGATCGACATGTATAACGAGTCTATTTTGCAAGGGCGCGCTGGTGCGGTGATGCGTGGCATCTCCATTCTCGATACGGCACTCTGGGACTTAAATGCCCGTGCTGCGAAATTACCTCTTCACCAATACTTAGGATCTGTCGTAGATGATCGCGTTCCAGCTTATGCCAGCGGTGGCTACTATCTGGATGGTAAAACGCCCGCCAAGTTGGGCAAAGAAATGGAATCCTACGTAAAACAGGGCTTTAAGGCTGTCAAAATGAAAGTAGGGCGCCTCTCACCAAGAGAAGAGGAGGCACGGGTTAAAGCTGCTCGTAAGGCCGTAGGTGAGGACGTTTTGCTTACCCTAGATGCCAATAATGCTTGGCGCGACCTGCCGACTGCTCTTGAATACATACGTCGTTTTGAGGCTTACAACCCCTATTGGATCGAGGAGCCATTTTCCCCAGATGCTATTGATCTGCATGCGGCCCTGGCCCGTCAAACCAAGATCAACGTGGCTACTGGTGAGATGGAGGCTGGACGCTGGCGCTTTAGAGAGCTCATTGAAGCTGGTGGCGTCGCTATTTTGCAGTCTGATGCGGCAGTCTGTGGCGGTATCACGGAGTGGCGTCGTATTTCTGCTTACGCAGATTTAAAGGGCGTGATTGTTTGCCCGCATTGGATGCATGATCTGCATGCTCCTTTAGTTGCAGCAACCCCAAATGCGCGTTTTGTGGAATTCTTCTTGGATGATCAGGTCTTGAACTTCCGCAGATTGATTAATAAGCAGCTCACCTTCAAGAATGGCGACTTGATTTTGCATAAGACGCCAGGCTTAGGATTTGAGTTTGATGAAAGTGCTATCAAAAAGTATGCTGGTAAGGCTGCTTGGACAAAGATTATTTAAAGTATTTAAATTCTCGGCAATAAAAAATCCCGCACAAGAGGCGGGATTTTTTATGATCTTGAACTACTTAAAAAAGGTTTAGGTGGATTTAGGATTCAGTTTGAAGTGGGTGATTGACTGGGTAATTAATACCAAGCCAAATCCGACGAATCCAATAATGTCAGCTTCAGTAGATGGGTAGGCAAGTGCCACACCAGCAATCACCATGATGACGCGTTCAAAGACTTTGGTCTTTTCAATAAACCAACCCTGCAAGCCGCCAGCCAAACAAATGATGCCAACTACAGCAGTAAATGAAATCCAGGCAATCTGCATCCAGTCAGCCTGCTCTAGAGCACTGGTAGATCCCATCAGGAGCAAGCTCACACCCGATTCATCGAGGACAAACATAAATGGCACCAAAATTGCTGGGGCAACGTATTTCCATGTCTGTAGCGTTGTCTTATAGGGATTGCCTTTGCAGATTGCCGCTGCTGCAAAAGGAGAAAGTGCAGTTGGGGGTGATACCTCTGAAAGTACGGCGTAATAGAAGATGAACATGTGTGCGGCAAATGCGGGAACACCTAAGTTAATGAGTGCTGGCGCAGCGATCACAGCACAAATAATGTAAGAGGCCGTTACTGGTACTGCAAGGCCGACGATCCAGACAATCAATGCTGTAAAGATGGCCGTTAGCAATAGTGAACCTCCCGCATACTGAATCACGATGGAGCTAAATTTGAGACCCAGACCAGTGAGGGTAACGGTACCTACGATGAGACCCGCACCCGCACAGGTTGCTGCAATTGCCAATACGCCTGTAGAGCCAGATGAGAGCGCCTTAGATAAGCTGGAATTGTAGAGACCAGAGAGAATGGGTTCTTTACCTTTAAACCAGGCCCATGGAATGATCGCGGTATCTTCGCGCAACATACTAGACAGTGCAGATACAACGGTAGCCCAAAATACTGACATCACTGGCGAGAAGCCAAACATCATAAAAACTACAATAGAAATTAAAGAGAAAAAATGAAACCAATATTTTTTGGTTAACTGCCAGGCGCTTTCCGCGGATGGAAAGTGAATATTTTTCATGCCGTACTTACGTACGTCGATTTCCACCATGACAAACAAACCGAGGTAGAACAGAATCGTAGGGATGGTTGCCATGAGCAACACATCTAAGTAGGAAATTTTGAGGAAGTCGGCAATCAGAAAGGCGGCCGCTCCTAATACTGGTGGTGAGATGATCGCACCAAGTCCACCTGCAGCTAAAAGACCACCTGCGGCATTTTTTTCGTAACCTACTTTATCAAGCATCGGTGCAGCGACAGAGCCGACTGTTACGGTAGTTGCAACACCGGATCCTGATGGGCCACCCATGAGGAAGGAGGATAAAACAATCGTTCTACCTACCCCAGATGATTTACCGCCCATTGCGGCAAAAGAGAAGTCGATAAAGAATTTTCCTGCGCCAGTGAATTGCAAAAAGGCACCAAAGATGGTGAAAAGAATAATCAGGGTTGCAGAGACGTCGACTGCGGTGCCATAGATGCCCTCAAGACTCATGTACATGTAACCCACAAGCCGATCTAAGTCATAACCTTTGTGAGTCCAAGGGGCGGGCAGGTAGTTGCCAAAGAAAGCATATAACAAGAAAAGTACAGTAACGGTGACGAGCACCATACCGTTGGTTCTTCTCACGCCCTCAAGGATGAGTAGTATGAGAGCGATACCAACCATGACATCAGTAGAGTTTGGGGCGGTGTTTCTATCCATGAGATCATCGCCGCCTGCCAGAATGTAATAGGCGATAGCAACTGAGCATATGGCAAATAAAACATCCCAAAATTTCAACTGGTTTTTAAAACGAGCAGCAATAGGAAAGCTTAAGAACACTAAAAACAAGACTAGGGCAACGTGGATGACTCTGAGTTGATGTGTTGGAACAATCGAATAGGCTGCATATAGATGAAATAAAGACATACCTATTGCCACCAGCGTAATGAATATAGCTAGCAGACCTTTGTAGTCATTAGAGTCACCCTCTTCTTGCTTAATGAAGGCATCTAATTTTGCTTGGGTTTCGTTATCAATTACATTTTGATTCATGTCTTTATCAGTCTATTTTTTTATATTTACATACAGCCCTAAAGCAAAAGGGTGAGATTAACTCACCCCGATATGGCTTAGTTTACTTTGATACCTTTTTCTTTAAAGTACTTGAGTGCGCCTGGATGATAGGCAATTGGTGAGGCATTTGCTTTTTGGTTCTCTAACTTGATATTTCTGTACTCAGCATGTGAGCGGACAAGTTCAAGCTGATTATCAAAAATAGCTTTAACAATTTTGTATGCCTCTGCATCAGACATCGAGGCGTTCACAACCAAAAGATTGGCAACCGCTGCAACTTTATTGTCTTTCTCCATACCGCTATAAGTTTGCTTTGTAATTACGGTTGGGAAATAAAGATTGCCATATTTTTTATTCATAGCAGGAACTTCAGCAGTAGTGTCAATCATGACAATTTTCATGCCAGGACTATTTGCTAAGTCGGTAACGGCAGCAGTTGGTAATCCGCCTACCCAAAAGAAAGCGTCAATCTTGCGGTCTTTGACAGCATTGACAGATTCTGCAACGCTCAAACGCTCGCGCTTGACGTCTTTATCTTTGTCCAGCCCTGCAGCCTCTAACAAGCGAAAGGCCATTACTTCAGTAGCGCTTCCTGGTGAGCCTGTACTGATGCGCTTACCTTTGAGATCTTTCATGGTCTTAATGCCAGTAGATTCCACGGTAGCAACGTGCATGAGGTTTGGATACAGTATGAGTAGGTTACGTAAATCTACTGGCTTACCCTTGAATTTATCCTCACCATCTTGAGCATCTTTGGCAGCATCAGCCATTGCGAAACCAACGTAAGGTTTACCAGTGCCGACGAGCTTTAAATTATCAACCGAGCCACCTGTCACTTCAGCAGTTGCTGACATTCCTGGAACATGCTTGGATAAGACTGAGGCTAAGCCTCCACCCATTGGGTAATAAACGCCACCAGTACCGCCAGTTGCGATAGAAATGTTTTGTGCTTGTGCAGTACCGAACAGCATCGTGATAGATACGGCAATTGTTTTTATAAGCTTCATTTTTTGTCTCCTGTTATGTGGCTTGGTAATCAAAGGCCCGGCATGCTGAAATTTATTTTTTGTAGCTCGCCCAATAACTTTGCCTGCTGGTCTGCGCTCAGTTGCATGAGTGGTGGGCGTACACGCAACCACTCTGAATCCTTACTGTAATGCGCAACTGCAGTTTTCATACCAGCAATCATTTGATATTGAGCAAAAATCGAGCGTACTTGATCTAGAGCGGTTTGGTGTTGATCTGCATCAGATTCTTGCCAATGGGCTGCTAATTGAGCGATCGCTTTAGGGTTTACGTTAGCTGTGGCAGAGATGCAGCCTACACCACCAGCGTGCAAGGTACGCATGAGAAAGACTTCGCTACCAGCATAAACCCTGAAACCGGATGGGGCCAATAATTTAATCACGGATTCTGTATAAGCCCAATCTCCAGAACTATCTTTCATGCCAACGATTGTTTTTGGATAGGCTTTTGCAAGGCGCTCTAAAAGAGAGAGACTCAAATTAATCTTGGTAACTGGCGGGATGTTGTAAATGTAAATTTGTAAACCAGCATCACCCACTTTTTGAATGACTTCTGAGTAAAAGGCAAACAAACCATCATCTGTGACATCTTTGTAATAGAACGGAGGCAGCATCAATACGCCAGCACATTTGTGCTGAACGGCATGACGGGTCATTGTGACAGTGGCATCAATCGAAGTGGCGCCAGTGCCAGGCATCATATGGGCGGGATTCAGGCCGCCTTGAACGAGTGCTGATAGCGTATCCATTTTTTGTGGAGCTGAGATGGAATTGGCTTCTGAATTTGTGCCGAAGATTGCTTGGCCAACACCATTGGCTTCGAGCCATTGGCATTGTTTGAGTAATTTTTGTGTATCTGGGCTGCCGTCAGCTTTAAACGGAGTCAATACAGGCGAGAGCACCGCAGGAAGTGTTGAGGGGTGTAAGGTCATTGTCATACTTGCTCCGTTTTAATTTTTTACTTCAGTCAGAAGTGGTCTTTTATTATAGAAAGCTTCTAAGTTATCTATTGCTAAATTTGTCATCAATTGCCGCGTTTCGGAGGTTGCACTGCCAATATGCGGAGTTAATAGAACATTATCGAGATTTAAGAACTCGGGGTTTGGATTAGGTTCATTTTCAAATACGTCAAGCGCTGCCCCGGCAATCCATTTTTGCTGCAGTGCAACTAAAAGTGCAGCCTCATCCACTACGCTACCGCGTGCAATATTGATTAGATAGCCCTGTGGACCTAGAGCCTTTAGGACTTCAGCATTCATCATTTTTTCTGTTTCTGGCGTGGCAGGGCAAGCAAGAAACAGAACATCAGAGGCCTTTGCTAACGATTGGATATCAGGAAAGTACTCGTAAGGCAGCTCTTTTCGGGTTGGGCCGGTGTAAGCCAAATTCACCTTAAACGGCTCTAAACGTTTTGCTAGATCTTGTCCAATGCGACCCATCCCTGCAATCCCGACCTGCTTGCCAGCAAGCGTGGTGGTGACGGTAAATAAACCCTTGGACCAGGCAGCGCTTTTAACAAACTCGTAAGCCTGGGGAATGCGACGTAATAAGCCAAAGAGCATGCCAATGGCTAGCTCGCAAACCGCGTCATTTAACACGCCTGGGGTATTACTGGCTTTGATTCCATGGGCCTTCAGGTAATCGAGGGGAAGATTGTCATAACCTACGCCACAAGTGGCCACCATCTTTACCGTCGGGAGTTTCTCGAGTAATTGGGCGGGTAGCTGGGTGTTTGAGCGAATCAAAATACTCTCAAAAGAGCCTGGTGGTAGATCGGCCTTGAGGTCGGGAAAGCGAACCGGGCTAATGCGCCGGTCAACTGCCGCTTGCATTACCTCAGGAAATTGCCCGACCTGCAGCACTGAATTGACTGGAATCATGTCTCACTTACTTTTTTATTGGAATAATGAGGGCATTGTAAGAGGATTTGTGATCCTTATCTTGTTCCCGAAGGAGAAATTGAGATGTTATTTACCCCATCTGAAACTAAAGTCATCATCGTTGGTGGCGGCACTATGGGTGCTGATGTAGCGGCGGTTTGTGCACGCGGGGGTTGTGCGGTTCAGGTGCTGGAACCTACGACCGAGCGCCGTGCACTTTTACCGGATTATTTTGCCAACACCATGATCGATCTGGGTTATGAGCACCGCTTACATTTACTCTCGACAGCTGGTTCTTTGGAAGAGATAGATTGGTCTGAAATCGACTTGGTAATTGAATGCGTGCCTGAACGCTTGGATATTAAGCAAGAGTTATTTGCCAAGCTAGAGCAGTATGCAAAACCAGAAGCGGTCTTGGCGAGCAATAGCACCAGCTTTCCAATTAGTGATATTTCAGCGGGACTAAAAACAGCGGCACGAATGATTGGCTTGCATTTCTTCATGCCTGCACACTTAGTACCTTGCGTTGAAGTGGTCTATGGTACAAAGACTTCGCCGATGGTGGGCGAAAGTCTGTCTCGTTTGATGACGGCTTGCGGTATGGTTCCCGTTGCCGTGAAAAAAGATTTACCAGGCTTCTTGGCAAATCGCTTACAGCATGCCTTATCGCGTGAAGCTTTCGCCATGGTCGACGCCGGCATTGCTAGCTTAGAAGATATCGATAAGGCCGTTCGCTTTGGCTTTGGCTTTCGTTATATTGCCGCAGGACCTGCAATGCAGAGAGACCATGCAGGACTTGATGTGCATGGTGCCGGCGGTGCAACAATTTACCCAACTCTCAATAACTCCCCGGATATTGCCAAGTGTTTAAGTGATCGTATCGCTAGTGGCAAGCTGGGTATGAAAACAGGCGAAGGTTTTTATTCTTGGACTGCAGAGACCATGAAGGCCGAGCGAGAGCGCTACCAGGAGGCCTTACGTGAAGGCCTGAAGATTATTCAAAAAGATTTGCCTAAGATTGACTGAGGTTAACTAGGTAAGGTCTTTGAGATTAAGGTTTTTTAGTTGAGGCGCAAGCTTGTAGGTCAGCAAGACAACCAGCAAGGTCGCTCCTCCTCCAAATACGATTGATGGAACAAGTCCCATCAGACTGGCTGCAATTCCAGATTCAAGTGCCCCCAATTCATTAGAGGAGCCAATAAATATCCCATTGATCGCACTGATCCTGCCCCGCATCTGATCTGGGGTAGTCAATTGCATAATGCTGCCACGGATGACTACCGAGATAGAGTCAAAGCAACCAGAGATAAATAAGAAGAGTGCACACAGCCAAAGATTGTTAGAAAGTCCAAAGGCAATAATGGCAATCCCAAAGCCGCTGACTGATAACAATAAATGCCTCCCCGAATCTTCTAGTAGGGGTCGACGCGCTAAGTAAAGGCCTGTAATCACGGCTCCAGCTGCTGGCGCTGCCCTCAGAATTCCTAGGGTTTCAGGACCAGCATTGAGAACCTCTTTAACAAAGGCGGGGAGTATCGATACTGCGCCGCCAAAAAGTACAGCAAACATGTCGAGCAGCATGATGCTGACAATCAGTTCGTGTTTTCGGACGTAATGAAAACCTTCCAAAAAGCTTTTTAAGAAATCATTGCTCATGCCTTCTGACTTTTCATGTTTTATGCGAATGAAGCTCACTCCATAGAGGCCGATTGCTCCACTCAACGCAGCTAGAGCATAGGTCCACTCCAACCCAGCAAATCCAATCATGAGTCCGCCTAGACCCGGCCCAGTTACCACGCAAATCTGAAATGCAGAGGATGCATAAGCGGTATAGCGCGGCATTTGATCTCGGGGAATAATTTGTCCAAAGATGGCTTGATAAGAAGGGCGCAATAGTGCACGAGCTAAACCTAAAAAAGCTACCGCTAAATAAATCAAGGGAACGGGCGGGGCCAACCAGTCAAGAGCTATTGCAACTAGAAACAAGGCAACGGCAATGTGAAAGGTGCAAGCAATCGCAGCGATCCATTTTCGAGAATGGCGATCTACTGCATGGCCAGCATAGAGGGCTAATGCAAAGTAGGGAATGAGTTCCGCAAGACCAATCAGACCAAGGGAAATGACGCTATTGGTAATCTCATAGATATGCCAACCCACTGCAACCATCATGATTTGATAGCTCAGGGTTGCGCCTATGCGGTAGAGCAGCAGAGTTTTGAAGGCTTGGCTAGTTTTCATGAATTTTTCTTATTCTAAAGGGGGTAGTGATTTATCCTTTAGATATGAAGAAAACCATCCGTGTCTGGGATTTGCCGATTCGACTGTTTCATTGGCTTTTGGTGGTCGGCATTATTCTGAGTTTTGTCACTGTCAAGATTGGCGGTAATGCCATGAGTTCGCATGCGCTTTCTGGCTACTGCGTGCTCAGCTTGATTATCTTCAGAATTGTGTGGGGCTTTGTTGGCTCTTACCATGCACGCTTTATTCATTTTGTACCTAGCCCAAAAGGCTTAATACATTTCTTAATGGGTAAAGCCAAAGCAGGATTAGGTCATAACCCCTTAGGTGCTTTATCTGTGCTGGCCTTACTCTTCTCAGTTAGCCTTCAAGCAGCAACCGGTCTTTTTGCAAATGACGATATTGCCTTCGAAGGACCTTTTGCAAAATATGTTTCCAGTGGAACAGTTGAGCTGCTAACTTCCATTCACCGTCAGAATGAAATAGTCTTAATGATTTTGATTGCACTGCATCTGTGCGCAATCCTGTATTACCAAAAATTCAAAGGTGAGAATTTAATCAAGCCCATGTTGGTGGGCGATAAAGAAATTGACCCAAGCGAAACAGAAATCAATCTCTCTGCAGACTTGGGTCATGCTTCCAAGGATGGAAGTTGGCAAAGAGGCTTTGCGCTATTACTGCTCAGCCTTATTGCGGTAACTCTGGACTACTTCATTACTAGCTGATTACTTTTTCTTAAAGTCATCATGACAAGTTTTGCAGGTAGCGCCTGCTGCACCAAAAGCCTTTTTGATTGCCTCTTGATCGCCTGACTGCGCAGCAGTATTGAGGCTCGCAACAGCTAACTGCATTTTCTCTCCAGCCGCTTTAAATTTAGCGTTATCTGACCATACGCCTGGGAGTGCATTACCACCCTCAGTGCCTGGACCAAATGCTTGCCATGGCAGAGTCGAGATCATTGCAACCACTGCTGCATCTTTTGCCACTTCATCTTTATTAAACGGCGCCTCACCTTTAACAACCGCACCAATTTTCCCAAAGGAATTGGCCATCACAGTAAAAGCACTTTGACGATATTTAATAGCGTCATCTGGTTTTTTAAATTGCGCATAAGCAATGCCTGTTCCAGCTACTAGTGTGGGTACGATGGCGGCCAAAATTACCTGTTTTAGTTTCATAGTTAAGCTCCAGTGAGGTCAGTGGGGTACTGCCGATCAATTCGGATTTTTAGAATACTTCAGAAAAGCATTTGTAGGGGGAGTGTGACAACGTAAACAACACTCTTAAAAAAGGCTGTCAAGGGCTCCATCCAAAAGCTGCCAATGACGCCCGTAAAGATGAGGGCCAGAACAATAAAAAATCCATAAGGCTCTAGTTTTCCAAAGGCGATGGATTGTCGTGCTGGTAATAAGCTCGCCAAAATACGACCACCATCTAGTGGGGGCAGAGGGAAGAGGTTGAACACCAGCAAGACTAAGTTCCAGGTGATCCCCGCTTGGGCCATGGCCAAGAGAAACCGTTCATTCACTCCAAAACCAAAGAGGATGATCAGGAAGATGGCCCAAATGAGGGCTTGAATGAAATTAGAGCCTGGGCCAGCTAGGGCTACCCAGATAGAGTCAATTCGGGGATTACGTAGACGCCCAAAATTGACTGGTACTGGCTTGGCATAGCCGACTAAAAAAGGAGCTCCACTCAGAATCAACAGCAGGGGGATGAGGATAGTGCCCACAGGATCTATATGTTTAATGGGGTTAAGGGTGACTCTCCCAAGCATGTAAGCGGTATTGTCACCAAATTTCCGGGCTGCATAGCCATGGGCAGCCTCATGAATGGTGATGGCAAAAATCAAAGGAATCGCATTAATGGCGACGGCTTGGATAGAATAGTCAGTAATCATGACAATATGATATCCATAGGAGCTTAAAGTGACTGAAGATAAAAAACCTGAATCAAAAATCCCCGCTAAGCCCACAGCAGCTAAGCCAGTAGCCCGTCCACCAGCCCCAAAAGGCCCATCTGGTCCTGGCGGCAGGCCTCAGGCAGGCTTTGGGGGCGGAAAAGCCATGATGCGCAAGGCTGGCCGCGGCCGATAGTGGATAATTGCACTATCAAATAATGTGATTAATAAGGGTTTAGCATGAACGAATGGCATAAAGAGTCGAAAGAAGAAATCAATAAGAAAATCATCACCTTGATCGTGATGTTGGCAGCTGCCACTAGCTTGGCTATTTTGTTTGCATTGGTTGCGGCTCACACTGGCTACGTATTCGGCTAATCTGCATTAATGACTAGCCATCGCCAACCTGCAGTATTTGCTGGTCATGGCAGTCCGATGTACGCCATTGAGCCCAATCGCTATACGGCTGCTTGGGCCAATCTGGGTAAGTCGCTTAAACGCCCAGATGCCATCTTGGTCATCTCGGCCCATTGGGTAACCCGCGGAGTGTGGGTTACTGCAATGCCAAAACCCAAAACCATTCATGACTTTGGCGGATTTCCGCAAGTCCTGTCTGATATTGAGTATCCAGCGCCTGGCAGTCCTGCGCTGGCAGATCGCGTAAAAGAATTATTAGATATTCCCGTAGTGCTTGAGGAGAACGAGTGGGGTATTGATCATGGCGCATGGTCTGTTCTGACATACCTCTATCCAAATGCAGATGTGCCGGTAGTGCAGCTGAGTCTAGATGGCTCCATGTCTGCCAATGAGCATTACGAGCTTGCTAAAAAATTACGACCTTTGCGTGACGAGAATATCCTAATCTTGGCTAGCGGTAATATTGTGCATAACCTGCGCACTATTCATTGGGAGGAGGGTGCAACACCTTATCCCTGGGCTAGAGAGTTCAATGATTTTTTTGTTTCTGAGATGCGCGCCAATCATCACGACAATTTAATTCATTGGGAGCAGTGCGGTGATGCCGCACATTTATCTATCCCAACCCCTGAGCATTATTGGCCTGCTTTATATGCGCTTGCTCTGCAAGAGCAAGGTGAGGCTCCTAAGGTATTAATTGATGGAGTAGAAATGGGCTCCATTAGCATGCTTACTTTCTCAATCCAATAAATATCTAATATGTGGCTATCCATTCTTGCAATTTTTTTTGGAGCTGGTCTTGGTGCTTTACTAAGGGCAGGCTTTAACCTGGCAACAGTCAGTATTGCCTCAACCCTTCCATTGGGAACTTTTATTTCCAATATGGTTGGCGGATATTTCATCGGAATTGCTATAGCCTTTTTTGGCAATAACCAAAGCCTCTCTCCTGAATGGAAGCTATTTGTGATTACGGGTTTTTTGGGTGGCCTCACCACCTTCTCCAGCTTCTCTGCTGAAGTGGTCGGTTTTATGCAGCGTGGCGAAGTGAGTTGGGCGCTAGGTACTGCGCTCTTACATTTATTTGGCTCACTCTGTCTAACCTTTTTGGGTATTCTGACTTACCAAGCGCTGAAGTAATTTTGCGTATCCAGCTTACTCAGGCTTAATATTTCCAGCCCTGACTACGGCACTCCATTTTGCAGCCTCGGATTTAATGAGGGCTGCGAAATCGGCAGGACTACCACCACCAATCTCATTTCCTTGGGAGAGCATTAACTCTCTGAGTTGTGGATCTTTAAGAGCTTCATTAGCGGCTTTATTTAATGTGTCGATAATCGATTTAGGTGTGCCAGCAGGCGCAATGAACCCTTGCCAATTGAGCACCTCAACTTTAGGGTAAGTAAGCTCTGCAAAACTGGGCACGCTCGGAAAGAGTGGCGATCTCTTTTTGCTGGTGATGGCAATAGGACGCAGTTTATCTGCTCTGATATTAGGAACTGCAGAGTACATCTGATCAAACATCATATCGACATTACCTGCCATCAAATCAGTCAGTGCAGCAGAGCCACTCTTATAAGGAACATGAATCATTTGGATGCCAGCATTTTGCATAAATAGCTCAGCTGAGAGTTGATGGCTACCACCGATTCCTCCCGAAGAGAATGTCAGAGTCCCTGGCTTTGCTTTAGCTGCTGTAACAATATCTTGAATAGTCTTGTATTGCGAATTTGGATTCACCACCAGAATTAGCGGACCCTTTTCGACTAGGATGATGGGAGTGAGAGCAGTTTCTGGGTCATATCGTAAGTTTCCAAAAAGCGTTTTGTTTACTGCCATGGGCGCAAAGTTTCCCATACCAATGGTGTAGCCATCCGGAGCAGATCTTGCGACAAACTCAGTACCGATATTTCCGCCAGCACCTGGTTTGTTATCAACCACAATCGGCTGCTTCAGAATGACACTCATTTTCTGAGCCAGCTGTCTGCTCCGAGAGTCTGCGCTGCCGCCTGCACCATAAGGCACAACTAAATTGATAGATTTATTAGGGTAACTACTTTGAGCTTGAGAAGTTAGCGCTAACGAGAGCGCTGCACCAGCAATAGTAATACTTAGAAGTGAAAAGAGTTTCATATCAATCCCATTGTTCCAAGGGCTGCGCCCAGTGCAATCAAATATAAAGGATGCCAGCGGGTAAAGACAGTCAACCCAATAGTTAGTAGAGTCAATCCATAGGCAGCATAGCTATGATTGATTTGTAAGGCAATCTGCCATGCAGAAGAAAGCACTAAGCCAATTGCCAGTGCGGCAGCAGCGTACTGAATCGACTTCTTTTTTTGTTCGTTATTCATGCTTAGGATCAGCCGTTGTACAAAGTACACCAAAATAGATGATGGCCAGGCAATTGCAAAAGTGGCGAGAAGTGCCCCCAGAATCCCTCCAACATGCCAGCCGATCAAGGTAACCGTCATAAAATTTGGGCCAGGAGCAGCTTGAGCAATTGCAAAGTAATCGGCAAAAGTTTGTAGGTCAATCCACCGTTCTTGATGAACCGATAGCTCTAAGAGGCTAGGAAGTAATGCATTGATTCCTCCGAAGGCAATCAGAGAAAAAGCAGAAAGCTTTAAGAATAGACTGAGGAGTATGCCCATTACTTGCGAGCCTTCCTGAATGCTAAAAGCAAAGCAAGCGGTGATACCAGAAGAACAACCCAGCCAAGACCTAAATGGAAGTAGCTTGCGGCTGTCACAGTCAGGGCTACGACTAAAAGCATTGCAGGATATTTAAACTCATCACGCAACATTTTGATGCCGGTGGAAGCAATTAATCCCACGCCCACTGCAGAGATGCCCCTGAGTAGACCTTGAACACTTTCTAAATTACTGTAATGCTGATACAAAACTGCTAGCAACATCACAACACAGATTGGTCCAAGAGTCAGACCAAGCGCTGCGGCAAAGGCGCCTTTAGCCCCACAGAGGCGTGAGCCAATACAGACAGCGAGATTCAGAATATTGGGTCCTGGAACAATCTGACATATTCCAAGAATGGCACTAAACTCTTCTGAACTGAGTACCTTATCCTGCTCTACCAAGGTGCGGCGAGCCCAGGGTAGCACTCCACCAAAACCAGACATGCCGATCTTGCTAAAGGTAATAAATAATTCTGTTGGAGTCAGTGTTTTCAAAGGCGTTAAGGCTGGTATGGATGAGGTACTGGCTTTTGATCTAACCATGCTTCCAGAGTTTCAGTAATCCCCTGGGAGAACATTTTAAAGACAGGCTCTGCGATAAAGCCTAGGTGGGGAGTTGCTAATAAATTTGGGGTACTACGTAAGGGATCATTCGATGGTAATGGCTCAATATCAAATACGTCTACAGCAGCTTGTCCTGGGCAACCTTTTTTGAGGGCAGCACATAAGTCGGACATATTAATCAATGCAGAGCGTGAGGTATTGACCAGAATGGAGTCTGGGCGCATTAAGGCGAGTTGATCGGCGCTGATCAGGCCTTTAGTGCCGGGGCCCGCTACTAAGTGCAGGGTAACTACTTTTGATGTGCGTAGTAATTCATCGAGACTAACGGAAGTGGCATGTTCAACTGCAGCGCGCTCTGGAGTCATGTTCGGGCTCCAGGTGACGATCTCCATGCCGAATGCCTTGCCAACGCGAGCAACAGCACTGCCGATAGCGCCTAGACCAAGAACGCCCAAGCGCTCACCGGAGAGTATGGGCAGAACGGAGAGTTCATCGCGCCAGCCACCGGTGCTCACGAGATTATTTTGGCGAATCAATTGTTTTGAGGCGCCCAAAATTAATGCCCAGGTTAACTCGGCAGTAGTTTCTTTCGAAGGGCCTCCTGGCGTGCAGGCAATCGGAATATTGCGAGAAGTAAGGGCGGCGCTGTCTAGCGTGCCATTTCGCTTACCTGTGAACATCAATAATTTGAGCTTTGGTAGCCTCGCAATCATGGCTTCGTTAAAGGGGGAGCGGTCACGTACGATGGCAATGACATCGGCATCTTTGACTGCCTCATACAAGGCCTCATCTCGCAATGGCTCATGATGAATTGTGAGATTTGAATTTTGCTCTATCCGATCCCATTGAGAAAAGCGACGCAGGGCGCGCTCGTAATCTCCGAGAATGACGATATTCGGTAGCTTGGTCATGATGACTGGTTTCTTCTTTAGGGGTGAGTTAGTCGGGAGTGCAAAGACTCAATATTTTCTTGAGATCAGGTGCGCTTCCCAGATTCCATAATGCTGCAATCAGTTGAGTAGTTTTTTCTTTGCCAATTACTGGCTCAGTCAAGCTAGTGAACTTTTGCTCTAAATTAGCGTCGCTCATTGGATTCTCAACAGACCCAATTGCATTTTTAACGAAGATGTGGACTTCTTTTCCATCCTTCAGAATCGCCTTGACATCCACCGATGCTTCGCTTATGGATGTATCAGTTGTGGCGTTTACTTTGGCGCGTAAGGCAACTACATCAGGACGATTGACAATATCGTCGGCATATTCACCTTCACCTGCTTGACCGAAAATTAAGCCGACGGCACAGCCATGATAGACACTGAATTTACCTTCTAGACCATCTTTAGGTGTTTTCTTGCCAGTTAATTCAAGTACGAGTGGGTGAACGCGTAACTCAATACGTTCCACTTCCTCCGCTTTAACGCCCTGCGCTTTGAGTTGTGCACACGCATCAATGGCAGGGTGAATCACAATTCCACAAGCGAATGGCTTGTAGGTATTCAACGAAATCTCAAATGATTTACCAAGCTCTCGATCAATCTCTGACCAGTCGCATTTAGTTGAAACGGTTTGCATATAGCCACGGCCCGCTTCTAAAGCTTTAGGACTGGCAGTAAAGCCATGCTTTGCCAATAGAGCAGAGAGTTGTCCTGCGCGTGCAGCACCGCCTGGGTGAAAAGGTTTTGTCATTGTGCCAAATTGCTCGCGCATACCCACTGGCTGTGATGCTGCGATGCCTAATGCCATAGTCGTTTTCTGGAGATCTAGCCCCATGAGGCGTGAGCAAGCTGCAGCAGAGCCTAGCATGCCAGTAGAGCCAGTGATGTGCCAGCCACGATGGTAGTGATCTGGGTACATGGCATTACCAACACGGCAAGCAACATCAATTCCTAAAACGAGTGAATCAATTATTTGACGACCTGTGACATTGGTATGTTCACCCAAAGCCAGGATGGCAGAGGCAACTGGGCCTGCGGGGTGTATCACCGTTTTGAGATGCGTGTCATCAAAGTCAAAGGTGTGCGAGCTAATGCCATTGATGAGCGCTGCACCACCCATATCCACACGATCTTTGCGACCCAGAATACTCGCCTGAGGCGCTGGTTGAAATTCACGGATGGCAGCTAATGAGGATTCAACGCTCTCGTGTTTAGCTGCACCAATTGCGCATCCAAGCCAATTTAAAAAGGTGCGATGCGCCTCATGGTCTACCTCAGTACTCCAGCCTTGACTGGCGTGTGAAGTAACAAACTCAGCCAATATTTTAGTGACTGGTGGCGCATTGAGATCGGCTGCTGCTTGAATAGCATGGGACATGTTATTTCCTATTTTTATAAGTATCGAATTTAGTAAAAGTGAGTAGCTGGGTAACTTTGTAACTGAATTTATTCCAATTCAATATTGCGTTCTTTGGCAACCTTAGCCCAGCGCGCAATATCTTCTTTAATATAGTTTTCAAATTGTTGTGGAGACATCGGCATTAATGTCATGGCTTCACTGGTCATTTTTTCTGAGAAATCGGGAAGTGCCAATGCTTTATTGAGCTCCGAATTGAGTTTCTTAATAATGGCAGGCGGCAGGTTGGCGGGGCCAACGATTCCATACCACTGCTGCCCATCAAAGCCGTTGTAGCCAAGCTCCTTGAAGGTGGGAATATTGGGGGCAGCAGGATTGCGCTTGGCGCCAGTGATAGCTAAGCCACGAACTCGATTGGTATTTAAGTAGGGCATGGCGGCAAATAGGGTTGGAAGCATTGCTTGAGTTTGACCTGCTAACAAATCCGTATAGGCTGGCCCTACACCACGATAAGGGACGTGAACCATAGAGATTCCTGCAGCTAGCTTTAATTGCTCCATCCCTAAATGGGTCAAAGTCCCTGGGCCAGCAGAGCCATAACTTATTTTGTCTGGATTCTTCTTGGCGTAATCAATAAATTCTTTTAAGTTTTTGATCGGTAACTCGGGATTGATTACCAGGGCGTTTGGTGTTGCTCCTATCATGCCAACCGCCGTGAAATCTTTAATGGCATCGTAAGGTAGCTTGCGAACTGCCGGGTTAGTTCCATGCGAGCCAACGTAGGCAACCATCAAGGTGTAGCCATCTGGGGTGGCTTTTGCAACTGATTGTGAAGCAATGGTGCCCCCACCCCCACCAATATTTTCTACAACGATGGTTTGACCAATGGATTTGGACATTTTCTCTGCGAGCGAGCGAGCGATGTTATCAAGACCACCCCCAGCCGCTACTGGGGCAATCAACTTAATTGGCTTGTTGGGGTAGCCCTGAGTTGATTGCGCTGCAGCATTGAAACTCGCCACTAAGCTTGTGCATGAAAAAATCAGGGCAGATAAAAAAATCGGCATTTGCCGATGGAGGGTATTAGACATGTCTCGAGCCCAGATATTTTTTGGATTAAGCTTCTTTTATAAATGAATTTTACTATTGATATAAAAATACTTTTTTAAAAAGGAAGCATCATGATTTTAGAGCACTGCGATATAGAAATTGACCCAACTAGGGGCGCTGAGTTTGAAGAGGCCATTTTGCGTGGCGTCAATACGGTAATAGCAAAAGCTAAGGGATTTCGTGGATTCAAGGTGAATCACAGCATTGAAACTCCTGCTCGCTACCTATTACTGATTTACTGGGATACCCTAGAGAACCATACGATGGACTTTAGGGGATCTGATGCTTTTGCTGATTGGCGAGCCATTGTTGGCCCATTCTTCGCAAAACCACCTTTTGTTGAGCACATGACTTTGGTGGGTAAGTCAGACTAATACCTTTAGTAGTTATGCACTTTGTTTTTTTCGGATCGAGCGTTCCAGTGGGATGGTGTCTAGATTAGGTTCTAGCGCTTCCCGTTCATCAAATACGAAGCAGCTGCCGGTGTAATGTGCGGAGCCAACGTCTTCAAAGTACTTGAGGATGCCACCCTCAAGCTGATAGCTGTGTTGCATGCCAATTTCGCGCATATAGAGCCCAGACTTTTCACAACGAATTCCACCGGTACAAAAGCTCACCAAAGTTTTATCCGCTAGCTCGTCCTTATGAGCTGAAATTGCCTTAGGAAATTCTGTAAATTTCTCGATATTGAAATGCAGCGCATTTTCAAAAGTCCCATACTCGACTTCAAAAGCATTACGCGTGTCCACCAAGACTACCGGACGTCCCAAGTCGTCTGTTCCACGATCAAGCCACTCTTGTAATTTTTTCGGTGTGATGAAGTTTGCGCGACCCTCTTCCGGACGAATCGCTGGGTGATTCATTCGAATGATTTCATTCTTAATTTTCACCAACATCTTTTTAAAGGGCTGTGTTTCTGACCAGCTATCTTTAGTTTGAAGGGGTGCAAAGCGCGGATCCTGGCGCAAGTAATTTAGAAAGCCGCGTAATTCGGGTTCGCTACCGGCTAAGAACATATTGATACCTTCGCCAGTCAAGAGAATGGTGCCCTTTAACTCGCCAGCATTGCACTCATCTAAGATCTTGGCGCGTAGCTCAGTTAAATTGTCTAGACTGACAAATAAGTAGGCAGCCACGTTCAATATTGGTTTCATAGGTAATCTCATCTTGCTCCGGTATCCATTATCAAACAAGCGGCGAGGATGGGTGGTAATCTTGCAGTCTTAATCGAGGGAGATAATGCATGCCGATTTACTTGAAAATAACTAAAAAAGCGCTTTTATTTGGCCTATTTATGATGTTTGCTGGTTCTTTTGCTGGCGCTCAAACTGCCGGTGTGGGCGCTTGGCCTACCCAAAAGCCGATTCGCCTGATTGCTGTTTTTCCGCCGGGTGGCTCTGTGGATCAAGTGGCACGTACCTTGGCCCCGGCTTTACAAGCAGAATTAAAGCAAAACGTCATTGTTGAAAATATTGGTGGGGCATCTGGTGTGATTGGAACTGCCGCGATGACCAGGTCAGATCCTGATGGTTATACCTTTGCAGTGGTTTTTGACACGCACGGCGTCAATCCAATCCTTAAAGATAAGCTTCCGTATGACACGATTAAAGATATTGCGCCTGTGACCTTAATTGGTACTTCGCCGATGGTATTGGTTGCTAGTAAGAATTCTGGGATCACGAGCTTCAAGCAGTTGGTAGACTTGTCTAAGACTGGTAAACAATTTAGCTATGGATCCATTGGCATTGGCAGCTTGGGTCATTTGGCTATGGCGCGTTTGGCTAAGCAAGCAGGCTTTGATTGGAATCATGTTCCTTACCGTGGTGGGGGCCCATTGATGCAAGATGTACTCGGTGGTCAAGTTCAACTAGCTGTTGGCTCAGAATTCTTGGTGAAGCCCCATGTTGATAGTGGCGGTGTCATTCCTTTGGTTATCACTACTGCCAAAAGATCTCCTGAGTTACCAAATGTACCAACGATTGCTGAGAGTGGATTCCCTGGATTTAATGCACCAGCATGGTGGGCAGTTTTGGCTCCAGGCAAAACTCCACCAGCGATCGTCAATGCCATGAACCAGGCTGTCACGAAAGCGCTCAAAACGCCTGCAGTTGCGTCTAAATTAAAATCACAAGGTATTGAAGTTGTTGCTGGTAATCCAGAAACTTTGCGCGACTTTATCGGCAAGCAAATTGCAGTATGGGGTAAGTTTGTGATTGAAAACAATATTAAAGAAACACAATAAGGAATTGATATGAGTGAGCGTTTAATTCCCTATCAGCCGATGGATCTAGCTGAGCCTGCTGAGTTGGTAGCGGCTATTCGTAAAAGACGAGGTGGCCAGTTCATTAACTTGGATCGCATGCTTTTACATAGCACCCCTATCGCCGAGGGCTGGAATCATTTTGTGGGCGAGATCCGCAATAACCTCTCCTTAGATCCAAAGCTGCGTGAGCTTGCGATGTGCGGGGTAGCTGTTCTCAATGGCGCTGAATATGAGTTTTTTCACCATGCCCCGCCGTTTATCAAGGCAGGCGGTACTGAAGAGCAAGTTCAAGCGCTGCGTTTAATTGGACAGCCAAGCTTTCCTAGCGCCTTATTCTCTGCTGTAGAGAATGACGCTGCAGAACTCACGTTTCAGATGACTCGCAATATCCAGGTGGATAGCGCTCTGATGAAGCGTTTGCAGACCGCTTTGGGTAACACCAATACCGTTGAGCTTGTCACTGTAGTGGCAGCTTACAACATGGTCTCTCGGTTTTTGATCGCCTTAGATGTCAATCCCGAGGAACATCCTCCTGAGTAATTTATGAGCCAAGGTGGCTCCATTCACTGGGAAGAGGGTGGCCAGAATTGCTCAGCAGTTTGGCATTCTGAAAATGGCATTGCAGCACATAAAAAAGTGGTGATTGCCGACGACACATTTACGGCTGATGATGCCTACCGTTTGGCATGTGAAGGTACGGCTATTCTTTGGAAAGGCGATTTCCAAAATGCCCGACAGCTATTGCAGGCCTTGGTTCGTCGCATAGATAAACCATCCAAAAAATCAAAGCGTGCCGGCAAGAGGGTGGATAAGTCTACTGATGTCACCCCCAAAAAAACAGCAAAAGATATTTTCAATCAACACCGGCTGATTCAATCTCAGCGTGCCCGAATATTGGGGATGTTGTTAATTCAATGTAATTCGGACCATACTATCCCCTTACGTCGTGCGCCCGATATCACGCAAGCATGTTCAGAAGCATATGGCACCGTTGATCACTCTTATATAGTTTCTTTGCGTGAACTTTTGGGCGTGATTAGCGCTCATGAATGGCGCAAGAATGGATTGCCTATTTTGGCCGATGAAAATGGTGAGCCAATCTACGTTCATCCGCATTACGGCGTTTTCTCACCCGTTCGCGGCGAGTACATTGAGTTAGTTTGTAGCGCCCCTCTGCCCAAATCCATCGATGGGGCATCCACAGCTTTTGATATTGGCGTGGGCACTGGTGTGCTATCGATTATTTTGGCAATGCGGGATGTCCAAGAAATTGTTGCCACCGATCAAGACGATCGAGCGCTTACCTGTGCCAAAGAAAATATTGCACTCTTAGGTTTGGGTTCTCAAATAGACATTGTGAAGGCCAATTTATTTCCAGCAGGAAAGGCTTCATTAATTGTCTGCAATCCACCATGGGTGCCCGCAAGACCTAGCTCCTTATTAGAGCATGCGGTCTATGATCCAGAGAGTCAGATGCTTAAAGGATTTTTAGCTGGGTTAAAAGAACATTTACTGCCTCAAGGTGAGGGTTGGTTGATTCTGTCTGATTTAGCCGAACATCTTGAGCTCAGATCCAGACAAGAGCTACTCTCTTGGATTGAAGACGCTGGATTAGTTGTTCTTGAGCGTATTGATACCAAACCTAAACATCCGAAAGCATTTGATGATTCAGACTCTCTTCATTTTGCAAGAGCTGCTGAAATCACTTCACTCTGGCGCTTACAAATTCATCAGAAGTATTAGATTCATCTAGCCAATCCGCTGAATACCCTTTGAGCCTGCGGGCTTTTAATTTAAAGGGTTGTTGGCCGAGAGAACATCCAATAAAATAAATGAGAATGATTATCATCTTTCATTTTGAGTTGATGCATGTAAGGGCTTTGTTTCTTGATAGGAAAAAAATTAAAGATTAGTGCGTCTAAGCTCATTCCTCTTTGGGTAATTGGGGCGCATATTTCTATTATTTTTGGAGTGGGAATATTTCAACAGAAGACTTCGCAGACTTTTGTACCAGAGAGGCTAAATCTCAGTTTGAGGGACTCGCTTGATCATCGCGTTATATCCAGGGTATCAAAACAAAATCAGGATATTAGTGCCACTCATCATTTTCTTGCGTCATCGATTGCAAAGGACTCAAGTAATCATGAGTCGATCATATCGTCTCCGGCAGTGAAAACCTTTCGTGATAGGGATATTTTTATAAATCCAAAACCGATTTATCCCCTTTTAAGTAGGCGTATGCGTGAACAAGGCGCCGTTCACCTCAAGCTATGTATTGATGAGCGAGGGGATGTGGAAAGTATTCTATTAGCCAAAAGCTCTGGCTACGAAAAATTAGATAGATCCGCTATGGATGGTGTCAGACGGTGGAAATTTTCTGCCCTAGGATCTCAGGATCAGACCATATCTCACTGCTACCATCTCCCGATCCACTTCAGGTTAGAGACTTAAATTGAAACCAGAGTTCAATGTCTCGGTAGTAGATTTTGTAAATCCTCAATTGAGCTTAAATAAGACGATTGCTAGTACGAGTTTGTTTGGCAAAGAGAAAACCGTTGTCATCATCCATGATGGCGAAAGATATATTTTAAGAATTACTAAATTAAAGAAGCTTATTTTGACTAAATAGTGATGTACTAAGCACCCTAATTTATTAGCCAGCAAAAGTGTTTTGATATGCGATTAGCCAGCGATTTGATGTTTTTATCTCTGGAGATTGCATATGAAACAAAAAAAATTGTTCTGGGCTTTACGCTTTGCCTTGATTTGTGGGTGTTCCTTGAATTCGGGTATTCAGGCTAAAGAAATAGATTTACCAAGAATGGATATTGTCGGCAGCGAGGAAAATGCGCGTTCGAAAATTCCGGGCACGGTCGACGTAATTAATCAAAAGCAGTTGGAGTTACTTCAGCCCTTATCCATTCAAGATGCTCTTAAGACCATTCCGGGTATTAATATCCGGGGCGATGAAGGTGGTTTAGGTTCCATTCCTAATATTGGGATTCGTGGGCTGAATCCTAGCCGTAGTCAGAAAGTGTTGTTGCTGGAGGATGGTGCACCTATTCATCCCAGCCTATTTATTTCTAGCGCCTCTTATTACAGCCCGCCTGTTGATCGTATGAGTGGCATTGAGGTTTTAAAGGGGGCATCTGGCTTGCAGTATGGTCCTTCCAATATTGGTGGCGTGATTAATTACCTCACCAAAACTCCAGAGGAGGGCTTTAAGCTTTCCGGTAAAGCGGGTAATTATGGTTATCAATTAGCTCAAATTGAGGCCGGCGGAAAGTCGGATAGTAATGGAGCGATTGCAGGCATCAACATCATTAAGTCAGAGAGTGATGGGTATCAAGGCAATGGCTTCAAGATGTACGACATTCTTTTTAAGGGCGGGGTGGCCATTGATCAAAATCAATGGCTAAGCCTTAAATATACTCACTATGACAACAATATTAATACCTCGTATGTCGGTTTGAGACCAAATCAATATGCCACTCGATTTTCAGGAAATCCCGCTCCCAATGATTATTTTGTTACGCAGAGAAATGCTGTTGATCTGAATCACTCCTGGGAGCTCGGCGCTGCCACAAAGCTGAACACCTTACTTTACTGGAGTCGCCTAGATCGAGATTACTGGCGTCAAAGCATCAGTAGTCGTACTTCGGACAAAACCAGTTTTACTCCGTGCAATGGCGATAATGATTGTATGTTTGGGCGTAATCGTGAGTTTCAAATGCTCGGAGTAGATTCAAGGGTGACTCATGCTTATGAGGCAATGGGTATAGGCAATGAATTTGAATTCGGACTGCGCTTACATACTGAGACGCAATCAAACCAGCTAGTGGCATCCCGCAGCTTAGCTCAGTCTGGAACAGTGTCTGGGCATGAGGAAAATAAAGCCAATTCAATCGCTTTCTTTGCACAAAATAGATTCTTACTATCAAAAGACTTTGCAGTTACTCCTGGGGTACGTATTGAAAGTTACAACCAATCCCGAAATAATGTCCTGACTGAAAAGTCAGGGAGTGCAAAGAATTTAGAAACTGTTCCACAAATTGGAGCAAGCTGGCAACTGATTCCAGAACTACAGCTTTACTCAAGCGTATATAAAGGATTTGCGCCTGCTCAATTAGCAACTGCCATTAGTGACAAGGGCGTGGATCAGCAATTGGATCCTGAGAGATCAACTAATTTTGAGTTTGGACTACGGGGTGTGAATAGTGGTTTTAGCTATGATGCGGCAATATTTAGCATGAACTTTAGTAATCAAATCGTCAATCAAAGTCTTGCTGCGGGCATTACTAAAGCTAATGGCGGCAAGAGCTTACATCAGGGCATGGAATTATCTTTAGGGTATGGACTTCAATCTGGATGGGGTCTGAGTGGGAATCTCACTTATATTCCCGTTGCTAAATTTGTTGGTAATTCATCTATGGGGAAAGATGGAAACCGTATCCCATACACATCAGAGTTGGTATCGAATTTAGGTGTCAGCTATCAGAAAAATGGCCTTAACACCTTAGTTAGTCTGAATTACTTATCGCCTCAATTTGCCGATTCAGCAAATACTGTCTTGCCAAACTCCATTGGTACTCTCGGGGAAATTTCTGCTATCACTACTGTTAATTGGAGTGCGAATTATGCGATCAATAAAAGTTTGAAAGTATTTGGTGTGGTTAATAACCTGTTAAACAAGCGCTATATTTCCAGTAGAAGTCCTGATGGAATTTTTGCTGGCGCACCCATCAATTTCCAGGCGGGTATGAGTTACCAGTTTTTCTGATGCGGTAGATAGCTTGTAGTCAGTTTTTTATCTCGGCCAATTATTTAGCAAATAGCTGGCTGGGATCCTCGAATGCCTTGAACTCTAGGGCATTACCAGCAGGATCAAGAAAGAACATGGTGGCTTGCTCACCTACTTTTCCTTTAAAGCGAATCTGTGGCTCGATGATGAACTTCATGCCACTGCTGCTTAATCTATCGGCCAATGCATGCCAATCTGGCATCGTTAGCACCACCCCAAAGTGTTTTACGGGAACTTGATGTCCGTCAACCTCATTTGAGGCTGCATGACTGCATTCTTCAGGTGCAAGGTGGGCAACTAATTGGTGTCCAAAGAAGTCAAAATCAATCCATTCATCAGAGCTGCGACCTTCTGCGCAACCTAAGGTGCTGCCGTAAAAAGTACGAGCTGCTTCCAGGTTGTCTACAGGAAAAGCCAGGTGAAAAGGTTGAATATTTGACATAACGGTCCTTGGCAAGATGTGGAATTAGGCTCAGCAAGCTTAAATGGATGTAATGATGAAGTTTAGTATATTGAGAGCATAAATATAAAACTGTGACACGGAGATAAAAATGATCACTTTTCAATTGGGTAAGATTTGCCGTTCTATCGCCCAGGCAACCCTGATCCTGAGCTTTTCTGGTTTGGTGCATGCCGCTTATCCGGACAGGCCAATTAAACTGATCGTACCCTATCCTCCTGGTGGGGCTACCGATGTCATTGGACGAATTCTAGCCAAGAACTTAGGCGACTCTTTGGGTCAGCAAGTGTTGGTTGAGAATCGCGGTGGAGCTGGTGGCAATATCGGCGCAGAAGCGGTAGCTAAAGCAAATCCAGATGGTTACACCTTATTGATGGGTGCGGTCACCTCACATTCCACTATGGCTACGCTTGAGAAGGGCAAATTACGTTACGATCTTTTGAAGGATTTCACCCCAGTCATGATTGTGGGTTCTGTGCCTTTGGTGGTGGTGGTGAACCCCAATGTTCCTGTAAGAACCTTAAAAGGCTTAGTGGATTACGCCAAAGCCAATCCAGATAAATTAAATTACGCCTCTTCGGGTGCAGGCGCACCACAAAGAATGGGTGCAGAAATTTTCCAAAAAGAAGCGGGTCTCAAAATCACGCACGTGCCATATAAAGGTAGCGGCCCAGCTATGACCGATTTGGTTGCGGGACAAGTCAATATGATGGTGGAAACGGTTCCGGCTGCATTACCATTTATCAACGCCGGGCAATTACGTCCTTTAGCGGTGACAACAGCAAAACGCATTTCGATGCTGCCTGATGTTCCTACGACCGCTGAATCTGGTATGCCCGCACTGGAAGTGAGCTCTACCTTTGGTGTTCTAGCGCCAGTCGGTACGCCCATGCCTATCGTTGACCAGTTAAATAGTGCTATCGCTAAACTATTGCTTAATCCTGAGGTGAAGGAAGCATTTCTAAAGCAGGGTGTTTACGCTGCAGCACCAACTAAGCCTAAGAAATCAGCTGAGTTGCTAGCTACTGAAGTGAAGCGTTGGGAAAAAGTCATTAGAGAAGCTGATATCAAAGCTGAGTAAGCACCATTTATTTTTTAATTTAAAGAATGATTTATGACAAGCAATATAGATAAAGAAAAAAAGCAGTCCACAGAGAGTGGTTTGCGTAAGGGCTTAACCAGTTATGGTGATAAAGGCTTCTCCTTGTTTTTGCGTAAAGCATTTATCAAGGGTGCTGGCTATACCAATAGCGCCTTAGACCGCCCCGTCATTGGCATTATTAATACTGGTAGTGCTTATAACCCCTGTCACGGCAATATGCCGCAACTGATTGAGGCCGTAAAACGTGGCGTGATGTTGGCTGGTGGTTTGCCGATGGATTTCCCCACCATCTCCATTCATGAAAGCTTTGCTGCTCCTACCAGCATGTATTTGCGTAACCTCATGTCAATGGATACGGAGGAGATGTTGCGTGCTCAGCCGATGGATGCGGTAGTGATGATTGGTGGTTGCGATAAAACTGTACCCGCACAAATGATGGGTGCTGCCTCTGCTGGTCTGCCAGCAATTCAGTTGATCACTGGTTCCATGCTGACCGGCTCCCATCGAAGTGAGCGTGTGGGTGCATGCACTGACTGTCGCCGCTATTGGGGAAAATTCCGCGCTGGCGAAATTGATGAAGTTGAAAAAGATGAAGTGAACGACCAATTAGTAGCCAGTGTAGGCACCTGCTCAGTCATGGGCACTGCTAGTACGATGGCTTGTATCTCTGAGGCGCTTGGTATGACTGTGCCTGGTGGCGCGACACCGCCAGCAGTTACTGCCGACCGTATTCGGATTGCAGAAGAGACTGGTACTCGCGCTGTACAAATGGCAAAAGACGGCCTAACAATTGATAAGGTATTAACAGCAGACGCTTTTGAAAACGCGATGCGTGTTTTATTGGCAATTGGTGGCTCGACTAACGGCATCGTACATTTAGCTGCCATCGCTGGTCGTATGGGCCTAGAGATTGACTTGGATGCACTCGATAAGATGGGTGATGAGACGCCAGTGTTAGTGGATTTAAAGCCCTCTGGTGATCACTACATGGAGAACTTCCATGATGCTGGTGGTATTACTACGCTGCTACGTGAGCTCAAGCCTTTACTAAAGCTAGATGCGATGACGGTAACAGGTCGCACTTTAGGCGAGGAGATTGATGCGGCCCCTCCAAGCTTTAAGCAAGATGTAGTGCGCAAGTTCGATAACCCGATTTATCCACGTGGCAGCATTGCAGTATTGCATGGCAACCTAGCACCCGGTGCCGCCATCATTAAACAATCAGCAGCTAATGAAAAGCTCATGGAGCATGAGGGTCGCGCTGTTGTGTTTGAAAACAGTGAAGACCTAGCCAATCGCATTGATAGTCCAGACTTAGATGTCACGGCAGATGATATTTTGGTGCTAAAGAACATTGGCCCCAAAGGCGCACCTGGTATGCCAGAGGCGGGGTACATTCCGATTCCGATGAAGTTAGCTCGTGCTGGCGTAAAAGATATTGTGCGAATTTCTGATGGGCGCATGAGTGGTACGGCTTTCGGAACGATTGTGTTGCACGTCACTCCAGAGGCTGCAGTAGGTGGACCATTGGCGTTTGTACATAATGGTGACCGCATCCGCTTGAGCGTGAAGAATCGTGAGATTAGCTTGTTGGTCTCAGATGAAGAGTTGGCTAAGCGTGCAAAAGAAAATCCAGTAATAGAGCCCACTGCAGAGCGTGGCTATCTCAAGCTATTCTTAGATACAGTCACTCAAGCAGACAAAGGTGTTGACTTTGATTTCTTGAGGGCGGTGAAGATAGTGGGCAAAACACCAAAGCGTTGAATCAAGATTGCGCAATATAAAGAGGGGCCTGATATCGATCTCAACCTATACGGGCGCGAACAGCAGATCTGGGTGCACCAGTGGCTAGCTCTGATCAACCGATGGATCGTATTACCCAGCACCTAGGCAATATGGGTATTTAGCCTTCTAGCGAGAAAGACTTGGTAGGGCTAGCTTAAGAGTTCTATGGAATGCAGAGAGCGCATCTTCAAATGAGGGTGCGTTCTTGTCATAGACCATCACCCTAATGAATTGATCATAGATTTCTTTGGTCTTCGCATCAGACTTTGCGTACTCCATCGCTTTATGAATTTCACCAAGCGGATCAGTCACAAAGGCGCTATGTTGACTTGCAAAATCTTCCGCATCCTTTTGGATTACTTGATTTACTAGGTTTGACAGATTGTCTTGGTTATCACTCAGGATGGATGAGTTCTTTTGGATAATCTGATAAACGTCGTAAAGGTGACGTACTAATGCGGTATCAAGCCCCTCATCATCCTTTGCCATCGATAGAGCTAGGCGCCTTGGGAAAGTAATGAGCTTCTCCGCTAATGCTTCACTTAAGTCTACGCAGGGCACCATGAAGCTAGGACCAGTATTCATGCCTGCCAATGAATCAAATAAGAGGGTAATTGCCCTATCTCGTTTGGGCGCGCGCAATGGGCTATAGCTCACTTCAAGCTTGAGGTTCGCGCGCATCCCAGGGCTTACTTCAAAGTGGGTGGAGTACTGGATATCAAATTCAATAAAGTTATTTCTATCTTTTGCATTTCTTGAAATGAACTCGGATTTGAAGCCTGCATTATTCAATGCCAATTCAATATCGGCCTTAAGCTTGCTCATCCTTGATTTGACTTTACTGTTTGTCAGTGCCTCTGTAGATTTTGGTGATGCCTTGATATCTACATCTTCAGAGACTCGCTCCAACAAGCCATAGGCCTTGGACAGGCAAGTGCCCCCGCAGAAGATTAAATCAAAGTCTGTGTTATTAATGCTGGCAATACCGGCCAAGGCATCAGTAACTATGAAATCTTTTTCAAGGGCGAATTCAGAAATGCCAAGCTCTAACTCATTGATGACATCTAAAACTTGGAGTCTTTGGGTGTCGCTAATTCTTTTCATAGACTAGGCAACGACTGCCTACTGAGAGCTTGCGACATACCCTGGCATTACCAATATTGAGAATGGGAAGCATGGGAACCTGAGTGCTGTCACCTTGAATCAGGGCGCGCATATCTTTACCTACATCAGCTTTGATACCCAGTTTTTTCATGGCCTCAAGGCCGATGTTGATCAGGCTTTCATCTGCGACGGGTTTGCCAGAGATAGAGGAGGGGCGCGCCTTTACATACGTGCCATACCCAAGGCGCATTAGTTTGCCTTCATCTGAGAGTTCTTTCACTACACGGCATACCTGGCGGTAGTTACCAAATCGATTGAAGTCATCACGCAAGAAGACCTTGCCTTTGGAATTACGTAGGCTGGCCAAGATACGGTCTTTAGTTGTTGCTTTAGCCATCTTGGCCTCCTTTCCTGATTAAGCCTTAATTATATACAAAAATAAGACATTGATGTCCTATTTTTGTATAAGTAGATTATGACGTAAATCCATATAAAACATGACTTAAAAGTTATTTTAATGGGTAAAAACCCCCTAGGTATACATAGTTAATAAACGAGGTCATATTTAGTCAAGGGCACCCAAAAGGGGTGGCTTGCGTACCCTTGACAAGCCTTTATATATAAAGAAAAACGCCACCCTGGTGGGTGGCGTTGGACTGTTACATACTTCAAAATGGTGGAGTCGGCGGGAATCGAACCCGCGTCCGCAAATCCTCTACAACAAGTTCTACATACTTAGTCATGTCATTTAATTTAGCTAGCTAGTCACAGACTGACATGTTCCACGCTGGCGATTCACTAAGTTTTCGAATCATTCCCCGTGACATGAAATGATCTTATCTCTTGTAAATGACCCTGATCTAGCTTGCGCTAGCTGACCCAAGAGAGAATCAGTTCAGGGGCAACCGCAATTAAGCGGCTAGTGCGAAACGTTCGTCGTTTGCAGTTATTACATTCCCATTGATTTACGAGATAACGGGTCCTCGGTATGCCCTTGATGCTTTGTAATCCACGTCGAAACCATGTCGACCCCGGAGTTTATGCATTGGAAGCTCCATTTTAAGGTGCTTACTCCTAAATTGCTCATTATCTTTTTATCTCCCTACTGCGGGAAGATGATTTCCAGCAATTCTTTTGGGTGATATACGAGATAATCCGCGCCCCAGGCCTCTGGGGGCTCCTCACAGCCACAATAGCCATAGGCTGCTGCGATTGTCTTCATACCCGCCGCTTTGCCCGCCACGATGTCTCTAATGTCATCACCAACATAGACAGATTTAGTCGGGTCAATATTGGCGAGTCTGGCAGCGTGCAAGATGGGCTCAGGATGGGGTTTTGAATGTGGGGTGGTATCGCCAGAGACTGTTGATGCTGCTCTTTGGCGTAAGCCCATTAACTCAGTTAGGGGATTGGTAAAGCGTTCGCTTTTATTGGTAACAATGCCCCAAGGTAGCTTTGCGCCATCTAATTGATCTAGTAAATGATCAACACCATCAAAAATAATGCTGTTGACCAATAGTGCTTTTTCATAGTTTGAGAAGAACTCATCCCGAAGTGGAATGAAATCGGGGTGATCAGCGTCGATCCCAAATGCCCCCTTAATTAGTCCACGAGCCCCTGCCGAAGCGCGTGGGCGCAATACCTCATATTGCATAGCTGGAAGATTGCGAGCGATGAGGAGTTGGTTAGCAGCTGCGACAAGGTCTGGAGCCGTATCGGCAAGAGTGCCGTCTAGGTCAAAAAAGATGCCATTGTAAGGGCTTACTAACCCGCTACTCATTTGCGTACAGCAATCATGTAGTTCACATCCACATCTTCACCCAATTTGTAAACTTGCGTAATGGGGTTGTATGTCATCCCCTTCATGCCGAGCATTTCTAATCCGGCGTGACGGGTAAATGCAACTAATTCAGAAGGCTTGATGAATTTGGCGTATTCATGGGTACCCTTGGGGAGCAGTCGCAAAATATATTCAGCGCCAATAATGGCAAATAAGTAGGACTTAGGATTGCGGTTCAGGGTGCTAAAAAAGAGGGTTCCACCTGGTTTACACAGCTTTGCACAGGCACGGACTACAGATGAAGGGTCTGGCACATGCTCAAGCATCTCCATACAAGTCACAACGTCATATTGCCCTGGCTCTTCCTCAGCTAGCGCTTCAGCTGAAATAGAGCGGTATTTCAGGGTTGCGCCTACCTCTAGCGCATGTAACTCAGCGACTTTAAGGGCCTTTTCGGATAAGTCGATGCCACAGGTGTCAGCGCCTGACTGTGCAATTGACTCTGCCAGAATCCCACCGCCACAACCGACATCGAGAACCTTCTTGCCTTGGAGATCAACGAAAGACTTGATCCAATTAAGGCGTAGGGGGTTGATGGCATGCAAAGGCTTGAATTCGCTTTGGGGATCCCACCAGCGATGGGCTAGGGCGCTAAATTTAGCGATTTCAGATTGATCGACGTTCATAGGGTTGAAAGCGCGGTAAGCGCGTTGATATAGGTGGATTATGAATATAGCGGAAATAAAAAAGCCCGGCAGAACCGGGCTTTTTTACAAGTAAAAAGAATTACTTAACTGCAGATGTACCAACAACTTCGATGTCGGTGCGGCGGTTCTTAGCGCGGCCTTCAGCAGTTGCATTGCTTGCAACTGGATTGCTCTTGCCTTTTGATTCTGTGTAAATACGGCTACCGTCAACACCTTTACTTACTAAGTAAGCTTTAACTGACTGAGCGCGACGCTGGCCGAGAGCCATGTTGTAGGCATCAGTACCAACGCTATCGGTGTTACCAACAGCAATAATTACTTCTAATTTGATCTTGTTCAAGTCAGCAGCGATCTTGTTCAAGGTTGCTTGACCTTCTGCCTTCAATGTTGCTTTATCGAAGTCATAGAGTGTGTCAGCTTGCAAAGTGATTTTGCTTTGGCTAACTCCAGATGTAGCAGCCTTGGGAGCCAAGAAGCCATCACAACCTTTAGCTGCAGTTGCAGGTGTCCAGCTGTTATCACGCCAGCACAATGTGCCATCGCCGTTTTTCCAAGAAGTACCAGTTGAGTTGACCCAGTTGTCAACGTTTTGGGCGGAAGTAGCAGTAGCAGCAACAGTGATTACGCCAGCAAGTACCAGTTTTAGGGTTTTGTTCATTTTTAGTCCTCAAAAATCTCTTTTTAATTAAAGTCAAACTTAAATGTAATTCGCCCTACTTTGAAGCAAAAGACCGCAAAGCGACACATCTCAATTTCGTACAAACTGACAGAATTTTAGCATAGGGGCTATCAGTCATCAAAATGATATTATTTCTAAATGGAACAAGCCGCTAAAGAAACACTACCAATATCCCTAGAAGACGAAATGCGGCGGTCCTATTTGGACTACGCAATGAGCGTCATTGTCGGCAGAGCCCTGCCAGACGTACGTGACGGGCTCAAGCCGGTCCATCGCCGGGTCTTATTCGCGATGTATGAATTAAACAACGATTGGAACCGTGCTTACAAAAAATCTGCCCGTATAGTTGGCGATGTGATCGGTAAATACCATCCACATGGCGATTCTGCGGTGTATGACACCATTGTTCGCATGGCCCAGGACTTCTCCCTGCGCTATATGCTGGTTGACGGGCAGGGTAACTTTGGCTCTGTAGACGGTGATAACGCTGCTGCAATGCGGTATACGGAGATCCGCCTTCGTAAGATCGCCCATGAGCTTTTGGCTGATTTGGATAAAGAAACCGTGGATTTCGGGCCAAATTACGACGGTAGCGAGAAAGAACCCTTGATTCTTCCTGCAAAAGTGCCTAATTTGCTGATTAACGGCAGCTCTGGCATTGCCGTGGGTATGGCTACCAATATCCCTCCCCATAACCTGGATGAGGTGGTTACAGCCTGTTTACACGTATTGCACAACCCAGAATGCACGATCGACGAATTAATCGAGATCATTCCGGCGCCTGATTTCCCGACCGCCGGCATTATTTATGGCGTTCAAGGAGTTCGTGAGGGCTATCGCACCGGCCGTGGCCGTGTGGTGATGCGGGCTAAAACCCACTTTGAAGACCTCGACAAGGGCGCTCGTCAGGCCATCATCGTGGATGAGTTGCCATACCAGGTAAACAAAAAGAACTTACTCGAGCGAATTGCTGAGTTGGTGAATGAGAAAAAAGTAGAAGGTATCTCTGATCTACGCGACGAGTCTGATAAGTCAGGCATGCGCGTAGTAATCGAGCTCAAGCGCGGCGAAGTGCCTGAAGTAGTTCTCAATAATTTATACAAGAGCACTCAACTGCAAGATAACTTCGGCATGAACATGGTGGCTCTAGTAGATAACCAGCCGCGCCTGTTGAACTTGAAGCAAATGCTGGAGTACTTCTTGCAGCATCGTCGTGAAGTAGTCACACGTCGCACAATTTTTGAATTACGCAAAGCGCGTGAGCGTGGTCATGTCTTAGAAGGTTTGGCAGTTGCGTTGGCAAACATTGACGAATTCATTGCCATCATTAAAGCTGCTGCGAACCCAGTAGTTGCTAAGCAAGAATTAATGAGTAAACCTTGGGACTCTTCCATGGTGCGCGAGATGCTGGCGCGTGCTGAGACAGATACTCCAGGTGGTCGCAACGCTTACCGTCCTGAAGGTTTGTTGCCAGAGTACGGCATGCAAACCTCTGGTCTCTATCGTCTATCGGATAGCCAAGCACAAGAAATTTTGCAGATGCGTTTACAACGCTTGACTGGCCTTGAGCAAGACAAGATCGTAAATGAGTACAAAGATGTGATGGCGGAGATTTCTGATTTGCTCGACTTACTTGCTAAGCCAGAGCGTGTTACTCAAGTCATTGAGTCTGAGTTGAAAGAAGTGCAAGCTGAGTTTGGTATTGCTGGTGGTGACTCTGGCCGTCGTTCATTTATTGAAATGAATGCAACCGAGTTGTTTACAGAAGATCTGATCACTCCGCAAGATATGGTGGTTACGCTCTCTAACACTGGTTACATGAAGAGCCAGCCTTTGAGTGAATATCGTGCGCAAAAACGTGGTGGTCGCGGTAAACAAGCTGCAGCTACCAAGAATGAAGATTGGATTGAGACACTCTTCGTTGCGAATACGCATGACATCATTTTGTGTTTCTCCGATCGTGGCCGTATGTATTGGCTCAAAGTGTGGGAAGTTCCACAAGGAAGTCGTAATTCACGCGGCAAGCCAATCGTGAATATGTTCCCGCTGATTGAAGGTGAAAAGATTACCGTGATTCTCCCGATTAAGGGATATCAAGATGATTATTACGTCTTCATGGCAACGAGCTTGGGTACTGTGAAAAAGACACGTTTATCTGACTTCTCTAATCCACGTAAGGCCGGAATTATTGCTGTCGATTTAAACGAGAATGACTTCTTAGTTGGTGCAGCGATTACTGACGGGCAGCATGATGTGATGTTGTTCTCGGATGCTGGTAAGGCAGTGCGCTTTGATGAGAACGATGTGCGTCCAATGGGTCGTACAGCGCGCGGTGTGCGTGGTATGAACTTGGGTGAAGGTCATCAAGTGATCGCCATGTTAGTTGCTCCAGCCGAAGCCGCTGAAGGTGCCGAGGCAGCTGTCGTTGATGCGAATGGTCTCGCAATTCCGAGCAGCGTACTAACTGCAACTGAAAATGGTTTTGGTAAGCGCACTCCGATTGGTGAATACACCCGTCATGGTCGTGGTACTAAAGGCATGATTGCGATTCAGACAACCGAGCGCAACGGTAAAGTGGTTGCCGCTGCTTTGGTATCTCCTGAAGATCAAATTATGTTGATCACTACTGGCGGCATCTTGGTGCGTACACGCGTTTCAGAGATTCGTGAGATGGGTCGCGCCACACAAGGTGTCACATTGATTAACGTTGATGAAGGCACTCGTTTGTCTGGCTTGCAGCGTATTGCTGAAAGCGATTCTGATGATGAGAATGATTTAGATGATGGTGAAGACGGTGAGGGTGGAGTTGTTTCCGCTGATCCAGCGCTTGGTTCCAATTCTGCTGAAGCTGGCGATGCCTAATTGGCATCCACATAAGGTCAACTAACTCATCATGACGTTTGACCGCCGCATTTTCAATTTCGCTGCGGGGCCCGCTACCTTGCCTGAAGAGGTATTGAGGCAGGCTGCTGCAGAGATGTTGAATTGGCGGGGCTTGGGCGCCAGCGTCATGGAAGTCAGTCATCGGGGCAAAGAGTTCATGGCCTTGTATGAGGAAGTGCTGCAAGACTTACGTACCCTCATGGGCATTCCTGACTCCTATGAAATATTGATGCTTCAAGGTGGTGGTTTGGGTCAGAATGCTGCCATCCCCATGAACCTGATGCCTTTGGCCAAAAATGGCCCCAAGGCCGATTTTTTAGTAACTGGCATTTGGTCAGAAAAGTCGTATAAAGAAGCGGACAAGTATGGCGTTGCTCATCTAGCAGCCTCTTCTGCGGCTGAAAAATTCAATACGATCCCAGATCGCTCTAGTTGGCAGCTATCAGATGATGCTGCTTATGTTCATTACTGTGCGAATGAAACCATTGGTGGCGTAGAGTTCCCCGATGTTCCCGATGTCAATGGCAAGTTATTGGTCGCAGATATTTCTAGCAATATGCTCTCTAGAGAAATCGATGTCACAAAGTGTGGCGTTTGGTTTGGCGGCGCTCAAAAAAATATTGGCCCATCCGGCGTAACGATTGTGATCATTCGCAAAGATCTGATGGGGCACAGTATGAAAATTACACCATCGATTTGGGACTGGTCTAAGCAAGCGGCAACTGATTCCATGTTGAACACGCCACCTACCTTTGCCATCTATATGGCTGGTCTTGGCTTTAAGTGGTTGATGAAGCAAGGCGGTGTAAAAGCGATTGAGAAACGCAATCAAGAAAAAGCAGACTTGCTCTATAACTTCCTAGATCAAAGTAGCTTGTATGAGACTCGCGTTACCAAGGAATATCGCTCCAGAATGAATGTCACATTCTTTTTGAAGGATGAGAACTTAAATGCCCAGTTTTTGGAGCAATCCAATGCATCAGGCTTAGTTGCCTTGCGCGGTCATAAGGCGGCAGGCGGTATGCGCGCTAGTATTTACAACGCAATGCCGCTTGAGGGCGTTAAAGCCTTAGTGGAATTTATGCGTGACTTTGAAAGGCGTGCCTAATGAGCTCTAAAGACCAGAGTACCGAAGAACAGCGCCTAGCGCCAATCCGCGACAAGATTGATATGTTGGATGCGCAGATTTTAGAATTGTTATCACAGCGTGCAAAAGCTGCTCAAGAGGTTGGCCATATTAAAGGTGGGTTTTCATCGCCCGTGTTTAGGCCAGAGCGTGAGCGTCAAGTAGTTGCGCGTTTACAGGAACTCAGTAAGGGTCCGTTGTTGCCTGATGGTATCGCTGCCATTTGGCGTGAGGTGATGTCTGCCTGTCGTGCTTTAGAAGCGCGTCAGACAATTGCTTATCTTGGGCCAGTAGGCACATTTTCAGAGCAAGCAGCGCAAACCTATTTTGGCCACTCGATTGCCGGTCTTCCTTGCAACAGTTTGGATGAAGTATTTAAGGCAGTAGAGAAGGGCGCGGCGCAGTTTGGTGTTGTGCCTGTAGAAAATTCCAGTGAGGGTGCGATTTCAAGAACCTTGGACTTGCTTCTAGATTCTCCGATGCGGATTAGTGGTGAAGTGGTGCTAGCTATTCGTCACCATCTTCTCACTAAGAGTGGGAGCTTAGATGGCGTGACTACGGTTTGTGCTCATGCCCAAGCTTTGGCGCAATGTCAGCAATGGTTGAGTTTGCATGCTCCCCACTTAAAGCGTCAGGCAGTGAGCAGTAATGCAGAGGCTGCTCGGATGGCCGCCAATGATCCGACTTTAGCGGCGATTGCTGGAGACCCTGCGCAAGAGGCTTATGGATTGCAGGCAGTAGCCGCACAGATTCAGGATGATCCACAAAACCGTACCCGTTTTGTGGTGGTCGGTACTTACGAGTGTCAGCCTACCGGCAAAGACCAAACATCTCTGGTGCTATCAGTAGATAACCAACCAGGTGCCGTACATCGTTTATTGGAGCCTTTAGCTAAGCATGGCGTTTCTATGAATCGCTTTGAATCTCGCCCTGCTCGCAAGGGAACATGGGAGTACCACTTCTATATTGATGTAGCGGGACATGCTGAAGATGCAAAAGTAGCTAAAGCCTTGGAAGAGTTAAAAACGACAGCTGCTTTTTATAAAAATCTCGGCTCATATCCTCATTCAGCATGACATCAAAATCTAACATTGGTTTAAAGCATATTCATGCGATAGCGCCCTATGTTGGTGGGCGACCCATCAGCGAGGTTGCGCGTGAGTACGGCCTTGATGAAAACAAGATTGTGAAGCTCGCATCCAATGAGAATCCATTAGGCATGCCAAAGTCGGCGCAAGACGCGATGCTCAAGGCTGCGAGTGACTTAGGTCGCTATCCAGATTCCAATGGTTTTGAATTAAAGAATGTTTTATCAGCGCGTTTAGGTGTTCCGGCGGATTGGATTACCCTGGGCAATGGTAGTAACGACATTTTGGAGTTGGCTGCACGCGCAGTAGCTCAAGCTGGCGATGAGGTAATTTTCTCTAAACATGCCTTTGCGGTTTATCCATTGGCAACACAAGCTGTTGGCGCCAAGGCGATTGAAGTGGCTGCCACTGCAATGTATGGCCATGATTTACCTGCCATGTTGCAAGCAATTAAAGCCTCAGGTGATAAAGCGAAGTTGGTGTTTGTGGCTAACCCAAATAATCCAACCGGTAGCTACTTAACTGCCAAAGAGATCGAAGATTGCTTAATGGCTGTGCCTGCTCATGTGGTGGTTGTATTGGATGAGGCTTATAACGAGTACCTCGCCCCAGAGCAGCGCTATGACGCAATTGCTTGGGTGAAGCGCTTTCCTAATATGATTTTGTCGCGTAGCTTTTCTAAGGCGTATGGTTTGGCAGGCTTACGAATCGGGTATGGCGTGGCTCAGCCTGCCTTGACGGATTTACTCAATCGTATCCGTCAGCCATTTAACGTCAATAGCCTGGCGCAAGCAGCAGCTATCGCCGCATTTCAGGATTCCGCTTTCTTACAGCAAGGTTTTGAATTGAATCGCGCTGGCTTAGTTCAACTAACGCAAGCATTTGATGCGCTTGACTTAACTTACCTTCCTTCGGCTGGCAACTTTGTGCTCGTGAGAGTGGGCGAGGATGATGGCGCTGGTGCTCGTATTAATTTAGAGCTCCTCAAGCGCGGCATCATTGTTCGGCCAGTTGGCAATTACGGTTTGCCGCAATGGTTGCGTATTTCCATCGGCTTACCCGAAGAGAATTCAGCTTTTATTGATGCCCTTAAAGATATTTTGGCTCAGCAGTAATTCATTACTAATTAGACAAATTTCATAAGCCAATGGCCATCATCAACCCATCTAGTAATTACGGTACCGTCGCGATTGTTGGTGTTGGATTAATTGGTGCCTCCTTAGGTCTAGCATTAAAAAAAGCAGGTATGGTCAATCAGGTCTTGGGTGTCGGCCGTAGTGCCCCAAATCTAGATCAAGCCCTCAAGATGGGTGCTATAGATGCTGTAGTCGACCTGGCTGAGGCGGCTAAGCAAGCTGACGTGATTGTGTTGTGCGTGCCAGTGGCCCAGATGCGTGCGGCCTTTGAAACCATCGAACCTCATCTCGAGCCCAGAACAATGATTACCGATGCGGGCAGCACTAAGGGTGATGTGATTTTGGCTGCCAAAGAAGTCTTGGGTAAAAAAGCTTGTCAGTTTGTACCGGCACATCCGATTGCAGGTGGTGCGCAACATGGTGCTAGCGCTGCGAAAGCAGATTTATTTGAGGGTAAGCAAACCATTCTTTGCCCCCTACAAGAAAACTCTCCACAAGATACCGATTTAATCGAAGGCTTTTGGCAGTCAGTTGGTTCTGTTGTCAAAAAGATTTCTTGTGTCCAGCATGATGCAATTTACGCAGCAGTCTCTCATTTGCCGCATCTCTTGTCTTATGCACTGATGGCCAGTGTTGTGAACTCAGAGGATGCTGATCAAAAGCTCAGTCATGTGGGTGCAGGCTTTAAAGATTTCACACGCATTGCAGCTTCGAGCCCAGAGATGTGGCGTGATATTTGCTTGGGTAATCGCACCGCAGTTCTCAAAGAGCTTGATCAATATTTACTCATCGTGACTCACATGCGTAAATTGATTGCTGACAATGATGGTGCTGGCTTAGAGAAGTTATTCAACAAGGCCAGCAAAGCACGCCAAGATTTGGATGAGCTTTGATGAGTGGCTTGCCGGATATCAAAATTGGACCATTCAAGCGAGCACAAGGCTCGATAGTCTTGCCAGGCTCTAAGAGCATTTCTAATCGAGCTTTATTACTAGCTGCCCTTTCTTCAGGCACAACAACCCTTAAAAATCTCCTAGATGCTGACGATACCCAGGTGATGCGTAATGCACTACGCCAGTTGGGGCTATCGGTAACCGATCAAGAAAATAAGGTCTGCGTAGTTGAAGGATGTGGCGGTAAGTTCCCCATACAAAATGCAGATCTCTTCATGGGCAATGCGGGTACAGCAATTCGCCCATTAACAGCAGCTCTTGCAATGCAAGGTGGTAACTACCGTTTATCTGGTGTGCCACGCATGCATGAGCGTCCGATTCGCGATTTAGTGGATGGTCTGCGCCAAGTGGGCGCAAAGGTTGACTACGAATTACAAGAAGGTTATCCGCCGATCAAGATTCTTGCCGCTGATATTGGAATCAAAGATGTTGTGAGGGTGCGCGGCGATGTCTCTAGCCAATTCCTGACCGCCTTGTTGATGGCCTTACCTTTAGTTGCAAAAGAGCCCGTCAGGATCGAAGTGATTGGTGAGTTGATTTCCCGTCCTTATATTGACATCACGCTCAAGCTGATGGCGCGCTTTGGCGTCAAGGTGACTTGTCCTGATGCCCAGTCGTTTGTGATTCCCGCCAAGTCCTCTGGTGCGGTATATCAAAGCCCTGGGGTCATATCGGTAGAGGGTGATGCGTCTTCCGCTTCTTACTTCTTAGCGCTTGGTGTGATTGGTAATGGACCAGTGCGTGTCTTAGGTGTTGGTAGTCAAAGTATTCAGGGTGATGTGGCTTTTGCTGATGCACTCGAACTGATGGGTGCAAAGATTTCTTCGGGTGAGGATTGGATTGAAGTTGCTGGCGTTAAGAATGCTAATGGCAAGCTCAATGGCATCACGATCGATTGCACAGAGATTCCAGATGCAGCGATGACTTTAGCTGTTGCGGCTTTGTTTGCTGAAGGCCCTACGCGCTTGAACAATATTGCGAGCTGGCGCGTAAAAGAAACTGATCGTATTGCGGCCATGGCAAAAGAATTAAAAAAGGTGGGCGCTATTGTCGAAGAGGGTGCTGATTACATCGTAGTGCAAGCGCCATCATCTGTTTCTGATTGGAAGTCTCCTGATGAGGGTATTGATACTTATGATGACCATCGCATGGCCATGTGTTTCTCTTTGGCTGCTTTTGGTCCCAATCCGCTCAAGATCAATGATCCCAATTGCGTTGCAAAAACCTTCCCAACTTACTTTGCTGAATTTGCAAAGATCGTTTCCTAAAAGTCGCTTTTGATGAATTTGCCTCCAGTCATCGCCATTGATGGACCCACCGCCTCTGGCAAAGGGACGGTTGCTTCCTTGGTAGCGGAAAAGTTGGGCTTTCATTATCTGGATAGTGGTGCGCTCTACCGGCTTGTTGCTTTGGGGAGTGAAAAAGCATCTGTTGATCCTCAAAATGGCCCGGAATTGGGTATTTTGGCCAAAAAACTGGTGATTTCGTTCAAAAATGGCCAAATTCTGCTCAATTCGGAAGATGTGACCGATGCCATTCGTACAGAAAGTATTGGTTTGCGTGCTTCTGCAATAGCGGTGCATCCAGAAGTTAGGCAGGCCTTAGTGGCTGTTCAGCAGGGTTTTAGGCTTGCTCCGGGCTTAGTTGCCGATGGTCGCGATATGGCCAGCGTGATATTTCCAGATGCGGTTTTGAAGATTTTCCTCACTGCGACAGCCCAAGCTAGAGCTGAACGTCGGTATAAGCAATTGATAGCTAAGGGAATTTCTGTTAAACTAGAAGACTTGTTGCACGATTTGCAAGAGCGCGATGCCAGAGACAGTAGTCGAGGTGCCGCACCTTTGTTGGTCGCAGACGGCGCCAAAGAGCTAGAAACATCGGAATTATCGATAGATCAAGCAGTTAAGACGGTTTTAGATTGGTATCAATCAAAAACAGCTTAGTTTTTGGCGGGCAGTAAAGAGTAGTAGAAGTTGTTTTGGCGTCTTAAGGAACTCTACAACGCGATTATCTAATTTAGCGTGTTTCTTGGGACTTTTTTTAACCTAACCCGTCAGGCCTTCTGGCGGCACAAAGTGAATATATAAATGTCTGAATCATTTGCAGAGCTATTTGAAGAATCATTAACCCGATCGAATATGAAGACCGGCCAAGTTATTTCGGCTGAAGTACTTCGCATCGACCATAACTTCGTCGTTGTTAACGCTGGATTGAAATCCGAGGCGTTTATTCCTGTTGAAGAATTCCATAACGACGCTGGCGAGATTGAAGTAGCTCCTGGCGATTTCGTTTCTGTTGCTATTGACGCTCTTGAGAACGGCTATGGCGACACTATCCTTTCCCGTGATAAAGCGAAACGCTTGGCATCATGGATGAACTTGGAGAAAGCGCTTGAGCAAGCTGAGATCGTTACTGGTACTGTTACCGGTAAGGTTAAAGGCGGCTTGACAGTCATGGTTAACGGTATCCGCGCATTCTTGCCTGGATCACTCGTTGATACACGCCCTATCAAAGACACCAGCCCTTACGAAGGTAAGACGATGGAGTTTAAGGTTATCAAGCTTGACCGCAAACGTAACAACGTAGTGTTGTCACGTCGTGCAGTGGTAGAGGCTAGCCAAGGTGAAGAGCGCGCGAAGTTGATGTCTAACCTCAAAGAAGGTAGCGTTGTTCAAGGTATCGTTAAGAACATCACTGACTACGGCGCGTTCGTGGACCTCGGTGGTATCGATGGCCTCTTGCATATTACCGATTTGGCATGGCGTCGTGTGCGTCACCCAAGCGAGATGTTGACTGTTGGTCAAGAAGTTACCGCAAAGATTTTGAAGTTCGATCAAGAGAAGAATCGTGTTTCACTCGGCGTGAAACAACTTGGTGATGATCCATGGGTTGGTATCGCTCGTCGCTACCCACCAAACACCCGTTTATTCGGCAAGGTAACCAACCTGACTGATTACGGCGCGTTCGTAGAAATCGAATCTGGTATCGAAGGTTTGGTACACGTTTCTGAAATGGACTGGACTAACAAGAACGTTGCTCCAAGCAAAGCTACTGCACTAGGAACCGAAGTTGAAGTCATGGTTCTGGATATTGATGAAGACAAGCGTCGTATCAGCTTGGGCATCAAGCAGTGCAAAGCAAATCCATGGGAAGAGTTCTCACGTGGCCAACAAAAAGGCGACAAGTTGACTGGCGCAATCAAGTCTATTACTGACTTTGGCGTGTTCATTGGCTTGCCTGGCGGTATTGATGGTTTGGTTCACCTCTCAGACATTTCTTGGAATGAGCCTGGTGAAGAAGCTGTTAAGAAATACAAAAAAGGCGATGAAGTTGAAGCTACTGTATTGGCCATTGATGTTGAGAAAGAGCGTATCTCTCTCGGTATCAAGCAATTGTCTGGTGACCCATTCAATAACTACACATCCGTAAGCGACAAGGGTAGCCTTGTAACTGGTACTGTGAAGGCTGTTGATGCTAAGGGTGCAACCATTCACTTGGCTGATGAAGTTGAAGCTTACTTGCGCGCTTCTGAGATCTCAACAGATCGCGTTGAAGATGCACGCAATGTATTGAAAGAAGGCGATAGCGTAACTGCAATGATCATTAATATTGATCGCAAGTCACGTGCAATCAATCTTTCAATCAAAGCTAAAGACAGCTCTGATCAACAAGATGCTATGAGCAAGCTCCAAGGTGATGCGCAGTCTGGCACAACCAACTTGGGCGCCTTGTTAAAAGCAAAAATGGACAATCAAGGCTAAATCAATATCGCCGCTTTCCATTGGGAGAGCGGCGGTTTTTTATTGATAGATATGTCAGATCAAGAGCAACAAGCAATTACTCGCTCCGAACTCGTGGAGAGCTTGGCGGAACAGTTTCCCCAGCTATTACCTAGAGATGTGGAGTTGGCAGTAAAAACATTGCTAGACACCATGACTCACGCTTTGGCCGAAGGCAAGCGAATTGAGTTACGTGGTGTGGGTAGCTTTGTTTTGCATCACCGTCCTGCGCGCACTGGTCGTAATCCGAAATCTGGTGAGAAGGTATTGATCCCAGAAAAACGGGTACCCCATTTCAAGCCAGGTAAAGAATTACGTGAGCGCGTTGATTACAAGCCTTTGAAGCAGGTGAGCCCTAAAGAGGGTTCTGGTGCCTAGTCACATAGCACATATCCAGTGGTCCATTCGGACCATTTTTTTATTTAAATTCTGCACAGCATGATTCAGATCGCAACCTCCTGGCTGTTATTAATACCAGTGATGTTTGGCATTGGTTGGTTGGCTAGTCGCTGGGATCTGCGCCTTGAAAATCGCATGGATGAGCGTGAGCGCATGCGTCAGCAGCGTTCAACCTTTAAGGGCTTGAGTCTCTTATTGAATGAGCAGCCTGATCAGGCAATTGAAACCTTAGTCAAGATTGCTCAGCTTGATCCTGAAACAATCGATCTTCACTTTGCTTTAGGTAATTTATTCCGTCGTCGCGGTGAGACCGAGCGTGCAATTCGAGTTCACCAACACCTAGCTAATCGCGATGACTTAAAGCCACGTGATCGAGATCACGCTGCCTATGAATTAGGCCGTGATTTTCTGCGTGCTGGTTTATTAGATCGCGCCGAAGCATCATTAAACCGCGTGGGTGAAGGCAAGTTTGCCGCCCCAGCAAAAGAGAGTCTGCTCGAGATGTATCAAATTGAGCGGGACTGGAAAAAAGCCATCATCGCTGCAAGCGAGCTCGAGGCCTTGCAAGGAAAATCACATCACACCGAGATTGCACAGTTTCATTGTGAGCTTGGTCAAGAAGCATTGCGTCGTAAAGATTTACCAGCGGTTGAACAGTCTGTTCAGTTGGCATTACAAGCGGTTCCGCATCACGCCCGTGCACTCATTTTGCAGGGTGATTATTTGATAGCTATGGATCGTCCAGCCCAGGCAATCGAGGTGTGGGCTGTCATTGCGAAGACTCATCCTGCTTATATGCATTTGCTTGCAGATCGCTGGATGTCTGCGCACACATCGCTTGATAAAGCAGATTCAGGCTTGAGTGCGCTATGTGAGTTGCTCAAAACCCAAGCCTCTGGTGAGTTGCTCGACATTGTGCAAAAGCATATGACCCAAATTCGTGGGGCTCAGGCTGCTGAGGTGATGCTAGTTGAGGTGATGCAGCACTCACCCAGTTTGAGTGCTCTCTCAAAATTAGCTGAGACCCGTTTGGTATTAGCTGAGAGTAATGGCACGCCAGAGAGAGTGTCTGATTTACAGGCAACATTGAGTTTATTGAAGCAGCGTACGACCAGTTTGGCCCGTTATACCTGTGGTAACTGTGGTTTTCGCGCGCGACGTTTTTACTGGCAGTGTCCGGGCTGTAATTATTGGGAGGCATACTCTCCAAGACGAAGTGAGGGAGCTGTTCCTAGTGGCCCCTCAATGTAATCTGAGCTGCAATTACTAATCTAATACTGAATTACTTGGAGATATCTTGAAAGTCACCATCATCGGCAGCGGTTACGTTGGTCTTGTTACTGGCGCTTGCTTAGCAGAGCAGGGCAATAATGTCTTTTGTGTAGACGTAGATTCTAAAAAGATTGAGATTCTCAACTCAGGTGGTGTGCCAATTTACGAGCCAGGCCTCATAGAGATGATTGAGCGCAATCGCGCTGCTGGCCGCCTGCAGTTCTCTACTGATATCGCCGCCTCTGTCGATCATGGCGATATTCAGTTTATTGCTGTTGGCACCCCTCCTGATGAGGATGGCTCTGCAGATCTTCAGTACGTTGTGGCAGCTGCTCGTAATATCGGTCGTCATATGACCACCCCTAAAGTGATCGTCGATAAATCCACTGTTCCAGTCGGTACGGCTGACAAAGTATCTGCTGCCATCAGCGAAGAACTGAGTAAAAGAGGTCTCTCATCGGAACTGTGTTCCGTAGTCTCTAATCCCGAGTTCCTTAAAGAGGGCGCAGCTGTAGAAGACTTTATGCGCCCAGATCGCATTGTGATTGGTACGCAAAGCACTCCAGCAGGTCTGCGTGCTAAAGAGCAAATGCGCAAACTCTACGCCCCATTTAATCGTCATCACGAGCGCACCTATTACATGGACGTGAAGAGCGCTGAGCTCACTAAATATGCAGCCAATGCCATGTTAGCTACCCGCATCTCTTTTATGAACGAGTTAGCTAATCTGGCTGACTTAGTCGGTGCTGATATTGAAGCAGTTCGCCAGGGTATTGGTTCAGACTCCCGGATTGGTTATGGCTTTTTGTACTCTGGTACTGGATATGGCGGCTCTTGCTTTCCGAAGGATGTTTCAGCCTTGTCTAAAACTGCTATTGAGCATGGACGTGATTTGAAGATTCTGGATGCTGTCGAAGCGGTGAACGAAGCTCAAAAGTACATCCTCGTAGAAAAGATTGAAAAACGATTTGGTAAGAATCTAGCTGGCAAAAAGTTTGCTATGTGGGGCTTGGCATTTAAGCCTAATACTGACGATATGCGCGAAGCCCCTAGTCGCGTCATTATCCAGGAGCTGGTCAAGCGTGGTGCCCAGATCGTGGCACACGATCCAGTAGCGATGCCAGAAGCCAAACATTGTCTTGAAGTAGACTTCAAAGGCAATCCAGAAGGCCTCAAGCAAGTGACTTTGGTAGATGATCCCATGGTAGCAACCCAAGGTGCCGATGCCTTGGTAATCGTGACGGAGTGGAAAGCCTTTCGTAGCCCGGATTTCGACCTTCTCAAAGCCAAACTCAAGAACCCAATTATCTTTGATGGTCGCAATTTATATGAGCCACAAGCTATGCAAGAATTAGGTATTGAGTACCAAGGCATTGGCCGTCATAATTAATTAGTAGTACAAAAAGAATTCCTTAGAGAGATTGGTTATATCGTGGAAAAAGCTAACCGAGAACAATTTTCTAAAGCCCGCTTATTGGTAGTGGGTGACGTCATGCTCGATCGTTATTGGTTTGGTGATACGAATCGTATTTCTCCTGAGGCACCAGTGCCAGTTGTTCAGGTAGGCAAGATTGATGAGCGTTTAGGCGGTGCTGCTAACGTTGCCCGTAACGTTGCAGCGCTTGGAGCTAAGACAACCATTTTGGGTGTGATTGGTGATGATGAGGCAGGACGACGTGTTACAGATCTCTTAAAATCCAGTGGCGTTAATAGTCAATTGGAGATTGATAGCAAAGTGCCGACAACTGTGAAGTTGCGCGTCATTGCAAGACAGCAACAATTGATTCGCTTGGACTTCGAGGAAGCTCCAAGTGAGGCAGCTTTGGCTCACAAACTCGAGCGTTATGAGAAGTTGGTTGGTGATGCTGATGTGGTGATTTTGTCTGACTATGGTAAAGGTGCCTTAGGTCAGGTAGCTTTGATGATTGAGCAGGCACGCGCTCAAAAGAAAATGATCCTAGTCGATCCTAAGGGTGACGACTACGCTAAATATCGTGGCGCTACTGTGCTCACTCCAAATCGTAGCGAGCTCCGCCAAGTCGTGGGTAAATGGACTAGTGAAGAGAATCTCACCAAGAGAGCGCAAGATCTCAGAAAGTCATTAAACCTCGAGGCGCTTCTTCTCACTCGCTCCGAAGAGGGTATGAGTTTGTTTACCGATGCTGGTGTGAGCCATGTGAAGGCGCAGGCACGCGAAGTATTTGATGTGTCAGGTGCGGGTGATACCGTTATAGGAACGCTAGCAGTAGCATTGGCAGCTGGTTGGCCACTGGAAAGAGCGATGGCTTTGGCTAATCGGGCTGGTGGTATTGTGGTTGGAAAGTTAGGTACAGCCACTGTTACTTCTGAGGAATTGCAATGACTATTATCGTAACCGGCGCAGCTGGGTTTATTGGTGCCAATATTGTTCAAGCGCTCAATGCGCGTGGCGAGAAAAATATTATTGCGGTCGATGATTTGCGTCCTGCAGATAAGTATCGCAATCTTGCTGATCTAGACATCATTGATTATCTTGATAAAGACGAGTTTCTAGAGGCATTTAGAAGCGGTCGCTTTGGCAAGGTGAGGGCAGTCTTTCATGAAGGGGCTTGCTCCGATACGATGGAGACGGACGGCATCTTCATGATGGCGAATAATTTCCGTTACACCATGGATTTGCTCGATATCTGTACAGAGCAAAAAGTGCAGTTGCTCTACGCTTCATCCGCAGCTACTTATGGTGGTTCTGATGTATTTGTAGAAAGTCGTGAGCACGAGAAGCCCTTGAATATTTACGGCTACTCCAAGTTTCTATTCGATCAAGTGATGCGCAAGCGCTTTGCTGAAAAAGCGAATACTGTACAAGTGGTTGGTTTCCGTTACTTCAATGTCTACGGTCCACGTGAATTACATAAAGGTCGCATGGCTTCAGTAGCATTCCACCAGTATCACCAATACAAAGCTAACGGCAAAGTTAAGCTCTTTGGTGAATATGGTGGTTATGGCGCTGGTGAGCAAAGTCGTGACTTTGTATCAGTGGAAGATGTGGTGAAAGTGAATTTGTATTTCTTGGATCATCCAGAAATCAGTGGCATCTTCAATCTCGGTAGTGGCCGCGCACAACCATTCAACGATGTTGCTCACGCCGTAGCTAACGCCATGCGCAAAATTGATAAAGCCAACCCTGCTAGCCTAGAAGAGTTGGTTAAAGAAAAGGCGATTGAGTACATCCCATTCCCAGATGCGCTCAAAGGTAAGTACCAGTGCTTCACGCAAGCAGATTTAACTAAGCTACGTGCTGCTGGATACTCGGAACCCTTCCTCAATGTGGAGCAGGGTGTCAGTCGTTATATCGCCTGGCTATCAGCTAATACGGATTTCTTAGCAAGCCCACTCTAGGAAGCTAAAAGTAGTCAACCGACTGAATCTTTATTCGTTGTAACTAATCCACTTGCACTTTGTGTAGGTGGATTTTTTATTAACTGATGGAGATTAAATGAATCAATTATTAAAGTCTTTAGTGTTTTCAGTATTTGTAGCTGTCACAGGCCTAGCTGCCGCCTCGCCAATCAATGTCAATACTGCAACCCAGTCTGAATTAGAAAGTATCAAAGGAATTGGACCATCTAAGGCAAAAACAATCATTGCCGAACGTTTAGATGGCGGGCATTTTCAGGATGCCAATGACCTCCAAAAACGGGTGCGTGGCATTGGTATGAAATCCGTAGAAAAGATGGTGGATAACGGCTTAACTATTGAGGCACCAAGTTCTTTTCGTGAACCGCACGGCCGCACCAATAAAGAGGGCGCAAAGGCTAGCAGACGTGGCTCACGCGGTCAAAGTGGTGCGCGCCATCATTCGGATCGTGCGGAACCAAGTCGCCGAAATTAAACCCTTTTACGTCTAGCCTAGCTTATGGCTAAAATGGTTTCATGAACACACCCTCTTACTTAACTATTTCACAGACCGTGGGTAATACACCCCTGGTTCGTTTGCTACGCATTCCGGGCGCTGAAAACGATTCCAAAAATAATCTGATCTTAGGAAAGTTGGAGGGCAATAATCCAGCGGGGTCGGTTAAAGACCGACCTGCGCTGTCGATGATCCTGCGCGCACAAGAGCGTGGCGAAATTAAACCTGGCGATACCCTGATTGAGGCTACCAGCGGTAATACTGGCATTGCTTTGGCAATGACTGCTGCAATGTTGGGCTATAAGATGGTCTTGGTAATGCCGGAAAACCAAAGTATTGAACGCCGTCAAAGTATGGCTGCCTATGGAGCGGAACTCATTCTGACAGCAGCTTCTGGTGGCATGGAATTTGCGCGTGACTATGCATCACAATTGCAGAAGGAAGGTCGTGGCAGATTATTGGATCAATTTGCAAATCCAGATAATCCACGGGCTCACATCGAGACGACTGGTCCAGAGATATGGCGCGATACCCATGGTCAGGTGACACACTTTGTCTCATCGATGGGCACTACTGGAACCATTACAGGAGTTTCCACTTATTTAAAAACCATGAATCCCAATATCCAGATTATTGGCGCGCAACCAGAAGAAGGTTCGCAGATTCCAGGTATTCGTAAATGGGCTCCAGAGTATTTGCCTAAAATTTACCAAGGCGATAGGGTTGATCGCATAGAGTATGTAAGCCAAGCAGATGCCGAAGAAATGGCGCGTCGCCTTGCGGCCCAAGAGGGTATCTTCTGCGGGATTTCAGCTGGTGGTGCTTTAGTAGTTGCCTTGCGAATTGCTCGCCAGGTAGAAAACGCCACGATTGTCTTTATCGTTTGCGACCGTGGTGATCGTTATCTATCCACTGGAGTTTTTCCAGCGTAAGTCATTCAAACTTCAGTATTAAGTCTGCCTTGGTTTTTTCTTATTGGCAGTTTTCTTTGGCTTGGATTTTGCTGATTCGCTCGCCTTTGTCTCAGACTTTGCTTTAGATATACTTGCCGGCACTACGCTTTGGTTCTTGTAGCCCAGAGCTTCTGCAAACTCTGCAATACTTTGCGCGTAAAAGTAACTGCGGTTATATTGCACAATCGTCAGGAAGTTGTTTAAGCCAACAACATAGCGCACCTGATCGTTGTCATCTTTATCGGGGTAAGAAAGATCAACAATGAGAGCCTTACTTTGTGGCTCAACGCCACCAGACTGAAGGTCGCCTTGCTCATTGATGAGGATGCCTTTTGTAATGAGTTCTTGAATAGTGTATTTGAGTTGAGGCTCACCATCAGCTAGGACTCTTGCTTCGCTGATCGCCGCTTCCTGTACCGGGAAGTAAATCGGCATACCAGGCTGCCAGCCATGTTTTTTCATAAAATTGCCCACACTAGCGATAGCATCTTTAGGACTTTGCTTAAGGTCAATACGACCATCGCCATCGCCATCCACCGCAAAGTTACGGATGCTGCCAGGCATAAATTGCGGTAAGCCAATAGCACCTGCATAAGAGCTATTTTGATTGAGGCAGCTATTAAAGCGAGATGGACTCAAGCCTTGATTACTATTATTTGCCGGCAAGCTGCCACCGCCCTCAGTCCAGCACATGAGGATGAGTTCTTGAAGCTGATCTTTAAACAGTTGCTCTCTACTCTCTTTATTAGGGGTGTCGGGATAGCTGAAGGCCAAGGTAGAAAGCACGTCCTTCACTCGAAAATTGCCAGTTTGACGGCCATAGATCGTTTCAATACCAATAATGGAGACAATGACTTCAGCTGGAACTCCAGATTCTTGTTCAACTTTACTGAGGAATGCTTGGTTTTGCTCCCAAAAAGCCTTGCCAGCCTTCAAGCGAACTGGCTCAATAAAGCGCTTGCGATAGGCCACCCAATTCTTTTTGAAGTTGCCCGACGGGGGTAATACCAATTTGCGTATGGACGGAATTGTTTTAGCATCTGAGAAGCCTGATTCAAGGCTTGCCTGAGGGATTCCCTGGGTTTGAGCAATTTGAGCGATTAATTGGTTGAGGTTTTGGCTAAAACGGGCTTCTGTCGCATCATCCTCAGACTGGTTTACGATAGTCTCTGTAGGGCTAACTTGCTGAACATGTGTGCTGGAGCAGGCGCTAAGTAATAGCGCTACTAATAGTGTTGAAGCAAGATAGGAGAAGCGAAAATTCATGGATATGAGGATGGGTTTTTGAAGAGTTGGCAAATTAAATTAGATTATAAAAACTACAGTTTTGCTATTGAGGATTTCCAGTAATGACAACAGGATACATAACTCACCCCGATTTTCTGAAACATGAGATGGGTAGCCATCATCCTGAGTGCCCGGAGCGTATTCAGGCAATCAATGATCAATTAATTCGAAGTGGCATTGATCGCTTTCTACACCACCTCGATGCTCCTTTGGCAACTGAAGAGCAGCTAGAGTTGGTTCATAGCCCAGATCATGTTGCCTTCGTTAAAGAGCGCTCACCAGCGAGCGGTTACTTTATGCTCGATGGTGACACCATTATGAACCCCCATACTTGGAGTGCTGCGCTACGTGCGGCCGGTGCTGCTATTGCGGGTGTTGATGCGGTAATGAAGGGTGAAGTTGAAAACGTGTTTTGCGCAGTTCGCCCTCCAGGGCACCATGCAGAGCCAACCCGCTCAATGGGATTTTGTGTTTTTGATAACGTTGCCGTAGCAGCGCGATATGCGATGGAGACATACGGTATCGAGCGCGTGGCCATCATTGATTTCGATGTTCACCACGGCAACGGTACTGAAGCAGCATTTTTTAATGACCCTAATGTGCTCATGTGCAGTTTCTTTCAGCATCCGTTTTATCCATACAGCGGCTTAGATAGAGCAAGTAATATGGTGAATGTTCCGCTTCCAGCATCTACGCATGGTGATGTGGTGCGCTCCATAGTGGAAGAACAATGGTTACCACGCCTAAGAGATTTTGAGCCTGAGCTCATCATCATTTCTGCGGGATTTGATGCTCACCGTGAAGATGATTTGGGTCAGATGGGTTTGGTAGAAGATGACTACGCCTGGATTACCAAGCAGTTAAAAGGCGTTGCAAGCCAATACGCTCAGGGTCGTATCGTCAGCTGCCTAGAGGGTGGTTACAACCTGTCTGCTTTGGGTCGTAGTGTGGTGGCGCATGTCAAAGCTCTTGCTGATATTTAATTGCAGTCAGACTCCAGAAATCTAGAAACAGAGAAGATCCATATTCAAGGAACGCATGGCTAATATTTTTGAGCAGGGCTTAGAGCGTAATCCCGCAAACTACACTCCGATTACCCCCTTATTGTTTTTGGAGAGATCCGCCCAAGTCTACCCAGATCGCTTGGCGGTGATTCATGGTAAGCTCCGTCAGACTTGGGGTCAGACTTATGAGCGCTGTCGTCGCTTAGCAAGTGCCCTACAAAAATACGGCATTGGCCTGGGTGATACGGTTGCCGTGATGTTGCCCAATACACCGCCCATGGTTGAGGCACATTTTGCAATTCCAATGTCGGGTGCGGTATTGAATGCTTTAAATACCCGCCTTGATCCTGAATCAATTGCTTTTATGCTCAATCATGGTGAAGCAAAAGTCGTAATCGTAGATCCCGAATTTTCGGGAGTGATGAAAAAAGCCCTTGAGATTGCCAAGAAAGAAAGCGGTCGTGAGTTTCTGGTGATTGATGTCGAGGAAAAAGAGTTTGATGTCCCTGGTGAAAAGCTTGGCAAACTCACTTATGAAAAGTTCTTATCTGAAGGCGATCCTCAGTTCGCCTGGCAAGTCCCTGCAGATGAATGGCAAGCCATTTGCCTAAACTACACCTCAGGCACTACTGGTAATCCAAAGGGGGTGGTGTATCACCATCGCGGTGCAGCGATCAATGCGATCTCGAATATTTTGGACTGGGATATCAGTAAGCATCCCACCTATCTCTGGACGCTCCCGATGTTCCATTGCAATGGCTGGTGTTTTCCGTGGACGGTAGCGGCACGCGCTGGCATTAATGTATGTCTACGTCGAGTAGATGCGCAGCATATCTTTGCCGCCATTAAAGATCACGGCGTCACCCATTACTGCGCCGCACCCATTGTGCATAACCTATTAGTTAATGCTCCTGACGAATTAAAAGTAGGGGTGCCGGTAGGCGTAAAAGGCTTGATCGCAGGCGCTGCACCTCCCGCATCCATCATTGAAGGAATGGAAAAGCTAGGGTTTGATTTAACGCATGTCTATGGATTAACGGAGACCTACGGACCAGCAGCGGTATGTGTTAAGCAAGATGAATGGAATGACCTTGATATTGGTGAGAGGGCTCGCCTCAATGCGAGACAAGGCGTTCGATATCACCTACAGCAGGCGATTGCTGTGCTTAACCCCGAAACTCTCGAGCCCGTTCCTGCTGATGGCGAAACGATGGGCGAGATTATGTTTAAGGGCAATATTGCCATGAAGGGCTACCTTAAAAATGAGAAGGCAAGTAAAGAGGCTTTTGAGGGTGGTTGGTTTCATTCGGGTGATTTGGCAGTGATGAACCCCGATGGCTATGTGAAGATGAAGGATCGTAGCAAAGACATCATCATCTCTGGTGGCGAAAATATTTCTTCCGTGGAGGTTGAAGATGTTCTGTATCGCCACCCAGCTGTTATGGCTGCTGCAGTAGTTGCCAAGCCAGACCCTAAGTGGGGAGAAACGCCTTGCGCCTTCTTGGAAATTAAGCCTGGAATGGAGGTTACACCCGCTGACATCATTGCCCATTGCAAGCAGCATCTAGCTGGCTTTAAGGTGCCCAAAGCCATTGTGTTTTGTGAGTTACCCAAGACCTCTACTGGCAAGATTCAGAAGTTTGAACTTCGCAAGCAGGCGGGCTCGGCTTCAGCAATCGACGTCTAGCCCTAAATAGCGTTGGGCGGATAAAATAGAAGAGTTACTCAAAAAATAGAGATCCAGCATGAAAATCTTAGTGGCGGTAAAGCGGGTTGTTGATTACAACGTTAAAATTCGGGTGAAATCAGATAACTCCGGTGTTGATCTGGCAAACGTCAAAATGAGTATGAATCCATTTGATGAGATCGCGGTAGAAGAAGCGGTTCGCTTAAAAGAGGCTGGCGTTGCTGCTGAGATAGTAGTCGTTTCTGCTGGCTCCACTCAATGCCAAGAAACACTGCGTACTGCACTAGCGATTGGCGCAGATCGTGCCATCTTGGTAGAGACCGATACTGAATTACAGCCTTTAGCCGTTGCAAAAATTCTCAAGGCGCTTTCTGAAAAAGAGCAGGCTCAGATCATTATCTTGGGTAAGCAGGCGATTGATGACGATAGCAATCAAACAGGTCAGATGTTAGCTAGCTTGATGGATATCCCACAGGCAACTTTTGCTTCTAAAGTAGTAGTTGCTGACGGTAAAGCGAATGTGACTCGTGAGGTAGATGGTGGCTTGGAAACTATTGCGATTACTCTGCCCGCAGTCATTACTACTGACTTGCGTTTGAATGAGCCACGTTATGTGACTTTGCCAAACATTATGAAAGCTAAAAAGAAGACTTTAGAAATCGTGAAGCCTGAAGAGCTTGGCGTTGATATTGCCCCACGTCTCAAAACCCTCAAAGTAGAAGAGCCGCCAAAGCGCTCTGCTGGCGTAATGGTGGCTGATGTGGCAGCTTTGGTAGATAAACTTAAAAATGAAGCGAAGGTGATTTAAATGGCCGCACTCGTTATTGCTGAACACGACAATCAATCTTTGAAGGCAGCTACGCTCAATGCAGTAGCTGCAGCTCTCCAATGCTCTCCTGAGGTGGATGTATTAGTGGCTGGTAGCGGTACTGATGCTGCCGCTTCTGCCGCCGCTCAAATCGCTGGAGTGCGTCAAGTGATTCAAGTAGATGCTGCATCTTTAGCCGATCAACTCGCTGAACCCTTAGCCGCACAGATTCTCTCCATTGCCAGTGGTTACAGTCACATCCTGGCTCCAGCAACTGCTAACGGTAAGAATGTCTTACCACGCGTTGCCGCGAAGTTAGATGTAGCTCAGTTATCCGATGTCACTAAGGTTGTTTCATCCGATACCTTTGAGCGTCCAATTTATGCGGGTAATGCGATTGCTACCGTGCAATCTGCCGACCCAGTTAAAGTCATTACCGTTCGCACTACTGGTTTTGATCCCGTTGCTGCAAGTGGTGGATCAGCTGTAGTAGAAAAGCAAGCTGCTACTGAAGTTTCTGGTGGATCGACTTTTGTAGGCCGCGAACTCACAAAGTCAGACCGTCCCGAACTTACTGCCGCCAAAATCATTGTGTCTGGTGGTCGTGGCTTAGGTTCTGGTGAGAAGTATCAAGAAATTATTGCGCCCTTAGCCGACAAGCTTGGTGCAGCACTAGGCGCATCTCGCGCTGCAGTCGATGCAGGTTATGTTCCAAACGACTATCAGGTAGGTCAGACAGGTAAGATCGTGGCTCCGCAGTTGTATGTTGCCGTTGGTATCTCTGGTGCTATTCAGCACTTAGCAGGCATGAAGGACTCTAAGGTAATCGTAGCGATTAATAAAGACCCTGAGGCACCCATTTTTAGTGTTGCTGATTATGGTTTAGTTGCAGACCTTAATATCGCTGTCCCTGAATTAACTAACTTACTTGCTTAAGGCTTTAAGAGATCTCTGTAACTATCCCCACTTCTGATCTATAGGAATACCTATGCCGTATGTAGCTCCAGTAAAAGACATGCTGTTCGTGATGAACGAACTAGCAGGGCTATCTGAAGTTGTTTCCTATCCCTCTTATGCTGAGGCTGGCGCTGATGTAGATTTAGCCCCGGCGATTTTGGAAGAATCTGCCAAATTTAATCAAGATGTTGTAGCGCCTCTCAATTGGCCTAGTGATCAACATCCTAGCTCATTGAAGGATGGTGTCGTCACCACTTCTCCTGGCTTTAAAGCAGCCTTTGAGCAATTTGCTGCAGCAGGTTGGCAAGGTGTCGTGCACCCTGCAGAGTTTGGTGGTCAAGGTTTGCCAAAACTGATTGCCACGGCGTGCTTTGAGATGCTGCACACTGCAAGTCTTTCATTTGCTTTATGCCCCATGCTGACCGATGGTGCGATTGAAGCCTTGTTAACTGCAGCAAGCCCCGAGCTACAAGAGCGCTATATCCCTAAGATGATCTCGGGAGAATGGACTGGATCCATGTGCCTCACTGAACCTCAAGCTGGTTCCGATCTATCGATGGTCCGTTCGCGCGCCGTCCCTGAATCTGATGGCACATACAAAGTCTTTGCTACCAAGATCTACATCACCTATGGTGAGCACGACATGGCAAAAAATATTGTCCATCTCGTACTAGCCAGAACACCAGATGCACCAGAGGGCGTGAAGGGTATTTCTTTATTTGTGGTGCCCAAGCTCTTGGTAAATACAGACGGCTCACTTGGTGAGCGTAATGATGTGCACTGTGTCTCGATTGAGCACAAGCTGGGTATTAAGGCCAGCCCAACTGCAGTCTTGCAGTTTGGCGATCATGGTGGCGCAACTGGCTACTTAGTTGGTGAAGAAAATCGTGGCCTGGAATATATGTTCGTCATGATGAACGCGGCCCGCTTTGCAGTGGGTATGCAGGGTATTGCCGTTGCAGAGCGCGCCTATCAAAAAGCGGTGCAGTATGCCAAAGACCGTGTTCAGAGTCGTGATCTAGAGGGCTCTCCAGGTCCCGTAGCCATCATTCATCAGCCAGACGTGAAGCGGATGTTGATGACCATGCGTGGCTACATTGAGGCATCTAGAGCCTTAGCGTATTACGCGGCAGCTGCTTATGATGCACAGCATGCCTCGCCTGATGAGGTCGCTCGCAAGGAGAATCAAGCGGTATATGAATTTCTGGTGCCGATTGTGAAAGGTTTCTCAACTGAGATGTCGATTGAGGTTGCAAGCTTGGGTGTTCAGGTGCACGGTGGTATGGGCTTTATCGAAGAGACGGGCGCAGCACAACACTATCGTGATGCTCGTATCCTGACCATTTATGAAGGCACCACAGCGATTCAGGCAAATGATTTGATTGGCAGAAAGACAGTGCGTGATGGTGGAGTAACTGCGAAACTGTTCTCGGAAAGAATCCAGCAAACTGAAAAAGATTTAGCAAGTAGTGGCACTGCAGATGCAAAAGCGGTATTGAAGCAGCTCACCTCCGCGCGTGAAGCGTTCGAAGTTTCAGTAGCTTACATTGTGGCTAATGCAAAAACAGATATCAAAGCAGTGTATGCGGGTAGTTTTGCTTATTTGCGTTTATGTGGCTTGGTGTTAGGAGCGTGGCAAATGGCACGTGCTTTACTAGCCGCACAAGAGTTGCGTGCAGGAGATCCGAATTTCTATGGCGCCAAGATTGCAACTGCACGCTTCTTTGCAGAAAATCTATTGCCACAATCTCAAGCTCTTGCAACTTCGATATTAGAGAGTGGCCAATCTACTAATGCGCTGACAGCGGAGCAGTTTTAAGATTTAAATAACTTTCGCCGACTATCAACAGTTGTTGATCAAAAAGCTATCCGCATTACTGAGATAGCTTTCTTGCTTCTTGAAGTTGGGAGATGAAGAATTGTTCAAATGCAATTGCTAAGAAGGTCATCATCACACCGGCACCCAAGACCAAAGAAAAAATCACGGTCAGCACAACCGGCCAACCAGACTGAGTTGCTCTACTAGGCTCTAGACCTGGATTAAATTGGGCATCCCACTTTTCATCAGCGCGCAAGCCATAAGTGATAGTGGTCAACCAACTGGCTTCAAGGGTGATAAAGCCGAAGATGATAAGCGCCCAACCTGGTGCAGATTGAAAGTGCGCCTCTTTCAGAATGAGCCATCCAGCAATTCCGCCGATAAAAGAAAGTAGTTGTGCCCAACCCCAGAAGGATTTCAATCCTTGCAAATAAAAACAGTTCAAGCCAGTTCCAGGAAAAAATAATCCAAGTGAGCAGAATAGGAGTTTGTATTTTTTCATTCAGACTTTCAGTAGTGAACCATTTTTTATTTTGATGAATTGCTTTTTTGCATAAAACTGAGGACTTCGCGATCTGCACCTATGATTAGCAGTTGATCACCATTGCGAATAATCGAGCGGTAATCATTTAATTCGTAGAGAAAATCATTTTCTAATTCCATGCGTTGGGGAGTGCAAGCCATCTTTGTGCTCGCGATTTGGTCTAGCGTAAAGCCTCTGGCATCTTCACTAATACGTGCAGTAAAGCGATTGCAGCCAGTAGACCCGCTAATCCGCTCACCGTTGGCATCAAAGATGATTTGGATGGGGTTGCTGTTGTCACCCTGGGGAATTTGTCGGGTACGCACTTCACCTTTGCTGTTAGGTGCAAGATTCCAGCGAACCAGCTCCCATTTAGTATTTCGAAACTCACTGCTTGGAGGGCTGGTTTTGGCATTGCAGGGTGGAATGACATTGGCGCAGGCCGTCAAAAGACCTAGGCCGAGACAAGAAAGCGTGAGAAAAAAGCGCTTTAAGGGGCCTTTGGATGGTCTAAAAGTGGCTATTTTCATGGTAATATTTCTGTAAGCTATTGTTTTTAATCATAATTTTATGATTTACTGGATACCATTCTACTGTTGAAGCTAAAGAGATGTTCGTTTAAATAGGTGGATCAAGTAGGGGTTTTCGTCTAGAATATGAGGTTTTCCGCTATACCGTGCATTTGTTTTGTTAATTTGCGCTTTAGCTGGAGCCCAAGATTTTGTAGTAATTTCATTGGGTTGTACTCAACCTGTTTTCATTTTAGATTTTAAGGAATAAGTATGGTCGTCATTCGACTGGCACGCGGCGGTTCAAAGAAGCGCCCTTTTTATAGCATCGTAGCTACAGACAAGCGCAATCGTCGCGACTCGAACTTTATCGAGCGTATTGGTTACTTCAATCCACAGGCAGCAGCGACAGAGCAAGCAATGCGCATTGCCCAAGATCGTTTGACCTATTGGACTGGTGTTGGCGCGCAGATCTCTCCAACTGTAGTTCGTTTGATCAAAAACAATCCTGCGGTTTAAAGACTTCAATTCTAAAGACTCTCTCTTCGCGATAAAGTCTTTGGTAGCAGAATTTACTGGTAGTGTTATTTGGGGATTTGAGGTGGCTTCAATATGAATACACCTTCCCTAAATGATTTGATTGAGCTCGGTGCAGTCCAAGACGCTCAAGGCTTACAGGGTCAGATTAAGGTTCGCCCTCATTCTTCCGATCCAGTAGCCCTCTTATCTAGCAAAGAATTGTGGTTATCTCTCATTCCTCGTCGGAGTGCGGGTGTTACTACATCTCACGAGCAGGCTTCGTTGACTTTGTATCAGGTGAAGCAATCCAAAATGCATAGCGGTACGGTAGTGATTACTTTGGATGGTATTTCTGACCGCGATCAGGCGGAGGCCTTAAAAGGTGCTCGCATCTTAGTTACGCGTGAGGTATTTCCCAAGACAGATAGCGATAGTTATTACTGGGTTGATCTGATCGGCTGTAAAGCAATCAATCTGCAGGGCGAGAGTCTGGGTGAGGTGCTTGATGTCAACGATAACGGCGCTCATGGAATCATTGCTCTTGGCGATGCGAAAACTAAAACGGTAAAACAGTTAGTGCCTTTTGTAAAAGAAGCAGTGCAAAATGTTGACTTGCCCAATAGGTTGATTACCCTAGACTGGCAATCCGACTGGTAATCTGAAAAGTCATTGATCTCCCATATGCGCTTTGATGTAGTCACCTTATTCCCTGAAATGTTCTCCGCTTTAACGCAGTGGGGCATCACTGGACGCGCTTGCGAACAAGGCCTTGCCAATATCAGCCTCTGGAATCCTCGAGATTATTGCCCTGACCCTCGCAAGACAGTGGATGATCGGGCATATGGTGGTGGTCCGGGCATGGTCATGATGGCAATGCCGCTGGAAGATACGATATCTGCTGTTAAAGCGGCGCACCAGTCTGAAAATGTCATTTCTGGCCCAATCTGTCTCCTTGCCCCCCAAGGAGAGGTCTTTTCTCAAAAGATAGCGACAGACATTCTGAACCATGGCAATTTCACCTTTATTTGCGGTCGATATGAGGCTGTTGATCAGCGCTTCATTGATCGAAATGTCGATTTACAGCTTTCAATGGGTGATTTTGTGGTTTCTGGCGGGGAATTACCTGCTATGACCATGATGGATGCCGTCATTCGCCTCATTCCTGGTGCCTTGGGTGATGGGGAGTCTGCCGTCCAGGACAGCTTTATAAATGGCCTTTTGGACCATCCGCATTACACACGCCCTGAAATATATGAAAATTTATCCGTTCCGGACGTGCTTTTAGGCGGACATCACGCTAAAATAGCGGACTGGCGTCGGCAGAAGTCTTTGGAGCTGACGCTAAGGCTTAGACCTGATTTAATTAAATCGGCAAGAGCTAATGGGTTGCTAAGTAAAGAAGATGAGCAATTTCTTCGAACGCTGTAAGTAATTACGGTTTTGAATAAAGTGTTTGTGTTTTGATTTAGCGAAATGGTTTTAACTGCATCCTCTGTCTGGTCCGTTGATGAAAGTCTCGGGATTAAACGCTGACAAGATGTTTAAGGATTAATAATGAATTTGATCGAAAAAATTGAGCAAGAAGAAATTGCTCGCTTAAGTGTTAACAAAGTACTTCCTGCTTTCGCTCCTGGCGACACAGTCGTTGTTGGCGTAAACGTAGTTGAAGGTACACGTAAGCGTACCCAGGCCTTTGAAGGCGTTGTGATTGCTAAGCGCAATCGCGGACTGAACTCCAGCTTTATCGTTCGCAAGATTTCATCTGGCGAAGGTGTAGAGCGTACATTCCAAACTTACTCACCATTGATCGCTAGCATTGAAGTGAAGCGTCGCGGTGATGTACGTCGCGCGAAGTTGTACTACTTGCGTGATCGTTCAGGTAAGTCTGCACGTATTAAAGAAAAACTTCCTGCTCGCAAAGTCAAGGCAGTTGCTGAGACAGCAGCGGAATAAGGTTTGCTTTAATCCAAAAAGAAGGCGGCCTAGGCTGCCTTTTTTATTGTCCTAAAATAAAAACACATGCCAAAGAATTTCAAACCCCAGGAGCCAGTATTGAGTATTGCTACGCCATTGAATTTTGATGCGCAGGCAATTCCAATTCATGAGGTTTGTACGGATCAGCCCAAAGTAATTGCGCATTATTTAGACCCATTCAAGCTAAAGCATCGCTTTCAGAATCCGCCTGTTTGGCAGCCAGAGATTACTGATGAGAATCGACATGTGATCGCTGCAGATATTATTTCCAAGCGTCAGGCCGCCGGAAAAGTGACCCGGGCAGCAGTGTTAATCCCTTTGCTTCTAAAGAGGGATGGGCTATCTGTGTTGCTGACCCAAAGAACAGATCATTTACACGACCATGCTGGTCAAATTAGCTTTCCAGGTGGGCGGATGGATCCGAGTGATTCAGACCCTAATCACACTGCCTTACGGGAAAGTGAAGAGGAAATCGGTTTGGACCCACAGGGGGTCGAGATCATTGGCCATTTACCTCAATATTTAACGGTTTCGGGCTATAGTGTGACGCCAGTTGTGGGCTTGGTAAAACCTCAGGCAGAATATGCATTAGATGCATTTGAAGTGGCGGATGTTTTTGAAGTGCCTTTACATTTTTTAATGGATCCTGCAAATCATCAAGTGCGGGTCTGGGAGAGTGATCAGGGTAGTCGTCGGTTTTATTCAATGCCCTATGAGAATCGTTTTATCTGGGGTGCTACTGCTGGAATGTTACGTAACCTTTACCATTTATTAAAAGTATGACTTTCTTTTCTATTCTCTTCGCCCTCATTGCTGAGCAATATCGCCCAGTAACCTCGAGCCATTGGATCACGCGTATGAGCGCTCGCTGGCTTGATTGGGTCGCTGGTGAATTCGGTGGCAAGACTGAGCAAGGTGCAAGTCCTGTAGGTGCGCGCATGGCCTGCTTGGTGGCGTTCATTCTGCCAACATTCTTGGTCTTCGTGCTGTATGTTGTTTTCATGGTGACCTTCCCAATTCTGGGATTCCTCTGGAACGTATTAATTGCCTATCTATTTTTTGGCTTTCGCCAATTTAGCCACTCCTTCACGTTGGTTCACGAAGCGATTGCAAACCATGATTTGCCAGCAGCTCGCTTAGCACTGGCGCAGTGGTATGGCCCTGAATTAGATGCTTCTGAGCTCACCGAGACTGAAGTAATTTCACTTGCACTTGAGCGTGCCATTATTGGCTCACACCACCATGTATTTGGTGTGTTGTTCTGGTTCTTAATGCCCATGGGCCCTGCAGGCGTAGTGTTGTATCGCTTAGCTGACACTGCTGCTCAGCGTTGGTCAGAAAAAGGCGACTTTAATTTGAGTGAAGCAGCACGCCACTTTTTCTACGTATTAGATTGGGTGCCTGCACGCATCACTGCAATGGGCTTTGCGATTGTGGGTAACTTCGAAGGTGCTGTCTACGCATGGCGTCACCTGACCAGTAAATGGTCTGACTCTCTATCAGCAGTAATCTTGGCATCTGGAAGTGGCGCCTTAGGTGTTCGCTTGGGTGAGCCCATGAGTGAGCCAGATAGTGATGAAGCTTTACGTATGGCTGAAGCTGGTGAACCTGTTTTTTACGAAGTGGGTCAGGAGCCAAATGAGCGCACCATGCGCTCTGCCGTTGGCTTGGTGTGGCGTTTAGTTATCGCTTGGATGGCTTTATTGCTAATGCTGACCATCGCTCTTTGGCTTGGCTAATACCCTGAATTTGCGTATCGGCGGTTTTTGAGTCGGAACGTAACTGCCTAAATAGCGCTAGTCTTTCTGGCGCTATTTCATTTTTGTCGACAGCTTCTCGTATTGCACAATCTGGCTCTGATTGGTGCGCACAGTTATGAAAGCGACACTTCCCCAGCAGATCATGAAACTCTCTAAAGGCATGCTCTAGCTCGCTCACCGACATGTGTGCCAAGCCAAACTCCTGAAAGCCTGGAGAATCAATTAAAGCGCCTAGTTTGCCACTCGCATCACGCCCCCAAGCTTCGGGTAGCTCAAAGTAGCGGCAAGCGGTGGTGGTGTGTTTGCCGGTATCTAGACGTACTGAATATTCTTGGGTAATCGCTGCTGCATTGGGAACCCAGGCATTCAGTAGGCTGGATTTTCCCATGCCAGATTGACCGACGAACACAGATACTTTCCCGCAAATGGCAGGGCGCAATGCTTCGATGGAGGCCTCATCAAACTTGGCGGAAACTTCTGTAACGGGATAGCCCATAAGAGCGTAAGGCGCAATGATCTTACGAGCGTGTTCCAAGTTATCTTTAAGATCACACTTGTTCAGCAAGATATGCAGGCCAATTTGATTGGTCTCAGCAGCAACAACCGCTCTTCCTAAAAGATCGGGAGAGAAGGCTGGTTGCGTAGCTAGCACGACTAATATTTGATCAACATTGGAAGCAATGAGTTTGCTTTTAAAAGCATCGGATCGATAGAGTAAATTTTCTCGTGTCTCGATGCGAATAATCCGCGCTTGGTCAATCGAAGTCATCTCGAGCAACATGCGGTCACCCACGGCGCCAATATGTTGCTTTGCCGGAGTGCTGACTTGAATCAATTCACCGGCAGGGGATTCATTTCCGTGCTCGTCTTTAACTAAGCGCTGCGCTAAATAATGCCTTCCATAGGAGGCAGTCAGTAGTGCATGAAATTGTTCCATTAATTAAACAATTCCAGATTACCTAGTTAAATCGCTTGAGATTAGCAATGCGCAATGGAGCGGGTGGATGCGAGCTATAAAAAGCGGTATAGATCGGATCTGGCGTTAAGGTCGATGCGTTGTCTTGATAGAGTTTGACTAAAGCGGAGATCAAATCACTCGCAGAAGATTTATCTGCAGCAAAACCATCTGCTTCATATTCGTGCTTACGTGATGCCAGGCTGGATAGCGGTGTCAGGAAGAAGCTAAATACTGGCGCAATGAGCATGAAGAGCGCTAAAGCCAAACCACCGTTATAACCATTTAGATTAGGCATCACACCCAGATCGCTATAGAACCATGGCTGGGTGCTAATCCATCCCAAGAGTGCAAATGTCAGAAAGCTCATGGCGAATGAGACTAGTAAACGCTTGCGGATATGGTTGCACTTGTAGTGACCCAGTTCATGAGCCAAGACGGCCTCTACTTCGCCGGGATTGAGCTTCTCAATCAAGGTATCAAAAAAGACAATACGCTTTGCTTTACCCATGCCTGCGAAAAATGCATTGCCGTGCGCACTACGCTTACTACCATCCATCACAAATAAACCTTGGCTAGCAAAATCACAGCGGCTTAATAAAGCTTCAATTTGGGTTTTCAGTGGTCCTTCTTCTAGCGCTTGAAACTTATTAAAGATCGGTGCGATGAAGGTCGGAAATATCCACTGCATTAATAAACTAAATGCAGTGATTACACCCCAAGCCCACAGCCACCAAAAATCACCTGCTTGAGCCATTAGACTAAGGATGACCCAGAGGAGGGGAACGCCAATTGCGCCACCAACTCCCAAGCCCTTGAACATATCGCTAAAAAAGAGTTTGCCGTTCATGCGATTAAAACCAAAGCGCTCTTCTAGGTAAAACTGTTTGTACCAAGAGAAAGGCAAATCCAGAATTCCGGAGATCAAGACGATGGATATCAGCAGAGCCATTTGCTGAGCAATGCCCTCACCCAATAGCTGTAGAAGCGATAGATTTAAAATCTGTAAACCACCCAAGAGTGTGAAGCCGATCAAGATAATGGCACTAACACCATTCTCTAAAATACCCAGGCGTAGTTTGGCGATCGTATAGTCTGCAGCCTTTTGATGCTCGGCCAAAGAGATCTGGGATGCAAACTCAGCAGGCACCATATCGCGATTAATAGCGACGTGCCGAATTTGGCGTTGGGATAACCAGTGGCGTAGACCAAAGCTGGCGATGAAGGCGATTAGAAAAACAATTGTGAATGTCATGAGATGATTATAGATATGAGTGAAAAAACAAGTACTCCAACACCAAAGGCGGCGCCAGCTAATGAGCACCTGATTTGGGTGGATATGGAGATGTCAGGCTTAGATCCTGAAAAAGAGCGCATTTTAGAAATTGCGGTGATCGTGACCGATGCGCACCTCAACACTATCGCTACCGCTCCTGTCTGGGTGATCCGTCAGGAAGACGCCCTATTGGAGGCGATGGATGCCTGGAATAAGGGTACTCATGGCCGTTCTGGCCTGATTGACAAGGTCAAGGCCTCAACCACGGATGAAGCCACTGCTGAAGCTGAATGCATCGCCTTTCTAAAGCAATATATCAAGCCGGGTATTGCGCCAATGTGTGGCAATACGATTGGTCAGGATCGACGCTTTATGGCAAAGTACATGCCAAAACTAGAGGCATTCTTTCATTACCGAAATATTGACGTTTCAACACTCAAGGAGCTCTGCAAACGCTGGCATCCGGAGTTGGTTAAGGGTTTCACCAAAAAGCAGGCGCATACTGCCTTGGCTGATATTGAGGAATCTATAGAAGAACTCAAGTATTACCGTGAAAAGTTTATCGTGCCTTTGCCAGAGTAATTCTGTATTCAAAGCCATCGCTCAGCTTATTTCTTAATGGCACTCTTTGGCCTAAAGGCTTTTACGATAGTTTCATCGGTCTCGATATAGGGGCCACCGATCAGGTCAATGCAATAAGGTACGGCAGCAAAGATACCTGGAGCAATAGATTTGCCCTCGGCATCCTTCAAACCCTCAAGGGTTTCTTTGATGGATTTGGGTTGACCTGGCAGGTTGATGATGAGGGCGGTATGCCCCTCGATTTCTCGTAAAACTGCGGTCTGGCGTGACAAGATCGCCGTAGGTACAAAGCGCAGGCTAATTTGGCGCATTTGCTCCCCAAATCCGGGCATTTCCCGGGTTCCAGCATCAATTGTGGCCTCAGGGGTGACATCTCTTCGGGACGGGCCTGTACCCCCTGTAGTGAGGACTAAATCACAGCCCAGATCATCTGTGAGTTCCACTATGGTTTCGGTGATGATCTCCCGCTCATCTGCAATCAGACGCTCATGAAAGACGCAGGGGGTGCTAATGGTAGTTTGTAGCCACAATTGCAGCGCAGGGATGCCCTCATCGGTATAAATGCCCTTACTAGCTCTATCGGAGATCGAGATGAGACCAATTTTGATTTCGTTGGGGGAGGATCTTTTTCGAGCTTCGGTATGCTTCATGTTTCTATTCTAGCTATTATTAGGGCATGTTTACACACTCATCAAATCAGTTTCAAGAAATCATCGATTTCATGCTCACAGAAGCCAAAAGACGCGGTGCCTCCGATGCCGTGGCTGAGGTTTCTGAAGGCCAAGGCCTCTCGGTTACCGTTCGCAAAGGCGAGGTTGAGACGATTGAGCAAAGCTTAGACAAGCAGGTTGGCGTAACGGTATTTTTAGGTCATCGTCGCGGTAATGCCAGTACTAGTGATTTCTCTAAGGATTCTTTAAAGGCGACCGTTGAGGCTGCGTACCATATTGCTCAACATACAGCGGAAGATCTGTGTGCCGGTCCTGCTGAAAAAGAGCTTCTAGAAAAACATCCACTCGATCTCGATTTATTTCATCCGTGGGATTTGGATTCGGCAACGGCAATCGATATTGCTCGAACTGCTGAGGGTGCTGCCTTTGCAGTCAGTAAGCAAATTCAAAATAGTGATGGCGCTTCGGTATCTGCCCATCATGCGCATTTTATGATGGGAACCAGTCACGGATTTATGGGCGGCTACCCATTCTCACGCCACTATATTTCCTGTGCACCGATTGCAAATGAGGGTGGCAAAAAGTCACTCATGCAGCGGGATGATTGGTATTCCAGCTCACGTATTCCTGGGGAGTTGGCTGATCCAGCTGCCATTGGTAAATACGCAGCAGAGCGTGCACTTTCACGTCTTAAGGCAAGATCGCTCAGTACGCGCCGTTGCCCAGTGATATTTGAAGCCCCCTTAGCAGCAGGTCTACTGGGTGGATTAGTGCAAGCAGTATCTGGTGGTGCTTTATATCGACGCTCTAGTTTTCTATTGGATAGCTTGGGCAAGCAAGTGCTACCAAAGCACATTAGCGTCTTTGAAAACCCTCACCTCAAGGCAATGACAGGAAGCGTACCTTTTGATGAAGAAGGTGTGAAGACCTCGGCGAGGACTGTGGTTGAAAAAGGGATTTTGCAAGGCTATTTCTTATCCACCTATTCCGCCAGAAAACTCGGCATGAAGACCACTGGTAATGCAGGCGGCTCTCACCATCTGACATTACAAAGTCGCAAGACGCCGAAGGGTGGACTACCCGCACTCCTTAAAGAGATGGGCACAGGTTTACTGGTTACCGAACTCATGGGGCAGGGCGTGAACTATGTCACTGGTGATTACTCGCGCGGTGCCTTTGGTTACTGGGTAGAGAATGGTGAGATTCAATATCCGGTTGAGGGTATTACGATTGCCAGTAACCTGCGTGATATGTTGATGGATATTCAGATGATTGGTAGCGACACGCTGATTCGGGGCACCAAGGAAACCGGTTCGATCCTAATTGGGTCAATGACGGTTGGTGGTAAGTAAATCAACAACATTATAAAAATACAGAGAACATCAATAAGAAAAAATTATCTTAGAGGAGAAGACAATGCAAAGACGTTCCTTTTTAAAGAAAGCCACTATCGGTGCAGGCGCGGCAGCATTAGCTGCACCATCGATCGCACAGAGTTTGCCAACCTTGAATTGGCGTTTAGTCTCCAGCTTTCCTAAATCTTTAGATACTTTATTTGGCACTCCAGAAGTCTTTGCCAATGCCTTGCGTAAGGCAACTGATGGTAAGTTCAATGTCAAAGTATTTGCTGCTGGTGAAGTCGTTCCAGCCCTGCAAGTATTGGATGCTGTTCAAAACGGCACAGTGGAGTGTGGCCATACTGCCAGCTATTACTACTTAGGCAAGAACAGCGCATTTATTTTTGATACGGCAGCACCTTTTGGCATGACAGCACGTCAACAAACTGCCTGGATGTTACATGGCAACGGTATGAAGCTGATGCGTGAGCTCTACGCTAGTTACAACATCGTTAATTTCTTGGGTGGACAAACTGGCACTCAAATGGGTGGCTGGTTTCGTAAAGAAATTAAATCCCCAGAGGATCTTAAAGGGCTCAAATTCCGTATCGCTGGTTTTGCAGGGCAAGTGCTGGCGAAGTTAGGTGTAGTGCCGCAACAGTTACCTGCTGGTGAGATTTACTCAGCATTAGAAAAGGGCACTATTGATGCTGCAGAATTTGTTGGCCCCTATGATGATGAGAAGTTAGGTTTAGCTAAGGTTGCGAAAAACTATTACTACCCTGCATTTTGGGAGGGCGCGGCTGGACTCTCATTCTTGGTGAATAAGAAGCAGTGGGATTCATTACCACCTTCATACCAAGCGGCATGGGAATCAGCCTGCTTTGAAGCGCATGTGGATATGTGCGCTAAGTACGATGCCTTAAATCCACCAGCTTTACAGCGCCTCATTCAGAATGGCGCTGTCTTGCGTAAGTTCAATACCTCTGTAATGGATGCCTGCTTTAAGGCAAGCCAAGAAACCTATGCCGAAGAGTCCGCTAAGAATCCTCAATTTAAGAAAATCTTCGAGGACTATCGTGTGTTCAGAAACATGGAAGCGCAGTGGTTCAATGTGGCAGAGCAGGCATTCGCTCAATATAGCTTTGCTAAGAAGCTTTAAGGCCTAAGCTATGAGCGAAAAACTTTAGCTGTGGATACAGAAAAACCACCCTCGGGTGGTTTTTCTTATAAGGCAAATGAAAGTATTTTTTACTGCTTCTTAAATACCTGTTTTCCATTAACCCAGGTTTCATTCACTTCAATATCTCTAATTTTGTAGGCATCCGTTTTCATTGGATTCTGATTCACGATAGCGAAGTCAGCATATTTGCCTTCCTGAATCGATCCAATCTTGTCATCCATCTTTAGTTGATAGGCAGCATCAATCGTGATGGCTTTTAGCGCATTATTGATGGAAATCTTTTGACTTGGATTCAGTACCTTTTGGGGTGAGACTTGCCATAAGCGAGCAGCACCTTCGGAGGCGTATTTGAGTGGATGAATTGGTGAGACAGGGGAGTCACTATGGTATGCAAAATGCATACCTCTTTTAATCAAGCTCGCGCTAGGGTCAATTCGATCAGCTCTTTCTGGCCCAATGAGGTGATTATGAAATGCCTCGCCCCAATAGTCGGTGTGCCCAATAGTAAAGCCAGGAACAACGCCAAGCTTTGCCGCTTTAGTAATCTGCGCTTCAGTTGCTACAGTGAAGTGCTCAATTCTTAATCTTGTTTTAGCATCGCTTGGTTTTGTAACTAACCTCGCAAAAACATTCAAAGTCTGCTCAATTGATCTATCACCATTTGAGTGAACGGAAAGTTGCCAACCCTGATCAAATCTTGGCTTGGCAAGATCATAAAGTTCTTGCTCAGTGAAGTTGAGGGTGCCCGTATTACTTGTACCTGTTGGGTAGTCATATGGCTTACTCATTGCACCAGTCAGGCCTTGATTGGAGCCATCAGCCACAATTTTGACGCCGATTAATTTAAAGGTGTCATCACCTTGCCCTGGCTTGTACTTGTTGTTCGTAGTTGGATATGCATTTGAATACATATAACCCCTCACTCGAACTGGAAGCTTGCCACTTTGGGTCATGGCATTAAACAGGGCGTATTCCTTATCAACGCCAAGGTACCCACCAACCGTAATTTCTGCTGAAGTGGTGACGCCCTTGCTAACGAGCCTTTGGCCAACCTTGGCCACTGCCTGCTCAACCACCTCTTGTGTAGGCTGAGGCATCTTATCGAGGAATAAATAAAAAGCAGGCGATTCATACACCACACCAGTTAAGCGCCCCTTGCTATCTTTCAGTAACTTACCGCCCTTGGGATCTGGGCTGGAATCAGTTAATCCTGCGATTTCTAGAGCCTTATGATTCACGTAAGCAATATGCATACTTTGATTCATAACAAAGATAGGCTTGGTGGTGGATACCTTGTCTAATATGTCCGCAGTTAATTCAGACATAAATGGTTCTGTTCTGGATGGATCAACGCCAAAGGCATTAATCCATTCACCATCTTTAAAGTTTTTACTATATGCAGTTAGCTTCGCTACCAAGCTATCTAAGGTGTCATGGGGCATCGTGAAGTTGGAGAGATTAAGGAAAATCTCTTCTGAAAATGCGGTACCTATGATGTGTACATGTGGTTCAACTAAACCGGGCATCAAGGTTTGCCCATTTAGATTAATCAGCTTCGTATCTTGCGCTTGTAAAGTTCTGAGCTTGGCTAGAGAGCCGACCTTAATAATTTTCCCATCCTGAATGGCTACAGCCTCAGCAGTAGGTTGGGATTTATTCATTGTGACAATATCGCCACCATAGAAAATCATGTCTGCTTCGCTTTTTGCAAAAACAAACGCGCATTGAACCATCAATAGGGTGGAAAGTAATTTTGATGAAAATTTCATGGGCACTTCCTTTTAAAAGCTGACTAAAGACAGGCGTCAGGTTAGGTGGTATTTTTATTTGCGTTCAAGCGTAATGAAATTAAAAGTAATTTCACCCTCAGAGGCTGGAGTGCGTTCTACTTCTGTCCAATCGGATGGATTGGGCACTTCAAAGAAAGTATCGCCACCCTCTACATCGATATCAATTTCGGTGATGAAAAGGCGATCTGCTTTGGGAAAGGCTTGAGTAAAGAGCTGCTCTCCACCAATCACAAATACCCGCGGGAATTCACTCAGAGTGGCAAGTGCTGCATCCAGGGAGTTCACTACTTCTGCACCTGTTAGTTGCAATTCAGTATTGCGACTCACCACAATATTACGACGCCCCGGAAGAGGGCGGCCAATCGATTCCCAAGTCTTACGACCCATAATGACAGGATGACCCATTGTTATCTTTTTGAAGAACTGCAGATCAGCAGAAATCTTCCAAGGCATTTGATTGTCTTTACCAATCACGTGATCACGTGAGCGGGCAACAATCATGGAGATGGCAGGGTGCTTATTTGTGGTCATGAGATCTAATTTCTTAAACAGCTACAGGAGCTTTGATAGCAGGGTGGGATTCATAGCCAGCGATTTCAAAGTCTTCAAATTCGTAATCAAAGATGGAGTCTGGCTTGCGCAAAACATTGAGCTTAGGTAGCGGGAAGTAGTCTCTCGAGAGTTGAAGATTAACTTGTTCCAAATGATTGCTATAGAGGTGGCAGTCGCCACCAGTCCAGACAAAGTCACCTACCTCTAAATTGCACTGCTGCGCCATCATGTGAGTCAGTAGGGCGTAGCTAGCAATATTGAAGGGCACACCCAAGAAGATATCCGCACTGCGTTGATAGAGTTGGCAAGATAGCTTGCCATCAGCAACATAAAACTGAAAGAATGCGTGGCAAGGCGCCAAAGCCATGCGAGGAATATCAGCTACGTTCCAAGCGGAAACAATAATCCGGCGAGAGTCTGGATTCTTTTTCAGGGTTTCTACGACTTCGGTGATTTGATCAATATGCTCACCATTAGGCGCAGGCCACGAGCGCCACTGGTAGCCGTAAATCGGGCCTAAGTCACCATCTGGCGCTGCCCACTCATTCCAAATCGAAACACCACGCTCTTTAAGCCAGTTGTTATTTGTACTGCCTTTGAGGAACCAGAGTAATTCTAAAATGATGGACTTGAGATGCAACTTCTTAGTTGTCACCATCGGAAAGCCTTCAGCCAGATTGAAGCGCATCTGGTGGCCAAAGATGGAGATAGTGCCGGTGCCGGTTCTATCGGATTTTTGGACGCCCTTTTCAAGGACTTCCTTCATGAGATTGTGATATTGACGCATAGGTTTATTCAGTCAAATAATTCAGTGATGTTAAGAGCTTACTCGAATGTCGATGGGCTTACCCCAAGCGCTTTATGAAGCTTTGGGGAGGTGGTGGTGTATTGGAGTTGAATCTGCTTTTCTGGAGCCAGATAGGCTGCTGCTGCAAAGGCTGCCAAAGCTGCCTCATGAAAGCCTGACAAAATCAGTTTTTTCTTACCTGGATAGATATTGATATCCCCCACAGCGTATATGCCCGGAGTACTGGTCTGAAAATAGGCAGTATCCACAATAACTTGCTTGCGATCGATATCTAAGCCCCAGTCAGCGATTGGGCCTAATTTAGGAGAAAGGCCATAAAACAATAAAAGTGCATCTAAAGCAATATTTTGAACTTCGCCATCAATATTGGTGACGGTAATTTCAGTCAGTTTGTCATCAGACGATTCAATGCCAGTAATTTGTCCAATGATGAGTTGTATCTTGCCGGCAGTACAAAGAGCTCGCATCTTGGTAACGGATTGAGGAGCTGCTTTAAATTCATCTCGGCGATGTATGAGTGTCACACTGGCCGCCTGATCGGCAAAATGCAACGCCCAATCCAGCGCGGAATCCCCGCCACCACAAATCACCATGCGCTTACCAGCAAATTGCTCAGGATTTTTGACGCGATAGAAAACTTGTTTGTCGACAAAAGCCTCGATGCCATCTAGATTGAGTGTGCGTGGCTGAAATGCGCCAACGCCAGCGGCGACAAAAATCGCTTTACTCAAAAATTGCTGATCTTGGGATGTGCGAATCAGAAAGCGTCCATCAGCCTGTTTCTCGAGGGTAGAAACCTCTTGATTTAAGTGAAACTGTGGTTTGAATGGCTCAATTTGTTTGAGAAGATTGCTAACTAGCTCACGACCAGTGCAAACCGGAATTGCCGGAATGTCATAGATGGGTTTATCTGGATAGAGTTCGGTACATTGGCCGCCTACCTCAGGCAATGAGTCAATGACGTGCGCTTTAATTTCTAGGAGGCCAAGCTCGAATACTTGGAAGAGCCCCACCGGACCGGCGCCAATAATGACTGCATCGGTTTCAATGGGGGGGTGCAATTTACTTTACCAGTTGATCAATTTTATTTTTAACTTCTTTCCACTCGTCCGCATCAGGAAGGGCTGATTTGGATTTGGTGATAGATGTCCATCCTGCAGAAAGCTCTGCATTTAATTTAATGAAAGACTGTTGATCTCCTGGAACATCATCTTCAGCATAAATGGCATTGACTGGGCACTCAGGAACGCATACTGCGCAATCGATACATTCATCTGGATCGATTACTAAAAAGTTAGGACCTTCGCGAAAACAATCGACTGGGCAGACATCAACGCAATCAGTGTATTTGCAGCGGATACAAGCTTCGGTAACAACGTAAGTCATGATGGTTTACAGGTAATGGGTCCAAGCGAATGGACTACCGAGTTATAAAAGCCCATTTTAGCTGAATCAGCTTATTTTTCAGGCGGAAGCATCAATTTACTTGAGGTAAAGTCACCCTATGAACACTCTAGCAAATACCTCCAAAAGTATCCCAAAACCCAAAATTTTGGTCGCAAGGGCCATTTTTCCTGAGGCGTTAGCCAAATTAGAGGAATTCTATGAGGTTCGCTCCAACCAGTCCGACAAAATATTGACCCCAGGAGAGCTGCAAAAAGCACTTTCAGAAGTGCAGGGCGCCCTAGTGGCAGGAAGCGAGCGAATTGATGCTGCCGCTTTAGCTCAAGCCAAAGATTTAAAGGTAGTGGCCAATATCTCTGTTGGCTATAACAACTTTGATGTCCCGGCGATTACTGCAGCTGGTGTCATGGCTACGAATACCCCTGACGTTCTTACGGATACAACGGCTGATTTTGGCTTTGCCTTGTTAATGGCAACTGCTAGGCGTATTACAGAATCAGAGCATTGGGTGCGAGCGGGCAAGTGGGATCAATGGTCGATTGTGAATAATCCACTGGGCATGGACTTGCATCACAGCACAGTTGGCATTATTGGTATGGGCCGTATTGGCCAAGGGATTGCAAAACGTGCCTTAGGTTTTGGTATGAAAGTGATTTATCACAACCGCAGTCGCTTATCCTCTGAGGATGAACAAGCTTGTGGTGCAAGCTATGCTTCTAAGGAGGAATTACTACGTACTGCCGACCATGTAGTGTTGGTGCTGCCTTATACAGCTCAAAATCATCACACGATTGGCGCTGCAGAAATTGCGCTGATGAAATCCACTGCAACCCTGATTAATATAGCCCGTGGCGGTATTGTGGATGATGCGGCTTTAGCGCAAGCATTGCAAAGTGGCAAGATTTTTGCAGCGGGCTTAGATGTTTTTGAAGGCGAGCCTCAAGTGCATCCAGAGTTACTCAAGTGCAGCAATATTGTATTGGCTCCGCACATTGCTAGCGCTACAGAAAAGACACGCAGAGCGATGGTGGATCTTGCGGTTGAGAATTTGCGAGCAGCGCTTGGTGGGAAAAAACCACCAAGCTTAATTAATACAGAAGTATTTAAAGCCTAGCTTAAAAAAACTAATCTGCTTCTATTTCTTCTGGGAGCTCACGAAGAGCAAGTTCGATTCCACCAAACTTACCTGCTACCCAGTTGTAGACCTTGCAAGCAATCCACAGCAAAGCAAAACCAAGTAGAGCATTCAGAATCAATGCAGAGAGAACGGTAAATCCAGGAATGGCGCCGTCCCGAATGAAGGCTACAAATAAGGCTAACAACACAATCGGTACAGAGAAACAAAGATAAACCAAAACCAGAGTTTTGGCGGTATGCATTGGATCTACGTAGACAATTTCTTTTTTGGTGAGTTTCATGAGGTCTAATCTTAAAGCAGTCCGTCGAAAAGCGCTACATCTACCCAGTCACCGGCCGCCACATTTCCTTGGTTGTGAGCTAGGATGACAAAGCAATTTGCCTCACTCATTGATCGTAAAATTCCAGCACCTTGGCTACCGGTCAGCTTGACCGTAGGCTTCCCATCGGGACCACGCCCCATAACAGCACGCTGAAATTCTGTTCGACCCGACTTTTTCCGAATCGGTGCCTCGGCAATTGCTTGGGTCATTAGCTGCTCAGTCTGGCTTGCACCATTGAGCTGCAACAAAGCCGAGCGAACGAATTGGTAGAAGGTCACCATGACTGCGACGGGATTGCCAGGCAGGCCAAAGAAGAGGGTTTTTCGGCTAGAGCCATTAACAGGCTTGAGCATTCCAAAGGCCATGGGGCGACCTGGACGCATAGCGATCTTCCAAAAGCCCACATCACCCAGTTCTTGCATGATTTGCTTAGTAAAGTCTGCCTCACCAACGGAGACCCCACCAGAAGAGATCAGAACATCTGCTTCAGAGGCAGCCTCTATAAAGGCGGCTTTGAGTGAGGCAGGGTCATCACGCGCAATACCGCAGTCAATAATTTCTAGATTGAGTCGATTTAGAAGTCCGGTCAGGCTGTAGCGATTACTGTCATAAATACTGCCCGTATCAAGAGGCTGTCCAAGAGGACGCAATTCATCTCCAGAGGAAAGAATGGCTACCTTGAGTTTACGATGCACTTTGAGGCTGGCGATACCCAGGGACGCAGCAAGGCCAAGATCGGACGGTCGCAATAAGCGACCAGCTGCAATGGCGGCTTTACCGCTTTGTAAATCTTCGCCACATAAGCGACGGTTCTCTCCCCGCTTCAATTGGTTTTGTTTAAAGCCTACAGTTGACTCACTTACGGATTCGGTAAATTCTTGAGGAATAACGGTATCGCAGCCCTTGGGCATGAGAGCACCAGTCATGATCTTGAGACATTCGCCTGAACCGATGGTTCCCTCATGAGGTTTGCCAGCATAGGCTGTGCCAACGATCTTCAAGGTGGCTATCGTCTCGTTATTTCCCAAACAATCCCCATTAAATGCAAATCCATCCATGGCGGAGTTATCAGCAGCAGGGACATCTATTGGAGAAAGCAAGTCTTCAGCCAAAATGCGATTAATCGCTTGATCCAAAGTGACTAACTCAATATCACTCGCATTATTCAGTTGGCGAGACTCTAGAAGTAATTCATTGACTAGGTCTGAGATAGCCTTGCGCGCCTCATCCACATGGAGTGAAGCAGTCAAGAGGATGGGACTGTTTGGAGAGTGCTTGATTGAATCGGTCATGACGATACTTTTTCTAAGGCAGCTAATTCTTCTGGTGTGTTTACGTTGGCGAATGCTTGAGCATTTTCAAATACCACGGTACCAGAGCGCAATTCTTTAAACCAGCGGTCAATCTTCAAATCCCCTTTACTTAAAAAGTTATGCAAAGAATGTTGCAAATCACTTTTCATTAAACAGAAAACCGGTTGGGACCAAATCTTGCCGTCATCCTCTTTTGAAGAAGCAAAGACAAGCTCTAAATCATTGTCTTCCAATTGGCGCGCCATCTTTTCGGCAAGATCGGCTGGCAACAAAGGGGAGTCGCAAGGCGATGTCAGCAAGTAGGGCGTTTTGCAATGCTTCAGTCCAACCGAGAAGCCAGCTAGTGGGCCAGAAAAATCCGGAGTTTCATCCATGAGTACTGGATAGCCGTAGTGGGAATACTTTGTAATGCTACGGTTAGCATTAATCAGGATAGTGCTCACTTGAGGTTTGAGTCGGCTGATGGCCGATTCAATCAGGGGCTTGCCATGAAAGGGAATTAAGCCCTTATCAATACCGCCCATTCTTTGGGCGCGGCCCCCTGCCAAAATGAGCCCCGTAATGTGTTCTGAGCTAATCATTAGCCGCCGATGTAAGACATCTCTACTTTGCGAGCAGATTTTGATCCAGCGGTGTTGGATCCTCGAATTTCTGAGTAGTGATCATTGCGCCCTGACCATGTCGACATGATGGCGTTGGCAACTTCTAAATCACTTCTACCGGAACGCAATAGCGTTTTGAAATCAAAACCTTCGTTTGCAAACAGGCAAAGATAGAGCTGACCATCCGTAGAGATACGAGCGCGCGTGCACTCGTGACAAAAAGTTTGTGTGACGCTAGATATAAAGCCAATTTCACCAGAGCCATCAAGATAGCGCCAGCGCTGAGCCACTTCACCAGAATAGTTAGCCTCTATAGCCTCTATCGGAAAGACAGCATGAATACGATTAGCAACTTCTTGTGAGGGGAGTACTTGAGACATATCCCAGCCGTTAGAACTACCCACATCCATAAACTCAATAAAACGCAGTGTTACACCGCTGCCTTTGAAATGCTTAGCCATGCCAATAATCTCTTGATCGTTTGTGCCCTTCTTAACCACCATATTGACTTTGAGATTGGTGAAGCCCGCCTCTTGTGCTGCAGCAATTCCATCAAGCACATGCGTAACTGGAAAATCGACATCATTCATTTTTTTGAAGACATCATCATTTAGACCATCAAGGCTGATGGTGAGGCGATGCAAACCCGCGGCTTTTAATGCAGCCGCCTTCTTGCGCAAAATACTGCCATTAGTAGTTAAGGTGAGATCAAGCGGCTGATCTGCAGTAGTGCGTATCTTGGCTAGCATCTCAATCAGCACTTCGAGATTTTTGCGCAGCAACGGCTCACCACCAGTGAGGCGAATTTTTTCTACACCCAGTGAAGCAAAGATGGTCGTTAAACGGGTGATCTCTTCAAAGCTGAGTAATTCATCATGGGAGAGATAGGGATAATCTTTATCGAAAATTTCCTTAGGCATGCAATAGGTGCAGCGGAAATTACAGCGATCAGTAACGGAGATGCGTAAATCACGTAGCGGGCGTCCGCGGGTATCTTTGGTCGAGGCATTAGCAGCCAAAAGCTGTCCTGGTATGGACGGCGTCAGGCCTTTACCTTCATCTAAACGTATAGGGATTACTTTTTCAACCATACGTAATTATGGCCGTGAAACCGTGTTTCTGCCAAACTGCCAAATATCCTTGTGGGATAAATAGCAGTCTGGAGAAATTGGATTAAACCGTTTTTTCTTGGCCGCCGGTTTCAACTAAAACCATCGGACCATTTTGCAAACTAACAGGTGCCTTAGGAGTTCGGCCGATTGGCAAAATTTCTGGCTCTGCTTGAATTTGCGATTGCGCTTCTTGATGTTTACTGGAATCCGTTGCTACCCAGACCATGCCAGCAGACTGAACTACGCTGTGCAATGGAGTCTCCTCGAGTGCCTGGAAGGCAACCTTGGGTAGCTCAGGCATCGGTTTAGCAATCACTTCAATTGCTGGAGCTGGTGCAGCTACTGGAGTAGATGCTGGAGCAGCATTATCAGTGTGATTGCTTTGACGTGGTGCACGTTGCTCTCTTGGCTCTCTGGGCGCACGAGGTGCGCGCTCTTTCACTTCGCTAGAAGCCACAGGTGTAGTTGTATGCCCAAAGCTTTGAGCAAGGTTCTGAATCGGCATTGAAGCAGATGCTCCGGCCATTCCTACTGGAGGACCGGTGAATGAAGTCGCTACTGCAACAACAGAAGCAATTGCTGCATCACCAGTAGATTCAGTGCGCTCACCACGTTGACCACGACCACGACCACGACGGTTACGACCACGACCACGACGCTCTTCGCCATCTGCGCTAGGAGTTGCATCAGTTCCAGGTGCAGCTTCAGTAGCTGGAGTTACCGCAGCTTGATTTTCTGGTTTTGGATTTTGATTGTTCTGGTTACGGTTGCCGTTATTCCCGTTGCGGTTACGACCATCTTGACGGCCCCTACCTGAACCTGCTTCGCGTGGCGCATTTGTACCTTCAGTACTTGCCGCACCTTCAGCTGGACGCTCAGCACGATCGTTACGCTCGCCACGACGACCGCGATTGCGATTGCGATCGCCATTACGGTTGTTTGGATTGCGACCACGGGGTGCGCTAGGAGTAGGCTGCGCTTCTGGTTTAGGCGCTGATGAGAATAGACCTTTAATGAATCCGAAGAATCCACCAGTGCTAGCAGTTTCTGTAGCTACCTTTTCAGTACGTGCAGGACGCGGCTGACTTACTGGCGCTGGAGCATTTGGCGTAATGCCTTTGACAGCAGCTTCAGGGCGAACTTTAACGTCAGCATCTTTACGGCTTACAGCGGTATCCGTTTCGAGTTCACGCGCAGCTTCTTCAGCCATCACATAGCTGGCCTTTTGATCGTCAAGACGTGGATCATCATGACGTAAACGCTCAAGCTTGTAATGCGGTGTTTCTAAATGCTTATTCGGAATCATCAAGACATTCACTTTGAAGCGTGATTCGATCTTGATGACTTCAGCGCGCTTCTCATTAAGCAAGAATGCAGCCACTTCGACTGGAACTTGTGTATGAATAGCAGCAGTGTTTTCTTTCATTGCCTCTTCTTGGATGATGCGTAAGACTTGTAATGCAGAAGATTCGGTATCGCGGATATGGCCTGTGCCGTTACAACGTGGGCAGGTGACGTGGCTACCTTCAGAGAGAGCAGGTCGTAAGCGCTGACGGGACATTTCCATCAAGCCAAACTTGGAGATCTTGCCCATCTGAACGCGAGCACGGTCATGACGCAAAGCATCGCGAAGGCGATTCTCCACATCCTTTTGCGCCTTACTTGATTCCATATCAATGAAGTCGATCACGATCAAACCACCCAAGTCACGTAAACGTGCTTGACGGGCGATTTCATCGGCAGCTTCTAAGTTGGTACGAGTAGCAGTCTCTTCAATATCGGAGCCACGGGTTGCACGTGCAGAGTTGACGTCCACTGAAACTAAAGCTTCAGTATGGTCAATCACAATCGCGCCGCCTGAAGGCAATGGCACGGTACGTGAGTACGCAGTTTCAATTTGGTGCTCAATTTGGAAGCGGGAGAACAATGGAACATCGTCCTGGTAACGCTTCACTCTTGGTAGGTTATCTGGCATCACTACTGACATAAATGCCGCAGCTTGCTCGTAGATGTCATCGGTATCGATGAGGATCTCACCAATATCTGGCTGGAAGTAATCGCGAATCGCACGAATCACTAAGCTCGATTCGAGATAGATCAATAGTGGTGCTGAATTGCCTTTAGCGGCTTCATCAATGGCTGTCCACAACTGCATGAGATAACTTAAATCCCATTGCAATTCAGTAGCATCGCGACCAATACCTGCGGTACGAGCAATGATGCTCATGCCATCCGGTACTTCTAATTGAGACATCGCCTCACGGAGTTCCTGACGGTCTTCGCCTTCAATACGCCGAGAAACACCGCCTCCACGTGGGTTGTTTGGCATTAATACTAAATAGCGACCTGCTAAGGAGACGAAAGAGGTGAGGGCGGCGCCTTTTTGGCCACGCTCTTCTTTTTCTACCTGAACAATAATTTCTTGGCCTTCGCGTAAGGCATCTTTAATAGACGCATTACGGACATCAATACCTTCTTTAAAGTAGGTGCGTGCAACTTCTTTAAATGGCAGGAAGCCATGGCGTTCTTCGCCGTAATTTACAAAGCACGCTTCGAGCGAAGGCTCAATGCGAGTAATAACACCTTTGTAAATATTGCCTTTTCGTTGTTCACGACCGGCAGCTTCGATATCGATATCGATGAGTTTTTGACCATCGACGATGGCAACTCGCAACTCTTCTTGTTGAGTTGCATTAAATAACATGCGTTTCATAACACTCTCCTATTGGGAGTGTGTCGTTGCGCGCTGCGTTAGGGACAAGTTAAATACCGCTTGGGGCATAGCCCATTGGCGGCTTTGGAGTGTGGATCAAACAAATCCAGGCATTTTTTGCCCGGTACACCAGGTTCAATGTTGTTAAACCGGTGCCACACTTGACGATCGCCGCAGAGACCTCCTTTAGGTCATCAATGCAGGCGCGCGCCTGAAAACTGTCTTCTAATCGCGGGTCGCGGCATACGGCACACCAACCCTGCGCCTCATTACAACGGGGGAGGGGCAACCCCGGGAGTCTATTAAGGGCGACTCCAAGCTCCACGATCTAAACCTGAATCAGGTCTATCTTGGGCCAATAAATTGGCTAGAGCGTTGATTATACGGCACAAGTTGAAAGACAATGGGGTATTGTTAAGTCCCTTGTCGACCCCCGTCGGGGTGGCAAGAGAGATAAGTCATGAAATCCGAATCCATTTCCAAGCCCTTACAGGTCAAAACCAGTGCTCCAGCCGCTGTTCATCTTCAGACTATTGGTCCAGAAGAGGCTGGCCAGCGCCTAGATAATTACCTGCTGCGTTGGGCAAAAGGGGTTCCCAAAAGCCACGTTTATCGGATTATTCGCTCCGGCGAGGTTAGGGTGAATAAGAAAAGGGCTGAGCCGACTACGCGCTTAATTGAGGGGGATGTCATTAGAGTCCCGCCAGTTCGTATTGCTGAGCCTGCCCAAATGGCGGCCGTCAATACCGCCCAAACCAAGTCCCGGGCACAGGGGTATTCCGACAAAATGCCCATTTTGTTCGAGGATGAGGCTCTATTAATAGTGAATAAGCCCGCAGGTTTAGCTGTTCATGGCGGCTCGGGTATCGCCCTAGGCGTCATTGAGACCTTGCGCATTACCCGCCCTGAACTCAAATTCTTGGAATTGGTTCATCGCTTGGATCGAGATACATCAGGCGTATTGCTCTTGGCTAAAAAGCGGAGTGCTTTGGTGGAACTGCATCGACAGATTCGCGAAGGGCAAACAGATAAACGTTATTACTTGCTGGCCCATGGGGAAATTGCTCAGGGCGCAGGCACGATGCAACTCAAGTTTGCATTGCATAAGTATCTATTAGCCAACGGCGAGCGTCGCGTTCGTGTTGACCCAGACGGCCTACCAAGCCATACCGCTTTGCGTGTTACTCAGGTAATGAAACGTGGGGAAGTGGCGATTACTCTGGCTGAGGCCCAATTAAAAACCGGGCGTACTCACCAAATTCGAGTCCACTTACAAAAACTGGGCCACTCGATTTTGGGTGATGATAAGTACGGCTTTGAAGATCAAGACAAAATTGTGAAATCTAAACGCCTATATTTGCATGCCCACTTAGCTGGCTTTACTCATCCACGGACTGGCGAGAAAATGCGTATCGAATCACCACTACCTGCTGAATTTGCAGCAATGATGAAAACTTTTGAAGCACCCAATAATGTCTGAAGAACAAAAACCCGATAGACGTTACGACCTGATCGTATGGGATTGGGACGGAACCATCATGGATTCCACGCCGACAATCGTCGATTGTATTCAGCAAGCTTGCCGTGATTTGGGTTTCAAAGAGCCTGATGACACTTTGGCTAGCTCGGTCATTGGTTTGGGTATTCAGGATTCACTGAGAAGAGCGGTGCCTTGGATTGAGCCTGCGCATTTCCCTAATTTAACGGAGCGCTTTCGATTTCATTACCTGGCTAAAGATCACGAACTCGATTTATTTCCAGGTATTCGTGAATTACTCCAAAGCCTACGTGAGGATGGTTATCTCTTAGGCGTTGCTACTGGCAAATCTCGCGTTGGACTGGATCGATCTTTAAAACATCATCAGCTAGAACAGATGTTTCATGAAACCCGCACTGCAGACGAATCTTTCTCCAAGCCTCACCCTGGAATGCTCTTAGAGCTCTCAGATGTGATGCAAGTACCCATGCGCCGCATGCTGATGATTGGGGACACCACCCATGATTTAGATATGGCGGCTAACGCAGGCGTGGATGCGGTAGCGGTAACGTATGGCGCGCATCCTCCGAGTACTTTAAAAGAAGCGCCATCACTGATGCATGTGGATGATGTCGCGCAGTTGGCAGCTTGGCTCAGTCAGAATCTCACTATTAAAAACTAGTTAGTAAATAAGGATTAAGAAGATGGATCAAAATCAATCTGAGAATGCGAATCAAAATTGGGAGCGTCAAGCCCTTGAGCATTTATTGCTAGAGAATTTAAAAGAGACTCGTAAGGCGCGTCGCTGGAAAGCAGTGTTTCGTATTCTCACCCTCCTGATCTTTGTTGGCGTAATACTGGCTGTATTTGATTTTCATCTACCAGGGCGCGGCATGGGGATGGAGAAACACACCGCCTTAGTCACACTGGAAGGGGAGATTTCTTCAAGCTCGATGGCCAATGCTTTGGATATCAATTCTTCGCTTACGGCTGCTTTTGAGAATGAAAACAGTGCAGGCGTAGTCTTGCGTATCAATAGCCCTGGCGGCTCTCCTGTTCAGGCTGGCATGATGAATGATGAAATTCATCGCTTACGCAAACTCTATCCAAGCAAACCGTTTTATGTCGTAGTAGAAGATATCTGCGCTTCAGGTGGCTACTACGTCGCTGTTGCTGGCGATAAAATTTTGGTCGATAAGGCGAGCTTAGTGGGATCTATTGGCGTGATCATGGAAGGCTTTGGTTTTACTGGTTTGATGGATAAATTAGGCGTGACTCGTCGCATGATTACTGCCGGCTCGAATAAGGGGATGATGGATCCATTCTCCAAAGAAAATCCACAGCAAGTAGAAATGATTAAAACCATGATTGATGAGATTCATCAGCAATTTATTGCGGTGGTCAAAGCAGGTCGTGGCGATCGTCTTAAAGAAACTCCAGAGATGTTCACGGGCCGCGTTTGGAATGGCGAGCAAGCAATCAAAATTGGCTTAGTCGATGGTTATGGAACAGTAGAGACAGTAGCGCGCGATATCTTCAAAGCGCCAGATATTTTGGACTACACCATGAAAGAGAATTTCGCAGAACGTGTTGCTAAACGTTTCGGCGCTGAAGTTGGCGCTGCAGCAGGCAAGGCTTTAATTAAAACCCCTGATCTAAAGTAAAAAAACGATAGATCAGTAACCTAGCTAACAAGACATCTAGGCCAGCAATAGAAATACTGCTGGCCTATTTTGTAATGAGGCGCAGGCAGCCTCATTTGGAAAGCGCTTGCGCCAATCTGCAATGGATAGCGTAGTGATCATCTCAGTTGGCAAGCTCAAATCCATTCCCATGCAAAGCATGGATTGCGGTGACAGCGTATTCAGGCAGGCCATCAGCATTGCAGTATTGCGATACGGTGTCTCAATCCAAATTTGCGTCTGCTGTAATTTTCTAGATTCCACTTCCAGTTGTTTCAGTCGTGCTACACGGTCTTGCACGTCATGCGGAACATAACCCTGAAACGCAAAGCGCTGACCATTCAAACCGCTGGCCATGAGGCCCAGCAGAATAGAGCTTGGACCAACCAAAGGCTTTACTTTGGCACCCAGCTTATGCGCTGCCAGTACAAGCTCTGCACCAGGATCCGCCACCCCCGGAACGCCAGCTTCTGACATGAGCCCCATGTCTTTTCCGGCAATGAGGGGCTTGAGTAAATCTATCGGTTTAACAGCGTCACCATACTTAGCATTGCGTGCAACACCACGCCACTCACTCATCTGCATTTCTTGAATAGTGCAAGCTAAGGGCGAAACGCTATCGACTGCTTTTAAAAAAGCACGGGCAGTTTTTGCATCCTCCACAATCCAGTGGGTGAGTTTGGCAGTTTGGGTAATAGTTTCACTTGGCAAAACCCAAGGTAACTGCTCCACCCGAGCATCATCACCCAAGGTATTGGGAATCAAAAAGAGAGTACCTAGTGTTGAACCCATTATTTTTTACCTGGAATAACAAAGCCAGCTTCACGCAATAAGCTACTGAGTGCAATTAATGGCAAGCCAATTAATGCAGTGGGATCATCGCTCTTGATGGATTCCAAGAGTGAGATTCCCAAGCCTTCAGACTTAGCGCTACCAGCACAGTCATAGGGCTCCTCGGCATGGAGGTATGCCTCCAGAACATCATCAGCCAGTTTGCGAAAGGTAACCTGCGTAGGAACATTGATTGTCGTTTCGAAATCGCCATGCATGAGACACAGCGCTGTTTGAAAAGTCACAGTGGCACCACGCATGAGTTGTAGTTGCGCCATGGCGCGCTCAAAGTTTCCTGGCTTACCAATAGCCGCTCCACACAGGTCGGCCACTTGATCTGAGCCAATGATCCAAGCTTGCGGATGATCTTTGGCCACTGCCGCAGCTTTTGCTTTAGCTAAGCGCAAGGCTAAATTCACAGTGTCTTCTCCTGGAAGGGGGGTTTCATCCACTTGGGGGGAGATGACATCAAAGGGAATACGCAGGCGTTCTAAAAGCTCCCGACGGTAGACCGAGGTAGATGCCAGAATTAGTTTTTTTGCAGAATTACTCATCGCTACTTGTACTTTCGCTAAAGCCTTCATTTAGACTGATGTCATGAATCGTAATCAAGTTTTACCTCAAGTTGAGCTATCCGCTGATCCTAAGGCTTTGAGCCGGATCGACTTTTGCGCCCCTCAGTCCTATCAAGGAGCTGGATTTTTGGAGATTTCAGCCCTACCTAGGCTGACTGAAGAGGCCTCTAGTGTTGAGCCTGGCGATGGCTTTCATTGGGAATTAAAGACCCATTTTGCAGATTCTCCTGGTTCTGAGCCCCGGCAAATTTTGAAATTAGCTGTAAAAGGCCGTATTCACCTAGTTTGTCAGAGCTGTTTGCAGGACTGCGGCCTGGATTTGGCTCAAGAGAGTCGATTTGTCATGGTGGCCACCGAGGAGGAGGCTGACGCCTTTCCTATAGAGGATGATCAACAAGAACCTTTGGTGGCAAGTCAGCAATTTGACCTTCTAGGGCTGATTGAGGATGAAATCCTCCTTTCCATGCCCTTAATTCCAAAGCATCCAGAGGGCGCTTGCCAGCCCCATGCCTCCTCATTTGGCGAGGGCGATGAAGCTAGAGATGCCTCAGAAAAGCCTCAGAATCCCTTTAACATATTGAAAAATATAAAGAAAAATTGATTTAACCCCACCCTTTAGGGGTGGGTTTTCAAATCTGCTTTATCAGTCAATCAGGCATTTATCTCAATTTACATGCTAGAATGTCGCCTTGCTTAGGAGTTCAATATGGCCGTCCAACAGAATAAAAAATCCCCATCCAAACGTGGCATGCACCGTGCGCACGACTTTTTGACCGCACCTGCTACGGCTGTTGAAGCCACAACTGGTGAGGCTCATTTGCGCCACCACATTTCACCAAACGGCTACTACCGTGGCCGTAAAGTTGTTAAAACAAAAAACGACTAATTCTTTAGTCTGAAAGATAGAAGCGGCTCCATTTAAAGCCGCTTTTTTCTTTAAAAAAACCACTTGCAGCAATACCTGATTTTATGAGTGTCACACTTGCTATCGATGCTATGGGCGGAGATCATGGGATAGTCGTTACTGTCCCCGCTTGTTGCGATTTTCTCGAAAAACATGCTGATGTGAAGATTGTTTTAGTTGGCAATTCGGAGTCGCTCGAGCAAGCCCTGAGTCAATTTCCAAAAGCGCTTATGGAGCGCATTCAAATTATTTCCGCTAGTGAAGTCGTCTTGATGGATGACCCCATTGAGGTGGCATTGCGTCGTAAAAAAGATTCTTCCATGCGAGTTGCCATCGAGCAGGTTAAAGAAGGCCTGGCTGACGCGATCATCTCCTCTGGTAATACTGGCGCCTTGATGGCCATCTCTCGCTACATTCTCAAAACGCTGGATGGTGTGGATCGTCCCGCAATTGCTACTGCAATCCCGAATGAAAAAGGGCGCGGTACTACGATGTTGGATCTTGGCGCTAACGCAGACTGCGAGCCTATGCATTTGGTGCAATTTGCACAAATGGCTAACGTGATGGTTCAAGTAGTCGATGGTACACAAAATCCCTCCATCGGTCTTCTGAATATTGGCGAGGAAGTAATTAAAGGTAATGAAGTAGTGAAGCAGACGAGTGAGTTGCTACGCCAAACAAATCTCAACTTTTATGGCAATGTAGAAGGCAATGATATTTTTAAAGGCACTACGGATATCGTGGTGTGCGACGGTTTTGTGGGTAACGTTGTTCTCAAGGCTAGCGAAGGCTTAGCAAAGATGATGAGCGGCCTAATTAAACAAGAATTTAATCGCTCATGGCTGACTAAACTCATGGCGATCTGTGCCATGGTGCCCTTATTACGTGTTCGCAAGCGCGTGGATCATCGTCGCTATAACGGGGCGGTATTATTAGGTTTACGTGGTTGCGTGATTAAGAGCCACGGTTCAGCGGATCGTTTTGCATTTGGTTTTGCGCTCGAGCGCGCATATGAAGCAGCAAAAAATCGCATGGTAGAGCGGATCGCTCTAGCTTTTGCGGCGGAGACAAAGCAATCATGAGTACTTATTCACGGATAGCCGGAACTGGAAGTTATCTTCCGGAGCAGCGTTTGAGCAATCAAGACTTGGTTGAACGTTTAGCGAAGATTGGTCTTGAAACTAGTGATGAGTGGATCGTGACTCGCAGCGGAATTTCTGCTCGTCACTTTGCTGCAGAAAATCAACTCACGAGTGATCTGGCAGTCAAGGCAGCCCAAGCGGCATTAGAGGCGGCTGGCTGTACTTCTGAAGATCTCGATTTGATTATTTTGGCAACATCGACACCCGATCATTTGGGTGGCTTCCCCAGCACGGCTTGCGTAGTGCAAGACAAGTTGGGCGCTCATACCAATTGCGCAGCATTCGATGTCCAGGCAGTCTGTGCTGGCTTTACTTATGCTCTCGCAATTGCGGATGCATTTATTCGTACGGGCACTTACAAAAAAGTATTAGTTCTCGGTGCAGAAACTTTCTCTCGCATTTTGGATTTCCAAGATCGCACTACTTCTGTTTTGTTTGGTGATGGTGCTGGGGCAGTGGTTCTCGAAGCTTCGAAAGAGCCAGGTATTTTGGCAACAGCCTTACATGCGGATGGTAGTCAACGCGATATTCTGTGTGTGCCAGGGCGCGCTAAGCAGGGTGGGGTTGAGGGAACTGCTTACTTAACTATGGATGGCCCTGCAGTGTTTAAGTTGGCTGTCAAAGTACTTGAGCAAGTCGCTCATGAGGCTTTAGAAAAGGCCAATCTCAAACCAGAGCAAATTGATTGGTTGGTGCCACACCAAGCCAATATCCGCATTATGGAGAGCACGGCTCGCAAGATGGGCATGTCAATGGATAAAGTCATTGTGACTGTCCATGAACATGGCAATACTTCTGCTGCTTCTATTCCGCTTGCGCTCGATGTTGGCGTGCGCTCTGGTCAAATTCAACGTGGTCAACATCTCTTGCTAGAGGGTGTGGGCGGCGGTTTTGCTTGGGGCGCAGCAGTTGTAAAGTACTAAAGCGAAGTACTAAAGCAAAACACTAAAGCAAAGCACAAAAGCTAAAAATACATTCACAACTATTATTCAGCGATTAATCCTATGACATTTGCATTTGTATTCCCTGGCCAAGGTTCCCAATCTGTTGGGATGCTCAACACCATTGCTGATCGCCCTGAAGTCCGCGCGACTTTGCAGGAAGCTTCAGAAGCTTTAGGTGAAGATGTTGCAAAACTCATTGCTGATGGCCCCGCTGAGGCATTGTCCTTAACCACTAATACACAACCTGTGATGCTGACTGCAGCGATTGCGTTTTATCGCGCTTGGTTAGCTTCTGGTGGCGCCGTTCCCAAAATGATGGCTGGTCATAGTTTGGGTGAGTACTCTGCATTGGTTGCTTCAGGCGTAATTGCCTTTAAAGATGCCGTACCTTTGGTGCGCTTTCGTGCGCAAGCTATGCAAACAGCAGTACCTGTTGGCACTGGCGGTATGGCCGCAATCTTGGGCTTAGATGATGCGATAGTGAAGACGGTTTGTGCTGAGGCTGCTGCAGCCTCTGGTGGCGTAGTGGAGGCCGTAAACTTTAATGCTCCAGGGCAAGTAGTGATTGCTGGCGGTAGTGATGCAGTGACCAAGGCTTGTGAATTACTCAAGGCAGCTGGCGCAAAGCGTGCTTTGCCATTGCCCGTATCCGCACCATTTCATTCATCATTGCTACAACCTGCTTCTGAAAAACTCAAAGGCTACTTGGCTGATATTGAATTTAAAGTCCCGACTATCTCTGTAGTCAATAACGTGGATGTCAATGTATTAAATGACCCAGCAGCCATCAAGGATGCTTTAGTGCGTCAAGCTGCCAAGCCTGTGCGTTGGCAAGAGACAATTAATGCGATGGCGCAGCAGGGAATTACTCAAGTGGTTGAATGCGGTCCTGGCAAGGTATTGGCTGGATTAACTAAGCGCATCAATGAAAATGTTGTTGGGCTGCCTATCTTCGATGAGGTCAGCCTCAATGAGGCATTGGCTGCCGTAAAGTAATAATACGAATCAGCAATAGAAGAAATACGAAATAAAGAACGGAAGACAAATATGAATCTCGACTTAAGTGGACAAATTGCATTAGTGACCGGCGCATCGCGCGGTATTGGCCAAGCCATTGCGGACGAGCTAGTGAAATGTGGTGCCAAGGTAATTGGTACTGCCACTTCTGCAGATGGCGCTAAGGCTATCAACACCCGTTTACAAGCGAGTGGTGGTCGTGGTGAGGTATTGAATGTGACCGATCCAAAAGCTTGCGAAGACATTATTGATTTGATAGTCAAAGATTTTGGCGGTATCAGTATTTTGGTCAATAACGCAGGCATCACTCGCGATAACCTAGCGATGCGCATGAAAACAGATGAGTGGACCGATGTGATCGATACCAACTTAAGTGCGGTTTTCCGTTTGTCGCAGGCGGTGATGCGACCTATGATGAAAGCGCGCGCTGGCCGCATTATTAATATCACCTCGATTGTTGGTCATATGGGCAACCCTGGGCAGGCTAATTACGCTGCCGCAAAATCCGGTGTTTCAGGTATGACCCGTGCTTTGGCCCGCGAAATCGGTAGTCGCAATATCACTGTGAATTGTGTAGCCCCCGGCTTTATTGATACAGATATGACCCGTGCTTTGAGTGAAGAGCAGCAAAATGCCCTAAAAGCCAATATTCCTTTGGCACGTCTGGGTAGCCCAGAAGATGTAGCCCAGGCAGTGGCGTTTTTAGCCTCTCCAGCGGCCGGATATATCACTGGAAATACCTTACATGTCAATGGCGGACTCTATTTAGCCTAAAAACAAAGCAGGAATTGATCATTTTTTGGCGGATTTACTAATTTAGCCTGCCAAGCTGATAAAATCCTTTTCATCGTTTTTTTACAACCCTTGGGGGAATTAATGGATAACATCGAACAACGCGTTAAGAAGATCGTCGCTGAGCAATTGGGCGTCGCAGAAGCAGAGATCAAGAATGAATCTTCTTTTGTGAATGACTTAGGCGCGGACTCTCTTGACACTGTTGAATTGGTAATGGCTTTGGAAGATGAGTTCGGGATTGAAATTCCGGATGAAGAAGCTGAGAAAATTACTACTGTTCAGCTTGCTATCGATTTTGCTCAGTCAAAAGCTCAGGGTTAATTCCCTAGCTTAGTTAAAAGCTATTACTGTGTCAGCATCAAATGGCCGCCGCCGGGTTGTTGTTACCGGCCTAGGCCTGATTTCACCAGTTGGTAACTCGGTTGATGTAGCTTGGTCTAATTTGCTCGCGGGCAAATCAGGCATTGCTACCATCACGAAGTTTGACCATACTCCGCTCAGCGTGCATTTCGCTGGTGAGGTGAAAGATTTCAATGTCGAAGAATATGTTTCTGCCAAAGAGGCGCGCCATATGGATACCTTTATCCATTTCGGTATCGCAGCTGGTACGCAAGCGATTCGTGACAGTGGTTTACAGATAACCGAAGAGAACGCGGAGCGTGTAGGCGTCATGGTTGGCTCAGGCATTGGCGGTTTGCCGATGATTGAAGAGACTGGCGCTGAATTATTAGCTCGCGGCCCTCGTCGCATCTCTCCATTTTTTGTGCCAGGCTCAATCATTAATATGATTTCTGGTCATCTCAGCATCTTGTTTGGTCTTAAGGGGCCAAACGTGGCTGCAGTTACAGCTTGCACTACTGGCTTACACAGCATTGGTTTGGCAGCACGCTTAATTCAGTATGGCGATGCTGATGTGATGGTTGCTGGTGGGGCTGAATCCACTATCTCTGCATTGGGCGTTGGTGGCTTTGCCTCAGCTCGTGCACTATCCACTCGCAACGATGATCCTGCAACTGCTTCACGCCCATGGGACAGAGACCGTGATGGTTTCGTTCTAGGTGAGGGTGCAGGTGTTGTGGTGCTAGAAGAATACGAGCATGCTAAAGCACGTGGTGCAAAAATCTACTGCGAGCTCTTGGGCTTTGGTATGAGTGGTGATGCATATCACATGACTGCCCCAAATATGGATGGCCCACGTCGCTGTATGGTCAACGCCATGCGCGATGCCGGTTTAAATCCAGATCAAATTCAATACATCAACGCACACGGTACTTCTACACCTTTAGGTGATAAGAATGAAACCGGTGCGATTAAAGCTGCCCTTGGCGATCACGCTAGGAAGACATTGATTAACTCTACTAAATCGATGACCGGTCACCTCTTAGGTGGTGCTGGCGGCTTAGAGTCTGTCTTTACTATTCTGGCGCTGCACAACCAGAAATCTCCACCAACAATCAATATCTTCAATCAAGATCCAGAGTGTGATTTGGACTACTGCGCCAATACTGCTCGCGATGTGAAGATTGACCATGCCGTGAAAAACAACTTTGGCTTTGGGGGTACTAACGGTACCTTGATTTTTGGCAAACTGACCTAATATTCTTATTAGGTAGTTTCTTCCCTCTTTTCTTTAATTATTGGTTTTTACCAAGCAGGTCTATAGCACTATGAAAAAGTATCTTATTGCGTTCTTGGCTATGTTTAGCTTGGGGCAAATCGCGCTTATCCCCCAGGCCTATGCCCAGAGTCCACGTGTCTCCATTCCTGACTTTGCCGACTTGGTTGAGCGGGCTAGTCCTGCTGTGGTGAATATCCGAACTACTGAAAAAGTAATGCAGCAGCAAGCTCAGGGGGGTATTCCGGGGATGCCTGAGGATCAGGCGGAGTTTTTCCGTCGTTTCTTTGGTGTGCCTATGCCAGGATTGCCTGGCGGGCCTAAGCAAGCGCAACCTAATCCTGGTAAGCCTCAAGAGGCTGATCGCGGCGTAGGCTCTGGCTTCATTATTGAATCCAATGGCTTAATTTTGACGAATGCCCACGTTGTCGAGGGCGCGAATACCATCTACGTCACCTTGACGGACAAGCGCGAGTACAAAGCCAAGTTGTTGGGTATGGATAAGCGAACCGATATGGCGGTAGTCAAAATCGATGCACGTGATTTGCCTAAGTTGCCACTAGGTGACTCTTCTCGAGTGAGGGTAGGTGAATGGGTATTAGCAATTGGCTCCCCATTTGGCCTAGAAAACACCGTGACTGCTGGCATCGTGTCTGCCAAGAGCCGTGATACCGGGGATTACTTACCCTTCATTCAGACTGACGTCGCTGTGAATCCTGGCAACTCGGGTGGACCGCTATTAAATACAGCCGGACAGGTGATTGGTATTAACTCGCAAATCTTTAGTCGCTCTGGTGGATATATGGGTATTTCTTTTGCCATTCCCATTGATGAAGCAATGCGGGTTGCAGAGCAGTTGCGTACCAATGGAAAAATGACTCGTGGCCGGATTGGCGTCGCTTTGGGTGAGATGACTAAAGAGATTGCAGAGAGCTTGGGTCTAGGTAAGCCTCGTGGCGCCTTCGTTCGAAATGTTGAGCCAGGCGGCCCGGCGGCGGCGGGCGGCATTGAGTCTGGGGACGTGATTCTGAGCTTTAATGGTCGTGATATTGGCAAATCCACTGACCTACCAAGAGCTGTTGGGGAAACCAAGCCAGGAACCAGCGCTAACGTTCAGGTTTGGCGTAAAGGCTCCACTAAGGACTTGATGGTCTCTGTGGTGGATACCGAAGTAGGTCAAGCCGCTGTGAAGAAGTCCGACAACTCAGGTTCAGCCGGTGGAAACGCCAATTCTCTTGGGGTGGTAGTTTCTGAACTCTCAGATAGCAAGAAAAAAGAGCTCAACATCCGCGGAGGCGTTGAGGTTACCGGCCTAGGGGATGGCCCCTTAGCGCGCTCAGGGGTGCGCCCTGGGGACGTCATCATCCGAATTGCTGATGCCGATATCACTGGGGTAAAGCAGTTTGAGGGTCTTGTAAATGGTTTGGATGCCAATAAGTCAGTTCCGGTCTTTGTACGTCGGGCTGATAGCACTCTGATTATTCCGGTAAGGCCAAAATAAGCCAAAACCTTGTTTTTTGGATGAAATAAGGGGGTTTGGCGCTAATTTGGCGCCACCCATTACAATCATCCCAAGACGACTTTTTGCAGCGCATCATCGTGGTGCGTTCTGACAAGGCGTTTTTTGAAGACTACACAAGACGCTATGGATTTAATCCGCAATTTTTCTATCATCGCCCATATTGATCACGGCAAATCAACGCTTGCTGATCGCATTATTCAACTCTGTGGCGGTCTCTCTGATCGTGAAATGGAAGCCCAGGTTCTGGATTCGATGGATATCGAACGTGAGCGTGGCATCACTATTAAAGCCCAAACTGCAGCGCTGAGTTATAAATCTAAGGACGGTAAAACCTACAACATCAATTTGATTGATACCCCGGGACACGTTGATTTCTCCTATGAGGTTAGCCGCTCTTTGTCAGCATGCGAAGGTGCATTACTAGTGGTCGATGCCAGTCAAGGCGTTGAAGCCCAAACAGTCGCTAACTGCTACATGGCCCTAGAGTTAGGTGTTGAAGTGGTGCCCGTGCTCAATAAGATTGATTTGCCACAGGCTGATCCTGAGCGCGCGAAACAAGAGATTGAAGATGTCATTGGTATTGATGCATCTGAAGCGGTGACCTGTTCAGCTAAAACGGGATTAGGTGTGCAGGATGTCATCGAAGAAATGATTGCACGCGTGCCTCCGCCAAAAGGTAGCGCAACAGATCCATTGCAAGCATTGATTATCGATTCGTGGTTTGATAATTATGTTGGTGTAGTGATGTTAGTGCGTGTCGTAAACGGCACTCTCAAGCCAAAAGAAAAAATTACCTTGATGTCCAATGGCTCGAGTCATTTAGTTGAGCATGTTGGTGTCTTTAGTCCAAAGTCTGTAGACCGCCCAGAGTTGTCTGCCGGTCAGGTAGGCTTCGTCATTGCGGGCATTAAAGAATTAAAGGCTGCCAAGGTGGGTGATACGGTCACGCATACCCCGGGGCAGCAGGGTCGCATTCCTGCAACAGCACCACTTCCAGGTTTTAAAGAGGTCAAGCCTCAGGTGTTTGCTGGACTTTACCCAGTAGAGTCGAGCGAATACGATCAACTCCGTGAGTCTTTAGAGAAGCTGCAGTTAAATGATGCCTCGCTCTTGTATGAGCCAGAGGTATCACAAGCACTTGGTTTTGGATTCCGTTGCGGCTTCTTGGGTCTGCTTCATATGGAGATCGTGCAAGAGCGCTTAGAGCGTCAGTACGGTATGAATCTCATTACCACCGCGCCAACGGTGGTGTATCAGGTGGAGCAATCTGACGGCAGTATCTTGTCAGTAGATAACCCATCGAAGATGCCCGAGGCCAGCAAGATCAATACGATTCTTGAGCCAATCGTGACAGTCAATCTGTATATGCCGCAAGAGTATGTGGGCGCGATTATTACCCTGTGCGTTGGTAAGCGCGGTATTCAGATGGATATGAATTACCTTGGTCGCCAAGTGAAGCTGACTTATGAGTTGCCGATGGCGGAGATTGTCTTGGATTTCTTCGACAAAATGAAATCTATTTCTCGTGGCTATGCATCTATGGACTATGAGTTCAAGGAATATCGTCCGGCTGATGTGGTTAAAGTTGACATCCTGATTAATAGCGAGCGAGTTGATGCTCTATCGGTGATTGTTCACCGCAGCAACAGTCAGCACCGTGGTCGTGAAGTAGTCGCTAAGATGCGCGGCATTATTCCGCGTCAAATGTTTGATGTGGCTATTCAGGCAGCAATTGGCAGCAACATCGTTGCTCGTGAAAACGTCAAGGCATTGCGTAAGAACGTATTAGCTAAATGTTACGGTGGTGATATTTCCCGTAAGCGTAAATTATTAGAGAAACAAAAAGAAGGTAAGAAACGCATGAAGCAGGTGGGTAATGTGGAGATTCCGCAGGAAGCCTTCTTAGCCATTTTGCAGGTAGACGACTAATGAACTTTGCCCTCATCCTCTTTATCTTGGTAGTAGTGTCTGGCATTGCTTGGATTGCTGACCGCTATTACTTTGCTCCGCAAAGACGTAAGGTCGGCATCGATCGTATGCCCTTGTGGCTGGAATATACGGCGGGCTTCTTTCCAGTAATTTGCGCAGTATTTGTGTTGCGCTCATTTATTGTGGAGCCCTTCAAAATCCCATCAGGCTCGATGATCCCAACCTTGCAGATTGGTGACTTTATTCTGGTGAATAAATTTACTTACGGCATTCGTTTGCCAGTGATTAATCAGAAGGTTGTCGATCTAGGCTCCCCTCAGCGTGGCGATGTTGTGGTATTTCGCTATCCTCGTGATGAATCGATTGACTACATCAAACGTGTTGTGGCTTTGCCAGGCGACACCATTACTTATCAAGACAAGCGTTTAACCGTGAATAGTCAGCCATTACAATACAGTGGCGGCGAGCATTATCTTGATCCGGAAAATATGCGTTACGCCAAGCGATTTGCAGAATCTTTTCCTGCAGGCTTAGGTGGCAATCAGCATGAGATTTTGAATGATCCTGATCGCCCTGCTGGCATGTTCCCTGCAGAGCGTTTTCCTGGATTTGAAAACTGCCAATACATTAACGCTGGACTCACTTGTACTGTCCCAGCAGGACATTACTTTGCTATGGGCGATAACCGCGATAACAGTGCTGATTCCCGTTACTGGGGATTTGTGCCGGATAAGAATATTGTGGGTAGAGCATTCTTTGTTTGGCTAAATCTCGGAAATCTTGGCCGTATTGGCGGCTTCGAATAAGACCATGAACGCTCGCACCGCCATCGAAACTGCACCGCTGCAAGCGCAACTAGGCTATACGTTTAAAAAACTAGAGCTGCTTAATCAAGCTTTAACGCACCGAAGCCACAGCAAGAAAAATAATGAGCGCCTAGAGTTTTTAGGTGATTCGATTCTCAATTGCGTTGTTGCTGAAATGCTCTATGAGCGTTATTCAGATCTAGATGAAGGCGATCTTTCTCGCGTACGGGCTAACTTAGTCAAGCAGCAAGCGCTCTATGAGATTGCTCAAACGCTATTACTATCTGACTACCTGCGCTTAGGCGAGGGTGAGCTAAAGAGTGGTGGCTTCCGTCGCCCATCTATTTTGGCTGACACTCTTGAAGCAGTCACTGGCGCAATATTTTTAGATGGTGGGTTTGATGCTGCCAAGACCTGTTTGCGTAAACTCTATTCCATTATTTTGGCTAATGTTGACCCTAAAACCTTAGGTAAGGACGATAAGACTTTATTGCAGGAGTGTTTACAAAGCTATCAGTTGCCACTACCTACCTATAACGTCACAGGTACTACTGGCGCAGCCCACAATCAGCAGTTTGAAGTGGAATGTTTAATACCGAACCTGAAGGTTGCTGTGAAAGGCGAGGGCGCCTCACGACGTGCAGCAGAGCAAGCAGCAGCAAAGCTGGCACTCATCGCAGCACTGAAGGCCTTGCCCCAAGTGCTGGGTAAGCCCAAAAAGACTCGGTCGGCTAAAAAGAAAGCGGCAAAAAAAGTGGCAACCGAAGAGCAGTTTAATCTTAAGCTGAAGGGCTAATCGTGTTTAGATGCGGCACCATCGCCATCGTTGGCCGTCCCAATATGGGCAAATCGACTCTCTTGAATTCTTTGGTTGGGCAGAAGATCAGCATTACCTCGCGTAAGGCACAAACTACACGCCATCGTATTTTAGGTATTCAGAATCGCGAAGAGGCGCAGTTCATTTTCATTGATACGCCGGGCTTTCAGACGCGTTTAATGAACACCCTCAACAAGGCCTTGAACCGTACGGTAACCACAGCCCTGCAAGATGTGAATGTAGCGTGCTTTGTAGTTGAGGCTGGTTACTTTGGCGAGGATGACAAGAAGGTTTTGAAATTACTGCCACATGACTTACCTGTTGTCCTAGTCTTAAATAAATTGGATCTATTTAATAGCCGTTTTCAGACTCCCTCTGAGCGCGATCAAGCATTACTTAATTTCATGAAAGAAATGAGTCAGCCTTGGTATGAATTAGGTGGGCATGAAGATCAGAAGTGTGAGTTTTCTGAAATCGTCCCGATGAGCGCCAAGAGTCCTGGGGATATTGAAAGATTATTAGATGTGCTTGAGGGTTATTTGCCTGAAGCACCGGCAGTCTACGATGGCGATACCATTACTGATCGCAGTGAGCGCTTCTTGGCGGCCGAGATTCTGCGCGAGAAAGTTTTCCGCTTCACTGGTGAGGAGTTGCCTTACACCAGCACAGTAGTCATTGATCAGTTCAAGATGGATGGCAAGATGCGCAGGATTGCAGCAACGATTTTGGTTGATCGTGATAGTCATAAGGCGATGATTATTGGCGCCAAGGGTGAGCGACTCAAGAAGATCTCTACCGATGCCCGTATTGATATGGAAAAGCTCTTTGACGGCAAAGTCTTCTTAGAGACTTGGGTTAAGGTCAAACGTGGCTGGGCAGACGATCGTGCTGAATTACGGGCTCAGGGTCTAGAGTAAGTAGCTATGGCCTCCATTCGTGTTGCTGACGAACCTGCTTTTGTATTGCACAGCATTCCTTATAAGGAAACTAGCTTAATTCTGGATGTGTTTACACGGCAATATGGTCGTATGGCCCTGATTGCTAAAGGCGCCAAGCGTCCCCATTCGGTATTGCGTCCAGTCTTACAGCGTTTTCAACCGCTTTTGGTTTCTTGGAGCGGCAAGTCTGAGCTGCGTACTTTAACGAAATCAGAGTGGGTCGGTGGTACACCCTCTTTAGTAGGCGATGCCTTGCTCTGTGGCTTCTATCTCAATGAGTTGCTAGTCAAGTTTCTGGCTCGTGAAGACGACTATGAAAAACTCTACGACCATTACACCGATACCATCTCCGCCTTATCGAATCTCGAATTTGAATCCAAGGGCTTAGAAGAAATTTTGCGCCCATTTGAGTTAACGCTCTTGCAAGAGACCGGCTATGCAGCAACGTTAGACCGCTGTGTTGAAACCAATAGCGCCCCCATCTCAAATGAGCAGTACGTTTATCAGCCAGAACGTGGTGTCAGGCCTGCGCAAGGAGATGATCCAGGCCATTGGCCAGTCTTAAGCGGCAAATCCCTCCTAGCCATTGCAGCGGGAGACTTTTCAGATCAAGAGACGCTTTCTGAGAGTAAGCAGTTGATGCGCTTCTTGTTGGGTTTGCATCTACAGGATCAGGTGCTCACTACCCGTCAGATTTTGATTGATCTTAAGAAAATCTAGTAATCTACAAGAATGAGTAATCCTAATATCCTTGAGCTTGGCATCAACATCGATCACGTCGCTACCCTGCGTAATGCGCGTGGTACGACCTACCCTGATCCATTAAAAGCTGCTCGCTTGGCTGAAGAAGTTGGCGCTGATTTAATTACCTTACATTTACGTGAGGATCGTCGCCATATTAAGGATGCAGATTTATTGGCGCTTCGTCCTTTGATTCAGACGCGTATGAACTTAGAGTGTGCCGTTACTCCCGAGATGATTAATATCGCCTGTCGGGTTCAGCCACACGATGTGTGTCTTGTTCCTGAAAAGCGAGAGGAAGTAACTACTGAGGGTGGCTTAGATGTCATAGGCCACTTTGAAGCAGTCAAAGCTGCCACTACGCAATTAAAAGCTGCTGGTATACGGGTTTCACTTTTTATTGATCCCGAAGAGCGGCAAATCCAAGCCGCTAAAGATGTGGGTGCCACAGTAGTTGAATTACATACTGGTCGTTACGCAGATCTAGCTGGTGATCAACAGAAGCAAGAGCTCGAGCGCATCAGAACAGCAGCCCAGTTTGGAAAAAACATTGGCTTACGGGTTAATGCTGGCCATGGTTTACACGAGGGCAATGTAATTCCAGTTGCTGGCATTGTCGAGCTATCTGAGCTCAATATTGGTCATGCCATTGTTGCTGAGGCACTCTTTAAAGGTTGGCAAAAAGCAATTACGGACATGAAGGCCCTGATGGTTCAGGGTAGGGCACACACTTAAAAGATTCAACATCAAATGATCATTGGCATAGGTACAGACATTCTGCAGATCGAGCGGCTTCAAGCTGCTTACGACCGTACCAATGGTCGCCTTGCTGAAAAAATCTTAGGCCCAGATGAGTTGTTGGTTTTTAAACATCGCTTAGCCAGAAATCACAAGCGGGGCATTGCTTTCTTGGCAACACGCTTTGCCGCAAAAGAGGCATTCTCCAAAGCCATTGGCCTGGGTATGAGAATGCCAATGACCTGGAGATTGCTCCAAACCCTGAATGAGCCTAGCGGTAAACCAGTGACATCGTATTTGGGCGCACTCGCACAATTTATGCAGGATAAAAATTGGGAAGCTCAGGTCACTGTCAGTGATGAGCAAGACATGGCTATTGCCCACGTTATCGTAGTTCAAAAATAAAACCACTCTCAAAAGTATATAAAACAAAAAATTTCGAGGAATGCATGACTAAGTCGACTATGAAACCAGGCCCAGTTACTTTAGATGTTGTTGGTCTCGAGTTAAATGCAGAAGATCGTCGTCGCATCTTGCACCCCCTTACCGGTGGTGTGATTTTATTTGGAAGAAACTTTGCTAATCGCAAGCAGCTCACTAAACTCACTGCAGAGATTAAAAAACTCCGTCCCGATGTATTGATCTCGATTGATCATGAGGGTGGACGTGTGCAGCGCTGCAGAACGGATGGCTTTACCCATTTGCCTGCTATGCGCAAGCTTGGCGAGCTTTGGGGGACAAAAAATAAATCAACAGATAAATCAAAACATGCCGCTGAATCAGCCGCCATCGCTATGGCTGCAGCTACTGCCTGTGGCTATGTCTTAGCTGCCGAGTTAAGAGCTTGTGGTGTGGACTTTAGTTTTACTCCTGTCCTGGATTTAGACTTTGGTCGTAGCGGTGTAATCGGTGATCGTGCCTTTAGTCGTGATCCACAAATTACCTTTGCATTGGCTAAGAGTTTGAATGAGGGCCTTCGCCTTGCGGGTATGGCGAACTGCGGAAAGCATTTTCCTGGTCATGGTTGGGCAGAGGCGGATTCTCATGTGGCTATTCCAGTGGATGAGCGTCCATTAGAGAACATTCTGAATGATGATGCTAAGCCTTATGAGTGGTTAGATCTGAGCTTGACTGCAGTAATGCCGGCGCATGTGATTTACCCAAAAGTAGATAAAAGTCCAGCAGGATTTTCTAAGGTTTGGCTGCATTCTATTTTGCGTCAAGAGTTAGGTTTTGAAGGGGTGATCTTTAGTGATGACCTTTCAATGGAGGGTGCCAGTGTCGCTGGTTCTGTAGTTAAGGGCGCCGACATAGCACTTGAAGCAGGCTGCGATGCAGTGTTGATTTGCAATCGCCCTGATCTTGCAGATCAATTACTCAGTCAGTTAAAAGTTTCTAAAGCAAAACAAGCGGAGTCTGCTATTCGATTAAATCGCTTGATGCCGACTGCCATAGCTCCTGCCTGGGATGAGTTGCAAGATGAGGCTCAATACCAGCATGCCAAAGGCTTGCTCCGGCAGTTGAAGCTCATTGCTTAGGAAATAAAAAAGCCCGGCGTACCGGGCTTTTCCTTATCGAGTGAGCTAATTAGTTAGCGCGGCTACGATATTCACCAGTACGCGTATCGATCTCGATCTTGTCGCCGGTGTTACAGAACAGTGGCACTTGCAATTCATAGCCAGTAGCCAATTTTGCATTCTTCAATACTTTGCCTGAGCTGGTATCGCCTTTAACTGCTGGCTCTGTGTAAATGATTTCACGAACCAAAGAGTTTGGCATGGCTACTGAGAGTGCTTTGCCTTCGTAGAACACAACTTCGCAAGGCATGCTTTCTTCGAGGTAATGCAATGCATCGCCCATGAATTCAGCTTCTACTTCATATTGGTTGTACTCGGTGTCCATAAATACATACATTGGATCTGCGAAGTAAGAGTAGGTGCAATCTTTCTTATCCAAGATCACCACATCGAACTTGTCATCTGCTTTGAATACGCCTTCGTTGGGCGCGCCAGTTAACAAGTTCTTAAATTTCATTTTCACAACAGAGGAGTTACGGCCTGAGCGGCTGTATTCTGCTTTTAAAACGACCATGGCATCAGTGCCGATCATTACTACGTTACCAACGCGGAGTTCTTGTGCTGTTTTCATCTTGCTATTCCTGGGTGCAGAGCTGATTTTCTGCGGTTTTTATCAAAAACAAGATTGTAACCGCCCGCAGGCGTAATTCGCCCAAGATCAGGCTACAAAACTCATTAGACGGGCAGCTAGGCCACCATCAGCTTGTTTTTCAAGTAAATCTGCTCGCCAAGCCTTGGAATGGGCGTTCCAGGCATCAATGGAGTGATACCACTTGCTGGGCATTGCCCAAGTCATTGCTGCAATGACAGCATGCTTAAGCTCTTGCGATGCATCTTCAAGATAGAGATCTAAAAATGCAGCCAACTTGGTTTCGTGAGCGCGATCTGCTTGTGGGTAAATATGCCAGATGAAGGGCTTGCCAGCCAACTGCGCTCGGACAAAAGAATCTTCACCCCGAACAATATTGAAGTCACATTGAGAAAGGACCCAATCGTATTCATCTTGAGAGAGAAAGGGAATGGAGATGAGTTGAATGGATTCAGGGAGAACAAGTGCTTTGCTTGGATGGCCTGAGCTGAACTGCAATTGCTCAAGCTGGCCATGAGTCAGCACAATATCGAAGTTCTCATCCAATGTTGCTAGATCTTCTAACCATTTGAGGAGCGGTACACCTGGGTAGCAAAAAACACTGATACGTTTTGCATTAGGTCGCAATAACTTCCAGTTTTTCTTGAGGCTCTCGGGAATTAATTGCTCAGTTAGCGATGATTCCTGAGGAATTGGATCAGTCAAAATGCCACCCGCATTCGTCTGGAAGCCAGGAAAGAAAAAGTATTTCGGAATACCGTGTGCCTGCGGGGATGCTTTCTGATGAAAGTCTACTATCCACGGCTCTGCAGTTAAATACTCCAGATTAATGATGATAGGTTTTTTGGGGGCAATCAGTAGGCCTCTCAGGTAACGCTCCGGAAGATCGCACCCAAATGCCTCAATCACCACATCGGGAGCCTCACCCGGATGACGGCTGTTGTTATGACTTGCTTCCCAAGCTTGGATGTCGATACGACGCTTGATTTCTGGGTCAACCCCAGAAGCGAGTAAATTAAGGGTTGGGAGATCGTCACAGAAAATGCGCACGTCTTGGCCATGAAGACTTGTTAAGCTTCTTGCTAGGCGCCAGCAAACACCGGCATCACCATAGTTGTCTACGATTTGACAGAAAATATCCCAACGCATGAGCAATTCGCTTTTTGAAACCCTTCAGCAGGATGTTAAACGGCTACCCGGATTGCCGGGGGTGTATCGCTTCTTTGACGAGGCGGGACATATTTTGTATGTCGGAAAAGCGCGCAACCTCAAAAAGCGGGTATCTAGTTACTTCCAGCGAACTCAGCTTTCACCACGGATAGAGCTGATGGTGGGAAAAATTGCCCGCTACGAAACTACAGTAACACGCTCAGAAACCGAAGCCTTAATTCTAGAGAACAATTTGATTAAGGAGTTAGCTCCTCCATTCAATATTCTCTTTCGAGATGATAAGTCCTATCCCTATGTCATGTTGACGGGGCACCAGTTTCCACGTCTAGCCTCCTATCGAGGAAAAACGGATAAGCGCAATCACTACTTTGGCCCATTTCCGAATTCATGGGCGGTGCGTAATAGCGTTCAGATTTTGCAAAAAGTCTTTCGTCTGAGAACCTGTGAAGACTCTGTTTTTAAAAACCGAAGCCGTCCTTGTTTATTGCATCAAATTCATCGCTGTAGTGCACCTTGTGTTGGTCGCCTGAACGTAGAGCAGTATGGGCAAGATGTTGCTCAGGCAAAACGTTTCTTAGAGGGTGACCATAGTCGCGTACTCTCTGAGCTTGAAAAAAAGATGCACGCTTACAGCGATGCTATGGAATTTGAAATGGCTGCAGTACTAAGGGATCGCATTGCGGATCTTTCTAGTGTCTTGCAACAGCAGTCGATGGACACCGTTGCTGATGGCGAAGGTGATGTTGATGTTATTGCTGTAGCTCAAATGGAAGGTGTGGTCTGCGTCAATCTGGCAATGATTCGTGGTGGTCGCCATTTGGGTGACCGCGCTTACTTCCCTAAGGGCCTGCGCTCAACGTCTGGAGAGCTTCCTCCACCCGCTGAAATTCTGGAAGCCTTTATCGCTCAGCATTACCTGGAGGAAAAATCCGGTGATGGTGAGGCGACTACCAATTTAATTCCACCCGTACTGATTCTGAATCACCCCTTGAGAAAGTTAGTGGATGATATTGCGGCGCCTGAAGAAGCTACTGAAGATATTACCGAGCACTCAGCCCCAGAGGGTTTGCATGATTTACTCAATGCGCAAGCTGGTAAACGTATTACTTTCCTGCACCAGCCACAAGGCCAGAGACGGCATTGGTTGGCGATGGCTGAGGGTAATGCCAAGATTGCGATAGCGAAGCGTCTGGTCGAGACTGGTGGACAACTAGCGAGAGCAAGAGCACTGGCTGATGTTTTGGTTTTGGAATTAGAAAGTCTCGAGCAGTTGCGTATAGAGTGTTTTGACATTAGTCATACCTCTGGTGAGGCTACGCAAGCTTCTTGTGTGGTGTATTCCAAAAATGCGATGCAGCCTAGCGAATACCGCCGCTTCAATATTAATGACATTACCCCTGGCGATGATTACGCCGCAATGCGTCAGGTCTTACAGCGCCGTTATGCCAACTTCCAAGAGCTCCCTGTCGAGAAGATGCCGCAAGTCATTTTGATTGATGGTGGCAAGGGCCAGGTTGAGATGGCAAGACAAGTGCTTTCTGAATTTGGTATGGATATCAGCTTGATTGTTGGAGTCGCTAAAGGTGAGGGGCGTAAGGTAGGTCTTGAGACACTCATTTTTGCGGACGGACGAAAATCGCTCGAACTCGGCATCGATAGCGTAGCTTTGTTATTGGTGGCGCAAATTCGAGACGAGGCGCATCGCTTTGCCATTACGGGCATGCGCGCAAAGCGTGCAAAAGCGAGGACAGTTTCTCAGTTGGAAGAGATTGAGGGTATCGGAGCGAAACGTCGTCAAAAATTACTAGCCCGTTTTGGGGGTTTGCGTGGCGTTTCCAATGCCACTATCGAAGAGCTCTCCAGTGTTGAGGGAATATCCACGGCATTGGCCGAGCAAATCTATAAGCAACTCCATTGATTGCCCAGCTCACTCGCATTGGTTTATGCTTCAGTTATGCCGTTTAATTTACCCATTGCCCTGACCTGGTTGCGCGTTGCCGCAATCCCGCTTGTTGTCGCAGTGTTCTATTTGCCCAATAGCTGGCTAACTCCTTTTGAAAAGAATCTCACAGCCACAGTCATTTTTGTTTTTGCAGCAGCTACTGACTGGTTGGATGGTTACTTAGCGCGCAAAATGAAACAAGAGTCGGCGTTTGGTCAATTCTTAGACCCGGTAGCAGATAAGTTGATTGTTGCTGCTGCATTGTTGGTTCTTCTCAATATGGATCGTGTACAGGTTTGGGTTGCCCTCATCATTATTGGACGTGAAATTACTATCTCAGCACTAAGAGAATGGATGGCGCTCTTGGGTGCCGGAAAAAGCGTTGCTGTGCATATGGTCGGCAAACTCAAGACAACGGCTCAACTTGTGGCGATTCCATTTTTATTGTTGAACGACACTATATTTGGCTGGTTGAATTGCGCACAAGTCGGCACTTGGTTAATCTGGATTGCATCCTTTTTGACACTTTGGTCCATGTTCTATTACATGAAAAAGGCCTTGCCTCAGCTAGTTGATAAAATCGAGTAATGTCCACAAGCCTATGGCTGATAAGGGTCTGCTGTAAGCATCAGTCCCGTGAGTAGGGAGTCTTCTTCGTAATTCATGCGCTCCCTCCAATTGTTTGCTAAACTGTTGCCCTGTTATGCGGGAATAGCTCAGCTGGTAGAGCGATACCTTGCCAAGGTATAGGTCGGGAGTTCGAACCTCCTTTCCCGCTCCAAGTTCGATGGGAAGCCCTAAAAAAGCTTCCCATTTTTGATTCAAGCATATGGCGCGTTGGCCGAGTGGTTAGGCAGGAGCCTGCAAAGCTTCGTACGGGGGTTCGATTCCCTCACGCGCCTCCAGTAATGTAGATTGATTACCAGGGCAAGAAGATGATCCAACTTAAACAAGTTCAGCAACTTTCATTAGCTTTTGCGCTATCTATGCTGCTAGCAGCGTGCGCATCTTCCGGTGACTCTCCAACAGGTACGCCTAGTGAAGTTCAGGAAATTCAATCGCAACTTTTGGGCGATATGCCATTACCGGCTGCATCAAAAATGATTGGCTCTGATTCACTGATTATTGGTCGTGGCGATAACTGGGTTGGGCGCGTAGTTTTATCTGGCGTGCAAACCCCAACAGATATTTATGCATTCTTCCAAGCCGAGTATCCCAAAGTGGGTTGGACTACCGTGAGTGCAGTGAAATCAAAAACCAGTATTTTGGTTTTCACTAAAGGTGATCGCACCTCAACCGTAGAATTAAATGAAGGTCCATTCACTGGCCCAAAGACAATCATCACTATTACTGCATCCCCTAAGAATGCAAACGTAGTTGCGCCTACTAAGAAATAACAATAGTTATATTGGCGAGCAATAGCAAAAGGCCTCTAACGAGGCCTTTTGCTTAAGGGGTCGGGGCTTATAGTCCGCCAGCCCTAATGAGGCCAACTGCTTGTCCTTCAACTGCAAAGTTCGGTTGGTGTTTATCTACCAAAATATTTTTGAAGTCTGGGTTCTCGGCTTGTAATTCAATCACCATGCCATACGCAGTTTTCTTTTGGTTCCAACGTTTTACTGTAACTTCATCATCTAAGCGCGCAACCACGATATCGCCGTTACGAACCTCAGAAGTTTTTCGCACTGCGAGATAGTCACCATCCAAAATACCAGCATCACGCATGCTCATCCCAACCACCTTGAGTAAGTAGTCAGCACCTTTGCTAAACAAGCTTGGATCAATTGGCACTTGTTTTTCAATGTGCTCAACAGCCATGATTGGAGAGCCCGCTGCAACACGACCAATGAGTGGCAGTGTCAGTTGCTGAAGCGCGCCAGAAGGCAATGACATTTGGCGATATTTATTGGGATTATGTGTTTGATTAAATCGTTGTGGAATGCGAATGCCACGTGAAGTTCCCGGTGTCAGTTCGATATACCCTTTTTTTGCTAATGCGCGTAAGTGCTCTTCAGCAGCGTTGGCAGAAGCAAAGCCCAGTTGCGTCGCAATTTCAGCGCGCGTAGGTGGCGAACCACTTTCATCGATGGCCTTGGTAATCAATTCCAAAATCTCACTTTGACGTGAGGTGAGTTTGGGGAGGGCAGTCAGCTCCTCTGGAAAATCGACTGTATTTATATCCATACTGGGATTGTATACAGCAGTATTTGAATTTTCAAGCAATTTAGAGGTGGATAATATAGAAATGACCTCAAATCATAGTATTTCTGAAAATACTCCCCATCTCCTGGTTTTGGGTATGGGTGGCACCATTGCTGGCCTGGCACCAAACCCAGAAAATCCCCATCAATACCAAGCTGGCCAAGTAGGGGTTGATACATTGGTGGCGCAGATTCAGTCGGTGGTGCCTGCAGGGGTCAAGCTGGTTTCGCGTCAACTGGCCAATATCAACAGCCGCAATCTGACTGACATTCACCTCACCGCGCTCGGGCTTGCTGTAAGAGAGGCTCTGTTGGATGCTTCTGTGAGGGGTATTGTGATTACCCACGGCACCGATACGATTGAGGAAACGGGCTTATTTTTGCAGGTAACTTGCGGAAAGTTAGCTCATACTCAGTCTAAGAGGGTTATTTTGACTGGGGCCATGCTCCCGAGCAATGTGCCTGGAGCCGATGGACCCTCTAATTTATTGGACGCCTTGCGCTGGGCTTCCACGCCCATTGATAACTGTCCTGGCGGAATTTATGCAGTGATAGACGGGCGCGGATGTCTGGCGATGGAATTAGCTAAGCGTCATGCTACAGCCCTTAATGCACCATTACAGAATTCCCCATCAAGTTCGGTGAGCCTAATTAATCCCTCTTGGCTATCTGGGGTGAAGGCTATTCAAGCAGCCTGGAATGAAGATTTACCTATTCCCCAGGAGGGCGAGTGGCCTTGGGTGGAAATTCTGACTAGTCATGCGGGTGCTCGTCCTGAAACTATCTCACATTGGCTTAGTAGCGCCGTTCAGGGCTTTGTGCTTGCTGGTTCCGGGCAGGGCGGCTTTCATGATGACTGGATCAAACCTTTGAACCAGGCGATGGCTCAGGGTATTGCTTTGGTCAGAACAACTAGAACGGGTGCTGGGACTACTTTGCACAACATTCCCGAGGCAGACGCGCCCGGATGCCATGCTTCGGGGGCTCTGACTGCACCTAGAGCCAGAATTGCCCTTCAATTGGCTCTAAATGCCTCAAAGCAGGCAAATAAAGCAGGTAAACCCCTGACTTGGCAGGATTTTTTTGCTAGAATAGCGGACTTACCTGAAATACGGTGAGGACTTAAAAGCTGTAAATATGTGTAGTTAGTTTTATCTACAATTTGTTACTACCTTGTCACACTGGCGCTAACTTTAAAACCATCGGAAGTTAGCAAGACGCCCAGGTGACTTTATCCTTAAGGAGTGTTAGATGCGTCATTATGAAATCGTCTTTATCGTCCACCCGGACCAAAGCGAGCAAGTGCCTGCGATGATCGATCGCTACAAAGCGACATTAGCTGCTGCTGGCGGCAAAATTCATCGTATGGAAGATTGGGGTCGTCGTCAGATGGCTTACATGATCGACAAACTTGCTAAAGCCCATTACGTTTGCATGAATATTGAGTGCGACCAGAAAACTCTGGACGAGCTCGAGCACGCATTCAAATTTAACGATGCTGTTTTGCGTCACCTCATCATCAAGACGAAGAAAGCTGAAACAGAGCCTTCCATCATGATGAAAGAAGTGCAACGTGAAGAAGCGCGCAAATCAGCTCAATCCGACGCTCCTGTAGTAGCGGCTTAAGTTAGAAATTTGAAGAGGAATACACAGACTAGAAAACGTATCAGAGTGACGGAGCGGCGTTGAATCATTTCACCCTAACTGCATTCTTGGTATCTAAAGACGCGATTCGATTTACACCAGCAGGAATACCGGTGATGCATTGCCAGCTAGAACATAGCGGCGAAGTAAACGAGGTAGGAGTGGCTAGGAAAATTCAGATGAGTGTTGAAGCCATAGCAATTGGTCCGATACAAAAGGGCTTAGAGCAAATGGATTTAGGAGCCGAGGCAGTGTTTGAAGGATTCTTAGCACCCAAGACTCTACGTAATCAAAGACTTGTTTTCCATATCATCCATATTCAATTGAAAAATTAAAGAGGAAATCATCATGGCGTTTGGAAAGAAACCCGATTTCAAAAAGAAACCAGCTCAGAACCCATTGTTCAAGCGTAAGCGTTATTGCCGTTTCACTGTTGCTGGCGTAGAACAGATTGACTACAAAGATGTAGACACATTGAAGGACTTCATTGGCGAAAACGCCAAGATCACTCCTGCACGTTTAACAGGCACAAAAGCTAAATATCAGCGTCAGTTAGACACTGCTATCAAGCGTGCCCGTTACTTGGCTTTGTTGCCATTCTCCGATCAACACAAGAAATAATTGGGAGCCCTCAATGCAAATCATTCTTTTAGAAAAAGTAATTAACCTGGGCAACCTCGGTGACATCGTTCGTGTTAAAGACGGTTATGCTCGTAATTTCCTAATCCCACAACGTAAAGCTCGTCGTGCAACTGAAACAGCCATCGCCGACTTTGCAGTACGTCGTGCTGAGTTGGAGAAGCTGGCTGCTGAGAAGTTGGCTGCCGCTGAAGCGGTTGGCGCAAAGCTCAAAGACTTGGTTCTTGAAATCGGTCAAAAAGCAGGCGTTGACGGTCGTTTGTTTGGTTCTGTAACCAACCATGACATCGCTGATGCTTTGAAAGCCAAAGGCTTTGTAATCGAAAAAGCTTCTGTACGTATGCCTACTGGCCCGTTGAAGATGGTTGGTGATCACCCTGTAGCGGTTGCTGTTCATACCGATGTAGTGGCTGACATTACTATCCGTGTAGTTGGCGAGCAAGCGTAAGTTTTAGATCTTCGGTTTTTTATTAAATCGCTAGCCTCATGGCTGAATCCCGCTCACGTTCCCTTATGTCGAATCCCGGCATGATGGGTTCTGGGGATGCAGCCTTGCAGGCTTTAAAAGTACCGCCGCATTCTGTAGAAGCCGAGCAATCTTTGCTCGGCGGTCTACTGATCGATAACACAGCCTGGGATCGCCTGGGTGGCGTGTTAACTGATAAAGATTTCTATCGTCCTGAACATGCTCTGATCTACAAGGTCATTCAGCGTTTAGTTGGCGACAATCATCCCGCTGACGTCATTACTGTCCATGAGGCTGTTAAGTCCGAGCAGGGTGGCGACTTAGTTGGTATCGATTACCTTAATTCATTAGCTCAAAGCACGCCTAGTGCAGCGAACATTAAAGGCTATGCCGACATTGTTCGTGATCGCAGCATTCTGCGTCGCCTAATCGAAGTGTCTGACAACATTGTGAACTCTGCATTTGTTCCAGAGGGTCGTTCTGTAAGAACGCTCTTGGATGAAGCGGAGTCACGCATTCTGCAAATCGGTGAAGAGGGTAGTCGCAAAGCTGATTACCTCGAGATCGAACCATTACTTAAAACTGTTGTCGCTCGTATTGATGAACTCTACAACCGTCAAGGTGGCAGTGATATCACCGGCATTGCAACTGGCTTCATTGATCTAGATAAACAAACTAGCGGTCTGCAAAAAGGTGACTTAGTGATTGTTGCTGGTAGACCGTCGATGGGTAAAGCGCAGCCACTGGATGCCAAAGTAAAAACGGTTGACGGCTGGAAGCTGATGGGCGATTTGCGTTTTGGCGATCGCCTTGCCTCTGTGGATGGCCAGCATTCCATGGTTACCGGTATCTATCCGCAAGGTATTAAACAGATTTACAAAGTCACTTTCTCTGATGGTCGTGAAGCTGAGTGCTGCGATGAGCATCTCTGGCGCGTCATGTATCGGGATTGGGATGCACCCAAAGTTATTAATACTGCGCGTTTAATGGAAATGCTTTCTTGTGTTCGCTACAAGAACCGTCTGTGGATAGATCCTGTTTCAGGTGATTTTGGTCACTCAAATGCATTGCCAATAAACCCTTGGGTACTAGGTGCACTGCTCGGCGATGGAACTTTGGCCTTGTCTCACGGTAGCGTGATGTTCTCAACTAAATCTCCTGAGCTCATTGAGCGCATGAATGCTCTAGCTGGCTATGAGATGGAGTTGGTTCATGCCAACGCATATGACTGGAGATTGGTCTCAAAAGCCAGATTCGCTGCTAATGGTCAACGTCAGTCTGTGCCAACAAATTACTTCCGCTCTGCCTTACAAGATATAGGCGTTCTCGGTTGCAGAAACTTTGATAAATATATTCCTGCGACTTATCTCGAGGCGAATAAGACTTCTCGTGTCGCGCTGTTTCAGGGTTTGATGGACACTGATGGCTGGATTGAGAAGTGGGGATCTATTCGTTTTTGTACTGCAAGTAAGCAACTATCAGAAGACGTGGCTTCTTTGGCTAGATCATTAGGCGGTTTTTGCTCAATCGCGCACAAACAGTCAAGCTACACTTACAAAGGCGAGAAGAAGCAGGGTCGTTTGGCTTACGTTTTAAATATGAGTTTTGCTCCTGGCTTCCAGGCATTTACTTTGCCTGAAAAGAAGGAAAGACTCAGATCAACGTGGGATCGCCAACGCAGAATTACCTTTAAAAGTATCGAGCCATCCAGAGTAACTGAGGCTCAATGTATCTCCGTTAGTCACCCAGACAGAACTTATGTAACTAATGATTACGTAGTGACCCACAACACTGCATTTGCACTCAATATCGCTGAGAACGTCGCCTTAGCTGAAGGCTTGCCAGTCGTTGTTTTCTCAATGGAGATGTCAGGTGAGCAATTAGCAGCCCGTTTACTTGGTTCGGTAGGGCGCGTTGACCAAAGTCGTATGCGTACCGGCAAGCTGCAAGATGATGAGTGGCCACGTGTCACGGATGCCATTGCGCGTTTAAGTAATACCCAAATTTTGATTGATGAGACAGGTGCCTTATCAAGTTTAGAGCTACGTGCCCGTGCACGTCGTATTGCGCGTAACTTTGGTGGAACACTTGGTCTGGTTGTGATTGATTACTTGCAGTTAATGAGCGGTTCAGGTTCTGAGAATCGTGCAACAGAGATCTCTGAGATCTCGCGCTCACTCAAGTCGCTCGCAAAAGAATTGCAGTGTCCAGTAGTTGCTTTGTCACAGTTAAACCGTGGCCTAGAGCAGCGCCCTAACAAGCGCCCAATCATGTCTGACTTGCGAGAGTCGGGTGCAATCGAGCAGGATGCCGACTTAATTATGTTCATCTACCGTGATGAGGTATATCACCCAGATACAACCCAAGACAAAGGTATGGCAGAGATCATTATCGGCAAACAGCGTAATGGACCAATTGGTACTGTGCGCTTAAGCTGGCAAGGTCCATATACAAAGTTCGACAACTTGGCGATGGGATCAGTTGGATATTCCTCTGGTGGATACGAGCCGTTCTAATTCAGAAGAAAAAAACTGAAGCTAATAAGTAATAACAGATAAGAATAAAAAAGCCTCGCATTGCGAGGCTTTTTAACTTGATGCGAAAGGTATTTACTTGCCGCCTTCACATTTCTTAATAGATGCAGATTTGGCAGCTCCATAAAGCGGCTTACCGTCTTTGCTTAGAGCTTTAGCTTCGCAATCATTAGGTTTGGCATCGCCCATACATTTCTTAATAGATGCGTCTTTAGCTGCGCCGTAGAGTGGCTTGCCTTCTTTACTAACTGCTTTGGCTTCACAGGCTGCTTGATCTGCAAAGGCAACAGATGGAATTGTAAAACTAAATGCAATACTTAAAGCGATGATAATTTTCTTCATACGAGCCACTCCCAAATGAGAAATCTAAAGAACCAATTGTTCTGCTTATTAATGTAAACAATATTTAAGATTTTGGGAATACGGTGTAATGCTATCAGCTCAAAGGCTAATGGTTAGGGCGTCAATCTTCTAGCCTCAGTAAATCTAGCCGCCCAGTAGGGGGTAGTGATGTATTCCAAGCGCACAGTTCCACCAGCGCTTGGGGCGTGCACAAATCTTCCTTGACCTACATAGATGCCTGCATGCGAGTACTTTGTACCAGTAGTGTTGAAGAAGACGAGGTCTCCTGGTGCGGGTGGGCCACTATCTACGCTTTGACCTCGATTACTCATCTCCTGAATAGTCCTAGGTAACTTGATGTTTGCAGATTTGTTATAGACATAAGCAATGAAGCCACTGCAATCAAACCCTCCGCTAGGGTTGTTTCCTCCATAACGATAAGGAACCCCAACTAAACCCACTGCAGCAATCGAGATATCTTCGGTGCCTACACTGGTATCTTGTTTGAACTGGGTAACTTTAGCTGCACTATTCTTTGAGCCAAAGCTGCTGCAACCCGACAGTATTGCTAGGACGCAAATAAAAATGCCGCACCCCATCAGAGTGCGGCATGAGAGGGTTTGCTTAGAGTGCGTCAGCAGCATGATCCGCAAGACGTGAACGCTCACCGCGAGCCAGTGTCACATGCCCACCATGACGCCAGCCTTTGAAGCGATCCACTACATAAGTGAGACCTGAAGAGCCTTCGGTTAAGTAAGGTGTATCGATCTGCGCAATATTACCTAAACAAATAATTTTGGTTCCTGGACCTGCACGCGTAACCAAGGTTTTCATTTGCTTTGGTGTTAAGTTTTGCGCTTCATCAATAATCACAAACTTACTGACAAAAGTTCTACCACGCATGAAGTTCATGCTCTTGACCTTAATGCGTGAACGAATCAATTCTTGTGTGGCAGCACGACCCCATTCACCAGCGCTACCGTCTTCATTGCGTTGTAGTACTTCAAGGTTGTCATCAAATGCACCCATCCAAGGCTGCATTTTCTCTTCTTCGGTACCTGGCAAAAATCCAATATCTTCACCTACGGGAACAGTAGCTCGGGTAATAATGATCTCGTTATAGCGCTTACTATCCAGCACTTGCTCCAGGCCGGCAGCTAAGGCTAGCAGAGTTTTACCAGTACCTGCTTGCCCCAGCAATGTGATGAAATCCACATCCGGGTTCATGAGCAGGTTCATGGCAAAGTTCTGCTCGCGATTGCGCGCGGTCACACTCCATACATTATTTTTTTGATGAGAAAAGTCCCTCAAGGTTTGGAGGAGGGCAGTCTTGCCGTTGATCTCTTTAACTTGGGCGTAGAAGGGTGTAGAGCCATCAGGGTTTTCTTGATAGACAAACTGATTTACTAACATGCCGAGAACTGAAGGGCCGGTTACGCGATAAAACATCGTTCCAGATTTACCGTCAGCCCAGCTCTCCATATCTTTGCCATGCTTTGGCCAAAAGTCTGCAGGTAGTGCCATAACGCCGGAATACATTAAGTCACGATCTTCTAAGACCTGGTCGTTGAAGTAATCTTCAGCAGGCAAACCAAGCGCGCGCGCCTTAATGCGCATATTGATATCTTTAGATACCAGAACAACTTCCTGTCCCTTACGTGTCTTTTGTAGCTCACTGACTACTGCCAAGATGAGGTTATCGCCCTTACCTTCAGGCAAGCCCTCTGGTAGAGCTTGAGTAGTCAGCTTTGTCTGGAAGAAGAGTCGACCAGATACATCTTGATTGCCAAGCTTATTCAGGGGAATACCATCGTCTAATGTGCCGCTGGTGCCGGCTACCAATTGATCTAAGGAGCGACTTACTGTACGGGCGTTGCGAGCAACCTCCGTCATGCCCTTCTTATGGTTGTCCAGCTCCTCAAGAGTAGTCATCGGCAAGAAGAGATCATGCTCGGAGAAGCGAAACAGCGAGCTAGGATCATGCATCAATACATTGGTATCGAGTACAAATAGGCTTGGTGGACCTGTGCGAATAATGCGCTTTGGTTTTTCGGGAACATTCGCTATCTTGTTATCACTACGACCACTACGCACAACTACTGGATTGTGGTCACTTTTGATTTTCTCAAGCACTACTTCAGCATCAGAAAGATCTTCCTCTGCATCTGTTGTCCAATCTGGCGCATGGCTTTCCATCACAACAGTTTTTGCTGGCGCAGGACGTTTCTTTAAATTCGGGGTGTCCTTGCTATTAATTTTTACTTGGCCAGCAATTTGAGTTGGGATTGGGGGCAATGGCATGCAGACTCTCCTAAAAGAAAAAACCGTCAAGCGGGTTGCATTGACGGCTTATAACGAAACTAGGTGTAAAGCGAACTGTAAAACGGCGGGGGTTGTTTACCAAGCCTACTCTTAAATGTTTAGGCTGGTGAGTCAAACGGATTGTGAGACTTTCCCGTCGTTTACGGTGCATAAGAACTACTTTACCCCAAATTTTAGGCTTTGCAAGTGCCCCAGATTAAATTAATTTAAAAATTATTTAGTGGCTTGGGCTGCTTGTAATACCTCTGTCACATGTCCGGGAATCTTAAGGCCACGCCACTCTTTTACCAGCTTGCCCGAAGAGTCAAAGAGGAAGGTGCTGCGCTCGACGCCACGAACTTGCTTGCCATACATATTCTTCATTTTCATGACGCCAAAAAGCTGACATAGGGTTTCTTCGGTATCGGCAACGAGTTCGAATGGCAGCTCTAGTTTGCTGCGGAAATTGTCGTGAGATTTGAGGCTATCTCGAGATACGCCAACGATCAAAGTATTGGCTTTAGTGAAGGCATCTATGTTGTCCCGAAATTCACCAGACTCCGCGGTGCAGCCTGGAGTCATATCTTTTGGATAAAAGTAGACAACCAGTTTTTTGCCTTTGGCTGAGTCTGGGGTAAAGGTCAATCCTGATGTTGCCGGGATTGCACATCGGGGCATTGATTTACCAATTTCTACTGTCATGATGGAACTCTCTTATTTAACTTGATGTATTACGTATTCTGAGCTAACTCATACCGTTTGCAAAATGAGCTCGCCACTTCTATTGGGTATTTCCCCCCAGGAGACTGGCTGTACGGCTATTTTATCCAGTTGCTTAGTGGCTGCCCAGGATTGATGCAGCTCCCCCATGGTAACTAGATCATGTCCTTGATTTAACCAGCCCGCTAAGAGTTTCTCAAAGGCGGGTAGAAGCTTCTGACCCTCAAGCTCTGCATGCAGCGTAAACACCTGATCGTTCGGATTGCTTTGGGTAATCTCAAGCAGTTTTTTTACGGCCCCAAATTCATCGGCATCATCTATTCCAATCAACTCATCAAAAGTTGGTAGGGTGGTTGGATATTGCACGTGCTTTGCTTTGCCAGAAGGCAGGTCAAAACGATAAGGCATCAAGTTAGGCTCAGCTCTGCCATCGGAAGAATATTGAATGCCCCATTGATCAAGTTGCTCAAAGGCTGCTTCATTCATTTGCCAACCAGCGGCACCATAAGTGGCTGGTGGGTGACCAAAGATTTCTACAAAACGATCCCAGCTTTTTTGCATCTGCGCTTTAGTCCATTGGGCATCGCGATGACGCACAGCATCTTGCCAAGCTACGTGATCCCAGGTATGAATACCAGTCTCATGACCAGCCGCATCTATGGCACGCATTTCAGCGGCAGCTTGTTTGCCAATATCGGGGCCGGGAAGAAGGACGCCGTAAAGCAAAGTCTTAATACCGTAGTGTTCAACAACGGAAGTGCGGCTCACTTTCTTAAGAAAGCCCGGCTTAAAAACTCGCTTGAGTGCCCAGCCAGTGTGGTCAGGGCCTAGGCTAAATAGGAAGGTGGCTTTCAGGCCAAAGCGCTCAAGCGTGCGCGCTAGGTTCGGGACACCTTCTTTGGTCCCGCGCAGAGTATCAACATCTACCTTGAGTGCAATCTTAGCCATGAAGCCCTAAACGTACTTTCGCTTATTCTTTGTCAACTAAATGACGTGCGTTTTCTACGTCATGGCGATAGGCTTCAAAAATGTTCTTCAGCGCATCGCTCATATTGATCGTTGGCTTCCAACTTAATTCAGTCATCGTGTTATCAATTGCAGGAACACGGTTCTGAACATCCTGATAGCCTTCGCCATAGTAAGCGCCAGAAGTGGTTTCTACGATTTTCACTTCATTCGCCATCTTTGCGTACTCTGGAATACTTCGGGCGATATCAAGCATCTGATTAGCAAGTTCACGAATAGAGTGATTGTTCTTTGGATTACCGATGTTGTAGATCTTGCCATCAGCAATGCCATCTTTATTGTCGATGATGCGCATTAAGGCATCGATACCATCATCAATATAAGTAAAGGCACGTTTTTGCGCGCCACCGTCAACCACGTTGATGGGTTCGCCGCGAACGATATGACCTAAGAACTGGGTAACGACACGGGAAGAACCTTCTTTTGGTGTGTAGATACTATCAAGTCCAGGGCCAATCCAGTTAAATGGACGAAAGAGGGTGAAGCGCAAACCTTCCATGCCGTAACCCCAGATCACACGATCCATCAACTGCTTAGAGCAAGCATAGATCCAGCGTGGCTTGTTGATTGGGCCGTAAACCATATTCGACGCAGCGGGATCAAACTCACCGTCTTCACACATGCCATAGACTTCGGATGTGGATGGGAAGACCAAATGCTTTTTGTATTTAACTGCTGAGCGCACGATTGGTAAGTTAGCTTCGAAGTCGAGCTCAAATACTTTTAATGGCTGCTGAACATATGTTGCTGGCGTCGCAATCGCTACTAAGGGTAGGATGACATCGCATTTACGGATATGGTATTCAACCCATTCTTTATTGATGGTGATATCACCTTCAAAGAAGTGCATGCGGGGATGGTTTACTAAATCACCAAGGCGATCGTTTTGCATATCCATGCCATAGACATCCCAATCAGTTGTCTCCAGGATGCGCTTTGAAAGGTGGTGGCCAATAAAGCCGTTTACACCAAGAATGAGTACTTTTTTCATCTTTACTGCCTCGTTTTTTAATCTAAAGAGTGCTACTTGTAATTTGTTAGCTATTTGCTGGGAACCAGTCCAGTATCGCTACCGCTTTTTGGTCACCACAAACGCCGAATACCTGATTATCAACCACTTGGATGCCGGGAGTCTGAAGATCTAGCTCCCTCGGAAATGGGCCTTCTAGGCTGGTCCGAGCCACAATCTGGCGCTGACCTTGCCAGTCTGTAAAAGCCCCTGGATAAGGGGGCGCAACGGCTCTCACCAGGTTGTGAACCTGTTGAGCGGTCTGATGCCACAGAATTTGCCCATCAGCAGGCTTACGGCCCCCAAAATAGCTCCCCTGAGACAGATCATTGGGTTTTTTGGGAATGTGGCCTTGAACAAGCTTGGGTAGAACCTGATGCATTACCGTGACAGCTGCCTGGCTAACCTTAGTAAAGACATCGGTGGCAGTTTCATTGGGTCCAATCGAGACTGCTGACTGTCCCACAATATCACCCGCATCCGGTTTGATTTCCATCATGTGTAAGGTCGCACCGGTTTCCGTTGCACCATGCAGGATGGCCCAATTGATTGGTGCCCGTCCTCGGAATTTGGGTAACAGTGAGCCGTGCATATTCAGAGCCGCAATCTTGGCGCAGGCCAAAAGTTCTGCTGGAATCATGTGACGATAGTAAAAAGAGAAAAGGTAATCTGGCGCCAACTTTTGAAGTTGCGGTACTAGATCCATCAACTGATTGGCATCTGGTGTGATGTAAGGAATCTGTTGATCCTCACACAGTTTTGCAACGCTCCCAAACCAGACATTCTCATTAGGATCATCTTGATGGGTAACTACAAGATCAATCTCAATGCCTGCACCGAGTAATGCCTTAAGGCAGTTAACGCCAACATCGTGATAAGCAAAGACGACTGCGTGCAATTATTTTTTCTCTAAAACAGTTTGCACAACATAGCGTGGACGCTCGCGAACCTGTTGGTAGATGCGGCCAATGTACTCACCGAGTAGACCAAGACCAAAAAGCATCACGCCAATCAGGAAGAAGGTGAGGGCGAAGAGGGTGAATACCCCTTCAACCTCAGCACCGAGTACAAAGCGGCGAACCAAAAGGTAGATAAATAGACTGCCCGCAGCCATTGCCAGCAACATGCCTAGAATCGAGAAAATCTGCAAAGGCATTACAGAAAAGCCAGTCACTAAATCAAAGTTCAGGCGAATGAGTTGATAAAGGCTGTACTTGGACTCACCGGCAAAACGCTCTTCATGTTTAACGGTAATTTCGGTTGGATTGGATGCGAAGGTGTAAGCCAGCGCCGGAATAAAGGTGTTGCTCTCATCGCACTGACGTACGAGATCAACAATACGACGGCTATAGCCACGCAGCATGCAACCTTGATCAGTCATGGTGATGCGCGTGATTTTTTGACGCAAATGATTCATTGCGCGTGAGGCGAATTTTCTGAAGAAGCTATCGCGACGATCGGCGCGAATAGTGCCAACGTAGTCATGACCTTGAAGCAATTCATTTACCAAGGCATCGATTTCTTCTGGGGGATTCTGCAAGTCAGCGTCGAGCGTGATGATGTACTCGCCACGAGAGTATTCAAAGCCAGCCATGATCGCCATGTGCTGACCAAAATTGCTGTGAAATAACACCGCACGTGTGACATCCGGGCGCAGCTCAACTTGCTTGGCCAGGATGCCGGCGGAGCGATCTTTGCTGCCATCATTCACAAACACCACTTCATAAGTAATTTTGCGCTTACTGGCCATGACATCTAGCGCAGGGTATAAGCGATCAAAGAGTGCTTGAAGGCCGTCTTCCTCGTTGTAAACGGGAATGACAATGCTGAGTGTTGGATTGCAGGCTTGGGTAGCTAAATTTGCAGTCATGCTGCAATTTTGCCTGATTCCGTTCTCGACCCTAGTTTTTACGATGTTTCTTCAGAATTCCAGTCAAACCCTTGGCTATACGGCCAATATCTTCATCTGCCATGCCTGGAAAAAGGGGGAGGGTCAAAATGGAGCGGCCAATACGCATTGCAACTGGAGTGACCTCCATTTTGTAGCCCAGCTTTTGGTAAAGCGTAAATCCAGTAATTAAGGGGTAGTGAACGCCAGTACCAATACCCAAATCTTTGAGTTCAGACATCACCTGCGCGCGATCCACATTCAATTGCTCAAGTGGAAGTACAACTTGGAACATGTGCCAGTTGCTGTCGATAAAGTTCTCCACAGGCAGCTCTAAATTAAGAGTCATTAAGTCAGCAGATTTCATTTCACTACGAATGGCATCGAAATACTGTTTAGCCAAAGCACTTCTGCGCGCCTGAAACTCCGGCAACTGTTTGAGTTGGTGCAGGCCGATAACTGCGTTCACATCCGTCAAATTATCTTTGCCACCTAGTACATCCACATCCATTCCATCCATGCCTTGGCGTGTGAGACCTTGAAGGCGAAACTTCTCTGCGAGCTTTGCTTCATCTATATTGTTAAAAACAAGACAGCCGCCTTCAACAGTGGATAAGTTTTTGTTTGCCTGAAAACTAAAACTCACGAGGTCGCCAATACTCCCAATCTTTCGACCTTTCCACTGAGACCCAAATGCTTGTGCGGCATCCTCAATTACTCGGAGCTTATATTGCTTGGCCAAGTCATAAAGTTGATCCATATCGACAGGTAGTCCAGCTAAATAGACGGGCATGATGGCCCGAGTCTTCGGCGTAATGGCTGCAGCTATCTGGTTTAAATCGATGTTACGTGTAATGGGGTCAATGTCTACAAACACAGGTGTAGCACCTACGCTCAGAATCACATTCGAAGTAGCCACCCAAGAAATCGGTGTAGTGATGACTTCATCGCCAGGACAAATACCAGCAACCTGAAGGGCGATTTTCATAGTGGCTGTGCCGTTGGCAAAACAACGCACAGGGCGACCGCCAAAATAGTCACTCAAGGTGGCCTCGAATTCAGCTAACTTTGGACCTGAAGTAACCCAACCAGAACGCAGAACCTCGGCAACCGCATCAATCGTTTCTTGATTAAAGTCTGGGCGCGTAAATGGAATAAAAGGCAGGGTGTTTTGAGTGACTGACATGGTGGCCTTAAGAATTTATTGTGCTGATCTACTTTGTGATTCAGGATGTTTAACAATCACGCGCCGAGAATCTCTACCCACTTCTTGCATTGGTACATTGAGTTTCTGCAGCTCGATGTATTGCTCTGGAACCATCAAGGCATAAGCGGTTTGATCTTCTTTCCACCGCTCGATAAACGCATCTAACGTAGGTAGCCACAACTCAGGTTCTTGCTGGGCGCCAAACTTCAGCTCATCTAAAAATTCCACCATCGTCATAGTTCTGCCAAGATAGAACGGCACTGTGTGATCTAGAATTCTGACGGAATAAAAATTCACTTTTTCCGGAATGCCTGGTTTAACTTTCTCGACTAGATCAATGCCCGATACCACGCGACCTAGAGTCTCATGTCCTGTACCTGCGATAAGTGCGCAGAGAAAAAAGCCGCAAGCAAAGCTGGTAATGCTGGCAAAACCATTTCGCTTACTTTGTATGAGCGTTAGGAGGTTAAATGTAATTAGGGCAATCAGCGCGGCAACTATCCAATAGATATATTGCGCATAGGACTCGATTTCATCAGGCCTTGCTTGTTTACTAACCTCGCCTAAAAAGAAAAATCCAACGCCACCCAGGATTGCAAAGAAGAGGGCTTGTAATTTCCAAGGTAAGCCTAGCGTATTACCAAGGCCCAAATTGCGATCTAAGCAATGACCAACAAGGATTGCCAGTGCCGGAAAGACTGGGATGATGTAGCCAGGTAATTTTGATTGAGAGATGCTAAAAAATCCCATGATGACGGCAAACCAGCAGGTGAGTAACCAGCCGCTGGAAAACTGTCGATTGCGCTCTTGCCAAGCCTGAGCAAGAGCTCCAGGGGTCTGTGCAATCCATGGCAAAAAGCCGATTAGCAGAAGTGGTATGAAGTAATAAATCGGACCAGTGCGGCTATGAGCTGTTTGCGTAAATCGTTGCAGGTGTTCATGAATAAAAAAGAACTCTAGAAACTCTGGATTGCGCTGGGACACCAGGAAAAACCAGGGCATAGTAATTGCTAAAAATAAAATTGCGCCGCTAATGATGTGCAGTCGCTTCCAGATTTTCCAGTCCCACGCAGTAATCGAATAAACAGCAAATACCATGCCGGGGATCGCAAGCCCAACAACACCTTTGGATAAGGTCGCCAAGGCCATGAATGCCCAGCAGGCCCACATCCAACCTTTGGTGCCACTCGAGTTACGAGAAGTTTGTGCCAACAAAAGGCTGCATAGTGCCGCAACCAAAAATGCTGACAATCCCATGTCGAGTGAGTTGATGTGTCCACCAATCACCCACATTGGACTTGAGGCTAACGCGATGGCAGCTAACCAGCCTGCTCGCGGGCTGTAGATGCGTGCACCAGTAAATCCAATAAATACTATTGTTAGAAATCCAGTAAGCGCTGTCCATAAGCGTGCTTGCCAATCACCAATACCAAAAAGATTGAAAGTAGCGGCGGTAGCCCAAATTTGTAGCGGAGGTTTTTCAAAATACTTATAACCGTTGTAGCGTGGGGTGACCCAATCTCCGGTGACGAGCATCTCACGGGCAATCTCGGCATAACGTCCTTCATCTGATGGAATGAGGTGACGGTAATTTAAGGTGCCAAACCACAGTAAGGCATAGATCAAGACCAGAACCAAAATAGTTGCTGGGTTGAGGGCGCTTGACTGTCGAATTTGGCCAAACTGCATTAGACGGCTTCCACAATAAGGGCTAGAAGGACTTGGCGGCCTTCGCCGACAAGGATGTTGTAAGTGCGACAAGCAGCCTGAGAATCCATTACCTCAAAGCCAAGCTTGGCTTCAATAAGTGTTTTTAAAAGCTCAGGTCTTGGGAAGCGCTGGCGTTTACCAGTGCCAATAATGATTAATTCAGGCTTAAGAGAAGCCATTTGAGCGAAATCTGCTGAACTCAGCTCCTCAAAGGACTTTACGGCCCATTCCAAGATTTCACCGTCAGAACTCAGTAAAACCGCGTGACTATAGGGGATCTTATTGATCTCAATGTAGCCATCGCCGTAACCGGTGATCGTATTGGCTCCGGAATGGGGGTCAGATTGAAGCTTCACATGGACTCTCTGTCATAATTGTGCTGATTATAGCCAGCTGTTTTTTCCTAGATTTCAAGAACTTATCCTTTAATTTATTGTGAAACCGATCCTAAAGTCCGAAAAACTCAATCACGTCTGTTATGACATTCGTGGACCCGTGCTGGAACTCGCGCAGCGCATGGAGGAAGAGGGCCACAAAATCATCAAATTAAACATCGGCAATGTGGGTGTTTTTGGATTTGATCCTCCAGAAGAGATTCAGTTGGACATGATCCGTAATTTGGGTAATGCCTCAGCGTACTCCGATTCCAAAGGAATTTTTGCGGCCCGAAAAGCCATCATGCAATATTGCCAGGAAAAGGGCATCCAGGGCGTTACTTTGGATGACATCTATACCGGCAATGGGGTTTCTGAATTGATTGTTCTGGCAATGAATGCATTACTCAACAACGGTGATGAAGTATTAGTACCAGCCCCAGATTACCCCTTATGGACTGCTGCGGTGAGCCTATCTGGCGGCACCCCAGTGCATTACTTGTGTGATGAGTCTAAAGAGTGGGCGCCAGATTTGGCCGATCTGCGCAAAAAGATTACACCGCGCACCAAAGCGATTGTAGTAATCAACCCGAATAATCCAACCGGCGCAATTTATTCCAAAGAAGTGTTGACAGAGTTAACTTCGATTGCGCGTGAGCATGACTTAATTTTGTTTGCTGACGAGATTTACGACAAGATGCTGTACGACCAAGAGAAGCATGTCTCTTTAGCATCCTTATCCACTGACGTAGTCACCATCACCTTCAATGGTTTATCCAAAAACTATCGCTCTTGCGGCTACCGCGCTGGCTGGATGGTAGTTTCTGGGGACAAGGAGATGATCCGTGATTACATCGAAGGTCTCAATATGTTGTCCTCGATGCGCCTATGTGCCAACGTGCCAGGCCAGTACGCCATTCAGACGGCTTTGGGCGGCTATCAAAGTATTAATGATCTAGTGGCTGAAGGTGGCCGCTTGGCGAAACAGCGCGATCTCGCTTGGAAACTCATTACTTCAATTCCGGGTGTGACTTGCGTTAAGCCAAAATCTGCTTTGTATTTATTTCCAAAACTGGATCCCGAGATGTACCCGATTGAAGATGATCAGCAATTTGTAGCCGACCTTCTCAGAGAAGAAAAAGTATTGTTGGTGCAAGGCTCTGGTTTTAACTGGATCAAGTCAGATCACTTCCGCGTAGTGTTCTTACCTCATGAAGATGTGCTGAAAGAGGCGATTGGTCGTCTTGCACGTTTCCTAGAACGTTATCGTCAAAAACACAGTCGTAAAGTAAATAATTCGACTAATTCAACAGCAGCAAAGGCATCATGAAACCGATTCAAGTTGGTCTATTAGGTATTGGCACTGTAGGTGGCGGTGTATTTACTGTCCTCGAGCGTAACCAAGATGAAATTACCCGTCGTGCTGGCCGCAGCATTCGTATTAATACGGTTGCCGACCTCAATGTAGAGCGTGCCAAAGAGCTAGTAAAAGACCGTGCACAAGTTGTGAGTGATGCACGTGCTGTGATTAACAACCCTGAAATTGATATCGTTGTTGAATTGATCGGCGGTTACGGTATTGCTAAGGACCTGGTTCTTGAGGCAATTGCCGCTGGTAAGCATGTAGTCACAGCCAATAAGGCTTTGATTGCGGTGCATGGCAATGAGATTTTTAAAGCTGCCCACGAAAAGGGTGTGATGGTCGCCTTTGAAGCGGCTGTTGCTGGCGGTATTCCAATTATTAAAGCGCTTCGTGAAGGCTTAACTGCGAACCGCATCGAGTGGATCGCTGGCATCATCAATGGCACAACTAATTTCATTCTTTCTGAGATGCGCGACAAAGGCTTAGACTTTGCGACGGTCTTGAAAGAGGCTCAGCGTTTGGGTTATGCAGAGGCAGATCCGACATTTGATATTGAAGGTGTAGATGCTGCCCACAAGGCCACCATCATGAGTGCAATTGCATTTGGTATTCCGATGCAATTTGAGAAGGCGCACGTTGAGGGTATTACCAAGTTAGATGCCATCGACATTAAATATGCTGAGCAGTTAGGCTACCGTATCAAGTTGCTTGGTATTGCGAAAAAGACAACTACTGGAGTTGAGTTGCGTGTGCATCCAACATTGATTCCGACCAAGCGTTTAATTGCAAATGTGGAAGGCGCCATGAATGCCGTTCAGGTATTTGGTGATGCTGTAGGCACTACGCTCTACTACGGTAAAGGCGCAGGCTCAGAGCCAACCGCTTCTGCTGTGATTGCTGACTTAGTAGATATCACGCGTTTATTGGGCGCAAGCCCAGAGAGCCGAGTTCCTTACTTGGCGTTTCAGCCAGATGCGGTGCGTGACATCACCGTATTGCCCATGGGTGAAATTACTACGAGCTACTACTTGCGTTTGCGCGTAGCGGATCAAGCCGGTGTGTTAGCTGACATTACCAAGATCTTGGCCGCTCATAGCATCTCGATCGATGCTCTCTTGCAAAAAGAGGCTGATGAAGGTGAAAGTCAAACCGACTTGGTTGCGCTCACCCACGAGACTAAAGAAAAGCACATGCTGGCAGCAATTGGGGAAATTCAGAATCTGAAAACTGTTGCCGGTGAAGTAGTGAAGATCCGCTTAGAAAATCTGTCCTAATACAAATACATGCGTTACCAATCTACTCGGGGCAATAGCCCACAGCAATCCTTTTTAGAAATTCTGCTTGGCGGATTGGCGCCAGACGGCGGCTTATATCTGCCGACAGAGTATCCGCAAGTCACTAAAGCGCAGTTAGATGCTTGGCGTGGCATGCCCTATGCCGATCTCGCTTATGAGGTCTTAAGTCTGTATTGCGACGACATTCCAGAGGCAGATCTGCGTGCTCTATTGCGTAAGACTTACACGGAGCAGGTCTACTGCAATGGCCGCAAAGAAGATAACGCTAAAGACATCACGCCATTGCATTGGTTGGGTGAAGAGCAGGGCACACGTATTGGTCTGCTTGGCTTGTCTAATGGACCCACATTGGCATTTAAAGACATGGCGATGCAGTTTCTCGGCAATCTCTTTGAATACGCCTTAAAGAAGAATGGTCAGGAGCTCAATATTTTGGGCGCGACATCCGGGGATACTGGAAGTGCTGCTGAATACGCAATGCGTGGCAAAGAGGGCGTCAAGGTATTTATGCTTTCACCACGTGGCAAGATGAGCTCATTCCAGTCTGCCCAAATGTATTCTCTGCAAGATCCCAATATCTTTAACTTAGCAGTTGCTGGTGTATTTGACGATTGTCAAGATATTGTTAAAGCAGTGAGTAACGACCATAGCTTTAAAGCGAATCACCAAATTGGTACGGTCAACTCCATTAACTGGGGTCGTGTGGTTGCTCAGGTGGTGTATTACTTCCAGGGCTATCTGCTGGCTACAAAATCTAGCGATGAAAAAGTGTCATTCACAGTACCCTCTGGCAACTTTGGCAATATCTGCGCTGGTCATATTGCCCGCATGATGGGTTTGCCAATTGCGCATTTGATTGCTGCCACGAATGAGAACGATGTTCTCGACGAGTTCTTCCGCACCGGCGTTTATCGTGCACGAAAGTCTGCTGAAACTCTGCATACCTCTAGCCCGTCTATGGATATTTCTAAGGCGAGCAACTTTGAGCGCTTTGTATTTGATTTCATGGGCAAGGACGGCAAAGCTACTGCAGCTATGTTCAAGCAGGTCGATCAAGCTGGTGGCTTTGATATTTCTAAAGACGCTGTCTTTAAAGGCCTTGCGCAGTATGGATTTCAATCTGGCCGCAGTACCCATGACAATCGCCTAGAAACGATTCGTAATGTTGATGCGCAGTATGGCGTGATGATTGATACACACACAGCAGATGGCGTGAAGGTTGCACGCGAACACTTGCAGGCAGGTATTTCTATGATTGTGTTAGAAACTGCTTTGCCCATTAAGTTCGAAGAAACGATTGAAATAGCATTGGGGCGCCCAGCAGAATGCCCGCCAGCATTTAAAGATATCAAGTCAAAGCCACAGCGCGTTGAAAATATCGAGGCCGATGTCGATCAAGTTAAAAACTTCATTACTGCTCACACTAATTAACTCAGAAATCAATTGCCATGGCTAAGCCTCCGATGTTGACTGCTCAGCAGGCTTTAGATCACTTACTTTCTCATGCAAAGCCCCTGCACGAAACTGAAACACTTGCAATGCAAGTTGCTCTGGGTCGTGTACTTGCGGAGAATGTAAATAGCCTTGTAGATGTACCTCCACTCGATAACACCTCGATGGATGGTTATGCAGTGCGCACAGCGGATACCAGCTCCCCAGGTCAAACACTCACAATTGCACAACGCATTGCGGCGGGATCCATGGGAACTCAGCTTGAGCCTGGTACTGCTGCCAGAATCTTTACTGGCGCCCCAGTTCCTCCGGGTGCTGATGCCGTGGTGATGCAAGAGGATTGCTCTATTCCAGAAGGAGCAAGCAAGCAAGTCCAAGTCAATATCTCACCAATATCAGGTCAATGGATTCGTCGCAGAGGTGAAGACCTGACTGCTGGCAAAGTAGCGCTTACGGCAGGGACTTATCTCCGACCTCAGGAGCTTGGAGTTGCAGCCTCTGCCGGCCTAACGCATTTAACTGTAAAACGTAAAGTGAGAGTTGCTGCATTTTTCACTGGTGATGAGCTGTCTCTGCCGGGTGAGCCACTAAAACCAGGTGGTATCTATAACTCCAATCGCGACACGCTATTAGCGTGTATTCAATCTTTGGGCTGCGATGCCACAGACTTTGGGATTGTTCCTGATAGTCTTGAGGCTACTAAAGAAACGCTTCGCAAGGCTAGCAAAGACCATGACTTAATCATTACATCAGGCGGCGTCTCCGTTGGCGAGGAAGATCACATCAAGCCAGCAGTTACCGCTGAAGGCAGGCTAGACCTCTGGCAGATTGCGATGAAGCCCGGCAAGCCTTTGGCTTTTGGCGCTGTGCGTAAATCAGATAGTTCACAAAGTAATGCGGAAACTTGGTTTATTGGTTTACCTGGTAACCCGGTATCCAGTTTTGTGACCTTCTTATTATTTGTACGCCCATTTATTCTCAAGTTACAAGGGCGAGATGCAGGTTTACCGCAGTCTTACCCTATGCGTGCCGACTTTGATTGGCTGAAGGCTGATCGCCGTAATGAGTTTCTAAGGGTCAAGATCAACGTGCAGGGTGGATTGGATCTATTCCCCAATCAAAGCTCTGGGGTGCTTACTAGCGCCTCTTGGGGGGATGGCTTAGTAGACTGTCCGCCGGGCCAAGCATTAAAAGCGGGCGATATGGTGAAGTACATTCCATTTAGTGCACTTCTTTCCTAGTCGTATTACGATTCTGATATGAAACTCGAATTACGATTCTTTGCCTCCTTAAGAGAGGGTCTTGGACTTTCTAGTGAGAGTCTTGCTGCTCCACCAGAGGTAAAAACCATTGCCGACTTAAGAAACCTCCTTGCTCAACGAGGCAATCCTTGGACTGAAGTGTTAGCAAGCAACAAAGTGATTCGTTGCGCCTTAAATCAAGAGATGGTGAGTGACTCTACTGCGCTGGTGGAGGGGGCTGAGGTGGCTTTCTTTCCTCCGGTTACTGGCGGCTAAGATGCAGAATGATTTCATCCGTATTCAAGAGGCTGACTTTGATCTAACAACCGAGGTGAAGGCCCTGCGCAAGAATGATCCCCGAGTGGGCGCAGTGGTGACTTTTCTAGGTACAGTCCGAGATATGAATGACGGTAGTCATGTTCAGGGCATGACTCTAGAGCACTACCCCGGTATGACAGAAAAATCCCTAGAAGAAATCATCACGCAAGCTAGAGGCCGCTGGGATCTTTATAAGACGCTAGTCATCCATCGGGTAGGACCACTTCTGCCTGAAGATCAAATTGTTCTAGTGGCAGTTACCAGTGCCCATAGAGGTGAAGCATTTGCTGCTTGTGAGTTCATCATGGATTACCTCAAAACGGCGGCACCATTTTGGAAAAAAGAGGCGACGCCCGAAGGCAGTAAGTGGGTTGACGCCCGCGTGACTGACGATGCTGCAATGGCACGCTGGAGTTAATCTAGTTTTATGCCTGTTTGAGTGCTAAAGCTAGATTAAAACCGCTGAGCCAGGCACCTTCGACTCTGCCGCCATTGAGCCAGTCTCCACAAAGCCCCAAGCCAATATTAGGCAGTGATAAAAATCCAACGCTATTTTCTAGACCTCCACTGGCATAGCGCCAGCGGTGCATACTGATCTCAGCATCCTCATAATTAAAACCTAGCGTTGTCAGGCACTGCAGCATTTGGTCTTGAGCCTGTTCTTTGCTTAACTCAACATTGTCTTGGCTCCAGTGAGGGCTGCCATGGATCGTCCATGCACCTCCCTGACGCATTGGCTTTGATCCGTTTTGACAAATCCAGCTAATGATTTCTTGATTAATAAATGCTGCATCAAATTCCACATTGAGCTGATGTGGAAAATTTGCCATCATGGTCCAGCAGGCATTCATCTGCGCCGAGTCAGCGATATGAGCAGCTCCACTATCCAGATGCTTAAGCAGGGCGCTTGCCTGAGGAGCGGGTATAGCCAAGACTACAAAATCATATAGTGTTGTAATCTCATTGGCTTCACTGCATTGCAGATGCCATTTACCATCTCTGCGCTCTAACTCGGAAATGGTTCTCTCATATTGAATAGAGAGACCCTCAGCAAGATGCTTGCCTGGTGAATTCATATAAGGAGTACCAACATAGCGAATGTCTTGTGAGTGACTTTCACGCCATGCCTTAGCCTCATACACCTTGAGTTTCGGTTTCCAAATAGCAGCAGTGCCGGCCAGTACCCAGCTTTGCACTTCCTCAATAAATCGTGGATCTCTAGCAGTAAAGTACTGGGCACCATGATCAGCAGACCATTCTTGTGTGCGCCGCGTACTCATGCGCCCACTAGGACCGCGACTTTTTTCATAGACATCTACTGATATGCCATATGACCGTAGCTCGCTTGCACAAGCAAGGCCTGCAATTCCTGCGCCAATGACCGCTACCTGATTAATTGCTTTGCTACTGTTCATATTCTGGGAAGTATTTTTCGAAAGGTTAGATTAATTCGAGGACTCGTGACTGTCTTCGTTTTGAGAAGACTGTGATGCCAGTAATCTTGAACAGGGGCGTGCATGATGAGAAGGCTACCGTGCTCAAGAAATACCGACACAGTCGTTTTATCCTGCTTGTGACGAAATGCAAATTTACGTGTAGCACCCAAGCTGATTGATGCGATAGGGCTTGTGCTATCCAACTCTTTTTCATTATCACTATGCCAGCCCATACCTTCATCCCCATTGTGATACAGATTGAGTAAGCAAGAGTTGTAGCTATAGCCCGTCACTGTTTCAAGTTGGTGCTTGATTTGAAGCAACTCTTCCGTCCAGGCCTGAGGAATTTTTTCGATACCCGAGTAGGTATAACGACATTCGGGATCTCCCACCCAAGCAACTTTTCTCGCGGTAGTTACTAACTTACCAAACATATTAATCTGATCTGTTTTCCAAATGAGGGAGTGCAGCAGGCTTTCAAAAAAATGATCAGATTCATCTGCTTTGTAAAAATGACTGAAGTATTCAGCCCGACCATCCCTCTCCAATAGGCAGATTGGGTCGGACGATTCTGGGGGGTCGAATAAGGGACTTTGCATTTTTTACTGGTAAGGCTGGGGTTGTACGTTATTTCAATAAAAACTCTAGAATAGACTGCATTAAGGATTTTTCAGGACTAAGAGGTTGATTATGAAAGCACCCGATAAACGTTGCTGCGGCTCAGGGGTTTGCATTATTAATGAAGCAGGAGAATGCTGGTGTGGCCAAGTGTGGGATGGCGAGAAAATGAGTGCGCCACCGCTGATGTCAGCAAAAAGCCAGCCCACCGATTCTGAATCTACAGGCTCTAAACCTGAATCCCAGGACCCGCTTATTTAGTTGATCCGTAAACTCTGCGGAGCGAGTGAGCAGCTACACCATCTTTCAGAGCCTCCCTTACAGGAATTGCCATCACTCGAATAGCAGATTGCACTGCTAGGTGCTCTAGCTGGCTTGGCAGAGGTCGTTGAATAATCGGATATGCCCAATCGGGCAAATTCAGAAAGCCTGCCCGACTGATCATTCTTACGAAAGGTTTAGCGCTGAGGTTACTGGGAAAGTTATCTAGCATCCCAATAATGCTTTTGGCTCTCTCGCCGTAATGAAGTTGGGGAATATATTGCCTGATAGCTTGCTCCGTACCAGCATAGGTGTCGGGTAGATCGATCGCTCCCAATCTTTCTCCTAGCATTTTCATTTCTGTAAAGTACTGGTCTTTTTGCTTTGTGCTAAGAGCTTCACTGCGGTATGACTCATAAGAGCACATAAAACTGCGAGTTTCTGTTAAGTGAACCCATGCAAGTAGCTCTGGATCATCCGCTCTATAGGGTTGATTGAATTCATCAAACCCAGTGACCTTTTGATGAATTTGATTAACGCGATTGATAGCCTTATCCGCCATGTCCTGTGAGCCATAGGTGGTTGCGGCAATGAAGAACGCCGTTCTTCCTAGTCTGCCTTTCAGGTCTTGTCTAAAGCTGGAATGATCCCATACGCCAGCGAGCGCTTTTGGATGAAGAGCTTGTAGTACTAGCGAGCTAATGCCACCGATCATCATGGAAATGAAATCTGCATGTACCTTCCAAGCGATAGACTCCGGGCCAAACAAGCCTCTATCGCCCGCAGGCTCCAAAAATGCGACAGGTGGACCGCCACCGCCCACCATTTCTCGAATTGACCGACGAATGAGCTCCTCAATCATTTGCTTAATGAATCACGATATTGCGTAAGCCATCATCCTCAATGATTTCGGAAATTAAATCGAGTCGGATTCTGGGATTGCTTTGAGCAAGTAAGTGGTTCTTCTGGGCCGGGGGAAGTGGTAAGAGTTCAGCCAATCGGTTGGATACCCAGCCACAGTCATCTTGGTTCATCGGCATTTTGAACGCATCTTCACCCAGTAAATCTTCATTTTTGATGACAGAAATAATCTCATTCAAAAGCGCAGCTACCTTTTCATGTTCTTTTGCTAACGGTATCTCTGGGTCAGCATCAATTAGTTCAACTTCGCCCATCCACAAGCCATCAGATTCTTGCTTAATATTGAGCACTTTAAAGCGTTGCGTTCCATAAGATTTGGTCATATACAGGGCGGGTTGAATCGCATCAAACTCTTCCAATTTCGCCAGTGTGCCAATATTTGAAAAGTTGGCCACTGCATCGGCATTCGATTCAATTGGCTTGTTATCGAGAATGCTGATAACCCCAAAAGGCGTGTCTTCACGTAGGCAACGCTTCATCATATCTAGGTAGCGCGCTTCAAAGATTTTGAGGGCAATCACTCCGCCCGGAAAGAGGGTAGTTCCCAAGGGAAAAAGTGGGATCCAGCGGGTTGTCAAAGAGGATGTTGTCATGCGTTTAATTTAAAGGATTTACATTTAGTTTGCTGAGTAGTCAAAATGGCAGCGTGTTCAGCAGTAATCCTGAATTTCGGCCAAAATAGACCTAATCACAGGAGAGTAAACATGATTCAAAAATTACGGGTTAAGCTCGCACGCTGGATTTTAGGTAAGCATTGTCCTTGCTACCAAATGGGTTACCACTCCATGGTTGATTTTCAGCAGCGCAGTGCGGATCAGCTGGAAAAGGCTAAACAAGCGCAATCTACTAAGCACTAGTCAGCAAGCCTTACCCCTATCCGATAATGAAAATCTGGAAGATGAGGCGAAATTGTGCATTGACTCCCAGTCAATTGCTCAAGTTCTATATCGCGCTAGTTTGCCTTTCCTTAACTGTAGCCACTGGTTTTTTATTGGTTGGCGTAAAAATTATTCTCATCTTTACTGCAATAGAGTTGACTGCGGTCACCGCCGGTTTTTTGGTTTACTGTCGACATGCCTTGGATTTTGAGGAGATAGAAATCAGCGGTACCCGTTTGCTGGTCAGAAAATTCATTGCCTACAAAGAGTCAGTAACTGAATTTAATACACACTGGGTCAGACTCTCGCACCCAGACGAGCACCAAAAGGTATTTTTTATTGAGCAGACGGATCAGCGGGTTGAGGTTGGCCAGTTTCTGAGGCGCGAGCAATTTAAAAGTCTGATTGCTGAGCTACGGCCTTACTTGGGTTGACTACAACCATAAGTTCAAAAGGGTTAAAGCTTGGCACTCAGCAGAAATATGGATTCAACTCGATACTTTATCTAATTCAACATATTTGCTAAATCCACCATGAACGTTAATACAGCAGTAAAAGCCGCACTCAATACCTTGGTTGATATTGCATCCCATTCCAATGGTGTTCAGCCGGTTACTGGCTTAGAGCTGGCTCAGCGCCAAAAATTGTCGGTGAGCAGAATAGAGCTCTTACTCAGCGCATTGCGTGCAGCGGGAATCGTGAAGGGTACTAAGGGCCGCAACGGGGGTTACACGCTGTTGCAGGATCCCCGCATGATCACCATCAAAGATGTGGTCCTGGCGATGAATTACATCAAAAAGCGCAAAGTTGAGGCTTGTGATATCGCTAGCGAGCTATACCAATCTCTAGAGGCTTACATGCTCAGCTGTATGGCCAGCGTGAACCTATCAGATGCCATTAAAGATTATGTGCCGCGATTTAGCGAAGCTAAAACCGCTCCCGAGCGTCAGGCTTTTGTTTATTCCGACTTCAGAGTTGAAAAGCCTTCCAAAGGCGAAGTACAGAGAGTAATCAAGGCGCCATTTAAGAAAGTGGAGGATGTGCCTTTAGGACCAAACTCCATTTTTAGTTTTGGTGACTACTTACATAAAGCAGGATAACAACAAGGATCTTTATGATGCAGGCAATGAAATGGAATTTCGCTAGCAAGCTATTGGCATCTATTTTGCTGGTAACAGCACCGTGGATAGTTTCTGTAGCTGCTGACACCGCTCCGACTAAATCTGACCCAGCTTGGCTAACGGATGCCCGGGCCAGCATCAAATCCAATAATTATGAGCAAGCATTAAAGCAATTGCAGTCTGCTAATGAAGTTAACTCTGCAGACTGGAATAACCTAATGGGATACAGCTTGCGTAAAAAGCAGCCGCCAGATTTGGCTGCATCTGAAAAGTATTACCAGGCAGCCTTGAAAATCGATCCAAGCCATAGATCAGCTTTGGAGTACTACGGTGAGCTACTTTTGATGAAGAAGGACTTGCCTGGAGCGGAGGCAATGCTAGCAAGACTTAATAAGGCCTGCTTTTTTGGTTGTGAAGAGTACAGTGACCTCAAAGAGAGTATTGCCAAGTATCAAGGTAAAAAGTAATTTCTCAACCGCTCATGTCATCAAGTGCTTATGAATATCCTCCATTAGCATTTGTTGATATTGAGACTACGGGCTCAAACTTCGAGCGCGACCGCATTACGGAAGTTGGTATCAAATCGCTGATCCATGATCAGATAGAGATTTGGGAAAGCCTCATTAATCCCCAAACATTTATTCCGCAGAATATTCAAAGTTTGACGGGCATTCGGCCCGAGATGGTTCGTCAGCAGCCTGCTTTTGAGGGCTTAGCGACAGAGATCGCTCGCGAGCTCGAGGGCAAGATTTTTGTAGCCCACAATGCCCGTTTTGATTATGGATTTTTGAAGGCATCGTTTAAGCGGGTGGGCATCGGCTTTAAGCCTAAAGTTCTTTGTACCGTAAAGCTCTCCCGTTTACTCTTTCCCGATCAGGCAAGGCACAATCTCGACACCATCATTAGTGCCCACCGCCTCAAAATTAGCGCACGGCACCGTGCATTGGGTGACGCTGATTTATTGCTTCAGTTCTGGCGAGTTTGTGAAGAAAAGCTGGGGCGTGAAGCGCTTCTCAAGGCGGTTAATCAACTCATTGGTAATCCAAGCTTACCGCCCAATATCGATAAAGCACTGATAGATTCGATTCCAGAAAAGCCGGGTTGCTATATTTTTTATGGTGAGAATCAAATCCCACTGTATATCGGCAAAAGTATTTCTCTACGCAGCAGAGTGATGGGTCATTTTCAAGGGGCGCTCACCCAGCGTAAGGAAATGAAGCTCTCGATGCAAGTCAGGGATATCGATTGGATTGAGACTAGCGGAGAGTTGGGCGCATTAATTTTAGAATCCCGACTCATTAAAGAGCGCATGCCTAGCATGAACATCAAATTGCGCCGCTCAAAAGATCTCTGCGCCTGGAAATTGGAGCTTGCTGAGGATGGTGTACTTACTCCGCATCTAGTAGGTCATCGCGAATTGGATCCCGGTATTCAAGAAAACTTATTTGGCTTGTTCTATAGTAAGCGAGAGGCCAATGCTTACCTTAAGGCAATTGCAAAAAAATATCGCCTCTGTGAGGCGCTGCTCGGTCTGGAGAAACGCATTGAAGGTAAGGCTTGCTTTGGTTATCAAGTAAAGCAATGTGGTGGCGCTTGTATTGGAGGCTCTCCTATCGAGTTACACAATCTTCAACTCAAAACTGCTCTGGAATTATTTCAGGTGCAAGTCTGGCCATATCCTGGACCAGTGGCAGTAAAAGAGGCAGGTCATATGCATGTGGTGGATCGTTGGCGTTATTTAGGTACGGCGATCAACGAAGAAGAGCTCTATGAGTTGGCTGATTCAGGGGAAGCTGAGTTTGATCTAGATATTTATAAGATCTTGAAAAAAGCCCTGGCTGGAAGCTTCAAGAGCCAGGTGATTCCTCTAGCAGTCAAAGACACAGTCTAAATAGCCACTAAAAGCCTAGGCTTTAAAAAATCCCAGCTTTTCTGATCTAGCTAGCTTCTTCAATCTAGCTTCAGCTTTAGACGCCTCAGATCGATCTGGGTGCTCTTGGCTTGCCAAAAGGACGACTGGTCTGCGAGCCCTTGTATAACGAGCACCTTCCCCTGAATTATGGGCTGCTAAACGATGTTCTAAGCGGTTTGTAATGCCAGCGTAATAGCTGCCATCAGAGCACTCTAGAAGGTAAACAAGCCAGGTCAAAATAGGGTTCAGTTCACTTAAAAATGGGCGTAGCACACTTGAAATTACCAAGAATGTCCCTATATTCTATAGATAGATACCAATAAAAAATATTCAGACTGAATAGGGTAAAGAATGAGAATAGATAAATTAACTACAAAGTTTCAAGAGGCCCTCAGTGAGGCGCAAAGCCTTGCCTTAGCAAAAGACAATCAATATATCGAGCCAGCCCATTTGCTACTAGCAATGCTGCGTGACTCAGATGGTGGTGCCAAGAGTTTATTGACACGCGCTGGCGTTAACGTACCGGGTCTTGAGAAGGCAACCGAGAAGCTCATTGCTAATCTCCCAGAAGTGCAGGGCACTAGTGGTGAGGTTCAGGTGGGCCGTGATTTAAGTAACTGGCTGAACTTATGCGAAAAAGAAGCCAATAAGCGTAATGACCAATTTATTGCTGGCGAGTTATTTTTGTTGGTGGTGGCAGATGATAAAGGTGAGCTCGGCAAGATTGCTCGTGAGAATGGTTTAAATCGTAAATCGTTAGAAGCAGCTATTAATTTAGTGCGTGGAGGAGAGTCAGTGAATAGTGCGGACGCTGAAGGTCAACGTGAGGCCTTAAAGAAATACACCATTGATTTAACTGAGCGGGCTCGTATGGGTAAGCTCGATCCTGTGATTGGTCGTGATGATGAGATTCGTCGCACCATCCAGATTCTGCAACGTCGCGGTAAGAACAATCCGGTCCTCATTGGAGAGCCAGGTGTTGGTAAGACTGCTATTGTTGAGGGCTTAGCCCAACGTATCGTCAACGGTGAAGTTCCTGAAACTCTCAAGAACAAGCGTGTCCTTGTATTGGATATGGCTTTGTTACTGGCGGGCGCCAAGTACCGTGGTGAATTCGAGGAGCGTCTTAAGGCTGTTCTGAGTGATGTTGCTAAGGACGAGGGTCAAACCATCATCTTTATTGATGAGATTCATACGATGGTGGGTGCAGGTAAGGGCGATGGCGCAATGGATGCCGGTAATATGCTCAAACCTGCTCTGGCACGCGGTGAGTTGCATTGCATCGGCGCAACCACCCTAGATGAATACCGCAAGTACATTGAGAAAGATGCCGCACTCGAGCGCCGCTTCCAAAAAGTGATGGTAGAAGAGCCTAGCGTGGAAGCGACTATTGCCATCTTGCGCGGTTTACAAGAGCGTTACGAGCTTCACCATGGTATTGAGATCACTGACCCTGCCATCGTGGCTGCGGCAGAGTTGTCTCATCGCTACATTACCGATCGATTCTTGCCAGATAAGGCTATCGACCTCATTGATGAGGCTGGCTCACGCATTCGGATGGAGATTGATTCCAAGCCAGAGGTCATGGATAAGCTAGAGCGCCGTCTCATTCAACTCAAGATTGAGCGTGAAGCGGTGAAGAAGGAAAAAGATGAAGCTTCGCAAAAACGTCTTGGCTTGATTGAAGATGAGATCAAGCGCTTGGGTGCTGAGTATGCTGATTTAGAGGAAATCTGGAAAGCGGAAAAAGGTGCTGTATTAGGCGCGGCTCATCTCAAAGAGGAGATCGAAAAAGTTCGCGCAGATATCAATAAGTTACAGCGTGAGGGAAAGCTAGAGAAAGTTGCAGAATTGCAATATGGCAAATTACCCGAGCTCGAGGCAAAGCTGAAGTCTGCTGCGGCAGCGGAGGCAAAAGGAAGTAAAGATGGCGTAGTGAAGAACAAGCTCTTACGTACCCAAGTCGGTGCAGAAGAAATTGCTGAAGTAGTTTCTCGTGCTACGGGTATCCCGGTATCGAAGATGATGCAGGGTGAGCGCGATAAGTTGCTCAAGATGGAGGAGCTATTACATCAGCGCGTAGTGGGCCAAGAAGAGGCTATACGTGCGGTGTCTGATGCTATTCGCCGTTCCCGTGCAGGTCTTTCTGAAGAGAATCGCCCTTATGGTTCATTCTTATTCTTAGGACCTACTGGCGTTGGTAAGACTGAGCTTTGTAAAGCCTTAGCTGGTTTCTTATTTGACAGTGAAGATCACCTCATTCGTATTGATATGAGTGAGTTTATGGAGAAGCATAGCGTTGCCCGTTTAATCGGCGCGCCTCCAGGCTATGTAGGCTACGAAGAAGGTGGTTACCTCACTGAGCAAGTACGTCGTCATCCATATAGCGTCATCTTATTTGATGAGATTGAAAAAGCGCATCCGGATGTCTTCAATGTACTCTTGCAAGTATTGGACGATGGCCGCTTAACGGATGGTCAAGGTCGTACCGTAGACTTTAAGAACACTGTGATTGTGATGACTAGTAATATTGGCTCACATCTGATTCAGTCGATGGTGGGTAAGAAACAGTTGGAAATTAAAGAAGCGGTATTTGAAGAACTAAAGAGTCATTTCCGTCCTGAGTTCTTAAACCGAATTGATGAGATCGTAGTCTTTCACGGTTTAGATAAAGGCAATATCGCTAATATCGCAAAGATCTTACTCAAAAACTTGTCAGATCGTTTGGCTAAGATCGATATGCAGATGGATGTGAGCGATGCTGCTTTAAGTAAGATTGCGGAAGTCGGCTTTGATCCTGTATTCGGAGCGAGACCACTCAAGCGTGCGATTCAGCAATATATCGAGAATCCAGTTTCCAAGATGATCTTGGAAGGCAAGTTTGGCCCTAAGGACACTGTTCCTGTGGGCGTTGATCAGAACGGCGATTTCAGCTTTAGCAAGTAATTCATTAGTAAATTAGCAGGAATATGCCTGCACCAGTAAACTCCGTACATGACTGACGTCCTCAAAATGAGGCGCGCCAGTGATGTTCGGGTTGTTGGTCTCATCAGCCTGGCTCACGGTAGCTCCCATTTCTTTCATTTAATCCTGCCGCCCATGTTCCCATGGCTGAAAGCGGAGTTCGGCTTTAACTATGCCGAATTGGGCTTGCTCATGACCATCTTCTTTGTGGTCTCTTGTATTGTGCAAGCGGCATCTGGATTTTTAGTAGACCGCATTGGCTCTCGCCCCGTTTTATTCGCCGGCGTTGCTTTACTTGGATTGGCTGCACTCACTTACTCACAAAGCAATGGTTACGCCATGTTGGTGCTGGGCGCGGTAATTGCGGGATGTGGCAATGGCGTCTTCCACCCTGTGGATTACACGCTAATTAATCACAAAATTTCACCACCGAATTTGCCTTACGCTTATTCCATTCATGGGGTAACAGGTTATATCGGCTGGGCTGCTGCTCCAGCGTTCATGGTGGCTATAACCACCATTGCAGATTGGCGCATCGCGTTTTTGTCCGCCGCAGTATTGGAGGTGCTGATTCTGGCGACTCTCTGGTTCAGTCGCGCTCGTTTAGTGGATGATGTCCAGGCCAGGCGCGATGAATCAGAGGCCACTCATATTGCGAACAATCCTGGTGGCGCACCCATGAGTACTTTTGGTTTTCTGAAGCTGCCGGTCGTTTGGCTTTGCTGGATTTTCTTTTTCTTTAGCATGGCTGCTACAACCGGCTTGCAATCCTTTGCCCCAACTGCACTTTTTAAAATCTACGAAATTGCCGTGAGCTCTGGTAACTATTATTTAACACTCATGTCTTTAGGCGGCGCAGGAGGAATGTTATTGGGTGGCTACTTGGCGACCAAATTAAAAGTGCCTGAGCGCATCATTACGATCTGCTTCACTGTGAATATCGTCATGGGCCTTTTAATGGCTACTGGTTTAGTGCCTATGGAATTAATCATCGTTGCTTTCATTGTGATTGGACTTGGTCTTGGAATAGCGGCACCATCCCGTGACTTAATGATTCGCTCTGCAACACCCTCTGGCTCATCGGGCAGGGTGTACGGTATTGTGTATTCGGGTATTGATTTGGGTGCCGCCCTAAGTCCACTGATCTTTGGAATCTTCTTGGACGTAGGTTTACCAAAGCTCTTATTTATTGGCGTAGCTCTTCTTCAGCTCATGATTATCTTGACTGGATTTAAGGTGGCAAATATCAGTCCTCCCAAAGCTAGCGGATAGACTCCTTTCTTTTCACAATGTGAAAAGTCATTCCCATACGCAAAATGCAGTGCAACATTTCAAGCTGAGCATTATTCCGTCGCATGGATTTGAATTTCACATTGTAAAAAAATAATTATAAGTAACTGAATTTATTGAAATTATTTTTTTCAATCATTATTGAAATAGTGCTTGCATGCTTTCCCCAGCTACTTAAACTCTTATATAAGACATAAGACTTCATTGTCCGTACTAAATGTCTCAATATTCGATGTACTGGTTTAACTTAGGGAGAAAAACATGGCAGATCGCAAAGCAGAAATCGCAGCACTACAAAAAGACTGGGATACCAATCCACGCTGGAAAGGCATTACTCGTGGTTACACGGCTGAAGACGTTGTTCGTTTGCGTGGTTCATTAAAGATTGAGCACACACTAGCCAAACATGGCGCAGAGCGTCTCTGGGAGTTGGTGAATAACGAAGCGTACGTTAACTGTTTAGGTGCTCTGACTGGCGGTCAGGCAATGCAACAGGTTAAGGCTGGTGTGCAAGCAATTTACTTGTCAGGATGGCAAGTGGCTGCTGACGGTAACTCTTCTGCAGCGATGTATCCAGACCAATCTTTGTATCCAGTAGATTCAGTTCCGAAGATGGTAGAGCGTATTAATAACTCATTCCAGCGTGCTGATGAAATCCAAACGTCTAAGGGTGTTAATAAAGGTGATGCTGGCTACATCGAGTATTTTGCTCCCATCGTTGCCGATGCTGAAGCTGGTTTCGGTGGCGTATTGAATGCATTTGAGCTCAGCAAAGCATTGATCAAGCAGGGTGCTGCTGGCGTTCACTTCGAAGACCAATTATCTTCTGTTAAGAAGTGCGGTCACTTGGGTGGCAAAGTGTTATTACCTACGGCTGAGTCAGTACAGAAATTGATTTCTGCACGTTTGGCTGCTGACGTAATGGGTGTTTCAACCATCATCTTGGCTCGTACCGATGCTGAAGCTGCTGACTTGCTGACATCGGATTACGATGCAAACGACAAGCCATTCTTAACAGGCGAGCGCACTCCAGAAGGCTTTTACAAAACACGTAAGGGTTTGGATCAAGCGATCTCCCGTGGCCTGGCATATGCTGCCTATGCTGACATGGTGTGGTGTGAAACCGGTACACCAGACTTGGATTTTGCTCGTAAGTTCGCTGAAGCAATTCGTGCAAAGTTCCCAGGCAAGATGTTGGCCTACAACTGCTCACCCTCTTTTAATTGGAAGAAGAACTTGGATGACGCAACAATTGCGAAGTTCCAGCGCGAATTAGGTGCAATGGGTTACAAGTATCAATTTATTACCCTCGCTGGCATTCACTCGATGTGGTACAACATGTTCGACTTGGCACAGGACTACATGAAGCGTGGCATGACTGCCTACATTGAGAAAGTACAAGAGCCAGAATTCGCTGCTCGTGATCGTGGCTACACATTTGTATCGCATCAGCAGGAAGTAGGTACTGGTTACTTCGATGATGTCACTACTGTGATTCAAGGTGGTAAGTCTTCAGTAACTGCATTGACTGGCTCTACAGAAGAAGAACAGTTCCACTAAGCAATCCCTCAGTAATTCGTAATAGCACAGTAAAAGAATCCACCCTTACTGTTGCGGCATCTAAATTACCCCATAAGGGTGACTTAGATGCCGTTTTCGTTTACATTCTTCCCATGACTAATTGCGTACTTTGTAAAGAAGATCTCAAGCCAGAGGAGGGTCAGTTAATTTGGCGTGGCGATGATTGCCGAGTCATCCTGATCAATGATCCTGATCTGCCTGGCTTTTGTCGTGTGATTTGGAATCATCATGTTGCCGAAATGACAGATCTGACCTATGGTGAGCGCGAACATCTGATGTCCCTAGTCTTTGCAGTAGAAGAGGCGATAAGGCATGTGATGTGTCCGGATAAGGTCAATATTGCAGCCTTGGGTAATATGGTTCCTCACATACATTGGCATGTCATCCCGAGGTATCAAGACGATGCTTTCTTTCCAGGATCGGCTTGGTCCAAGAGAGTTCAAGAGGTAAAAGACGCTGTACTAGAGACAAGAAGGAAAAAAGTACTAGAGCTTCCTGGGGTTGTTCGGGCGGCTATCGCCAAGCTCTTTTAAAGACTGATAGGCAAGATGCGATTTTCTCCCCTGATATTTGTGATCGGTATATTACTGATTCCGATTTCGTACGCAGCGGATATTCAGGTAATTACCTCGGGTGCATTTGCTGAGGCACTAAAAGAGCTGGCCCCTGAGTACGAAAAACAATCTCCCAATAAAGTGATTATTTCTTATGGATCATCAATGGGAGTTGCGCCCGACTCCATTCCCTCTAGATTGGCGAAGGGAGAGCAGTTTGACGTCTTAATTCTGGCTGCACCCGCACTAGAGGGTTTTATAAAAAGTGGCGTACTTCAGCCTGGGGTTCGAGTAGATTTAGTAGCCTCAGTAATGGGAGGGGTAGTGAGGGTTGGCGCACCCAAGCCTGACATCAGTACTATGGCTGGACTTAAATCGGCGTTACTTAATGCGAAGTCAATAGCCTATTCAGCAAGTGCCAGTGGCGTTTATTTATCTACGGAGCTTTTCCCAAAAATGGGAATTTCTGAGCAGATGGATAGAACTGCGAGGAAAATTTATAGCGAGAGAGTGGCATCGGTCGTAGCCAGAGGAGATGCAGATTTGGGTTTCCAGCAAGTCAGTGAGTTGCTTCCGATTCCTGGTGTAGATTTCATTGGCGAGTTACCTCAAGAGGCACAGAAGACGGTTCTATTTTCTGCGGGTATTACTATCAACACAAAAAATCTTGATGAATCTAAAGACTTGATAAAGTTTTTAGCATCGCCTAAGGCCGTTCCAACTATTCAAAAGGCAGGTTTAAAGCCGGTATTACCAGCTTTGCCTTGGTAGGATTAAAAGGGAAATAAAAAATGAAGCTGTTGTACAAAGTAACTCTGATTACATTCTTATGTTTAGTCCTTGGACGGGCTTTTGCTGCTGATCCATGGCCAAATCATCCTATCAAATTTATCGTTGGCTTTGGTCCTGGTGGCGCAAATGATACGGTTGCCAGAGTGGTCGCTGAAGCGGCCTCTAAAGAACTTGGGCAATCCATTATTGTGGAGAATAAGCCTGGAGCCGGATCCGTGTTGGGCGCAGATTTTGTGGCTAAGAGTGCGCCTGATGGATACACCTTCTTTGTTAGCGCAGGTGGAATTGTTACCAATCCTATGATTAAGACATCAATGCCTTATAGGGAGGGTGATCTTGTTCCGGTTGGTTTGTTAACGATTAGTCCATCCATTATTGTTGTTTCGGCGGATTCAAAAATTAACAATATAAAGGATTTGCTGGTGTCGGCTAGAGATGCAAAAGGCCTTAACTTCTCCACCGCTGGCACTGGGAGTACTCCTCATTTCGTTGCGGAGATGCTCAAAGTAAAAGCAGGCGGCAAGTATGAAATCATTCCTTATAAGAGTGGTTCAGAAGGAATGGTTGCTGTTATCTCCAATCAGGTTGACGTTACATCAGAGGCTAGTGTGGTTGTGATTCCGCAAATCCAAGGCGGTAAATTAAAAGCTATTGCATCAACTTGGAATAAAAGAATCGCTGCCCTCCCAAATGTACCAACAACTAAAGAGCAGGGTTATCCGGAGGTGTTGATTGGCCACTGGGCCGGGGTTTTTGCTCCCAAGGGCACACCTGATGCTATTTTAGAAAAAATGAATCAGGCGATTAATATAGGCCTCAAAACCGCTGGAGTACAGAGTCGTTTGACTCCACAGGGGATCGAGCCTTCACCAGGAACAAGAGCCTCATTCATAAAATTCTTAGCTGATGAAAAGGCAAGGTTGGAGCCAATCGTGAAGCGCGCTAATATGAAAGAGGATTAAACCAATTTCTTTAAAGCTGTTTGATATTTTTATACTCAGTTATATTAGTATCAACAAAAGAAGTTAATATAAATTACCTTATACTTTATTAATACTCGCTAGGAGATCAACATGAGCACTTGCGTACTTGCAAAATCCAAGCTTTGGGCTTTAGCATTTTTCAGCTTTTTAGCTATGAGCGTAAATGCTCAAACTAAGTGGGACTTAGCCAGCGCTTATCCAGTCAGCAACTTTCACACAGAGAACTTGCAGCAATTGGCTGCAGATGTTGATAAAGCAACAGATGGTAAGTTAAAGATTGTGGTTCATCCCAACGGATCCTTGTTTCCTGCAAATGGTATCAAGCGGGGCGTTCAAACTGGCCAAGCCCAGATGGGTGAGGTCCTCATCTCTGTTCTTGCTAATGAAAACCCTATTTTTGGCGTAGACTCAATTCCTTTTTTAGCAACGAGCTTTAAGGAGTCGGCAAAACTCTGGAAGCTATCCAAGAGCGCTACAGAATCTGCTTTACAAAAGCAGGGTCTAAAAGTTGTGTATGCCGTTCCTTGGCCACCTCAGGGCTTGTATTCGAAAAATCCTATTAATTCAGGCGCTGATATGAAGGGTCTGAAGTGGAGAGCCTATAACCCAGCAACTTCGAAGATTGCTGAATTAATAGGTGCCCAACCAGTAACAGTTCAGGTGGCTGATTTGGCTCAAGCAATGGCAACAGGTACGATTAATTCCATGATGACCTCTGGGGCAACAGGCGTTGATATCAAGGCATGGGAAAGTTTGAAGTACTACTACGAGGTTGATGCTTGGCTTCCGAAGAATATTTTGATGGTAAATCAAAAAGCATTTGATGCCCTAGATAAGCCCACACAAAATGCATTATTAAAAGCATGTGCTGAAGCAGAAAAGCGCGGAACTAGAGTTTCTGAAGAAAAGACCAAGATGTATAACGAAGTATTGGCTAAGAATGGCATGAGCGTTCAAAAGCCATCACCACAGCTGAAAAATGACTTAGATAGAGTTGGTCGAATCATGGTTGCAGAATGGATCCGTTCTGCTGGTGATGAAGGACAAAAAATCATTGAAGATTTTAAGAAATAAAAATTCATGTCAACATCGCGAAGTTATTATGGCCGTCTTTTAGATGGCTTGATTCAAGGGGCCGCCGCACTGGCGGCCTTGTGTATTCTCAGTATTTGCATTTTGATGGTTTCCATGTCCTTGTCCCGAGAGTTCGGGATCAATTTGCGTGGCGCCGATGATTTAATTTCCTGGCTTTGCGCCGCCTCGGCATTCCTCATATTGGCTCAAACATTTCAGCATGGCGGCATCGTGCGGGTGGAGATTTTTTTAGGCACCTTGAGCCCTCAATGGAGGCAGCGTCTTGAAATCATTGGCCTAACCGTGATGTCAGGTTTTTGTTTGTTTGCTTTGGCTGCTTTTTCTTTATTCGTGTATCAAAGTTGGGACTTTAATGATGTCTCGCAAGGACAAATTATTGTTCCATTATGGATACCGCAAATCTTTGCAGCAATCGGCTGCCTAATCTTTTTCTTGGCCGTTGTGGATGAGTTAATCAGGGTTCTTAAGGGTAATAAACCGCGCTATCAACAGATGGCCGAAGATCGTTTGAGTGCCGGTGATTTTGGAGAGACTTTGTGAGCATTACCCTTATTGCCTTAATTTTGCTGGCCTTGATGTCTTTTCTGCTGTTGATGGGCATTTGGATTCCAGCTGGGGTTGCAATTACTGCCTGGTTTGGGCTGGCATTCTTCTCCGATAAAGATACGATGATGAATTTAGCCAACGTTTGGTGGAATTCAAGTTCATCCTATACATTAGCCTCTCTGCCCCTGTTTGTTTGGATGGGTGAGATCCTATTTAGAACGAAACTATCAGAACAAATGTTTACTGGTCTTTCGCCATGGCTAAATTGGTTGCCGGGTAGATTGATGCATGTGAATATTTTAGGGTGCGGAATTTTTGGTTCTGTATCAGGCTCTTCTGCAGCAACCTGTGCAACCATTGCTAAATCCGCATTACCCGAGCTGACTAAGCGTGGCTATGATGAAAAAATCACACTCGGCTCTTTGTCCTGTGCTGGAACACTTGGTATTTTAATTCCACCATCAATCACCATGGTGGTGTATGCGGTTGCTGCCGATCAATCAATCATCCGAATTTTTTTAGCAGGATTCATTCCTGCCGCCATATTGATGCTGCTATTTTCTGGATACATTATTGTGTGGGCCTTACTAAATCCAGATAAAACACCTCCAGCAGAGAAATACTCCTTACAGCAACGCTTGTACTCTATTGGGCAATTATTACCCTGTACAGCTTTGATTATTTTTATTGCCTGGGTCATGCTTGCCGGGTACTCTACTGCTACTGAGGCTGCTGCCTATGGAGTTGTAGGTTCTTTGATTCTGGCGGCTGCCGGACGTAACTTATGTTGGAGCAATTTTTGGGAAAGCTTGCTTTCGGCAACCCGACTCACTGCCATGATTATGTTTGTGTTGGGCGCTACCTCATTTCTATCTATCGTGATGAGTTACACGGGTATACCTAGAGGCTTAGCTGAATGGGTGCAAAGCATGCATCTTTCACCTTGGGCCCTCATCTTTGTCCTCACTATTATTTATATTTTGCTGGGTACCGCCTTAGACGGCATATCCATGATTGCCTTGACTACCGTCACTGTCTTGCCAATGGTCCAAGCCGCCGGCTTTGACTTGGTTTGGTTTGGTATCTTCATCGTACTGTTGGTCGAGATTGCTGAGGTCACACCTCCAGTTGGCTTTAACTTATTCGTACTACAAAGTATGACTGGAAAAGACAGTAATTACATTGCAAAAGTTTCCTTGCCCTTCTTTTCCATGATGGTTTTAGCCGTAGCTTTAATTACTATATGGCCCGAACTAGTTACATGGTTACCAGATCAGTTTTTGCAAAAAGAAATTAAGTAAAGGCAATGGCTTTAAAAAAAACAAAAAAAGTTATTTCTAAAGTAGAAATTCTCGATTTGGGCGATACGGCGCTCTTAATAAATTTTCAAGAGCATACTCAGGCCCTACATCAGATTCATCAGTTGTGCGAGGCTTTATTTACGCGGTCTCCACCCTGGTTATTAGATGCGATTCCTGGAATAGACACCCTTCTGGTGAGTCTTCGTTTTCAAGATTTTCAATATGCATTGATTCGATCAACAGCCCGCGCTGAAATTAATGAATTGCTTGCAAATATTCTGGGTGATAAAGAATTCATTGCTGCTAAAGATTCGGTGCATCGAATTCGTGTTTGTTATGACCCAGCACTAGCGCCTGACTTATTGGCGAGCGCGGAGAAATGTAAGCTCACGGTACGAGAGTTTATTAATAGACATAAAAATTCCGAGATCACTGTCGATATTTTGGGTTTCATGCCTGGTTTTGCTTATTGCAGTGGCTTGGATCCTAGTTTAAAGCTACCTCGCTTAGAGAAACCTCGTACGGGTGTTCCCCCAGGTTCGGTAGCGATAGCGGAGTTACAAACCGCCATTTATCCTAAGACCACTCCTGGTGGCTGGAACATTATCGGGAGGAGTCCTGATCTTTTGTTTGATCCTCTGAAAGAGCGCCCCAGCTTATTGCATGCTGGCGATCGGGTACAGTTTATTGAGATCGATATAGATCAGTTTAAAAAAATTCAAGCTGAAGAGTCATTAAATACAAGTCAGCATATCAAAAAATATGACTCACAAAAGGGTGCTATTGAAGTGATTTCCTCGGGCCTACTAACCACGATACAGGCCTTGCCTCGTTATGGTTTGGCCCGTCTTGCTCTAAGCGCTGGGGGGCCAATGGATAAAGAGGGCGCTCGCCTCGCAAACGCCTTGGTAGGAAATTCAGAGCAAGCTGCTGGACTTGAAATCACAGGTACGGGTCCAAAACTATTATTTCATTTGGATACGTGGGTTGCCTGGGTTGGGTCCTATTGTGCTGCTCAGATTGATGGCGAAGTAATCTTGGGGAATCGTCCGGTCTTTATTCGCCAAGGTCAAACTTTGAGCTTTGGCAAAATAACCCAGGGGTATCGAATTTTCTTAGCGTTCAGCGGTGGAATAGAAAGTGAATTTATTTTGGGTGGTTGCGGCTCTCACCTGAGCGCGGGCATTGGAGATAAGCAAGTGCAAAAAGGCGATATTTTATATTTACCTAAGCTATTGCGAGAAACTCCTATGTTAAAAAAGCTTAAACAAGAACATCGCACGCACCCAAAATGGTCAGTAGCCTCCCCATCATTGTCGGGGAAAAATATCCAACTCATTAAAGCAATTCCAAGCATGCATTTGAATGTACTTAACACTAAAGAGCAAGCCTCTTTATGGAAGACCGTCTGGACGGTATCCTCGCAAAGTAATCGGATGGGTATGCGATTAGATGGTAACTTTAGTATCTCAGCTCCGATTACTGGTATTGCCTCACAGGGGATCTGGTTTGGTACGGTTCAGTTGCCGCCCTCAGGGCAGCCTATCCTTATGATGGCCGAACATGCAACCACTGGAGGTTATCCGCGTTTAGTTGAAACAATCGAGTCTGAGCGATCAAAGTTGGCCCAATTAAGACCCGGTGACAAAATTCAATTTGTGCCGATTACACTAGAAGAAGCTGATCAAATAAATGCTGTATTTTTTGGTGAGCAAAAAGTAACTGTGAGTAACATAAAGGCTGTTCTCGAGGCTAAATCATGAAACGAAAAATTGATCTTAATAGTGATATGGGGGAGGGTTTTGGAGTTTGGGAGATGGGTAATGATTTTGCGCTCCTAGATTACATAGACTCAACAAATATTGCCTGTGGATGGCATGCAGGTGACCCTGAGAGAATGAAAAATTTAGTTGGGGCGGCGATCCAGAAAAATGTCATGATTGGTGCACACCCCAGCCTTCCTGATCTGTCTGGGTTTGGTAGGCGAGAAATGGCTATCACCCCTAACGACGCCTACAATTTTGTTATTTATCAGGCTGGCGCTCTACAAGCGTTTATTAATGCTCAGGGCGGGGTACTTCATCATGTAAAACCCCATGGCGCTTTTTATAACCAGGCAGCAAAAGATCTGAACCTGGCTCGCGCTATTGCTCAAGCTGTAAAAGATTTGGGTAAGGATGTCATTTTGTACGGACTAGCCTCCAGCTGTTTTGTTGAGGCGACGCAAGAGCTTGGGGTGCCACTATGGCAGGAAGTATTCGCTGATCGCCGATATACTTCTGAAGGCTACCTTGTCCCTCGCACTCAGACAAATGCCTTGATTCAGAGTGAGGACGAGGCGGCTGATCAGGTATTGCGAATGGCGCGTGATGGCGAGGTGCTTTCAATCGACGGCAGCATTGTTAAAGTTCAGGCGGATACGCTTTGTATCCACGGGGATAGTCCATCGGCCCTGGATTTTGTGAGAAAAATTAAACCCTTGCTCTAATTGCATCTAATGATGAGCCATGAAGCTAAGGGATTTCTATCGGTATCGATACAAAAAAATAGCCAAAAGAAATGTATACATCCTTGCTAGTTATTTTTAACCCTTAGAGTAAATATGAATAAAGAAACTAAGGGAATGCTCATTGGCTTTATTGGCATTCTTGTTTTTAGCCTAACCTTACCGGTAAGCAAAATTACCGTTCAAAGCTTCAATCCTTACTTCATTGCATTTGGTAGGGCTTCCTTAGCCGGTTTAGTTGCTTTAAGCTATCTTGCGTATAAGCAAGTACCACTTCCCAGTAAAACTGACTTAGTGAAGTTTGCTGTAATTGCGCTGGGGGTAGTTTTGGGATTTCCAATTTTTACGACACTGGCTATGAAAGAGGGTTCATCCTCTCATGGCGCCGTCATTTTAGGGATGATGCCCTTAGCAACTACAGTGATTGGAGTCATCCGCTTTAAGGAGCGCCCCTCGATCGGTTTTTGGCTTGTATCTATCTTGGGTGCTGCGCTGGTGATGATGTATGCCCTCCTTAAAAACTCTGGAAGTTTTACCTATATTGATATCCTGCTTGTACTTGGTGGCATTTGTGCTTGCGTAGGATATGTGGAGGGCGGAGAGTTATCTCGAAAGATGAACCCGCGGGTAGTCATTTCTTGGGCGCTAGTGATTTCATTGCCGATTAATATCGTGGCAACGTACTTCACATTTTCTTCATCGTATTGGGGCGCTGATGTAGTTGCTTGGACAAGCTTTGTCTATCTGAGTATATTTCCGATGTATTTAGGATTTTTCTTTTGGTATGAAGGCCTTGCGATCGGTGGAATCGCTAGGGTTAGCCAAGTGCAATTAATTCAGCCTTTTTGTACGCTACTGGCCTCAAGTTTTTTCTTGGATGATCGCATCACCTTAATGAATATGGTCTTTGCTTTTTTGGTTGTCTCTACAGTAATCCTTAGCAAGCGAATGCTCGTGAAGCGCAGTCACTAGATCAGTTTTTGTAGTGCCTCAAGATATTTCTCAGGGCTCAGTGCGCAGCCTTCACGTTGTGCCTCCCACATCACTTGTCCTAAGCATTCCATGATGGCGTGCTGAGCGTCATGTTCGGATCCCATTTTCTTAGCCAGCTTTTCTGAGATCGCTTTAATGCCTGGTGGTTGATCAATCGATATTTGCTCGCTAATCGATAGGTGCATGGAGAGATGTAAAAAGGGATTAGTCTCACCACGCTCTGGCGTGTAGTCTTGAGCAACTGCGCCTTCTGGATCTGCTAGGAGGGCATGATATTCCGGGTGCTCGGCCATCCAGTCACTAGCAATCGTTTCCATTGGTGTCAGAATATGATCCCCGGTTTTCTTCTTCCAGGTGTCGCAGAAAAATCGCCTGACTTCTTCGCGGGTGGGATTAAATATTGCCACGAACTTTTCCTTTACCAGTTTTCTGTTTAAAGCCGCAGAGTGGTTCAACAATACATTGTTCACAATCGGGTGTACGGGCTTTGCAGGTATATCTGCCATGCAAGATAAGCCAATGATGCGCATCCATTAAAAACTCTTTTGGGATGCGTTTGAGCAATTGCTCTTCAACTTTCACAACATCTTTACCAGGTGCCAAACCAGTTCGGTTTGAGACTCTAAAAATATGGGTATCGACTGCCATAGTAGGTTGACCAAAAGCGGTATTGAGAATCACGTTGGCAGTCTTTCTGCCAACACCGGGTAACAACTCTAGCTCTTCACGATGTTGAGGTACTTCACCACCATGCTTTTCAAGTAGCAGTCGACAAGTCTCTTGAATATGTTTGCCTTTGGAGTTGAATAAGCCAATGTGCTGGATGAAGGGCTTTACGCCTTGTTCGCCCAGATCCAGAAGGGCTTGGGGTGTGTTAGCAATCTTAAATAGCTGACGCGTACCTTTGTTTACTGAAATATCGGTTGCTTGTGCCGATAGCAAGACGGCAATGAGCAGTTCAAACGGAGAGCTGTACTCAAGCTCGGTTTCTGGATGGGGATTATTTTCCCTGAGTAGCTCAAAGAAGGCTTGGCGCTTTTCGAGATTCATCATTTTTGTAGCTGAGCTCGCGCGATCGCAGCGGCAATAATGGCCCGCTTTCTTTCCTGCTCTTTTAGAGCTGCTTCTGAATTGGGAATCTCTGCATTCACGGCAACGAGTTTGGCGGCAGCTTTCTTTGCTAGCCGCTCATCGTTATCACGTTGCTCACGATCTAATCTGAGATTGCGAGCTGCATATCTTGCGCGCGCTGTGTCTGCTAATTCTGGAGACCAAGCATCCCAACCCGTTTTTTGGTCAGTTACATCTAGCATGGTGATGCAGTCTACAGGGCAAGGGGGAATGCATAGATCACAGCCTGTACACCAATCATTTAAGACCACATGCATCTGCTTAGAGGCGCCCACAATCGCATCTACAGGACAAGCCTGAATACAAAGTGTGCAACCAATGCAAGTCTTAGGGTCTATGAATGCAACGGGTCGAGGGCGCTCTATGCCACATTCAGGATCAATGCTGGGATGTAGTTCAAACGCATCCTGAGGAAATATAGGCGACAGAATTGCGCTCAGCCGCCCAATACCTTCGACTCCGCCAGGAGGGCAGCGATTGGGTAGGGCCTCACCTGTTGCCATTGCTTCTGCATAGGCTCGGCAATCCGGGTAGCTGCATTTAGTACATTGGGTTTGAGGAAGGATATCCTCGAGACGATCTGTAAGTTCTTTCGTCTGTTGCTTATTCATTGCAATGGGAATCCCTAAAGCGAGTAGCGCGACCCTGGAGTCGCGCTACTGTTTTATGCGGACTTTGAACCCTCTAGTTTTGGAGGCCTAGCGCGGGTTTTCTTCTGAACACCTTGGTGCTCACGAATAAATGATTTAATTTTTGGATACACCTTCTCGCGCCAACGACGACCTGAGAAGATTCCGTAGTGACCAGCACCGGCAACTTCGTAATGGTCTTTGGCAGTCTTTGGAATGCCAACACATAGTGCATGTGCTGCCCGAGTTTGTCCGCTACCAGAAATATCATCCAACTCACCTTCCACTGTGAGAAGGGCAGTCTTTTTAATATCCTGCGGTTTCACTAAGTCGCCCGAGACTAACCAGGTGCCATTTGGCAAAGCATGATCTTGAAATACGGTCTTAATAGTGTCTAAGTAATACTTCGCATCCATATCTATCACTGCGTTGTACTCATCGTAGAAGCGAATATGGGATTCAGCATCTTGCTCGTCACCACGCACTAGGTTTTGGAAATAATCCCAATGAGATTGCATGTGATTCTGAGGGTTCATAGCAATAAAGCCAGAGTGCTGCAAAAAGCCTGGGTAAACATCGCGACCAGCGCCCGGATAGTTTGGAGGTACCTTATAGATCACGTGACTTGCAAACCAGTTATATGATTTTTGATCAGCCAAGTCATTTACTGCGGTAGGTGATTTACGAGCATCGATAGGGCCACCCATCATGATCATCGAGGCAGGTGTTTTTTCACCGGCAGATGCCATTAAGGAGATTGCACCTAATGTGGGTACTGTTGGCTGGCAAACAGAAATCACATGTAAGTTCTCTGCACCAATGGTGCGGATGAAATCTTGTACGTAGTGAACATAGTCATCTAAACCAAAGGCAGCCTCATCAGCAGGAACGATACGTGCATCAATCCAGTCGGTGATGTAAACCTTATGATCCTGCAAAAGAGTACGTACAGTGTCGCGTAGCAATGTGGAGTGATGGCCGGATAATGGGGCTACAACCAAGACTACTGGATCGTCCTTTAATTTCTTAATGACATCAAGATCATCAGAGAAGCGTTTGAAGCGAATTAAATTACAAAACGGTTTAGCAGTAATTGTTTTTTCATGGATCGCTACTTCACGACCATGGGCTTTTACGGAGCGAATACCAAATTCGGGTTTATCGTAGTTTTTGCCTAAGCGATAGAGGAGTTCATAGCTAGCAGCTAAGCGATCGGACCCCGGAATTTTGGATGCTGGATTTGAGGCGTCGATAAATGCCTTTGAGGCTGCGCGAGCCCATGAACTAATGGGTTGCAGTAGCGCTGTTTGAAACTCATGTAGTTGATATAGCATGGTACCTCCTGGTAATTCAGTTTAACTGCTTGTTACACCTATTTAAGCCAATACACGGGCGATTGCTTGAGCTACCTTGTCAATATTTTTGGTATTAAGGGCGGCTACACAAATACGGCCTGTAGAGAGGGCATAAATACCATCTTCCTTTTGTAAGCGCTCGACTTGCTCAGCGCTCAAGCCTGAGTAAGAGAACATACCGCGCTGCGCTTCAATAAAAGCAAAGTCTTGCTTTACACCAGCAGCAGCCAGTTTTTCAACTAATCCGTGACGCATTGCTTTAATACGATCGCGCATCTGCGCTAATTCATCTTCCCAGAGCTGTCTGAGTTCTGGTGAATTCAAAACAGCAGCAGCAATTGCAGCGCCGTGAGTTGGGGGATTGGAATAATTTGTACGAATCACGCGCTTCAATTGAGAGAGTACGCGAGTGGATTCATCTTTACTTTGGGTCACGATAGATAAAGCGCCAACGCGCTCACCATAGAGTGAGAATGATTTGGAGAAAGAGCTCGATACAAAGAAGGACATCCCAGACTCGGCAAATAGACGAACTGCAACACCATCTTGCTCAATACCAGCGGCAAAGCCTTGGTAAGCTACGTCTAAAAATGGAATGAGATCTTTCGCTTTACAGATATCAATCACTTGACGCCATTGCGCTTCAGTAATGTCAGCGCCGGTGGGGTTGTGGCAGCAAGCATGCAGCAAAACGGTGGTGTATTTTGGGAAAGACTCTAAAGACTTCACCATGCCATCAAAATCTACGCCACGGGTTTTGCCATCGAAGTAGGTGTACTCAACTACTTCAAAGCCAGCGGATTCAAAAATACCGCGGTGGTTTTCCCAGGTTGGATTGCTAATAGCGCAAGGCGCGTTTAAGTTAAGGCGCTTGATAAAGTCGGCGCCAACACGCAATGCACCAGTTCCACCAAGGCACTCTGCAGTAACAATGCGACCATCTTTGATGAGTGATGAGTCGGTACCGAACAATAAGTTCTGAACTGCACTGTTGTATGGATTTGGACCTTCGATTGGAATGTAGCTGCGCGGTGAATGCTTTGCAACTATCGCCTCCTCAGCCTGAATCACTGCCTTCAAAAGAGGTACTTTGCCTTCGTCGGTGTAATAGACGCCAACACCTAGGTTGACCTTGTCTGCGCGTTGATCGGCGACATAGGCTTCTGTGAGGCCAAAAATAGGGTCTTTAGGGGCTAGCTGGACTGAAGTAAAAAGGTTCATTTGATGGTCAGAAAGGGTGGATAAGGGGATATTTCAGTTAAATTTGCTTTGAATGGCTGTTTTTGAGGCTGGATTCAACTATTTCTAAATAAAAACGGCAAAATCGATGTTTGTACAAAATTCGCTGTGAACTAAAACTTACAGTTGAAATGATATCTGAGATGCCTCCCAAGTTGCCTAAAACTTCCTCGAATTCCCAAGTTGCCGAAAGCAAGAAAACCCCTGTAGCCGATCCTTTGGGCGAGGTGGGCCATGATTTAGATCCAGCCAAATTCGTTTCATTCCCAGATTCTCCGTTTCATCTCTATCAACCGTTTCCACCCGCAGGCGATCAGCCGGCTGCAATTGATGCTTTGGTAGCTGGCATTGAGGATGGCCTGACCTTTCAGACGCTGTTGGGGGTTACTGGCTCGGGTAAGACCTTCACCATGGCCAATGTGATTGCCAGAACAGGTCGTCCCGCCATCATTTTTGCCCCAAACAAGACCTTGGCTGCCCAGCTCTACAGTGAGTTTCGGGAGTTTTTCCCCAAAAATGCGGTGGAGTACTTTGTTAGTTACTACGATTACTACCAGCCGGAGGCCTACGTTCCGACACGCGATTTGTTTATTGAAAAGGACTCATCGATCAATGAGCATATCGAGCAAATGCGACTGTCTGCCACTAAGAGTTTGTTGGAGAGACGCGATGTCATCATCGTAGCTACTGTATCCGCCATTTACGGTATCGGTAATCCAGGTGACTATCACAGCATGGTGATGACTTTACGTCCTGGTGACAAGATGAGTCAGCGCGATATTTTGATGCGCTTAATTGCGATGCAATACGACCGCAATGAAACCGATTTCAAGCGCGGTGTTTTCCGAGTTCGGGGTGACACGATTGATATCTTTCCAGCTGAGCATAATGAATTAGCAGTGCGCGTTGAACTCTTTGATGATGTGATCGAGAGCTTGCAATTCTTCGACCCACTCACTGGAAAAATTCGTCAGAAGATTCCGCGCTTTACCGTCTACCCAAGTTCGCACTATGTCACGCCGCGTGATACCGTTCTCAAGGCGATTGAAACTATCAAAGCAGAGTTGCGGATTCGTTTGGATGAGTTTGTAAAAGACGGCAAGCTGGTTGAGGCGCAGCGCTTAGAGCAACGCACCCGCTTTGATCTGGAGATGCTTAATGAATTAGGCTTCTGTAAGGGCATTGAGAACTACTCTCGCCACCTCTCTGGCGCCATGCCTGGTGAGGCGCCACCTACCTTGGTGGACTACTTGCCCAATGATGCACTCATGTTCTTAGATGAGAGTCATGTCCTCATCGGTCAGCTTAATGCGATGTACAACGGTGATAAGTCTCGCAAACATACCTTAGTAGAGTTTGGATTCCGCTTACCTTCAGCCATGGATAACCGCCCACTCAAATTTACTGAGTTTGAGACCAAGATGCGTCAAACCGTATTTGTTTCTGCAACACCGGCTGATTACGAAAATACGCACACTGGACAAGTGGTAGAGCAAGTTGCTAGACCAACTGGATTGGTTGATCCAGAAATTGAGGTGTTACCAGCAAGTACGCAGGTAGATGATTTACTGAATCAGATTCATGAACGCGTCAAAGTTCACGAACGTGTTTTAGTAACAGTATTAACAAAGCGCATGGCTGAGCAACTCACAGATTACTTATCAGATAACGGAGTAAAAGTACGCTACGTGCATTCTGATATTGATACGGTGGAGCGTGTAGAAATTCTGCGTGACTTACGCTTAGGCGTCTTTGACGTATTGGTGGGTATTAATTTATTACGTGAGGGCTTAGATATCCCAGAGGTCTCACTGGTCGCCATCTTGGATGCAGATAAAGAGGGCTTCTTGCGTTCTGAGCGCAGTTTGATTCAAACCATTGGTAGGGCGGCCCGAAACGTCAAAGGTAAGGCGATTTTGTATGCTGACCGCATTACCGATTCCATGAAGCGGGCGATGGGCGAAACCGAGCGCCGCCGCACCAAACAGATTGCCTTCAACAAGGCCAATGGTATTGAGCCGCGCGGCGTTAAAAAGCGGATTAAAGACATCATTGACGGAGTCTATGACGTCAAAGAGAAGCGCTCTGAGATGCAGGTTGAGCAGGAGCGGGCACGCTATGAGGATATGAGTGAGAAGGATTTAGCGAGCGAAATCAAGCGTTTAGAGAAGCAAATGAACTCTGAGGCCAAGAATTTGGAGTTTGAAAAGGCAGCCTCTTCCCGCGATAGATTGACTAAAGTGAAGGAAATGGCCTTTGGTGCCCGCTCTCGGGACGCCATTTGAATTGAGGGGTTAATGCCTGAGCAATTTAGTGGGGTATATGGTAAAGTTGAGTGGAATGGTCGGGTATTACCCGCCCGACTGTTAGCTGTCCATAACAATCCATTACCAAGGTGACATATGAGACTTACAACTAAAGGCCGTTTTGCAGTAACCGCAATGATCGATTTAGCCCTGCGTGAGACGCACGGGCCTGTAACTTTGGCCGGAATCAGCCAAAGACAGAAGATTTCCCTCTCTTATTTAGAGCAATTGTTTGGCAAGTTACGCCGCTTCAACATCGTTGAAAGTACTCGCGGTCCTGGTGGTGGTTACACCCTAGCCCGTAAATCCGAGGAAATTAGCGTAGCTGACATCATCGTGGCTGTAGATGAGCCACTGGATGCAACTCAATGTGGCGGCAAAGGCAACTGTCATACCGATGAAGAAACCCAAGGCCATTGCATGACCCATGATCTTTGGTCAAATCTCAATGCCAAGATGGTGGAGTACTTGAGCTCAGTGTCATTACGAGACTTGGTTCACCAGCAATCTGGACGTGGGATCGTATTGCATGATTTGCGACCCAAGAAAATTAAGGCTGACAGTGTTAAGACTGAAAAGTCAGCACCAGCAGTCGCAGCAAAGAAAGAAGATGCTCCGAAGCGTCCTCTCGTGAATTCTGTTTTTAATCTAGCCCGGCAAAGTTAATCAAGAGATCTATCTCTTTACCCATAAATCGATAAGCAAAAAATGAACGCTCCACAAGACATTCCCCAGCAATCAATACCGATGTTTAGTCCTAAGCATTTTCCGGTTTATATGGACTATTCGGCTACTACGCCGATTGATCCGCGCGTGGTAGATAAGATGTTGCCTTACTTGCGTGAGCAGTTTGGTAATGCCGCATCTCGTAGCCATGCCTACGGTTGGGCTGCGGAGGAAGCAGTTGAGTGGGCGCGTTCAGAAGTGGCTCAGTTAGTTCACGCTGACCCAAGAGAGATTGTGTTTACCAGTGGCGCAACTGAAAGTATTAATTTGGCACTTAAAGGTGCGGCGCATTTTTATAAAGACCGTGGCAATCACATCATTACCGTGAAGACAGAGCACAAGGCTACTTTAGATACCTGTCGTGAGCTCGAGCGCGAAGGTTTTGAGGTAACTTACTTAGATGTTCTTCCAAATGGTTTGATTGATTTTGCTGGGCTGGAAGCAGCAATGAAGCCAGGCACTATTTTGTTATCAGTGATGTACGTTAACAATGAGATTGGCGTGATCCAAGATATTCCAGGTATTGGAGAGTTATGTCGCTCACGTGGTGTGATTTTTCACGTAGATGCAGCGCAAGCTACTGGCAAGGTTGAAATTGATTTAGAGAAAACCAAAGTAGATTTAATGAGCTTTTCTGCTCATAAGTCCTATGGCCCTAAAGGTATCGGCGCCTTATTTGTGCGTCGTAAGCCCCGTATTCGTATTGAGGCGCAGATTCATGGTGGCGGTCATGAGCGCGGTATGCGTTCAGGCACCTTAGCTGTTCATCAAATCGTTGGCCTGGGCGAGGCTTTCCGCATCGCACGCCTTGAGATGGCCTCAGGCAATGCTCGTATTCGTGCTTTGCGCGATCGCCTGCTCAATGGTTTGAAGGATATTGAAGAGGTTTACGTTAACGGAGATATGGACCACCGTGTTCCCCATAACCTCAACATCAGCTTTAACTATGTTGAGGGCGAGTCGATGTTGATGGCGTTGAAAGACCTAGCCATTTCCTCTGGCTCTGCATGTACCTCAGCATCCTTAGAGCCTTCTTATGTATTACGCGCTCTTGGTCGTAATGATGAATTGGCGCATAGCTCAATTCGTTTTACCTTGGGACGCTTTACTACTGAGGAAGAAGTAGATTTCACGATCAAATTAGTTAAAGAGAAGATTGCAAAGTTACGCGAACTTTCACCTTTGTGGGAAATGTTTAAGGATGGTATTGATCTCAGCACCATCCAGTGGGCAGCGCACTAAGCAGTACTGAATATATTTAAGCAAGATAAAAGACAAAAGAGATAGCGAGAAAATACCATGGCATATAGCGACAAAGTAATTGATCATTATGAAAATCCCCGCAATGTGGGTTCTTTTGAAAAAGGCGATGACCAAGTGGGTACTGGCATGGTCGGTGCACCTGCCTGTGGTGACGTCATGAAGCTACAGATTCGTGTAAACGATCAGGGCGTGATTGAAGATGCCAAGTTCAAGACCTACGGTTGTGGTTCTGCGATTGCATCTTCCTCATTAGTCACTGAGTGGGTTAAAGGCAAAACCTTGGATCAGGCTTTAGAGATCAAGAACTCTTTGATTGCTGCAGAGTTGGCTTTGCCACCAGTAAAAATTCACTGCTCTATTTTGGCTGAAGATGCCATCAAGGCAGCAGTGGCCGATTACAAAGAAAAGCATCCGGCCCTGTAAAGATAAAGAGGCTTTCATCATGGCAATTACCTTAACCGACAAAGCAGCAAAACATGTTCAGCGCAATTTAGACAAGCGCGGAAAAGGTTGCGGCTTACGCTTGGGTGTTCGCACTACTGGTTGCTCGGGCTTAGCCTATCAACTGGAATATGTGGATGAGGCTGCCCCTGAAGATGCGAAATTTGAATCTAATGGCATCACCATCTTTATCGATCCTAAGAGCTTGGCCTATTTAGATGGCACCGAATTAGACTTTGTACGTGAAGGTTTGAACGAAGGCTTTAAGTTCCAAAACCCGAACGTAAAAGATGAGTGTGGTTGTGGTGAATCCTTCCGCGTCTGATAATTACTTTCGTTTCTTTGGCCTAGAGCAACAATTCAACCTGGATTTGTCTGCATTAGATCAAGCCTATTTGGCGATCCAAAAAGAAGTGCATCCTGATCGCCATGCTCGTGGTAGCGACACTGAGCGCAGACTAGCCATGCAAATGGCTACCTTAGCCAATACTGCGCTTCAGACTTTAAAAAATCCCATTCAGCGTGGACTCTATCTTTGCCAACTCCACAAAGTAGATGCGCGTCTCGAGACTAATACAGCCATGCCAGCTGCTTTTCTGATGAAGCAAATGGAATGGCGTGAAAGTCTCGAAGATCAAGATGAGGATCTCGGTGCTCTGGAAGCTCTAGCTGAAGAGGTTGATCAAGCTAAACGAGATGTCTTGGTAGAAATCGCACAGGCTATCGATGGTGCTAAGAACTATGAGCGCGCAGCTGAGTTACTCAGAGGTCTGCTTTTTATTGATAAGTTTGCGCTAGAGCTAGATGATGCTATCTCAGCTTTGGTATAACTTTACACTCTAGACCCCATGGCCTTATTGCAAATCTCCGAACCTGGTAAATCACTTGCTCCGCATCAGCGTCGGATTGCGGTAGGTATTGATTTAGGTACTACTAACTCCTTAGTTGCCATTGTGCGGGATGCTTTGCCTAAGGTTCTCCCTGATTCAGAGGGGCGCGAATTGCTTCCTTCGGTGGTACGTTATCTCCCAAATGGCAGAACCCAAGCCGGTTTCGAGGCTGCTGAAAGTATTGTCTCTGATCCTAAAAATACAATTGTTTCCGTGAAGCGTTTCATGGGTCGGGGTATTGTGGATGTGGAGAATATCGAAAGCGCTCCCTACGACTTCGTCGATGAGCCTGGGATGTTAAAGATCAAAACGGTGGCGGGTGACAAGAGTCCGATTGAAGTTTCAGCAGAAATTCTCGCACGCTTGCGCCAGTTGGCGGAAGACTCGGTAAATGACGACATCGTTGGTGCAGTGATTACGGTGCCTGCTTATTTTGATGATGCTCAGCGTCAGGCAACTAAAGATGCTGCGAAGTTAGCTGGTATTGAAGTTTTACGTCTGCTCAATGAGCCTACTGCTGCTGCCATTGCCTATGGTTTAGATAATGCCTCCGAGGGAATCTACGCGGTTTACGATTTGGGTGGCGGTACTTTTGACATCTCCATTTTGCGTATGAGCAGAGGGGTATTTGAAGTGCTTTCCACAGGCGGCGACTCTGCATTGGGTGGCGATGATTTTGACCATCGCCTTTATTGTTGGGTGATTGAGCAAGCTAAGCTTTCACCACTGTCGATTCAAGATCACCGTAAACTCTTACTCTCTTGTAGACATGCTAAAGAGCAATTAAGTCATAACCCATTAGCGCGCGTTCATGAAACCCTCACTGATGGCACTGTGATTAATGTCGGAGTTAGCCAGGCGCAGTTTTTTGAAATCACCCAGCACCTAATCAACAAGACCTTGGTCGCCGTGAAGAAGGCTTTGCGCGATGCAGGCCTTAAGGCGGATGAAGTCAAAGGCGTTGTGATGGTTGGTGGCGCAACTCGCATGCCTCATGTACAACGTGCGGTTGGTGAGCTCTTCGGCACAAAACCCTTAAATAATCTCAATCCAGACCAAGTTGTCGCTCTAGGGGCCGCAATGCAGGCTGACTTACTTGCTGGTAATCAAAGCAAGGATGATGAGTGGCTCCTATTGGATGTTATTCCACTGTCGCTTGGTATTGAAACCATGGGTGGCTTGGTAGAAAAAATTATTCCTCGCAATACGCCTATTCCGGTAGCGCGCGCCCAGGATTTCACGACCTTTAAGGATGGCCAAACCGCCCTAGCGATTCAGGTGGTGCAGGGCGAGAGAGAGTTAGCGCAAGACTGCCGCTCCTTGGGTAAATTTGAATTGCGTGGTATCCCACCAATGGCTGCTGGTGCTGCTCGTATTCGTGTGACCTATCAGGTAGATGCGGATGGATTACTTTCTGTAAGTGCTATGGAGCAGGGCTCTGGCGTTCAAGCCTCAATAGATATCAAACCATCATATGGTTTGACGGATGCCGAGATTGCTCGCATGCTGCAAGATGGCTTTGCTTCGGCCAAAGTAGACCTTCTATCCAGATCTTTGCGTGAAGAGCAGGTGAATGCACAACGTTTATTGGATGCTGTGCAAACCGCTTTGGATTCTGATCGTGAATTATTGAACTCTCAAGAACAGGCTGAGGTTGATCAAGAAATGACTGTCTTACAGAAGACGCTTGCAGAAGAAACTGATAGCGCCATTCTCAGAAAAGCAGTCGACCATGCCGCCAAGGCTACCGACGAATTTGCCCAAAAGCGTATGAATGCCAGCATTAAGAGGGCATTGGCCGGTAAGAATGTTGCAGAAATTTAAGAAAAGAAAATTACCCAAATGACTCAGATCGTTGTTCTACCCCATAGCGAGTATTGCCCTGAAGGCGCTGTACTTGAAGTGACTCCAGGCACCTCCGTTTGTGAGGCCTTGCTAGAAAACAATATTTCCATTGAGCATGCTTGCGATATGGTCTGTGCTTGTACAACCTGTCACGTGATTGTAAGAGAGGGTTATCAGAGCCTGAATGAGCCTGATGAGAACGAAGAAGATTTGTTAGACCGTGCATGGGGTCTGAATCCTCAGTCTCGCTTATCTTGCCAGGCTATTGTGGCGCGCCAAGACTTAGTCATTGAAATTCCGAAATACTCCATCAACCACGCTAAAGAAAATCACTGATTTCTGGCTCGGTATTACACTCCAGAAATACAAGAGGATGAATGAGTGTATGAATATTCAGAATAAAGCAGGGTGTTTGATTGGGCTTGCAGTGCTATTGAGCGCCTGTTCAAACAATAACGATCCCTACCAAAATATGGACTACCCGCAGTCCTTTACCCAAAGCGGCGGCTATAACAGTTCGCCACAGTTGATTTCAGCTGAGCAATTGCAGTCCTTACTGTCTCCGATTGCCTTGTACCCCGACTCCTTGCTTTCCTTGATGCTGTTGGCATCCACTTATCCACTAGAGGTGGCCGAGGCCTATAACTGGCGCAATAGCAATTCCAGTCTAAACAGCGCTGCATTGCAAGATGCTCTCAAAGCGCAATCGTGGAATGATAGCGTGAAGTCGCTGATCTCATTCCCACAAGCATTTAACATGATGGGTAGTAAGTTACAGTGGACCCAAAATCTAGGTAATGCTTACAAGTTACAACCAGCGGATACGATGAAGGCGGTACAGGTTTTACGTAAACGCGCCGTTCAAGCTGGAACTCTGAAGTCAAATCAGCAAATTACAGTGAGCACTGACGCTAACTCGAACGTATTAATTAGTCCTGCTAATGCTCAAGTGGTCTACGTACCGAGCTATAACCCCACCGTTGTTTATGGGGCGTGGCCTTATCCAGATTACCCACCATATCCTGCCTACAACCCCGCCTGGGGAATGATGTCATTTAGTCTTGGTATGGCAGTAGGTGGTGCATTTTGGTCCACACCTAGCTGGTCTGACGGTACGATTAATGTGAATAATACAAACTCTCCCGGAAGGGCGAATAGGGGGCTGATTGGTCCAAGTAGTATTCAGAACCAGCAGCGTCTTCTGAATGATTGGAAAAACAATGCGACTCCGCAAGATCGGCAATCGGCCAGAGCAGCGGGGCAACGAGCAGATAGCGCTTTTCAGAAAAATGCTACGCCACAAGAGCGCGCTCAAGCTGACCGCTTAAATCAAGAGGCAAGAAATGATTACCAGCAGGATCGTAGTAATCCAAATACCTATCGTGAGGCAGCACAGGAAAATGCGATGCGAGAGCAGGCGCGTGCCGACCGAATGAATGATGACCGATTTGGTGGGCGTGGCGGTTTTGGTGCTGGCCGTATGGGTGGATTTAGGCGCTAATCTATAAAAAAGATAATATGAAACTTTTCCGAAAAACCCCACTCATCATCAGCGCAGTCTTACTGTTGCAGGCAAATACTTTTGCTCAGTCTGACCTTCCAAAGAATGATGTCTCTACCTCCGCATTGGTTGATCTGTGCAAAAACCTCAACGATGCAGATGCGCAGAACTTTTGCTTTGGCTTTGGTGAGGGTGTTTATCAGGCCTACCTTGCTAACCGTAATCCAAAACAAAAGCCGAGAATTTGTTTCTCATCCGATGCTGGTACTAGAGAGGTAATTCTCGAAGAGTTTCTGACCTGGAATCAAAGCAATCCCCAATTCAATCAGGAGCGCGCAGCTAAGACGCTAGTCCGATTCTTTGAGGCAAAGTATCCCTGCAAATAGCGGACGATTAATAACAACATGCATTGCACCAATATGAGGCATCACGCACATTAAGTAAGCAATACCTGATAGATGAATGCTTTTAATGGAATACCATGAACTTGTTGTTCATTCTTAGTTTTACCTCCATAGTTTTTCTTTCAAACCACCCTAAGGGGTGGTTTTTCTTTTTGCAATCACTTCATCTAAGAAGTATTTCTTAATCTCTTGGGTGATATTTTCACGAGAATGTTTACGTTTTTCTAGTAAGCCAACTTTTCGGTAAATTGTTTTTCCAGGTAACTCGGATATTTTTAGTTGTCGGTCGTTTTTCCAAGAGACGTTAGCTAGCTTGGGAACAATTGAATACCCCAGACCCTGCCTTACAAGTTCAATAATCGCCTCTACTGAGTTGAGCTCCATACCTTCTTTAATATTTAATTTATTCACCCGAATGGTTTGATCTACGAGATGGCCAGTCCATGTGTTTCGCTCAAAACGGATAAACGGAAATTGAGCGGCCAACTCTTTTGGTGTAAATCCCTTTTTATTTTTGCTTGCTGGGTGGATCACAATCATGGGCTCTGTGTATAGTTCCGTCCACTGAACATTTTGAGGTAAGGCATAGGGTGACTCAGTCACTATTGCTGCATCTAGACTGCCTTCAATGACCTGCTCTAGAAAGTTACTGGAAAGGCCGGCAATGAGTTTAATTTCAAGTTCTGGGTAGTTCTGCTTGAGTTCATTTAAGGTATTTCCAAAGGCGCCCATTAAGGTTGAGACCAGTGCGCCCAGAACAATGGTGCCGCTGAGTTCAGATTTAAAGTCCGATCCTAGGGCCTCATAGCGAGCAATGATTTCTTGAATTGGCTCAACCAAGGATCTGCCATGGTGATTGAGGGTCATAGAGCGTTTGGTTCTATCAAATAGCTCCACTCCGATATCTGCCTCTAGTTGCTGCAATTGCTGTCCTGCGGCGGCGGCAGTAAGACCTATTTCGCGTGCAGCAGCTGCCACGCTCTTATGGCGAGCAATGGCTAAAAAATTCTTGAGTACTTTGATGCTGGACATGGAATTTAATATAAAGTATTTATTTATCTCAAAGAAAATTATATTCGATTTATTTTTTACTATCTATCGATATAATCAAGCTATGTCTAATTCAGATCTCAAAGTTAAAGTCTGGCGCGGTGCTCAAGAGGGTGAGTTTGTTGAGTATTTGGTGCCTCGCAATCCAAATCAAACGGTGCTAGATGTCGTTACCTTTATTCAGCGTAAGCTCGATCCAACCCTGAGTTACCGATTTGCTTGTCGGGTGGGTATGTGCGGTTCTTGTGCCATGACAGTCAACGGCGTTGCTCGCTGGACCTGTCGTACTCACGTTTCCCAGATTGTTGAAGGGGATTCTCTAGAGATTGCCCCTCTGAATAATCTGCCAGTCATTAAAGACCTTGCTACTGATATGCGAGAGTTCTTTGATAAATGGAAGGGTGCAGTTGGTTTCTTCAAAGGCGATAAAACCCGTCACGATGACTTTGCAAGAGTAGAGCCACAATCACCTGAACGCCAGTTAGCTAATGCCGGAATTGAATGTATTGGATGTGGAGTGTGCTACTCCTCTTGTGAAGTTGTTCAGAGCCGTCCCAACTATCTCGGGCCAGCCGCCTTGAATCGTGCTTGGACCTTAACGAATGATGTGCGTGATGTGCAGCAATTAGATCGGCTACGTGCCGTTGCTGGTGATGAAGGTTGCCACGCATGCCATACGCAAGGATCTTGTACAGAGCGTTGCCCTAAGAAGCTTGAACCTACAGCCAGTATTGCTGGGTTGAAAAAGTTAGTGGCAAGAGCTGCTGTGCGAGGAAGCAAGTGGGGCAAGTTATGAGCCAAGCTGTACTTCAAGCAAAGCTCTGGTATGCCCAAAGAATTAGCGCCATGGTTTTAGGTCTCTGTGTCAGCATTCACCTCATCATTATTTTCTACGCAATACGCGGCGGCTTAACTGCTGAGGAAATTCTGGGGCGGACTCAAGGCAATATTGCTTTTGCTATTTTTTATGAGATTTTTGTTTTAGCCTGCTTTGTACATGCGCCGATTGGCTTGGCAAATATTCTTGAGGAAACGTTTTCTAAAGGGGTTATTTCTAAAGCACTATCTTCCTTGCTAGCAGTTCTCATACTCATTCTGGGTACCACGGCAGTAATTGGTGTCTACACCGGAGGTGCGCTATGAGCCCGAGGCCAAAGCTCGATTTACGCGCGAAGTCTCATCTCTCTTACTTTGCTTATGCATGCCATCGCTTCTCCGGCTTGCTGCTCGCTTGCTTCATCCCCTTGCACTTCTTAATGCTTTCTCAGTCTTTGCGTGGCGCTAGTGAATTTGAGCGCTATCTGGGATTAACGGACTTTTGGGTTTTTAAGTTCGGTGAGTGGGCGCTGGTTATTTTGTTAGCGATCCATTTAGTGGGCGGAATTCGACTCATCATGATTGAATTTGGCCCATGGCGCGGATTACGTAAGGCTTGGACCCAAGTAGCTATTTTGTTTGGCATTGCTTGCGGCCTTCTATTTTTGTATTTGGCAAATTGATCGGGTAATTTATGCAGTTGCAAATGAAAGTAGTTGAAGAGGCTTGCAAGGAGCTCTATGTTCGCGCCTTAAAGGTGCTTCCAGATGATGTTAAGGCTGGTATTGAGCGCTTAAATCAGGGCGAATCAGATGCACGTGCACAGGTGGTTCTCAAAACCATGATCACCAACATTGCTGTTGCAGAGCGCGAGGACAACTTACTTTGCCAGGACACTGGTTTACCCATTTACAAGGTCAAGATTGGCCGCAATGTACAGCTAGATGGCATGGAGCTCAAGGCAGCGATTCGTAAAGGCTGCGAGCGTGCAACTACGGAATACCCATTGAGATCTTCTGTAGTGCATCCGATTACGCGCAAGAATAATCACACATCCTGCGGTATTGATATGCCAGCAATCAGCATCGATTTTTGTGATGATGATGAGATGCTTGAAATCGAGATGGTTCCTAAAGGAAGCGGTTCAGAAAACAATTCTTTTTTAAAGATGGCTATTCCTGCCGATGGAATTAATGGTGTTAAAGCCTTTGTGATCGAGAGCGTTGTTTCTGCGGGAGGCAAGACTTGTCCACCAACCATTGTCGGTGTTGGTATCGGTGGCACCTCTGAGCAATGTGTCACGATGGCCAAGCGTGCTGCTACAAGAGCATTGGGAAGCGTGTGCAGCGATGAAGAGGGTGCTAAGTTAGAACAAGAATTAACTGCTGCCGTGAACAAATTAGGCATTGGCCCCCAAGGTTTGGGCGGTGACGGCACAGCATTTGCTGTTCATGTAGAACTTGCTCATACTCACATCACCTTAAATCCAGTGGCCGTCAATATGCAGTGCCACTCGGCGCGTAGAGCGCGAGCAACCTTCACACCTGATGGTGTGACTTACGGATTCTAGGAAAAAGATGGCTCATTACAACCTTCCAACTCCTGTTAGCGAATCAGATATTCGCAAGCTGCGAATTAATGACACGGTGACTCTGCAAAATACTTTATTCGGTATTCGGGATGCTACGCAAATTCATATGTTTGATAAGGGTCGAAAAACTCGCTTTGATCTGAATGGTCATGCGGTGATTCATACGGCACCTAATGTGCGCAAGGTGGTAGTGAGTGAAGAATTCCCAGCCGGGTATCAGCCAATCTGTATTGGTACAACCACATCAGATCGGATGGAGCGTTTTACTCGCCCATTGATGACTGAAAATGGCGTTCGAATGATTGTAGGTAAGGGCGGTATGCGCGATGACTCTGCAGCAGCCTTTCAGGAAATTGGCGGCGTGTATCTAGCAATTATTGGCGGTACAGCAGCATTAGAGACAACATGGATTGAGCAAATTGAAGATGTAGATATGGATGATCTCAACCCAGAGTCTCTGTGGCGTTTCAAGATTAAAGACTTTGGCCCCTTGCTAGTAGCAATGGATAGTCATGGCGGTAGTATTTATCAAGAAGTGAAAAGTGACGTTGCGCGCAATAAAGAGGCCGTATTAAAGAGCTTAGGAATTTCCTTATGAATATCGCCACGCTTGAGACAGACATTCTTATTCTCGGTTCTGGTGGTGCAGGACTTTTTGCAGCTTTGCATGCGCACCAAACCAACCCCAATCTACACATCACCATTGCCGTAAAGGGATTGCTGGGTAAGTGTGGTTGTACTCGTATGGTGCAGGGTGGTTATAACGTGGCACTGGCAGAGGGCGACTCTGTTGAACGTCACTTTATGGACACAATCGAAGGTGGTAAATGGTTATCGGACCAAGAGTTAGCTTGGACATTAGTCAATAAGGCGGTTGAACGTATTCGTGAGCTTGAGAATGAGCTTGGCTGTTTCTTTGATCGCAACCCTGATGGCACGATTCATCAAAAAGCATTTGCTGGACAAACTTTTGATCGCACAGTCCACAAGGGCGATTTAACTGGAATTGAAATTATCAGTCGACTGGCTGAGCAAGTATGGGCAAGAGGGATTCATCGTCTTGAAGAGCATAGGGCGGTCGAGTTAATTCATAGCGCTGATGGAAAGTCGCTTGCCGGTGTATTGATGCTCAATATGACGACTGGTCAGTTCTCCCTGGTGCGAGCGAAGGCAGTTCTACTGGCTACAGGTGGCGGACCCACAATGTATAAGTACCACACACCCTCTGGCGATAAGAGTTGTGATGGCCTAGCTATGGCACTTCGTGCGGGTCTTACTTTGCGTGACATGGAGATGGTGCAGTTTCATCCTACTGGATTACTGGCGGGGCCTGGTACCAGGATGACGGGGACTGTACTCGAGGAAGGGCTCCGTGGTGCAGGTGGATATTTGCTCAATGGTAATAAAGAACGTTTCATGGGTAACTATGATCCGCGCAATGAACGCGCTACTCGAGATATCGTTTCTCGCTCTATTAATTCTGAAATTAGGGCGGGTAGAGCTACCCCCAATGGCGGTGTCTATATTCAGATGAGTCACCTTGGTCCCGATAATGTGCGCCAGCAATTTAAAGGCATGGTCGAGCGATGTGCAGACAGCGGCTTTGATTTGGCAGGAGATTTAGTAGAGGTAGTTCCCACTGCACATTACATGATGGGTGGATTGATTTTTAAAGCCGATTGCAGCACAGAATTACCGGGCTTATTTGCAGCTGGAGAAGATACTGGTGGTGTTCACGGAGCAAATCGCCTAGGCGGCAATGGTGTTGCAAACTCAACGGTATATGGCGGTATAGCTGGCGAGGAAATGGCACATTGGGTGATGTCTCAAACTTTACAAGAGTGCAATATGGATGAGGTGCGCACGAGTATTAAAGCGCATGAGGCTCCATTGGAGCGACCAGCAGGTGATATCGAATTGATTCGAGATGCTCTTGCAGAGTGCATGTGGGATGACGTGGGTATATCTAGAACTAAAGACAGTTTATTGCGTGCTCGTACTAAGTTAGATCAGTTAGGTCAGCATTTAGACCAAATGGGAGTGGGTGATATCCAAAGGCAGTACAGTGTTACATGGCAGGATTGGATGAATCTAAATAATCTCATTTTGGTGAGCAAGTCCGTCACAGAGGCCGCTCTTTCTCGTGAAAACTCAAGAGGGGCACACTATCGCGAAGATTATCCTGATGCAGGATCTCTGGAAGAGTCTTATTTCACGGCAGTCCATCTGCAATCTCGAGGTTTAGAAATTGAAAACAGACCCGTTCAATTTACGATGGTCAAGCCGGGCGAGACTATTTTAGTAGAGGCTTAATATCTTTGAATTAATTGAGCCGGTCTCATTTGCGCTAGCAGCTTTAATAGTTCTTTGCGGATTCTTCATCTTTGGAATTTCTGGATTTGGCTCGTCAATAGTATCTGTACCTCTATTGGTTCAGATGTATCCGCTAAAGGTTGTGGTGCCAATGATGGTCATCATTGATATTTGTGCCTCCCTTTACGTCGGAAGAAAGTCATCTGGCGATGCGAATATTCAAGAATTGAAATGGCTGTTTCCTTTTAGCTTAATCGGAATGGTATTAGGGATCTTTTTATTGATAAGAGCACCAAGCGAACCCTTGCTGCTAATTCTTGGGACATTTGCAGCCATTAACGGTATTCGTGTTTTGGTACAGCGAAATGTCGAGTCTCGAGATCCAATTAATAAATGGTGGGCAGTGCCATTTGGATTTTTTGGCGGTATATTTACAGCTCTTTTTGCGACTGGCGGGCCGGTATACGTCTCTTATCTCGGTTTAAGAATTAATAATCCCAAGGTACTTCGCGCAACTATGGCATTCGCTATTTTTATGCTGACATTTTTGCGACTCACCTTAATGCTGGTGACGGGACTCATCTTGAGCTGGGAGGTAATCGGCCTTGCAGTTTGTTTGATGCCAGTGACTTTCTTGGGAATTTGGGCAGGTACCCATGTCCACACTAAGCTCAGCAATGCTTCTATGCGTATTGCCTATGGGTCAATATTGGTGTTTGCTGGTTCGATGTTGTTAATTAGGCAGATTACATAAAAATATTATTCGTGAAAAGGAAAAAGCGAGGACCTATCCTCGCTTTTTGCATTCAACTAGCAGTGTTTACTGGGCGATGATATTGCGACCCTTAATTACTTTCTCCCAGTTAGCCAACTCAGCTTTAATCTGAGCATCAAAGTCTTTCTGAGAATTCACAACCGGGGTCAAGCCATTAAGCTCCAAGCTCTTTTGCATAGCATCTGACTTCACCGCCTTAACAGTAGCGTCATAGATTTTGTCTGTAATCACCTTAGGAGTGTTGGCTGGTGCCACTAAGCCAAACCAACCAGTACTTTCAAAGCCAGGAATGCCGCTTTCAGCAACTGTTGGCACATCGGGAAGCTGCTTGACTCGCTTTGCACTGGTAACGGCAATTGGCTTAATTTGCCCGGTTTTTGCAAAGCCAGTTGCCGCCGTTAAATTGCCAACCATGAAGTCAATCTGACCAGCTACTAGATCATTGATGGCTGCAGACTCGCCCTTATAAGGTACGTGAGTCGCAGGAATGTTGGCTGCGTAATTGAGGTTCTCGCCTGCCATATGAACCTGGCTACCGATACCCGCAGATCCAAAATTGAGATCCTTGGTTTTTGTATAGGTAATGAATTCATTTAAATTCTTGACTGGGATTTTGGTGCTGACAGATAGCAACATTGGGCCGCTAGCTACATTGGTAATGTTTACAAAATCTTTACTGTAATTGACTGGTAACTTTTTATATAAACTAGGATTCACGGTAAGCATGCTTCCCGAGGCAAGCATGATGGTGTAACCATCTGCAGGTGCTTGCGCTACAAATTCAGCGGCGATATTGCCACCGGCGCCACCTTTATTTTCAACGATGACGTTCTGTCCCAGATCTTTTGTTAATTGCTGAGCTAAGAGTCGACCAAGAATATCGGTAGTACCTCCGGCTACAAAAGGAATAATTAATTTGATTGGTTTTGTTGGCCACGATTGCGCTGTTGCTAATTGAGGCAATGCAAGGGTAAGTGCCCCTACAAGTAAAACTAAACGTCTATTTAAATTATATTTTTTATTCTCAAACATCGATGAGCTCCAGTGGTAATTTGATCTTTATATCTTAGCTACTTAGCTATGAAAAAAATATACTCAACTGCTATTTAATAGTTATATGCTTATTTATTACTGCTGTCTCCTCCACCCATCCTGCAGCACTTCAAGACACTCTCTGAGATGCACTACGAATTGGGTATTGCAAGATATCTAAATCATCTATATGATTCAGATATGCCAGTTATTTTGATCCCTAAAGCTAGATCTAGTCAAGCCCTGAAAACCCTGCTTTTGAGTGGCCTTATCCGCGGTAAGCATTCATGAATCTGAGCTATCCAGAGATTCTTGCGCTAGCAAACTCAGGCCTTCAGGCCGCTGGGATCAATTCAAAGTCGGCTTATGAAACGGCCCAGTTTCTGGCGCTAGCGGAGTTAGATGGGCTGGCCTCCCATGGTTTGGCGAGAGTTTCCCAATATGCTGCGCATGCAAAAAATGGCCGTATTGAATTGGATTCTAAATTACGGGTACGTCCATTTAAAACGGCAGCCGCTTTGGTCGATGCGCGTGATGGCCTAGCTTTTCCTGCGCTTCGGTTTGCAACTGACCTATCAGTCAATCTAGCCTCCAAAAATGGTCTTGGTCTAGTAGCTGTGACCAATAGCCATCATTTTGGTGTCGCGGGGCATTATGTTGAGGCTGCAGCACGAGCAGGCTATGTCTCCTTGCTATTTGGAAATACTCCAGCTGCGATGCCTATGGTTGGCGGTACAAAAGCAATCTTTGGAACTAACCCCCTTGCTGCAGCTTTTCCTACCAGCAGCGATCCTTTAGTTATAGATATGTCGCTTTCTGCAGTAGCTCGCGGAAAACTCTTGGTTGCAGCAAAAAATGGTCAAGCGATTCCGGAAGGGTGGGCATTGACTGCGGATGGCAAGCCAACTACTGATCCACAAGAAGGCTTAAAGGGCTTGATGCTTCCTTTGGGTGGCGATAAAGGGGCCTTACTTGCCCTCATCGTTGAGTTGCTGGTGGTCGGACTTTCAGGCAGCCGTTTTTCTTATGAAGCGGATTCCTTTTTTGACCCTAAAGGCAATCGTCCGCGTATTGGTCAACTGATATTGACTATTGATACAGGTTTGGCAGGTAAGTCTGTTTTTGCCAGTCGCATCCAAGACTTTATCAAGGTCTTAAGTGTCGATGCAGGAACCCGTCTTCCTGGACAACGTCGTTTTCAGCAGCGTGCTACAGGATTTCGTAACGGTGTGACAGTTTCAGATGTGGTTGTAGAAGAAATTCAGACTGGCATCCGCCAGTCATGGACTGAGTAGTTTTTTATAAACGAGATTATTGAGGAGATAGTAATGATCCACTTTGTCGTGCATGAGCCAGCAGATGGCGTAGGTGTAGTAGTAGTTGAGGGCGTCAAGGCCGGAACTGAATTAATTGGTTGGGTAATGGACGGCGACCTTACTTTGAATATCAAGTCTGAAAGTGATATTCCTATTGGTCACAAAATTTCATTGAACGATTTCAAGCCAGGTGACACAGTAATGAAATACGGCGTTGATATTGGTAAGGTAGTAGCCCCAATTAAAAAGGGTGAGCACCTTCACGTCCAAAACGTAAAAACTAAGCGCTGGTAATCCGGCACCTTAACTACCTATTCATTGAGAGAGATATAAAAAATGACTAATTTGAAAGACGCGACCTTTTTAGGTTATCGCCGTGAAAACGGCCGCATGGGTATTCGTAATCACGTATTGATTTTGCCTTTGGATGACTTATCCAATGCAGCCTGTGAAGCAGTAGCTAACAACATCAAAGGAACGATGGCGATTCCTCACTCCTATGGTCGTTTACAGTTCGGAGCTGACTTGGATTTACACTTTCGCACCTTAATTGGTACAGGCTCTAATCCAAACGTAGCTGCTGTAGTGGTTATTGGTATCGAGCCACAGTGGACCAAAATTATCGTTGATGGCATCAAGGCATCAGGCAAGCCAGTTGAGGGATTCTGGATTGAAGGTAATGGCGACACAGCAACCATTGCTTCCGCTAGTAAATCTGCCTACAACATGATGAAGCATGCATCAAAGCAAAAACGTGTTTCTGCTCCATTATCTGAGTTATGGGTTTCCACAAAATGCGGCGAATCCGATACGACTTCTGGTTGTGGTGCAAACCCAACCGTAGGTGATGCTTTTGATAAGTTGTATGCAATTGGCTCCACCATGGTGTTTGGTGAGACTACCGAGTTAACTGGTGGCGAGCATCTGGTTGAAGCGCGTTGCCGTACTCCAGAAGTAAAGAAAAAGTTCCGCGAGATGTTTGATCGCTACCAGGATGTGATTGAGCGTCATAAGACGAGCGATCTGTCCGACTCTCAGCCAACTAAAGGCAATATTGCAGGTGGTTTAACAACCATCGAAGAGAAGGCTTTGGGCAATATCCAAAAAATTGGTAAGAAATGTATTGTGGATAGCGTTCTGGATAAGGGTGAAGAGCCAAAGATTCCTGGTTTGCATTTCATGGACTCATCATCAGCTGCTGCTGAAATGGTCACCTTGTGTGCGGCTGCTGGTTTTACTGCCCACTTCTTCCCAACGGGTCAAGGTAATGTGATCGGCAATGCAATTCTTCCGGTGATTAAGATTTGCGCTAATCCAAAGACTGTTCGCACTATGGGTGAGCATATCGACGTTGATGTGTCTGGCTTATTGCGTCGCGAAGAGAATATGGATCAAGCGGGAGATAAGCTCTTGGATTGCTTGCAGCGTACAGCTGACGGTGAGTTGACTGCTTCTGAAATTCTTGGTCACCGTGAGTTTGTATTGACTCGTTTATACGAATCAGCATAAGACTGCAGCATGAGAAACCTGACCGCTTACGAGGAAGTCAAGCAAAAGATCACCGAGGATTTGGTCAGGGGTCGATATCCTATGGGGCAGGCATTGCCTGCCGAAAAGGATTTATCAAAAGAGTTAGATGTATCGATAGGTACCCTGCGCAAAGCGGTGGACGAGTTGGTTGCGGAAGGTATCGTAGTCCGACGCCAAGGCAGGGGCACCTATGTTGTTGAGCATGATCTCAAAAGACTTCTATATTATTTTTTCCACATTGTTAAACACGATGCTGAAAAAAAGGTTTACCCCAAAGTTGAGCTTGTCTCCTTAAATAGCGCTACTGCCAATAAAGAAGAGGCAAGTAAGCTGGAGATTAAAGAAGGCGCCCCCATTTGGAGAATTACCAATCGCCTGTCATTGGAAGGGCAGTGCGTCATGATCGATCAGATCACGCTAGATAAACAAAGGTTTAAAAATTTAAGCCGAGCAGACTTTATTGATCGTAAAGGTAGCATCTACCAAATGTATCAAATGGAATACGGTCAGACCGTTGTGCGAAGTAGTGAGCGTTTGCGTGCCGGCTTAGCAGGGAAGCAACATGCTGAATGGCTTGGATTAAATCTAGATTCTCCCGTGCTAGTGATTAGAAGGGTGGCGCTGGGCATTCAGGATGAGCCTCTAGAGTGGCGTGTCTCCACTTTAAACACTACTCAACATGAGTATTTCAGTGAGTTAGTGGCTTAGTTTGATGTTGAATACCATTCGGAAGAATATTCCAGGGCTGTTGGTTTGCTTGGTCATTGCCATGTCTACCAGTTTTCTTTCTGAGAACTATGGTGGCCCACAGTTGTTGTACGCATTACTGATTGGTTTGTCACTTCATTTTTTATATCTCAATGAGGCCGTAAAGCCAGGGATTGATTTTTGCGCCAAGACGGTTCTACGACTGGGCGTTGCATTTCTAGGTATTCGGGTTACATTTGCTGATATTGGCGCAATCGGTTTAAATACCGGATTAATGGTGATGTTTGCAGTTGCTGCCACGGTAGCCCTTGGATTCTTCTTAGCTAAACTATTAAAGCTGTCCCCAGACTTTGGATTGATTGCAGGTGGATCCGTTGGTATTTGCGGAGCTTCAGCTGCTTTAGCGGTTGCCTCTGTACTGCCAAAAACGAAAGAGAATGAGCGATTTACTCTACTGGTAGTAGTTGGGGTAACCGTCCTCTCCACGATTGCCATGGTGGTGTATCCCTTCGCGTTGCAGTTACTCAATATCACCGCCGTACCTGCAGGCATCTTTCTCGGAGCCACCATTCATGATGTGGCACAGGTAGTTGCTGCAGGCATGTTGTTTGGCCCTGAGGCGGGTGATGTAGCGACTGTTGTGAAGTTGTTCCGAGTCGCTCTTTTGCTACCTGTCGTTTTATTTATCTCTATTTTCTTTGGTGCTGAAAAATCATCTCAGCGCTTAGGTTGGGGTAGCCTACGTCTGATACCGACATTCTTATTGGGATTCGTGGCGCTTTCAGTCGTTGCATCTATGCAGATTTTGCCAAGCTCTGTTGCGCAATCTATTGGCGGAATATCCCGCTGGATGTTGGTGATTGCTATTGGCGCTGCTGGACTGAAAACAAACTTTCAGGAGTTGGCAAAGTTGGGTTGGCAGCCTGTTGTGATGTTGCTAGTGGAAACCCTATTTATCGCTTTAATCGGTTTAATATTTATCCTGAATCTCTCTTAACGGGATTACCAATCATTATTTTGGCGGTATTCTATAAAAAGTGCTCATACGTAATGCATGTATTTTAAAAAGGTGAACTACCTATGTCGGATAAAGGCAATCTTTCTAGCCGTCGAAAATTTTTAAAAAGTTCTGCTGGCGTTGGCGCGGGTCTTAGTGCTGCAATGGTCTCTGGTACCGCTTTGGCTCAAGCCTCTGCTAATGAATTTTTACAAGTAGACCCCTGGACTAAGGTGCAGGGCTCTACCTTCATCAATCCACCTTACGGCCTCCCCTCAAAATACGAAAAAAATGTAGTTCGAGTCTTACCATCTCCTGCACCCACTTTTTTAACGGGCTCCAGAACGCCATTGCAAAATTTGCATGGCATTATTACGCCCAACGGACTCTTCTTTGAGAGACATCATGCCGGTGTGCCTGATATCAATCCTGATCAGCATCGCTTAGTTATTCATGGCATGGTTGATAGGCCCCTGATGTTGACTATGGAAGACATTGTTCGTTTCCCGTCAGAATCCCGCATTTATTTTTTGGAATGCTCCGGCAATAGTGCTGCTGAATTAAAGAAGGCAACCGGTAAAACCGCCCAGGAAATTCACGGACTACTTTCTTGTTGTGAGTGGACTGGGGTTCGTCTCTCGACCATCTTTCAAGAATGCGGAGTTCAGCCCGGCGCCACATGGGCCCTAGCAGAAGGTGCTGATGGTGCTGCAATGACTCGTAGTATTCCGATGAGCAAAATGATGGATGATGCGCTATTGGTTTATGCCCAGAACGGTGAGATGTTGCGGGCTGAGCAAGGCTATCCTTTGCGTCTATTGTTGCCGGGCTTTGAGGGGAACATGAGTATTAAGTGGCTAAGACGCCTTAAATTAGGCTCTGAACCTTGGCAAACTCGTGAAGAAACATCGGCCTATACCGACTTACAAGCTGATGGCAAAGCCCTTCAATTTACTTTTGCTATGGATGTGAAGTCGGTCATTACGCAACCATCCGGCATGATGAAACTTAAGTCCAAGGGATTCTATGAAGTTTCAGGCATTGCTTGGTCTGGTAACGGAAAGATTAAAAGGGTTGAAGTGTCAACGGATGGTGGAAAGTCTTGGGCCGATGCCATCTTGCAAGAGCCAGTCATGGATAAATCTCTGGTGCGCTTCCGTTATCCCTGGGTTTGGAATGGTGAGCCGACTGTATTCATGAGTCGAGCGATTGACTCTAGTGGCGATACTCAGCCAAGTATGGAGGCTTTATTAAAGGCAAAAAGTTCCAATAGCTTCTATCACAACAATGCAATTCAGCCATGGCGTGTTGCTGCTAATGGGGAGATTACAAATGGCCGCTAAATCTTTTGTGAAACTGCCTCTGACTTTTGCATTATCCGGAGTTTTAGTAGCTTGCTCGAGCGGATATCAGGCTAATGGACCAGTTGGCCTTGGTAAGCCAGTTACCGAAAATCAAATCAAAGCCTGGAACATTGATGTTGGTCCAAATGGAGCAGGTTTGCCCTCTGGATCTGGTACAGCTGCAACTGGTGAAATCATTTACCAGCAAAAATGCGCATCTTGTCATGGTGACAAGGGGCAGGGTGGAATCTCTAACCGTTTGGTTGGTGGGGGTGGCTTAAATACTGACAAGCCTGTTAAAACGGTTGGTAGTTTTTGGCCTTACGCTACAACTATATTTGACTATGTGAAGAGGGCTATGCCACATCAGGCGCCGCAATCTCTGACAGATGATCAGGTGTACGCTCTAACTGCTTACATCTTGTATATGAATAAAATTATTTCAACGGATGAGGTAATGAATGCAAAGTCATTACCGTTGGTCAAGATGCCAAATCGAGATGGGTTTATTCCAATCGTAAAGTAGGCATCTGGGCTGAGTTTGCTTATGCGTAAGAGTCCTCAAACTCTTCCATCTTGATAGTAGTCATCAAGAACAGAATTCTGCGTTGGAAGTTTTTTCGTTCAGTCACATTCTCATGTGGCAAGCGATCATGTTCACGTAATAACTGCGTAATGATTGGGTTGTAGTGCTCTCGTACGGGTGACATCTCAATTCCTTGGTAAATATCTTCTGAGGACTAATTTACCAAGGTGTCTATATATCCACAAGAAACATATAGCGATAACTAAATTACTTTTGGGTATATAGCTTATTTATTTTTCTACGAATGCGCGCTCGAATACGTAGTCACCTAATTGACCAAGGCTAGGTGATACCTTGAAGCCCTTGGAATCGAGCATCTCAGCAGTTTCTTTGAGCATGGATGGGCTACCGCAGATCATGGCGCGATCGACTGCTGGATCTAATGGGGGTAAGCCAATATCTTTAAAGAGTTGACCTGATTCAATCGCAGTAGTTAAGCGACCAGTGTGCTTAAAAGCTTCGCGAGTTACGGTTGGGTAGTAGATTAACTTCTCGCGAATGATTTCACCAATGTATTCGTCTTGAGTGAGCTCATCTTTAATGTACTCACCATAAGCCAGTTCGCTTACCAAACGAACACCGTGAATCAAGACTACTTTTTCAAACTTCTCATAAGTATCCGGATCACGAATAATGCTCATGAAAGGGGCTAGTCCTGTACCGGTACTGAATAAATAAAGATGTTTACCTGGATTCAAGTCATCTATGACTAGGGTGCCCACGGATTTCTCGCTGACCAAAATGGGGTCACCTACCTGAATCTTCTGAAGACGGGAGGTGAGGGGGCCATCTTGAACCTTGATACTTAAGAACTCTAAATGCTCTTCATAATTCGGACTCGCCACACTGTAGGCTCGAACCAATGGCTTACCTTCGACTTCCAGGCCAATCATCAAAAAATGGCCGCTGCGGAAGCGTAGACCTTTGTTTCTGGTGGTGGTGAAGCTGAACAGGGTGTCATTCCAGTGATGAACGGTGAGGACGGTTTCAGTGTTGTAGGCAGCCATAAATACGAAATATTAAGGTGTAAATTCCAATTATCCTCATTCTAGTGGTGGCTCTATAGATAAAAAAGTATTTAGCATATAAAAAGGGAGTCTTTTACTTATATCGGCTAGCCCCCTATGATCCTTTTATGCCCAATCAAGAGAACCATATGTCCGCTAAGCCTACAGTTCAGAAGCCCTTATTTTTGACCATCATCCAGATATTTTTGGGTTTTGCTCTACTGAGCTTATCCACCCACCTAGCCTTAGAAAGTGCCCTGTATCTTGATGCCCTTAATCAGAGCGGCCTAAATCAATATCATACTTTTGGAGTGCTGGTTTGCCTGAGTTTCATTTCAGGCGTTTTCTTGATTGCACAGCATGTGTTGACCCAAGACGAGGCTAGCGTTGATGAGCACTTTAATAAGGCTCTAAACTTCTAAATCAAGCTAGACTGTGGTCTTATCTTAATAAGGCCACACCATGACTTCATCGCCACATCAATCAATCTTTGAGAGGGGTGCATGGTATGTGGTGGTTCAGGGAATTCTGATTGGCTTGATTTTGTTTGGCCCCCAAGGTTCTCTTCTGGTTAGCTCAGAATCAATTGCCTCGATTCTCCAATCCTGTGGCATTGCCATCGGCTTACTAGCCACTGTAATTATGGTGATTGCCGTCATTAATCTGGGTAAAAATCTCACCCCCTTGCCATGCCCAAAAGACAATGCAGTTCTGATTCAGAATGGCTTATATCAATTTGTGAGGCACCCGATCTACTTTGGAGTGCTCTTAGCAGCACTTGCTTGGCTTCTCATCTTCCCTGGACTCTATATATTGATCTATGCCATTAGCCTATTTTTCTTATTTGACATCAAAGCAAGGCGGGAAGAGCTCTGGCTGGTGGAACGTTTTCCAGATTACAGGGACTATCAGCGTAGAGTCAAAAAGTTAATTCCTGCCATCTATTAATATGGTGTTTTAAGTTATTGGAGTTTTTATGAGTGGTGAGCCTTCCGTAAGACTAGTTCAGCAAGCTGATTATCAGTTTGCTATTTATTACAACGAAGAGCGTGATCCCATTTACGGAGATGAGCCGCCACCCCTGGGAAAATCACAAGGTGCTACGCCATCTCAGTTCTTGCTGGCAGGCGTGGCTAATTGCTTGTCTGATTCCTTACTCTTTGCACTCAGAAAGTTTAAGCAAAATCCTGAGCCAATCGAAACAAAGGCCAGTTGCGAAATCGGTAGAAACGCAGAAAACCGTTTACGTATCTTGGCTATCAATGTTGAGATTCGGATTGGCGTGCCAGGCAATACTCTTGAGAACCTTGAGCGTGTATTAGCGCAGTTTCAGGATTTCTGTACCGTATCTTCTAGTGTGAGCTTGGGCATACCCGTTAATGTCACTGTGATCGATAGTGAGGACCTTAAGCTATATCCAGCTGGTTAGCTGCCTTATATTCAAATCACTCTAACGGAACAATGATTTAATCGTTTGTTTTGTGTTCAATGTCATATATGGTTACATTTTTAATGATTGGTATTTAAATGAAAATCTTACAAAATAAGACACTTAAAAGCATAGTCTTTGCAATAAGTCTTCTCACCGTCTCAAGCACGCTTTTCGCACAAGATTCTTGGCCAAACAAGCCAATCAAAATCGTAGTTCCAGTACCAGCCGGGGCAAGCCTAGATACCTTAGCGCGCACCATTGGAAAAGGAGTCTCTGAAAAAATAGGTCAAGCTGTTGTAGTAGAAAATATGGCTGGGGGTGGAAGCAATATTGCGTTTGGTTACGTCGCTAAAGCAGCACCTGATGGTTACACACTGCTTTTGGGTTGGGATAGTCTGACTATCAATCCCGCTTTATACAGCAACCCCCCTTACAAACTCGAGCAGTTTGCGCCCATCACAATGGCAATCACAGCACCCCAGGTTTTGTTAGTAGGACCAAAGCTGCCCGTTAAAAATCTGCGATCTCTCATTGAAGTGGCAAGACTAAGCCCAGGGAAAATTACGCTAGCTAATGCTGGCAGTGGAAGCCCAGGTCATCTTGCTGGAGCATTATTAGAAAGTATGGCTGATATTAAATTTACCAATGTGCCCTACAAAGGCGGCGCCCCTGGAGTTGCGGATTTATTGGCTGGTCACGTTGATGCCATGTTTGTAACACTGCCAGCGGCCCTGCAGTATGTGCGATCAGGCAAACTGACTGCCCTGGGAGTTAGCCCTGCCAAAAGATCTACCGGCGCACCCAGCATCCCCACTATTGCTGAAGCAGGTGTACCGGGTTACGACCTAAATTCTTGGCAAGGAATTTTAGCCCCAGCAGGTACGCCCCAAGCTATCATTACCAAGCTGAATAAAGAAATTGTTCAGACTTTAAAGCAGCCTGCAGTAAAAGAACAATTAATCTCACAGGGATTTGAGATTGTGGCTAGCTCACCTGAATACCTGGCCAAGCAATTGGCAATTCAAACACCTCAGTGGGCAAAACTGGTCAAAGAATCTGGAGCAAAAGTCGACTAACTAAAGGATGTATATGACCTCAAAAAGAAAAATAGATTTTTACTTTAGCTTTATTTCGCTGTATACCTATATTGGCTATGCAGCATTTGAAGAGCTAGTGCAAAAGTACGATCTGGAAGTCACATACAAACCCATAGATCTGCATGCAGTATTTTCCGTCAGCGGTGGATTGCCGGTTTCTAAGCGACCACCCCAAAGGCAGGCATATCGATTCGTTGAAATGCAGCGTTGGGCAATTGCACGAAACATCCCATTAGTGCTCAAACCAAAACACCACCCATCAGACCCGGTAATTGGGCATCGGATGTTAATTGCCGCCATGGCCAAAAATTTAAATGCGCAGGAATTTATTCGTAATTCCTTAAAAATTTTATGGGTCGATGATTTGGACATTAAAGATTCAGCAGTAATGGTGGACGTTGCCAATAAATCAGGTTTAGATGGTGAGCAATTGCTTAAAGCGAGCGCTAGTCAAGAGATTGACGCTGAAGTGGGTCGATTAACAGAAGAGGCGGTTAAAAGGCAGGTGTTTGGTACACCTTTCTTCTTTTATAGGGATGAGCCATTTTGGGGTCAGGACCGGTTGGACTTACTTGAAGAAGCCATCAAGTCAGATCGAGATCCAATCCCATTTGGACTGGTTAAGTAAGCGGTATTTCTGGTTGGCAGCCAGGACTAGAACCTGGCGCCAGAGATTATTCTTCTTCGCGACGCAAGTGTGGGAACAGGATCACATCACGAATATTAGGCACGTCAGTTAGTAGCATGACTAAGCGGTCAATACCAATACCGCAACCACCAGTCGGAGGCATGCCGTATTCCAGCGCACGAATGAAGTCATGGTCAAAGTACATTGCCTCTTCGTCCCCCGCTTCTTTTTGCTCTACTTGCTTACGGAAGCGATTGGCTTGATCTTCAGCATCGTTTAGCTCGGAGAAGCCATTAGCAATCTCACGACCGGTGATGAACAATTCAAAGCGCTCGGTAATGCCAGGGCGGGTATCCGACTCGCGGGCAAGAGGGCTTACTTCGATTGGGTAATCGATGATGTAGGTTGGTTCCCATAGGTGTGACTCAGCAACCAATTCAAAGAGAGCTAATTGAAGGGCGCCAATGCCAGCATTCTTGAGGGTAGGGCTATCTGGGTTCTCGCCACCTTTTTTCAATTCAGCGCGAATGAATGCAGCATTCTCTAATTGAGCCGCTTCATAACTCTTGTTTGACTGGCCGCAATATTTCAGGATGGCTTCAGTAATTGTTAAGCGCTGAAAAGGTTTGCTGAGATCCAGTTCGCGACCTTGGTGGGTCAAAACTGCAGTACCTTGTGCATCCATTGCGGCAGCACGAATTAAGCTCTCCGTGAAATCCATCAGCCAACGGTAATCGGTATAGGCCGCATAGAATTCCATCATCGTGAATTCTGGATTGTGACGTGGGCTGACACCTTCGTTACGGAAATTGCGGTTAATTTCAAACACACGCTCAAAGCCACCCACTACTAGGCGCTTTAAATACAACTCTGGTGCAATGCGCAAGAACATTTGCATGTCTAAAGCATTGTGGTGCGTAATAAATGGCTTAGCAGTTGCGCCACCAGGAATCGGGTGGAGCATGGGTGTTTCAACTTCCATGAAGTCTGCATCGAGCATATGGCGACGCAAAGAAGCAATCGTATTGCTACGTGCTCTGAAAGTATTGCGACTTTCTGGATTGACGATCAAGTCAACATAGCGTTGGCGATACTTTGTCTCGAGGTCCGATAAACCATGGAACTTATCTGGCAGTGGACGTAAGGACTTGCTCAGCAGGCGCAGCTTGCTGCATTCAACTGAGAGTTCACCTTTATTGGTCTTAAATAAATTGCCTTCAGCGGAGATAAAGTCTCCCATATCCCAGTGTTTAAATGCACCATGAATATCGACACCACTGATTTCATCATTAATGTAGAACTGAATTTGCCCACTGCGATCTTGGATGGTGGCAAAGCTTGCCTTACCCATCACCCGCTTAAGCACCATGCGGCCAGCCACTTTGACATGCACCTTCTTGGCAGCCAATTCTTCTTTAGTGAGACTGTCGTAGTGAGTATGAAGATCTGCTGCTAAGTGGGTCGGTACGAAGTCGTTCGGAAATGCGATGCCACCTTCACGAAGTTTGGCTAATTTCTCACGACGCTCGGCAATGATGTGGTTTTCATCTACAGCTTCAGTAGCTGCAGCTTGCTTAGGAGTTGAATTCACTTGATCGTTCATATGGAATATTAATAACTGGAATAGGGGTAGTAAATCAGACGCCTTGCTTCAGGCTGGCTTCAATAAAGGCATCAAGATCACCGTCTAATACTTTTTGTGTATTTGAAATCTCAACGTTGGTACGTAAGTCTTTAATCCGACTTTGGTCCAGTACGTAGGAGCGGATCTGATGACCCCAGCCCACATCAGTTTTACTGGCTTCAAGCTTATCTTGTTCAGCACGACGTTTTTGCATCTCATGCTCATACAGGCGTGATTTCAGCATCGTCATCGCCTCAGCCCTATTGCGGTGCTGGCTTCGGTCATTCTGACACTGCACCACGATTCCGGTAGGTAGGTGGGTTAAGCGAACAGCAGAGTCGGTCTTGTTGATATGCTGACCACCCGCACCCGAGGCGCGATAGGTGTCAGTACGAATGTCTGCTGGATTGACATCAATCTCAATCGAGTCATCAATCTCTGGGTATACGTAGATACTGGCAAAAGAAGTGTGACGGCCATTGGAGGAGTCAAAGGGTGACTTGCGTACCAAACGGTGCACACCAGTTTCTGAGCGCAGGTGTCCGTAAGCATATTCACCATCCACCTTGATAGTGGCACTCTTGATACCGGCAACATCACCATCGGATTCTTCAAGGATTTCTGTCTTGTAGCCTTTGCGCTCGCAATACTTAAGATATTGGCGAAGAAGTATGCTGGCCCAGTCACAAGCCTCTGTTCCGCCGGCACCTGCTTGAACATCGATAAAGCAATTGCAAGAATCCATTTCGTTATGGAACATACGGCGGAACTCAAGATCATGAATGATCTTGCTGTATCCCTCAACGTCTTGTTCGATAGCGCTAATCGTTTCAAAATCACTCTCTTCTTTAGCCATGTCGAATAATTCAAGGGCACCAGTGATATTGCTATTTAAATCGGTGAGAGTGGCAACAACACCATCGAGCAATTTCTTCTCTTTGCCGAGGGCTTGAGCTTTCTTTTGATCATCCCAGATGGTGGGATCTTCCAGAATAGAGTTAACTTCAGTAAGGCGTCGTGACTTTACTTCGAAGTCAAAGATACCCCCGAAGTGCTTGCTCACGAGTGAGCAGATCGGACAGGGTATTTGAAATAATATTGAGTTGTTCGGCTTCCATCCCCTGATTATAAGGGGGTTATTACAGCCTAAGCCTCGTCGTGGGCCTCAATCATGAGTTGTACGCGTGCCTGCCCTTGAAAACGGTCAGTGACTAGGCGATAGGCCAGCTTGGCCTTAGTTGGCAAGGGTTGGGTATGGTTAAACCAGACCCCAGTAAATGGTTTGCTAGCCATTGGACCGCTTCCGATCGGACGTAGCTGCAAACGCAGATGTTTTTCTTTCATGAGACTTTGCTGACTAATCTCAAATTCCCCATAAAAAATGGGTTGAGGAAAGCCCTGACCCCAGATTTCTTCGGCAAGGAGATCGCCGGTTTCGGGTGTGAATTCAGATAGATCCAGTGGGCCATCATGAATATGGCGACGCTCGAGTAATTCATCATTGAGTAAGCCATTGGCAACCTGCTGAAATACTGTATCAAATTTTTCAAAATCGGCTTTTCTAATACTCAGGCCTGCTGCCATAGCATGTCCACCAAACTTCAGAATTAAGCCAGGCTCGCGCTTAGAAACAAGATCCAAAGCATCACGTAGATGAAAACCTGTCAATGATCTACCTGAGCCACGCAACTCTTCCCCGCTAGCACCATCAGCTGGAGCAAAGACAATCGCAGGTCTATTAAAGCGTTCTTTTAAACGAGAGGCCACGATGCCAACCACACCCTGGTGCCACTCTGCATTCCAAAGGCAGATGCTGGAACGCTCTGCCATGGTGCCTGCTAGTTGATCCTCAGCAAGATGGGCGAGAGCGGCTTCTTGCATGCCGCCTTCAATGACACGTCGCTCACGATTGATGCGATCGAGTTCGTAAGCTAGCTCAATGGCTTCTTCGGGCTTGTCGCAAATTAATAAGCGAATACCCAAAGTCATGTCCGCCAGACGTCCTGCTGCATTTAAACGAGGACCGATAGCAAAACCTAGGTCAAAGGTATTAGCCTTGCGAGGATCGCGCACAGCCGCCTGGAATAGTGCCTGAATGCCTGCTTGAGATGCTCCTGTACGAATGCGCTTCAGACCATTAGAAACCAAGATGCGGTTATTACGATCCAGCTGCGCCACATCCGCTACCGTGCCTAAAGCCACGAGATCCAAGAGGTTTTCAATCTTGGGTTGAGTCTCTGCAGTAAATTTTCCGCGCTTTCGCAGTTCTGCTCGTAGAGCAACTAATAAATAGAACATCACACCTACACCGGCAAGCGCTTTACTTGGGAAGCTGCAGCCCGGTTGATTAGGATTGACGATTGCAGTGGCTTTAGGCAGTCGATCGCCTGGTAGGTGGTGGTCAGTCACAATGACTTCCATTCCTAGCTCGCGAGCTCGGTCTACTCCAGCTTCGCTAGCAATGCCGTTATCAACGGTGATGAGATATTTGGGTTTGGGAATTTGCTGGGCAGCAAGATCAACTACCTCTGGTGTTAGTCCGTAGCCCATCGTAAAGCGATTTGGCACCAAGAACTGAATAGGAGTATCTGCCCCACCCAACATCTTCAATCCACGCAGAGCAACAGCACATGCGGTAGCACCGTCACAGTCATAGTCTGCTACCACCAGCATAGGCTCTTTGCGCTCCAAAATATCCGCTAGCAGAGCGGCAGTGCTGATGCAGTTCTTGAGCTCTACTGGTGAAAGTAGTTGCTTCAGATCTAAAGAGAGCTCATCTGGCTTATCAATGCCGCGAGCCGCATATAGTCTTGCTAGCAAAGGGTGTAGACCACTTTGCTGTAACCAGATAGCTGTTCGATCAGAGAAGGGGCGCTGGGAGAATAGACTCATACTGAAATGATTTCTTGCCAAGTTAAGGGTTCTGATTTTTTCCAGAAAGCCCATGACTTTTTGTTTAAGTCTTTAGCTGTGAAGATTCTGTGGCGAGTTTGGCCCCTAGGAAAATCGATCACTTCGATTGCATCTAGTCCATTACTCAAAAGCGCTTTTCTCAAGTTATCCCAAATGCTCTCGGGACGATCAATCCACGCAAATGCATTTTGCAGCCTTGAGAAATCAATTTCACCTTGCTGGGGGATTGCAAGGTATTTAGCTAAACCAGCCAAGAGGGGATGATTTCCATATATCTGATTTACATTCTCAAGCAATGGAGGGGTCTGAATATCAGCTAGTTTGCCAATACCGCTAATCCATAAAGAGTTGATACTGGGGTAGCCACGTTGTTCACGCTCCTGATTGACTGGATCAATGTGCCAGAGCATCTGAATTTCATTTTGGAGTTTGCGCCAAAGCTTAGCAATACCAGCGTCGTTTGTATCGCGTGGCATCCACCAGTCAATATTGCGACCATGCGCTTGATCAATCGAGTGCGTTGCAAGACTAGCAAATGGACCTGCTGAAATAAACCAATCACGCTGGCCCTGAAATAAGACCTTACTTCTAAAATCTTCTTCGATGAAAGGAAGGGCAATTTGCAACAAGTTGGCAGATTCATTTACTGTCAGATCAATCTGACTTTGCGCCATCAGGATTAAATGATCTCGAGTGGCATGCAGGTGGACTGGCTGTAGACAGGCAATCACTTCATTTGGATTCACTGCTAGCTCGCTTTGGCCCAATAGCAAGACTGGGGCAATCGGTAGTCGATCGCCCACTAGAAAACGCTCTTGTGGAAGTCCGCTGGGCGGGGTATCCCGCTCTAATCCAGCGTCAACAGTATCTTCCCCTGACACCATCAGGGTAAAGCGTCGCAAAGAACTTGTTTGGGAGGTCAAATTGGCAGTCATTCCCTTGATTTTAGGTGGCATTTACAGAATCCATCGGTTTGCTCGTTTAATTCACTAAACTGTAAGCATGTTGAGACTTCCTATTGAACTGGAAATTGGCCTGCGCTACACCCGATCTAAGCGTCGCAAGACGGTAGGTAAGCGTGATGGCTTCCTGTCTTTTATTTCTGGAATCTCCACTGCTGGCATTGCTTTGGGCGTTGCCGCCCTGATTGTGGTGCTCTCAGTTATGAACGGCTTCCAGAAGGAAGTGCGTGACCGCATGCTGTCCGTCCTTTCTCATATTGAAATTACTGCCCCAGATGGCTTAGCCAATTGGGAGCCCGTTGCACTCAAGGTAGCTGCTCAGCCCCACGTAGTAGGTGTCGCTCCGATGGTTAGTTCGCAAGGTTTACTCAGTCGCGAGAACGTCATGCGTGGCGTCTCAATTCGTGGCGTATTACCCAGCGAGGAAGGTAAGGTCTCTGATTTACCTAAGCAGTTTGTTACCGGCAGCATCGATGATTTAAAACCAGGCGCCTTTGGGGTTGCCTTAGGCGCTCAGCTTGCCAATATGGTTGGTGCTCGCCTTGGCGATCGTATTAATTTGATCGTGCCAGAGAGTGATCTCACTCCGGCAGGCGCCATGCCCAGAATGCGGACGCTACAAGTAGTCGGCATCGTGGATAGCGGTCATTATGAATACGACAGCTCTCTAGCCATCATGCATTGGAAAGATGCCGCCGCTTTACTGCGCTTGCAAGATCCATCTGGCTTGCGCGTGAAGGTCGATGATATGCAGCGTGCTCCAGAGATTGCTGCTGAGTTAGCTCAAGTTGTGCCACAAGCCTTGTGGGTGAGCGACTGGTCACGTTCCAATCGAAATTGGTTTGCTGCTGTTCAAACTGAAAGAAAGATGATGTTCATCATCCTGACCTTGATTATTGCGGTTGCCGCTTTTAATTTGGTATCCACCCTTGTAATGACGGTGAATGAGAAGCAGGCTGATATTGCTATCTTAAGAACGATGGGCGCGAGTCCAGGACTTATTCAGAGAATCTTCTTGGTGCAAGGTTTAGCAATTGGCTTACTAGGCTCTCTAGCCGGGGTTGGCTTGGGTCTCCTGATTGCTTTAAATATTGATGTGATTGTTCCTGCAATTGAAGCCATCTTCCGCGTACGCTTCTTGCCACGGGATGTGTACTTCATTAGCGAGCTTCCATCGGATGTTCGTTTATCTGATGTCGTTATAGTAGGTTTGATGGCTTTTGGCCTTTCCATATTAGCCACCTTATATCCAAGTCGACGAGCCGCTCAAGTTCAGCCTGCGGAGGCATTGCGCTATGAGTGATTCCAATCAAATTATTCTGAGTGCATCAGGTCTGGCAAAGACCTATGGCAAGGGACCGACTGCAGTTGATGTTTTGAAAGAAATTGATTTGCAGGTAAGCGCTTCTGAGAAGGTCGCCATTGTTGGGTCCTCAGGCTCAGGTAAAAGTACCTTGTTGCATCTATTAGGCGGCTTAGATACTCCCAGCGCTGGTACTGTCATGCTTGCTGGGCAGAATCTCCATAAATTGTCAGTAAGCAAATTAGATCAACTACGCAATCACAATCTGGGTTTTATTTACCAGTTCCATCATCTCCTAGATGAATTCAGCGCCGTTGAGAATGTCGCCTTGCCTTTGCGTATTCGTGGCCTGAGTAACGAAGAGTCTATGGAGCGAGCAAATACGATGCTGCATGCAGTTGGCTTAGCGAGGCGTGTTCAGCACACACCTGGTGAACTGTCTGGTGGTGAGCGTCAGCGTGTTGCAGTTGCCCGTGCATTAGTTGGTAACCCCTCTTGTGTTCTGGCAGATGAGCCGACGGGTAATCTCGATACCGAAACTGCCGATGGTGTATTTGACTTGATGTTAGATATTGCTCGTGAGCAGGGCACAGCTTTTGTGATCGTCACTCACGATCCTATTCGCGCGAAACGTTGTGACCGGATTTTGCATTTAGAGCGCGGAGTATTAAAGACCTTCGCACAATGAGCGAAGTGAATAAAGAACTTGCATGGGTGGATACCCATTGCCACTTAGATGCGTCAGAGTTCATAGATATTCTTCCGGAGATTATTTCAGGTGCAGCGAATAAAGGCGTTAAAGCTATTTTGCTACCTACTGTTCAGGCTTCTGATTGGGGCCCAGCAAAACATTTAGCCAACCAGTACGGTAAGCAAATTCCAGGATTGGTCTACACGCTAGGTATTCATCCGTTGTATATCAATCGTGCTCAAGAGGGCGATATCGAGACTCTTAAAAATCAGATTGAGCAATCATTATATGATCCACGATTTGTGGGTGTTGGTGAGATTGGCCTTGACTACTTTGTCGAAGGGCTTGATCCCCAGTGTCAAGAGTTTTTCTTTCACAAGCAATTAGATTTAGCGCAGCAATTTCAGTTACCAGTGATTTTGCATGTGCGTCGTTCACAGGATGCCATTCTGAAAGCGCTGCGTAAAAGAACTATTCCTAGCGGTATCGCGCATGCTTTTAATGGCAGCCATCAGCAAGCTGAGCAATTTATTGAGCTCGGATTTAAGTTAGGCTTCGGTGGCGCAGCTACCTACGATCGAGCTTTGCAGATTCGACGACTTCTGCAAGAGATGCCATTAGATTGCATCGTTACCGAAACCGACTCTCCTGACATTCCGCCAGCCTGGTTAAAAGAGGAGGGCGGCAAGTTCAATGAACCTGCTTTGCTCCCCAGAATTACTCAGGAATTAGCGGGCATTCGTGGAATCGGTGAGGATGTATTTTCAAAAGCAGTCTGGCAAAACACCATGCAAGCATTACCCCGTTGGTCATCCCTCATGACTGACAACCCAAACCTACAATCCGCTTCTTAATAACTTGCGTACCAATATTGCGGCGTTTATCGCCGGGGGATCGCTACTTCTATTTTTACCTGCTGTGCCAGGGTATTGGGGTTGGATATGTGCGACGACCATCATCATTTCTCTATTAGGCGTTTACCTCAATCGCTCATCGATTCGATATCGTAATGCTAGTAGCGTATTAATAGCAATCTGTTGTTGCACCTTGGGGTTTGCTTGGAATGCAGACTATGCGCAAGGTCGTTTAAATAATATTCTCCCAATCGAGTATGAGGGTAAAGACCTTGTGCTTGAGGGCAGAGTCAATGCCTTGCCACAGAGCTCACCCAGTGGTGCCAAGTTTTCTTTTGAGGTAGATCAGGCATTCTTAGGTAAAGGGCTGATTGAATCTTTTCCTACGCAGATCTATTTGAGTTGGCAGCCCGCATGGCGGAATCCTCAGGATGTACCAGAAGTCATTCCAGGGCAACGCTGGGAATTGAAGGTCAAAATCAAAAGACCTTACGGGTCTCTCAATCCCCATACTTTTGATTTTGAGCGTTGGTCCTTCCATCAAGACTTTGGTGCCAGTGGATCAGTCAGGTCAGGAAAGTTAATCCTTGAGAAAGATATCGCCTTTACAGAATTTGCGCTAGCCATGGAGTATCAGCGCTGGAAGTTAAGGCAAAAGATTCAGCGCTTATTACCAAAAGATGCTCGCTATGGCGGTGTGATTGCTGCCCTGGTGATGGGCGATCAAAATTCAATCGACCAAGATGATTGGCGTGTATTTAATGCTACTGGTATTGGACATCTCATCTCCATATCAGGGCTCCATGTCACGATGTTGGCTGGATTTGGTGCCATGCTTGCCACTTTTCTCTGGCGTCGCAGCACGCTACCACTCTGGGTTCCGGTTGGTAAGGTTGCTGCTGCAGTAGGTTTTTTGATAGCTTTCATCTATGCATGGCTGGCAGGTTTTCAAATACCGGCGCAGCGAACGATGTACATGGTTGGGGTAGTTGCATTTGCCTTATGGTCCGGCAGAAATCCTCGCTCATTTGATATTTGGTGGTGGGCTCTATTTTTTGTACTAGTCATTGATCCGATGGCACCTTACACGCCAGGTTTCTGGCTGTCGTTTGGAGCGGTAGCGGCGATCTTGTATGCCATGCAAGATTCCGATGGTTTATTGGGCTTGCCTACCGGTAGAGAGTTGGAAGTGCATTGGAAAGATAGAATGATTCAGGCACTCCGTGAGGCTTGCCGAGTGCAAACGGTTGTCACTATCGCACTTTTACCATTGACCTTATATTGGTTTTATCAAGCCTCGATTGTTTCGCCACTGGCAAATGCTATTGCTATTCCTGTAGTGAGCTATATCGTGACGCCTCTTGCAATTGCTGGTGCTTTGCTGCCTGACTTCTTTGGCAAATGGTTGTTGATACCAGCGCATGCCACGATGGACTACTTGGCCATCATGCTTACATGGATGGCGAACTGGAAATGGTCAATTGCTTGGTCTAGCCAGCCTGCTTGGTGGGCGATAGCCTTATCCATTATCGGAATCATCATAGCGATTCGTCCTGGATCTATTCAAGAGAGCTGGATATCAAGAGTAGCGGGTCTCGTATTGTGTGTAACCCTATTCATTGAGCCACTGACTAATCACCATTTGGCAAAAGGCGAGTTTCGCGCAACCGTATTGGATATCGGCCAGGGTACAGCCGTCCTGATTGAAACCAAAACAAAACGACTGCTGTACGACACCGGACCTATTCAGGGAAAAGACAATGCTGGGCAAAGAATCATCTTGCCTTACTTGAGGGGTAGAGGAATTCATCACATTGATCGCATGGTGATTAGCCATAGTGATAGCGATCACATTGGAGGCGCTGCAACTCTGCTTAAAGAAATGAGCTTCGATTCCATGATGGGATCCTTACCCAGTACTAACCCCTTGCTCGCCAATTTAGAGGACAGAAAGATCCCCGCGATTCCCTGTCGCTTTGGTCAGCAATGGTCATGGGATGGGGTGGACTTTCAGATTTGGCATCCACATGAGAATACAGTTTTTGAGGATCAGCACCCCAGAAAGCCCAATGAAGTCAGTTGCGTTCTGGAAGTTCGCAATCAAGTAACTTCATTTTGGTTAACGGGTGATGTAGAAAAGCAGGGTGAAGCAGAAATCACTGAGCGCTTAACCCCAACAGCACTCAATCATTTAAAGGATAAGAATTTGATATTCATGGCGCCACACCACGGTAGCAAAACATCTTCTTCGCAAGAGCTCTTAACGGCACTCAGTCCCGATGAAGCATTTGCACAGAACGGTTATCGCAATCGATACGGCCATCCACACCCTACAGTCACCGCCCGATACCAAAGTATGAATATTCCGTTTTATCAAACACCAACTACTGGTGCACAGGTTTGGAAATTTCCGGCCAAATCAGAGCGTAAGCAAGATGAGTTGCTATTTTGGCGACAGGATAGCAGGCGACTATGGCATCGAGAGCCAAGCTAGAGCAAATGAATTGTGTTGTGTGTATGATGTGTATAATATAAGGGAGGTCAATGCATAGCAAAAAGCTAATTGAGCTTTTGAAGGGTGAAGGATGGGTGTTGAGCAGAACAAAAGGATCGCATCACATATTTACTCATAAAACAAAGTCTGGACATGTCTGTATCCCACATCCAAAAAAAGATTTGGGTTTGGGGTTGGCAGAAAAAATACTGAAACAAGCCGGATTAAGGGAGGGTCTTAGATGAAATATCCAATAGCGATTGAGCCTGGAAGCGAGAAAAATGCATGGGGAGTTGTTGTCCCGGATTTGCCTGGTTGTTTTTCTGCTGCTGATAGCGGCCTTGATGAAGCAATAGATCAGGCCAAAGAGGCTATAGAGCTTTGGATTGAGATGGCTTTAGATAGAGGTCAAGCAATACCAAAGCCTAGCTCCCTAAGAGAACTACAGAAGAAAAAAGAATATAAGGGTTGGGCTTGGGCGATTGTGGAAATTGATCCAGCATTGCTTTCGGATGAAATCGAGCGAATAAATATCACCCTGCCAAAAAGAGTATTGGCAAGATTAGATGCAAAAGCAAAAAAGGCTGGAGAAAACAGATCTGCATTTATTGCACATTTGGCACTAACTGCTTGATGTGCCCGATCTTTTGGCATCCTAATATTGATATTCAGCGTAAACTAAAAGTATGAAGAAATTCATCGCACTTCTCTTCTTTAGTTTTTTCGTTAGCCAAATTAACGCTGCGATGATGCCTGTTGATTTAAATGTAGCTAGTAGTGTTGTTGTAGCATCGAGTCATGATCACTGCCAAGAGGCGGCATCTGCTGGCCTCACTGAGGATGGTAAGTCTAGTACTAATGCTAGCGCTACCCATTATTGCTGTGCAGTAGTTGCTATTCTGAGTGTTTCACCTGAGTTTTTTGCATCACAGCAGGTCGATGTTTACTTACACAGCGACGCTTCAACACCCGCATCCAATATTGCCGAATCCATTTACAAGCCTCCCAGAAATTATCTGTAATCACTTTTGATTGTGGCATTGAGATGCCTTTTGATAATTTTCGTTTTGGAGAATCGTAATGAACATGACTCACTACATGGAGCTATTGGCTGATAATCAGCCTTGGAACCTACTAATCTTTATGGCTATACCGATAGTGCTTGCTGAGACTCTAGCAATCACTGAGTTATATATTTTGTTTACCCGAAAGTTCGATGGCTTTGTCTATCACCTGAATCGATTTGCGGGTACAACGGTGGGGTTGTATTTCATTGGCGTTATCGCATACTTAATGACTACTGCAGTACTACCCATCACCAAAAATAATGAATGGCGTACCGCTATCGATGTAATTGCGGTTGCTAGTTATCTGGTTGGTGGCTTACCTCTGATTTGGATTGCCCTGCAAGAGTTTGGTTTTGTGAACAAAGCCTTAGATCAAATGGGTAAGTTGAAAATTCATGCGATCTGCGTTGCCTTGTTTTTGGTCTTTGGACACATTGCCATGATTGCCGGAATGCTTGATCCTGCCTTATTGGGGTACAAGAGTGCTAACACGCATCAAATGGGTGGTGGCACCAGTAGCGCCGGTCATGAGTACTGCGATCCAGCAATGCATGAAGAGATGAAAGCAATTCACCAGCAGATGATGAATGGTGGAAATATGCCCAATAGCAATCCCAACAAGATGCCCATGAACCCCAAAAGTCACATGCACTAAGCTCTAACGTTGCCATGCATTCTGTACATGGCAACTACATGATCCCGAGAAAGCAAAAAGGCTTCTGAGTCAATTGACCTAGAAGCCTTGTACTGTTTGGTTGCGGGGGCAGGATTTGAACCTACGACCTTCGGGTTATGAGCCCGACGAGCTGCCAGACTGCTCCACCCCGCGTCTGAAGCTGTAATTCTAGCATTTTTTTAACCTCGCCGTCGAGCTATTCCTTAATTTGGTGCTTAAAAAAGCGGTTTTTAAACAGAAATATGACTTGAGAGTCAGTCTGCATAAGGTGTAACATACCGCAACACAATATTTCTCAAAGGTGATGAGATGTCCATTAGCAATCCTGAGTTTTCAAGTTCTGATTTATTAAAGCCCGTTGATCTGCATGGTGATCACGATACTAATAAAAAAGGCTTGGGAACGATGATGTTGGCTGCCATTGGTGTAGTGTTTGGAGATATTGGCACCAGCCCTTTATATGCGCTCAAAGAATGCTTTGATCCAGATCACGGTATTGCATTTTCACCAGAAGCACTGTTTGGCGTGATTGCCATGATGATTTGGTCATTAATTCTTGTCGTTACTGTTAAATATGTGATCTTTGTGATGAGGGCTGACAATAAAGGTGAGGGTGGAGTGCTGTCCCTCATGACTTTAGCCTTGAGGTCCTTTAAGAGCGACTCTAAAACTTATTACTGTTTGATGATTCTAGGTATGCTCGGATCTTGCATGTTACTGGGCGAGTCCGTGATTACCCCAGCGATCTCGGTACTTTCTGCTGTAGAGGGCATTGAGATTGCAACACCGAGTCTGCACAAATTTATTTTGCCAATATCGTTGGCAATTCTTATTGCACTCTTTTGTATCCAAAGATATGGCACGGCAGCAGTGGGTAAACTTTTTGGCCCTATTACGCTGTTATGGTTTATTGTGCTGGCCGTTCTTGGGGTGATTAATATAGGGGCTGCACCACAAATTATTGGTGCTCTCAACCCTGCACATGCTTTGCAATTTATCATCGACCATCCTACTGTCGCCTACATTGTGATGGGCGGTGTCGTATTGGTAGTGACTGGTGTTGAAGCACTTTATTTAGATATGGGTCATTTTGGTCGTAACCCTGTGCGTTACGCTTGGCTTTTAATTGTGTTACCTAGCCTGTTAATTAATTATCTAGGTCAGGGCGCATTGTTGTTGTCTAATCCAGAAGCTGCCGCTAATCCATTTTACTTAATGGTTCCAGAGTGGGCATTATGGCCAGTGGTAGGCTTGGCAACAGCAGCGACCGTGATTGCTTCTCAAGCAGTTATTTCTGGAGCCTACTCCCTCGTGAGTCAAGCCATCTTGCTCGGTTTCATGCCGCGGATGACTATCATGCATACATCGGATTCTGAGCAGGGGCAAATTTATGTGCCTGTAGTGAACTGGGCTTTGTTATTCATGGTGATAGTTACCATCATCGAATTTAAAGCGTCGGTTAACTTGGCGGCGGCTTATGGTATTTCAGTAACCTCGACCATGATGATCACGGCTGTTCTACTAGCAGTAGTGATGTATCGCGAATGGAAGATGAATATCTTGCTAGTGATTGCCTTAACTGTAGTGTTCTTTACCTTGGATTTTGCATTCTGGACGGCCAATTTAATTAAGATTAAAGATGGCGGTTGGTACCCATTATTCCTGGGCCTATTGATTTTTACTTGCTTGATCACCTGGTATCGAGGCCGCAAACTCTTGCGCGATAAATTGATTGCAGGATCGATCCATTTACAGGAATTTGTGGCTGGTTTATTGGCCCATCCTCCACACCGTGTTGAGGGAACAGCTATCTTTTTAACCGCGCACATTGATTATGTGCCAATCGCAATGTTGCACAACTTAAAACATAACCGGGTCATGCATGAGCGCATCTTTTTTGTGAAGCTCAGCACATGGGACGTGCCTTACGTTAATGATCAGGAGCGACTGAGCATCAACGATTTGGGCGGCAATATATTCTTAGTCAGAGCGGTTTATGGCTTTAAAGAATCGCCCGACATCAATAAGGTATTGTCATTACTTAGTGAGCAGAAAAATATTGAATTTAATTTAATGGATACCTCATTCTTTGTTGCACGTGACACTATCGTTCCATCGGCAAATCCTGGGATGGCCTTATGGAGAGAGAAGCTGTTTGGTTGGATGATGCAAAACGCAGCCAAGCCATCTGACTTCTTTAAGATTCCTACTAATCGCTTAGTTGAGCTTGGTGCAAAGGTAGAGATTTGAGCAAGCTGTTTTCTTTGCGCACAGTATGCTCGTTCGGCGTTTTTTTGTTAGTTTGCTTCTTCAGCACTCTGTCGTTAGCGACTCCGGCCGAGGAAGCGCAGTTGGAGCAATTGGATAAGATTGAACGTGATCTTGAGTTACAACGTGATTGGGCTAAGTATCGCTGGGATAAAGCCAACTTCGAGTGCTATCAAAAGTATTGGGTTAATGACTGCCTAAAAGATTCGCGGGCACAATATCGTAAAGAGATTGATCCCATACGTGTGCAAGAAGTAGAGTTGCATGAAGTGCAGCGTAAGTTACGGGCTAGCATTAAAGATCAACGTGATGCTGCTAAGATTGCTGAACGTGCCTCTACTGAAAAAGCAGCTGAGCGCATGTCCAATCAAAAAGAATTTGAAGAGAAACAAAAAGCAGCCGCTGCTCGTGCAGCAGATGTAGAGCAACGCCGTAAAGATGCGCCTAAGCGTGCTCAAGAAAACAAAGCGGGCACTCAGCTCGATTAATCCTTTGGCCAAAATAAAAACAATCTATATCTGTCAGTCGTGTGGTGGCAGCTCTGCTAAATGGCAGGGGCAGTGCCCCTCATGTCAGGCATGGAATACCTTGGAAGAGGGTGTTCCTGAGGTCAGCTCAAATACCCGCTTTCAGGGGCTGGCACAGTCGCTCCCTCGTCAAAAGCTTTCCGCTATATCTGCTGAAGATCTTCCGCGCTTTAGCACGGGTGTAGAAGAGTTTGATCGCGTATTAGGTGGCGGATTAGTGCCTGGTGGCGTTGTGCTGTTGGGTGGTGATCCTGGCATTGGCAAATCTACTCTCTTACTCCAAGCCCTTGCTGAGATGAGTGCTGCAGGTATGAACGTGCTCTATAGCAGTGGTGAAGAATCTGCGGCGCAAATTGCATTACGTGCCAAACGTATTGCGCTCGATGCGCCGCAATTAGAGGTGCTGGCTGAGATTCAGTTAGAAAAGCTCTTATCTATTATGGATACGGTCAAGCCACAGGTCTTGGTGGTCGATTCCATTCAGACTTTGTATTCAGAAGTATTGAGCTCAGCTCCAGGTTCGGTTGCCCAAGTGCGAGAGTGTGCTGCGCAATTAACCAGAGCCGCTAAATCTAGCGGTATCTGTGTCTTGATGGTGGGGCATGTTACTAAGGATGGTCATTTAGCCGGCCCCCGTGTGCTCGAGCACATTGTTGATACCGTCTTGTATTTTGAGGGTGATACGCATTCCTCCTTTAGATTGGTGCGCTCGATTAAAAACCGTTTTGGCGCAGTCAATGAGCTTGGTGTATTTGCTATGACTGAAAAAGGTTTACGTGGCGTTGCAAACCCTTCAGCAATTTTTCTTTCTCAGCATGCGGAGATGGTGCCGGGTGCCTGCGTATTGGTGACACAAGAAGGTAGTCGACCGCTCTTGGTTGAAATTCAGGCGCTGGTAGATACAGCGCATATTCCAAATCCTCGCCGCCTAGCCGTTGGTTTAGAGCAAGCCCGTTTAGCTATGCTCTTGGCGGTACTGCATCGTCACGCCGGTGTTGCCTGCTTTGATCAAGACGTCTTCTTAAATGCAGTAGGTGGCGTGAAGATCTCAGAACCAGCAGCTGACTTAGCAGTGTTGTTGGCAATTCAATCTTCGATTCGCAACAAGGCCTTACCTAAAGAGTTGATCGTATTTGGTGAGGTTGGTTTAGCTGGGGAAATTCGTCCCTGCCCACGTGGTCAGGAGCGCCTGAAAGAGGCTGCCAAACTCGGATTTACTGTAGCCATTATTCCGAAGGCCAATATGCCGAAGACTAAGATTCCAGGATTAATAGTGATCCCAGTAGAGCGTATTGATCAAGCGATCTCTGCGGCAGCAGAGCTGAGCTAAGCTAAGCTAAGTCTCAGAATTGAATTTAGCGCAAGTCTTCCGCTTGAATCAGTAGCACTTGCTCATCGCCCGCAGATACTTCCATCCAGATGACAGGAATTTGAGGGAAGGCTTTTTTAAAGTACTCATACTCATTACCAATCTCAATCAGAATTGCACCACGTTCAGATAGATAGTCGGGAGCGCCCGCAATAATCTTCCGAATCAGATCCATGCCATCATCGCCGCCAGCTAATGCAAGAGCAGGCTCTGCATGGTATTCAGCTGGCAGGGCGTTCATCGAGTTGGCATTGACGTAAGGTGGATTGCAAATGATGAGATCAAAGAGATTATCTTCATGGGGTTCTGGGAGTGCATTCCAGAGATCGCCCTCAAACAGTTCTATCTGTGAAGTCAGGCCATGACGATCGAGATTACGTGATGCCACTGCTAATGCAGGCAAGCTAATGTCACATGCACTCACATGAATATCGGGGCAAGTTAAAGCTAACAAAATTGCTAAAGAGCCATTGCCGGTACAAAGGTCTAGGGCTTTGCCATCAGCCGGCAACCAAGGTTCTAGCGAGCCATCTACGATGAGCTCGGCTATCCAGGAGCGGGGAATAATACTCTGTTCACTAGAGAAAAAAGGTACACCCATTAACCAAGCTTCACCCAGGATATAAGCCAGTGGTTTGCGTGTGGAGATGCGGGTTTGTGTCACCTCAAGCGCCTGAGCAATTTGCTCAGCACTCATCACTTGCTCTAAGTGATCCAGTGCATCTGTAGGACTTAAGTTAAGTTGTTTACTGACAATCCAGAGAGCTTCACTCTGTGCATCAATGGCACCATGACCATAATGCAAATCTGCCGTCTCTAGTTCTTGTGCAATCTGATCAATGCATTGATCAAGCGTCAGAGATTGCTGGGGCGCAGGGTCCATAAGGAGTATTTATCAGAAAGGTAATTGACGAGACAGCCTTAAGCAACAAGTTGCTCAAGTGTCTTGCGGTAGATATTTTTGAGTGGCACCACATCGTCCACAATCACGCACTCATCAATCTTATGGCTAGTCGCATTGAGCGGACCAAACTCAACCACCTCATTGCAAATCTTCGCAATAAATCGACCATCACTCGTACCGCCAGTGGTGGAGAGCTCTGTATTAATCTTCATTTCAGCTTTAATGGCCTTACGTAGGGCGCCAGCAAGAGCACCATCCCCGGTAATGAATGGACTGCCACCTAAGACCCAATCAATTTCAAAGTCGAGACCTGCGGTAGTGAGAATGCCCTCTAGGCGACTGCGCAACTCTTCTGGCTTGCTCTCGGTAGAGAAGCGGAAATTGAAATCAATTACCAACTCCCCAGGAATCACGTTATTCGCACCAGTACCCGCATGAATGTTGGAGATTTGAAAGCTCGTAGGCTGGAAATATTGATTACCCTTGTCCCACTCAGTCTCAACGAGCGCTTGAATCGCTGGCGCAGACAAGTGGATCGGATTTTTACCCAGGTGAGGGTAGGCAATATGCGCCTGAATACCTTTAACTTGAAGCTTGCCCGAGAGTGATCCACGGCGACCGTTCTTAATCATGTCACCGAGTTGATCAACTGAAGTTGGCTCACCAATGACACAGTAATCCAAACGCTGACCTTGCTTTTGCAAGCGCTCGCACATGATGACAGTGCCGTCGTTGGCTGGACCCTCTTCATCACTGGTAATCAAAAAGGCAATCGTACCTTTGTGATCAGGGTGGGTGATAACAAACTCTTCGGTCGCGACCACAAATCCCGCGAGAGAGGTTTTCATATCTGCAGCGCCACGACCATAGAGCATCCCATCTCTAATGGTTGGGGAAAACGGATCATTGGTCCATTTTTCTAATGGGCCAGTAGGCACAACATCCGTATGGCCAGCAAACACTAAGACCTTGCCCTGATCTCCAGATGCACCTTTTTTGATTGCCCACAAATTAGTCACCTGAAAATTATCAGGACCACTCACAACGCTCTCTGTGTGAAAGCCAATGGCTTGAAGGCGTTTGGCAATGAGTTCCTGGCAACCTCCGTCCGCCGGGGTTACCGAACGGCAGGAGATAAGGGCTTCAGTTAACTCTAGGGTGGCACTCATGTATTTAGCTTTAAAACTTAATCACGCAAGAGTTCGTTAATCGCAGTCTTAGCTCTAGTTTGAGCATCCACCTTTTTCACAATGATTGCGGCGTACAGGCTGTACTTGCCACAAGCAGAGGGGAGGGAGCCTGGAACTACAACAGAACCTGCTGGTACGCGGCCGTAATGGATCTCACCGGTTTCGCGGTCGTAGATCTTGGTGCTTTGACCAATGTAAACGCCCATAGAGAGAACAGCATTTTCTTCAATAACGACGCCTTCAACGACCTCAGAGCGGGCTCCAATAAAGCAGTTATCTTCAATAATCACTGGACCAGCTTGAATTGGTTCCAAAACACCACCAATACCGACGCCACCAGAAAGATGTACGTTTTTACCGATTTGGGCACATGAGCCTACGGTTGCCCAGGTATCGACCATGGTGCCTTCACCGACATAAGCGCCGATATTGACGTAGGAAGGCATTAAAACGGCATTCTTACCGATAAATGAGCCACGACGAGCCATTGCTGGGGGAACCACGCGGAAACCGCCGTTGGCGAAGTCTTCGGCAGTGTAGTTCTCAAACTTGCTCGGTACCTTGTCGTAAAACTGGGTATAGCCACCAGCGCCCATAGGTTTGTTGTCTTCCAGGCGGAAAGACAGCAAAACTGCCTTTTTGACCCACTGGTTTACTTCCCATTTACCAACGCTAAGGCGCTCAGCCACGCGAATAGTGCCTGTATTGAGGCCCTCGAGTACGGCGTTCACGGCGTTACGGATTTCCCCGGAAACGGCCTCAGGAGACAGGTTTGCGCGGTTTTCCCAGGCTTGATCGATGATGCTTTGTGGTGATTTGCTCATGCTTTTCAGTTAACTATCAGATTGTTAAGGGGTTTTGTCCCTGGATATAGATTGATCATTATATCGGTGAGGCAAAAACCCGTGTGGGGAGCCTTAAGCTTGCTATCATCTTCCCACTTTAGTAATAATTTTTACCCCCTTATTTGAACCCCCTTTTTCCCTGCAAAGTACGCCGTGCAACTGAAATCCATCAAACTTTCCGGCTTTAAGTCCTTCGTCGATCCAACCCATTTTGAAATGCCAGGTCAATTGATCGGTGTTGTGGGACCTAACGGTTGCGGAAAGTCGAACATCATTGACGCCGTGCGCTGGGTTTTGGGTGAGTCTCGCGCAAGTGAATTACGAGGCGAATCAATGCAAGACGTCATCTTTAATGGCTCTGGTTTACGTAAACCTTCGGGTCGTGCCAGCGTCGAACTCATTTTTGATAATTCAGAAGGACGCGCTCAAGGTCAGTGGAGTGCTTTTACAGAATTGGGCATCAAACGCGTTTTGACGCGTGATGGTAATTCTAGTTATTACGTCAATAATCAAGTCGTTCGCCGTAAAGATATTCAAGATATTTTCTTGGGTACCGGCATGGGTCCAAGAGGCTACGCGATCATCGGACAGGGCACTATCAATCGCATCTTGGAAGCAAAGCCGGAAGAGTTGCGTGTGTTCTTGGAAGAAGCAGCTGGTGTCTCTAAGTACAAAGAGCGCCGTAAAGAAACTGCCTCCCGCCTTGAAGATACAAAAGAAAACTTAGTACGCGTAGAAGATATTCTGCGTGAGCTCGATCAACAGGTCACTCGTTTAGAGAAGCAGGCTACTGTTGCTGAGCGCCATGCTGAATTATCTGCTGCAATGAAGTCGCAACAGCAGTTACTCTGGTTTGTACGTCAGACTGAAGCTGGCAAGGAGCAAGAGCGTCATGCTAACGGTATTCGTGACACGCAAGTGAGTTTAGAAGAACAGACTGCCAAAATGCGTCATGTGGAGACTGAGCTCGAGACAATGCGTACTGAGCAGTACGCTCTACAAGATAAAGTTTCTCAAGCTCAAGGCGATTTGTATCAAACAAATGCTGATGTCAGTCAAGTAGAGTCACAAATTCGTTACGTGCAAGAAGCACGCCAGCGTTTGCAGCAGCAATCTCAAGATTTACTAGCTCAGCTGCAGCGTTGGACTGTTCAAGAAACCGATGCAGCGCAAGCGCAGCGCACTGCTGAGCATGAGCTCAGCCTAGCTGCAGAAAAAGAGCAAACATTAATCGCGGACTTATCTGGCTTACAAGAGCAGATGCCAGCCCGTGAAGAGGCTTATCAAATTCATGCGCGCGAACTCAATGATGCGCGCGAGAACTTAGCTACGATTGATCAGCGCTTGGCTAGTTTGGGTGAGCGCGTTAAAGCCATTACTTCACAAGTAGAAGAGCTCAAGGGGCGCGATACCCGTCTTGAGGCTGAACTCGCTGGTATGCGTAGACCTGATGCTGAAGCATTGCAAATGGCCATTGATCGTCATGCGATGGCTCAGCGTAAGGTAGATGAAGCGAGACAAAAAGCAGGTGAGGCGCAACAACGTGTTCCTGCGGCTGATGAAGCTCGCAATACAGCACAACAACAAATTCAATCTGCTAACCAAGAGTTAGCGCAAACCGAAGCCAAACTCACTGCATTAACTGCCTTGCAAGCCAGTGTTCAAGCTCAAGGCAAGATTGGTCCGTGGCTTGAGAGTAAGGGCTTAAAAGAGAGTAAGCGGTTGTGGCAAGAGCTCAAGGTGGAGAGTGGTTGGGAAGCTGCCTTGGAGTCCGTGTTGCGCGAGCGCTTAGCTGCTGTTACAGCTAAGAGCGTTCAGGAAACACTAGCCTTAGCGAATGATGCGCCTCCAAGTCGTTTAGCGATCTTGCTCACAGAAGACATTTCTCCTGCGCACACTACCGTGCCAGCAGATTTCACACCCTTGTTAACTCGCGTTCAAAGTGCAGGCGCACCACGCGTAGCTGCTGTATTGCAAGAGTGGTTAGATAACATCTATATTGCCAATAGTTTGGAAGATGCATTGCATCGCCGTGAGAAGTTACCTGCTGGCGGTACTTTTGTTACTCAACAAGGCCACTTAGTGAGTCGTGTGGGTGTGCAGCTTTATGCAGCAGACTCTGAGCAAGCTGGCATGTTGGCTCGCGCTCAAGAGATGGAAGGTCTCGAGAAGCAATTACGTGCACAGAAATTAATTCAGAGTGAGTTGCAGGGTGAGCTGGATCAATGTGCTGCTAATTACCAAGCCGCCCATCAAGCTGCTGAGCAAACCCGTATTGCCGCAGAGCATGCCGTGCAAGAAGTACACGGCTTTGAAGTAGAGAGAATGCAGTTAACTCAGGCTGAAGAAAAGTATAGCCAACGCGCTGAACAAATCCAGGGTGAGTTAAGTGAGTTGCGTCAGCAAATAGAGCAACTGACTCAAGTGCAAGAGCAATCTTCACAAGAGCTCGCTCAGTCAGAAGAATCCAAACAGGGCTTGCAAGAGAATTTAGCTATTGCTCAAGAAAAACTAGAGCTAGCTACCCAAGAGCGCGATCGCCTTCGCGAATCCTTACGCTCTTCAGAAATGTCTGCCCAAGAAGCAGCATTTTCAACCCGTTCTTTACAACAGCGTATTTCAGACTTGCAACGTGACCAAAGTACTGCGCGTGTACAGATCATGGAGATTCAGGATAAGCAGGCCACTTCTGAGCAAGAGCTACAAACTCTCAGCGATGAAGAAGCTCAAGATAAATTACAAGGATTGCTTCTGGCTCGCAGTGCTCGTGAGGCAGCATTGGCTAACGCACGCACAGAACAAGACGCCCTGTTGCATCAATTGCGTGAAGCTGATGAAGTGCGCTTGCAGATTGAGCGCAGTCTTCAGCCCATGCGCGATAAAGTGGTCGACTTACAGTTGCGCGAACAGGCTGCCCGTTTGAACTTTGAACAGTTTGCAACCTTGCTGTCTGAGGCTGAAGCGGATCTATCTGCACTTGAAGTGAGTTTTAGCCCAGATCTGAAGGTAGGCGGGCTGCAAACTGAAGTAAATCGCCTCAATACAGAGATTCAATCTTTGGGCCCAGTCAACATGGCTGCCTTAGATGAACTCTCCAGTTCACGTGAGCGTAAACAGTTCTTAGATGCCCAATCGGCTGACTTGAATGAAGCCATGCAGACTTTGACAGATGCAATTGCCAAGATTGATGCAGAGACCCGCGATCTCTTGCAGGGTACTTTTGATCAGGTCAATATACATTTCGGTAAGTTATTTCCCGAGCTGTTTGGTGGTGGTCATGCGGAGTTGGTCATGACTGGTGAGGAGATCTTGGATGCTGGTGTTCAGGTCATGGCTCAGCCTCCAGGCAAGAAACTTAGTTCCATCTATTTGTTATCCGGCGGCGAAAAAGCGCTAACCGCAATTGCCCTAGTCTTTTCTCTCTTCCTACTCAATCCAGCGCCGTTCTGCTTGCTTGATGAGGTTGATGCACCATTGGATGATGCGAATACCTTGCGTTATGCGCAGATGGTTGCCAAAATGTCCAGTAAGACTCAATTTGTATTCATCTCACATAACAAGATCACTATGGAAATCGCTCATCAGTTGATTGGCGTCACCATGCAAGAGCAGGGTGTATCCCGTATTGTGGCGGTGGATATCTCTTCCGCGGTATCGATGGTGGAGGCAGCTTAAGTGGATCTAGAGCAAATCATGACAGCACTGGGTTTGTCTGACTTGCAGTTCGCTTTGGCGGTTATTGGCCTGCTGATTCTGATTTTAGTGGCTATTCTGAATGTTAAATATGCTCGCGCGCTGCGTAAAGCAAAAGCGAGCGTTGAGTATTACGCCACTGAGCGAAGTGCGCGTGAACCAACTTTTAAGGCCGGTTTTGCTGACCCTATTCCTGGCGAACAGATTGAACCAGTTTTTAAACAAGGCGCCTTGCCAGTCTTTACGATTGATCCAAGAATAGATTGTGTTATTACTTTACGCTTTTCCCAGTCAATCATCGGATCAGAGATCCTAAAGGAAATACATTCCTGGGAAGATTTATCTGCTCCATCATCAGCCCGTTGGATGTGCGAGGGTTTCAATGTGGATCATGGCTCTTCTGAGGCATGGGGTTTGCTTATGCCTGACTCTTCTTATTCAGAGCTTCAGCTTGCTATTCAATTAGCAAGTCGTCGTGGTCCCATAGGCGTGCTGGAGTTATCCGACTTTTGTTCTAGAGCTCAGGCGCTTGCCTTAACACTTGGCTCGCAGATTGATATGCCAAGCGTAACTACGATGTTGGATAAGGCTAAAGATTTGGATTTCATGGCTGCTGAAAGCGATATTCAATTGAGCATCAATGTACTATTTGATGAAGCATACTCTTGGAATAGTCTTGATTCTTTGATGCGTCAACGTGGATTTATCTTGTCGCGCAGCGGCCGCACTTATGAGTACTTTAGTAATCGAGCACCTATTTTTAGCAGTAATGACCTGAACCCTGGCAAGCCTGTGCAGCAACTGACCTTACTTCTTGAGCTGCCTTTGGTTTCCTTTGAGGAGAAAGCATTCGAGCGCATGCTGGCAGAGGGCCTTGAAATTGCACAAGTTGCTCAGGGTCGTTTAGTCGATGACAACGGCATCAATTTATCTGAAATTTCTATTCAAAGCATTCGTAAACACCTCGATGGTTTATATGAAAATCTCGAGAGAAACGGTGTTCCTGCTGGATCTTCTGCTGCCAGTAGGCTTTTTAGCTGAGGAATCACTTGTCGTCCTCTAATCCGACAAATTTAGCGGATCGCTATGCATTATTACAAGCCGATCTAGCGCGCTTAGAGCATGCCTATTACGTTCTAGATAATCCAATAGTTCCTGATAGTGAGTACGATCGTCTTTATCGTGAGTTGCTTGAGATAGAGGCTTTGCACCCTGAATGGATTACAAAGGATTCACTCTCGCAAAGGGTGGGTGGTGCCGCACTGAAGGAATTTGATTCGGTAACTCACGCAGTGCCGATGCTTTCTTTGAACAATGCGTTTGAAGACGCTGAGTTAATTGCCTTTGATCGTCGCTGTCGTGAAGGTCTGCATGTTGATCAAGTTGATTATGCAGGCGAACTTAAATTCGATGGCTTAGCAATCTCCTTGCGCTACGAGCATGGCTCTTTGGTAAGAGCTGCTACCCGAGGTGATGGCGCCAGTGGTGAAGATGTCACTGCTAACATCAAAACTATTCGGGCCATTCCACTCAAACTGACAGGTACTAATATCCCGGCGGTATTAGAAGTGCGCGGTGAAGTCTTTATGTATCTGAAAGATTTCCAGAAAATGAACGCACAAGCTGTCGCCCAGGGTGAGAAGGAGTTTGCTAACCCCCGTAATGCTGCAGCAGGAAGTTTGCGACAATTAGATTCAAAGATTACCGCCAAAAGACCACTCTCTTTCTTTGCGTATGGGCTAGGGGCTCTAGAGCCACAGTCTTGGCTGCCAAAAACCCATGAAGAGCTTCTCAATGCTTACGTGAAGTTGGGTTTGCCAGTTTGCGCTGAGCGCCGTGTACTGAAATCTGTTGAAGATATTTTGGCCTTCTACAACCAAGTTGCTACAAAGCGCGTTTCCTTGCCTTATGACATTGATGGTGTGGTTTACAAGGTCAACTCTTTTGCAGAGCAAGCTAAGTTGGGTTTTGTATCCAGAGCCCCACGCTTTGCCTTGGCCCATAAGTTTCCAGCGCAAGAGGCCTTAACTACCGTCCTCGGTATTGATGTCCAAGTAGGCCGTACTGGCGCAATTACTCCAGTCGCAAGACTTGCTCCAGTTGAAGTGGGTGGCGTCACTGTTACGAATGCTACTTTGCACAATGAAGATGAGGTGAAGCGTAAAGATGTGCGCATTGGCGATACCGTCTCTGTTAGAAGAGCGGGGGATGTCATTCCTGAGGTGGTGTCGGTTATTAAGGAGCGTAGACCAGCCAACACATTAGAATTTGTCATGCCAACAAATTGCCCAGTATGCGATTCACACATCGAGCGCTTGGCTGATGAAGCGATTGCCCGTTGTAGTGGTGGTTTATTTTGTGGGGCTCAACGTAAGCAGGCATTAATTCATTTTGCACATAGAAGAGCGTTAGATATTGAAGGCCTAGGCGAGAAGATCGTCGATCAATTGGTTGATCACAATCTAGTCAGAACGCCAGCTGATCTTTATAGCTTAGGCTTTACCGCAATCGCCAACCTAGAGCGCATGGGCGAAAAGTCAGCAGACAACCTCATTCAATCTATTAACCAATCTAGAAACACCACGCTAGCGAGATTCATCTTTGCATTAGGTATACGTCACGTAGGTGAGACCACTGCCAAAGACTTGGCCAATCACTACCAGTCTATGCACGCCCTGATGGATGCCAAGCTCCAAGACTTGCTGACAGTAAAAGATGTTGGTCCTGTGGTCGCAGACTCGATAACCAGCTTTATGGAAGAAGCCCACAACCGTGAAGTGATTGAGCAACTCTTAGCCTCAGGAATGCAGCTCTCAGTAGAAGAAAAAGTCATCAGTGCAGCAGTCGCAGGAAAAACCTTTGTACTTACAGGCACATTCCCAACGATGACAAGAGATGATGCAAAAGATCTTCTCGAAAAAGCAGGTGCCAAAGTAGCAGGCTCAGTTTCTAAGAAAACTGACTATGTAGTTGCAGGTACGGATGCTGGAAGCAAACTCACCAAAGCAGAAGAGTTAGGCATTCCAGTAATTGATGAAGCGGCTATGTTGGAGTTGCTAAATTAAACTGTATACCAGTCCATATGGCCGCTTTCGGCCAATAAGGGGCAGTGAGCCGTATGAATTGGGGTGTTCAATTACAGCTTAGTGGGATGACCAAGATTACAGATTTAATTGGATTGAAGCTAGGATTTGCAACCACTGGGCTTGGCATTTGTTGAGGCTATTTCTAAGTGTGCTGGTTCGATATTAGGGTTTGCTAATGCTTTAATCGATTGGCTACGCAAGAGAAAATTCTTCCATTCACTACCAGTATTTTTATTTTTAATAGCGATGCAGCGGTTTTCATTTAGTTGGCTTTTAATCTCAATATAGTTCATTCCAAAAAGATTACAAGTGCGCACCATTACATCTGGTGAATTTTGTTGAACCTTTCTCCATGTAGAAAGTCCGTCACATTCACTTGTCTCATAGGCGTAAGCATTAAATGTAAACGTACAAAAAGTGGTCAGTATCAAGATTTTTTTCATCAGCCCATTCTTTCAAAGTTATATTGGATAACTATGAGAATAAATTTGAGAACTGGTGATTGAAATACAACTTTGGTTCTAATACACACAGTTTTATTTAATACTTTAGTCCTAGTCTTTAAAGGATGTAATGAGGTTTGCCAGCTCAGGGATGGATATATTCATAAAAGAGCTGGCAAAAAAAGTAATTCTGATGGGAAGTTATTAAAAGCGATAGCCGACACCAAGTATGAAGTCATAGCCTGTTGCATTAGCAGTAGACTTTACGGTAGCGCCGCTATCCGTTACTACAGTTACCGCTTTTTCTTTATTGACAGCATAATTACCCTCTCCAAAAAAGTAGATGGATTCGGTAATCAGTTGCTTATATCCCAGTCCATAAACAGTCCCATTGACATGGGTGGTTTGTTGGGGGTAGTTACCAGGGGAGTTGGCATTGAGTGTGGATCCAGTGTACCCAATCTTTCCATAGACTAAATGTGTTTTATCAATTACGTAGCCAGGGAGCAATGAAAAGCTAAATATATTAGACACATTGTATGTACCGTGACTAACAGATGCACCGCTAGGCAAATTTGTAACCGATGTTGAGCTTACAGTCTTTGAGTGACCTGGATACAAAGCCGCCCCAATTCCTAAAATATAATTTTCGCTAACTCCGAAGTTATAACCTGCGCCGATATTGGCAACTAGACCATTTGCATGGTTGGCAGTTGCTGTATTAGAGAATGTATAGTTACCAACAGATGTTGTTCCACTTGCGCTTTTCGGAATATAGCTTGCATAGCCAATGATTCCAACTTGCCCATATACTCCTGCCCATGGATTTAGCTGTGAGTCAGCATAAACATTGAGTGAAAGTAATGAAGTCAGTAGAGCTGCAATATGACGAAATTGAATACTTGGCATTGCTATTTCCTTAATATAAAGTTATTTTTTTAAAAGTAGTTTGATTGCATCAACAATGTCGCTATAGCCAATTGGCTTATAGAGCATCTCAATGTTTAACTCCCGAAACAATTGAATATGTCGAGGTGAGGTATCAGCAGTAATAATGATGGCAGGAATTTCTATCCCAAAACTATCACGGAGCTCTTGAATAATCAGATCCCCGGTAGTCGCTTCAAGGCGGTAATCGCTCAAAATACAATCAATGCTATTTATATTAGCGAGCTGTCTCATGAGTGTCTGGTGATTCTCAGAGAGAGAAAGAACTTTAAATCCATTTTGAGTCAAGGCTTGTTTATAGGCTTCCAAAATGGTGTGATCATCTTCAAAAATTGCAATTGTTTTTGCTTCCAAAAGATGATCGTCTGACGTAAAACTCAGTTCAGCTGAATCATTGTTAAATATTTCAATATGATCGGATAGGGTGGTAGTCGAGAAGGGCGTCTGGAGACTAAAGGTTGAGCCAGATCCAAGTGTGGATGTCACGGAAAGATCCGTATTGGATATTTTGCAGAGTCTTTTGACTATTGAGAGTCCCAGCCCAAGTCCATCGTGCATGTTCCGCGTACTATCCACCCTAAAAAATTCCTCAAAAATTTTATCTAGTAGGGTTGCATCTATTCCACAGCCTGTATCTTCAATGCTAATGTGCAGGCAATCATTATTAGAGACGAGGTGAACCCGAATTTCTCCCGATGTGGTGTATTGAATGGCATTAGATATTAAGTTGCCAATTAATTGCTGTAGCAAAAACTTATCCCCATTTACACCCATATTCATAAAATTAAACTGGAGTATTAAACCCTTACCACCTGCAATTGGGGTAAAGGTATTGGACAAGAAGCTAACTAGTTCTATAAGCTCAAATGGCTTGTCGAACTTATTTGAGGCACCTGCATCAAGTTTGCTTAAATCTAATAAAGAATTAAACATCGAGTTTAGGGTCTGTATGCTTTTTCTGATCTGAAGAAAATTAACCTTTTCTCTCTCTTTGAGTTTGTTTGGCTCTAACAAGTCTAAGTAAATATTGACAGCATGAAGAGGCTGCCTCAGGTCGTGGCTAGCAGTTGCAATAAACTTCGATTTGGCAATATTTGCTTCAATTGCAGTATTACGCTCGTATTCAAGCTCCTTATTCAGAGACTGGTTCTGAATTTGTAGGCTGACAGTTTCTATCCAAGACTTCGAAAAATATGAAGCCATCTTAATGGTGTAAAGAAAGAATGCGAAGTTGCCCAACTGAATAGGCCATGGGAACATGACTGGAGGGACAATGGATGCGATAAATTGACAGCTGAAGATTGGCAATGCAAAGCATATAACCGTTGATCGATGAATAGAGTAACCATATAAACCAACGAATACCGCTGTTGAGCTCATTAATAAATAGATACATTGCAAGCTAAAGGGTAAGGTAGTAGCAATAATTAGCCACCCGACTCCCCAGCAAGATGTTACCGATACGACACCAAGATTTAAGTTGAATATCTTTTTCTTAGTTGAAAGTTTCGTGTCTTTATTTCTCGCAAAGATCATGTAGGCTCTAAACATTACGCACAGGATCATTGCTATTAGCCAAATAGCAAGATTGAGCAGGGGCGTGTCCTGAAAAATCAGAATCCCTGTAAATAATGGCCCTATAACGGTACCTGCCGTATTGGTCCGCGAGGCTATTTCAAGAAACTTATACTTTTCCTCTAACAACGATTCGTTGTTATCGTGCGCAGAGAAGATGCCCATGCGCTATACCCAGCCGTTTTCTTTTGCTTTGATAACAGCTTGCGTCCTATTAAATACTTTGATCTTCTTAAAGATCTCGCCTAAATGAACCTTTACTGTCTGCTCACTGATATTTAGGGAGTAGGCGATCATCTTATTTGAATCTCCCTTGGAAATATGGGTGAGGATTTCTTTCTGCCTCCCTGTAAGTTTGGTTTCTTCGCCCTCATTCGGCCTTAAACCCATCAAATTGCATAGACTTTGATAAATATGGGAGGTGTCACTACTTTTGGGTATGAAGATGCTGCAACCAGCCTCTATGCATTCTTTTTCAAGGCCCTCTTTTTCAAGACCGGAAATTACGGCAATAGCCACTACCTCTTCAAGATTTCTAAATTCTTTAATTCCGCCAAATTGGGTTACAGAGTCTGGTACCAGAAGATCTAGAAGTACTACCCATTTTGATTTTTTAGAGCGAGCTATTTTTAGCCCCTCTTTAATTGAATCTGCAGAATATACCTGGCTGCCCAATGAAGAGAATTTGCGAGTTAGGTACTGGTGAAGCGCATCCCTGTATACAGGATGGTCATCTACGATCAGTATTGATACAGACATCATTGACACTTCATCTTAAGTCTATTTGGTAGTTGTATTTATGTTGAGAATTATTGCATTCATAGACTTTATATTTGTAATGCTTTAGTACTAGAAAATTGGTTGACCAAGATCAATAAATTATTTAATAACCATATATTTGCTGCCTAAATTAGGGCTTACACCAAGTGTGGGCGGATGAGCGACCGCTTCAAATCCGGTCTAGAGCTAAAGTTGTATATCAAACGGTTATCCCTCTTTCTAACATGACATCAAATAGGAGGCGGGATTATGAAAAGAATTATGAATTTCTTAAATATTTTATTTCAGAGCCATACTGACGCATATATGGTGGCCCGTTCTAGGAAGTATTTTCGCTTTGAATCCTACTAATAAGAGCCAGGATAATGCAAAAAAATAATCGCACATCCTTAGGGGGTGGACCCCTTTTAAATTATGCAAGGATATTTAGAGTTCTAGGTCAAGAGAGTCGGCTTGAAGTTCTCAACTTAATTTATCTATCCGGGGAGGATGGTATTAAACCCAAGGAAATTATTGGGAAATTGGGCGTAGATGGTGGAACATTGCACTTTCATCTTGATAGGTTAAGGGCGTTCAATTTGATCGTTACAAAAGCAGGCGATCCAAGAGGCATTTACTATCCGAATAACAGTGCCTTAATGGAGTTGGCGGGGTTTTTTGCTCCAATACAAGCTGAAGATAAAAGAGATATCGCATTGGCAGCCTAAGGCTTGCATGTTGAATGCTCCCGCTGCCGGGAGGTATTACGAGTTGTCCTCTATGGGTCGAGCTCTGCCCGATCACCCAAATTGCGCTATGTGGCTCAGTCCGGACACTAAGCGATATTCATGAATTTTTAATTCCACAAGGTTATTGGTTAACCAAGATCAATAAATTATTTAATAACCATATATTTGCTGCCTAAATTAGGGCTTACACCAAGTGTGGGCGGATGAGCGACCGCTTCAAATCCGGTCTAGAGCTAAAGTTCTATGGTTATTAATGCAAGCTACTTTTAGGATGCTTTAAGTTCAACCTTTGGAGATCTCTCATGCCTTTAACCTCTTTTATTGGCCGTCACTCACTCATTACGTTGTTGTCAATTTCTATCTTTATCTGCAGTTCAGTGGTAATTGCTAATACCAAGATTCAAGAGGACATTGATGCTCAAGCTCAGGTGGATCTGGATAACCCGCACCACATTCCAAGCCACATGAATCCGAAGTTATACAGAATCTCTAATGAGGTTGTAGTTGCCAGAGATGAAATTAGTAAAGAGGTTGCAGAGGTGGCTGATACTTTTCACAGTATTGCCTTTAGAGGTCATCGCAGTTATGCGGAGCCAATTCTTGATTACACAACCGGAACATTAAATTAAGATGTTTATTGCAATTTTAGATTTAGATCTCCAAGGGTCAATTGTATGAAAGCTTCCCGTTATCTCCCAATCTTTGAGGCCCTTGGTCAAGAGGCAAGATTTAATCTTTTTGAGTTGATTTATCAATCAGGAAGCAAGGGTGTTAGACCAAAACAGATGATTGAGAAATTTGGTTATGGTGCTGGGACACTTAGCTTCCACCTAAAGAAGTTGTTTGCCTCCGAGCTGGTTGTCTTTAAAGTGGATGGTCGAAGGGTTATTTATTAGGTTAATGAAAGTAGCCCTAAAGTTTTAGTTGAGCTATTTAAATAATTTTTTGATGTATCTCATTGATGGCTATGATTTGAATACTTGCTTTGGGCCGTTAGTGGTGATTTCGGAGGTATGCTCTACCAAGGTCCACTTTGGGTCGTTAGCGGCCATTCATTTTTTTCCAGATGCGAGCCAACTGGACTTTGTTACGCCCCCAAGGCCTCTAACAAATCTGTCTCAAGCATGATCTGCAGCTTAGGGTTCTTACTCAAGTTAGCCGCATCCAATAAGAATACGTCTTCGACTCGCTCACCTAGCGTATTGATGCGTGCGGTATGTAATGAGACTTGATGCTTGGCTAATATTCTGGAGATTGCATACAGTAGGCCGGTGCGATCACTCGTTGAGAGAGATAGGGCGTAGTAATGACCGCGTTCATCTGGAGTCATGTGTACACGTGGCTGAACAGGGAAGGTGCGAGACTGTCTCGAGAGTCTGCCCATGCTGGGTGATGGCAGCGGACTATTGTTTTGCAGTGCTGCCGTGAGCTCATATTCCACCAGCTGAATAAGATCGCGGTAACTGCCACCCTCATCTACCAAGTTACTGCCGGAGATTTGGAATGTATCGAGTGCATAGCCATGCTTTGTCGTGTGAATGCGTGCATCCCAAATCGAGAAGCCATGGCGCTCAAAGTAAGCGCAAATTCTGGCGAAAAGATCTTCCTGATCTTTCACGTAGACAGCAATCTGTAGGCCCTCACCAACTGGAGAGAGGCGAGCGCGTACAACCGGGATTTCGCTATCCACTTTGTCAAATAGATGGCGAGTTAACCAAGCGATATCCGCGGCATCTTGGCGCAGGAAGAAGGCAACATCCAATTGCTTCCAGAGATTGTCATAAGCAAAGTCTTCAATTGCATTGAGGCGTAACATGGCGCGGGATTCTTCTTGGTGCTGCGCAAGCTCAGAAGAGGCATCTGGTTTTGCACCACCTAAGACCCGCAAGGTTACGCGATAGAGGTCTTCTAATAGCTTACCTTTCCAGGCATTCCATACTTTGGGGCTGGTTCCACGGACATCAGCCACGGTGAGCAAGTAAAGTGCAGTGAGATGGCGCTCATCACCCACCTTTTTAGCAAATGCCTGCACTACATCTGGATCGGTGATGTCTTGTTTCTGAGCTACTTGACTCATGTTCAAGTGCTCTGCAACCAACCAAATTAAGAGCTCGGTATCTGCTTTATCTAAACCATGGTCTTTGGCAAACTTGCGCATGTCTGCTTTACCAAGTGCGGAGTGATCACCGCCTCGCCCCTTAGCAATGTCATGAAAGAGTGCGGCGATGACAAGTAGCCAAGGTTTTTCAAAATGGGCAATCAGGCTACTGCAGAATGGAAACTCATGCGTATGCTCAACCACCATAAAGCGGCGTACGTTACGCAGCACCATCAGGATGTGTTGATCCACTGTGTAAACGTGAAACAAGTCATGCTGCATCTGGCCAACGATTCTTCTAAAGGCGGGCAGATAGCGACCGAGCACGCTGGTGCGGTTCATGAGTTGAAAAGCGCGACTAACCCCATCGGGCTCTTTGAGAATCTCCATAAAGAGTGCGCGGTTGACCGGATCTTTGCGCCATTGACTATCCATGTTTTGGCGAGCGTTATACAGGGCTCTAAAGATCGTTGCCGATAGACTCTTGACGTTCGCTGTTTGCGCGAAAACCAAGAAGGTTCGCAGGATTTGCTCTGGATGCTTCTGAAACAATTGAGGGTCAGTAATATCTAGGACGCCTTGACGCTCAATAAAGCATTCATTGCCCACGCCGGCAATAGCATGGGTTGTTTTGGATTCTTGAGGGAAAAGAAGTGCCTCAATGTTTTGAAGTAGTACATCATTTAACTGACTGACTGCTTTGGCCGCCCAGTAGTAGCGGCGCATGATGGCCTCACTGGCCAGCCTTGAGGATTCTTCTGTAATGCCCATCGCCGCTGCTAAGGGTGTCTGTAAGTCAAACACCAAAACATCCTGCCTACGCTTGGCTAGTAGATGTAAGTTTGCGCGCAGGGTCTCTAAAAAACGCTGGTTGCGATTAAGCTCGGTTAATTCACGTTGGGTAATGAGGCCGGTAAGACTGAGGTCCTTAAATGTATTTCCTAAGTGCGCTGCTTTGCTGACCCAGGAGATTACCTGTAGGTCACGTAAGCCGCCAGGACTCTCTTTGCAATTAGGCTCTAAGGAATAGGGTGTGTCTTGATATTTATAGTGACGTTGGATTTGCTCAGCTAACTTAGCCTGAAAGAATGACTTTGGATCCAAAGTCTTTTCATAAACAGATTCAAATTCTTTCAAGAGGGCTTTCTTGCCACAGATGAGTCGTGACTCCAGTAGGGAGGTGCGAACGGTAATATCTTGCTCTGCCTCGGTTGTGCACTCAGCAACGGTTCTCACTGAAGAGCCAATTTCTAATCCAGTATCCCAGCATTGCGCTACAAACTTTTCAATCTTGCTGGCAAGTACCTCTTCAAAGTATTGCTTATCTTCAGGCAGCAAAATCAGAATATCAATATCTGAGTAAGGAAATAGCGCTCCTCTACCGAACCCACCCACCGCTACCAGAGCAGCATCCGCATTTAAATCACAGGAATTCCATAAGCTGATGAGGAGTTCATCGCTAAGCTTACTCAGTTGCTTAGTTAATCGTCCAACTACTTGATGTTCACGAAAATCATCATAGGCTAATTCTCGAGCAGCCCTTAAGCTAGCAATATCTGCAATAGGTTTCATCGCTGCGAGAGTTTGACCCATTGCGCTTGAACTAATTGAGTAATTAAGCGTTGGCTAGATTTGGTCTATACGACAGACCTTTAACGCAATCAGGAATTGGATTGCTACCCTCTGACCAAGTTAACACTTCAACGCCAGTTGCTGTTACTAAAAGTGTGTGCTCCCATTGTGCTGAGAGGCTGCGGTCTTTAGTCTTTACCGTCCATTGATCAGGCATTGTCCGAATATCACGCTTACCGGCATTGATCATTGGCTCAATCGTAAAGGTCATACCTTCTGTTAACTTTTCACCGGTGCCAGGACGGCCGTAGTGAAGAATCTGTGGATCTTGATGAAACACTTTGCCAATACCATGACCGCAATATTCACGAACCACTGAATAGCCAGCTTTTTCAGCATGGGTCTGAATGACGTGGCCAATATCGCCTAGTGATGCACCAGGTTTCACTTGCGCAATTCCAAGCCACATACATTCAAAGGTGATTTGGGTGAGGCGTTTAGCCAATACTGAAACTTCACCGACCATAAACATGCGGCTGGTATCGCCGTAGTAGCCATCAGACGTAATCACAGTGATATCTAGGTTAACAACATCACCACTTTTTAAAATCTTTTCACCAGGAATGCCATGGCAGATCACATCGTTGACCGAGGTGCAGATCGATGCCGGAAAGGGTGGGTAGCCTGGCGGTTGGTAGTTCAGCGGGGCTGGAATGGTCTTTTGGACATCACGCATGTACTCATGACAAATGCGATCCAATTCAGCTGTGCTCACACCAGCTTTGACGTGAGGGGCAACATGATCAAGAACTTCACTTGCCAAGCGGCCAGCTTCGCGCATCCCTTGGATGTCTTTTTCGGCAGTAAATACACTATTCATGCCTTGATTATCAACGACTTGGAGCTTTTTGCTAGTGGGAATATGCCTAAATAATAGGCAGATGCACCATTTAATGGCATTTCTGAGTAGGTTTTCTAGTGAGGCGCTAGGGGTGGGGCGTCTAGACCATTGATATTTAAGCTATAATTTCGTTCTCAGATTAATTTTGATCTGAAATAGCGGGTTGAGCCCTCCAGGGTGGCGTTTTTTAGCGCAGCTAGGACTCAATCTCAGAAACCAACCCTCAGGAGAAGTTATGTCAGTAACTATGCGTCAAATGCTGGAAGCCGGTTGCCATTTTGGTCACCAAACCCGTTTCTGGTCCCCAAGAATGGCCCCTTATATTTTCGGCCATCGCAACAAAATTCACATCATCAACTTAGAAAAAACATTGCCAATGTTTCAGGACGCCCTGAAATTTGCAAAACAAGTTGCTGCTAACCGTGGAACTATCTTATTCGTTGGCACTAAGCGTCAATCACGCGAGATCATTGCTGAAGAAGCTGCTCGTGCTGGTATGCCTTACATCGACAGCCGTTGGTTGGGCGGTACGCTAACAAACTTCAAAACTGTTAAAGGCTCCCTCAAGCGTTTGAAGGACATGGCAGTTGCTAAAGAAGCTGGCGACTGGGAAAAGCTCTCCAAGAAAGAAGCCTTGACTAATGATCGTGATCTCGACAAGCTGCAAAAAGCGCTTGGCGGTATTCAAGATTTGAACGGCGTTCCTGATGCGATCTTTGTAGTGGACGTTGGCTATCACAAGATTGCTATTACTGAAGCTAACAAGCTCGGTATTCCGGTTATCGCTGTAGTGGATACCAATCACTCACCAGAAGGTGTTGATTACATCATCCCTGGTAACGATGACTCCAGCAAGGCTGTTCTTCTCTACGCTCGTGGCATTGCTGACGCAATCCTCGAAGGTAAATCAAACTCTGTTCAAGAAATCTTGACCGCCGTTAAAGAAGGTGAAGAAGAGTTTGTTGAAGAAGGGAAAGCTGAATAATGGCCGCTATTACCGCTGCAATGGTTGGCGAGTTACGCGCCAAGACCGATGCTCCGATGATGGAGTGCAAAAAAGCATTGACTGAGGCTGATGGCGATATGGCTCGTGCAGAAGAAATTCTGCGTGTAAAGCTTGGTAGCAAAGCTGGTAAAGCTGCATCTCGTGTAACGGCTGAAGGTATTGTGGTTTCATTCATCAATGGCACTACTGGTGCTTTGTTGGAAGTGAACTGCGAAACTGACTTTGTTTCTAAGAACGATGACTTCTTGGCCTTTACTGCTGAATGCGTCAAGTTGGTTGCTGAAAAGAATCCAGCTGACGTTGCTGCCTTACTTGCATTGCCAATGAATGGCCAAACTGTGGATGAAGTTCGTAGCGCCTTGATCGGTAAGATCGGCGAGAACATCATGCCGCGTCGCTTCAAGCGTTTCGCTGGTAGCAACAAGTTGGTCTCTTACCTCCATGGCACTCGTATTGGCGTGATGGTTGAGTTCGAAGGTGATGAGACTGCAGCTAAAGACGTAGCAATGCATATTGCTGCAATGAAGCCAGTGGCTTTATCGATGGCTGATGTTCCTGCTGAAGCCATTGCTGTTGAGCGTAGTGTTGCCGTTCAAAAGGCTGCTGAATCTGGCAAACCACCAGAAATCGTTGAGAAGATGGTTGAAGGTTCTATTCAGAAGTACCTCAAAGAGGTTTCTTTGTTGAACCAAACTTTCGTTAAAAACGACAAGCAATCGGTTGAGCAAATGCTCAAAGCTGCCAACACCGCAATTAAGAGTTTCACTATGTTTGTTGTGGGTGAGGGCATTGAGAAGCGTCAAGACGACTTTGCGGCTGAAGTGGCTGCTCAGGTTGCCGCTGCTAAAGGCGCTTAATTAGCTCCAAGCTTCCTGGGATCTTACAGTAGGGCTGTAATACCCAAAAGGGCATAGAAACCTCGGTTTCCATGCCCTTTTCTTTGATCTGTGCCAAGCCCTTTATAATTTGGGCAAGATATTAAAAAGTACTTAAAGATCAATAAGCTAAGCAGATAATTTGCTTGGCAAATTACGGAAAATAAAACAATGCCAGCCTACAAACGTGTTCTCTTAAAACTCTCTGGTGAAGCCCTCATGGGGGATGATGCTTTTGGAATTAATCCAACTACGATTGATTCCATGGTGAAAGAAATAGCCGACGTAGTAAATAGTGGCGTTGAATTAGCTATCGTGATTGGTGGCGGAAACATTTTCCGAGGTGTAGCAGGTGGCGCGGCCGGCATGGATCGCGCAACAGCTGACTATATGGGAATGCTCGCTACCATGATGAATTCTCTTGCACTACAAGATGCTTTACGCCAAAAAGGTGTTGAAGCTCGTGTGCAATCTGCCTTAAGGATGGATCAAGTCGTTGAGCCCTACATTCGTCCTCGTGCGATTCGTGCTCTGAGTGAAGGTAAGGTGGTGATCTTTGCAGCTGGCACAGGAAATCCATTTTTTACTACCGATACTGCCGCCGCTTTGCGTGGCGCAGAGATGGGGGTTGAAATCATGCTCAAGGCTACTAAGGTAGATGGCATTTACAGCGCCGATCCAATGAAAGACCCAACAGCTACTTTATATAAAACAATGACTTTTGACGAGGCAATCATCAAAAACTTGCAGGTCATGGATGCAACTGCTTTTGCATTGTGCCGTGACCGAAAATTACCAATCAAAGTGTTTTCGATTCTCAAACCAGGCGCATTGATGCGCGTGGTTCAGGGTGAGTCTGAAGGCACTTTAGTACACGTTTAATAGGAGGCCTGATGTCCGCAGCAGAAATTAAAACCACTACCGATCAAAAGATGCAGAAGTCTCTTGAGGCTCTGAAATCCAACTTAGCGAAGATTCGCTCTGGTCGCGCAAATCCTGGAATCTTGGAACACATCCAGGTGGATTACTACGGTAATCCAACGCCACTAAGCCAGGTTGCTAGCCTAGGTTTGGCTGATGCCAGAACAATCAACGTACAGCCATTTGAAAAAACGATGGTTGGCGCAATTGAGAAAGCCATTCGTGACTCAGATTTGGGTTTGAACCCAGCCTCGCAAGGCACTGTGATTCGAGTACCTATGCCTGCATTAACTGAGGAGCGTCGTCGTGATTTGACTAAGGTTGTCAAAAACGAAGGTGAAGATACGAAGATTGCTGTGCGTAATCTGCGCCGTGATGCCAATGAGCATTTAAAGCGCCTCACCAAAGATAAAGAAATTTCTGAGGACGATGAGCGTCGTGCAACCGATGATATTCAGAAGATGACTGATCGCGCGGTGATTGATATCGACAAGATCGTTTCTGAAAAAGAAAAAGAGATCATGACGGTTTAATCGTCAGATTCATTCTTATTATTCGACTTATGACTCAGCACACAAGCTCAACCTTAGTCATTCCAAAGGTTAGTGCTATTCCTCGCCATGTCACCATCATCATGGACGGTAATGGGCGGTGGGCCAGTAAGCGCTTCATGCCGCGTGTAGCGGGTCACTCAGAAGGTTTGAGTGCTGTTCGTAAAATTGTTCAAGAGTGCCGCCAACTAGGCGTGGAATATCTCACTCTGTTTGCGTTTAGCTCTGAAAATTGGCGTCGCCCCCCAGAAGAGGTTAGCTTTTTAATGAAGCTATTCCTGAAATCCCTAAAGGGTGAAGTCTCTCGTTTGGCTGAAAACGATATCCGTCTTCGCCTGATTGGGGATTTAAGTCGCTTTGATTCCGGGATTCAGGAAATGGTGCGGTTCTCGGAAGAGAAGACGGCTACTTGCAAAGGGCTTACGCTCACCATTGCTGCTAACTATGGTGGACGCTGGGATATTTTGCAGGCGATGCGCCAAGCTTTGGTTGCCAACCCAAGTCTGAAACCAGACCAAGTATCTGAAGAATTGTTGCAACCCTATCTCTCCATGGCTTATGCGCCAGAACCAGATTTGTTCATTCGAACCGGTGGCGAGCAGCGCGTCAGCAACTTCCTGCTATGGCAACTGGCCTATACCGAGCTGTACTTCACGGATACCCTCTGGCCTGATTTTGATGAAGCTCAGTTACATAAAGCTTTTGATTGGTTTAGTCAGCGCGAGCGTCGCTTTGGGCGGACTAGCGCTCAGTTAGCATCTGAGTCATTGATTGACGCAGTCTAAAACTCTCCTTATTTCCCCATGCTAAAAACCCGAATCATTACTGCCACCATCCTGATGGCAGTGCTATTACCTATTTTATTTTTCTTGCCACCGATTTACTTGGGCATATTTTTCCTGATTGCCCTAGTTGCTGCCGCTTGGGAATGGAGTCGCATGATTGCTCCAGAAGCGAAAAAAGCGGCATGGCTCTACGCTGTTTTTTGTCTGGTTATCATCTTATTATTGCTAGGCATGCAAGCAATTACATGGCAGTTTTCTTTGCTGATGATGGCGGTTTTGTTTTGGTTCTTTCTGGCGCCATTTATCTTGGCCAAAGGAATGAACCTCTCGCTTCAAAAATTCAAACCTTTCTACAGCATTGTCGGCTTGATCATTCTGCCGGCAACTTGGTTTGCATTAGTCTTCTTGCGTGAATTAGGCCTAGTGTTTTTACTATCAGCGATGGCCTTAGTTTGGGTTGCTGATATTGGAGCCTATTTTGTTGGTAAAGCTTTTGGTAAACACAAGCTGGCCGTGAACATCAGCCCGGGAAAATCGATTGAGGGCGCGCTGGGTGGTTTACTGCTTTGCTATCTCTATGCATTCCTATGCGTTACGTATTTACCGCTAGGCGATACTTTATTTGGTGCTTGGGCTATTCAATTTGGTTGGGTGCCAATGTTCCTGATGGTGACAGTATTAACAGCCTTCAGCATCTTCGGAGATTTATTTGAATCTCAGTTAAAGCGTTTGGCTGGCGTTAAAGATAGCAGTCATTTACTGCCAGGTCACGGTGGCGTATTGGATCGCGTTGATGCACTCATTCCAACAATGCCGATTGCCGCATTACTGGCAGGGTGGATTTGATGGTTCTTAAACAGCTCGCTATCCTAGGATCTACTGGATCGATTGGTGTTAACACCTTAGATGTCATCCGTGCCCATCCTGATCGCTTTAAGGTAGTCGCTCTGACCGCCGCAAAACAAATTGAGCGTTTAGCCGAGCAATGTATCGAGTTCAAGCCTGCTATTGCAGTGGTGGCTGATGCGAATGGTGCCGCTCAACTGAGCCAACTGTTGCAGGAAGAAAAGATTCCCACTCAAGTTCTCTATGGACCCGAGGCTTTGGTCAGCGCAGTAATCGAGTCTGGGTGCGATACGGTGATGGCAGCGATTGTGGGAGCCGCCGGCTTAGTCCCAACTTTGGCGGCAGCAAAAGCAGGTAAGCGAGTATTGCTTGCTAATAAAGAAGCGCTAGTGATGTCGGGCAATTTATTTATGCAGGCGATGAAAGCGGGCGGTGGTGAACTGCTCCCGATTGATAGCGAGCACAATGCGATTTTTCAATGCCTACCCGATCGCTTTACAAAAAATCCATCTGTCCATTTAGGCGTTGAAGAGCTCTGGTTAACCGCTTCTGGTGGACCGTTCAGGGATAGACCTCTTGTAGACTTGGCAGGTATTACGCCTGATCAAGCCTGCGCCCACCCGAACTGGGTGATGGGTCGTAAGATTTCGGTGGATTCTGCGACGATGATGAATAAAGGTCTTGAAGTGATTGAGGCTTTTTGGTTATTTGGTTTGCCACTAGAAAAAATTAAGGTTTTGATTCATCCGCAGAGCGTAGTGCACTCGATGGTGCGTTATCGCGATGGCTCAGTTTTAGCGCAAATGGGTCAACCAGATATGCGTACTCCGATTGCCTATGGACTCGCTTGGCCTGAACGGATTACTGCTGGTGTTGCTCCTTTAAATCTGACGCAGTTGAGCGGCCTCAGTTTTACAGAACCGAATTTTTCTCAATTTCCTTGTTTGAGCTTGGCCTTTGCAGCAGCAAAAGCAGGGGGAACTTCACCTGCCGTTCTCAATGCTGCCAATGAAGTCGCCGTTGCAGCTTTCTTAGAGCTTGGATTGCCTTACTTAAGTATTCCGAAGGTAGTGGAACACTGCTTAAATACCTTGCCATCCTCTCCTGCGGATTCTTTAGAAATTATTCTTGGGGCGGATGCTCAGGCTCGTCAAGCTGCCAATCAATTCATTCGCAACATTCATAAATAGATTGATCTTCTGATGCAGGCCTTAATCACTCTTGCTGCATTCTTAGTCACGCTCGGTGTACTGGTCAGTTTTCATGAGTATGGCCACTTTCTAGCGGCTCGTTTGTGTGGGGTCAAAGTACTTCGCTTTGCCCTGGGATTTGGTAAGCCGCTATTTACTTATCACGCTAGTAACGGCACTGAGTGGGTTCTTGCTTCCATTCCTTTGGGCGGCTATGTCAAGTTGCTGGATGGCTGTGATCGTGAGCAGATGATTCCAGCAGAAGAGCGCCCTCAATCCTTCGATGTTAAGCCTCTATGGCAGCGTTCTATGATTGTGGCAGCAGGCCCTTTTGCTAATTTCCTGTTGGCAGTTATTTTGTTCTCCGTGATTTATGTCTCGGGCGTCCCCCAGCTGCCCGCTCGACTTCAAGCTCCGCCCGAGCAATCGATTGCTGCAAAACTGGGGGTAGCGGCAGGTGATCAGGTTGTTGGTTGGCAATCCCTTTCATCCAATTACAAAGGCGCCCCCATTCTTGAAGAGTTTGACTCAGTCCCCAGTTGGAATGCATTGCGTTGGCTTCTTTTAGATGCCATTACCGGGGAGCAAGGTTTTGCCATAGAGATTCGGGATGCTGCTGGCACCCGTCAGATCAAATCCTTTAGGCAGGGTGATTTACCGCCGATTACTCCCGAATCCGATCCATTTCAGGCGCTAGGCTTGTTTCCCCAAGTGAGTCCACCCTCGGAGTGGAAAGAGCTCAAGTTAGGGCCGATAGATGCCATCGGTTTTGCATATCAGCGGGTGTCTTTGATAACCAAGGTCTCTGTAAGGCTAATGTTGGGTTTATTTACGGGTAAAACGACCTTAAAGCAGCTCGGTGGACCCTTGAGTATTGCGGATATGGCAGGTAAGTCTGCCCAGGTCGGCTGGCAGCCATTTGTAGCCTTTTTAGCCCTTATGAGCATCAGTATTGGACTCTTGAATTTAGTGCCTTTACCAATGCTCGATGGGGGTCAGCTCCTGTATGATGCATGGGAGTTGGTTGCTGGTAAGCGAATGTCTTTATCACTGCAGGAAAAGCTCCAAAAAGTGGGTTTTTTGCTTCTGATATCGCTTTCCTTGCTAGCCTTGTTTAACGATTTGCAACGCTACCTTTCATCTTGAATTTTCTGATCCCCTCTATTCGCTCTGTGACTCGATTTCTTGCTCAATTAGTCCTGATTGTTGCTGCTAGTGTTTGTGTAAATGCACAGGCAGCCGACTCCTTTGTGATCAAAGATATTCGAATCGAGGGCTTGCAACGAGTAGAGCCAGGAACTGTATTTAGCTATTTGCCCGTTCAGGTCGGTGACACCTTTTCGGATGAGAAGAGTGCTGAAGCTATTAAGGCTTTATATAGCACCGGTTTTTTCCGAGATGTACAGATTCAGGCTCAAGGCAATGTTTTGATTGTGATTGTTGAAGAGCGTCCCACCATCTCCCGGATTGAATTTACTGGGATGAAAGAGTTTGATCAAGAAATTGTCCGCAAATCTTTAAAAGCAGTAGGTGTAGCTGAAGCCCGCTTCTACGACAAAGCGCTGATTGACAAGGCGGAGCAAGAGCTCAAGCGTCAATATGTCGGTAAGGGTATGTACGCCGCTGAGGTAGTTGCCACCGTTACCCCAGTAGAGCGTAATCAAGTAGCGATTTATTTCAATATCGATGAAGGCCCTGTAGCCAAAATCGAAGAGATTAATTTTATCGGCAACAATGTCTTTAGTGAGGGCACTCTCAGAAGCGAGATGCAGTTGAAGACAGGTGGATGGCTTTCTTGGTACAGCAAAGATAATTTGTACTCTAAGCAAAAGCTTACTGCAGACTTAGAGAACATTCGCTCTTACTACCTTAATCGTGGCTACCTCGAATTTGTCATCGAATCTACTCAGGTATCTATTACCCCGGACAAAAAAGGCATCTATCTCACGGTGAGTATTCGTGAAGGTAATAAGTTCACAGTCAAGAATGTGCGTTTAGCTGGGGATTTATTGGGTAAAGAGGCCGAGCTGACTCAGCTGGTAACCCTTAAGCCAGGCGACACCTTCTCATCCGCTAAGTTGACTGAAAGTACCAAGGCGATTGCAGAAATTCTGGGTTCGTATGGCTATGCGTTTGCAACCATCAACCCACAGCCGGATATTCGTCGTGACTTAAGCGAAGTGGATTTGACCTTAGTGGTTGATCCGGGTCGACGTGTTTATGTTCGCCAAGTGAATGTTACTGGTAATGCCAAAACTCGAGATATGGTGATTCGCCGCGAGATGCGTCAGTTTGAGAGCTCCTGGTTTGATAGTGACAAGATTGACCTGTCTAAAAAACGTTTAGGCCGTTTGGGTTACTTCACTGAGACTGATATTTCTACTCAGGACGTTCCTGGGTCTCCAGATCAAGTGGACGTCAATGTGAAAGTAACTGAGAAGCCAACCGGTGCCGTCACGATTGGTGCGGGCTTCTCTTCAACTGAAAAATTGATTCTCTCTGCCGGTATTAATCAAGACAATGCATTTGGTACGGGTACTGCAGTAGGTTTGAATATGTCTTTGGGTAAGATTAATCAGAGCTTGGCCTTGTCTAACTACGACCCTTATTTCACCGAGGATGGTATTAGCCGTTATACCGATCTGTACTACCGATCATCCAAGCCTTTGTATTACGTCGGCGATCCTGATTATCAAATTAAGAATGTTGGTAGCAATATTAAGTTTGGAGTTCCGTACACAGAGGTTGACCGGGTATTCTTTGGAACTGGGGTAGAGGCATTTCAGATTCAGACTACAGTCAATACCCCCATCCCTTATTTAAATTATGCTCAGAGCTACGGAGTGGCTGCACCCGGTTACCCTGCCACATTGACGACATACAACATACCTGTCACTGTAGGCTGGTCACGAGATGGTCGTGATAGCGCTTTAATTCCATCTTCTGGCTCATTACAGCAGTTGAGCGCTGAAGCTGGAACCCCGCTGGGAAATATGATGTTTTACCGGATATTTGGCCAGTATCAGAAATACCACTCTTTCTCAAAAGGCAATATTTTGTCCTTTAATGGCGAAGTAGGTTACAGCGAAGCCTACGGTAAGTACCCATTCCCAATCACCAAAAACTACTATGTTGGTGGTATTGGATCGGTTCGAGGCTATGCCCCAGGCTCACTAGGTCCCACTTTCTATAATCCAAATACAGGCTTGAATCAGCCTACTGGTGGCCAGTCCAAGATCGTCAGTAACGTAGAGTACACCGTACCTGTTCCTGGATCCGGAGTGGACAAAACCTTGCGGGTATTTGGTTTCGTAGACGGCGGTAATGTCTATGCGGAGAATATCAATCTCGTCTTGCGATATTCTTATGGCTTGGGTTTATCATGGATATCACCATTGGGTCCGCTCAAGTTTAGTTACGGTATTCCAATCAAATCATTGCCTACGGATAACGTCCAACGTTTGCAGTTCCAAGTGGGTACAGCGTTTTAATTGTTTAAGGAAAGTTTTATGAAGCTTCATCAATCTTCCAAATGGATTCAATACGGCTTAATTGCTGTTTCGTCATTCATCGCTTTGCCATCGGCATTTGCTCAGGATGCTGGAACCCGGATTGCGGCTGTGAATGTTGAAAAAGTATTTAATGAATCCAATATGGCTAAAGCTAGCCAGACTAAATTGCAGAATGAATTTACGAAACGCCAAAACGAAATTCGTGACAGCGCCCAAAAAATCAAATCTGCTGCAGAAAAGTTAGATCGTGATTCAGCAGTCATGTCTGAGGCTGAGCGTGCACGTCGTCAGCGCGAGCTGGCCGACCAGGATCGTGAATTGCAGCGTAAACAGCGTGAGTACACCGAGGATCTCAATCAGCGTAACTTTGAAGAGCGTGCCAAGATTGCTGAAAAAGCCAATCAGGCACTCAAGCAGATTGCTGAACAAAGAAAAATTGATGTCATTATTCAAGATCCAGCCTATGCCAATCCTAAGGTTGATGTTACTGATGATGTCATCAAGGCTTTGAATAGTCTTAAGTAAGTTTTATGCCCACCGCCATCGAGCTGGCCGAACAGTTTCAAGTAAGCTTGGTGGGGGATGGCTCCCTCTTGCTTCAAGGCCTCGCTCCTCTCGAGCGAGCCCAATCCAGTCAAATCTCCTTTCTTTCAAATCCGCTGTATCGCCAGCAGGCTAGCGATAGTGCTGCAGGTGGTTTGATTGTCAGTCAGGCGGATTTAGATTTTCTCCAGGCAAACCCAGGAGGCAACTCAGCGGGGCGAGTGTTTTTTGTCTCTAAAAATCCCTACGCTACATTTGCCAGAATGGCGCAGCACTTTGCTAAGGCTTCTGCACCTGTTTATGCGCCTGGAGTGCATCCCAGTGCCGCCATTGATTCTAGCGTCAGCATTCCAGTTTCATGCCATATCGGACCGTTTGTGCAGATCGGTCCTGGCGTTAAATTAGGTGAGCGAGTTGTCCTGTTGGGAAATACTTCTGTCGCCAGAAATTCCAATATTGGCAGCGATACCTTGATCTATCCCAATGTCTCTGTTTATTCAGAAACGAAGCTTGGTGAGCGCTGCATTATTCATAGTGGAGCGGTAATTGGTGCGGATGGTTTTGGCTTTGCCCCTGACTTTTCTGCTACCGGTGCTGAGTGGGTCAAGATCCCGCAAACAGGTGCTGTGGTTATCGGCAATGATGTTGAGGTGGGCGCATCAAGCACAATCGATCGTGGCGCCATGAGTGATACCATCATCGGTAACGGCACCAAGATTGATAACCAAGTTCAAATTGCCCACAACGTAGTGGTAGGCAATTGTTGTGTGATTGCTGGTTGTGCTGCCATTTCGGGAAGTACTAAGATTGGCAACTTTTGTATTATTGGTGGGGCAGCCAATTTTGCCGGTCACCTCACGATTGCAGATAGAACAACTGTGTCAGGCAATACCTCCATTATTCGTTCGATTACAGAGCCAGGGCAGCATTACACGGGCGTTTACCCTTCAATGCTCCACAGTGCTTGGGAGAAAAATGCGGCAATTCTGCGGGGTCTCGATAAAATACGCCAACGCTTACGATTATTAGACAAATCTAAATAATTTCGTCACCATATTTAAAAAACTAAAAACTTTATTCAGCAGGTAATTACATGAGCAAACCCATCGCTATCGACATCAATCAAATTTTGAAGTTGCTTCCACATCGCTACCCATTTTTATTGGTTGATCGCGTATTGGAGCTTGAGCCTCGTCAAAGCATTACTGCGCTGAAGAATGTCACTATGAATGAGCCTTTCTTTCAGGGTCACTTCCCAGATTTTCCGGTCATGCCAGGGGTTTTAATTATTGAGGCGCTTGCCCAGACTGCGGCACTCCTGACCTTTTCTGAAGTGCGAGAAGAAAATGCGGTTTATTACTTCGCCGGTATTGATGGTGCTCGTTTTAAGAAGCCGGTATTACCTGGTGATCAATTGATCATGACGGCTAAGTTAGAGCGCGAACGTGCCGGTATCTATAAGTTCCAAGTGCAGGCGACCGTGGATGGTGAGTTGGCTGCCGAAGCGAATATCACTTGTGCCGTTCGTACGAAAGGTGCGTAATGACTCGGATTCATGTGACTGCTGTAGTTGATAGTAAAGCGGAGATTGCCGGCGACGTAGAGATTGGTCCGTACTCTGTCATTGGGTCAAACGTCAAAATTGGTGCTGGCAGCAAAATTGGCTCTCACACAGTGATCGAGGGTTACACCACGATCGGTAAAGAAAATAACTTTGCGCACTTTGCTGCTATTGGTGGCGCTCCCCAGGATATGAAATACCGCGGCGAACCTACCCAGTTGATTATTGGCGATCGCAACACTATTCGTGAGTTCACGACCATCCATACGGGCACATCTCAGGATGAGGGCATCACCAGAATTGGTGATGACAACTGGATCATGGCTTATGTGCACATTGCACATGACTGCCAAATTGGTAATCACACGATTTTCTCTAGCAATGCACAAATTGCTGGCCACGTAAAAGTGAGCGACTGGGCGATTATGGGTGGCATGTCTGGCGTTCATCAATTTGTGCGCATCGGTCAACACGCGATGTTGGGCGGCGCCTCCGCATTAGTGCAAGACATTCCGCCGTTTGTGATTGCAGCCGGCGATAAAGCATCTCCCCATGGTATTAATGTGGAAGGTCTGAAGCGACGTGGTTTCTCAAGCGAAACGATTTCTGCATTACGTCAGGCATATAAGGTTCTCTATAAAGATGGTCTCAGCTTTGAAGAAGCTAAGGTGGAGATTCAGAAGATGGCGCTCGCTAGTGCATCCGATGCCCAAACTGCAGAAAAGCTAACAGAGTTCCATGACTTTATTGCCGCCTCGACACGCGGCATTATTCGATAGAGAAAATCCAGTGTCTAAACTTGCTTGTGTTGCCGGAGAGCCTTCGGGTGACTTGCTGGCAGCGCCAGTATTGAGTGCACTAAAGCAGATCCCTGATACCTCTCATCTGGAGGTCTATGGTATTGGCGGCCCTCGCATGCAAGCAGAAGGGCTACGCTCAGATTGGCCAATGGAGACATTAAGTGTCCGTGGTTACGTAGAGGCAATTAAACAGTTACCCGCTATTCTGAAGTTGCGTAAAGAGTTGATTGCCAATCTCACGGGCGAAGGTCGACCCGATGTGTATCTAGGTATTGATGCACCAGATTTCAATTTAGGCGTCGAGTTAGCTTTGCGCAAAGCAGGTATTCCGACTTTGCATTTTGTTTCCCCATCCATTTGGGCCTGGAGAGCAGGGCGCATTACGAAGATCAAGCAAGCAGTTGAACGCATGCTCTGTATCTTCCCATTTGAGAGTGAGATTTATGAGCGGGCTGGCATAAGTGCAACTTATGTTGGACACCCGCTTGCCAGTGAAATACCTCTTGAGCCAAATCCAGCAAGCGCCAAGCAAAGAATAGAAAAAATCTTAAATCTACCAAGCAATACATTAAGCGGAACAGTTATCTCTGTATTGCCGGGTAGTCGCGGCTCTGAGATTGAGCTGATTGCACCAGTCTTTTTTGAGACGATGGCAGAACTTACTAAGCGTATACCAGGACAGCTTTTACATTTTGTAATCCCAGTGGCAACACCACGCCTGCGTGAACCGCTAGAAGCCTTACTCAAAAATGCGCTCAATAAAAACCCTGACCTTCATATTTATTTGATTGATGGCGAGGCCGACGCAGTACTTGAGGCTGCTGATGTTGTGCTCATTGCTAGTGGTACAGCGACATTACAGGCGGCGCTCTGGAAAAAGCCGATGGTGATTTCTTATAAGGTACCCTGGCTGACAGCGCAGATCATGAAACGACAGGGCTATCTGCCGTATGTTGGTTTACCCAATATTCTGTGCGGGGAGTTTGTTGTCCCCGAACTTCTACAAGACGACGCCACTCGGAATAAGTTGGCCGATGCCTTGCTAGTCTGGTTAAACAACCCTAGTAAAGCCACTCAATTAAAAACCCGTTTTGCAGAAATGCATGAGACCTTGCGCAGACCCACTGGTTTATTGGTTGCACAGGCGGTAGCGCAAACCATTGCTGCCGCAAAACATCGGGTTACTGTGTGAGCTTGATTTGGGTCTGTGGTGTTGATGAAGCAGGGCGTGGCCCATTGGCAGGAGCGGTGGTTGCAGGTGCCGTCGTGCTCGATCCTGAGAACCCGATCACTGGATTAAAAGATTCTAAGAAGCTATCAGCTGCAAGACGTGAGTTTTTGTTTGAGCAAATTCAGTTAAAGGCTAAAGCCTGGGGCATTGGTGAGGCGAGCCCAGCCGAGATTGATGAGATCAATATTTTGCAAGCGACGATGTTGGCAATGCGTCGTGCAATTGAAGATCTCACTACCCGCTTAGGTGGCTGGCCGGATAAAGCTTTGATTGACGGCAATCGCTGTCCTGAACTTCCCATAGCAGCCGAGGCTATTGTCAAGGGTGATGCTAAAGAGCCAGCAATTTCTGCCGCCTCTATCTTGGCAAAAGTCACGCGTGATCGCCAAATGATGGCCTTGCATGAACTGCACCCCCAATATGGCTTTGCTCAGCACATGGGATATCCAACTGAAGCGCATTTCGCTGCACTGAAGGAATTTGGCGCGTGCGATCAACATCGCCGTAGTTTTTCTCCGGTTCGTAATGTCTTGGCTCTGCATAGTCGATAATCCCAACTATGAAAATGGAATTTATCAGTTCAAAAGACAACTCCTTGTTTAGGGAGATTCGTCAATTGCAGGCTACCGGCCCCAAAGGACAAAAAGCGAGATTTGCTTTCGGGCAAGCTTTGTTAGAAGGTATTCATTTAGTACAAACCTGGGTGGGTAATCCGGCACTCAAGACATTGATTACCTCTGAGTTGGGTTTGCAAAATCCAGAAATTGCTCAAGCCGTTTACGACCATGTAGAAATCTGTCCTGAGACTCGCGTTTATCAATTAGATAAAGGTTTATGGGATTTGCTATCAGATTTGGTAAACGCTCCGCAAATTGCGGGATTGCTAGATCTGCCTGAGTCTGCCTTAAATCCCCAAAAGTCAGTTGCTACGCTTGAAGGCGATGTCATTATTTTGGATCGCATTCAAGATGCTGGTAATGTGGGCTCTATCTTGCGCACTGCCGCGGCAGCAGGCTTTACTCAAGTAGTTGCGCTATCAGGTTGCGCCCACCTCTGGTCAAGCAAAGTATTGCGCGCCGGCATGGGCGCTCATCGCTTGCTAGATCTTTATGAAGGTTGGTCATCTCAGCAAGTCCTTAGCGCAGTCACTGCACCATTGTTAGCTGCTACTGCCGATGGCGAGTTCGATCTCTACAACATGCCCAAGGTACTAATGCATCCGGTTGCCTGGGTAATGGGAAGTGAAGGACAGGGCGTTTCTGAGGATCTGATGGCCCAAGCCAAAGGTGTATCAATCCCGATTGACCCCAGAGTCGAATCGCTCAATGTTTCTACTGCTGCGGCAATCTGTCTATTTGAAACAGTACGAATTCGTCGCAACTGAAACTAGCTGATACTTTAGCCCAGAATTGTTTTATCTGACTTAATAGATTGCAATATCGTAGTAGCAATCTCTTCAATCGATTTGCTGGTCGTAGCTACCCAAGGAATCGATTCTTTTTTCATCATGGCGGTGGCTTCATTAATTTCATAGCGGCAGTTTTCTAACTTAGCGTAATTACTGCCAGGGCGTCGCTCATTACGAATCTCTGACAAGCGTTCAGCATCAATCATTAAGCCGAAAATCTTGCTCCGGTAGGGAATTAAATCCTTTGGTAGTTGCCCACGTTCGAAGTCTTCTGGAATAAGAGGGTAGTTTGCTGCTTTCATGCCATATTGCATTGCTAAGTAAAGACTAGTTGGTGTTTTGCCAACCCGGGAAATGCCAACCAGAATGACGTCAGCCTCGGCTAGGTTTTTATTAGATTGACCATCATCATGAGCCAAAGAGTAGTTAATGGCCTCGATCCGATTTTTGTAGGCCTCAGTATCTGCATTGTGGTGCAGACGGTTCATCGCATGGGTTGATTTAACCCCGAGAGCCTGCTCCAAGGGCGCCACAAAAGTCTGGAACATATCCAAAATCAGGCCATTGGCTTTGCTGACAATGGCGTTCAGTTCGGGATTCACTAAAGTGGTGAAAACAATCGGCTGGACCTCATATTTAGAGGCTGCCTGATTGATGCTAGAGACCGCATCGTGGGCTTTATCAGGACTATCAACAAATGGTACCCGAATGTGCTTAAAAGTGGCCTCAAATTGGGCCAAAATCGATTGGCTGAAGTTCTCGGCAGTAATACCGGTGCCATCAGAAACAATAAAAACAATACGCGTTTGGGTAGACATGAGATTGGCCTAGAGGTCTTGGTCAGCACTACAATATGTAGTTAATGAAGTATGCCGTATTTTATCCGGCCGCTCGACCAGTTTCCTTATCCTTAGAGAGTATTTTATGTCCAACCAACAGCAACAAAGTAACGATGTAGCAAATGCCTATGTTCTGCCTTTTGAGCAACTCCGCATGACCGATGTTGAGTCAGTCGGCGGTAAAAATGCCTCACTTGGCGAAATGATTTCTCAGTTGTCCTCCACGGGTGTTCGTGTACCCACTGGATTTGCAACTACCTCATTGGCGTTTCGTGATTTCTTAGAGCATAACAACTTGACCGAGCGCATTCAGAAGCGTTTGGAAAATCTCAACATTGATGACGTACGCGCGCTAGCCGAGGCTGGAAAAGAAATCCGCGGTTGGATTGAGACTGCTCCGTTTCAGGCGCGTCTGGATGAAGAAGTTCGTACCGCATTCAAAACATTAGATGACTCCGGTAAAGGCTCCTTTGCAGTACGCTCTTCTGCTACCGCAGAAGACTTGCCTGATGCTTCATTTGCAGGACAGCAAGAAACCTTCTTGAACGTTGAAGGTATTGATGATGTTCTGAAGAAGATTCGTGAAGTATTTGCCTCTTTGTATAACGACCGTGCGATTTCTTATCGAGTTCATAAGGGCTTTGCCCACGCTGAAGTAGCGCTATCGGCTGGTATTCAGCGTATGGTGCGCTCTGACCTGGGTGCAGCTGGTGTGATGTTTACCTTGGATACGGAGTCTGGCTTCGAAGATGTAGTGTTTATCACTTCCAGCTATGGCTTGGGCGAGACAGTAGTGCAGGGTGCAGTCAACCCAGATGAATTCTATGTATTCAAAACAACTTTGGCAAAAGATAAGAAAGCGATTATTCGTCGCTCTTTAGGTTCCAAGTTAATCCAGATGCAATTTGCCCCGGCAGGTTCTGCTGAGAAGGTAATGACTGTAGATGTAGCCCCAGAAAAGCGTAATCGTTTTTCATTGGAAGATGCTGACATTACTGAATTAGCCAAATATGCCGTCATTATTGAAAAGCATTACGGTCGTCCAATGGATATCGAGTGGGGTAAAGATGGTCAAGATGGCCGTATTTACATCTTGCAAGCTCGTCCTGAGACGGTGAAGAGCCAAGCTGCTGGTCAAGTGGAGATGCGCTACAAGTTAAAAGGTAGCTCTAAGGTATTGGCTAAAGGTCGTGCGATTGGTCAAAAGATTGGTGCAGGCCCAGTTCGTATTATTCGTGACCCAAGCGAGATGGATCGTGTGCAGCCAGGTGATGTATTGGTTGCTGATATGACTGATCCTAACTGGGAGCCAGTGATGAAGCGTGCCTCTGCGATTGTTACCAATCGTGGTGGTCGTACTTGTCACGCAGCGATTATTGCTCGCGAGTTAGGTGTCCCTGCGGTAGTAGGTTGTGGTGATGCTACTGAGCATTTGCAAGACGGCATGATGGTTACCGTGTCTTGTGCAGAAGGTGACGAAGGTCATATCTATGATGGCTTGATTGAGACCGAAGTAACTGAAGTTTCTCGTGGTGTATTGCCAGAGATTCCAGTCAAGATCACCATGAATATCGGTAATCCTCAGTTGGCCTTTGATTTCTGTCAAATCCCCAATGCTGGTGTCGGCTTAGCTCGTCTTGAGTTCATTATCAATAACTACATTGGTGTGCATCCGCGCGCTGTCTTGGAGTATCCAAACATTGATCCTGATCTCAAGCGCGCTGTAGAAAGCGTTGCTCGTGGCTATGCAAGCCCACGTCAGTTCTATGAAGACAAATTGGTTGAAGGTGTAGCAACGATTGCTGCGGCTTTCTATCCAAAACCGGTGATCGTACGTTTGTCTGACTTCAAGTCAAATGAATACAAGAAACTCATTGGTGGTTCACGCTATGAGCCGGATGAAGAGAATCCAATGTTGGGCTTCCGTGGCGCATCCCGTTACGTATCAGCGGATTTTGGTGAAGCCTTTGCTTTGGAGTGCGCTGCAATGAAGCGCGTTCGTGAAGATATGGGTCTGGATAATGTCGAGATCATGGTGCCTTTTGTTCGCACTATCAAGCAAGCTGAGCGTGTTATCGACATGATGGCAAAGTTAGGTCTCAAGCGTGGTGAGAATGGCCTGCGCCTGATCATGATGTGCGAGATTCCTTCTAATGCGATCTTGGCAGATCAATTCCTCGAGCATTTCGATGGATTCTCAATCGGTTCAAACGATATGACTCAGTTAACCCTAGGCCTAGATCGTGACTCCGGTATGGAATTACTAGCAATTGACTTTGATGAGCGTGACCCTGCAGTAGAGTTCATGATTGCTCGCTCTATTGAAGCTTGTCTTAAGCAAAACAAATACGTTGGTATCTGTGGCCAAGGCCCTTCAGATCATCCAGACTTTGCGCGTTGGTTGGTTGCTAAGGGCATTACTTCGATCTCCCTCAATCCAGATAGCGTAGTAGCGACCTGGGAAATGTTGGGTAAGAAAGAGGCGTAAGCTATCTTCCCTTAACTGCTAATCACTAGCAAGATGTAAAAAATGCCTAGATGCGAATCTAGGCATTTTGTTTTGGGCTGAATATTCCAAGCTTTGATAGCTAGGCACTTACTTGCCCAATCAAGCGTTGAGATCGCCCCGAGCAATTCGGCCCTTTTGAACTTCCCATTCACGCTCTTTGGTGGCTGCGCGTTTGTCATGCTGCTTCTTGCCTCGCGCTAGGCCAATCTCGCACTTCACATTCCCTTTGGAGAAATGCAGATTCAATGGGACCAGGGTGTAGCCTTTTTGCTCTACCTTGCCGATAAGTTTTTTAATCTCAATGGCATTGAGGAGGAGTTTGCGGGTGCGGGTACTGTCGGGGACTATGTGAGTGGAGGCAGATAGCAGGGGGGTGATGTGGCAGCCGATCAGGAACAGCTCCGCCTGACGGATGACAACATACGCTTCTTTGACGTGCACGCGACCGGCGCGGATGGCTTTTACTTCCCAGCCTTCCAGAACCAGTCCTGCCTCGAACCGTTCCTCGATAAAATAATCGAAGAAGGCTTTTTTGTTATCGACGATACTCATATTTATTTAGCTTCTCAAGATCGATTATGGCAGACGTCAACAAGACCGTTTTAATTGGCCAATCCGCGGACCGCATGTACGGTTTGGTAACTGATGTTGCGCGCTACCCAGAGTTCTTGCCCTGGTGCGGCGGCGTGGAAATTTTTGAGCAATCTGAGACTGTTTTGGATGCCAAAATCAATATCCACTTTAAGGGTATTAATCAGTATTTTCATACTCGAAACACCAATCGTCGCCCCGAAAGCATTGATATGGTCTTTGTGGATGGCCCATTCAAGCATTTTTCTGGGCAGTGGAACTTCATTCCCCTCAAAGAGGATGCCTGTAAGGTGGAATTTAAGCTCCACTGGGAGTTCAAAAGCGTCATCCTAGACAAGATCATTGGCCCAGTCTTTGGGCATATTGCAGGCACCTTTGTTGATTGCTTCGTTAAGCGAGCTGAAGACCTCTATGGCTAGTCAATCCATGGAGATTTGGATTTGCGATGCCCGCCTGGGTGAGCCTGAGTTAAGCCCTTTTACGCTGCAATTATTGCCCTCCGAGGCTGCCACTGTAGGGCTTGCTCTCATTAAAGCGGGAATTGCCCAAGGTCCCGAAGACTCCAACTTAGCCAGAAAAGGCTGTTTTGGCGTCTTTGGCAAGCGTAAGGATTGGGACAGCCCTATTTACGAGGGTGATCGCTTGGAGCTCTATTCTGCGCTCCTGGTTGACCCCAAGGCCGTCCGCCGCAAGAAGGCTAATCAGAACCAAGATGCCAAATTCCAGGCTGCCGCAGCTAAAAGAAAGGCGAGGAGGCTATAATCTTCTTTTGTGACTAGGGGTTTTGCATGCGACTCATTCAAAAAGCACTCACTTTTGACGATGTGCTCCTCGTACCGGCTTATTCTTCGGTACTCCCTCGAGATGCCAGCTTGGCAAGTAAGTTAACTCGAGATATTTCACTCAATACACCGTTGGTGTCCGCAGCCATGGATACCGTCACTGAAGGCCGCTTGGCAATTGCCATGGCTAGTGAGGGTGGTATTGGTATTGTTCATAAAAATCTCAAGCCTGCTGAACAGGCTAGGGAAGTGGCTAAGGTCAAACGTTACGAATCTGGCATTTTGCGCGATCCTATTACGGTGGATCCACATGCCACGCTACGCCAAGTGATTCAACTTTCTCGTGAGCATGGTTTCTCCGGATTTCCAGTGCTCACTGGCAAAGAGGTGGTGGGCATTATTACCAACCGCGACTTGCGCTTTGAGGAAGACTTAGATGCGCCTGTGAAATCCAAGATGACTCCACGCGAGCGCTTGATTACAGTTAAAGAAGGTTGCTCGCTAGAAGAGGCGAAGCGCTTGATGAGCCAGCATCGCTTAGAGCGCGTGCTGGTAGTAAACGATAAGTTTGAACTGCGCGGCCTCATCACTGTTAAAGATATCTTGAAGGCTACCGAGCATCCAAATGCCTGTAAGGATAGCGAAGGTAAGTTACGTGTTGGAGCTGCTGTCGGCGTTGGTCCTGATAACGATGAGCGCATTGAGCTCTTAGTTCGTGCAGGTGTCGATGTGATTGTGGTGGATACCGCACACGGCCATAGCCAAGGCGTATTAGATCGCGTGAAGTGGGTTAAGAAAAATTACCCGCACGTACAAGTGATCGGTGGAAATATTGCCACTGGCGAAGCCGCTAAAGCATTAGCTGATCATGGCGCTGATGGCGTGAAGGTCGGTATTGGTCCTGGCTCTATTTGCACTACCCGGATTGTTGCGGGTGTAGGTGTTCCCCAGATTAGCGCCATTGTGAATGTGGCTGCTGCCCTCAAAGGTACGGGCATTCCGTTAATTGCTGATGGTGGTGTGCGTTACTCCGGTGACGTTGCTAAAGCCTTAGCTGCTGGTGCAAGCTCCGTCATGATGGGCGGTTTGTTCGCAGGTACTGAAGAAGCTCCTGGTGAAGTATTCCTGTATCAAGGTCGTTCATACAAGAGTTATCGCGGCATGGGATCTTTGGGCGCGATGGCAGATGGCTCTGCAGATCGTTACTTCCAGAGCGATATTAGTGCGGCGAATGCTGAGAAGCTGGTGCCCGAAGGTATTGAAGGTCAAGTGCCTTACAAAGGTAGTGTCCTTGCCATCTTGCATCAACTGACTGGTGGTATTCGTTCTTCAATGGGTTACTTGGGTTGCAAGACGATTGATGAACTTCATGAGAAAGCGAATTTTGTGGAAATCACTTCAGCGGGTGTTCGCGAGTCACACGTTCATGATGTGAAGATCACTAAGGAAGCACCGAATTACCATATTGATTAAGAAGTAAACAAAAGCTGAAATGCAGGCTGAATTTAAGGTAATCCTTTCGTGCACGACAAAATACTGATTCTTGACTTTGGTTCACAAGTCACCCAATTGATTGCCCGGCGCGTGCGTGATGCGCGCGTCTATTCTGAAATCCATCCCTACGATTGCGATCCAGAATTCATTCGCAAGTTCATTCAAGAGCAGGGTGGTAAAGGCATCATTCTTTCAGGTGGACCTAGCTCTGTAACCGAAGAGGGTAGTCCTCGTGCGCCGCAAATCGTTTTTGAACTCGGCGTTCCCGTCTTAGGCATTTGCTACGGCATGCAAACCATGGCAACCCAATTGGGTGGCGCAGTTGCCTCTGCCGAGTCCTTGGGTAAAGCCCGTGAGTTTGGTTACTCCGAAGTGCGTGCCCATGGCCATACCAATTTACTTAAAGGTATCCAAGACTTTTCTACCAGTGAAGGCTACGGCATTCTGAAGGTATGGATGAGCCATGGTGATTCAGTAACTGCAATGCCACCAGCTTTTAAGCTGATGGCTTCAACAGAGTCCTGCCCGATTGCAGGTATGGCTGATGAAGAGCATCGTTTCTATGCATTCCAATTCCATCCTGAAGTAACGCATACCTTACAAGGTGAAGCTATCTTGGGTCGCTTTGTGCATGAGATCTGTCAGTGCAAACCAGATTGGGTCATGGGTGACTACATTAGCGAGGCAGTTGAGCATATTCGAAAGCAAGTTGGTGACGAAGAAGTGATTCTCGGTTTATCAGGCGGCGTTGACTCTAGTGTGGCAGCAGCTTTAATACATCGCGCCATTGGTGAGCAACTCACTTGTGTATTTGTTGATCATGGCTTGCTTCGTTTAAACGAAGGCGACATGGTGATGGAGATGTTTGCTCGCAACCTCGGCGTCAAAGTGATTCGTGTAGACGCCAAGGAGAAGTTTATGTCTGAGCTTGCTGGCGTTGCAGATCCTGAAGCCAAGCGCAAAATCATTGGCAAAGAATTCGTAGAGATTTTCCAAACTGAGTCTGGCAAGATTAAAAATGCGAAGTGGCTTGCTCAAGGAACCATTTACCCAGACGTGATTGAGTCTGCCGGTAAGGGTAAGAAGGGCGCGCATACGATTAAGAGCCACCACAATGTGGGTGGTTTGCCTGAAGACATGCATCTCAAGTTACTCGAACCCTTGCGTGAATTATTTAAAGACGAAGTGCGTGAACTCGGCGTTGCATTAGGTTTACCACGTGAGATGGTGTATCGCCATCCATTCCCAGGACCTGGTCTTGGTGTGCGCATCTTGGGTGAAGTCAAATCGGAATTTGCCGACTTACTACAACGTGCTGATGCTATCTTCATTGAAGAATTACGCAATACGATTGATGAAGCCAGTCAGAAATCTTGGTATGACCTCACCAGCCAAGCTTTCGCAGTGTTCTTACCAGTGAAGTCTGTGGGCGTGATGGGTGATGGTAGAACCTATGAATACGTCGTTGCTCTCAGGGCAGTGCAAACACAAGACTTCATGACTGCACACTGGGCCCACTTACCGCATGATTTATTGGGCAAAGTATCAAACCGCATTATTAATGAAGTGCGTGGCATCAACAGAGTGGTCTATGACATCAGTGGAAAACCGCCAGCAACTATTGAGTGGGAATGAAAAGCTATCAACATTAATTTATAAAGATTTTCTTATCCGCATTTGAGGTATTATTTCCTCGGAGTAAAGCCTCAATCAATGCACTTCTCGCTGTATATTTAAATAGATATTTAATTTTTTAATATTGCTTATCAAAAGCCTAGGCAGGAGGTCTTTAATTGCGTTATTCCAGATATTTTTTTTGGCTCTCAACCGGCATACTCGCCCCCCTTTCTTTTTTATATAGTCCATATTTAGCTATATTTTTCTTAGGATTATTTTTGATTGGCCTAAAAGATTCAATTCAAAAGCATCATTCAATATTGCGCAATTATCCTTTGATAGGGCATTTTCGATTCTTACTTGAATATATCCGCCCTGAGATTCGTCAATACTTTTTAGAGAATGATGAGGAGAAAATTCCTTTTTCAAGAAATCAAAGAGCTATGGTTTATAGCCGCTCTAAAAAAGATAACGATAAGCGGGGATTTGGTTCAATCAAGTCGATGTATGGTCCTGAAGGCGAATGGTTGGGACACTCAAATTCTCCATGCCATCCTGACCCGAGCCAATTTCGTATTCAGGTTGGTGGTTCAAGCTGTCTTCAGCCTTACTCTTTATCTATATTTAATATTTCTGCGATGAGTTTTGGGTCGCTTTCACCAAATGCAATTAGAGCGCTGAATAGAGGCGCAAAGCTGGGTGGATTTGCTCATGATACTGGCGAAGGCTCAATCTCTTCATATCATCGCGAGTTTGGCGGCGATATTATTTGGGAAATTGGATCTGGATACTTTGGCTGTCGCACCGCGGATGGTCGATTTTCAGAGGAAAAATTTTCTACCCAGGTAGTTGATCCGCAAATCAAGATGGTGGAAATTAAGCTATCACAGGGCGCTAAGCCAGGTCATGGTGGGGTCTTGCCTGGCGCTAAAGTTACTGCTGAAATTGCTGCGACTAGGGGTGTCCCGATTGCCGAGGATTGTGTCTCTCCAGCCCATCATGCTGAATTTTCATCTCCATTAGAGCTAATGAAATTCATTGCGCGTTTGCGTAAGTTGAGCGGCGGTAAGCCCGTTGGCTTTAAATTATGCGTTGGCCAGCCATGGGAGTTTTTTGGTATTGCTAAGGCGATGCTAGAGATAGGCATTAGCCCCGACTTCATAGTGGTTGATGGAAGCGAGGGCGGTACTGGTGCCGCCCCTGTTGAATTTACAGATCATGTGGGGATGCCGCTTCGTGATGGCCTTAGGTTAGTGCATAACACCTTAGTCGGAATCAATAAGCGCAAGGAGATTGCGATTGGAGCCTCTGGAAAAATTATTTCTGGCTATGACATTATTCGCGCCATTGCATTAGGGGCTGATTGGTGTAATTCTGCAAGAGGGTTTATGTTTGCATTGGGTTGCATTCAGTCACGAACATGCCATACGGACAAGTGTCCTACAGGTGTTGCAACTCAGGATTTAGGTCGTCAAAGAGCATTGGTGGTCCCTGATAAGGCTGAGCGAGTATTTGCATTCCATCAGAATACTGTTGCATCTTTGGCAGATTTAATTGGCTCTGCAGGTCTAATGCATCCTAATGAAATTACACCTGATTATCTTTTGTGTAGAGATGGTTCTGGCAAGATAACTTCATTAGCATCTCAGCTCCCAACCCTGTCTCCTGGAGCGCTATTACAAGGTGCTGACGCCCCATTGCAAAAAGATTTACCTCAGGAGTATGTTCAGTATTGGGATAGGGCTCAAACCAGTAAATTTGGCTTAGCCCCACTATAAGTTCCACTGAATTCCACCCTCGCTATTTGAGCTCAAGTGCACTAAATTCTTTTTTGTCTTAATATAAGCAAAGATTAATAATTCAATTTTAGGAATCAATATGTTTGCTAAAACAATACTCAGCGTTCTTTCCCTTGGTATAGCGATAGTGGGTTTGCTCTATTTTTTCAACACGGGTGAGTATTTCATCTTTGTTATTGGAATGGTGCTCTACTTCTCAGCAGCTATTTCAGACTCCATTTGCAAAAGAATCAGTAAATAATTTTCTGGTGGGGCTGCTTTAATCCCTAAACCAAGCCTTTAGGTAAAGAAAATTTGATGTTTTCATCAATGCCTTTCATAGGTAGCACCACACCTTTTGAAAGCGTTTTGATGGCTTTGATCACTTTTGCTGTTAATTCCTCGGGAGCGGATGCTCCGGCTGTAATGCCGATATTGTTCACTCCAGTAAACCACTCTGGTTTTATCTCCAGCGGATCATCCACTAAAAATGCAGGAACCTGCATCTTTAAGGATAATTCCTGAAGTCTTTTGGAGTTTGAGCTATTTGGGCTACCAACGACTATCACGACCTCTACTAAGGGCAGCATGGCTTTAACAGCATCTTGTCGATTTTGCGTGGCGTAACAAATATCTTGTTTCTTAGGTGCATGAATATGCGGATATTTTTTTACTAGGGCGGCAGTGATTTCAGAGGTTTCGTCTACCGATAGGGTGGTTTGAGTAACAAAGGCTAGTAATTCATCTTGTTGAAAACTTAGGCCCTCTATATCAGCTACTTTTTCTATGAGGTGAACTGGAGCATCAATTTGCCCTATCGTGCCCTCAACCTCCGGATGTCCGAGGTGGCCGATCATAATGATTTGGTAACCACTCGCATTTAAGCGAATGACCTCAGCATGCACTTTTGAAACTAAAGGGCAGGTTGCATCAAAAACTTTTAGATTGCGAAATTGAGCTTCATTTTTAACTGCTGTAGCTACACCATGCGCACTAAAGATTAGGATAGATCCCTCGGGCGCTTCCGATACGTCGTTGACAAAAATAACTCCTCTTGCCTGAAAATCTTTTACAACATAGGCATTATGAATAATCTCATGCCTGACATAAATGGGGCTGCCATATTTCTTCAAGGCTTCTTCAACAATCGTGATTGCCCTTTCAACGCCGGCACAAAAACCTCTAGGTTGGGCTAAAAAAATTTGCTTATATTGATTGGCGTCTGAGGAAAGCATGGAGTGTTTTCAGTTTTACTAGTCAACTACTGTTGAAATGCTCTTTAAACAATAAGCCTAAATGCCAATAATTTTTTCGTTAACTAGTGTTTACTCTAATCATCGGTATAAACCCTAGGACTCCATAGAACTCTTAACTCCTGAATTTACTCCCTAAGGGGGGGGATGCTCTGTTATCGATCGGTAAATTGAAGTTTAGCTAAACGGGCATAAAGCCCACTTCGTTGAATTAAATCAGCGTGTGTACCCGTTTCAATGATCCGCCCATGCTCCAGTACGATTATTTTGTCGGCTTGCTTTACTGTGGAAAGTCGATGAGCAATCACAATGGTCGTCCGATGATCCATTGCTGCCTCAAGCGCGCGCTGTACGAGTAATTCAGACTCAGCATCTAGGGCGCTAGTGGCTTCATCTAAGAGCAACAGGGCAGGATTTTTTAATAATACTCGTGCAATCGCAATTCGCTGTTTTTGCCCGCCAGATAAGCGGATGCCTCGATCACCTAAGAAGGTTTGATATCCCTCTGGTAGTTTGGAAATAAATTCATCTGCTATGGCAAGGCGAGCTGCAACTAGCACCTCATCATCAGTCGCATCCATTCTTCCAAAACGAATATTCTCCATAGCGTTGTCTGAGAAAATCACAATGTCCTGTGGAACAATCCCGATTAATTTCCTCAGTGTTTCGAGCTGAAGGTTTCGAATATTGGTGCCATTAAAAAGAATTTCCCCGCTAGTGGGGTCATAGAAGCGCTGCAATAGCTGGAAGAGTGTAGTCTTTCCAGCGCCTGAAGGGCCTACGATAGCAATTCTTTGGCCAGGTTTAATTTCTAGGGATAGGTCTGATAAAACACTATTTTGATTTGATGGATAGTGAAAGCTGAGATTGTCAATTTGCACTTCGATGCCAGCTGCATTGACTTGGGTTATTGATTTCACGTTAGCGAGTGCTTTAACGGAAGACTCAACATTTAAGAGCTCCAAAAGGCGATCACTAGCACCAATTGCTCTTTGCGTATCGCCAATCACTTCAGAAATACCTGCTATAGCTCCAGCAACAATCACGGCATATAAAATAAACTGAGACAGTTCTCCGGCAGTAATTTGATTGTCCATGACTGCATAAGCACCAAGCCAAAGCACCAAGATAATGCTGGTAAAGCCAAATAATATGGCTACGAATGTAAGTAATGCTCTTGCCCGTGTTCGAGTAATGGCTGCATCAAGAGCGGTATGAATGGATTGATTAAAACGATGAATTTCAATGTTCTCATTAGTAAATGATTGAATTGTCGGTATCGCATTTAATTTTTCACTTGCCATTGCAGAGGCGTTCGCAATCTTATCTTGTGAGTTGCGAGAAAGCTTTCTGACTCGTCTACCCATGATGACGGTTGGAATGATGGTGAGTAATAGCGTAGCGAAAATCAGTACCGATAATTTAGGGCTGGTAATAAACATCATTACTAAGCCGCCTGCCAGCAATAGAAGATTTCTAATGGCCATTGAGACGCTAGTTCCAATCAGTGTCTGGATCAGCACCGTATCCGTATTTAAGCGTGAAAGTATTTCACCGCTATGAGTGGACTCGAAGAACTCTGGACTTTGCTTGATGACATGACTATAGACAGCCGAACGAATATCAGTTGTAATTTTTTCGCCTAACCAGGACACCATGTAGAAACGCAGAGACGTTCCTAGAGCTACTAAGCCAGCAACAACAAATAGCGTTAAAAAAGTGGTGTTGATTTGGTTTCCGCTGTTGGCATTAAATCCCAAATCGATAATTTGTCTAAAGGAGAAGGGGACGGCTAAGGTGGCGCTTGCAGCAAGCACCAAGCTAAAGACAGCCAAGACGAATTGTTTTTTATACGGCTTTAAAAAAGGGAGTAGCGCTGCTAGGGTGCGAAATCCACGGGGACTTGTTTTGTTGCTCTGCTTGGTCATTGAATAATCCCTAATAATTATCTATGATAGTTCACTTGGATTAGATTGAATTTGTTTTTAAGTGACCGCAAGAAGATGACAGGCGAAAGCTCCGTAACTCATAAAGTACCCCTCTATAAAAGAAGCCCTTGGCTACCTCGTGGTCAAGTGCGTAGGCTCATTTTTCTGGGGCTCATTACATTGGGTGCCTATGGATCTACAAGGCATTGGTCCTTCTGCATCTTATTGCTTTCTTCAATTATTGCCCTCTCTCCAAAGGTATTGCTAGCCACCGCTTATTACTACGGAAGATCTGCATTATTTCTTGGCCAGCTTTTTAGCAAATGAAGATCTTTTTGACTGGGGCTAGTGGTTTTGTAGGTAGTCATTTGACTGACTCTTTAATTGCAGAGGGCCATGAGCTTGTATCTCACTTTCGTAAACCACAAACTATCAATATTCAATCTCACTCTAATACTGCGGTTTGGTCAGGAAGCCTGAATGATGTGGAGGGTTTATCAAAGAGGCTTCATGGTTTAGATGTCGTAATTCATTGCGCAGCAGAGATGAAGTTGTGGAATTCAGAAAAATCATTACTAGAGACTAACGTTTTCATGACGAAAAATATTCTTGAGTCATCAAGGCGAGCGAGTATTAAGCAGTTCATTTATATGAGTGATGCTTCAATTGCTAAAAATCCATTGGGTCAAAATCTGAATATTTCAGAATCTCGAGCTTTGCCATCATTACAAAACTTTCCTTATAGCCATAGTAAGTCGCAAGCAGAGCAGTGGGTTCTTGAAGCCGGTGATGAGACTTTTCGTACTCTGAGTCTGAGGCCCGCAACTATTTGGGGTAGAGGCGATGTCGTTGATCAGATCTTAGGCAGAGCTGCAGATCTCAATAAATTTGGCTGGTTTGATCAGGGTGATTACCTCTTCTCAACTTGCTATATTCAAAATCTTTGTGAAGCGGTTAATAAATCGCTATTGTCGGATTCAAATCAAGAGAGTTTTTTTATCAGCGATGGACCACCAATGCAATTTAGGCAATGGATGAGCACGAGACTGAAAGCGGGTCATTACAAGGTGCCAACCTTGTCCATACCCCGTTTCTTTGCCCGACCCCTGGCGCATTTCGCAGAAAATGGCTGGAAATACTTGCCGCTTCGTGGTGAGCCTCCCTTAATCAGGGAAATGGTTCATTTAATGGCACACCCTTTTTCTGTCTCTATTCAAAAGGCCAAAGATCAATTGGGATATGAACCGCTCTATGCCATGGAAGATGGCATGCTTGAGATCGAGAAAGCAGCTGATCAATAAAGGGTTTACCCTAAATGACTCCACCAATAACGAGGTTTACAGTTTTCTCAGTCAGTCAGCGATCATGAATTGATGATCTGATTTACAGAAGAGATAAACCTTGAAAGGATGCAGAATATGTTTAAATTTCACGATATGAGAGACCGGATTTCCAAGATAGCAGGATTTTTCGGGATGGTAGTCAGCATCACAGTCGCCTTTTATCTGATCTTTCCTACAGGCCAGACCCAATCTAAATTTGCCATGTTTTTAGTGTCTCTAGGCATTGCAATTGCTCTGAGTGTTCTGACATTCAAGGCATTGCTGAAGTCACAAAGATAAGGTTCTACTCTTAGGTAGTAAAGCCCCCCAAATACCCCGGTTTTTGGGGTTTTTTAATTGGATTCGTGAATAAATCATTTCTTGATCTTGGTCAATTGATGGGTATAAACACTTATATCTAATAGCTCTTAAGAGGCTTTTATTGTGTAAGATTATTGTTACATTTAAATGAATAACTATTTTCTGGCGCCTGACCCTTTTTGAAATTAATCCCATGATTCACAGCTTTAATCTTCGATTCAAGTCGCATATCAACGCTAGGGGCCAGAATTGAATTCTGTAACCCAGGAAGTGAAGATAGATTTCCAGCCCTTAAAAGAGCGTGGCCAAAGAGAGGTTTTCTGCGGGCTCACTGGGATTATCTGGCTTCATCGAAAAATTCAAGATGCCTTTTTTTTAGTGGTCGGCTCTCGTACTTGTGCTCACTTGATTCAATCTGCAGCAGGCGTGATGATCTTCGCAGAGCCACGTTTTGCAACTGCCATTATTGATGATCGTGATTTAGCTGGCCTTGCAGATGCAAATGATGAATTGGACAAGGTGGTAAAGCAATTACTTGAACGTCGTCCAGATATCAAACTATTGTTCTTGGTGGGCTCTTGTCCTTCTGAAGTGATTAAGTTGGATTTATCAAGGGCGGCACAACGCCTGGGCAAAACATTTGCTCCGAGTGTGCGTATTCTGAATTACTCTGGCAGCGGCATTGAAACAACCTTTACCCAAGGCGAAGATGCTTGTTTGGCTGCGCTAGTGCAGGATTTACCTCAGTCAACCAAATCTGATGAAGTTGAGCTATTGGTAGTAGGTTGCTTGGCTGATGTTGTTGAGGATCAATTCCATCGCATTTTTAAAGAGCTGGGCTTAAAGTCTTTTGCTTTTTTCCCGCCACGTGAATCTACTCAAAAAATCGTTGTCGGCCCAAAGACTAAATATTTATTGGCTCAGCCATTTCTGACGGATACCGCTAGGTTTCTAGAGAATATGGGGGCTCAAAGAATTGCCGCACCTTTTCCATTGGGGGTAGAAGGGACTGAAAAATGGTTCTCAGCCGCTGCTACAGCTTTGAATGTTTCTCCCGAGATATTTGAAAAAGTGATTGCCCCTCAGAGGGATCGTGCCAATAAGTCACTTGAGCCGCATCGTGAAGTTTTACAAGGTAAATCTATTTTCTTCTTCCCAGACTCTCAGTTGGAAATACCGTTAGCGCGTTATTTAAATAGAGAGCTGGGTATGAATCTAATGGAAGTGGGCGTTCCTTATTTGCATCGTCAGCATATGGCAGAAGAATTGGCGATGTTGGATCCTAAGACCCAATTATCAGAAGGGCAAAACGTAGAGAATCAGTTAGACCGTTGTCGTGAGCAACAACCAGACATGGTTGTTTGTGGACTGGGTCTGGCTAATCCATTAGAAGCTGAGGGCTTTACGACTAAGTGGTCCATTGAGCTTGTCTTTACGCCGATTCAAGGATTCAATCAAGCGGCTGATCTAGCGGAGTTGTTTGCGCGTCCCTTAACGAGAAAAGCGAAGCTCATGATGACGGAGGCTGCATGAAGTTAACCCTCTGGACTTATGAGGGTCCGCCACATGTGGGCGCCATGCGGATTGCTACTGCAATGGAGAAAGTGCATTACGTACTGCATGCTCCACAGGGAGATACCTATGCTGATCTCCTGTTCACCATGATTGAGCGGATGAAGAAACGGCCACCGGTGACCTATACGACTTTTCAGGCGCGTGATTTAGGTAGTGATACTGCAGAGTTATTTAAAGATGCTGCAAGAACAGCTTATGCCCGTTTTAAACCCGATTTATTGATGGTAGGCGCTTCTTGTACAGCCGAGCTCATTCAAGATGATCCAGGTGGATTAGCTGCTGCCCTGGATTTACCAGTGCCAATATTGCCGCTTGAATTACCGGCATATCAAAAGAAAGAGAACTGGGGTGCAGCAGAAACCTTTTATCAGATGGTCCGCCTATTAGGGCAGTCATTTATTTTGCCTCCAGGCCAGCAACGCCCAGCCCGGGCATCGGATGCAAAGCCTAGTTGCAATATTTTGGGTCCTACCGCTTTGGGTTTTCGTCATCGCGATGATGTTGAGGAAATTTCACGCTTATTGCGTGACTTGGGTATTGAGATCAATGTGGTTGCACCACTAGGTGCTGATCCAGCGGATATTGCGCGCTTGCATGAGGCTGACTTTAATGTCAATTTATATCCAGAGACTGCAAATACTGCGGTAACTTGGATGAGCCGTAGCTTTGGTCAACCCTCAACCAAAACGATTCCTATTGGATTTAAAGGTACTAAAGCGTTTATAGCTGAAGTCTGCCAGTTAGCGGGTATTGAATGTGATGTCGAAAAATTAAGCCAATCATCCAAGGCGCGTTGGTATGCCTTATCGGTAGACTCAACCTATCTCACCAATAAAAGAGTATTTATTTTTGGTGATGCTACGCATGCAATCGCTGCAGCAAAGGTAGCTGCCCATGAAATGGGCTTCAAGGTAGTTGGATTGGGAACCTATAGTCGCGAATTGGCTCGTGAAGTACGTGAAGCTGCCGCCGAACTTGGCCTTGAAGCAATCATCACAGACGATTATTTAGAAGTTGAAGAAAAGATTACCGAGCTTCAACCAGAGTTAATCCTGGGTACCCAGATGGAACGCCATATTGCCAAGCGCTTGAAAATACCTTGTGCAGTGATTTCATCGCCAGTTCACGTGCAAGACTTTCCATCTCGCTACTCCCCACAAATGGGTTTTGAAGGTGCTTGCGTATTATTTGATTCTTGGGTTCATCCACTCATGATGGGCCTAGAAGAGCATTTAATTGGCATGTTCAAAGGGGATTTTGAATTCCATGACGGTGCCATGCCATCGCATCTGGGTCATGCCACAGCTCCTGCTAAAGAAAACTTGGATAAATTACCTGCTATGGCCCCCTCTAAAAATGGAGCGCCCGCTTGGGAAACTGATGCAGAAAAAGAACTCAATAAGATTCCCTTTTTTGTAAGGGGTAAAGCCAGAAGAAATACAGAGAGTTATGCGGTAGAGCAGGGGCTTATGAGTATTACATTAGAAACTTTGTATGATGCAAAGGCACATTTTAGAAGTTAAATATCGACCTCGTGTCGAGAAGAGTGAAGGTTAGAAAGCATGAAAGAAATTAATATCCCCATTTCAGATTTTCGTAGCGCACCACCTGATGGCGAGGGTAGTCTTCAGGTTCAACTCGATCCCAATTTAAAAATTGGTAAGGCTAAAGTATTTGCGATCTATGGTAAGGGCGGTATTGGTAAGAGCACCACCTCATCTAACTTATCAGTTGCTTTTTCTAAATTGGGAAAGCGGGTCATCCAGATTGGTTGCGATCCTAAACATGACTCGACATTTACGCTCACAAAAAAGCTCATGCCTACTGTCATCGATGTGCTTGAGAAAGTAGACTTTCATTCTGAAGAGTTGCGCGTTGAAGACTTTGTTTATGAGGGTTATAACGGCGTAATGTGTGTAGAGGCAGGCGGTCCGCCAGCTGGTACGGGTTGTGGCGGTTACGTTGTCGGTCAAACCGTGAAACTCCTTAAAGAGCACCATTTGCTAGACGATACCGATGTCGTTATTTTTGACGTTTTGGGTGACGTGGTGTGTGGTGGCTTTGCTGCACCATTACAGCATGCTGATCGCGCATTGATTGTTACAGCTAATGACTTTGATTCTATCTTTGCAATGAATCGCATTATTCAGGCGATTGGTGCAAAAGCCAAAAACTACAACGTGCGATTGGGTGGTGTGATTGCTAATCGCAGCAAAGACACTGATCAAATTGATAAATTTAATTCCCAAGTAGGATTAAAGACGATGGCGCACTTTCCTGACTTGGATGTGATTCGTCGTAGTCGCCTGAAGAAATCCACTTTATTTGAAATGGAATATTCACCTGAACTTGAATTAGTCCAGCAAGAGTACATGCGCTTGGCTGCAGCACTTTGGCTCGGAGCGGATCCATTGCCATCTATCCCTATGAAAGATCGGGATATATTTGATTTGCTCGGCTTTGATTAAATAGCTTAGTTAGCTATTTAATCATTGGGCATGCCGACGAGCTTGGCAGTAATTTCCCAGAGATCTCTGCTGAGTTTTTCACTCTTGGCTTTCATGGAGAGCTCTTGAGCAAAGGGCTCTCTAATTGCAGAGTTACGATTACCCCAGCTCCAGTGAACGCCGGATTGGGTAAAGCGTGGATCGGCTACTACTTGAGCAACCCGCTCACCCGCAAGCTCTTGACTGACAAAACCTTTAGTAATATTTTTCTGAAACCAGGGAAATATTTTCTGGAAGAGTGGTGGCGTATCTCTAAAAAGTGCCGTCTCAGCTACGCATCCAGGATAGAGGGTATTGAAGATCACCCCAGTGCTTGCGTGATATCTTTTTTGCAACTCTCGATTCATGATCATATTGCATAACTTACTGTCTTTGTAAGCTTTGCCTGGCTTAAAGGGTTTCCCATTAATCATCGCAATAGGTGCCTTAAAGCCAGCTACTAGACCTTCTAAGGCGCCAATATCTGCAGGGGCCGGAATCGGAACTTTACCCCCGAATTCTTCTGAGTTTGCTGTCACAGTCCCCAAGGTTATGAGGCGAGCATGCTCACCTTTTGCTGCCGTTTGCTTAAGGTTTTCCAGCAGCATTCTGCTTAGTACATAGTGCCCAAAGTAATTCGTTGCTACGCTGATCTCAAATCCCTGGGGCGAGCGTGCTGGTTCTTTTAACAGTGGCAGGTATGTAGCGGCATTACAGAGCAAGGCATTGAGTTTTTGACCGCTATCATTAAAGCGCTTTACAAATGCATGAACACTGTCCAGACTACCTAAGTCCAATTGCCAGATTTCATATTGGTTTGAATCAAATTGATGAGCCTTAGCAAGCAACTCCATCTTTTGGGGATCTCGGACGGCTAGTATCAGTCGCCAGTTTCGGGCTAGAAGGGCCTTGGCGGTATGTAAACCAACGCCAGATGAGGATCCGGTAATAATTGCGAGCGGTTGAGTTGTAGTGGAGTTCATTTTTCTATTACAGTCTTAGTTTTGGTAATCATGAATTATTGTCATTTTAAGGCTAGACGCAATGTTTCTAAAAGTACTCAAGATTATTGCTATTGCACTGACGGCACTGTTATTTCTTACCGCCCTCTATTTATGGACTCCCGACAAGTCCAAAGAAGAGTTGGAGAAAATCTATGGATCACCTAAAACTGCTTATATCAGTGCCTTGGGTGTCAATATTCATTATCAAGATACTGGGCCCTCTAAAAATCCAATCCCTCTTCTATTTTTGCACGGCTTCGGATCTAGCTTGCAGACATGGGATTCCTGGTCAGAAGCTTTAAGTAGTGAGTACCGTGTTATTTCCCTAGACTTACCTGGATTTGGTCTCACGGGTGAGGACCCTAGCGGAATCTATACCGATCAGAGAAGCGTGGAAGTATTAGAAGCTTTTCTCAAAGAGCTGCAGATTCCTAAGGTAGTGCTGGTAGGCAACTCTATGGGTGGAAAGTTTGCTTGGCAATTTGCAGCCCGCTATCCGGATCAAGTTGCCAAGCTGGTACTCATATCTCCAGATGGATATGCTAGCCCAGGAATGGAGTACGGTAAAAAGACAGAAGTTCCCGCTATCGCCGAGCTTTATCGCTACTTCTTTTCTAAAACTTTTTTAGCAATGAATCTAGAGCCAGCTTACGCTAATCCAAAAACATTAAATGATGCTTTAGTGAATCGTTACTATGATCTGATGTTAGCCCCAGGAGTGAGGGGGGCAATTTTGACTCGTATGCAGCAAACAGTTTTACAAGACCCAATCCCCTCCTTGGCAACTATCAAGGTATCCACATTGTTACTTTGGGGTGAAAAAGATGCTTTTATCCCCATTGCCAATTCCAATGATTATTTGAAGGTGATGCCTAATGCGAAGAGAGTATCCTTGCCTAATATTGGACACTTACCGCAAGAAGAGCAGCCAACCATCGGTCTTGCTGCACTCAAAGAATTTTTATAAGTCATGAAACGCATACCCCTAGATTGGCCCAATCGACAACATAGCAGGCTTATCTCTATTGGGGATTTGGATTGGCATGTTCAACTCACAGGTAAGGGCCCAGTAGTTTTACTGCTGCACGGCACTGGAAGCTCAACCCACTCTTGGTCAGATCTGATTCCTCTGCTGGAGCCCCATGCGCAAGTACTAGTGCCAGATTTACCAGGCCATGCCTTTACTCAAGGAGCAAAATTAGAGGACCTCAAGCTAGATGTCATTGCTCGTTCATTGCAACTACTCATCGAGCAACTGGGAATTGAAGCGCCTTCGATCGTAGTAGGACATTCTGCTGGGGCGCCCTTGGCGATTCGTTTTGCTGTAGCTGCAGTAAAACAGCCAAAGCTAGTCATTGCTTTAAACCCGTCTTTTATACCGCCACCGCCTGTCTACACTAGTTTCTTTGGGCCGCTCTTAGGACCCATTACCAGATCTTCCACTCTTTCTAGTTTGCTGGCTTCACTTTCACCTAATTTGGGAATGGTAGACAAGTTACTAGACTCAACTAACACTATTTTGCCGGAGGCGCGGAGAGTGTATTACCGTAAACTCTTTGAGCGTTCAGACCACGTGCGTGGCTCTATGAATTTCATGGCAGCGGCAGACATTCAAAAAGTGTTAGCCGAAGCCAATTTGTATCGCGGTAAATTAATTTGCGTATTAGGTAAGCAGGATGCATGGATTCCGGCCAAGCCTCTAGAGAAAATTATTCAGGAACATTTCCCTGCCGCAGAAATTTTGAAGTGGGAGGGTGGTCACATCATGCATGAGCTCGAACCAAGCAAAGTGGCGAAACTGATTCTAGAAGGGCTAGCTTAGCTAAGCCTTTTTAAGCCCCTGCATGATTGCTTGAGAAACCTCATTGGCTCCTGCATTCGGGAGAGGTAAGTACATCGACCCAAGCATTGCTGCGAGAGCCTTGCCTTCGTCTCTGGCTTGGGGCGAGGTATCAATCCATAAGGATTTAAAAGAGTAATGAGAGGCAGCGCGTGCTGACTGCTGAGCATCTTCCATTGCTTTCGATCTGCCGGGAGAACCATCTTTAGCAATGTTGGCTCTGCCATCCGTTAAGAAGACGAGAGCAGGGGTAAGCCCTTTTCTCATTGATGCGCTAGCTATTTCAAAAGACTCATCAATGGCCCGTGATAGAGGAGTCCCACCTCCACCAGGTAGCCCACTTAAAGCCCGCTTTGCCTTTACTAATGAACGAGTAGGGGCAAGAACGAGTTCAGCAACACTGCCCCTGAATGACATCACTGCTACTTGATCACGTCTTACATAACATTCAGCCAATAAGAGCTCTACAGCCCCCTTGGCTTCAGCAAGGCGATGCATTGCTGAAGAACCAGAAGCATCCACGATAAACATCGTTAAAGTTTGAGTCCGCTCTTGATAGCGCTTGATTCTAAAATCTTCTTTGCGAATGAGGATTTTTCCTGCGGGGATAAACTTATCAGCTGCGATCATTTCTGCCTTACGTATACCTTGCCAAGGAACAGCAGCTCGCAAGGTATCAATGATGCTCAAGGTTTTACCGCCCTCAGGCATGCCTGGCATATTGCCTAAGGGGCGACCACGCACACGACCGACTTTGATAGCACCTGTCTTACCGCCCATTCCCTTGGGTGTTTTCAAATCCGCTAAATCAGCTAAGCGTGCTAAGAGATCGGCGGGAATCGCAGCTTGAGCTGCTTCGAGAATTTCATCATCGAGAGCTTGGGGATTTTCCGAATCTGTTTTCTCAGACTCATTCTCATCCTTCTCGTTCTCCTCCTTTTTTTCTTGATCCTGGTTTTGATCTTCAGTAGGTTCTGGCTGAGGCTGCTGATCTTGGTCTACGTTTTCTTCTGGCTGGTCATCTGGTTGTTCTTCATCAGTCGGAGCTTCGTTTTCATCTTCAGGTGGAGGCGCGTTTTGCGGTAAGCGAGTTGCTCTGGGTGATAACACTAAAGCAATAGCGCGCTGGAGGTGCATGCTACTGACTTCTGATTCTCTATCAAAAGCAGCTAAACATTTTGCAGTATTGAGTGCCAAGTTCAGCGCACGTATTGACACAACGCCGAGTTGCTCAGCGACACCTACAAGCGCACTCAGACTATCTTCGCTGATACTGATATTTGAAAAGTATTTACTAGCGTAATCCAGCGACTGCTTATCTGGCAGAAAATCATCATCTGTTTCTGGTAAATCTCTCCAGCCGATGATGTCGAGATTTAAAAGAAAGGCTGTTCTTTGCCGAATTTTTTCATTGGGGTGTTCATCATCTTCGATCCCTTCATCTAAAGCAACAATACCAAAGTGACTCTCAATTCTGCGGCTTTGACCATCACGCTCAATCGCAATGAATCCATTGTCTAAAGCGCTCACCACTTTTGCTACGGCGCCCACTTCAACTCTCTCTGCCATTGGCATAAGTAATAACTGCTGATCACATTGGGCCAGCAGGCCCTGCCTGAGAACAGCTTTACCGGTACGTAATGTTTGATCGAGATCGATTCCACCAATCAGGTTTTCATCAGAGATTCCAAGTGGCATCTTGCGTAGGGGTAGGCGCATACCGCTTAATTGAGCGATGGTATTGAGATAAGCTAACCAGCGATCCCTCACTGGGCCCGAGCGTGCCCGAAGGATGACGCCACCCAAACCATGCGGGTTAATGACTAAGAGCTGAGCGACCTGGAGCGCGCGCAACCAAGTTTCAAGTTTTGCACTCTTACTGATCTCTTGCGTTTGTTCTGGATTTTCCAAAAGACAGTATTTGCTTATTCAGTTACTTACTTTTTTCTGGGAACAACTCTTCTATGGCTCTTTTGACTCTGACGCCAGAACTAGAGTCATCTAGTGGATTGCGCCTGAGTCGATGCTGAAGAGCAGGCACGGCAATCTTTTTCAGATGCTCAATCGTCACATGGTTTTTTCCGCACAAAGCTGCGTAAGCACGCATTGCCCGAAGAAGGGTAAGTTCCCCACGCAAACCATCAGTTCCCAAATGGCTACAAAGCTGAGTTACTTTTTCTAGCATGGCATCATCGACTTTCACAGTCGGTAACTTCTTCTTCCCCGCCTGAATTTGTTGTCGAATGATGTCGTCTTCTTTTTCCCAGATCTCCATGAATTTGGCTTGATTGCGCTCAAATTCATCACGTCGTTTGATGATCTCTACCCGAGACTTTGGTTCTTGAGGCGTCTTGACTTCCACCGCAAGTCCAAAACGATCAAGTAGTTGTGGACGCAATTCACCTTCCTCAGGATTTCCGCTGCCGACTAATACAAACTTAGCTGGGTGACGAATACTCAAGCCTTCCCTCTCAACTACGTTTGTGCCAGAAGCAGCAACGTCTATCAATAAATCGACCAAGTGATCCTCTAAAAGGTTTACTTCATCAATATAGAGAAATCCTCGATGTGCTTTAGCAAGTAGACCGGGTTCGTATGCCTTCTCACCGGAGCTCAAGGCTTTTTCAATATCCAATGCGCCGATGACTCGGTCTTCAGTAGCACCTAATGGCAAGTCAACAACTGGCACAGCCTTCTTAATCGCCTTCAGTTTGCCGCCAATTTTGAGTTTGGCCCTAAGCTCATCGCAAACTGGGCAAGTACCTGATGCAGCATTTGGATCGCAGGCATATACACAATCTTGAACTGAGCTCATCTCCGGAAGTAGTGCGGCTAGTGCGCGCACTGCCGTTGATTTACCAGTACCACGGTCGCCCATCACTAGCACCCCCCCAACGCTCGAGTCGAGTGCCGCAATCAGGATTGCTAATTTCATATCTTCTTGCCCAACAATTGCAGAGAAAGGGTAGTTACGTGCCATGCAGATTCCTTGATATTGTTTAATTCAAACCCTATGAATTAATTTATTGCAATGCAGCAAATCAATCAATAACTACTTAATCCTATAAATATACTGGCATTAATTTTTTACTAGGATTTACCCTTAAATGATAGCTTTATATCAAATTAAGTGTCAATTTTAGTTGACAGTATTGTAGGATTCTTAAAGAATCAAACTTAGACAAAAAAGTAAAAAGTAAATTTTTTAAATTTGATCTTTTTAATAAAACTTATTCAATGCTGACAAAAACAAAAGCTTCTAACCTGCATGAGTCTATCAAGCTGGTGCTTGTTACGATGGATACCCATTTAAATAGTGCTGCAAACCGCGCCTATGAGGACCTCAAGAAGACGATTCCGGGAGCGACTTTAAAGATTCATTCAGCTAGTGAATTTGCGGGTAATCCAGAGCATTTGCAAAGTTGTAAAGATGACATTGCTAGTGGCGACATTGTGATTGCCACAATGTTGTTCTTGGAGGATCACTATTTACCCATCCTAGATGATCTCAAAGCAAGACGAGATCATTGTGATGCCATGGTTTGCGCCATGTCTGCAGGAGACGTTACTAAGCTAACAAAAATTGGCAAGCTGGATATGAGTCAGCCAGCCAGTGGTTTAATGGCGATGCTCAAAAAGCTGCGTCCAAGCGCTAAAGATAAAGATGGTAAGAGTAAAGCTTCGACTGCTGGGGCAAAGCAAATGAAAATGTTGCGTGTGATTCCGCAGATGTTGCGTTTTGTACCGGGTACAGCTCAAGACCTCAGAGCTTATTTCTTATCGCTGCAGTATTGGTTAGGCGGCTCTCAAGAAAACATGTACAACATGATGGTCAACCTCATCAATCGATACGCCTCTGGCTCGCGTGAGTCCTTGCGTAAAAATGCTAAGGCACTTGATCCAGTTGAATATCCAGATTCTGGTGTGTATCACCCACGCATGAAGGATCGGCTTAGCAATAAGTTGAGTGATTTGCCCAAGGTGGTGCCAGATGCAAAAGCCCGTGGCAGAGTAGGGCTCTTAGTACTCCGGTCTTACTTGGTATCTGGTAATAGCGGTCACTACGATCCTGTTATTGCCGCTTTAGAGGCTCAAGGTTTGCAGGTAGTACCTGCTTTTGCTGCTGGCTTAGATGCTCGTCCAGCAATTGATGATTACTTCAGTCAAGACGGTAAACCAACCATCGATGCCATGATTTCTTTAACAGGCTTCTCTTTGGTAGGTGGGCCGGCTTATAACGATGCCCATGCAGCTGAAGAGGTGTTGGCGAAATTAGATATTCCCTATATTGCTGCGCACCCAGTGGAGTTTCAGAATCTGGAGCAGTGGGGCAAATCCGAGCGCGGCTTACTTCCAGTTGAGAGCACCATCATGGTGGCTATTCCTGAGTTAGACGGCTCCACCATCCCAATGGTTTATGGCGGACGTCCTGGTGCATCTGGAACGACTTGCACTGGTTGTCATAAGCAATGCTCATTTACGGATGACCACAATCCTCAGGATATGTTCACCTGTACCGAGCGCGTGGGGATGTTAGCCGCACGGGTGGGTAAATTGGTTGACATGCGTCGCTCAGAGCGTGCTGAGCGAAAAGTGGGCATTGTGTTGTTCAATTTCCCGCCAAATGCCGGAAATATTGGTAGTGCAGCTTACCTCAGCGTATTTCAGTCTCTGCAGAATTTATTAGTCGGTATGAAAGACCGTGGCTATACGGTCGATGTTCCAGAGTCGGTTGATGAGTTGCGTGACTCGATTTTAAAAGGCAACGCTCAGCAATATGGTGCAGATGCTAATGTACATACCTTGATTCCCGTAGATGATCATGTACGTCGTGAACGCTGGTTAAAAGAAATCGAGGCTCAATGGGGGCCAGCTCCTGGTAAGCAACTTTCTAACGGCAGCTCGATCTTTGTTCTTGGTAAACAGTTCGGCAATGTACTCATTTCTGTTCAACCTTCTTTTGGTTATGAAGGTGATCCAATGCGCTTGTTATTTGAGCGTGGCTTTGCTCCGACTCACGCTTTCTCTGCTTACTACCGTTACTTGCGGGAAGACTTTGCTGCTACAGCAGTAATTCACTTTGGTACCCATGGTGCACTAGAGTTCATGCCTGGCAAACAAACTGGTATGAGTGGCGCTTGCTGGCCTGATCGCTTAATTAATGATTTACCAAATATTTATTTATACGCCTCAAACAATCCTTCGGAGGGCGCGATTGCGAAGCGTCGTTCTGGAGCAACGCTGATTAGTTACCTCACGCCTCCGGTAACGCAAGCAGGTCTGTATGCTGGCCTGGCAGATTTGAAAGCCTCAATCGAGCGTTTTAGATCCTTAGATGTAGATGCGCACCAAGAACGTCTTGATTTAGCTGAATTGATTCAGGCCCAAGCTGCAGAGATTGATCTGTGTAAAGCGGAACCCGTATGGGACAAGTCTGACGTGAATGGCTTGCAAAATACAGTGAGCAATCTCTTTAATGAATTGCTTGAGCTTGAGTACACCTTGATACCCCATGGCTTGCATGTAGTTGGTGCTGTACCTCCGCTTGCTGAGCGCTTTGGCTTATTGAAGGCGATGGCTGATGTGGCATTGGATCACCCTATAGAGGATGTCGTAGTCGAGGCTCTCATGAATGGTGAGAAGTTTGACAAGGTGATTGATGCCAATCCGGAGTTACTTGAGTTAGGTAGCCGTGAAACTCTAGAAGATTTATTTGGTAAGATGGTCAAGTCTAACGAGCTGATGTCTGCTGAGACTGAAGTGACTGGGATGCTGGATGCCTTAGACGGCCGCTTTATTCGACCTGCTGCAGGCGGTGATGTGATGCGCAACCCCGAAGTACTCCCTACAGGCCGTAATTTGCATGGCTTTGACCCTTTTAGAATTCCAAGCGTCTTCGCTGTTAGGGATGGCGCTAAGCAAGCTCAGCGCATTCTCGATAAGTACCAAGAAGATAGTCATGAGCTCCCAGAATCGATTGCGATGGTTCTATGGGGCAGTGATAACTTGAAATCTGAAGGTGGGCAAATTGGTCAGGCCCTTGCATTGATGGGCGCTAAACCACGCTTTGATAGTTATGGCCGATTGGCTGGCGCACAATTAATTCCTTTGAGTGAGCTTGGTCGTCCTAGAGTCGACGTAGTCATTACTCTGTCTGGCATCTTCCGAGATCTCTTGCCTTTGCAAATTAAATTGTTAGCCGAAGCCGCATTTATGGCCGCCTCTGCTGAAGATGAACCGCTGGAGCAAAACTTCATTCGTAAACATTCATTAGCTTACCAAAAAGAACATGGTTGTGACCTAGAAACTGCCTCACTGCGTGTGTATGGCAATGCTGATGGCGCCTATGGATCGAATGTCAGCAATATGATTGAAAACAGCGTGTGGGAAGAGGAAGATGAGTTGGCTGAAACCTATACCCGCAGAAAAGGTTTTGCTTTTGGACGTGCCGGTGTACCGATTCAGAACAACGCTTTGTTAAAGAGTGTTTTATCCGACGTGCAGATGACGTATCAAAATCTGGACTCAATGGAGTTGGGTGTGACTACGATTGATAACTACTTTGATACCTTGGGAGGCATTACTAGGGCAGTAAAGCGTGCCAAAGGCGGAGTAGATGTCCCTGTGTTTATTGGCGATCAAACCAAGGGTGAGGGTGCCGTAAGAACGCTCTCGGAACAAGTGTCTTTAGAAACTCGTACTCGTATGCTCAATCCAAAGTGGTATGAAGGTATGTTAGAGAGTGGTTATGAGGGCGTACGACAAATTGAGGTTCATATCACCAATACCATGGGGTGGTCAGCAACCACAGGTCAAGTTCAACCGTGGGTATATAAGCAGCTGACTGAGACTTTCATGCTGAACCCAGAAATGCGTGAACGTTTGGCAAAGCTCAATCCTACCGCCGCGGCGCGTTTAGCGAATCGCCTGACAGAGGCATCACAAAGAAATTACTGGCAGCCTGATGCAGAGATGTTGAAGCAAATGCAAGAAGCAAACGATGAGCTTGAGGATCGTCTCGAAGGTATTTATGACAACGTTGCTATAGCCGCTTGAGGGAATAAATATGAGCATACTAGATCGAATCAATCAAAGCCTTGAAGATGCAATGCATTTGTCCTGCTCTAAGCAGGGGCCTCAGCTATTGCAGGAGGCAATGCATTACTCGGTATTTCCTGGTGGAGCCAGAATTCGTCCTCAATTATGTTTAGCAGTGGCATCTGCTTGTGGGGATGATGATCCCGCTCTATCCAATGCAGCTGCTAGCGCAATTGAGTTATTGCATTGCGCGTCTCTGGTCCACGATGACTTACCTTGTTTTGATGATGCAGCATTGCGACGTGGCAGACCTTCGGTGCACGCGGCCTATGGTGAGCGTATTGCTGTTCTCGCGGGCGATGCCCTCATCGTTTTGGCTTTTCAGTGTCTAGCAAGCTCAGGTACTCGTTCAATATTCCGCTTAGCCCCATTGATGAACACAATTGCAATGAGCGTGGGATCTCCCCATGGAATTGTTGCCGGCCAGGCGTGGGAGTGTGAATCAAAAGTAGATTTGGGTGATTATCAGCGAGCCAAAACAGGGTCTCTATTTGAAGCGGCGACTGCGGCTGGTGCCCAAGCTGCGGGAGCAGATGCGGCAACTTGGAGACCTTTGGGGGAGTGGCTCGGCGAAGCCTATCAAGTAGCCGATGATATTCGTGACGTAGTTGCAGACCAGAGTGTTTTAGGAAAACCCTGTGGCCAGGACATTGCTCATAATCGCCCCAGCTCTGCAAAAGATTTAGGTTTAACGGGAGCAGTGCAACGTTTTGATGAATTAGTGCAAAAGGCAATTGCCTCAATACCCCATTGCAAAGGCGAAAAAATGTTGCGTGGCTTAGTGCGACAAGAGTCGGAGCGGCTAGTGCCATCAGATTGGTTTAAGGATAAAGAGAGAAAGATTCTAGTCCGCCAAACTAGTCATTCTTAAGCCACACCCTGTTTTTTCTCATTCATCAATTGCCATTCATGGAACGTTTCTTCGATTGGCGTAATCGTCTTATTGCCTCACCAAGCTTTCAGCGCTGGGCCACCTGTTTTCCACTCACTCGCTGGATAGTCCGAAAGCAAGCCTCCAGCATCTTTGATTTAATGGCGGGCTTTGTCTACACCCAAGTTCTGCTTGCTTGCACCCAAGTAAATCTTTTTGACATCTTGGCAAAGGGTGCTGTGAGCTTTAACGATCTTCAAAAACAAGTACCCTTAAAGCCAGCCGGCTTAAGGCGTTTACTAGATGCAGCAGTTGCCATCCAATTGCTGGTCAAACGTAGCGATGATCGTTATGCCCTTAGTATGAAAAGCGCTCCATTAGTCGGCAATGTTGCCATTCTGGATATGGTCAAACACCATGCTGATTTTTATCGCGACTTGTCTGATCCAATTGCTTTGTTACAGGGCGATAAAAGCTCTGTCGCTCTAAATGAATACTGGTCTTACATCACGCCTGAGCAGGGCGCTGCACCAGAAAATTTATCTGCCGAAACAGTTGCTGATTACTCTAGATTGATGGCACATACCCAATCACTCGTGACAGATGAGATTATCGATGCCTATCCAATGGGCAAACACCAAATGGTTCTCGATATCGGCGGTGGTCAGGGTGTTTTTATTAAAAGATTAGCCAGCCGCTACCCCCACCTTACTTTTAAATTATTTGATATTCCTGGCGTTGCAGAGCTCTCCAATGCTCACTTTGAGGAAATTGGCCTATCAAACAGGGCGCAGGCAATAGGCGGAAACTTTTTCCAAGATCCGCTACCCAAAGGTTGTGATCTGGCAACCCTAGTCCGAGTGATCTTCGATCATGATGACGTTCGAGTAAGGCAGTTGCTTGCCAATGTGTTTGATGCCCTCAATCCAGGCGGGACTTTATTGCTTGCAGAGCCCATGGCTGAGACCAAGGGATTTGAGGCGATGGGACATGCTTATTTCGGCTTTTATCTCCTAGCGATGGGCAGGGGAAGGCCTAGAACTGAGGCAGAAATCAGTAGTTTATTAAGTCAAGCGGGCTTTACGGGTATCAGGCTACTAAATTCTTATATGCCACTAAATGCGCAAATATTGCAGTGCAATAAACCTAGCAATATTAGCTAATAAAAGTGTGAAAAAGACCTATTCGGACAGGTTTTTTCAAATTAATTGAGTTAGTAGAGAAAACCCCTAGATGACAAGTGGGTAAATACAGGTTAAAAAGAAAGTGTAAATATTTTTATACACTTTTAATCTAAAAAATAAGAATCCTTAGCTAGAAATGACCAGTCAATATCAAACAAGAGCAATCGTTCTGGAAAGACCAGAAAGCGTTGCTCTTACCGATCTTGAATTAACCCCCATGACCCCCATTGATGTCTTGGTTGATATGGAGTGGAGCGGAATCAGTACGGGTACAGAAAAATTATTGTGGACTGGAAAAATGCCTAATTTTCCTGGCATGGGCTATCCATTGGTACCCGGTTACGAGTCTGTTGGCAGAGTAGTGAAAGCAGGTGCAGATTCCAATTTAAAGATCGGTCAAAGAGTATTTGTTCCTGGAGCCAAGTGCTACGGAGAGATCAAAGGCTTGTTTGGTGGTGCAGCTTCGCGGGTGGTCGTAGACAGTAATCGCGTGATTGCTATTCAAGATCATTTAGGTGAAGAAGCAATCCTTTTTGCTTTGGCTGCAACTGGCTACCACGTGACTTCTGGTTCCGGACAAGAGCAACCAGATTTGATTATTGGTCATGGCGTATTAGGCCGCTTGCTTGCACGGATTGCAGTTGCTAAGGGTAAGCGCCCAGTTGTTTGGGAGACCAACGCAGGGCGTCGCGAAGGTGCCGTGGGTTATGACGCAATAGATCCCAAAGATGACCAAGTTAAAAAATACAAAACGATTGTGGATGTCAGTGGTGATGCCCGCTTAGTTGATACGCTAATCAGCTGCCTTGCTCCTGGCGGCGAAATTGTTTTGGCAGGATTTTATGACACGATTTCCTTTTCATTCCCTCAGGCCTTTATGCGCGAAGCACGCATTCGCATTGCAGCGCAGTGGGCACCTGGAGATTTAGTGGCAATAAAAGATTTAGTCGAGTCCGGTAAATTAAGTTTGGACGGTTTGATTACGCATCGCTCCTCACCGAATGATGCAAATGCGGCCTATCACACGGCTTTCAACAATATTGATTGTTTAAAAATGGTTCTAGATTGGAGAAATCTGCAATGAGTTCATCAAGCATCCCAGCAACAGCAACAATTCAGTTTATGGACTTAAAAAAAGAGGCTGCTATTGAGCCTGATCCAGTTTCCACTGGTCCAGTGACTAAAGAAACCCAAATCATTGCTATTTATGGCAAGGGCGGTATTGGTAAGAGCTTTACCCTTGCCAACCTGTCATACATGATGGCTCAACAAGGCAAGAAAGTTTTATTGATTGGATGCGATCCCAAAAGTGACACGACTTCACTCTTGTTCGGCGGCAAAGCTTGCCCAACCATTATTGAAACTTCCTCTAAGAAAAAATTAGCTGGTGAGTCTGTTTCGATTGGCGATGTTTGCTTTATTCGTGATGGTGTATTTGCGATGGAGCTCGGCGGTCCAGAAGTAGGACGTGGCTGTGGTGGCCGCGGCATTATTCATGGCTTTGAAACATTGGAAAAATTAGGCTTCCACGATTGGGGCTTTGATTATGTATTGCTCGACTTCTTAGGAGATGTAGTCTGCGGCGGATTTGGTTTACCAATCGCCAGGGACATGTGCCAAAAAGTGATCGTGGTTGCTAGTAACGATTTGCAATCTCTTTATGTTGCAAACAATGTTTGCTCAGCCGTGGAGTACTTCCGCAAACTCGGCGGTAACGTTGGCGTAGCTGGCATGGTAATTAATAAAGATGACCTGACTGGCGAAGCCCAGGCTTTTGCTGAAAAGGCCGGCATTCCAGTTTTAGCGGCTATCCCTGCAAACGAAGATATTCGTCGTAAGAGTGCTAGCTATGAAATTATTGGTCAGCCTGGTACGCAGTGGGCTCCGCTATTCGAAGAGCTGGCTACCAATGTTTCAGAGGCTCCACCAGTGCGTCCTAAGCCATTAAGTCAAGATGATTTATTGGGACTGTTCTCTTCAGAAATTACTGGTCGGGATGTTGTCTTGAAACCCGCCACTGTGAAAGACATGATGGGTAAAGACGAAGTCATTAAGAAAACACTCGAAGTTATCTACGATCAAGCCTAAAGAGATAGAGAGCTATTCGCTGCTATGAATAAAACCATTATTCCCATTACCCCAGAGGAAAAGTTAAAGACTGATCCTACTTTAGGAGATGGCTTAGGTTGTCACTCCGGTGAAGCAGAGATGCTAGCTGCTGCTAAGGCAGCTGGTAAGTCTGAAACATTGCAGCAGTATGCAAAAGACTATCCAAAGGGGCCGCATGATCAACCACAAAGCATGTGCCCTGCATTTGGAGCATTGCGGGTAGGTTTGCGGATGCGTAGAACTGCCACGATTCTTTCTGGCTCCGCATGCTGCGTTTATGGCCTCACTTTTACGTCTCATTTTTATGGTGCACGCCGTAGTGTTGGATATGTGCCATTTAATTCAGAGACATTGGTCACTGGTAAGTTGTTTGAAGATATTCGTGATTCAGTCTATCAAGAAGCCGATCCAGAAAAGTATGACGCTATCGTCATTATTAATTTATGCGTACCAACAGCTAGTGGCGTGCCACTGCAATTGTTACCAAAAGAAATTAATGGTGTACGTATCATCGGCATTGATGTCCCAGGTTTTGGCGTGCCAACTCATGCTGAAGCGAAGGATGTACTAGCAGGCGCAATGCTCAATTACGCTCGCAATGAGGCTATGTCTGGTCCAGTCCAGGCACCACGAGCTGGTCGTTCAAGCAAACCAACGATTACTTTATTAGGTGAAATTTTCCCCGCTGATCCGGTTGGCATCGGTATGATGATTGAGCCGATGGGTTTAGCAGTCGGCGCGTCGGTACCCACTCGTGAATGGCGTGAAATGTATCAAGCGCTTGATTGTGTAACGGTTGCAGCATTGCATCCCTTTTACACCTCATGTATTCGTGAATTTCAAGCAGCGGGAAGATCTATTGTTGGATCCGCCCCGGTGGGTTACGAAGGAACCGCCCGTTGGTTAGAGGCCATCGGTAAATCAACCAACACCCCGCAAGATTTAATTGCTGCTGCACAAAATCGTATCCTCCCAGCAATTAAGGGCGTGCTTGCTGCTGCCCCAATTAAAGGACGCATTACCTTAAGTGGTTACGAAGGTTCGGAGCTCATCGTGGCACGTTTGCTGATTGAAAGTGGTGCTGATGTCCGTTACGTTGGCTCAGCATGCCCACGCACTCCTTGGAGCGATGAAGATCGCGAATGGTTAGAGGCAAAAGGCGTTCACGTTCAATTCCGCGCTTCTTTAGAGCAAGATTTAGCCGCAATGAAAGAGTTCAAGCCAGACTTGGCAATTGGTACAACGCCAGTGGTACAGGCTGCTAAGCAAGCTTCAATTCCATCGCTTTACTTTACGAATTTGATTTCAGCAAGACCGCTGATGGGTCCTGCAGGCGCTGGTTCACTAGCACAAGTGATCAATGCTGCAATTGGTAATCAAGCCCGCTTTGATGAGATGAAGGCATTCTTTGGTGATGTTGGGTCTGGCTATAAATCAGGCGTTTGGGAGAATGTTCCACAAGATCACCCAGAGTTCAAGGCCGAGGTTCGCCGCAAGCTAGAGAAGAAATTGAAGAAGCGCAAAGCTGAGGAGATGATGTAATGTTTGTCATCGATCATGATCGTGCTGGTGGATATTGGGGTGCAGTATATGTATTTACTGCTATCAAAGGCTTACAAGTGGTGATTGATGGGCCTGTTGGTTGTGAAAACTTACCAGTAACTTCTGTCCTACACTATACCGATGCACTACCTCCACATGAGTTGCCGATTGTAGTTACCGGTTTAGAGGAAGAGCAGTTAGGTCGTGAAGGTACTGAGGGCGCAATGAAACGTGCCCACGCCACTTTAGATCCTGATCTCCCAGCAGTAGTCGTAACTGGCTCTATTGCAGAAATGATTGGTGGTGGTGTTACTCCAGAGGGTATGAATATTGCCCGTTTCTTACCAAGAACGATTGATGAAGATCAATGGCAATGTGCTAACCGTGCTATGTATTGGTTATGGAGTGAATACGGTACTCGCAAGATTCCAGAACGTAAACCCAGAGCCGAAGGCGAAAAGCCCCGTGTCAATATTATTGGCCCATGCTATGGCACCTTTAATATGCCTAGCGACTTAGCAGAAATTCGCCGTTTAGCCGAAGGCATTGGTGCTGAAATTAATATGGTCTTTCCATTAGGATCTCACTTGGCTGAAGTGGAGAACTTAGTGAATGCAGATGTAAATATCTGTATGTATCGTGAATTTGGTCGTATGCTTTGCGAAGCTCTAGAGCGTCCATATTTGCAAGCACCTCTGGGTTTGCATAGCACTACTCAATTCTTGCGCAAACTTGGTGAGTTGCTTGGTTTAGATCCAGAGCCATTTATTGAGCGTGAAAAACACACCACCATTAAGCCAATCTGGGACTTATGGCGTTCAGTGACCCAAGATTTTTTCAGTACAGCCAGTTATGCAGTGGTTGCTAATGAAACTTATACCCGAGGTATTCGTCATTTCTTATCAGATGAGATGGGTCTGCCTTGTAGCTTTGCGGTTCCCAGGAAGCCTGGAGAGAAAACAAATAATCAAGAAGTCCGCAAGCTCACCAAAGAGAAGCCACCACTAGTGATGTTTGGCAGCTACAACGAAAGAATGTATCTGGCTGAAACTGGTAGTAAAGCTTCTTATATCCCCTCATCCTTTCCTGGTGCGATTATTCGCCGCCATACTGGCACACCATTTATGGGTTACGCCGGTGCGACGTACATTATTCAAGAATTTTGTAACGGATTGTTTGACGCGCTCTTTTATATCTTGCCATTAGGCACTGATATGGACAAGGTAGACGCATCACTAACCCGTACCTATCGCTCCAACGCTTTACCTTGGGATCAGGATGCTCAGAAATTAGTTGCTGATTTTATTAAAACCAGGCCAGTGCTGATTCAGATTTCTGCAGCCAAAGAGATGCGTGATCGTGTAGAGCAAGATGCAGAGAAGGCTGGTGAAGAAAGAATTACGGCTGCCAGAGTGAAGTCTTCTTGTAAAGAAATTATTGAAGAGGTCGAAGCATGATCGCTTCCTTAGTCAAAGTTAATTACAACAAATTAATTGATTTGTTGAAAACAGAATGTGGCAAGCCGTACGCTACAGCCCATGTCGCGCGGGTTAAGCGCGGTAACGGCCGCAAGGCTATTTTTGAAGGAGGTAATTGGTTATGAGCGATCACAGAACAGGTTCAATATCTGGCCTTACTGATGACGAAGCCAAGGAGTTTCACCAGTTGTATATCCAAGGTTTAGTTGGTTTTACTTCTATAGCTGTAGTAGCCCATATTTTGGTTTGGGCATGGCGTCCTTGGTTCCACTGAAACCGGAATAAATCTTAGGGGAATGATATGAAAATGAATCACGTTATGAGCAAAGAAAAAAATATGATTAGAGAAGACTCAATCACTTTTAATCTTATTTTTATTTTGTGTTTTTTAGTGTGTTTTGCTATTTCTTTATTCACCCAGATTTTGCCAACGAAGTGGAGTTCTTGGCTTCCTGGAGCTGAAGAAAAATCACTTATCGATGGTACGAGGTCGGCAGTTTATGGTTTTATGTCTTATTTAAATTAGGAGAAGATTATGTGGAGAATTTGGAAACTTTATGATCCCTTGCGATCAATGGTTGTTCAAGGTGTTTTCCTGTTTGGTCTTGCAGCGATGATTCACTTGATTTTGCTCAGTAGTGTTCGTTTCAACTGGTTGGATGGTTTAAGCCAAGCCCAGTTCAAGGCGATGGACGCAAAAACAGGTTCTGCAATGCCACCATCAGTTCCAGCAGCAAAGTAATTTGTATAAAAAATGGTGAATAGGGTTAGGTTAAATTATTTCTTAGCCCAACCCTATTTATCCATTCATTGGAGAGCATAAAAAATGGCCATGCTTAGTTTTGAAAGAAAGTATCGTGTTCGAGGCGGTACATTAGTCGGTGGGGACTTATTCGATTTTTGGGTGGGGCCGTTTTATGTAGGATTTTTTGGTGTCACTACCGTTTTCTTCGCTTTTTTAGGTACCGCACTAATCCTGTGGGGTGCTTCACAAGGTCCAACATGGAATCCTTGGCAGATCAATATTGCGCCACCAGATATTAGTTATGGATTAGGTTTTGCCCCCTTATTAAAAGGTGGTCTTTGGCAGCTAATTACGGTTTGTGCATTAGGCGCATTCCTTTCATGGGCCTTACGTGAAATTGAAATTTGCCGAAAACTGGGCATGGGACTTCATGTTCCTTTTGCCTATTTAATGGCGGTATTTGCTTATTTCACTCTGGTAGTTATTCGGCCTATATTGATGGGTGCATGGGGTCACGGATTCCCATACGGCATCTTGAGTCACTTAGATTGGGTTTCCAACACAGGTTATCAGTACCTACATTTCCATTACAACCCAGCTCACATGATTGCTGTGTCCTTATTCTTTGCAACTACATTTGCTTTGGTATTGCATGGTGGCTTGGTTTTGTCCTCTACTAATCCTCAAAAGGGCGAGTTTGTAAAAACCCCTGAGCATGAAGACACCTTCTTTAGAGATGCAATTGGCTATTCGATTGGTACTTTAGGAATCCATCGCCTTGGATTATTTTTAGCCTTAGCAGCAGTTTTCTGGAGCGCTGTATGTATTGTGATCAGCGGCCCATTCTGGTCTCGTGGTTGGCCGGAGTGGTGGGGTTGGTGGTTGAACTTACCAATTTGGCGTTAAGAGGAACATACTAATTATGGAATATCAAAACCTATTTACTCAAGTTCAAGTAGTTGCTCCGCCACATCATGGGGTTCATATAGATCCTCGAGATGAACGAGAGCGTTTTGGCGAGCCAGTCTTAATCCATTTATTTGGTCGTTTGGGTAATGCTCAGCTTGGGCCAATTTATCTCGGCGGTTTAGGTATCGCCTCTTTATTTTTTGGAATTATTGCAATCCAGATCATGGGTTGGAATATGTTAGCTTCGGTCAATTGGAACCCCATTGAATTTGTGCGCCAATTATTTTGGTTGTCTTTAGATCCACCTTTACCTAAACATGGCCTGTCTTTATTCATGCCGCTCAATGAGGGTGGTTGGTGGATGATGGCGGGCTTCTTCTTGACCGTCTCGATTCTTTTATGGTGGGCAAGAATGTATCGCCGCGCTGTTGCCTTGGGTATGGGTACCCATATCGCTTGGGGCTTCTTAGCAGCGATCTGGTTATATCTGGTATTAGGATTTATACGTCCTATCATGATGGGTAGCTGGAGTGAGGCGGTTCCCTTTGGAATCTTCTCGCACTTAGATTGGACTGCCGCTTTCTCATTACGTTACGGCAATTTGTTCTACAACCCATTCCACATGCTGTCGATTGTTTTCCTATATGGATCAGCACTTTTATTTGCAATGCATGGCGCAACCATTCTGGCAGTTAGCCGATTTGGTGGTGAACGTGAAATTGAGCAAATTGTAGATCGCGGTACAGCCTCAGAAAGAGCGGCTTTATTCTGGAGATGGACCATGGGCTTTAATGCAACCATGGAATCGATTCACCGTTGGGCTTGGTGGTTTGCAGTCCTAACACCATTAGTTGGTGGCATTGGTATTCTGCTAACTGGTACTGTAGTGGATAACTGGTATTTATGGGCAGTCAAACACAATGTTGCACCTTCTTATCCGGGTGTGTTTGGCGTTCCAATACCTGACCCTGCTACCTCTGGTTTTGTCCCTCCTGCTGCACCTACCAACATAGGAGTGAAGCCATGAAGCAATTAAGAAAATTTCTGATATTGCCGGCTCTATTGGCAAGTGTTCTATTGCTTTCAGGCTGTGAGAGGCCGCCAATAGAAGCTGTTCAGCATGGTTACCGTGGAACAGGCATGGATTTAATTTACAACCCGCGCACATTGGCTGAGCAGGCCGAGAAAAATACAGTCCCCGTGTCGTATGGACCAGCTCCAGCAGATGGACCTAAAGCAGGGGCTGTATATCAAAATGTGAAGGTGCTCAATAATTTGAGCGTTGCCCAATTTAGCGCGTTCATGGTTTCAATGACAAGTTGGGTTGCACCAGAGCAGGGGTGTACTTACTGTCATAACGCGGCAAACTTTGCAGATGACTCGCTGTATACAAAGCAAGTTGCGCGTAAGATGATTTTGATGACTCAACGAGTAAATACTCAGTGGCAAGACCACGTTGCTCAGACTGGTGTTACTTGTTATACATGTCATCGTGGCAAGAATATTCCTGAGCAAGTTTGGTTTAAAGAGCCGAAACAACAAACAGGCAATGGTCTTTTGGGTAATAAGGATGGGCAAAATACACCAGTGAGCGCATCAGCTTATTCATCTCTGCCGAATGATTATTTTGCTCAATACCTCACAAAATCAAGCAACATTCGCGTGCAGGGAGATACAGCATTACCAACTGGCAATAAACATAGCATCAATGAGACTGAATCGACTTATGGTCTGATGATGCATTTCTCAAAATCATTGGGAGTCAATTGCACCTACTGTCATAACACTCGTAACTTCTCATCTTGGGAAGAAAGCCCTCCACAAAGATCGAAGGCTTGGTATGCAATTCGGATGGCACAAGACATCAATAATAACTATATGGAGCCGATCCAGGGATTATTCCCTCCGCATCGTTTAGGTCCAACGGGTGATGTTGCGAAAGCCAATTGCGGTACTTGCCACCAAGGAGCTTACAAGCCTCTCTATGGTGTATCGATGTTGCCAGATTATCCTTTCTTAACTGGTCCAGCTAAGCCAGCCCTGAAGGCTAAGGATCCTGCTCCACCGGCAAAATCTGTCGCAATGAAGTAATCTATAGTTTGTTCTAACCAATAGCGTCATAGGAAGAATATGACGCTATTTTTTTATAGAAAAGTTGGTTTGAGGAAATGTTAAAAAAGGCTGACTTGAGAGCAGATGATGTCTCTACCGCCATTGTCATTGGCAGCGGCTTTGGTGGGTTGGCTGCTGCTATCCGCTTGTCTTGCAAAGGCTATAAGGTCATTGTTTTAGAAAAGCTGGACGCACCCGGTGGTAGGGCATATGTTCATCATCGTGATGGCTTTACCTTTGATGCCGGTCCTACTATTATTACGGCTCCATTCCTACTCGAAGAATTATGGGAATTGTGTGGCAAGAAAATGTCAGATGATGTTGATCTGCGCCCAATGGATCCTTTTTATCGGATCCGTTTTGATGACGGTACTCACTTTGATTACACGGGTGATCCCGCCAGAATGCGCGCCGAAGTTGCTAAGTTTGCACCAGAAGACTTACCGGGTTACGAGCGATTTTTGGCTGAGGCGGAAAAATGCTACAAGCTGGGATTTCAAGAGCTCAGTTCAACTGCATTTGACTCGATCGGCGATTTAATTCGTGCAATTCCATCGATGATTAAGATGCGGGCTTGGGAAAGTATCTACAAATTGGTTGCGCGTCATTTAAAGAATGACAAGATACGTCAAGTAATGAGTTTTCATCCGCTATTAATTGGCGGCAATCCTTTTTCAGTTACCGCAGTCTATGCACTGATCAATTCTTTAGAGCGCCGTCATGGGGTTCATTCCGCGATGGGTGGAACAGGCTCTTTAATTAAAGGCATGGCTGGCCTATTAGCTGGTAGAGGGGTGGAAATTCGCCTGAACTCTGAGGTAAAGCGTATTGAAGTGGTTGATGGTAAGACTCAGGGCGTCACGCTTGCTAATGGTGAATTTATTCCATCCGATATTGTGGTCTCAAATGCGGATGCTGCCTGGACATACCAAAAACTCATCGCGCCTGAGCATCGTAAAGTGTGGACCGACGCTAAGGTCAATAAGAGCAAATACTCGATGAGTCTTTTTGTTTGGTATTTCGGCACAGATAATCAGTATCCTGATGTTCCGCACCATATGATTTTATTGGGTAAGCGTTATAAAGAGCTATTGACGGATATCTTTAAGAGACATATTTTGGCAGATGACTTTAGTCTCTATTTACATAGACCAACTGCTACTGATCCATCCTTAGCGCCTGCTGGAGGTGATGCATTCTATGTATTGGCCCCAGTGCCGAATTTAGAAAGCGGCACAGACTGGGCTAAAGAAGCTGAGCCCTATCGTCAAGCAATTGCTAAGTACTTGGATGAAAGTGTTTTACCTGGATTTGAAAAGCACCTTAAAACATCATTTCTCATGACTCCTCAAGATTTTCAGGATCGTCTCTTGTCAGTCAAAGGTGCTGCCTTTGGTTTTGAGCCACTCTTACTTCAAAGCGCTTGGTTTAGACCGCACAATCGTAGTGAAGATATTCAGGGGCTTTATATGGTTGGTGCTGGCACTCACCCGGGTGCGGGTATCCCCGGTGTTTTATCTTCGGCAAAAGCATTAATGTCTGTAGTAGCTGAACCTAAAAAAGTGACTGTATGAGTCAAAACATTAAAGATCTTCAAGAGTGTGTCGCAACTATGCGAGATGGATCCAAGTCCTTCTTCGCCGCTTCCAGAGTTTTGCCTCAGAGAGTGAGGGATCCTGCAACTGCGCTCTATGCATTTTGTCGGATTACTGACGATGTTGCGGATGCAGTCGATGCAGAGCCTGATGCAATTCCTAAGTTGCGTGAACGTCTTGATCGAATCTATCAAGGAACGCCAGACGATATTGCTGCAGATCGAGCCTTATCCATTGTTGTTAAAGAATTTGATCTTCCTATTAGCTTACCCCTAGCCTTAATTGAGGGTTATGAATGGGATACCCAGTTCAGAACCTATAACTCCTTAGAGGACTTATTGGACTACTGCGCTAGAGTTGCCGGCACAGTTGGAGCGATGATGTGTGTCATCATGGATCGTCGGGAACCAGAGACCTTAGCAAGAGCTTGTGAGCTGGGTCTTGCAATGCAATTGACTAATATTGCGCGTGATGTGGGTGAAGACGCAGCTAACGGCCGTATTTATTTACCCTTGAATTGGCTTAGAGAGGCGGGATTAGACCCTCAAGTTTGGTTAAGCAAGCCGGAGTTTAATGAGCAAATCGCGAGCGTGATTGCTCGTCTCTTAAAGCATGCGGATGTTTTGTACTCACGTGCTGAGAGCGGAATTTCTGATCTACCATGGGATTGTCGACCAGCAATTCAGGCGGCTAGACTGATTTATGCAGAGATTGGTCGCCAGGTAGAAAAACTGAACTTGGATTCTATATCGACAAGGGCTTATGTGCCCTCCAAGAGAAAAGTGATTCTTTTAGCAGAAGCTTTTACAGCCATCTCTAAGATATTTTCTCGGAAGCTTGACGTAGATGCTGATAAAGCTATTCAGTATTTAGTGAATGCCGTCATTGAGGTGCCACATGAAAAGCGTTTTGATGGAACAGCCCATGATCGTTTATTGTGGTTCGTAGAGCTCATGGAGCGACAAGAGCGTCGCCGCAATCATCGTAAGAGTGGTAGGGCTCTACAGTAGCTATTGGAGAAAGTTACCAGGTCTTGCGGGGCATTCTCCAAGGCAGCATGAGCTGAGTTGTTGCCAAGGTTAACTTTGGAACACTTAAGGTTTCATGAAAGGAGAGCACTTTTTCTCCCAACAGTTCAGAATTTAAAACAGAGCGAGTATAAAAAGGCGTATTTTCTAAAACCTTTTGCACTCTCAAGGTCTCAGAGTTTTGATTGCGCATATGCCCTCGAATCCCCCATATCGTTTTTGGTAGAACCTGCCTTGGGGGAGGTTCAAAGTGGTCAATTGTTCCATTGGGGTTGAAAGTGAGTGCCAATAGATTTTCTTGAGCATTCTTTTCTCGCACATCATAGATCACCGAAGTTCTGCCACCACTCATCTCTGCACGTGACCAGTCCCATTCATGAAAAGCTTCGCTGATAGGCTCATCACCTTCATTAGAGTCTAAATAAGCATTGCCTTCCCATTGCAAATCTGGAGAATGTAAGTTCACCTTGACTCGCGCTGATGGGGCAAGAGGCCCCCATCGATGTTTGCCAGCAGCATCTAGTGGTGTACTAAAGTTAAATAAAGTATTGGGGTAGAGTTCAACGGTACCTGCAATCTTTTGCCCAAAAGGCACTGCACGCTCCCGTATCTGAACTGTTAACTTATTGCCATCCCAATGCAGGCTGCTTGGTCCAATGACGAAATCGGAGGAGTTTCGGGAGACTTGTTTTTCTCCTCGCTCAGTCATTGCCCAACGGTTTTTCCCTGGGCTATAAATAGCAACATTTAGGGAGCAGTGATTTTCGGGGTTAACTGAAGAATCATTTCTTCTTGCCCAGGCATAGTAGGGCGAGAAAACGCTACCAACAAATGCAATCAGTACTATGCCGTTCTTGCCATCATCACTTAGAGCATCGATGTACCACCAGAGATAAGCGTTCTGCCCGACAGCTTGATCAAACCGAGGTGATCCATCAGAGTTGCGGCCGCCATTCGTCCCGATAGTGCTGCCATTGGCACTCCCGGCCCTGGATGTACGCTGCCCCCCGCTAGATAAAGGCCTGGAATCGGGCTTTGCGCTGAAGCTCGCCCAAAAGTTTCCATCCAGCCATGATTGGCTTGGCCGTATAGAGCTCCCCCCGTTGCTGGAAAGAGTTGATTGAAAAGAGAGGGCGTTGTACGTTGGCATATTGCGCTATCCAAGTCGATATTAAGACCACACTGTTGTAGAAGATTAAAAGTTTCGCGTTCACATGCGTCGATTTCTTGCGTACTAAATTCTGACTGATCGCCCTTTGCTGGTGCATTGACTAGGCATAGCAGTCTTTGTGATTTCAAACTGGCTTGATATGTATCGCCTTGATCTTGTGCACATACGTAAACCGTTGGCTTTTTAGGAAGGCGTTGCTTTTGAAAAATATCATCAAACTCAGCACGATAGCCTTGATTAAAAAACACATTATGTCTGACCAAAGGAAAGCCATCTGTTTTCGTATTGATCGACCAGGTAACAGCAGAAAGCGACCTTTTGGTAGGGCTAGGCGGAGTCATTTTGGCATTTAATGATTGTTTGCTAGAGGGGTTGAGTAAACCTGTTTGAAGCGCAGCCAGGTCACCATTAAAAATGACTGCTTGGGCTTTAATACTGGTGCCATCAGCTAATCTCACCCCACTAGCACGACCTCGCTCTATTAAGATTTCTTCACAAGCTTGGCCAGTCACCAGTTTGACACCTTTATCTTGCGCTAACTTCTGAAGGGCTTTGACTAGGCTGTACATACCCCCCTCAATTGCCCATACCCCTTGCGCCTCAACATCGGCAATCAACATTAAGGTGGCGGGTGCTTGATAGGGCGACGAACCACAATAGGTTGCATATCGCCCAAACAATTGGTGCAATCTGGGGTCATGGAAGTAGTCACCGAGTGATTTCCATAAGCTATTAAATAAGCCAATCTCGTATAAGACCTTAGAGCCAGATATTCCGAGATCAGTAATCATGCCGCCAAAGCTGGGCTTTTCAGAAAGCATGTAAGGTTTTTCAAGTGCTCGATAGAGTTTGCGGCATTGCTTAGAAAATTGAACAAAGCGATCCGCTTCCGCCGCAGAAGAAAATTCCTTAATCGCTTCAGCTGATTGATCGGCATTAGCAAATAAATCCAGCCGCTCATCTTTGCTCCAGGCATGACGAGCCAGGACTTCTAACTTGGTAATCTTTAATTCAGATTCTAAGGTGGTACCTGCTTTTTGAAAGAGTGCATCAAAAACCCAGCGCATGGTGAAGACAGTAGGCCCAGAATCTATTGGTGCAGGAGAGGTGGGATCGCTAGAGCAATTTAATTGCCGAATCTTACCTCCCAATTGACCCTCTTTTTCAATCAGAATCACTTCAACTCCAGAGGATGCTAGATCCAGTGCGCAACTTAAGCCACCAATGCCGCCGCCGACAATAACGACTGGCAATTTAGACAAGGGTGCGACCTTTCCAGCTGCCATCTGCATCAAAAGGGATGTAGCGCGAAAACATAGATTCAGAAAAATAATGCCCACTTAAGGAGGCTCGAATCGCATTTTGATGAGCACCTTGTCGGGCATATTGATCCATTGCTATTTGGGAATCCCAAATAGTAAAAGTCGCCTGTCGAAAGAAAGGGGCTTCACCAACTCCAGCAGCAATAATGCAGCCAGATGAGTGTTGAAGCGAGACTTCTGCGGCAGGTTGCTTGCGCCAAAAGGGGATGCAATACTGCGGCTTAATAGATGCTCTGGTGATCGATACGATTGGACCGGAAGAGGGTGCTTCAGCTGTAATCTGTGGGGCAAAGCCTGACCACTGGCCCTTGATGGAGTATGCCTTCAGTTTGACTGAAAAAAAATCCTGAGCATGCGCTCTATACCAGCGAATTAATCTAGAGGATTGGTAAAACTGTTCTAGGCTGGCTATGTCTTGAAAAACGCAAAATAGTGCCTGATGGGTTCCGCTTGGATGAATGGAGAAGCCACCATTTTTTCCTGAACCCATATGTTTATAGAATTTAAGTCCCGGAGTCTTCCAGAGTCCTAGGCGGGCAAACATGAGTCTGAGAATGCCGCTAATTTTTGCTGATAATTGGATATCAACCAGAACCATTAAGGCAACTTGGCCGTTCATTACGGGCTTTCTAGTCAATCGCCTTAATATCGCTATCTACTAAGCCGTATTTTCGTAATTTAATGTATAGGCTTTGACGTGATAAGCCTAAGATTTCAGAGGCTGACACGCGATTGTCATTGCTTAAATCTAGAGCAGCTTTGATGCAAAGCTCTTCAATCAAGTCAGTTGTCTCGGTAAGGATATCTTTAAGGGGAACTTTTCCAACCAGCATGGATAGTTCTTCAGAGCTGCGCACCAGTTTTTTGTCTATGCGTTTTTCTTTATTTTCTCTCGAATCCATTTGACGGAAGATCATCCCAATACATGCGCGAGGATGAGCCACAGATACCGCTGAAATATCGACCAATTTAAAGCCACTACTATTGTTGCTAATAGAGGAGATGCAGGATTGCGCACTAGCTCTTCCCTTGAGGGATTGCATCATGCGATCAAAATCCGCCGTCTCTGAGCCTAGATAATTTTGTACAGAGGTGCCAATTAATTCTTGCTCACCCTTGGCATTACTTAATTTAATAAAGGCTTTATTGGCTTTTAGAATCTGACCTTCCGGAGTACAAACAACAAAACCGTAAGTATTATTTTCTATGGCCTTCACAGTTAAAGAGTCAGACTCCAGCATAAGGGCTGCTTGAGCGTGATCCAGTGGCTTGAGGTTCAGCAGTAAGTGGAGCTTCCCGCCATTGGTAAAAGAGCTTGCGCTAATTTGAATTTTTTTGCCACCAACAAAAGAAGTATCTAATTCTCTGGACTCCCCGATTTCGAGCATCTCTTGAAAAAAGCTGGTTACTTTACTGAGTTCATCGGCAGGTAGAAGGGATAGAAACGATCTTCCAATGCAATCTTTTTTGGCAACCAGCAGTTGCTTAATAGCATTGCTATTCATCTCGACTATTGGATACCCATCGCCTGCTTGAAGAATGATGATGGATTCAGATCCAATTTCAAAGATAGAGCGAAAACGCTCTTCTAGCTGATTGATTTGTAGAAAGTTTTGACTAATCTGTTTCTGAGCTATAACCAAATCTTGTTGTAGCTGAGCGATTTCTGCAAGATCTCTGCCAATAACAATGATCTTTTGATTCGATAGCGCCTTGATTGAGGCACACATTATGGGCAGCGACGTATCTTTCGCATTGCTAGAGAGATTAATTTGTCTAAATTTGGAAATATTGTCTTGATTGGCATCGTCCAGCAAGTACTGAACTTTTTTTCTGCTGTCAGGCTCAACCACCTCCAACCATTTTTTCCCAATGAGGTTATCTGGAATATGCTTGGCTAAGCTTTGTTTATGGGAGTAGATATCTTGAATTGATCCGGAGTCGTCTAATACAAAAGAGATGTCCGCGGATGCTTGCGCTAAATGGCTAAGCTCTTCACTGCTTAAGTTCTGAAAGAGATTATGTGGTTGCAGTGAAATGGTCATCTTAATTCAAGCGATTTCTTTGTGATAACAGGTCAGAAACTCGCTTAATAGCTTCTTCTGCCGTAAGGGCGCAAACATCTGCAGAGCAGGCGCTAACTAGCTCCGGTTTGAAGTCGAATAACGGGCCACCCACCATCGTCAATATCTCTTTATTTTTTGAGACTATTTTTATTTCTTTCAGCAACGATTCCATTGTATCCCACTGAGCCTCGGTTGAGACTGAAATGGCAACTAAATCACAGGCTTGCAAGCGAATACGGTCCTTTAACTCTTCGCTAGAAATTTCAATTTCAACCATTGCATTCCAGCCGGCTAGTTTGAAAAACTCTCCCAACATTAAGATGCCTAGGGTGTGCTGTGATCCCGGCACATTAACAAGAAGAGCATTTCCCTGAAACTCATTGAAATTGCTTTGATTTACAAAGATGGGGCTAAGCTGGTGAATCAGGTTCTGAGCACGCCCAAGGGCTAATGTAACCTCCGTAAAACTGTTTTCATCGTTCTCCCAAAGCTCTTGTAAGCGCCTAGTAGAAGCTGGGATGAGATTTACATAGAGGGAGATAAGAGAATGCCCCGATTTTTTCATGCGTTCTATAAAGGAGAAGCAGTCCTCTACTGGCCCATCTATTAATGTTTGGCAAAAGTCGACAATTTCAGACTGCTTCACCTCAATCTCAGTTTCATCGCCATTTAAACCATTGGCGGAAACTAATTTATGCCCCATGAGTAAGCGGGGGATGATTTCAGACTCGATGGTTTTATTGAGCCACAGCATCATTTCAGTATTATCTAATTCGCCTAAATTAGATTGAATTGTTTTTTTCAGCGATTCCGACAAGGCCCATCTCCCAAAGATGTAATTAGGAACACAAAATGTAGGGTGTCAAATTCACACCGAAAATATGCTGCATTGCAAAAAAATGCCCAATTTGTCCTAAAAAGACAACATTTGGCTTGCGTACTATTTAGCCTTCTTCTTGACAGACTTTCCATAGGGGAAACGCTAGTCTAGGGTTATCCCGAGGACTTTCTTTCCTTAAATACCGTAAACTTTCTGTGACACTTTTTGCTTTAAAAAGTGCGTTAACGATTGTCTAAAAGTTGTTTTGGAAAATACAGCAGACTGTGCATGGAAAAAACATATAAGCCACTTTACACCCCAGAGGAAAGGGTAAGAAGAGACGAGACTAAATGGACCTTGGTCCAAGGAATCTTAGCGCCTGTTCAATTTTTGGTTTTTTTAGTGAGCTTATATTTAGTGCTGCGTTTTTTGTGGACAGGAGAAGGGGAGTCTGCAGCCAATATCTCGGTGGTGGTGAAAACCTTAACGCTCTACACCATCATGCTTACTGGATGCATTTGGGAAAAAGTGGTTTTCAATTGCTACTTATTTGCACCGGCATTCTTCTGGGAAGATGTCTTCAGTATGTTGGTATTGCTTTTACACACTTTATATCTAGTGGCTTTAGCAACAGGATACTTAGATCAATATCAATTAATGATTTTGGCATTAGCTGCATATGCAACTTATGTGATCAATGCAGGCCAATTTATTTGGAAGTTGCGGATGGCGCGCTTAGATCAGGAGAAGAAGCAGCGCGAGTCTCAGCTTGGCGCTGAGGCTATTCGCCTTGAAGCTGCTCAAGCAGCAAGCGTTAATAGCTCTCACGCTACTTTAACCGGCTTAAGTGTGGATGAGGCGGAAGAGTTGCATCGCAATCTGGTTCAAGGGGCACAATTTTTTGGATTTATAGCGATCATTGCGCATCTCCTTGCCTATATATATTCCCCTTGGTTGAAATAATCTAAAAGACTCTGTGAACTAATGCAAAAAAACTCCTACACCCAAAAACGTAGCCAACTAGAGGAATACTTTGATCGAACGGCAGTCGATGCTTGGGCGAAGTTAACTTCGACTGCGAAGGTGAGCGGTATTCGTGCCAAGGTCAGAGCAGGCCGTGAAGAGATGCGCCACCTACTGCTCAGTTATTTACCTAGCGATTTGACTGGCCATCGAGTGTTGGATGCTGGCTGTGGCACTGGTGTGTTAGCAGCCGATTTAGCTAAGCGCGGAGCACATGTCCTGGCGATTGACTTATCACCCACTTTAGTTGATTTGGCTCGCGAGAGAATTGGTAATGATTTTGGAGCGGGCTCTATTGAGTTTCGTTCAGGCGATATGCTTGATCCTGCCCTGGGTGAATTTGATCATGTTGTTTGTATGGACTCCATGATTCACTATCACCATTTAGATATTGCTGATGCTATGGCCAAGCTTGCCGATCGTACGCGATCCAATATCGCCTTTACTTTTGCTCCTAACAATGCAGCACTGAGTACATTGCTCACTCTTGGTAGCTTATTTCCTCGTAGCGATCGATCACCGTTTATTCAACCGATTTCGATAGATTCCCTCACCAGAACTTTTAGTCAGCATGATGGTCTAGCTGATTGGGCACCAGTAAGCACCCAAAAAGTACAGCGTGCTTTTTATTTTTCACAGGCTATGCGTCTCAGCAAGAAGCAGGCCAAGCAAAATACGGCGCGATAGCAATGAAAATGTTTACTCTGACCTGGCGCGGCAAAGAGCTATTTGAAAATTGGAAGCGAGTAAGTCCAAGATTCTTGCCTTTTGCTGATATCGCCACAAAAGAGTTACCACTCAGTCGCCTCTTGAGGCTATCGCTATTTCAGGTCTCGGTAGGCATGGCAATGGTGATGCTGATTGGCACTCTCAATCGCGTGATGATTGTTGAGTTGCAAGTAAGCGCTGCTTTAGTGTCGATCATGGTTGCTCTACCTTTGCTATTTGCTCCTTTTAGAGCATTAATTGGGTTTAAGAGTGATAGTCATAAGTCTTTTCTTGGCTGGCGTAGAGTGCCCTATATCTGGATTGGCTCTTGGTTGCAATTTGGTGGCTTTGCAATCATGCCGTTTGCATTAATTCTGCTGTCAGGTGACACCACATGGCCTACTTGGTTTGCACAAGCAGCAACTGGGCTAGCCTTTTTATTAGTGGGTGCTGGCATGCAGACAACCCAAACTGCCGGTCTTGCCTTAGCATCAGATCTGGCTGAACCTGAGGCTAGGCCTAGAGTAGTCGCACTCATGTATATGATGCTGTTGGTTGGTATGGCGGTGAGTAGTGCGATCTTTGGTTATTTGCTCATTGATGTCACACCTATTTTGTTAATTCGTGTTGTGCAGGGTGTTGCAGCCACTACTTTGTTGCTCAATGTCATTGCAGTCTGGAAGCAAGAACCTCGCCAACCCCATTTAACGGCTTACTCAATTCAAACTCCAAGCTTTAAAGAGACTTGGGCTACCTTTGCGAAACAAGGCAAAGTGATGCGTTTTTTAGTGGCCTTGGGTTTGGGTACTGCAGCATTTAGTATGCAAGACATTATCTTGGAGCCATATGGTGCTGAAGTGTTGGGCTTATCTGTCAGCGCAACTACAGTATTGACCAGCCTAACTTCATTAGGGGCTCTGACTGCTTTTGCTGTAGCGGCACGTTACTTAAATCGCTCCATTGATCCCTATCGCCTCGCCTCAATTGGCGCCTTGTTTGGCATTCTGGCATTTAGTTGCGTCATTTTTTCTGAGCCTTTACTTTCGCCTCTGTTATTTCGTTGCGGTGCATTTTTGATTGGCTTTGGAGGTGGCTTATTTTCCGTAAGCACCTTAACTGCTGCAATGAGTTTTGAATCAGGCGGCATGAATGGTTTAGTACTTGGTGCTTGGGGTGCAGTACACGCTACCGCATCGGGCATTGCTATTGCAGCTGGCGGCGTGATTCGTGATGTGATTTCTAGTCTAGCGACCAGTGGCTTGCTAGGTGATGGCCTGATTTCCGCTGCTACAGGTTATAGCTTTGTGTACCACATTGAATTTTATTTGTTGTTTATTACTTTGATCGCAATTGGACCTCTAGTTGTTATGAACAAGCAGCCCAGGATCAATGTTTCTCAGAAGTTTGGTTTAGATGAATTGCCAAGTTAATTAGTGGCACAGTATGTTTTTTCACGATAAGCGTTATTGTTAAAAGGGAGAGCAAGATGGCAACCGGAGCAATTACAGAATATGTAGATGTTGCGCAATTGGTGCTGTATGCATTTTGGGTATTTTTTGCAGCACTTGTGTACTACCTTACTGTCGAAAGTAAGCGTGAAGGTTTTCCACTCGAATACGATGTTCGTGGTGAAACGCGCCGAGCTGCCGGAATTGCGGGTATGCCAGCGCCGAAAACTTTTCATACGGAATATTGGGGTGATGTCACCGTCCCAAAAGATGAGCCCCTTGAAAAGGTAGCCGCTAGACCTTCAAGTTATTTAAATGGCGCTCCTTTAGTCCCAACCGGAAACCCAATGTTAGATGGGGTTGGACCTGGCGCGTTTACAAAGCGTGCAGACATTCCTGATATGACATCAGAAGGTCAAAAGCGCATTCTGCCTGGACGTCTACTCGGTCAATTTACTGTAGCCAAACAAGATAAGACTCCAGTTGGCATGGAGGTCATGGGTGACGATGGATTGATCGCCGGCACCGTGAAAGAACTTTGGATTGATCAGGCCGAGGTAGTGATTCGCTATTTTGAAATTGAAACCTTGCCAGAGTTTGGCGGTAGAAGAGTATTACTACCGATCAATTTCACTCGAATTCATCAGGACTATATCAAAGTTGAATCGATTCTTGCCAATCAATTTGCTTTGGTGCCAGGCTTAAGGAGTCAGGATCAAATTACCTTACTGGAAGAAGAGAAAATCATGGCTTACTTTGGTGGTGGCACTTTGTATGCAACCCCTGAGCGCCAAGAACCTCTTATTTAATAGCTATTTATTGAAAGTAATTTGTGAATCAAAAACCACATCAATCAGCAGAGTATGAGTTTGAAGCTGCCTTAGGGCTGCCAGAACCATTGCCACAAGATGAAGTGATCTTGTGGCAGGGCGCTCCCAATTGGATCTCTATGGCAAAGCATGTATTTCGTTTGCAGTGGCTTAGCTTGTACTTTGCGGTGATTGTGATTTGGCAAGCGATTTCAGTATCAGGTAGTGAGGGTGGTTTGGCTGAAGGGTGGAGTAGCTTAGCGCTTGCCTTCTTCCTAGCCGTGATTGGTCTTGTGTTGGTTGGACTATTGGCCTACTGGTCAGCAACAACGACTATGTACACCTTAACAAACCGTCGCATCGTGATGAGAGTTGGTATTGTTTTAACAGTAACATTTAATCTCCCTTATAAGACTCTGGGCAGTGCAGATCTCAAGCTATACAAAGATGGAACGGGCGATATTCCGATGCAGATTGCTACCGAGGATAAGATTGCCTTCTTTCATTTATGGCCCCATGTGCGTCCATGGCGTTTAGCGACACCAGAGCCTATGATGCGTTGCGTTCCTAATGCCAAGGCAGTTGCAACCATATTGACAGAAGCCTGGATGGCATCTACCGGACTAAGCAAAATGGAAGTTCATGAGGCTCAAGTTGAGCAAGCGGGAGTGCAGGCGGCATGAGTGCTCCAGAAAGAAAAGATTTTCTATCGCCCGTGGCTAAGATACTAGTAGCCGCTGGCATTGTCATTGTGTTGCTGTTGGTTTTTATTAATAGCCGCGATTTAAGTCAGGTGAGAGAGCCGGATGCAGCGCCTGTGAAAGTCTTGCAGTTACGCTTTGAAGATCGGCCAGATGGCTCGATTGCTGTATTGAATTACAAAACTGGGCAGCAGATCGACTCCGTTCAGGGTGAGGCAGGATTTATTAGGGGTACTTTGCGCGGGCTTGCTCAAGAAAGAAAGCGCAGGGGGCTCGATAGTGGGCCACCGTTTGAGCTTATTTATAGAGCGGATGGTCGCTTAACTTTATCTGATACCGCAACGGGTCGCATGGTCGATCTGGAGTCTTTTGGACCTACCAATGCTGGAACATTTTTTAAATTGCTTGACCCAGTGCAATTAGCAGCAACAGTGAAATAATTTTTTTCTTTTTTATTTGGAGTAGGAAATGAATTTAGATAGCGCAGAAAGTATGTTGCAAAGTCAAATCCCTGCAAAGGGTGAAATTAATGAATCTACCAAGATGGCATTGGAAGATGCTGTATTGAGCCCGCGCTTTTATACAACCAATTTTAAAGAGATGGATCGTATCAGCATCGATTCCTTGCGCCCTGAGTGGGATGCATTGATGGCAGAGTATGAAGGTGACAATAATCATGATCACTTTCAACGCCCTGCAGATATGGACAAAAATTACTCCAATCTACATCCAGCCTTATATGACGAGTTTGTGGATTTCTTGATCAGCTCTATTACTTCTGAGTTCTCTGGATGCATTTTGTATGCAGAGATTAAGCGTAAGGTCACTAATCCAGATATGCGCATGTTATTTGGTTACATGGCCAGAGATGAAAGCCGTCACGCTGGCTTTATTAATCAGTGGCTCAAGGATTTCAATATCGGTATTGATTTAGGCTTTTTAGCGAAATCTAAGAAATATACATACTTTAGACCTAAGTTTATTTTTTACGCCACCTATCTTTCAGAGAAGATTGGTTATGCCCGTTACATCACCATTTTCCGAGAACTTGAAAATCGCCCTGAAACACGCTTTCATCCGATCTTTTTATGGTTTGAGCGCTGGTGTAACGATGAGTTCCGCCATGGTGAATCCTTTGCATTAATCATGCGTGCCAATCCGAAGTTGCTCCAAGGTGTTAATAAGCTATGGATTCGTTTCTTCATCCTTGCGGTATATGCCACGATGTATGTGCGTGACCATACTCGCATTGAACTCTACAAGGCGATGAAGATCTCCCCAACGGATTACGACAAGAAGGTTCTTTTCATCACCAATGAAATTATTAAGCAGGTATTCCCAATTTCTGTGAATTTGGATGACCCCCGTTTCTATCAGTACCTTGAAGAGATGAGGGCGCTGTTCGAAAAGATGGATGTTTATAAAAAAGAGGGTGGCCTGATCAACAAGTTGAAAACTGCCGTTTTAGGCGCTCGTGCTGGTATTGTATTTTTGAAGTTGTATTTCATGCCAGTTCAAGACAATGCCTTGCCGGCTGATGTTCGCATGGTTCCTTCCTGGTAATCTGATGAGCATTGTTTGGCCCATCCTCTACTCCATTTTTATATGGTGGTTTAGCACGGGAATTATTCTCTTGCTAAACCAACGTCATCCTTCGACCTATAAAAATGCTTTTTGGGTGAGCGGTATGGTTTTAGCTTTAGCTTTAGTCGGACTAAAAACCAGTGCTAATTTAAGTACAGTAGCCGGTGCTTATTGCGGCTTTACCTGTGCCATTTTGGTTTGGGGTTGGCAAGAAATCGGCTTCTTATTTGGTTACGTTACCGGTCCTCGTCGAGATCCTTGCCCAGAAAATTGTCGGGGTTGGCAAAAGGCATTTCTTGCATTTAAGACGATCCAGCATCATGAGGTTGCGTTGGTAATCCTGGCACTTGCTGTGACCGTAATGACTTGGGGTGGCTCAAATCAGACTGGATTTTGGACTTTTATGATTCTTTGGCTCATGAGGCAAAGTGCGAAGTTAAATATCTTTTTGGGCGTTCTAAATCTCAATGAGCGCTTCCTGCCAAATCATCTCAAATATATCTTTACTTACTTCACCTGTAAGCCAATGAATCCATTGCTACCGATATCAGTGATTGGCGGTGCTCTTTGTGCAATTCCATTATGGCAAGCTGCGCTCGATCCGAATGCGAGTGATTTCGTGGTTGCCTCAATGTCATTGACTGGCGCTATTTTGTCCTTGGCAGTCTTAGAGCATATTTTGATGGTGGTTCCTTTTTCTAGCGAAGGCTTGTGGAAATGGGGGATGCGATCATAAACACGTCCACTATGCGCCGCTTTCCTGCGCCATCCGCAATTTTAGAGTTGCTCAAACCCATTACTTGGTTTCCACCCATGTGGGCTTTTGCCTGTGGAGTGATTGCAACTGGCGTTTCCTTTGAGGGGCGTTGGCACTTGCTGGTCGCTGGAGTCATTCTCGCTGGTCCGATGGTCTGCGCTGCTAGTCAGGCAGTAAACGATTGGTTTGACCGTGAAGTGGATGCTATTAACGAACCGCAGCGTCCTATTCCCTCTGGTCGGATGCCTGGGGCTTGGGGTTTATACGTTGCCATTATTTGGACTGGTCTCTCACTCTTATTGGGCTGGCTAATTAGTCCCTGGGCATGTGTGGCAACACTACTCGGTCTTTTGTTGGCCTGGTTCTACAGCATGCCGCCATTACGCTTTAAGCAAAACGGTTGGTTAGGTAATGCGGCTTGTGGAATTTCTTATGAGGGTCTTGCTTGGTTTACAGGATCAGCAGTAATGATGGGTGATTTGTTTCCCTCAACCCCTTCTATTTTGCTGGCTATTTTGTATAGTATCGGCGCACACGGCATCATGACCTTGAATGACTTCAAAGCAATTGAGGGTGATCGTCAAATGGGGGTACTTTCCTTGCCTGTCCAACTCGGTGTTGCAGGCGCCGCTGAGAATGCATGTTTGATGATGTTGGCCCCACAGTTTGGCGTCTTTGGCCTCCTGTTGATCTGGGGTGCTTACTGGCAGGCTGGTGTGATTGTGCTGTTGATAGCAGGGCAAATAGTGATGATGCGTAATTTCTTGCTTGATCCAGTCAAGCAGGCATTATTTCTGAGTGGTTTTGGGGTGCCATTGTTTGTTGCAGGAATGATGGTAAGTGCATTTGCAGTGGCAGGACGTTTCTCGGTCAATTAATTTATTTCACTATGAGCGCTTCTGAATCCACCTATCTCACTTGGCCCCAAATTGCACGGCTTGGTTTAGTCCAAGCGTCTTTGGGATCAATTGTGGTTCTAACTACTTCACTGTTAAATCGTGTGATGGTAGTTGAATTAGCTCTACCAGCAATCCTGCCTGGTGCATTAGTAGCGATTCATTATTTTATTCAGCTAATACGTCCACGCATGGGTTTTGGCTCCGACCAAACACGTAGAGCTACTCCTTGGATTCGCGGGGGAATATTAGTATTAGCTAGCGGCGGGGTACTTGCTGCTGCCTCAACGATTCTGTTAAATAGCTCAGTAGGATTAGGTATTGCACTAGCCACTATCGCCTTCTTAATGATTGGTGTTGGCGTTAGTTCTAGTGGCACTGCATTGTTGGTTCTTCTGGCAAAACGTGTGGAGCCTAAAAAGAAGGCTGCTGCTGCTACCTGCGTTTGGTTAATGATGATTTTCGGTTTTGCTTTTACGGCCAGTGTCAGCGGAAAGTTTCTGACACCTTTTTCATTTGAGCGCCTCTTAATAGTATCTTCTACCGTCTCTGCCATTGCAGTGGCGGTGACATTCCTAGCAATTTGGGGAATGGAGTCCCCAGCGTCAAAAACTCAGCTGTCCACCGCCAACACAGATGCGATTCAATCAGAGGTAACTCCTGCCAAAGCAAATTTTCGTGAAGCCTTTGCTGAGGTTTGGAAAGAAAGTAGGGTGCGTTCGTTTACTTGGTTTGTCTTTGTGTCGATGCTCGCCTATAGCTCCCAAGATTTAATCTTGGAACCTTTTGCAGCAGTTGCCTTTGGGTTCTCTCCCGCAGAGACAACGACATTATCTGGCTTACAAAATGGTGGCGTCCTCCTTGGAATGCTCTTTTTAGCCTTTATCACCACCAAAGCGAAATCTCAGACTTTAACGTCATTAAGCACTTGGACTATTGGCGGCTGTCTTGCTTCAGCCTTGGCGATGCTAGGCCTTGTTTTATCGGGCCCCATTGATAACGTGATTTTCTTTAAGGTGGCTGTTTTCTTATTGGGCATTTTCAATGGCGCATTTTCTATTGCCGCTATTGGATCGATGATGCAATTTGCCAGTGTTGGTAGCGCACAGCGTGAAGGTGTTCGAATGGGTATTTGGGGTGCATCGCAAGCGATGGCCTTTGGCTTAGGTGGAATTATTGGAACTGGCTTAAGCGATATCGCGAGGATTGTTTTAGGTGATCCTGCCTCTGCGTATGCCTTTGTCTTTTTCTTAGAAGGTGTTTTATTTGTGGTGGCTGCCTACTTGTCTTATCAGACACGCACGCAAAAACAAACAAACGAATTATCAAAGCAATTGGTTGGCGTGTAAGTTATTAATGATGAAGTAATGCACTCAATATATGGAGATCAGAATGAGTACTTTAGAAACCTTTGATGTCGTAGTTGTTGGTGGTGGTCCTACTGGAGCTACTGCTGCAAGTGACCTTGCTAAGAAAGGTCGTAAAGTACTCTTATTGGATCGTATGGGCCGAATTAAGCCTTGCGGTGGGGCTATCCCTCCACGCTTGATAAAGGATTTTGAAATCCCTGATGAGCTTTTAGTCGCCAAGGCCAATTGCGCCAGAATGATTGCGCCATCAGATAAGGCAGTAGATATGCATATTGAGGGTGGCTTTGTAGGGATGGTCGATCGCGATAAGTTTGATGAATTTTTGCGTGTCCGTGCCGCCAATGATGGCGCCGAAAGAAGAACGGGTATTTTTGAAAAACTCAGTCGTGATGAAGATGGCGTCTCAGTGGTCCAATATGTCGTCCGAGGTGGCAAGCAAAGTGTGCCTGACACAACCGTATCGGTACGTGCCAGGGCAGTAATTGGTGCAGATGGTGCCAAATCCGGAGTTGGGCGCCAGGCTATCCCCGGCGCGAAGGAAGTTGAATATGTCTTTGCGTACCACGAGATCGTCAAGGTTCCTGAAAATCCGCCGGCAGACTTTGATGGCAGCCGCTGCGATGTGTTTTATCAAGGCGCTTTATCTCCTGACTTTTATGGCTGGATATTCCCGCATGGTAATACCATGAGCATTGGTACAGGAACTGCTGATAAAGGCTTTTCCTTACGCAGCGCAGTTACCGCCCTTAAAAAACAGACTGGTCTTGAGAATGCTGAAATGCTGCGACACGAGGGCGCACCCTTACCAATGAAGCCCTTGAAGAAATGGGATAACGGTAGAGATGTAGTGTTAGCCGGTGATGCTGCTGGCGTGGTAGCTCCAGCTTCGGGTGAAGGGATTTACTATGGCATGTATGGTGGCCGAGTAGCTGCAGAAGCAGTAGAAGAGCTTCTCGTTACTGGCAATGGCAAGGTTTTAGCAAAAGCCCGTAAAAAATTTATGAAAGAACACGGTACCGTATTCTTAGTTCTCGGAATCATGCAGCGTTTTTGGTACAACAACGACAAACGTCGCGAGCGCTTTGTCAAAATGTGTGAAGATAAAGACGTTCAGCGCTTAACCTTTGAATCCTATATGAACAAAAAACTTGTACGCCGTGACCCTTTGGCGCACATCAAGATTTTCTTTAAAGATACCGCCCATTTATTGGGTTTTGCGAAAGTTTAAAGGGTCATTCAGCAGCAGTTGTAAATTCGTTCTAACTACTGAAGGGAAATGGAAATGAGAGATAACAGCGCAACAAACTTACGAAATAAAACCGGCAAAATCTATGTGATTGGGATCATCGCATTTTCTGGATTGATTATCGGAATTACCTTTATCAAATTCTTATTTTCAGTTTAATTTTGTGGTGTCAGGCTCAGTTGTTCGAGACTGAAGCCGTTGTCATTTACTAGGCGGTTTAGCAGCGCCTGATACTTTTTGGGCTCAACCGTCTTGGTGCGGGAAAGAATCCAAAGGTATTGCCTTCTGGGGTCACTCACGGCTGCTAATTGATATTCGGGGTCAATGTCGATTACCCAGTAATCACCCCAGACCATTGGCAGAAATCCAAGCCAAGCTGGAGCAAAGCGAACCTCCAAGGTGGGGGAGGTGGAGTTGCCAATTTGCCTTGCAGTACCTATGGCCCCACCTTTTTCACCATTTTCAAAGGTGCAGCGGTTAGTGACGCTGACATTGCCATCATCCTTGATCTTGTAAGTGGCATTCGTATCGGCTATACATTTTCTCTGAAACCAATTTGGAAATTTCGCGATCTCATACCATGTGCCTTGGTAGCGAGGTACATCAAGCGAAGCAATTGTTTTAATGGGTGCAATGGGTTTTTGATCCCCTTGCGCAATCGCTACATTGTGAATAAGACTAAATGCCAGCAGACCAATGATGGAGTAGATTTTATTCATAGTATTTTCGATTAGTTAAGAGTAAGGGTTATGAAGATCTTAATTGTGTTGCGCAAGATTCAATGCGTTCCTGAGCTTTACGTAATTGAATCAATTCGGTGCCAGCTTTATTGATTTTGAGTTGTCCAATTGCTGGATCAAAGCGCATTAATATTTGATAAAAGTCTTTTACTTCAAGTAAGTTAACTTTAATCTCCTTGTCCCCCAAAAACAGATTGGCATCCAATGAACCTTTGGTGATATCTATTCGTAGCGGACTAGCATTCAGAGTACATTGAATAGACTTATTTTGATTATTAATGGACTCCAATACTGGCCCACTAGCATCGCAGCCCAATAGAAGCAGTGGGATTAGATATAAGTGAAAATGCTTGAAGTACATATAGTTAGTGAACTTACCTTGCTCCGAGTGGCGAAACTCCAATCAAGTATTGATGTAGTCCAAATATAAATGCAGCCCAAATCACAATTCCTGTGACAACTACAGTAATCGTAGCTTTAGTGCTTATCGCAGCGTTTTCTGGCATATGAATAGGGCGCTTTCTAGCTGAACGGAAATCCAGCACTGCCCACAGTAAAAAGGATCCAAATAAAATCAGGTCCACTAATGTTCCATTTGCCAGTAGGTGAGCAAGTGCCCATACCTTGACACCTAAAATCATTGGGTGCTTTAGCTTTAGCCGAATAGCATTATTGCTTGGTGAACTTCCTGCCAGGAAAATAAAGGCGACTAAGTTTAATAGGATTGCAATATGGATCAGGTAGGTTGCTGGCTGCCATAGAACAATGGGTGCCTGTCTGGCTTGACCATAGCCAACTACAACCAAAATCAATCCAATTAAGGAGATGATGGTGTACAGACCCTTCCATTTCACCTCGCCTAAGCGATCAATCATGTGATTGCGCCATGGTTCAGCAAAGATGCGGCAAGAGTGGCTGCCAAGAAAAATAATAAGACCAATGATGAGTAGGGACATGCAAGGCTCCAGTAAGAATAGTTATTCTAGGGGTTTATGAGTTTCAGAGTCAGTGGGTTTGATACCGTAAGGCTCTACTAGTGGCCAGATGTGATTTGGAATCATGGAAGCCATCTTTGCTGGCTGCTCTCTTCTGAGATGAAGTACTGTTTCAATCGCTTTCATTTCTACACGCGTTCTCGCAAACTCCAAGCCACGAGGACCCACTCTAGGCATTAACCAACCCACAATTGGTCTTAACCAATTCGGCATTTTTCTTAAGGGTAGTCCGCCTGCTGCACGCTCGACATTCTTCATGAATCCAACTACAGCAGAGTGGCGTTTACCTGCAGTACCCGGAGCAGATGTTGTTACTTCATCTCCAAGTAGATTAAGCAGTTCTTCGCCGCGGTGATTGCGCACGATAAGCCATTGCTCTCCCTGTCCACCCATATAGCCAACGGTAATATCAGACAGCACATTGGTGTAATCGACGCACGTACGGCAGGTTAAAGGAAAGAAGTCATTTGGTAGGGTGGATAGGGGTAATTGAAGAAATGGAATTTCTTTCTTCTTGCCATTCTTAAAGCGGACTTCAACATGGTAGTCAGCCCTAAATTCAAGATAGTTAATCTCTTCGGGCTCCGCACTAATGAGCGATAGAAAGTGATGAAAGTTTTCTGTAGTCGTATTGTCTGAACAGGGGGTGCCAATGACGTAGAGTTTTTCAAGGCCCAATTCTTTTTCAAGTGCTCTTAAGGCATAAACCTGGCAAGGGATGCCAATAACGGCCATTTTCTTGTAACCCTTGGCAATGGCTGGCTCCAATAGAGAGAGTAGTGGCGCATATCCCATTCTCATGCCACGACATTTAGCCATATCCGATGCTTTATCAATAATGATAGGCAATGGCTTCCAGCGATCGTTAGGATCTTCAGTCATCGTCAGAATGGCATCAACCGCACCAGTCTCCAATAAACGTTCACCAATGCGTGTAGTAATCCCAGTCCACTGGGCTCCTGTACTGGGATTTTTAAGTCCCGCACGCAGCATTTTGGTAAATGGACCAAAATGAAGCTCATCCGGTCGATTGAGGTCTCTGGCTCTGCCGTGCACCTGAGTTTCTAGTTCGGGATATTTCGGCTTGATGAACTGGCAGGCGTCACCACAGCGTTTTGGGTTACTGGTACGAGAGATGCCGCAGTCGGTACACAAGCTTCGATATGGTGCTGTATCCAGAGTCACGCTAGCCTTTCATTATTCGGATGTTCGGGTGGGATAAAGCTATATAGCTAAAGCTTCCCAATCCATTTATTATGACCTGAATATTCAATATTTGCAGAGCGTTTTAATCATTTTGGAGAATGAATTATGTTGCCGAATATCCCCCTAAAAAGACTCAATGGAGTCCAAGAAAATCTCCAGGATTATGCTGGCAAGGTTCTTCTTATAGTCAATGTGGCTAGTCGCTGCGGGTTTACACCGCAATACCGGGATTTACAAAATTTGTATGAAGAAAATAAGGCCCATGGCCTGGAAATTTTAGGATTTCCTTGCAACCAATTTGGAGCTCAAGAGCCTGGCTCAGCAGATGAGATTGGGCAATTTTGCAGCGCAAATTATGGCGTAACGTTTCCGATGTTCGAGAAGATAGATGTGAATGGTGCGGCCGAACATCCTTTGTATGCATTTCTAAAGGAGCAGGCTCCAGGCATTCTAGGAACCACTAGTATTAAGTGGAACTTCACTAAATTTCTGGTGAGCAAAGATGGTAAGTCCGTTACACGCTTGGCATCTGCCGATGGCGCAAATAAAATGTCAGAGGCGATTAAAAAGCTGCTGTAGTTTTAATGCGGCCTGATGGGCGCTATTTAAGGCGAGTGGCGCTCACTTCTTTTTCTTCTGATCGGAATCTAGCCATTCATTTACGTCTGGGAATGCGTCTTGCACTTCTCCCATAAATTCCCTGACCATAAAATATAGGCCGGCGATTAATAGGCAAAAAACAAAGATCGATACGAGGAGTAATGTTGTATTACTCATTTTTTACGATTCAGCAATGCTGACAATTTGAAATAAATCCCAAAGCAAAATATTGAGGGCACCCAAAGCGCCGTGAAGATAGACTGCTCTCGATCCTGAACTACGAACCATAAATAGGCTGAAGTGAAGAAAGAAATCACCACAGCCATGAGAATGAAGTAATCTGACTTTTTAAACACACTCACTCCTTTACTTCGTTATTAAAATAATCCCTGATTCCGAAGCCAATTGCACTCAGAAGGCATCCCATGATAGCGCAGCTGCCTAATACGCGAATGCCAGAGGAAAGACCAAAGGCGAATACCTCTTCAGAAATAAAGCCCCATAAGCTCAAGCTAATCAATATAAAACTAATTGAGCTAATGAAGAAGCCTAAAAATATGAAAACCTTTTCAGCTAATAGCGCTAATTTATTCATTGGGTTGAGCGCTGCAACAGGATTGAAGGTCTTTTGGTGACTTCAATTAAGCCGCCGATGCCACTGACTTGGTTGGCCATGAAAAGTTGGCCATTGCAATGATGGTAATAAATAGCAAGATGATTTCTATCAGATAGACGCCACAATATCCGGTTGCTGCATTATTCAGATCTGCACCAAAATAATTTCTTGAGGCCATGCCGGCAATGATGTCCCGAAATATTCCCCCGACACCTATTGCAATACCTGCGGCGGTAGCTTGTACAGCTCCCCATGCACCTAATGCCAAACCGCTTTGATTTTCAGGGGCGTATCTCATTGTGGCAGTTAAGGTCCCATGACTAAATAGACCATTGCCAAATCCAATTAGTAACACCCCCACAATAAAAATGAGTGTGCTACCAAGGGGCGCAGCCACAATCACCAAAATGAATGCCGGAATACCAATTTTGGCGCCATTACTAGCCATCTTAAAGGGGTCGTAACCAGCGCTTAATACTTTGGAGGCAATACTAAATCCAAATAAACAACCAAGGGCTAGAGTGGCTGTTAATACAGTTGTAGCACTCACACTCATGTTTAATAATTCACCGCCATAGGGCTCCAACAAAACATCATTCATGCTAAATGCCATAGTGCCAAAACCCACGGCGATTAAGCGACGAATAGCTTGCCCACCTTCTTTAAAAGTTTCCCAAGATTCTTTAAAATTTTGCTCTCTGGCTGCTTGCGCTCTTGCCCGCGCTTCTTCGCGACTTTCTTGCTTCCAAAGGGCGATCGCATTCAAAACAATAGTTACAACAGCACTTCCTTGAATTACTTGGATTAGACGACCTGGGCTGTACTCTTCTAATAGTTGACCAAAAATCAGCGCACTGCCAATCATGCCAATTAATAGCATCACAAACATCAACCCAACAATATTCGGTTGTGATTTAGGTGGGGCAAGATCACACGCCAATGCAAGACCTACAGTTTGAGTGGTGTGAATACCGGCACCAACAAATAAGAAAGAGAGTCCAGCAGCCGCCAGTCCAACCCATGATGGTGCTTGACTGGCATTGCCGGCGCCCGCTAAGACCAGTAGGGCAAAAGGCATGATCGCTAGTCCGCCAAATTGAACCATGGTTCCCATCCAAATATAAGGAACACGACGCCAACCTAGGGCGGATTTATGGGTATCAGAGCGAAAACCAATTAACGCTCTAATGGGTGCAAAAATAATGGGCAAGGAAACCATGATCGACACTAGCGATGCTGGTACTTGCAACTCCACAATCATCACTCGATTTAGAGTGCCGACCAAAAGTACCAGGGCCATGCCAACCGATACTTGGAATAGGGATAGTCTGAGTAATCTGCCTAGTGGTAGTTCAGCAGAAGCGGCGTCTGCAAAAGGTAAAAATCTGGGGCCTAGATTCGCCCAAGTATTGATTAATTTTTGACTAAAACGATTCATGTAAAACTTAGTTTAACTGACCGATGCGCAAAACAAAAACATAAGACCTAGATGTTTAGATCTAGGTCTTATGAGGTAGGGTACAACTTATTTTTTTGCTAATGGTGCTGCAGGTGCCGTAGAAGCGGCAGCAGCTTTTGCAGCTTGACCACCCTCTAAAAAACCTTTCACCCAAGTTGTATTATTTAATAATGCCAAATGAACTGAAAAAGAACCAACAGCTACTGCACCCAAAAACAATGGGATGCCAACAGTTGGTTTTACTACTGTCCACATTTTTCCGTAGATCATCTTAAGCTCCTTAAATTACTTCAACCAAGGTGAATAGATGTAAGCAAGTAAATGGGCGAGTGCTGCAATCATCCCAAAAAATTGCGTACCTTGTATGAGGTTGCGATGCAACTCTTCCGCCTCCTCAACACTCAGACCTGTAAGAGTGTTATTTGTCATAGCGTTTCCTCTCAAATCTAACTGCGTCGTGCTAACCCACACGAGGGCACTGAATAACCTTCTGTACTACAAGGTGAATTTTATACCAATGTGTATAAAAAAATATACAGTTTTATGGGTAATTTCCCTTACAAGTTCTTTTATTGCGGTGCAAAATAATTGATTCATCACGCTGATTTTTAGGGGCTGTTTAGTCTAAATGGGATATAGAATGACTAGCTTTAGAGGCTGTTTTAGGGCGTCAAATCAACCTAACTAGTGATCTTTGCCATGATAAAAATACTATTTGAGATTGCGTGTGCTGCAGTTGGATTTGCCATGTCTTTGTTGTTTGCCAAGCAACTGGATCTGGGAACTGTACCTGCAGTATTTATGGGGCTTATGGGGGCAATATTTGCCTTTATTCTTGCCCAAGGCCTTACAAGCTTCATATTTCGTATACTGAGACGAGATTAATTTGGGGCTCAGCCTCCTTAACCATAAGGATAAGTAATGAAAGAGCAATCTGTACCAGGGCAAGTAGACGCAAAATTGAAAAGAACCCTGCTTTGGCTCAAATTTGCCATTGTTGTATTTCCCTTGGCCTTAATTGGCCAGATCTGGATTCTGTATCAAGAGTATTCCTTTACGAATCTCGCCTTTGTGCTGATTACGGCTTTAGCCTTGTATTCCACCATCAATTCGTACAAAAAATTTAAAGCCTACGAAGCTGCTATCAAAAATCAGTAGCAGCAGCCCTTATGCGGGTTTTCCCTATTAGGTGATACTCAAATAGGTGTCAATCTTGATTGACATATTGCGAATCAAGATGAAGAATCATTTCTATGATTTTTCTTGATCCGTCCAAGCTATTTTTAAATAGCCACTAGCATGCAAATACTGAATCTTGGTGTCAATCATCACACTGCTCCAATTGATATTCGGGAGAGGGTTGCTATTGCCCCAGAGCATTTACAGGATTCCTTATTGGATCTTCGTAATCATTTGAAGGGGAAGTATTCCGATTTGACGCCAGAGGTAGCCATTTTATCTACCTGCAACCGCATGGAAATTTATTGTGCAGCTAATGACGCTACTTATCCTGATCATTATTTAGAGGAGCGCACTTTTGATTGGCTGACATCTCAAAAGCGTTTGCAGGGCGATGCATTGAAGCCATATATTTATTCTGCAAAAGAGACTGATGCAGTAAAGCACGTATTTAGAGTGAGCTGTGGAATGGACTCCATGGTTTTGGGGGAGACTCAAATACTGGGTCAAATGAAGAAGGCTGTGGAGTTAGCAGACCAAGTAGGCACACTCGGGCCGTTTCTAAAACCTTTATTTCATAAAACTTTTTCAGTTGCTAAAGCGGTTCGATCATCAACAGATATTGGTACGCATTCAGTATCCATGGCTGGTGCCTCTGTTCGCCTAGCAGAAAGAATTTTTGGCGACCTCAAGAACTCCAAAATTTTATTTATTGGTGCAGGTGAGATGATTCAGCTATGCGCCTCCCACTTTGCCGGTAAAAGGCCAAAAGAAATTGCAATCAGCAACCGCACAGTTGATCGTGGCGATGAGATGGCAAGGGTTTTTGCTGCAAAAGGTTTGCAAACAGATTCCTTTCCACTGCAATCCTTGCCAACTCGCCTACATGATTTTGATGTGATTGTTTCCTGCACTGCAAGTGCATTGCCCATCATTGGTATGGGCATGATTAAAACAGCCTTAAAAGCCAGAAATAGTAGGCCGATTGTATTGATTGATTTAGCAGTGCCGCGTGATATCGAGCCAGAGATTCGATCCCTGAAAGATGCCTACCTCTATTCAGTAGATGACTTAGGTGGCGTTGTTAATGAAGGTCGCAATATCCGCGAACTTTCAATGGCGAATGCTGAAATCATTATTGACAAAGGTGTCAGTGAATTTTTTCAGATACTCCAAAAAAGAACGCTTGTACCGATTATTCAATCCTTGCAGACTACTGCAGAGCGTCTCAAAGAAATTGAATTGGAAAAAGCAGTACGTCGTATTAAAAAGGGTGAAGACCCGGTTGAGGTTTTATCCATCATGGCTCAGGCCTTGGCCAACAAATTTATGCATGCCCCTATTAACGCATTACAAAATTCACCGAACAATGAGATTGAAGACTTTAAACGAATCCTCTCTAGTATCTACTCTCAAAAATAATTACGGTATCGAATATGCTTAAGGCGACTAACTTACTTCATACAATTAATTCTTCACAAGAATTAAAGCAGCTCGAAGAGTCTCAATTGCCACTATTGGCAGATGAGCTACGTGAATTTATCCTTCAATCTGTTGCCAGTACTGGTGGGCATCTGTCGTCCAATTTAGGAACAGTGGAGCTAGCAATTGCTCTGCATTATGTTTTTGATACGCCTGAAGATCGGATTGTTTGGGATGTCGGGCATCAAAGTTACGCCCATAAAATTTTGACTGGGCGCAGAGAGATGATGCCAAGTTTGCGTCAGTTTGGAGGTTTATCGGGGTTTCCGAAACGCTCAGAAAGTCCATACGATGCTTTTGGCACGGCACATTCATCCACTAGTATTTCAGCGGCTCTTGGGATGGCGGTGGCTAGCAAAGTTAAAGGGGAAAAGCGGAATGTAATAGCAGTGATTGGCGATGGCTCAATGAGCGCTGGCATGGCCTATGAAGGCTTAAATAATGCTGGCGTTGATAAGTCGATCCCCCTAATCGTGATTCTGAATGACAACGAAATGTCGATTTCTCCGGCTGTTGGAGCCCTTAATCGATATTTAGCAAAACTCATTAGTGGTTCTCTTTATGGTGCGACTAAAAAAGGCTTGGATAAGATGCTTTCCTATACGCCTCCATTAAGAGAGTTTGCTAAAAGACTTGAAGGTCATGCAAAGGGGATGATTGGTCCAGCCACTATTTTTGAAGAGTTTGGTTTTGACTACTATGGCCCAATCGATGGTCATAATCTCGCTGATCTCATTGTCACCCTGAGTAATTTGAAAAAAATTGCCCAGACCGATGGCCCACAATTTTTGCATATCGTTACCAAAAAAGGCAAAGGATACGAGAGGGCAGAGTCTAATCCGATTTCATATCATGGTCCCGGAAAATTTAATCCCAGTGAAGGCCTCAAGCCTTCTGCAGTAAGTAAAAAAACCTACACCGAAGTCTTTGGTGAGTGGCTTTGTGATATGGCTAAACAAGATGAACGTCTTATTGGTATCACGCCAGCAATGCGTGAAGGTTCTGGTTTAGTTCAGTTTGAAGAGCAATTTCCTAATCGTTACTTTGATGTTGGAATCGCAGAGCAGCATGCGGTTACTTTTGCAGCGGGTATTGCGTGCGAAGGATTAAAGCCAGTAGTGGCAATCTACTCTACCTTTTTACAAAGAGGTTACGACCAACTCATACACGATGTGACTTTGCAGAACTTGCCAATCGTCTTTGCGATTGACCGAGCTGGCATGGTTGGTGCAGACGGACCAACTCATGCCGGTGTATTTGATATCGCTTTTTTAAGATGCCTACCGAATTTAGTCGTCATGACGCCATCAAATCAGGCGGATTGTAGAAATATGCTGACGACTGCTTTTAGTTTGGATAGTCCCTCCGTAGTGCGCTATCCACGAGGATCTGGAGAGGGCCCAGAGGCATCTCGGACACTCGAGATCATTCCTGTTGGAAAGGGATCTATTGCTCGTCGGATAAAAAGTGCAGAAACCGTTGAAAAAAAGATTGCCTTTGTTTGCTTTGGCCCATTGCTCTACAGTGCGCTGAAAGCAGCAGAAGAGCTTGATGCCACTGTTGCTGATATGCGCTTTGTGAAGCCCTTGGACGAAGCCTTGCTGCTTGATCTTGCAAAAAATCATGATGCTTTGGTTTTTATTGAAGACAGCGCAATTCAGGGGGGAGCAGGTAGCGCTTGTTTGGAGGTGCTATCAAGGCACCATTTTCAGATACCGACCTTGCAAATTGGCTTACCTGATGAGTACGTCGAGCATGGTGATATCAATCTGCTCTTAGATTTATATGGACTATCCCCTAAGAAAATCCTGATCAAAGTACAAGAGCATTTTCAATTAACACTCTAACCACCTTACTTATATGTTTAATAAAGAAAACGCACATATCAACGGTTTGTCAAAAGAGAAGAAGTGGGAATATATTGGTAAACCGGTTGCCATCATATTTGGCAGCCTGAACCTCTCTATTCTGATATTTTTCTTGATCTCCTATTACGCTTAATTGCTGAGATAAAGGCCTACTCAATTCTATGATGATTAAGAGAATGGTAGTGCCATTAGCCTGGGGTTTAACGGTAGCGATTCTGGGCGGACTATCGACAGATCTAGGCCCATGGTATCAAGCCTTAAAAGAACCTTTTTGGAAACCTCCTGACATAGCATTTGGCCCAATCTGGTCAACTATTTTTATTTTGTCTGGCGTAGCTTGGGTGGCAGCCAAATATTGCACTTTAGATGCCGCGATTCTGAGTCGCTTGAATATTCTATTTTGGGTAAATGGTTTACTCAATATCCTTTGGAGTGTTCTATATTTTCGCTTACAAAGACCCGACTGGTCTTTATATGAATCGGTATTTCTATGGCTTTCAGTGCTCGCCATATTGCTGACCATTAAAAAGATTTCCCCTAAATATAGTCTTTATATGCTGCCCCATTTAATATGGGTGAGTATTGCCATTGTTTTAAATTGGGACACGGTTCGACTGAATGGGCCCTTCACCTAAAGCGTCAATATCTTTTAGATTCAAAAGAGGGGCTCAGGGAAGCAGGCTATCTATATAAAGTTGCCAAAGACAGAAATCAGTTAGAGTTTCTACTACTAAGCTATTTAATAAATTTATTTTTTGAGAATATCAGAAAAGCAACAGATAAGATGCCCAAGGAAAACAGTAAAAAAGAGCCTGTTTTCACAAAGACAGCAAAACCCAATAGCACTAAGCCAAATGCAAATAATCCTAACTTATCTCTAGACATTGAATCGCCTCCTGAATAATTGAATTGGACCTGAACCGTACTTTGTGCAAAAAAATCTTAAGATGATCTCATTCAAATAATAACTGAAGATTTTTATTTTTTCGCTATGAAATTGGCTATTAATCATCCAAATTTCAGAAAACACCCAGATCATCCCTATTCCCGCTCTACAAGCTTAAGTATCTGCGTACAATACTTTATTCATCAGCTCTTCCACTTTGGCTAAACACAAAATCACTAAGCTAATGAAGTAAACGTTAAGCAGATCTATTTAATCCCTACGGCCAATATTTTTTTGTATTTAATTCTATAAATGATCGAGTTACGTCAAGCTGCGCTTGAGATACTAGCGCTTACTGATGCCCAAATCAAAGTCAGTCGATTATTTGGGCTATTTGACGATTACCAGCGACAACTTGTCGGCCTCAATATTTCTGCAACTTTTAGCTCTCAAGATCTTGAATTGCCAGGCCGCCCTGAAAAGCCCGAGCTTATTCCACCCCTACAGGTTCCCAAAAGAAGAATGGATAGCGTAGAGGGCAGAGCTTCTTTGTTGCATTCACTTGCACACATCGAATTCAATGCGATGAATCTTGCACTTGATGCCATTTGGCGTTTCCCTGATATGCCTAAGCAATATTACGAAGATTGGCTTCAGGTTGCCAAAGAAGAGTCTCACCACTTCACGTTGGTGAATGAATACATTCAGACATTGGGATTTAAGTACGGCGATTTTCCTGCCCACAATAGTTTGTGGGAGATGGTTGAGAGAACTACCGATTCAGTGATTGCCAGAATGGCGTTAGTACCCAGAACGATGGAGGCCAGAGGCCTTGATGCGGTTCCTGGAATTCGGGATAGGTTTAAGCAAATCAAAGATGATAAGGCAGTAGAGATATTGGAGATTATTCTCCATGATGAAATTGGTCATGTGTTCATTGGAAATCGTTGGTTTAATTATTTATGTGGGAATAGCGGTTTATCCCCGATCACTGCTTATAGAGAATTAGCCAAAAAATATCAGGCGCCCACTTTGAGGGGGCCATTTAACTTGGTTGCACGTCAGCAAGCGGGATTTACTGCGGAAGAGTTGGATTTGCTTAGATCTCTTAGCGATAAACGGTCACAATCAGTATGAAAATTCTGAGTCTCATCCCACCGATGACACAGCTAAACACGCCGTATCCATCGACAGCCTATCTCACTGGGTTTTTGCGATCCCAAGGATTTAATGCTGTTCAAGAGGATTTGGCATTGGCACTAGTGCTCGGGTTTTTTACTGTTGATGGCTTGGCAGAGGTGAGAGATGCAGCAATAAAGCTTCCAGAAGAAAATCGTAGTGCTAGCGTCAACTTTTTCCTGGATTATTTTTCAGACTATCAAAGTACTATTGCGCTAGCCATTGCATTCTTGCAGGGGCGTGACAGCACTCTTGCTCATCGCATCAATAGTCGAGCTTTATTGCCGGAGGGTCCGAGGTTTGTACCTTTGGATACTTATGGTGAAGAGGAGGGTGGTGATTCACTGGCTTGGGCCTTTGGTGCTCTGGGCTCTCAGGATCGGGCACGTCATCTGGCAACGCTTTATCTCAATGATTTATCGGATGTATTGCGGGATGCAGTAGATGCTCGTTTTGAGTTTGTCCGTTATGCAGAATCTTTGGCAAGTAGCCAGCCGACCTTCACACCTTTGGCACAGGCTTTAGCAGCCCCGCCAACGTTAATGGATCGCCACCTTCAAGAGCTCACCAAAACAGCCGTTATTAAACATCAACCGAGTTTGGTGTTGTTGTCAGTGCCATTTCCCGGCGCGATGTATGCTGCATTACGCATTGCTCAAACGATCAAGGAAAGCTATCCAAGTATCAAGATTGGCCTTGGTGGTGGTTACGTTAATACTGAATTGCGTGAACTCACTGAGCCACGGATCTTTGATTATGTAGATTTCATTACCTTAGATTCTGGTGAGAGACCCTTATTGGCTTTAATAGAGCATCAGAATGGTAAGCGTTCACAGCAACGTTTGGTTCGTACCTTCATACGAAATACCGACAATCAAGTACGTTATATCAATTGGCAAGAGCCTGATGTTCCCTTTGAGGAGGTTGGTACCGCAACTTGGGATGGATTGCCATTAGATTCTTATCTATCATTATTGGATATGCTTAATCCGATGCATCGACTTTGGAGCGATGGTCGCTGGAATAAGCTGACCGTTGCTCATGGCTGCTATTGGAAAAAATGTAGCTTCTGTGATGTGAGTCTGGATTACATCTCGCGTTACGAAACTGCTTCAGCCAGTCTATTGGTTGATCGCATCGAGGCAATTGTTGCAGAGACCGGTCAAACTGGATTTCATTTTGTAGATGAGGCTGCACCACCGAAGATTTTGAAAGCACTTGCTGAAGAATTAATCCGCCGCAAGGTAATCATTTCTTGGTGGGGCAATATTCGTTTTGAAAAGACCTTCACTCCTGAACTATCCCAATTACTGGCGCAAAGTGGCTGCATAGCCATGTCTGGCGGCTTAGAGGTGGCTTCCGACAGATTACTCAATCTCATGAAAAAAGGGGTTTCAGTAGACCAAGTAGCCCAAGTGACCAAAGGTTTTTCTGATGCTGGGATTTTGGTGCACGCCTATTTGATGTATGGCTTTCCAACCCAAACCGTTCAAGAAACAGTAGACGCCTTGGAGTATGTCCGTCAGTTATTTGAAAACGGCTGTATTCAGAGTGGATTTTTTCATCGTTTCACTTGTACCGTGCATTCGCCAGTAGGGCTTGACCCAGCAGATTATGGAATTGAGCTTGTGCCATTACCCCCCATTTCTTTTGCAAAGAATGATATTTCTTTTATAGACCCAACTGGCGTGGATCATGATGCACTGGGTGTCGGTTTAAAGAAGGCAATTTATAACTTCATGCATGGCCTAGGATTTGAGGTAAAGGCTCAAGATTGGTTTGAGATGCCAAATATTCCTAAAGCCTCCGTACCACGAAATAAGATAGCGAAAATTTTAGGCTATGTATAAACTTTCAGAACAGATTTCAATTCCATTTAACTCACACTCTTAGCCAATCTATGAATCTATCCCGTCGAACCTTTATTGCTTCCGCTGCATTAGCTCCAGTAGCCTGCGGTGGCCTATCTTATGAGCACGGCACACCAGTGGCTCAGCCAAAACTATTGCCAATGGTTCGGCCTCCTCAAGTAGGGCAAGAATGGACTTACATTAAAAAAGATATCTTTGATGGCAAAACGCTAGATGTGATTAATGAGCGAGTTGCTAGTGTTGGTGCAACTATTGTGCTTGAGCGTTCCACGGCGAATGGATTCCGTCTACCTGATGAGATTCAGTCTTCATGGGGAATGGTTTCAACAGATCCCCAGTGGCCACGCTTACTGAACTTCAATCCACCTCTACCACTTTGGCCTGAAACGCTCTCCACGACATGGACAAAACAGATCAATAGCAAATACAGTATCGCTGGATATTCTGAATCCAGAATGGGTTGGCAGGAATATATGAGCGTTCAGGGTTGGGAAAAAATTACGGTTCCTGCGGGCGAGTTTGTGGCATTGCGTTTTCAGAGTCTCATCAATTATGAGAGTGAAGATCCTAATAAAGTGGATTGCATTCGCAAGGAGACTATTTGGTTTGTGCCGCAGATTGGTCGCTGGGTTGCTCGAGAAACTTCTGGGTCCTATCAAATTCAGGGGCAAATTGGAGCTGTGATTTTGGAGGGTAGCCACCAGTTGCAACTGACTTCTTATAAATGAAGCTATTACAAAAGATCAGTTTTGTATTTCTGCCGGCATTGCTGGTGGCTTGTATTTCATCTCAACCTTATCCAAAAGGTACGGCCTTATCTCAACCCGTAAATCCGCCGCAGATGAGAGCCCCTCAAATAGGTCAGCAATGGGTTTACAACGTTCGCAATGTTTTTAATCAAGAGATTGTGGATGTTGTTACAGAGACAGTGGTTGCCGTTGGTCCGCAAGTACGGATTGAGCGAACAGGGCTTAAGTACGGACGCTTGCCTGATGAAATCCAGCAGCCTTGGGGTTTTATTCTGCAAGATCCTCATTGGAGCCCCCCACAAAAGTTTTTACAAGCTATGCCTTTGTGGCCTGAGCAATTGGTCTCGGGTTGGTCTGGTTTTTATCGAAATCGCTACCAAGTAGCAGGTTATCCGGATAATGATTATTACTTGGGCTTAAATATCGACGCATTGAAATGGGAGCGCGTGAAGGTTCCTGCAGGTGAGTTTAATACCTTGCTCTATCGTAATGGCATGCCATTCTTCACCAGCAATGACTTCTCACGAGTAGCCAATATTCGCAGTGAAGATATCTGGCTTGCCCCTGAAATTGGCCGCTGGGTCATTAGGCGAAGTTCCGGTCAATACCTTTGGGCTGGGATGTTTTGGGGCGCTGCCCTCTGGGAAGATTATCTGGAATGGGAGCTTGTGTCCTGGAAGTAAGTAAAGCGCTTAAAATCAGCACATAGCTATGTATACCGTTAAAGAACTCTTTCCAACCCTGCAGGGTGAGGGCGCCCACACTGGTCGTGCAGCAGTGTTTTGCCGTTTTGCTGGATGCAATCTTTGGAGTGGTCGTGAGGAAGATCGTGCATCGGCAATTTGCCAGTTTTGCGATACTGACTTTGTAGGTACAAATGGTACAGGCGGAGGTAAGTTCGAAACCGCCTCCCAGTTGGCCGAATCTATTGAAGAGACTTGGAGTAGTACTGCTGCTGGACCACAGCAACGCTATGTAGTGTTTACTGGTGGTGAACCTTTACTCCAGTTAGATACTGCTTTAATCGACGCTCTTCATCTTCTAGGGTTTGCTATCGCTATCGAAACGAATGGGACGATTAAAGTGCCCAAAGGAGTGGATTGGGTTTGTGTTAGCCCTAAAGCGGGCTCTGAACTGATCGTCCTTCAGGCAGACGAAATCAAGTTAGTTATTCCTCAAGTAGGCCATACCCATATCGAAACACTTCTAGCCAGATTTGAAAAGATGGACTACCGCAATCGTTTCTTGCAGGCGATGGATGGGCCCCAAATTCAAGAAAACTTGGCCTTGGCGATTAAGCTATGTCAAAAACGGCCTCTGTGGCGTTTGAGCGTGCAGACTCATAAAATGATCGGTATTCGCTAGCTAGTATCAGAAGGTGAATTTTTAGAAAAGTAAACATGACTACTCAGCAAGAAGCTATTTCGATTACCCGGCGCCTAGAGTTCGATGCGGGCCATCGTATTCCAAACCATGATGGTCAATGCCGCCATTTGCATGGTCATCGCTATGCAATTGAAGTGACCTTAATGGGTGTCATTGCCGATCATCCCGGTAAAGCAGATGACGGTATGGTTTTAGACTTTGGTGAGATTAAGCGTCTTACCAATCAGTATGTAGTCGAGCCATGGGATCATGCCTTCTTGGTTGCTAAAGAAGATGCAGGTTTGGTAGAGTATTTGGATTCCATTCCCAATCATAAAACTGTCGTGATGGATCATGTTCCTACAGTAGAGAACTTGGCCAGCGCCGCATTCAGGCTCTTGCAGCCCGCATTTGATAAGGCATTTGATGGTCGGTTGAGGCTATCATCGATCCGCCTTTATGAAACCCCCAATTGTTGGGCAGACGTTTCGCATTTATAAGCATCCATTTAATTAACCATGCAAGCTGAGCTTGATCGCCAATACATGCAGCAGGCTATAGAGCAGGCTATGCTCGCTGCTTCTGCTGGCGAGGTGCCGGTTGGTGCCGTGCTGGTTCGCGATGGCAAAGTCATTTCTAAGGGCTTCAATCAACCTATCTCCAACAGTGATCCCAGCGCTCATGCTGAAATGCTTGCTTTAAGAGGTGCTGCTCAATCAGAGGCCAACTACCGATTGCCTGGGACGACGCTCTATGTCACCTTAGAGCCTTGCACAATGTGCGCAGGAGCAATTTTGCATGCTAGGGTCGATCGAGTTGTTTTTGGTGCCAGTGACCCAAAAACAGGAGCGGCAGGTAGCGTTCTCAATGTATTCTCACAAAAGCAAATTAACCACCAGACCCAAGTTGAGGGTGGCATTATGAGTGAAGAATGTGGCCAGATATTGCGTCAATTTTTTAAGGAGCGACGTTGAAGCAAATTCATTTGATTGCTCCATCAGGAGCGAGTCTTGATGCTCGAAGTCCTGAAGCTGGTATTAGCTGGTTAGGGCAGCAGGGGATCGAAGTTTTAAATGCTGATTGTGCTACTCGGGTTGAACAGCGTTTTGCTGGTACCGATGCACAACGCTTAGCTGAAATCAATCAGCTTGCGAAACTCCCTCCACAGGTAGTCGTTGTTGCCATGCGAGGTGGCTATGGCTTACATCGCTTACTTCCAGATATCGATTGGACTGGCATAGCTAAGGCTGTTCAAAATGGACTACAGATTTGTGGCCACAGTGATTTCACAGCATTTGAATTAGGCTTGCTGGCAAAGACAGGAGCCGTCACACTAGCGGGACCAATGCTGAACTTTGACTTTGCTTGTCAGGGTGAGCAGGGTGAAGGCATTACACCTAATGCATTTATGTGGCAGCATTTTCAAGAAGCAGTAACTGAGCGATCATTGCAATGCAAGATCACTGCAACACAGCAATATCTTGAGCAGGCAGAAGGCCAATGCTCAGGCATGCTTTGGGGCGGTAATCTTACCGTCCTGTCTGGTTTAGTGGGCACCCCCTATTTGCCAAGTCATGAGCAAACCAAGGGAGGAATATTATTCCTTGAGGATGTGAATGAGCATCCCTATCGGATCGAGCGCATGCTAATCCAATTGCTTGATGCGGGTGTGCTGGCTAATCAAAGCGCAATTCTTTTTGGCGGTTTCTCTGCTTATCGTCTTTACGATAACGATCGCGGGTATGACTTAGATAGCGCTATTGAAACCATCCGCAAACGTCTTCCAAGTGACATCCCAATATTAACGAACCTTCCTTTTGGGCATCAGGCTGAAAAGTTAACCTTACCAGTGGGTGCGCAAGCGCACATTGAATATCGTACGGCGGGTTTTAGTATTAACGCTTCGTGGTAACGCATGAATCACCTAAGGCCCTCCTTGAAAGCACTACTCTTTTTAAGTAGCATTCTGATCGCAGGCAGCACAATGGCAACTGAAGAGCCCAAATATACCCTCCTAGAAAAATCAGAACCATTCGAGTTAAGGGCCTATGCTCCACAGCTGATTGCTGAGGTCACAGTCGAGGGTGATTTAGATAAAGCCTCAGGCCAAGGTTTTCGTTTAATAGCTGCCTTCATCTTTGGTCAAAACCAAGTGAGTGAAAAAATTGCGATGACTACCCCGGTTGGGATAGAGTCAAATGATCAGCAGAAAAGTGCAAAAATTGCGATGACCGTTCCAGTTGGCGTTGAATCTGCTAAGCCTGAAAAGGGTGTCGCCAATCAATGGACCATCTCGTTTGTCATGCCCTCTGAATACACCCTAGAAACTTTGCCTAAACCCTTAAATCCTCAAGTCAAAATTAGGCAACTGCCTGCAGAGATTAAGGCGGCGATTACTTTCTCTGGTTTTTATAGTGAAGATACAGTTTTGGAAAAAACCAAGGCTCTAGAGGATTGGATTAAGACCAAGAATATGCAAGCCATTGGCCCGCCGCAGTTTGCGCGTTACAACCCGCCCTGGACACTCCCTTTTATGCGACGCAATGAGGTGCTGATTCGGGTGCGCAATTAAAACTGAAGCCTCGAAGCTCTTAAGTAAATATTCTGCGCAAACCTAGGGATTGCTTGAAAGATATTGAATTCGACCTCCCGACCTTGGAATAAAGGGGTCTAGGGAAAGTACTTAAGATATTTCATTTGAGTATCGTCACAAATGAGCTTATAAAGTAAATATTCCCATTTATAGGCTCTTAGGCAGTCATGGTGATCTCAAGTAGTGATTTGAGACTGTGATCTGATCAGGTGATGTTGATGAATTTATCCAGACTAGTGAGCATCACTAAATCTCAAGCCAGCACTAGCCAAGGCGACTCTAAACGTCAGCAAAATCCCTCTTCACATCAGTCCAATAGTATTTGGGAAGATGCCTTGGAAAAGGCAACTTGTTCTATTGAGCGATTGCGCTAGTTAATAGGTATCAATGTATGGTGGCAGAATTAGAAAACGATCTTTTTTTAAGAGCTTGTTGTTCTCAAAAAACAGAAAGAACGCCTGTTTGGTTAATGCGGCAGGCTGGACGATACCTCCCTGAGTATCGCCAAACTAGAGCTAAGGCAGGAAGTTTCCTCGACTTAGCTAAAAGTCCAGAGTACGCAACAGAAGTCACCTTGCAGCCTATCGATCGCTATGGGCTAGATGCCGCAATACTATTTTCAGATATTCTGACCGTTCCAGATGCAATGGGTTTGGGCCTGACTTTTGATAGTGGTGAAGGGCCGAGATTTTTACACCCCATCAGATCCGAAGAGGATGTTAAAAAGCTTCCAGTGGCCGATATGGAGCAGCTCCGTTATGTTTTTGATGCTGTAGCGTCAATCTCAAAAGCGCTCACCTCCAATGGCAAACAGCAGGTCCCCTTAATCGGATTTTCAGGCAGCCCCTGGACTTTGGCTTGTTACATGATTGAAGGGGGTGGATCAAAAGACTTTGCCAAGACAAAGAAGATGCTTTACGACCGCAAAGATCTCATTCAAAAAATATTGAATATCAACGTTCAATCCATCACCGAATACCTCACACTGCAAGCGGACTCTGGTGCTCAGGCTCTCATGATTTTCGATACTTGGGGCGGCCTATTAACCCCTAGTGACTATTTCGAGTACTCCCTGGCTCCCATGTCAGCAATCATCAGCAGTATTAAAAGTAATCCCAAATACAAAGACCTACCTATCATTCTGTTTACTAAAGGAGGAGGTCTTTGGTTAAGTGAGATTGCGCAATCGGGCGCCAATGTGATTGGCCTGGATTGGACTATCGAACTTAAAAATGCGCGACAAACCATTAACAGTGCATCCAAAAATCCAATTGCAATTCAGGGTAATTTAGACCCCTCGATTTTGTTGGCAAACCCTGCTGAAATAGATGCTCGCGTGATGCAATTATTTCAAGGTTTATCAACGGCTGATGTTGTTGGTGGTAATCCGCTCGATGGACATATTTTTAATCTGGGCCATGGTATTTCGCAATTTACTCCCCCGGACAATGTTGCTGTTTTAGTCGATGCCGTAAAGCGTTATTCAACAAGCCTGAGGGCAAGCGCTCAATAAGAGAAGTCATTTTTTAAGGTCAGATTCTGAGGTGAAGCAAAGGAACTAATATGACGATTATGAAATTTTGTAGAGTGTTTGAAGCCTTGGGTTGTGAAATCAGATTAAAAGTGTTTGATTTCATCATGCAGGCAGGTGAGGACGGTGTTGCACCCAAGGAAATAGTTGAACAGTTTGGGGTGGACTCAGGTACTCTGCAATTTCACCTTAAAAAACTCATGAACGTTAATCTCGTAAGCAAAAAAAATACCAGAAGAAATAGACGTTATTACTGCGCAAGTAATATCCCAGTAGTTTTTCAGCAATTAGTCTTACAAAGTGACGCCACTTAATTCCTCTGATGTCTATTTAGGGTGCATATAGTATGAAAATTTATGACTGGATTACTGCGGCTGAAAAAGCTATTTTGATTCTTATTGCTTTTTTTACTATCTTTAGTGTCGGCATAGAGATGTATAACGTTCTTCTCATTGGAAAAATTACTTTAACCGATCTGTTGTTAATGTTCATTTATGCCGAGGTGCTAGGTATGGTGGCAGCTTTTTACAAGTACAACAAGATTCCAATCACTATCCCCATCTTCATTGCCATTACAGCCCTCTGTAGGCTTATTATTCTGCAGGGTAAGGGAATTAGTACGATTGACTTGATATATGAGAGTGGAGCGGTATTGTTGCTGGCTCTCTCGGCAATCATCATTAAAAAAGCCATGAGCACTAAAGATTCAGAGGTATAAAACCCCTTAACTGATGATGACTAGAAGCCTAGCTCCGCTCAGGCCTCAAAACTTTTTAATACAAATGAGGCGCCGCTATCTTGTCCCAGCGCCTTCACAAGAATGGGTAAGCTTTCAGATAGCTGCTTTTCAAGAGTCCACGGTGGATTGATGATGAACATGCCGCTAGCCTGAAGTCGGCGCTCTTTGGGTGCGTTCTCAACCCGAAGCTCAACTTGTAACCAGGACCGTTTATGAGCCGTCGCAATTTTTTTCATATGATCCGGTAGAGAAGCAGATTCTCTTCTGGAGAGGCAGGGATACCAAATTGCGTAACATCCGGTAGCGAAACGAAGCAAAGCCTCTTCCATCGCCGTTTCGAGATAACGATAATCCTGCTTATCCTCGTAAGAGGGATCAATTAATACCAGCCCACGCCTACTAGGTGGCGGCATCAAGCCTTTCAGTCTTGCAAAGCCATCTTCTGCATAAATATCGACTTGTTTTGACTGCTTGAGCTGACTAATATTGTGGCGCAGGATATCAATTTCTTTGGGGTGTAACTCAAAGAGCTTCAGACGATCTTGTGCTCTCAGTAGTTGTGCCAAGATAAATGGAGAGCCAGGATAGACGTTAATTTCATTAGCAGTATTTTCGGAGCGAACGCAGTCCAGATATTGAGCTAAGCCAGGACTTACCGGATTGCTCTCTGCAAATTTAGCCAAGCGGTAAATGCCCTGATCAGCTTCTTTACTGACGGTTGCAAAACCATCAATCAGACTATAGATGCCAGCACCAGCATGCGTATCGACAATCGTTAAAGCACCTGGCTTTTCTTGTAAATATTCAACTAAATGAATCATCACGAGATGCTTCAGAATATCGGCATGACTACCTGCATGAAAAGCATGGCGATAACTAAACATCTTTATATAGCCTTAGGTTTTTGCGCTTTAATGAACAACACTAAAGTAATGCTAATTAAAGCCACACACGCGTATTGCAAAGACTGATTCAGTTCTGAGTCTAAAGTTTGCGTAAGAAGCGCATAGATAGTGGTAAGGCCACCTAGTGCAAGCAAGCGAGGCCCAATCTGATTAACTGCCATCTGCTTTTCTGGAATCAACCCAGCTAATATCGCTCCCAGCATTCCGGACCATATTCCAATAGCGCAGCCCGCCAATACATCAGTGAGCCAGTGGGCGCCAAGCGCATTACGAGAGATGCCTGAAAAAATTGCCATGATGAAGATCCACCACAAAGAGCTTCTTTTATCTCGATCACTAGCAAAGTAGATTCCAGAAGCTACCGCAAAGGCAGTCAACGTATGGCCAGAGGGCATTGCTTTATACAATAGAGGCTCTCCGATGCGATAAAAGTCTTCTAAAGCAAGAACCCCAGCAGGACGAGGAAGATCTAATAGAGGCTTGATAACTTGGCTGATACTGCCGCCAATTAAAGATGCCAATAATCCAGCGCTCAATAATCTAGGCGCTAGTAGTAAGAGGGGAAAGCACAGCGCAAAGATACCCCAGCCATTGCCAATAAAAGTGAGCCAAGCCCAAAAAGTATCTGGGAGTAACTGGGTATAGCGATTAATAAATAAAAATGTCGGTGTTTGTAATTCACCAAAGTAAATGGCGATTGCTAGACTCAGTGGCAGAAGCGGAACACACCAAACTCCAATTGATGCAATTGCTAAAGCCGATTTGCGCTGCTCAGCCATGCGACTTAATGTGCCCGCTCTTGATCGGCTTCATTCAATTGATGCGCCATCTTTTCTAGCACCTGAGCAACCGTAATGGCTTGCATGCAGACATTGTCATGGCACGGTGTTTTGCGATGATTGGCTGCACTAACGCAGGGTGAACATGCCAGATTAGCAGTAATGGCAATCGATTTACCAATAGAGCCGTACAAAGCCGGCGTTTCTGGTCCGAAAAGGACGACTGTCCGCAATGGAGTAACAGCGGAGAAGTGGCCAGGCCCAGAATCATTGGTAACCATTACATCAGACAGGGTGTAGAGCGGTGGCAACTCTGCAAAACTCACTTGACCTGCAAAGTTCAGCGCATTTTTAACATTGGCAATTGCACGGACTTTTTCAACATAGTCAAATTCAGCTGGTGAGCCAGTGATCAGTATGAGATCATTTGGATAGCGTTGATTTAATCCCTGAATCAGCTCAGAAAAGCGCTGTTGAGCCCAACGCCTTTGTGGCAAGAGATCGCTAGCATTGGGGTTGACCAAGATGAGGCGTTGCTCACCTTGCTTAAACGCAATGCTAAAACTCGCACTCAATTTCTCAATACGATCGCGAACTTTGTTCAATACTGTTGGATCAATTACCGCTTGTTCTAAGCGAACTTCTGAATCTGCAATATGGATTTTGCTAAACGGTACCTCAATCTCTTTAGCAAATGCCGCATGAATCAGAGAGAGAAAATTCTTCGTAATGTGAATATGCGGGTTGTAATGAACTTTGCGAGTCAACATAAAGCCACGCCACAAGCCCTCACCATGAAAGATGTGATAACCCACGCGGCGACGCGCACCACATAAGCCAGTCAGCAGGGCAGTAAAGCGAGAGAACAACTCCAAATCAATCACGGTATCGATACGGTGCTTGTGAGCTAGTAGTAAAAATTTGAGCGTGTCTTTAATTAAGCCGCCTAAGCTTGAAGAGTCAATTGTGAAAATATTCTCAGGCTTCACTGTGTTTAACAAAGTCAGGCTGGCACGGTTGCTTTTGAAGATCAGGAAAAATAATTCAGCGCCACGAGCTTGTGCATTGCGCATGGCAGGATCCACCAAGATTGCGCTACCCATTTCAGATAGCTCAATGAAGAGTAATTTGCGGGGCGTTTCTGGATTGCGAGCAAAGATATTCTTAACGCTATCAATCAGAGCAACGACTGGGCTTGCTATCGCGCAGAGTGGTACACCGACCCAGTGGTCAATCGCACGCATGGTGTTGACGCTAATACTCATAGTAGGGCTCTAAAAGATTATTTCCGTTTTAATAAAAAGTAAGCGCCAGGCAAAACCGATAAGACGGTAATGGCGCCATAACTAATGGATGCTAGTACTGTCATGGATGGACTAACGCCCCACAATGCAAGTACAGAAGAGAGTGTAGCTTCACGCAAGCCCCAGCCAGAGATGCTGATTGGCAGCATTAATAAAAGACTCAAGGCAGGCAAGCCAATCATGAGGGCTTCAATCGGCGCATCAACTCCATAGGCTTTGAGGCAGAAGAGCAGCGTCAGAATAGTGAGCGAGTGAATGCCAATTGCAAATGCGGCTTGAGCGACATTCATGGGCCAAGAAAAAGCGAGTTTGATGCCAGGCAGGGCGTGATTCATGTGAATGCGGTCTAGTAATTTTTGCAATAAATTACAGCTAGGCCCCCACGCCAAAATAGCGGCGAGTAATAAACCTGCGGCCACCATGATCCCGGTAACTGCGTATCCTAAATCAGTACCCCAGGCGGCCAAGGTTGCGCCACCCAGAATGAGGCCAAGTCCGCCCAGTAAATTATTTCCCGCTAAGCCCAGCAAGCGATCCACCAACACCATAGAAAAACTCAGGCGCAGTTTAGGAGTTGCGTACTCTAGGTCAACCGAGTGATGCAGCTCCTCATCAAGCTCCTTCGCCTCAATCAACTTGCCACTGCTGTTTAAGTGAGTAGCAGTAATGGCGCGATAACTATCACCACCTAGCGTGCTGGGTAAACCTTGATTGATGAGTCCGCCAGCAAAGTAGAGCGCAACAAAATTAGCAAGACTTCCCTGAAAACCGACTTTGTGCATCAAAAATCCCCAGCGTAGTCCACCACAAACAAACGCTGAGATCATGGTTAATCCGGCTGCCAAAAACCACCAGGGTCTCATCTGAATATCAGAATCTAATAGGGCGTGCCAATCAATTCCGCTGGTGGCCTTCCAGAGAAGAGCGACCGACAACAAAATGCGAATTGTGGGCCAAGCCCGCTTGAGGATTACTTTCCACCCAGATGTGGCTTTGGGGGTGGCTTGGGGTTGTGAACTCATAGGCGTAAGGATAATGCCTACGGCTCCTAAGGTCCTGAATTTGGGGAATTAAGGCGCTGCGCCAGCATCCTGCCAGTCCCGGCAGAGGCTGTAGTCAAATTTGGATAAAACTTGCCCAAATCGAATAATTTCTAGCTGGTCCAGTGGTTCACAGACTTCAAAGGCCAGATTTCCGCCGACAGGAGGTCTAAAAGTCATCCCCGACCAGTTAATCAGTAAGACGTTTGCACCGGCCGGTAATTGCCCAAACCAAAGGTCAAACTGATCCTGTCTTTGGTCCAGCACAAAGACCGGAAGAGGCTGAGCGTACCAAGCAGCACGACTACCCAAGGTCCAGTTTTGTACTGCGATCCCATTAGCTTTACTAGCTTGCGCTAATTGAGCTGCTTTCTGGCCAGCGAGCTTCCAGCCATAGAGATCGGTAATGGGGTTGGATTTCACTGCTGAGCTAGTGATACCTCCAGCCAGAACAAAGCTAAAGCCTAGCAAGCAAATCAATAACTGCCCAATAACTAATATCCGAATTGCCACACGACGTTGCATAGCCCATGCTTTAGCAAGACCGATGCCAGCGAATGGCGCAAGACAAAACCAAGCAGGCGTAGTCCAGTGGGGCAGGCTGCCTCCACCGGATAAGGCAGCAAAAATCACGAAAGGAATTGTGAAGAAACTCAGCAGAGCAATCAGAACCAACTTGTGCGAGTGGAGGCAATGCCTTAAAAAAGTATAGGCACCCAAAATCAATAGGGGTCCAAAGCACACAATCTGAATACCTACAAAGGCGCCGACTCTACGCCACGCCCAAGCACCACCACCGCCATGAGCAATTTGATATTTGAACGAGATCCAATCATTGACCCAGTTCCAATAGAGCACAGGGCTAATTACGATCAATGCAATTACTGCCGCAAGCCAAAAACCAGCTTGAGTAATCCAGACTTTTTTGGGTGAAGCTAACAATACGAAGAGCAAAGCAAATGCAGTAAACGCAGCGGTGTACTTGCTCAGACCTGCCAAGCCCAGTATTAATCCGGTAATGATCCAGTCCGCAATGGTGAAGTGATCTTTGCGAGTCCAACGTAAGGCCATCAACATTAAGCCAAGACTTAAGGGGGCAAGTAGGGTGTCAGGCAAAAGACCGATTGCTAAAACATGGGGCAATGGCGCTGCAATGATGGCTAAGACAGCCATCAACCCACACAGATTTGCTGAAGGCAGGGCGGTAGTGAGGTAGCCTGCATTACGGCCTTGTATCAAGCGGTGAATTTCTATAGTCACTCGATACACCAAGAAAGCCGAGAGCACCCAAAGTAATTCGGGAATCAAGCGAATGATTCCCTCGGCTGAAGTCAGACTCACTAGCGGCCACTGGATCCAGCCTACCAGTGGTGGGTGATCAAAATAACTCCAGGCAAGATGTTTTGCGTATAAAGCGTAGTGCGCTTCATCGACAGAAAACTCAATTGAGAAACCCAGAGCAAAATGCACTAGTGCAGCAATGCAGATGCTGATGACAGCCCAGCTTAAGGGTGATTGATGGCGCATGTATTGATTTTAGACTTAAGCAAGCCATTCTTTGGGACAATAAACCGAATGTTTATAAAAACTCCCCTCCGATCCCTGTTGCTTTTGACCGCTATCGCTATCTCATTGGCGGGTTGTGCAGGCTTGACTGGAAACTCCGTTGAGAACGAGGCGGGGCAGGCATTCAATGCGGATCAATTGCTGGCTCAAGAGGATTTACCCAAGTTTTCTGCAGAGAAGCCACATGCTGGCATGCCAGATGGTTGGCATTTCTATCGCATCGCACCCTATAAAACGAACACGCTTTATCGCCTTGAAAATGATCAAGGCCGCACAGTGCTTGCTGCTAATTCCAAAACCTCAGCATCTGGTCTTGCGGTAAAACTACGTCCCCGCTCAGCGCAGAACTTATGGTTGCAATGGGAGTGGAAGGCAGTAGGTGTAATTCCGCAGGCAGATAATGCAGACAGTCAGCATGACGATGCACCACTACGTATCTTAGTAGCCTTTGATGGGAATAAATCCAAACTTCCCCTCAAAGAAAAACTCACCTTTGAGATGGCTAGCTTAATTAGTGGTCAAGAAATGCCTTACGCCACAGTGATGTACATCTGGTCGGGTAAGAATTCAATCAATACAGTTTTGAACAATGCCCATACTTCTCGAGTGAAGATGATTGTGGTGGACTCTGGTTCAGATAGTTTGGGTGAGTGGCGCAAGCACGAGCGAGATTTAGCGGCGGACTACAAGTTGGCTTATGGAGAGGCGCCGGGCAATGTCATTGGCATCGCACTTTTGACTGATACAGACAATACAAAATCAGAGGCCCGTGCTCTTTACGGTGATATTGAATTATTGCGCAAGAACTCCAAATAGCTTATACATTCTGAGGGCGCCAGCGCTTTAAGAGTAGGGCATTGCTTAACACGCAAAAACTGGAGAGTGCCATTGCACTGCCAGCTAGCATGGGCGATAAATAACCTACAGCTGCCATCGGAATACCAATCGTATTAAATGCAAATGCCCAAAATAAATTCTGGGCAATCTTATTCCAAGTTTTTTTGGAGATATCAATTGCATCAGCCACCAAAGTCGGATCGCCACGCATTAAGGTGATGCCAGCCGCTTGCATGGCAACATCAGTCCCGGTAGACATGGCCATACCCACATCCGCCATCGCCAATGCCGGCGCATCATTCACGCCATCGCCAATCATCGCGACATACTGTTTCTGAACTGCAGGCGGATTTTGGAGTTGATAAATCATTTGCGCTTTATCGCTGGGCATAATTTGTGCGAAGACTTCATCAATACCAATAATTTTTCCTACGCGAGTAGCGGCAGCTAAATTATCACCAGATAGCATCACCGTCCGAATATGTAATGCATGCAATGCATCGACCGCTGATTTTGCATTGGGTTTCAATTCATCCCCAAAAGCAATTACAGCAACTGGTGAGGGCAACCCAGTACTTTCGCTACCCGGGCTGATCAATACGGAAACAGTCTGACCCTGTTCAAAATAAGTCTGTGCTTTTTGCAAAACGAGTTTGTGCTGATTGCTCCCCTCGAGGGAGGCTACGCTCTGTAAACGCAGTGTTTGACCTGCAAAAGGACCACTACTTGGAATACCTTCAATTCCAATACCAGGCAAGCCCTTGCTAAATGAGGTGGCAATTGGTGCAATACCTTTTTCCTTTGATGAAGCTAGCAGTGCTTTAGCTAAAGGATGTTCACTTCCTAATTGCAAGCCTGCAGCAGTAGCAAGGATCTGATCGGCATCGGCAAGTGATGTATCTAAGGGCAGTAGGGCGAGCATGCGTGGCTTGCCCATCGTTAAGGTACCAGTCTTATCAAAGGCAACGATATTGAGCTTATGAGCTAGCTCTAATACTTGTGGATCCTTAATCAAAATACCAAAACGTGCGGCTATGCCAGTGCCGGCCATGATTGCAGCTGGAGTAGCTAAGCCAAGCGCGCAAGGACAAGCAATCACTAAGACCGATACCGCGCGCAAGATAGCAGTGGAGACGGAGTCTAAGTAAAGCCAATTGCCTAGGCCTGTCAAGAGCGCAAGCACAATAACGGTGGGCACAAATATGGCGCTCACCCGATCAACCAACTTTTGAATCGGTGCTTTTTGTGTTTGTGCTTCCTCTACCAGGTTAATAATTTGTGAGAGCACGCTTTCAACACCAACGGCTTGCGCCATGACTACCAGTGCACCTTCACCATTTAAGGCGCCCCCAATGACTTTTGACTCAACTGATTTCTTAACGGGTTCGCTTTCGCCGGTGAGTAGGGATTCATCAACATGGCTGCTACCAAAAATAATGACACCATCTACCGGAATGCGTTCACCGGGAAGAATGAAGACCTTATCGCCAGGCAATACTTGATCTAAAGGTAAGTCGCGATATTGATTGGCGCCGATACCTGTATTCCCCTGGAGATCAACATTAGCGTTCAACACTTTGGCATGCTCTGGCCAGAGTTTTTGCAGGGCGCGAATCGCTTCACTTGTTTGTTGCTTGGCGCGTGCCTCAAGCCATTTACCCAATAAGACCATGCAGATGATGACCGCTGATCCTTCGAAGTAAAGTTCATGTGCGTGACTTGAAGTGAGTAAGATATAGAGACTAAGTCCATAAGCAGCGCTGGTACCTAAAGCAACGAGTAGGTCCATATTGCCCGCACCAGCTATGACTGATTTATAGCCCGCTACGTAGAATCGCCATCCCAAAATGAACTGGACTGGTGTGGCCAAGGCAAGTTGCCACCAGCCTGATAAAGACCAATGAATGGCAAATGACATGAAAAGCATGGGCAAGAAGAGGGGGGCTGATAGCGCAAAACTCAGAATCACTCGGCCTAAGCCCTCAGCAGCCCAAAATGGCTTACCAATTTTCTGATCTGGATTGCCCCGAGCGGAGCTTTCTTTGGCTTCGTAGCCTGTCTTTTTCACTAGCGCGATGATGTCCGCCAAGCTTGATGAGCCCCGATGAACACGAACTCTTGCCTGCTCGGTGGCTAGGTTGACGCTAGCCGCCTCTACCCCGGGAATCTTGTCTAAAGCCTTTTCTACCCTGCTAACACAGGAAGCGCAGGTCATTCCGCCGATATCGAGGGTATAAAACTCTGAATTAGACGATTCTGTGGGGCTCATGTAGAAGATAATCTACTGATGGGTGAAAAAAAGCCATTAACAACTGTATTTTTACTGTTTTAAAGGGTTAGCCATGTTTACGCTCAAGGTTTCAGGAATGACTTGTGGTGGCTGCATCAACGCAGTCACTCGGGCTGTGCAAGCCCAAGATCCTCAGGCTCAGGTTCAGGTGGACCTGGCGACTCAGGTGGTCACGCTAGAAACGACTCTTTCTCCAGAGTTAGCCTCTGGGCTCATCACGGAGGCTGGATTTCCAGTTTCTCATTAACTCTGAATTTGACTTTAGCAATTTTTTGTATGTGCGGTTAATCTACGCACTATTTGATTTTTCAACATTAGGCTTAATAAAAGAGGTAGAGCCGGCTTTCAAAAGCCCGCCCTTCTCAATAGGAGAGAGTTTTGTCGCTTACTGTAGAGACTGTGCAAGCAGCACTAAAGGGTCTGATTGACCCAAATACTAAAATTGATTTCGTAACATCCAAGAGTGTTAAAAACTTACGCGTGGATGGTAGCGATGTCAGTTTGGATATTGTCTTAGGCTATCCAGCAAAAAGCCAATTTGATGCCATTCGTAAATCGGTGATTGCCGTTCTCCGTGAATTACCTGAGGTTAAAAACGTCAGCGTGAATGTCAGCAGTCAAATCGTTGCACACTCTGTTCAGCGCGGCGTCAAACTATTGCCTAATGTAAAAAATATCATTGCTGTAGCTAGTGGTAAGGGCGGCGTCGGCAAGTCAACTACCGCAGTCAATCTTGCTTTAGCTTTAGCCGCTGAAGGTGCGCAAGTAGGCATGTTGGATGCAGACATCTATGGACCAAGCCAGCCGATGATGTTGGGTATTACCGGTAGACCAGAATCCATAGAAGAAAACACGATGGAGCCCATGGAAGGTCATGGCCTCCAAGCGAGTTCGATTGGTTTTTTGATCGACAACGATGCCCCTATGGTTTGGCGTGGCCCCATGGTGACCTCTGCCTTAGAGCAACTTCTGCGTCAAACCCGTTGGCGTGATCTCGACTATTTGATCGTAGATATGCCTCCTGGCACCGGCGATATTCAACTCACGCTTGCCCAAAAGGTGCCTGTCACAGGTGCGGTGATCGTGACTACCCCACAAGACATTGCTTTGTTAGATGCGCGTAAGGGCCTTAAGATGTTTGAAAAGGTGGGCGTACCGATTGTGGGCATCATCGAAAATATGAGTACCTATATCTGCCCAAGTTGTGGACATGAAGAGCATGTGTTTGGTACCGGCGGTGGTCAAAAGATGTGCCAAGAATATGGCGTCGACTTTTTGGGTTCATTGCCCCTGAACTTATCTATTCGTGAGCAGGCAGACGCGGGTCGACCCACCGTAGTGGCAGATCCTGATGGAGCCATCAGCGAAATCTATAAAACGATTGCAAGACGAGTTGCTATCAAAGTAGCAGCGCTATCTAAAGATATGAGTAATAAATTTCCGAACATTGTGGTTCAAAACACCTGAGGCCTTATGCGTTTTGCTGTGATCATGCGCAAGCAGTTTGTTGATAACCCGTGGATTTCATATCGGTGGGTACCTCACGAGGTATTGCCGGATTTTGGAGAGTTCACCAATACAGCCAGTGTCGAGAACAAAATCGTGGGGCAATTTTTAGGGCGCGATGAGCAAGGTGAATCTTGGTTATTCACTGGTTATGAACTTAACCTTTTTCCAGATGAGGGTGAGGGCTATTACCTCAATCTTTCAGCTACTCAACCGTGTTGGTTTGTGATGTGGCGCTTAGAGGAAGATATTGAGCGCTATATCGATGCTCAGTCTATTGAACTCGCTAAATCAGAGACGACGATTGCAGTTCCACACCGCATTAGCGTCAGCTACAACGAAGCAGGGCGCTTATTGGATGGCGGCGAGTCAGTAGATAGCGTGCCACTCTCTTCAGAGCACGCCTCTTGGTTACAAGAATATGTGAATGAAAATTACCGTCCTGAGCCCAAGAAGCGACATCGCCCTGAGTCTTTCAAAGGCGCTAATCGTGGGGTGGAAGATTAATGGCCGGCGGATTTCTGGGCCGTTGGTCACGTCTCAAGGCTGGTGAGCAGGTAGAGCCTAAAAAAAAACCAGTCGAGCAGACTAAGCAAGATTTAGTAGCTAGTCCTGAAGTACAGCAGCCCACTGCGGACACTCCCCCACCGGCAACTTTGGATGATGTCGAGAAGATAGATCGTTTTGCACCTGACTTCTCTGCTTTTATGAAGCCGGATGTAGACCCAGTAGTTCAGCAAGCTGCCATGAAGAAGATGTTCTCAGATCCGCATTTCAACATCATGGATGGTTTGGATATTTATATTGACGACTATTCCAAACCTGACCCCATCCCCCTAGAAATGCTCAAACGCATGGTGCAATCGGACATGCTCAATATCTTCCGCAAGGACGGCGATGAGGAGGCCGACGATAAGAAAACTGTTGCCAAGGTACCGCCTGAACCAGCAGGGCAGGCTTTACCCCTAAGCGCTCAGACTGATTTAATATCCACACCAACGAATATTCAGGAAGTAGGGGATAAAGACTCCTTGCCCGTGGATAAAAAAACCAGTTGAGAAAAAATCAATGAGTCAAAAACTAGTCTGTAATTGCAATGGAACCATGCCCTTGGATGCTAAGGCCCTGGGTCTCACCATGCACACTTCCTTGTGTAGACAAGAAGTGGGTTCAGTCATTAAGGCATTTGATGGTAGCGACTCCATCGTGATTGCGTGTACTCAAGAGAGCGCTTTATTTAGTGAGTTGGCTGAGCAATCAACAAAGCCTTTAGTTGCGCCATTGCGTTTCGTCAATATTCGTGAGGTAGCAGGTTGGACTCAAGAGGCAAAAGCTTCTACTCCAAAGATTGCGGCACTGCTGGCATTAGCTGAGATGCCCCAAGCAGAGCCCGTCCCAGTCGTTAATTATGAAAGCCAAGGGCGCCTGCTGATCGTTGGTCCTGGTAAACAAGCTTTGCCTTGGGCTGAAAAGCTTAGTGACTCTCTTGATGTCTCTGTTTTATGTACCGAGCCGGGCGCACTACCCATCGCCAGAAACTTTCCGATATACACCGGTAGTCTTACTAAGTTAGATGGTTATCTAGGTAATTTCTCCGTAGATTGGGATTTGCAAAACCCAATTGATCCAGAGATGTGCACCCGCTGCGGGGCCTGCGTTGAAGTTTGTCCTGAGGGCGCAATTGATGATGCCTTTCAGATTGATTTAGATAAATGCAAATCCCATCGTGCCTGTGTCACGGCTTGTGCCGGTATTGGTGCGATTAATTTTGATCGAGTAGAGCGTAAGCGCAGTGCTGAGTTTGATTTGATCATGGATCTGCGTGTTGATCCGCAGATGCGCATGAGTCAGACTCCAAAAGGCTACTTTGCTCCCGGCAATGATTCTTTGGAGCAAGCATTAGTTGCCAGCCAACTATTAGGTCTAGTCGGCGAGTTTGAAAAGCCAAAGTACTTTGCCTATAACGAGAAAGTCTGTGCCCATGGACGTAATGGCAAAGTCGGGTGCAATGCTTGTATCGATGTTTGCTCTACAGGTGCCATTTCTTCTCTATTCAAAAATGGCCAGGGCACTATAGAAGTCAATCCAAATCTGTGTATGGGCTGTGGAGCTTGCTCGACAGTTTGCCCATCTAGCGCAATGCGCTACAACTACCCAAGCGTGCCTCATCAAGGTAAAGAGATTAAAACTCTCGCGAACATCTTTGCCCTCGAGAGCGCTAAGACTAAACAAGCGCAAGCACCTGTATTGCTATTGCATACACTTCAAGCTGGAACCCAAGCTTTAGATTCTCTAGGACGATTGGCTCACTTAAAGCCAAAGCAGTCTGAAGGATTGCCATCTTTTGTATTACCCTATGGCATTGAGCATATTGCTTCTACTGGATTGGATTTATGGCTAGGTGCGCTCAGTTATGGTTTTGGCGAAGTGATTCTGTTGCTAACAGGTGATGAGGATCCTGCTTATCGCGCCGCACTAGAGACGCAAACCGATTTAGGGAATGCCATTCTGGCTGCCTATGGATTTGATGCCAGGTTCTCGTTAATACAGATCGACTCCATTGGGGGCCTGCAGCCAGCATCTTCTGCCATGGCCAAGCTTCGTCAGCGTGGTGCTCTGCCGGCTATTTGTTCTCCGGCCAGTTTTGGTTTGGGGAATCAGAAACGCGAAACCATAGAGATGGTCTTGGAGCATTTGCAAAAGCAAGCCAAAACACCACTTCCAGTGGCTGGGGCAGTATTGCCAAAGTCATCCTTCTTAGGCGGACTCAATATCAACAAGGATGCTTGCACTCTCTGTATGTCTTGTGTGGGTAGCTGCCCTGAGGGCGCGCTATTGGATAACCTGGATGAGCCGAAGCTTTCCTTTATTGAAAAGCACTGCGTTCAATGTGGTATCTGCGTTCAGACCTGCCCCGAGCAGGCCTTAGCACTATCACCTCGATTGCTTTCAGTAGAGCAGCGCAAGGAAAAGGTTGAGCTAAATGAAACCAAGCCCTTTCACTGCATTAGCTGTGGGAAGGTATTTGGAACTTCCAAGATGGTGGATTTGATGCTCTCCAAGTTGGGCGCTCACGGGGCTTTTGCTGGCGCTGCCTTAGAGAGACTCAAGATGTGTAGTGATTGTCGTGTGGTTGATATGGTGAATAAAGAACAATGAGTGAAAAGATACAAGAAGGTGCGGTAACCACTGTTGGTGATGAGGGCTTGCCCGAGGAGCTTGCTCGTGCAGACCTGTATGGTTTGATTGCTCGACTCTTTCATCAACCACCCGACCAGGAGTTACTGAATCAAATTGCCGCCTCCATTCCGGATGGAGAAGAGAGCCGGGCAGAAGATGCTCCACTGGCGAAGGTTTGGCATAGCGTAGTTGAAGCTGCTAAAAATAACCCCGCTAAGGCCTGGCACGATGAGTTTGATCTGAACTTCATTAGCGTAGGGCGACCCAACATCATTTTGAACGGCTCCTTTTACATGGCTGGCCATTTAAACGAGAAGCCTTTAGTCGAGATCCGTCGATCTCTAGACACTTTCGGCTTGGAGTCTGCAGAAGAGGTTACTGAGACTGAGGACCATATCTCAGCCCTATGTGAGGTCATGAGATACCTCATCGCAGGCGATGATGTGGAGATTTCAAACCTTACAAATCAAAGGGTCTTTTTCAATAGCCATATCCGTCCTTGGTACGACGAACTCTGCGATTCAATAGAAAATATCCCTGAAATGCACCTCTATCACCCAGTAGCCGCCTTGGCTCGGGAGTTTCTCGCCATTGAAGGCCAAAGTTTCGACATGCTTTAAGCCCTAAATTGCATCAAAAAGAGGGGTTAGTGTTTACCCCCCCTTTTTATATAAATTTTGTGTCGCTAATATGACAGAAATGCAATTACCAACTAAACTTGATAAATATCAAATTAGCACTAAATAGGAGCATACGATGAGCACCAAATCTACAGCCACAGTAAACGAAGAAAACAAGCCTTCCCGTAGGAAGTTTTTCATCGGGGCAGGTGCCACTGTTGGAGCGGTAGCAATAGCTTCCCAAACGCCGATTGGCAAAGCAGTGATTCAAGAAATTGGCAGCACAGTGCAGGGTAAAGATGATGGCTATCAGCTCACAGCGCACATTCGTAAGTATTACGAAACCACCATGCTTTAAATCAAGTTCTTAATTAAGCCATTTCCAAATAATTAAATAAAAATTTCTCAGGGACAACATATGAGTCTGACTCGTAAATCCAATACCCCACAGAGCGGTCGCTCTACACCTGCATCACGCCTCATTGGCAGCTTGTCACGTGGACTTCAGTCTGCCGTGCCAACGATGGATCGTCGTACCTTCCTCAAGCGCTCCGGAGTGGGTGTTGGTGCTGGTATCGCGGCAAGCCAATTAACGCTGGTGCAAAAGGCATCCGCTGAGCAAAGCAAGACAATGCTGGACGGCAAGGGTAAGATCGAGGTCAAGAGAACAATTTGTACTCACTGCTCCGTAGGTTGCGCAACTGACGCTACCGTTGAGAATGGTGTTTGGGTTCGTCAAGACTCCGCATTTGATTCCCCTATTAACTTGGGTGCTTACTGCGCTAAGGGCGCATCTTTGCGCGAGCATGGCCACGGCGATTTCCGTTTGCGCTACCCAATGAAGTTGGTTGACGGCAAATATCAACGCATTTCTTGGGATCAGGCTTTGACTGAAATCACTGCGCAGATGAAAGATTTGCGTAGCAAGTACAGTCCAGATTCACTCTTTTTTATTGGCTCTTCAAAGCACAATAACGAGCAAGCTTACTTAATGCGTAAGTGGGTTTCTTTCTTTGGAACCAACAATACAGACCACCAAGCTCGTATTTGCCACTCCACTACTGTTGCCGGTGTTGCTAACACCTGGGGCTATGGTGCGATGACCAATAGCTACAACGACATGATGAATTCGAAGGCGGCTTTGTACATTGGTTCTAACGCTGCAGAAGCGCACCCAGTGTCTATGCTCAGCTTATTGCATGCAAAAGAAAATGGTTGCAAGGTTATCGTAGTTGACCCACGCTATACCCGTACTGCAGCGAAGTCTGATCAGTATGTTCGTATTCGTTCAGGCACTGATATTCCATTCTTATTCGGTGTTCTCTATCACATCTTCAACAATGGTTGGGAAGATAAGAAGTACATTAATGACCGTGTTTACGGTATGGACGAGATCCGCAAAGAAGTGATGGAAAAGTGGACTCCTAAAAATGTAGAAGAGGCTTGTGGCGTTCCAGAAGCGCAGATGTACAAAGTTGCTGAAACAATGGCGAAGAATCGTCCAAGCACTTTGGTCTGGTGTATGGGTCAAACACAACACACCATCGGCAACGCCATGGTTCGTGCATCTTGCATTCTGCAATTGGCTTTGGGCAACATCGGTAAGTCCGGTGGTGGTGCAAATATTTTCCGCGGTCACGATAACGTTCAAGGTGCAACTGACGTTGGTCCTAACCCAGATTCATTGCCTGGTTACTATGGCCTTGCTGCAGGCTCATGGAAGCACTTTGCAACTGTATGGGGTGTTGACTATGAGTGGATTAAAGGTCGCTACGCTCCCGACATGATGGAGAAATCCGGTACTACGGTTTCTCGTTGGGTTGACGCGGTACTTGAAAAGAATGACATGATTGATCAACAGACCAACGTCAAAGGTTTGTTCTTCTGGGGTCATGCGCCGAACTCACAAACACGCGGTTTGGATATGAAGCGTGCGATGGATAAATTGGATTTGTTGGTAGTGGTTGATCCCTATCCAAGTGCTACTGCGGCAATGGCAGCAATGCCTCCTGCTGAAGGCCAGTCTATAAACAAAAATCGCAATGTGTACTTATTGCCTGCTACAACCCAGTTCGAGACAACAGGTTCAGCTACCGCTTCAAACCGCTCATTGCAGTGGCGCGAGAAAGTCATTGATCCATTGTTTGAGTCAGTTCCTGACCATGTGATCATGCAAGCATTTGCAGATCGCCTTGGCTTTGGAGAAGAGCTCTCCAAGAATTACAAGATGCTCAATTCAAAGTTTGCTGGCAAGCAGTGGAAAGAGCCAGAGATCGAATCAATTTTGCGCGAGATCAACCGCTCCGTATGGACTATTGGTTACACCGGTCAAACTCCTGAGCGCTTAAAAGCGCACATGAGAATGGCGGGTTCATTTGATCCGAAAACATTGAAGTCACGTGGTGGCGTTGATCCAGTAACTGGTTACGACACGACAGGTGATTACTATGGTTTGCCTTGGCCTTGCTACGGCACTGCCTCAATTAAGCATCCAGGATCACCAAACCTCTATGACACCAGTAAGAGTGTGATGGAAGGTGGCGGTAACTTCCGTGCGAACTTCGGTGTGGAAAAAGATGGTAAGAATTTATTGGCTGAAGATGGTTCTTGCTCTAAGGGTTCAGCGATCACCACTGGTTACCCAGAGTTTGATCACGTACTTGTGAAGAAACTCGGCTGGTGGAATCAATTAACTGAAGAAGAGCAAAAGCTTGCAGATGGCAAGAACTGGAAGACTGATCTCTCTGGTGGTATTCAGCGCGTGGTCATGAAAAACGGTTGCCATCCATTTGGTAATGCGAAAGCACGTGCCGTGGTGTGGAACTTCCCAGATGCTATTCCGACTCACCGCGAGGCGCTCTACAGTACCAATGAGCCAATGATGCGTAAGTACCCAACATCTGCGGATAAGAAGAATTTCTGGCGCTTACCAACTCTATACAAAACGCTACAAGACAAGAACTTGAGCGACAAGCTCTATGAAAAGTTCCCAATCGTTCTGACTTCTGGTCGTTTGGTTGAGTACGAAGGTGGAGGTGATGAAACTCGTTCCAACCCATGGTTAGCTGAGTTACAGCAAGAGAACTTCGTAGAGATCAATCCTAAGGCAGCAGAAGCTCGCGGCATTGAGAATTGGGACTATGTGTGGGTTAAGTCTCCAACGGGTGCCAAGATCAAGGTGCGTGCGATGGTTACTGAGCGTGTTGATCAAGACACTGCCTTCGTACCATTCCACTTCGCTGGCTGGTGGCAGGGTAACGACTTGCGCAAATATTACCCAGAGGGCGCTGCCCCAGTAGTTTTAGGTGAAGCGGTAAATACCGCCACAACCTATGGCTACGATCAGGTAACGATGATGCAAGAAACTAAAACCACCATGTGCCAAATCGAAAAATTTGCCTAAGTTAAAAAATAAAGTCAGGAGAACACAATGGCAAGAATGAAATTTATATGTGATACAGAACGATGCATTGAGTGCAATGGCTGTGTTACTGCTTGTAAGAACGACAACGAAGTGCCTTGGGGTATTACTCGTCGCCGCGTTGTTACGGTTAACGACGGTATTGTCGGTAAAGAAAAGTCTATTTCAGTTGCATGTATGCACTGTTCGGATGCGCCTTGTATGGCTGTCTGTCCAGTGGATTGCTTCTATCGCACTGATGAAGGCGTAGTCTTACATGACAAAGATATTTGCATCGGTTGTGGCTATTGCTCTTTTGCCTGCCCATTTGGTGCACCTCAGTTCCTGAGCAAGGGCGCCTTCGGCGTCCGCAGCAAAATGGACAAGTGCACATTCTGTAGCGGTGGTCCAGAAGCCAACGGTAGCGTTGCTGAGTTTGAGAAATATGGCCGTAACCGTTTAGCTGAAGGTAAGTTGCCTTTATGTGCTGAGATGTGTTCTACCAAAGCATTGATTGGTGGAGATGGCGATGTGATTTCTAGTATTTACGCTAAGCGTGTTTCAGTGCGTGAAGCAAATGGTAGATATCCAAGCAATGACATCTTTGGTTGGTCAACTGCTTATGGTCCTGCAGGTTCACCAGCTCCAGCCCCAACACCAGCCGCCAAAATTCCAGGAGCGAAATCATGAAATTGAATTTCAAAATTCTCGCCATCGGACTGGTAGCAGGTACGTTGTTATCCGCTTGCTCTGAACCGCCTGAACTTGCAGCTTATGCAGCTAAGCGCCCAGATGTAGCACCATATATGGGTGCTGACAATGGGTTCATGACTAAAGGATGGAAGCCTGGTGATCAAGTAAGTTGGACGGAAGCGATTAACAAGCGCAATCAGGGTCAATCTGAATATTCACGCGCTAAGTGATCAGTTAAACAACAATAAATAAAACGAAAACGTTTAAGGATATTTGTATGAATCGATCATTTATTAATGTCAGTCGCTCCTGGGCTTTAGCTCTTGGTGTCTCGCTAAGCCTCTTAAGTGGTATTGCCTTAGCTGAACGTGCAGCAATGCCACCTCTGCCTAGCCCCAGCGGAATTGATTACCCAAAGAATCTCAATGAAATTCCAAAGGGGACTCAAGCACAATCGCAGCCAGCAAATACCGCTCCTAAAGAGGGTGCGATATGGGATACCGCTAATAGCGATCCATATAACTATGTCAGCATTCCTGATAAAGAGGCGAGCGTATTAATTCAGCGTGCTGGTCAACAGTGGCGCTTGATTCGTAATGGTGTCATTACCGTCTACGGAGCTTGGATCTTGGCAATTGCCTTCTTTGGTATTGCTGCCCTGTTCTTAGTTAAGGGCCCAATTAAACTGCACGCCCCTTTGTCTGGCCAGAAAATTAAGCGATTTAACGGCTTTGAGCGTTTCACCCACTGGGTAATGGCTGCCAGCTTTATTGGACTAGCTTTAACCGGTATGTTGATTTTGTGGGGCAAGTACTTTGCACTACCTTTAATGGGTGGTTTAGCCTATGGATCATTCCTGATGATTTGTAAGAACATTCATAACTACTCTGGACCATTGTTCACTTTGAGCGTTGTCATTTTCTTCTTACTGTTTGCTACTCGCAACATCCCAGGCAAGGGTGACCTTACTTGGTTGATGACGCTTGGCGGCGCATTGACTGGTAAGCACCCACCTGCAGGTTTCTTTAACATGGGTGAAAAAATCTGGTTCTGGTTTGGTATGGTTGTTTTAGGCCTCACTATTTCGGCTTCAGGGTTTGTACTTGATATGATCGTGCCGTTTATGGATGTGCAGTATCTCCGTGGCACTATGCAGTTGGCTAATATTATTCATAGCGCTGCTGCTATCTTGATGACTGCAATGGCAATGGGGCACATCTACATTGGCTCTATCGGTATGCAAGGTTCAATTGACGGTATGAAAACTGGCTACGTTGATGCTACTTGGGCCAAAGAGCACCATGAGCTCTGGTACGACAAAGTTAATAAATAAGGACATGGCCATGAAAAAAATCATCGCTCTCACACTCTGTTCATTAGCAAGTGCAGTTGCATTTGCTGCTTTGCCACCGTTAACGCCTGAAGCTCAAGAGGCTGCTGCTTTGACAAAAGCAAAGGCTGCCTACGGCGATAGAATGGGCGCATTCCAGCTATGCCAAGCTCAAAATAAGGTAGCTGAACGCTATAGAGTTTCTGGGACTCCGGCTCCAGCAGCTTGTGTGGCTCCGCCACCATTCGTTGCGCCTGTGGCTGCAGCAAAGTAATTAGTCGACGAGCAACTCTTGATGTAAGTAGCGTTTAGCTGCTTGTGTCTGGGGATCGGCAAAGAAGGGACCTACGGGTCCCTTTTCTTTTATCTGACCCTGATCAATGAAGATGATGTACTCAGCGATTCTTTGTACTTGTGCAAGTTGGTGGGATGTGAAGATGACGTCAGAGCCTTGAGACTTAAATTGGCGAATGATCTCTTCTACTTGCTCTGTGGTGTTTGGATCTAAATTAGCAGTAGGTTCATCTAGCAAAACCAAATGAGGATTTTGCAGAATGACTCGACCCAAGCAAAGCTTTTGTCTTTCACCTGCCGAGAGTTTGTTTGCAGGACTGTTAGCAAGATGGCTCAATCCAATTTGCTCCATCACCAAATCGATAGCAATAGAGTTGATTGAGGAGTCTGAGTCTTTCACCATCGCAATATTAGTTCGTGCTGAGGCTTTGATCATCGGCGTATGGTGCAATATCAGAGATGATTTGATGGAGGTGCTTGAGTGGGCGACAGTGCCTGAATCTGGTTTGATTAAGCCATCAATTAACTTCAGTAAGGTCGTCTTACCGGCACCATTAGGTCCAATACATGCGCAAATTCTGTCGGCAGGAATAATTGCATCAGGGATATCTAAGATGATGCGCCCATCACGTTTAACAATGACGTCTTTGAACTCGACAAATTGCTGGAATTGTTCGGAATGATTAACCATAGCGACGCTCCGCAATTTGGCGAACTGCAAATGTAAAGAGATTTGCCAGCAAAACAATGCCCAATAAAACTATACCCAAGGCAAGTGCCAATGGGAGATCGCCTTTGCTAGTTTCTAGGGCAATTGCTGTTGTCATGGTACGAGTAGATTGATTAATATTGCCGCCGACGATCATGACGGCGCCTACTTCAGATATTGCCCTAGCAAGTCCAGCCAGAATGGCAATGGTGAGTGAGAAGCGGCAATCCCAAAGAAGCCATTTCAGGGCAGAAAGTCTAGGTAGGCGAAGTGCCATAAAGGAATCCCGGTGAATTCTCCAAGAATCCTCAAGGATTTGGCGGCTCAGAGCGGCAATGAGCGGGGTTGTGAGCAGTGTTTGGGCCAGGATCATGCCCTTGTGTGTGAAAAGCCATCCCCACACTCCTAAAGGCCCTGTTCTGGAGAGTAGTAGATACACAATGACGCCAATAATCACGGTTGGCACTCCCATGAGGGTATTCAAGATCAGCGTAATGGTTTGTTTGCCCTGAAATTCCTCTGTAGCTAACAGGGCACCAATGGGCAGTCCTAGTAGGGCGCCCAGTAATAAAGCGCTCAAACTGACCTGAAGCGAGACCAGCACAATGCCAATCACTCCAGCATCTAAATGCAAAAGTAGTCCGAAAGCATCCTGAAAGGTCATCAACATGGGCTAGATTCTAGCAAGGCGATGGCAAAATGGCATAAATGCAAACAATTTCCCTTTTCTGAACTCATGGCTGAAGTCATTTGCCTCTGTAATGAGGTCCTTGATGTTGATCTTCGCGAATATCTCGATGGGCATCCGATCGATTCGATTGAAGACTTGCGCGAGCAGGCCTCTATTTGTAATAAGTGCATGCAGTGCCAAGAATTAGTTGAGGTTGAAATCTATTTGGCGCGGGTGCGACGACAGCGCGCCGCAGGACAGTTTTGATGACACCAGTGCAATTCGGTCGGTTTAGCGTCATGACTATGAATGTCCACAAAGGACTATCGCCTCTGCACAGAAAATCCACTATTTATGAGTTGCGTCAAAAAATGCGTAGCCATCATCCAGACTTGCTATTTCTACAAGAGCTTCAGCAAGAACATCGTGGGCGGATCAGGAGATTTGGCCATTGGCCACTAACAGAGCTCACCCATTTTTTATCAGAAGACTTTTGGCATGATTGGCACTACGGTAAAAATGTTGAGTATCCAGACGGTCATCATGGCAACGCTATTCTTTCAAAGAGACCATTGCACAAGGGTGAAAACTACGATATCTCAGCCTATCGATTCGAGAGGCGGGGCTTGCTTCATAGCGTTACTCAGTTAGAAGGCAATGAAACGCCGATCCATTGTTTTTGTGTCCACTTGGCTTTATTTGAAAGAGGACGAGAGCGTCAATTAGATGAAATTATTCGTTATATTGACTCACTCGCAGAGGGCGGACCAACCATTGTGGCTGGCGACTTTAATGATTGGCGTAATCGCGTGAGTGCCCCGATGCGCGCCGCTGGTTTTCAAGAGGTTTTTGAGGTGCTTACAGGCGCTCCTGCAAAAACCTTTCCCAGTGTAAAGCCTATGCTTCCCATGGACCGAATTTATGTACGAGGCTTAAAGATTCATTCAGCAGCAGTTTTGCATGAATGCTTAAAGCTCTCCGATCACTTAGGTATTACTGCTGAACTGGAAATCATATGAGCATATTAAATTTTCTATTGGGCTCTATTTTTGGGTTCTCTTTAATTTGGGTTCCCATAGTTCATGCAGTCATTGTGATTCTGTTTGGATTTAGATTAATTTCTGTGAGAAGACCAGTCGGTGTTGCGATTGCATGGTTTTTGATTGTGATCTTATTTCCAATTCTAGGTATCAGTCTCTATATCTTGATTGGGGAACGCCCCGTAGGTCGCAAGCTCACGAGAAAAATTATTCGGATGGATAAAGAATATGCGGCCATCACGGCAGAGATGCGTCAGCACTATCAAGCCGATAAGTTGCAACTCCCAATCGAGGGTAGGGCTCTTAGCTTATTGGCAGAATCCAAAAATGGATCCCCTGTGATTGCTGGCAACAAGATCGAGTTATTTACGAGCTCACTAGTAATCCTGCAGGATTTCATTAACGAAATTAATCAGGCAAAAAAATCACTACATTTAGAGTTTTATATATGGGCATTGGGTGGTGATGCTGATCGAGTGGGTGAGGCCTTAATTGCAGCAGCTCAACGTGGCGTGGTTTGTAAGGTGTTATTGGATTCATTGGGAAGTAAAGATTGGTTTAAATCCAGCTGGCCTAAGCGCTTTAGAGATGCTGGTATTCAAGTGACTGAGGCATTACCAATTCAAATTGGACGCTTCCAATTTCGCCGTGCGGATCTCAGGCTACATCGCAAAATATTTGTGATTGATAACGCTGTCGTTTGGACTGGCAGTATGAATATGGTTGATCCGCGCACTTTTAAGCAAGACTCCGGTGTGGGTGAGTGGGTAGATGCTATGGTCAGGATTGAAGGCCCGGTTGCATCTCAGTTTGAGCTGACATTCTCTTTTGACTGGAGTGTGGACAACACAAAAATCAATCACTTCAAAGCTGTGGCACCCGCTCCCAGTCCGATTGAGGGGCAAGTGCTTGCCCAAGAGTTTTCTTCTGGGCCGGTGTATCGCGATGACATCTTGTATCAAGTATTACTCTCCGCCATCATGGATGCTCGCAAAGAGCTCATCATTACTACGCCTTACTTTGGTCCGGATGATGGCTTGATTCAGGCGCTGATGGCAGCAGCTGGCCGTGGAGTAAAGGTCACTTTGATTGTTCCTAAATTGAATGATTCAGCGCTAGTCGCCTGGAGTAGTCGTAGCTTTTATGCTGACCTGATGAGTGCAGGCGTCAATATCGCTGAATTTCATGGTGGCTTGTTGCATACCAAGAGCTTGCTAATAGATAAGCAAGTAGCAATTTTTGGTTCAGTAAATTTCGATCAACGTAGCTTGCGTCTCAATTTTGAGATCAGCTTGATTGTTTACAACGAAGCGTTTTGCGCCAAACTCGAGACTTTGATTGAGTCCTACTTAGCTCAATCTGATTTGGTTGATCCAGTAAGTTGGTCTAAGCGACCACGTTGGCGTGTTTTGCTAGAGAACGCAGCGCACTTAGCTTCACCTCTACTTTAAATCGCTCCTTGGCTGCGCATGACTTCAATCTCGCTTGCGGTAATACCAAGCTCAGATAGGATTGCTTCTGTATGCTGACCTACAGCAGGAATATCATCCATACGGTAATCAAAGCTGTTATTGCTACCAGGCGGTAGCATCGCTGGAATAGGGCCTACGGGTGATCCGACTTGCACCCAGCGCTCGCGTGCTTTGAGTTGATCATGATTCCATAAACCCTGCATATCATTGAGTCGAGCGTTGGCGATTTGGGCTTGATCCAGCTTTGCGATGACCTGCTCGGTAGTGAGTTTGCTAAAACACGCATCAATGATGGAGAGTAATTCATCGCGCTTTTCATTGCGTTTGAAGTTTTTATCAAAGCGCTCATCCTTGGCCAGCGCTTGATTCTCAAGCACTATCTCACAGAATAAAACCCACTCACGATCATTTTGTAAGCCCAGCATGATGGTGCCGCCATCGCCCGCCTTAAATGGCCCATAAGGATAGATCGTGGCATGGGATGCACCATTACGAGGAGGGGGCGTTGCACCCTCATAGGCATAGTAGAGTGGATAACTCATCCATTCACCTAAAGACTCGAGCATTGAAACATCGATCGTAGATCCCTTGCCGGTCTTGCCCCGTTGCAATAATGCCGCTAGTACATTGGTGTACGCATACATGCCTGCAGCAATATCGGCAATCGAGTTACCTGCTTTGCTAGGGGTATCTGGAGTGCCGGTAACGGATAAGAAACCAGCCTCACTCTGAATCAATAGGTCATAGGCCTTTTTGTCGCGATAAGGACCATTGTTTCCATAGCCTGAGATGTCGCACAAAATTAAGCAAGGATTCTCTTTTTGCAAGAGCTCTGCAGTCAATCCCATCCGTGCCGCTGCACCAGGCGCCAAATTCTGCACTAGAACGTCAGCCGTTTTGAGTAGCATCTTTAGTGCTGCTAGCGCAGATTCTTGCTTGAGATCTAAGGTCAGGCTTTCTTTGGAGCGATTGACCCAAGTGAAGTGAGAGGATATGCCATTGACGCGCTCATCATAGGCGCGGGCGAAGTCTCCAGCACCAGGTCTCTCTACTTTAATAACGCGCGCACCCAAGTCTGCTAACTGACGTGTGCAAAAAGGAGCAGCAATTGCATGCTCTAAAGAAACCACGGTAATGCCATCCAAAGGACGAATACTCATGTCATTACTTATCTAAAAATAGAATCAATCAAAACGTCTGCAACATCAGAAGGAGCGTGGTAGACCCAAAATATGTTCTGCAACGTAGGAGTAGATTAAGTTCGTGGAGATCGGTGCAACTTGATAGAGACGGGTCTCGCGGAACTTACGCTCCACATCATATTCATTAGCAAAGCCAAAACCACCATGCGTTTGTAGGCAAACATTAGCTGCTTCCCAAGAGGCTTTTGCAGCTAAGTACTTTGCCATATTAGACTCTGCACCACAAGCTTGATTGTTGTCAAAAAGCTCGCACGCTTTAAAACGCATCAGGTTAGCTGCCTCAGTCTCAATAAAAGCATCAGCAATGGGGAACTGAATACCTTGATTCTTACCAATGGGGCGATCAAACACAACGCGGTCATTAGCATAACGACGTGCTTTATCTACAAACCAATAGGCATCACCAATACACTCAGCTGCAATGAGGACCCGCTCAGCATTGAGGCCATCTAAGATGTACTTAAAGCCTTTACCTTCTTCGCCAATGAGATTCTCAGCTGGAATCTCTAAGTTATCAAAGAAGACCTCATTGGTTTCATGATTGACCATATTGGCAATCGGCTGAATAGACATACCGTTACTGATAGCGTCTTTAAGGTTAACGATAAAAATCGACATACCTTCTGATTTTTTCTTTACCTCTGCCAGGGGAGTGGTACGCGCGAGCAGAATCATCAAATCAGAATGCTGAATACGAGAGATCCACACCTTCTGACCATTCACAATGTACTTATCACCTTTTTTGACAGCAGTAGTTTTAAGTTTGGTAGTGTCGGTGCCTGTAGTGGGTTCAGTCACTGCCATACTTTGGAGGCGTAATTCACCGGTAGCGATTTTGGGGAGATAGAGTTTCTTCTGTAGGTCGGAGCCATGGCGCAATAATGTGCCCATGTTATACATCTGACCATGACAAGAGCCTGCATTCCCACCGGAAAAATTAATTTCTTCCATGATGACTGAGGCCTCAGCTAAACCCAAGCCAGAGCCACCGTATTCCTCAGGAATTAATGCTGCTAACCAGCCTGCTTGGGCCATAGCATCTACAAACGCCTCAGGATAGTCACGCGCGTGATCTACCTTTTGCCAGTAAGCAGAGTCAAAGCTGCCACAGAGGTCGCGCAAAGCTTCACGCATGTCTTGATATTGGTCTGGCTTAGGAATGGGATGATTCATAGATGAATGAGTGAGTTAATAAAGCAATTAATGTGTAAGACCCATAGTTTAAGCAAGATTTCAGAATAGCGGGCGGTCGAGGATGGGGCATACTGAGCTTATGTTTCAGCCCTTTAATATCCACCTATCGGGAGTCATTGCTTAATGGAGCAAATGCTCAGCCAATTCTTTGACTTCTTTGGAATGCCGTCGATTGGTTTACCAGCGGTATTTATCAGTGCTTTTATCTCCGCAACCTTACTACCCGTTGGCTCAGAGCCGATACTGTTTGGGTACGTTTCAGTCAACCCCCACTTATATTGGATCGCCATTATGGTGGCCACTATCGGCAATACATTAGGGGGTATGTTTGATTGGTGGCTCGGACTGATTAGCCGTAATAGTTTTGAGTCCCTCAAAGGGCCCACTAATGGCAGAATGCAGCGCTGGCTCGAGGAGCGGGGGCCAAAGATGCTCTTGTTATCTTGGTTGCCTGGCTTTGGCGACCCCTTATGTTTGGCAGCAGGCTGGCTTAGATTAGCTTGGGGACCATGCTTAATCTATATGTTTATTGGTAAGTTACTACGCTATCTCACGATGACTTGGCTATTAACTTTGGTGCCCTCCAGCGTTTGGCACCAATTAGGACATTGGCTAGGCATAATCTAGGCAAGACTTTGAAAGATTAAACAGCGCAGTATTTTTGCTGAATCTCGTCGTTATTCAAGAGATTTTGAGCGGTGTCATGGAAAACAATTTCACCCTGATCCAAAATATAAGCTCTATCCGAAATCTTCAGTGCTTGCTGAACATTTTGCTCTACGAGGAGAATGGTTAATCCCTGTTGCTTTAGTTTGGCAAACAGTTCAAACATTTCTTCAACCAATACCGGCATGATCCCTTCCGATGGTTCGTCCAGCAAGATTACTTTTGGCTTGCCAATCATAGCGCGAGCAATCGCTAGCATCTGCTGCTCACCACCTGACATGGAAGTGCCATCTTGCTGCAACCGCTCCTTCAGGCGAGGGAAAGTTTCTGCGATTTCATCAACCAGAGCACTCATATCGCCACGACTTTTCTTGGCAATCACACCCAACTCTAAATTTTCTTTGACAGTTAGTCCTGGAACAATGCGTCTATCTTCTGGGACATAAGCTAAGCCTAGGTGATAGCGTTCATGTGCCGCAAGATCCAAGAAGGAGGTGCCATCAATCGAGGCTTTACCTTCTCTCTTCGACAGTAGGCCCATTAGTGAACGTAAGGTAGTGGTCTTGCCCGCACCATTACGGCCCATTAAGGTAACGATTTCACCGCTATTGACTTCTAAGGAGACGCCTTGCAGAACATGGCTACGGTCGTACCAGGCATTTAAATTTTCTACACGCAACATATATAAACCTTTAACCTTGACCTAGGTACACACGTCGTACCTCTGCATTATTTTGAATTTCTTCTGGTGTGCCTTCAGCTAAAAACTCACCATGATGCAGAACGATGATACGTTTGCATAAACCCATGATGAGCTTCATCTTGTGTTCAACCAAAATTACCGTTCTTTCATTTGCTAGTGTGCGAATGAGGTCCATCATGACGAGTGTTTCCTCAGGAGACATGCCTGCGGTTGGCTCATCTAGTAAAAGAAGGCTGGGGTTGCAGGCGAGGGCCATCGCAATTTCTAAGGCGCGTTGTTGACCATGAGCCAAGTCACCCGTTTTTTTATTTCTGAGGTGCTCTAAGTTGACGCGACGTAAAAGCTGGTCCGCAAGCTCAATAGGCTCTGGATAACTTTGTGCATTACGTAAAAAGTTATAACGCGCCGTTTCCATTTGGGCGGCCACGCGCACATTTTCATGAACGGTGAGCTGCTTAAATACATTGGTAATCTGAAAGCTCTTAGAGATACCGATACGAGCAAACTCATATTGCTCCATACCAGTAATATCTTTACCGTTAAATAAGATTTGTCCGCTAGAGGGCGCAAAGGCGCCACTAAGCACATTAAAGAAGGTACTCTTGCCTGCGCCATTCGGTCCAATGATCGCCGTAAGGGAGTCAGGCATAAATGTGGTTGAGACATTCTGCAGCGCTTTAAATTTCCCAAAGCTCTTACTGACATTTCGAGCTTCTAGAATTGGGGTTTGATTTAAGCTGCTCATGATTTCGAATCCTGATTGAGATTTAGCTTGCTCAAGATGGTTCCCCAAATTCCTTTAGGGAAGAACAGAACGAAGAACATAAAGACCAGTCCAATAACAGCCATCCAATGCTTTGTAAAGGTAGTGACCACATCTTCTAGGTAGAGCATGACAGCGGCACCAATAAATGGTCCGAAGAAAGTGCCCATACCACCCAAGATGCTCATCATGACCGCTTGTCCAGACTGGAGGTAGTGGAGTGAATCAATGGGAACAATGGAAAGGTGTAGAGCGCGCAATGAACCTGCTAAGCCACAGATTGCAGCTGACAACACAAACACCAACAGTTTTGTTCGAGCGACATCAAAGCCACAGGCCGCAGCCCGTTTTTCATTTTCACGAATGGCCTCCATTACGGCGCCAAGAGGGGAGCTCAAGATTCGGGATATGAGCCACATTGCGATGACTACAAAAAAGAGAATGATGTAGTACTTCACTAAGGGGTTTAGAAAATCTACCGTGATACCAAGAATGTTGAAGTTATCAACGCGGACGCCCCGTAAGCCATTTTCCCCACCAGTCAGACTCTCAGCCTTGTAAAAGCAATAAAACACAATTTGACCTAATGCGAGTGTCACCATAGAGAAGTAAATGCCTCTAGTGCGAATGGCTAGAAAGCCCATCAGTAGTCCGCCGATAGCCGCACCAATGACGCCTACTAATATCGCTGAACCCCAGGGCATAGAGTAATGGACGATCCCAATGCCGGTCAGATAGCTGCCGATACCAAGGAAGGCTGCATGTCCGAAGGATAGTAGTCCCATGTAGCCAAACAAGAGATTGAATCCCATGGCGAATAAGCCAAAGATCAGGATATTAATAGCAAGCGCTTCATACGGCATGATGAAAGGAAAAATCATCAAGAAGAGGGTGCTTGCTAGCACGCGGTGGCGTGCAATGAGCTGGAAAAATGATTTCATAAATATTCGGGGAATTAACCCATCGCCCCCGCTTTACCAAATAAACCTTGTGGGCGAATTAAGAGTACAACTGCCATCAGCACGAAGATCGAAAGTTCTGCAAGGTCAGGGAAAAATAGGGAGGTCATGCTGTAAACCACGCCAACCAATAGACCTGCGACAACAGCGCCAACCGGTGATCCCATCCCACCAACAACCGTCACAACAAAGGACTCCGCCAAGATCGGAATACCCATTTCTGGGTTAACCGAACGAGTAGGCGAGGCTAATATTCCAGAGAGGCCAGCGATCGCACAGCCCAGTCCAAACACCATTAACCACACTTTAGCAATATCTATACCAAGCACCTTGACGATATCTTGGTCGGCAGCACCTGCTTTGATGATGAGGCCGTAGCGAGTCTTTTGAATGAAAAACCAGACTGCAAAAATGATGACAGCTGTAGCTGCAATCAGGAACAGACGATATTTAGGGAAGAAGCCAATGCCAACGTCGAGGGTGCCTTTTAGTCCGTCGGGAGTAACGGAGGGTAGACCTTCGATACCAAAAGTGACGCGCATTGCCTCAATGAGTACATAAGATAAGCCGAAGGTGAGGAGCAGCGGGTAGTCAATGCCTCGGCCATATAAGGGGCGCACCAAGAATCTCTCGGTCAATAATCCGAGGACTCCAGTGGCAAGCGGTGTGAGAATTAAGCTGAACCAAAAGTTGCCAGTGACGCCTAAAAAGTAGACGCCCATAAATGCGCCAACCATGAAGAAAGCGCCGTGAGCAAAGTTCACTACATTGAGCATGCCAAAAATAAGGCACAAGCCCAGCGCTAGAAGTGCATAGATACTACCCAGAGCAATTCCTGTGAGTAGCTGCATGCAGAGAAGTTCAAATGTAAGACCGGTCATATATATACTCAGAAAAACTCCCCATCAGCTATTCGCATCAGGGGAGGTGCTCAGGGCAAATCAGTTGATCTGCCCTGAAATTTCAGATTTAAGCCTTGTGGCCTAGCTCCGCGCAACTACGCATATTCTTCTCAGTAGTCGGTTCAATCGTCAGAATATTAAAGACGTCAAACTTGTCCTTCATATTCTTGGATTTGGATTCCACAATGATGACCGTTTGCACTGCCTGATGATCACACTTGCGATAGTACTCAGGACCTTTATAAAAGTCATATTTGAGATTCTCTAATGCGGTAATGACCTTATTTGTATCGGTAGATTTAGCATTCTTCACAGCAGTAAGAACTGTTTTTACTCCGGCGTAACCTAGCGCACCGTAGTCTGATGGCACTGAACCGTTGTACATCTTACGGAATGCATCATTGAAAGTCTTGGCTGTAGGGATGCGGTCCTCAAGACCCCAGTAGTAAGAAGTGCCACCGACGATACCTTCGAATGCTTCTGGTCCACCAGCAAGGCGTGCAGTGTAGAGCAAGACTGGCGTCACAATTTTCATGCTGGACTTCAAGCCAAAGTCGGTACATTGTTTAGCCGCATTTACGAGGTCACGACCAAAATTACAAAGCACCAAGATGTCGGGATTCAAGGCCTTAATACGCGGTAAGAATGCGGAGTAATCAGATGCGCCCAAGGGATGGCGAATATCAGCCAATGTAGTGGCACCCATTTCCTTACCTACACGCTCAAAAGCGCGCACCATCTCGTGGCCATAAGCATAGTCAGCAGTGAGGAACACAATCTTTTTGCCGAAACGGGGAATGGAGTAGCGCGCCACTGCGCCTGCTGTCATGGTTGGATTAAGCGCTTCGTGGAATGTGTAAACACTCCAGTCTTTTACTTCGTTAATCGCATCAGACTGACTAATTGAGTTAAAGAGAACTTTACGCTCTTTACAAACGGCATTGATAGAGAGCTGGGTTGCAGCAGACAGTGAACCCACAACAAAATTCACCTTATCTTTTTCGATCAACTCAAGAGTGCGCGTTGCGGCTTCACCTGGATTGAGTTTGTCATCACGAACCAACAGTTCAGCTTTGCGACCGTTAAAGCCACCAGCATCATTAAATTCTTTAATAGCTAATTCGGCTGCTTTTACTTGATCTTGCGCCTCTGCAGAAAATGGCCCTGTTAGCGGTGTCGGAAAACCAATCTTAATTGTTTCAGACTGCGCGCTGGCTACATTCATCCACAGTGGAGTACTTGCAGCAGCAGCTCCGCCGATCAACATTTTTCTTCTAGTTTGATTCGTTACCTTTTGTTTCATGGTTGTCTCCTCCATTTAAAGCAGTTTGTTAATAGGGCTACTTCGTAATATATAAATCTTAACTGAATGCTTCTGGTGATACTAAAATCTACAACGGTTTTAAGTTAATACGACTCTGGCACTGCCTTTCCAGCCACCAACAGAGTGCTGATATCGATGGCCGTTTCTGCCATGACAGTATCTGCATTTCTACGAAGGCTAGTGTTATCTCTGCTGCCTTTGCTACCTTGTGCTTGCATATAGCGCCCTAAGTATTGCGCTCTTGCAACAACCTGTTGCCCAAACTCAAGACGCTCCTTGCTGTACGCTTCGAGTGCTGCAGGGCTTGCCCCTAAGGCTGCGATGTGACGTGCAATTGCCATCGCCTCATCACCGGCTTTAGTTACTCCCATACCAACATGAGGCCTACCAACAAAAGCAGCATCACCCATCAAGGCAATTCTCCCGAAGACGATTTGCTCCGAACGAACGTCATAGATGGTTTGCAAAAAAGGTGAGGGTGTTTTCTCTAAAATTTCTGCATATTGCGGCGCCAGAATATCGCGCGCAACTGTGCGCATTTCGGCAATATGCTTCCAGGAGACTTTTTGTGGCGGGATACCAGTAGGATAATAGTGACCATCCGCATCAGTCAGTAGCCTGACTAGCTCATCACCTTCAGATGCAGGGCGATACCAAACAAAGTTATAACGACGCTTGCCAGGCCTAGTGTCATTGCCAGGTCCTGCAACTGGATAGCCCAGCATCTGTTCACCATTAGGTAAGCAGAATCCAAAATAATTAAATAGGGTATCTAGGGTGTAATTTGATAAATTACTCTCATCGCAAACTCCACGCCACGCAATATACCCAGCGTATTCAGGTTGAATGTTTGGTGCTACTTGGGATCGGACTGTGGAGCGTATGCCATCTGATGCAATCAGGAGCTCTGCCTGATAAGTGCTGCCATCTTCACAGCTGACCTGAACACTATGGGAGTCTTGTGTCACCACTTTGACATTCTTACCTTGCAAGTAACGCTCGCTTGGAAAATTCTTTTTTAATAGATGATATAAACGGCTCCATGAAGTCAAGATTTGTGGGAGCGGCATTTCACCTAGGTTTTCGCCATCAATTCCCAAGGTAACCCGCTTTGATACGGCAACCCCCAGGCTGTCATCTACTTGAATACCTGCCTCACTTAAAGCATCTGCAAGAGCATCGTGGGTCACGATTCCAGCACCTCGACCATCTAAAGAGCCTATGGCTTTTTCTAGCAAGGTGACATCATGCCCTTGGCGCAACAATATATTGGCTGCAAATAAGCCTCCAAGAGATCCGCCGATGACAAGTATTTTGGCCATCTTTACTTATGCAGCCTTGGCATCCAGCGCTGCCTTTTCTGCAGCAGGGTAGTTCAGTTCAACCACAATCCCATTAGGATCATCCATAAACACTTGGTGTAATTTAATTGCGGGCACGGTACGCTGTCTGCAAGGTACGCCCAACTTCTCCAGCAGTGCCAGTTTGGTCTCTAATCCCGTGGCAAAGAAAGCGATGTGATCTACTGCCCCAGAGCCATAGAGTGAGCTAGGATCTCGTTCGCCAAGATATTGTTTCAAACCATTCGGATTGTTCTTATCAATCGCAATGAGATGCACAACTGCGTTAGCCCAATCGTTTTGATCGCCGTTATATAGCCAGACGCCCGGGAAAGGAAAGTCCGGACGAGGCCCAACTGTGAATCCAAAGACATCACAGTAAAACTTGGTAGTTTGTTCAATCTCTAGGCTGCGAATGGAGAAGTGATTTAAGCTTAAGTTAGTCATTTTATTTTTTACCAATATTAAATAAAGTTTTTGCTGAAGTAAGGTAAGAGCTAATGCGATCTTGAATAATTTCTTGTTCGGTATGGGGGTTGCCGGAGTCATAAATGGCTTGCCCATAAATCCAACGTCGCATCCCAATATAAAAGATGCCGCCATGCAAGCCCATTAAAAACTCTAATTCTCGCTGCGAAGGCTTACTACGCGAGCTACGACCGCAGTGTTTGCGGGTTTCCCGGATAAGGCGCGGTAATAGGCGATCGCGTAATAATTCAAAGAAGCGGTCACTGATGGAGTGATCACTTAGGCCTGAGAAAATCAAAATACGTACAAAATCGTAGGTCAGTACGGTGTTTGAGTAGTCGATATAGAAGGCATTGAATTTTTCTTCGGGAGAAAGATGCTTGTCATCGAGCAGTTGCTCCCACTCCGGCTTCCAACGTGACTCGAAGACATCCGCATAGACTGCTTTAATTAAAGCGTCCTTAGTGGGGAAGTAGTGATAAAGCAGGGTGTGGGTAATGCCCAATCCCTTTGTTAGGTTCCTGAGTTGCCCATCCATTCCATGCTTTGCAAAGTATTGGATAGCACGATCCAGAATCTGACGCTTACGATCTACAGTACTCATTCTGCGACGTGCAGGCGTACTAGATGAAGCTACTTCTGTAGCGATACTGCTTCTAGCGCTGCTGTCTCGATCGAAACTCATTGTCATCAGGGTTTATCCGAATTTGGGCTTATTGACCAAAAGTTAAATAATGGTACATTGTTGAGCAATTGGTAGATAAGACTCTATTCGTACAAACCCCGAGGAGATGTAATGGAATTAAATGGCGAGCAACTCATTGCAGCCCCAATCCCAGATGTGTGGAAGGGCTTGAATGACATTGATGTGCTGGCAAAGTCCATTCCAGGTTGCGAGGAAATCAGTCGCGTCTCTCCAGAGGAGATTCATGCCAAGGTGATGTTCAAAATTGGGCCTGTCAGAGCCAGATTCTCAGGAAAGCTATTTTTAAGTGATGTCATTCCGGATCAGTCCTGTTCTATGGCCTTTGAGGGCTCGGGTGGCGCTGCAGGATTTGCAAAAGGTCGTTCGCGGGTTGAGTTGAAGCCTGCCGAGGGCGGGACACTGGTTTCCTATACGACTGAGGCCTCTATTGGCGGCAAGTTGGGGCAAATTGGTGGGCGACTCATTAGCGCTTCTGCTAAAAAGATCGCAGATGATTTTTTCCAGCGATTTGCTAAAGAGTTGGGTGGTGAAATAACACCAGTGGAATCAGACCCGCAAGCTGAATAATGCGAGGCGATGTCAATATAAAAGTAGTGGAGGAGACACAATGAAAGCAGCAGCATTTGATTATGCAAAACCGAAGGCTCTCAGCGAGGCCTTAGCTATGTTGGCCGAAGCTGGCGAAGACGCGCAATTGATTGCGGGTGGACAGACGCTTTTAGCTACCTTGAACCTGCGTCTTTCTGAACCTAGCTTACTGATTGACATCACGAATTTAGATGAATTAAAAGGCATTTCAGTTATCGGAGATCAATTACGTATTGGGGCATTAGTAACCCATACCGAGATTGAAGACTCCAAACTGATTGCGCAGCATGCACCACTTCTTAAGGCTGCAGCCCCCCATATTGCACACAGAGCGATCCGCAATTTAGGAACTTGGGGTGGCTCTTTGGCCTATGGAGATCCTGCGGCTGAATGGCCTGCTTGTAGCTTGGCACTGAATGCCACCATGCTGATCGGCGGCCCTGATGGAGAGCGTCGAATTTCAGCGCAAGATTTTTTCATTGATCTCTACACCACCTCCTTGGAGCCCAATGAAATTCTGATAGCAACAGAAATCCCCATTGCAAGCAGTAATCAAGTGTTTTATTTCCATGAGCTAGCTCGCCGTCACGGAGACTATGCGATTGCGGGAATAGCTCTGGTTGCCAATAAGGCAGGCAATGTTCTGAGTGATTGCACTTTCACTTTCTTCTCTGTTTGCGCTACCCCGATTATGGCGAAGAAGGCTCAAGCCTTAGTGGATGGTAAGCCACTTAATGACGAATTAATCGCAAATGCAGTTGCTGCCGCAAGGCAAGAGATTGAGTCGATCGCAGACATCACTAACAGTGCAGAAACTAAGCAACATCTGATTGGTGTTTTATTAGAGCGTGGCTTAAAGCACTTAATTGCTTAAGTAATCAATATATAAAAAGATAAAATTTAGTTCGGAGATTCCAATGAGCTTAAAGAAAAAAATTACGATGACCGTCAATGGTTTGACAGTCAATGCGGAGATTGAGCCACGTCGTCATCTGGTGGATTTTTTACGAGAAGATCTCCATCTCAAGGGTCCGCACCTCGGTTGTGAGCAGGGAGCTTGTGGCGCCTGTACCGTGAAAGTGGATGGCAAAATTATTCGTGGTTGTTTATATCTGGCCGTGCAAGCTGATGGATGTGTAGTAGAAACAATCGAGGGATTGACTAAGAGCGGGGCACTAGCAGATTTACAAGAAGCCTTTATGCGCCATAACGCAATGCAGTGTGGCTTCTGCTCTTCTGGAATGTTGCTTGCTGCAGCTGAATTGGTAGAAAAACAACCCAAATCGACTCGTGAAGAAGTGCGCGAATGGATCTCTGGAAACTACTGCAGATGTACCGGCTACCATTCCATAGTGGACGCCATCATGGCCGTGCTTGAAGCTCGTGCCAAAGGTGAAAAAATTAAACCTGTTGTTGCTCTCGCTTAAGAAGACCGGGAAAACTGATTATGAATAAGCCAGTAGATCTCAAAGGATTGGTACTTGATCCAGTAACTAATGACCAACGCTATATCGGTAGCAGTGAACCTCGACATGGGGCGCGTCGACTCATCGAGGGTCAGGGCACTTATGTCGATGATATTCAGCTTCCGAGGATGGGTCATGTCGTCTATTGGCGTTCGCCAGTAGCGCATATGAAAATTGGAAAAATTCATACTGAACAAGCTAGCAAGATGCCAGGTGTTCTGGCTATTGTCGATGGCGTGAAAATGGCTGAGCTGTGTAAGCCATGGGTTGCTACCTTAGGCCACCTTGCGGGTATGAAATCCGCCCCTCAATATGCATTGGCAATTGATAGAGCTTGCTGGCAAGGTGAGCCTGTAGTTGCGGTAGTTGCTGAGACACGCGCACAGGCAGAAGATGCTTTGCAGTTCGTTGATGTTGAGTGGGAAGAGCTGCCCGCAGTAGTTTCAATGGAAACAGCATTAGACGCAGATACTCCGGTAATTCATCCTGAACTAGGCGACAACCTTTGCTTTACCCGTACCTTGGATGTTGGTCAGGTAGATGAAGTGTTTGCAACCGCAGATATTGTGGCTGAAGCTACCTTTGGATTTGGCCGACATACAGGAGTTACCTTAGAGCCGCGCTGCCAAATTGCCGACTACAATCCCGGCGATCGTCGCCTCACGGTGTATCACTCGCAACAAGCGCCGCACATGATGCAAGATTTATATTGCCGTCAGTTTGGCTTATCTGAGTCTGATGTCCATGTCATTTGTAAAGACGTAGGCGGATCCTTTGGTATTAAGGTGCATGCATATCCCGATGATTTTGCAACGGTGGGTTTGGCGATGATGTTGGAGCGCCCGGTCAAATTTGTTGCAGATCGACTTGAATCATTTACGAGTGATATTCATGCGCGTGAGCATCGGATTAAAGGACGTATTGCAGCCAATAAAGAGGGTGATATCCTGGCTTTCGAGATCGACGATCTCACGGCCATTGGCCCTTACTCCATGTTCCCAAGAACCAGTGCGATCGAGGGCAACCAGGTGGTCAACTTGGTTGGTGGACCATATAAGCATCAAAACTACCGTGCCAAACTCAATGTGGTGTTTCAGAATAAAACACCTACCTGCCAATATCGTGGCGTAGGCCATCCAATTGCCTGTGCTGTGACTGAGGGCTTGGTTGATTTAGCAGCTCAAAAGTTAAAGATGGATCCTTTAGAGTTCCGTAAGCGCAATGTGATTCCTGATGATGCTTATCCTTGCTCGGGAATTTCCGGAATTAAGTTGGAAGTATTGTCACACGAGCAATGCTTGCGAACCATCGAAAAGATGATGGACTATTCTGCTTTGCGCAAAGAGCAGGCTGAGTTGCGTAAAAAAGGTATTTATCGCGGAATTGGTTTTGCCACACTAATCGAGTTGACAAATCCAAGTCCGGCGTTCTACGGTGTGGGTGGGGCACGTATTGCGTCTCAGGATGGCGCCTCTGCGCGTCTTGATCCAAGCGGCGTTGTATCGATATTGATCGGTGTTGGTGAGCAGGGCCAAGGTACCGAAGGTATTTATGCGCAAATTGCTGCTGATGCTGTCGGCCTTTCCATTAAAAATGTGCGCATCATTACGGGCGATACCGATGTGACTCCTTATGGTGGTGGCACTTGGGCTTCGCGTGGTGCTGGAGTGGGTGGTGAAGCGGTCTTATTGGCTTGCCAGGCACTGCAAGAAAATATCTTGAAGCTTGCGGGTGCAATACTGAATAGATCACCTGAAGAGTTGTCCGTTCGCCGTGGTCACTTATTAGATAAGGCCACCGGTGAGCAACTTCTGCCATTTAGTGAGATTGGACGGATAGGTTATTTCCGGACAGATACTTTGCCAGTAGGGTTCTCGGCTGATCTGATGGTCACACGTCATTACACCCAAAAAGAATATCCATTTATTTTCACGAATGGCGTTCAGGCTTCTTATGTTGAAGTCGATCCGGATACTGGATTTGTAAAGCTTTTAAAACATTGGGCGGTTGAGGATTGCGGTCGGGTATTAAATCCTATGTTGGTGGATGAGCAAGTTCGCGGAGCCATTGTTCAGGGTATCGGCGGAGTCCTTTTCGAAGAGTGTATCTACGACGAGAGTGGGCTATTGCGAAATGGCAGTATGGCTGATTATTTGGTGCCTATGGCTAATGAAATGCCAGATATTGAAGTAGCTCACGTAGAGACTCCAACTCAGTCATCTAAATTGGGCGCAAAAGGTGCTGGTGAGGCTGGTACTGCTGGTGCTCCTGGAGCGGTTCAGAATGCGATTAATGATGCTCTGGCACCCTTTAAGACGGCAGTGTTTGACCAACCCATTACTTGTGAAAAAATTCTCAAGGCCCTTGGAAAAGTCTAATTTAGAGCCCTTCTAAATTAGGTGCATCCTGTAATATCCAGCTTTGACCATACGCAAATTCCCTCCCTGGGGATTTGCAATTAATTTGATATTGCGAATAAAAATATGTCCTATTTAAAAGGTAAAACAGCCCTAGTGACCGGCTCAACAAGCGGTATTGGTTTGGCAATGGCTATTGGCTTAGCAAAGCAGGGCGTCAATATTATGGTGAATGGCTTTGGTGAAAAAGATGCCGCGATTGCCGCCATCAAAGCTTGTGGTGTTGAAGTGGAATATCACGGCGCTGATATGAGTAAGCCTGCCGAGATTGAGGATCTCATCAAACAAACTGAAAAACGCTTTGGCTCGCTAGATATATTAGTGAACAACGCAGGTATTCAGCACACAGCAAATGTTGAAGACTTTCCAGAAGATAAGTGGGAGTCGATTATTGCCATCAACTTAAGCTCAGCCTTTTATACCTCCCACCATGCCTTGCCAGGAATGAAGAAGCGCAACTGGGGCCGCATCATTAACATTGCCTCCGTTCATGGCCTGGTTGGTTCTGTTCAAAAATCAGCTTATGTTGCTGCTAAGCATGGCATCGTTGGCTTAACCAAGGTGACCGCTCTTGAGAATGCCAAAACAGGGATTACTTGCAATGCGATTTGCCCAGGCTGGGTTTTAACTCCCTTGGTACAAAAGCAAGTAGATGCACGGGCAGAGCGTGAGGGGATTTCGAATGAAGAAGCCAAAAAAGCCTTGGTTTCTGAGAAGCAGCCCTCCGGTGAATTCGTAGCTCCAGAACAATTAGCAGCATTGGCCGTTTTCCTGTGCAGTCCAGATGCTTCTGAGGTGCGTGGAGCGGCCTGGAATATGGATGGTGGCTGGACAGCTCAGTAACCTTTAAAAGGGTCACCAGCCCTCCTTTAGTGCTTCGTACCCAACAAATCCGTCATAATCGTCTATAGTTAGGGCGGTTGTGGCTGTTGTAGCCACTGATTTTCACGTTTTATAATGTAGTGAACTTGGATTTTGCAAGTAAGAATTTTGCTTAAATCCTGCCTGATATATTTACCTTTTTTAGGAAGCTCTCATGTCATCTATCTTTACCTCATTAGGTCGCACTGTTTTAGCCGGCTTTGTGCTCCTCGCATTGATCGTCCTTGCCATGGGCGCAAACCTCGGATCGGTTGAGTTGCCATTTTTATTCCGCTGGATTCACGTGATGGTTGGCGTGATGTGGATAGGCTTACTTTGGTATTTCAATTTTGTACAGATTCCATCTATGTCCAAGATTCCGGATGAGCAAAAGCCGGCAATCGGAAAAGTAATCGCTCCAACAGCGCTCTTTTGGTTCCGTTGGGCTGCCTTAGTGACTGTACTTAGTGGTTTGATTTTATCCATATTGAATGGATATGCGCACCAAGCATTTACTTTGCAGGCGCCTTTCCGCGCAATTGGTTTAGGTATGTGGATTGCCTTGATCATGGCGTTTAACGTTTGGTTCATTATTTGGCCAAATCAAAAACGCGCTCTTGGCATCGTTGCGGTTGAGCCTGATGTCAAAGCAAAGTCTGCACGCATTGCAATGTTGACTTCCCGCTTGAATACGATGCTCTCTATCCCAATGCTATTTTTGATGAGTGCTCAGTCACACAACACAACGTGGTTTGTGATTGCCTCATAAAGCAAGCTGTCTTAGTTCATGCAAAAGGCCCGCTGAGCGGGCCTTTTTCTTTGGTATAGATCCTTGAGAGATATCAGTCAGCTTGATTACAAGATGGGTGGTAGATCTTTTGTCAATGCGCCACGTTGTGCAGTAGCTGTACCCATCAGAGCAAAGCCAAGTAGCTTACCATCACTAGATTCAAAGCGCGCTTCAAGACCGCCTTCAACTGAATTGATTTTCCAATCACCGACTGCACCTTTGGCCGGTGGTGAAACAATGGTTGGCAGGGCAGGAGTTTTCACCATCACCGGCATAGCAGGATAGTTGAGGACAGTCGCTTGCCCAAGCAGGTTAGGGGCTAATGCCCGCGCTGCCTGCATGATCGGCATGACATAAGGCAGAACCAAGCCCTCGACTTCGGCACAGTCGCCAATCGCATAAACATTCTTGGCGCTAGTTTCTAATTGACGATTTACTGTAATGCCTACGCCTGTGGCAATTCCGGCTGATTGGGCTAAATCTAAGCGAGGCCTTAAACCAACCGCAGATAGAAATGCATCACTATGAATTGCTGATCCGTTGGCAAGGGTAATCGAGAGAGAGTCACCGTTTCGATCAATCGATTGCACAGTAGTGGCGAAGTGCCAACGCACGCCTGCTGCACTGAGCTTAGCTTGAAGTGCTTGTGCTGCCGCCTCGGGAAGTAGTCTGCCCAAAGCCTGCGGTGCTAAGTCGATGACCTCTACTTCATATGAACCTAAAACTAAATCATTCGCAAACTCACATCCAATCAAGCCAGCGCCTAAGATAGCGATTCTTTTTTTACCTTCAATTGTCTTGCGAAATTGGGCGTAGTCTTCTAGATCATTGACGGTAATCACTTCATTAGCTGCATTGCCTTCTAGAGCTAGGCGAATTTGATCAGCCCCCAATCCCAGTACTAACTTCCCATAGGAAATGTTGCCTTTAGAGGTGGCAACTGTTTGTGCGCCAGTATCAATTGCAGTGACATCAGCATCGCCCAAAATCGTAATGTCTAGCTGTGTTGCCATACTCTCAGCATTAGTGGAGACTAATTGCTCTGCAGATTTGCTACTTGCCAATGCTGTAGAGAGCATCGGCTTTGAGTAAAAGTAGCCTGGCTCCCTTGTTACTAAGGTAATTGGAATTTCCTTATCGATTTTGCGAAGCTCACGAATGACGGTGTAGCCAGCTAAGCCGCTACCGATAATGACAATCCCCAATGAGGATGATTGATTCTGATGATCCAAAACTGGACTCCCTAATAATACGTTTAAAGGCGTTACGTGTGGCTTGAGTTAAGAAACTTGCACCATTTCAAAGTCGGATTTTGATACGCCGCAATCTGGGCATTCCCAATCTTCAGGAACGTCAGCCCAAGCGGTACCAGCAGGAATGCCGTCTTCAGGTAAGCCTTTCGCCTCGTCATAGACAAAACCACAAACGATACATTGCCAAGATTTCATAGTGATTCCTTGTTTTAATAGATTAAAGGCAGTTTAAATTGAATTTCAAATTCACTTGCTAGTCAAAGCTCTGCTTGTTTTGTATCTAGCAAGTAAGTAATGATTTATAAGGTGAATAGAAATGATATTATTTATCTGATAATTAGATTATAGGGATAAGAACAGAATATGGCTGCTCTACCTTCATTACGACAACTTCGCTATTTTGTAGCGGTTGCTCAGGAGCTCAATTTTACTAGGGCTGCAGAGGTCTGCTTCGTAGGCCAATCGACGCTAAGCGCCGGTTTAAAAGAGTTGGAAGATGTTTTGGGAGTCCGCCTAGTAGAGCGGGATAGACAAAATGTAGCCATCACTCCAATCGGTGCAGAGATTTTAGAAAGGGCTAAGGTGATCTTGGCCTCATCTCAAGATCTAGTGGAATATGCGAGCGCCTCTGGCGAGCCAATGGCGGGGACTATTCGATTGGGAGTCATCCCAACTATCACACCATTTTTATTGCCAAATGTGTTGCCTGATATTCGGGAGCATTACCCTAAGTTAAAAATTGCTCTGCGTGAAGATTTAACCGCTAATCTATTGGCGCGCTTAGTAGATCATCAGCTCGATTTTGCATTAATTGCATTGCCCTATGACACGACCGGCCTCTTGGTGAAGGAGCTTTTTGTCGATGAATTTTGGTTGGTTGCAGGCACAAATGATCCTGCATTAAAAGGTAAGGAAATTCATTTGCCCACCAAAATGGCAGAGAGACTACTTTTGCTAGAGGAGGGGCATTGTCTGCGTGATCACACGATGCAAGCTTGTAAGCATTCTGATATTCGCAATGCCGAGGGTATGGAAGCAACTAGCTTATTGACTCTCTTGCAAATGGTGGAGTCTGGCATGGGCATTGCGCTGCTTCCTGAGATGGCGGTGAAAGGCGGGATTTTAAATGGCACGACACTGATTGCTCGGCCTCTAGCACCACCCGCCCCCAAGAGGGTGATTGCACTTGTAGCCCGTTTATCAACCGCGCATCATGATGAGTTCCAGGCACTTGCCCATAGCATTGAATCAAGATTTAAATCTAGCCCAAGAATGAGTCGGGGTAGTCGAAAGAGTTTTCAAAGAGTCTAGTATGGTGTCGGCGGGACTTTAATATCCCTGCTAAAGTTGCGCATTAATTGAAGTATTCACTCCCAAAAAAGAAAGTAGTCCATGTCTGGAAAAGAAATCATGTTTACCCCCGTCAAGCTCGGTGCGATTGAATTAAAGAATCGCCTGGTGATGGCGCCTCTGACCAGAATGCGGGCCATCGATGGGGATGTGCCACACCCCCTGGCAAAAACTTACTACGAGCAAAGGGCAACTGCTGGCCTCATCATCAGCGAAGCAACGCAAATTTCTGCTATTGGTAAAGGTTATCCGGGAACGCCTGGAATCTATTCTGCTGAGCAAACAGCGGCTTGGAAAGAGATTGTGAGTGCAGTCCATGCCAAAGGTGGCAAGATGATTGCGCAGTTATGGCATGTTGGGCGCATCTCTCATTCCTCTTTGCATCCCGAGCAGGGCATTCCTGAAGCTCCATCTGCGATTACGCCTGCTGGTCAAACCTATGGTGCTGATTGGAAGTTGCACGATTACGAAACTCCTAAGGCAATGACTACTGGAGATATTGCCGGTCTCTTGAAAGACTTTGAATTGGCTGCTGCTAATGCAAAAGCGGCAGGTTTTGATGGCGTAGAAATTCATTCTGCAAATGGCTATTTACTCGATCAGTTTTTGCAAGACAAAACCAATCATCGTACTGATGGCTATGGCGGTTCAATCGAAAATCGTATGCGCTTGTTAGGCGAGGTGATTGAGTCGATTGCCAAGGTATATCCAAGCGATCGTATCGGGGTGCGTTTATCACCCTACGGTAGCTTTAATGATATGGCTGACAGCGATCCAGTTGCCTTATTCACTGCCGTGATTCAGAAGCTCAATGGCTATTACTTATCTTATGTACATATGATCGAACCACGTTCCACAAGTGCAGGTGGTAATGATCAAGTAAACGAAGAGGCACCTATTACTTCAGAGATGTTCCGGACAGCCTATCAAGGTCAATTTATTAGTGCCGGTGGATATGATCAGGCTATGGGTGAAGCTGTTTTAGAGGCTGGCTTGGCAGATGCGGTGGCCTATGGACGTTTGTATATTTCTAATCCAGATTTAGTTGAGCGCTTTAAGCAGGGCGCAGCACTCAATCCTTATAACCGCGCCACTTTTTACGGCGGGGCAGAAGTCGGGTATACGGATTACCCAACACTCTAATCTGCTAAAGATGAATCAGGGTCGCTATCGAAAGATAGCGACCTTATTTTTTGTCTTCAGGATCTTTCAATAAGCCGTAGTGATTCGCAACGAGTAGCATTGCAATGGACGTACATCCCATTGCGAAGAATTCCCATTGATGCAGCATGGCAGTGCCAGTAACGGTCATTAAGATTGTCCATCCCACTGCCATCTTGGCTTTTTTGCTTAAAGGTTTCATATTTCGGAACTAAGGTAAAAAATTATCGAACGGTAAGTCTAGCTCTGGCGCTCAACTCGCTTGGCGTACCGCGTTTGTCAAGTTGAGAGAGTCGCAGTGCCTCTTGCTCAAAATCAGTTTGGGCCGGGTGAAATTCAAGATTGCCAAGGTGAACAACATAAGTCCACACCAGCTCTCGACCCCTATCTTTATATACGTCAACAATGCGCTTCATTTATGAAAACCTCTGGAGTTGGCTAAGTATGGAATATTAAAAAGTCCCTGGATACAAAATATCTTTAGTCACATTCTGGATATCACGGTGTCCTGTAAACGCCATGGTGATATCTAATTCATTATGAATAATTTCTAAGCATTTAGTCACGCCGGCCTCGCCCATAGCACCCAAGCCATAAAGAAAGGGGCGACCAATCAATGTACCGCGTGCACCTAGTGCCCAAGCTTTCAAAACATCTTGCCCTGAACGAATACCGCCATCCATCCACACCTCAATATCTTTACCAACGGCATTCACGATGCCTGGTAATGCTTTGATGCTGGAGATCGCGCCATCCAACTGACGGCCACCATGATTGGAAACGATCAAGGCATCTGCACCGGAGTTGGCGGCAAAGCGGGCGTCCTCTTCATCCAAGATGCCTTTAATAATTAACTTGCCACCCCAAAGTTTTTTAATCCACTCCACATCATCCCAGCTAAGACCTGGGTCGAACTGCTCGGCAGTCCATGAGGAGAGGGAAGACATATTGCCAACACCCGTAGCGTGACCAACAATGTTGCGGAAAGTTCTGCGGGGAGTCATTGCCATCCCCATGCACCAGCGTGGCTTAGTCATCATATTGATGATGTTAGCGATCGTTAGCTTTGGTGGTGCGGATAAACCATTTTTTAAATCCTTATGGCGCTGTCCCAGAATCTGTAAGTCTAAAGTGAGAACTAAGGCGGAGCATTTAGCTGCTTTAGCGCGCTCAATGAGGCGCTCAATAAAGCCGCGGTCTTTCATGACATAGAGCTGAAACCAAAAAGGTTTAGTGGTGCGTTCTGCTACATCTTCAATCGAGCAAATACTCATCGTAGAAAGGCAGAAAGGAACACCAAATTTTTCTGCCGCTTGGGCTGCCAGAATTTCACCATCAGCATGTTGCATGCCGGTTAGTCCAGTAGGTGCTAATGCGACTGGCATAGCAACTTCTTCTCCGACCATCGTTGTTTTGGTGGTGCGGTTAATCATATTGACAGCAACACGCTGACGCAGTTTGATTTTCTGAAAATCCGACTCATTCGCACGGTAGGTAGATTCAGTCCATGACCCGGAGTCTGCATAGTCATAAAACATCTTAGGGGTGCGCTTCTGATGCAGAACTCGTAAATCTTCAATATTGGTGATGATTGCCACTAAAACCCCTTTGTATATTGCAAATGCCTGAGAGCAAGAGCTAATTTAAGCTCTATCTTAGCAATACCGAGCATTTGTTTCTACAATGCGTAGGCAAAGCCCTTCTTGAGGCTCCAAATAGCCACTCATCTACTCACATATCTCCGAATGCCCCAAATACCCCTGTCGACCGTCTTTTATTTAACGCTTGCGACCCTTCTTTGGGCGGGTAATGCAATAGCTGGAAGAGTCTTAGTGGGTAGTGTTTCACCGATCACCCTCAGTGCTGTCCGCTGGGGTTTGGCAGCCTTATTGCTACTACCTCTTGGCTGGCGCATCCTAAAGCCAGGTAGCGCCCTGTGGCAAAACAAGAGTCGCTTTCTTGTCTTGGGATTACTAGGGGTAGGTAGCTATAACGTGCTCTTGTATCTTGCCTTACAAACCTCGACGGCAATTAATGTCACCCTCATTGGGGCGAGTATGCCGATCTGGATGCTCCTGATCGGCGCTATCTTTTATCAAGTGAGGCCGACCCTGTTACAGCTCTTAGGGGCAGTCGTCTCCCTAGTAGGCGTGACGGTAGTCCTCACGCGTGGTGAGCCTGCCAGTCTCTTGAGCATGGAAGTAGTCATGGGTGATTTACTCATTATGTTAGCCACGATTCTCTGGGCCTTTTATAGCTGGATGATTAGCCGCCCGGGTAAGAGTACTGAGCGGCAGTGGCCATGGGCTGAGTTTTTGATGGCACAGGTCTTGATTGGATTCTTGTGGACGATGTTATTTGAGGGTGCAGAAATTGCCACAGGGCACGCCTTTATTGATCTCAATTATTGGACTGGGTCATTGATCTTATTTGTGGCCATTGGCCCATCCTTAATTGCTTATCGTTGCTGGGGTTTGGGGGTGAATGGTGCCGGACCTACGGTGGCGGCATTCTTTGCGAATCTCATTCCCTTATTTACCGCGCTTCTCTCTGCTGCCATCCTGGGGGATCCACCCCAGCTTTTTCATGGTCTGGCTTTTGTCCTAATTGTGGCCGGAATACTGGTTTCTTCCGTAACGCAGAAAAGTGCCTAAGCCCCTTTATTTGCTCAAAAAGCCTGTTTTTAAAGGCTAAGTACCAAAACAGCGCTAAATCAGTATCATTTAGGGCTAATCACACGATTTATTAGGAAATTACTATGCCAGGCTTGCTCCCAAATGTTGATCCAGACGGTCTTTTAGAGTTCTCGGTTGTTTACACCGACCGCTCGCTCAATCATATGTCTGAAGAATTCAAGAAAGTCATCGTCGATATTTCTAGCGTCCTGAAAGATGCCTACAACGCAAGTTCTGCAGTGATCGTTCCTGGTAGCGGCACTTTTGGCATGGAAGCTGTTGCTCGTCAATTTGCCAATAACGAAAAATGTCTTATTTTGCGCAATGGCTGGTTTAGCTATCGCTGGACGCAGATTTTTGATTTAGCCAATATCACCAAGGACATTACCGTTATTAAAGGTAAGCAATTGGAAGATGCTACGCAAGGTGTATTTGCCCCTGCTCCGATAGAAGAAGTAGTAGCTTTTATTAAAAAGGAAAAGCCAGCAGTTGTCTTCGCTCCTCACGTAGAAACTTCTGCAGGCATCATCTTGCCGGATGGTTACCTCAAGGCAGTGGGTGAAGCGGTACGCTCGGTGAATGGTTTGTTTGTTCTCGATTGCATCGCATCAGGTGCAACCTGGGTAGATATGAAGGCTTGCAATGTCGATGTGTTGATTACTGCGCCTCAAAAAGGCTGGAGTAGTTCACCTTGCTGCGCGATGGTGGCTATGGGTGAAAGAGCCCGCGAGCGTATTGAATCCACTCAAAGCAGCAGCTTCTCAATGGATTTGAAGAAGTGGCTCCAAATTATGGAAGCCTATGAAAAGGGTGGTCACGTGTATCACACCACCATGCCAACCGATGCGCTCAAAATCTTGCGCAACGTGATGAAAGAAACTCAGTCTTTAGGTTTTGCTGCACTCAAAGCAAAGCAACAAGAGTTGGGTGATAAGGTTCGTGCCTTATTGGTATCCAATGGTTACCACTCAGTCGCAGCAAAAGGCTTTCAGTCTCCAGGCGTAGTTGTGAGCTATACCAGAGACCCCGAAATTCAGTCAGGCAAGAAGTTTATTGCGATGGGCTTGCAAACAGCGGCAGGTGTACCTTTGCAGTGTGATGAGCGTCCAGACTTCCGTACTTTCCGTCTCGGTTTATTTGGTCTAGAGAAGTTGGCCCATGTTGACCGTACAGTGGACCACCTTGCAACAGCATTAGCAAAAATTACAGAGACTGAAGCTCAGCCAGCCTAAATAGCGATCACTCTGTAGTCTGAAAGGGCCGTCTTAGGACGGCTTTTTTATTTTCTCGAGTATGGGCAGGGTCAGAGTGTATCTGGGCACTTTGCGCAAATAAAGTATTACAAGCAATTATTGGGTATGATTAAATCATCTACCAATCTCTTGGAGTCTCAAATGAGCACTCGCTTAATAAAACTGACTTTAGCCACACTCATTTCTGCCTCCATTGGTGTATCTCCTTTTACGGTAATGGCTGCTGATCCAGCTCCAGCAGGAGTACCTGCAGCCGCTCCTGTAGCAACGCCTGATACACAGCCAGAAAAAGGCATCAAGAAGACCGCGAAGAAATCCAAGAAAGATAAAAAAGCAGAGAAGAAAGCTAAGAAAAAATCTCAGAAGAAAGTAAAAGCAACTCAAGAGCCTGCAGCTCCTCAGCAATAAATTAGCAACTAACTGAGAGGATCAGATCCCTCAGGATCTAAGGGCTTTATAGGGTTCTGACCCTCTTGTTTGTTCGGCGCATCGTTGCGCACCAGTAACCACATCGCCCCCATCACCAAACTCATTCCACCCATCTGAATCCAGGTAATTGGTTCAGACAGTACGATCCAGCCCATCAATAGGGTTGAGACTGGGCCCAGTATTCCGGCTTGAGCAACTAGCGGTGAGCCAATACGATTAATGGCAATCATGATTAACAACATTGGAATGACCGTGCATAGACTTGCATTGAGCAGGCTAAGCCAATAGATTTGCGGTGCTTGTATAAACACAGCTGTAGGATCGTAGATCAGAATTTGAATGACGCTCATGAATGCTGATGCAGAGCTAGCATAGACTACTAAGCGCACGCTACCGACGCGCCTCACCATTTCTCCAGAACCAATCATATAGATTGCATACGAGCATGCGCTAGCAAAGACCAATAACATGCCGAGCAGAGCCATTGATCCGGTTGAACTGGCATCTTGGATAAATACGACGATCACGCCAAGATATCCCACTGCGAGTGCATACCACTGCAAGCGACTAATGGATTTTTTTAATACAAAGTAAGAAATCAACAATACGATGGTGGGGGTCAGGTAAAGCACGATACGTTCCAGTCCAACGGAAATATATTGCAGCCCTAAAAAATCAAGATAGCTGGAAAGAAAGTAACCCATAAATCCCAGGGAAAATATCTTAATTTGATCTTTGAATGTGAGCGGGCTCATGACTTGCCTATGCGCTTGCCACCAATAAATTCCCCAGAAGAGGGGAAGCGCCATCAGCATTCTTAAGGCAATCAGCGTCTCAGCATTTGCGCCGTAGCCAAAAGCGAGTTTGACTAGAATCGCCTTGCCGGAAAATAATATGGAGCCGAGTCCGGCCATTAATAGGCCGTAGATATAACGGCGATGATGAAGAGTTCTACTGGCTGATTGCATGATGCTTTATAACAGTTTGTTGAGTAGACTCCGCATCTCCAAAATGACCTCTGTTGGAGTAAGTCCAATGGGACCAATTTGCTGTGCTACCAAGCTATCGGCCGCTGAGGCGTGTAGTTGCACCCCAATACAACTAGACTCCCATAAATTGAGATTGTGGTGGATGCCTTGGGCTACGATGGCTGCGATAGTGCCAGTTAAGATATCACCCATTCCGCCAACAGCCATACCGGGATTGCCTTGAGCGCACTGCACTGCCGGATGAAGAGGGGAGGCAACGAGCGTATGTTGACCTTTAAGAGCGACGATGCAATCGGTGAGTTTGACCAAGTTCAATACCGCGGTAAGGCGATCCCCCTGAATGACTGAAGCAATCGTATTGAGAAGATGGGCGGCCTCTCCAGGGTGTGGCGTGAGCACAGTCATGCCGGGGAATACTTGATTACGCTGTTTGAGAAGATCCAAAAATTCAGGGTTATCGGCAATCAGGCCGAGTGCATCGGCATCAATCACGAGCGGCACTTTTGGATAGCATAGTGAAGCTGTTAACCAATCTCTGGCCAGTGCAGAAAAACCAAGGCCCGGTCCGATCGCAATCACATCCGGTGCTGTAGTTTTTAATTGTTCTTGGGCGTTAAAGCTGGCTAGGCGAACCATTAGCTCGGCTTGTTCTGGCATTGCATGGGCAGCTGTAGGATCCAGCATTTCTAATATGGTCCAGCCTGCTCCCAAGTGTAGTGCGGCACTACCTGTCAAGATGAGTGCGCCAGCCATTCCGGGTGCACCACCAATGAGCAAAACTTTGCCCGCATTCCCCTTATGTTCTGAGGGTGCTCGCTTGAGGCGGGTAATGAGCTCGAGTGATCTCAGTTCAGTAGGAGGAGTCATTTAATTAGTATCGCTCTTATATGTGGCTTAACAATGAATTTTATCGGGAGTATGCTTAAGTCATGAAAATACAATTTCTTGGTGCGGCAGGTGAAGTTACGGGATCAAGGCATTCCGTGGAGGCTACTGTTGGTGGTCGAGATATGCGATTCATGGTCGACTTCGGTATGTTCCAGGGTGGGCGCGAAGCTACTACTAAGAATCTAGAGCCGCTACCATTTTCACCAAAGGAAATTGATTTTGTTGTACTGACGCATGCCCACATTGACCATAGCGGTCTCTTGCCAAGACTCTGTGCCCAAGGCTTTACAGGCCCTATTTACTGCACAGATGCCACATTTGAGTTGCTGAAGATTATGTTGCCCGATAGCGCGCATTTACAGCGCTACGATGTTGAGCGAGCGGTGCGCAGAAAAAAAGCAGGCAAGTGGCGCGGGGACTTACCAGTTGCACTTTATTCGATGGAAGAAGCGGAGTTAGCGCTTGGGCAATGTGAAGTACTTGCCTATGGAAAATCCATGGAGCTCTGTAAAGGTATTGGGCTTGAGTTCCAGAATGCAGGCCATATTTTGGGATCTGCAATTGCGGTCATGGATATCAGCGAAGATCATGCCAAGAAAAAGCGCTGCGTTTTCTCGGGAGATATTGGTATGAAAGGCAAGATATTGATGCCGGATCCCACCATCATTTCTCAAACAGATGTCGTAGTGGTGGAGTCAACCTATGGCGATCGATTACATAAAACACTAGCGGATACTGAGGCTGAGTTAATTAAAGTCGTGACTGAGACTCTAGATGGCCATGGAAATATTGTGATCCCTGCCTTTGCGGTAGGGCGTACCCAAGAAATTCTGTTCCTGCTCATTGATTTGGTTAAACGCAATTTATTACCCCATCTCAGCATTTGGGTCGATTCTCCAATGGCAACAGCGGCCACCCATCTCACTCAGCATTTTTTTGCGCAATTAGATCAAGAGTCGCAATCCACTTTTGAATGGTTTAAAAAAAATCCGAGTGCAGTCGATCTGCGATTTATTGCCGACGTTGAAGAATCAAAAGCGCTCAATAAAATTAAAGGTGGCGCCATCATTATTTCTGCGAGTGGCATGTGTGATGCGGGTCGTATCGTTCATCACCTCCAAAACAATTTACCTCGGGCACAAAACGCGATCGTGATTACCGGGTTTCAGGCCTATGGCAGCTTAGGTCGTCGTCTGGTAGATAGGGCTACAAAAGTACGTCTTTTTGGTGAGGAGGTTCCGGTGCGAGCATCGATTCATACCATTGGCGGACTTTCTGCCCATGCGGATCAAGCTGGCTTAATGGAATGGTTAGGAGGCTTTCAATCAGAGCCTCAATCGGTCTTCGTAGTTCATGGTGAACCCGAAGCTTCTGCAGTTCTAGCTCAATCCATTAGGGACGAGTTGGAGTGGAGGAATGTCATTATTCCAGAGCGTCTTCACTCCTATTCTTGCTAGCTTTTTTACTCTGCTACCTTAGCGCCTTCGATGCCATGTTTTTTCATGGAGTTGGCGATAAAACCCGAAGTCTTTAATTCTGCAACGAGGTTGCTTAAATAGAGAGTTATTTTTTCGAACTCAGCGCGTGATTTTGGTACTCCCATTGCCTGATGAATCACCATAAATCTACCCGGCAGCATGCGTACATTGCTATATCGCTTTGAATCCGCCTCTAGCTGTTGTTTCACTCCTGCAGCAACATTGCCTTTTCCGCTCATAAAGTCATCAACGACCGATTGAGAGTTGATTGACCGAAGCAGGGTAGCTTTTTTAATTTCACGTTTTAGATAAAGGTCATAGGCACTAGCATTGCCAACCACAATCTCATTCCCAGCAGCGTCAACCTCTTCATTGCTCTGTATAGGGGAGGAGGTTTTGACCATATAAGCTCCCTCAATTTGGATATAGGCGGGGGTATAACTAATGTCTGCACCACGAACAGGATCGATGGCAACAAAGATGAGATCAAGCTGATTGGCTTTCAGGGCTTCCACTGTGGCTCCAGCGCTTTTAAAGGAGACGAGCTCAACTGGTAGACCGGACCGCCTGCCAATTTCATGGGCAATATCTATCGTTACGCCCTTAGGCTGAGGCGCACTCTGATCAATTGAGCCTGCTAAAACTGGATTGCCGAGGTTAATACCAACACGAAGTGTGCCGGTCGGTGCGAAAGATGTGAGCATGGCCTTATCGATGGATTTACTCAGTACTGTATTCGGTGTTTCAGCCAAAACTAACTGGCTTATGAACAGCAGACTGCATCCAAGTATTTTTTTCATAAAAGGGTAAGGGCAAATAAATCGGTACAAAAAAACCGCGGCGAACCGCGGCTTATTCTTCTCAAGGAGAGATTATTTCTTAGCGTCAGCTGCAGGAGCTTCTGCGGGTGCGGCAGGAGCAGGAGCAACCTTCTTTGCTTCCTCTACATGAACCGCCTCAGCACCATGCTTCTCACCACCCATATCAATGTCGCCGTCGCCTTTGAGGAGTAAATAGGCTGTGGCACCAATTAATACCAGTACCATGATGATAATTGAACGATTGCTCATTGCTTTTCCTTCGGGTTGGTTAATGTCTTCCAATATTAACTCTTGAAGCACAGGCGGTATATCCGAATAAGCCCTAGATGTGAAATTAATGCAATATTCTAGGTAGTAATACTAATTCTGAGCTTGTATCCTAGGGCTTGCGTGTTTGCTGATTTGAAGATGAGCTATTTTTTAAAGGTTGAAATAAAGGTTTATATGAGCCCAAGACTCCCTCTGAACAACTCCCAAACTATTACTGATTTTTTAAAGCTTCAGAAAAGCCAGTTAGCAGAAAGCGATTCTGATGATTCCTATAGATTTGCATTTGATGATCCGGCCTTTTTGGCGCGCCGTGAAACTCTAGGTCTACGCTTTCAGTTGGAGTTACTCAAGCCAGAGATCTTGTTACATGAGCACGGTATTGAGCATACCATCACCGTGTTTGGTTCAACCCGTTTTGTAAGCTGTCAAACGGCCCAAGAATTAGAGAAGAGCGCCAAAACACCCGATGCCAAAGCAGAGGCAAAACGGGCTTTACTACACTGTAAGTACTATGACTCAGCTAGAGAATTCGGGACAATCGTTGCGGGTTATAACGCCACCCAATCTGAAGCTCGCAATAAGTTACATATCGCTACTGGTGGAGGCCCCGGAATTATGGAGGCTGTTAATCGTGGTGCATTTGAAGCAGGCGATAAATCCATTGGTTTCAATATCAGCCTGCCAAGAGAGCAGCACCCCAATCCTTACCTGACTCCGGGTTTAAGTTTTCGCTTTCATTACTTCGCTATACGGAAAATGCATTTCATGCTCAGGGCAAGAGCGATTGTGGCCTACCCAGGCGGCTTTGGTTCATTTGATGAGCTTTTTGAAGTGCTGACCTTAATGCAAACAAAAAAGGTCGAGCGTTTTCCAATCATTCTGGTGGGGAAATCATTCTGGCAAGAAGTGATCAATTTCAAGGAGATGTTGAACCATGGTGTAATAGATCAGGTGGACATGGAGCTACTCCATTTTGTTGAGACAGCTGAGGAGGCTTGGGCAGTCATTCGAGACTGGTATCAATTAGCCTAAGATGACCCATAAGAACTGTAAGATAGCCCTCTAAAGATCATGTCCATTACTAATACCGTTACCCTTACTTCCGAGCTAGATTTACCAGCCTACTTGTTTGGCATCGCTATGCTCCTCATTGTGATGTTGGTACATGGGTTTGCTTTGCTCCAAATTGCCAAGCGCTATGAAGTGAAGTCATTTTTATACTTATCGGAGTACAAGTATTCCTCAGTAGCTTTCGTGTTTTATGTCAGTGTGCTGTGTTTATTCCTGACTCACATCTTTGAGATCATTCTCTGGGGTATCTCACTTCGAGTATTTAATCTTTTACCGAATTTAGGTGAGAGCATCTTGTTCAGCGGCAGCACCTATACAGCAATGGGTTTTATGGATGATCTCTTGCCGAGTGGCTGGAAGATGCTAGCAATCATCATTGCCTTTTCGGGAATGTTTGCCTTTGCCTGGACCGCATCCGTCATGATCTCCATGACCAAGAATTTTCGTCAGGCTTATACCCGATTGCATATGCAAAAACTGAAGATGGCGCCTGAAGTCATTGAGCGCTTTAAGTAAGGCATGGGCAAAATATGAGTAAGGCATGGGATGCCATCATCATTGGCGGTGGAGCTGCTGGACTCTTTTGCGCTGGTATTGCTGGTCAGTTAGGCAAGAAGGTCTTGGTACTCGACCATGCTGATGTCTTGTGCGAGAAAATTCGGATTAGTGGTGGGGGAAGATGTAATTTCACCAACTTGCATAGCAGTCCAGCTAATTTTCTATCCCAAAATCTCCATTTTGCAAAAAGCGCCTTAGCGCGCTATCCCGCAAAGGAATTTATCAAGTTAGTACAGTCTTATCGCATTGCGTATCACGAGAAACATCAGGGTCAGTTATTTTGCGATGATTCAGCAAAGCAAATAATCGAGATGTTGCTTGCGGAATGCGCTAAAGGTCATGTCGATATCCGTCATCCAGTTTCAGTGCAGTCGATTTCAAATGTAGCTGGAGAATGGATTGTTAAAACCAATGCTGGTGAAGAGCGAGCCAAATCATTGGTAATGGCAACAGGTGGTCTGCCAGTCCCAGCGATTGGCGCAACGGCATATTCTTTGGATATTGCCAAGCAATTCGGATTGAAGATTGTGGATCCGCGTCCTGCACTAGTGCCGCTCTCGTTTACATCTGGTGAGTTTGATAACCTGATTGAATTATCTGGCCTAAGCTTGCCGGTGCGTATTGCGGCAGGCTCTAAGGGGAAGCGCTATGGCGCGTGTCGCTTTAACGAGGATCTACTCTTAACGCATAAGGGCCTCTCCGGACCCGCAGTTTTACAGGCTAGTAGTTACTGGGTCGAAGGTGAGGAAATTCATGTTGATTGGTTGGGTGCAGTAGAGGCTCATGGCCAATTTACTTGCGATGAATTATTTAATCATGAAGATAACCGCCTCAAGCTGACAGAAAATATCTTAGCTTCAGTGATGCCATTGCGCCTAGCAAAAGCATTTGCTGAGCAGAAAAACCTTCTAGGTAAAAAATGGGCTGAGGTTTCTAAAAAGGATCGTCAGTCACTTAAAGAGCTCATTACCAATTGGTCGGTAAAGCCAGCTGGAACGCTGGGTTGGAAAAAGGCCGAAGTGATGTTGGGCGGTGTAGACACCAAAGAGCTTGACGGTCAAACCATGATGGCCCGAAATCATCCAGGTTTATATTTCATTGGCGAATGTGTCGATGTCACGGGGCATCTTGGGGGCCATAACTTCCAGTGGGCCTGGGCTAGCGGTTTTGCTTGCGCTCAATCGATCTAAAGAGTTCCTAACACTTCAATAAGTTGTTTAGTTTGGCTGATTTCTCATCCAGTCAGCAGTATTAAAAAAAGACTCTTCTAGCTGGGCGCCAATTTGACTATCAATTCCGCAGTCTTCTATCGCGCGATACATACAGGCTAACCATTGATTACGTTCTTTGAGACCAATCTTGAATGGTAAGTGCCGTGCGCGTAGCATGGGGTGGCCATGCTTTGGAGAGTAGACGTCTGGGCCGCCTATCCAGCCTGATAAAAAGAGTTTGAGCTTATCTCTCGAGTTCGATAGATCTTCAGAATGTAATGCTCTCAAGTCTTTAAAGGCCTCTTCTAAGGCCATCAAATCATAGAAACGATCCACCAACTCTTCAAGCTTTGCAGCGCCGCCAATCGTCTCGTATAGGTTTTTTCTGTCACTCATAGCTTAATTTTAATGCTATTAAAGCAAGCAATTGGCAAGTCTTTAAATTGGGTATAGAGTGGAACTGTCAGTTTTTAATTTCACTGTTATGTTTATTTAACTTAAAGGGGGGTTGTAATGGACAAGAAAGACATTCAAGCATGGCAACAAGAGAAGGCGAAGGAGTTATTTGCCTACTCTCATAAATTACTGGATGCCGCTAAAGATCTGAGCGAGCATCATCTTGAAGAAATTCAGTGGGGCATGAAAAATGCCATGGAGAGCGTTAAGTCTGCCGCCAAAAATGACCTCGCTAAGCTCAAAGAGCTTCAGGAGTTAGCTACCCAGGAAGCTGCAAAACGCGCGACCGTTTATCAAAAGAAAGTGAAATCTGTTCTCAAGGATATCGGCGATGACGCGGCTGACGGAACTGAAAAGCATTTAGAGAAAGTTCGCAGCTCTTTGGTGAACTGGCTTGAGGATGTTGAAGGTAAATTGCCAGGACATGCTGATAAGTTATCTAAAGTTGTTCATGACATGTCAACTGCTGGGCAGAAGATGTTCAAAGAAGGGCGAAAAATTGTGAATCAAGTTGCTGATACTGCAGAGAAAAATATTGAGGAGCATTTGAGAAAATCTTCGAATTCCAAGAAGAATTCTAAGTAGCCAAACACTACGCAAGATTGACGGCCACCCGAATGGGTGGCTTTTTTATACCCAGCCCTGTAACCAGGTATCGATATCCTTGAGCTCGCGCCAAGGAATGATTTGAGAGTGCTGATCAAAAACAGCTTCTAGCTCGACAAACTCAATGGCCGCTTCTGGTAACTCGGGCAGGATGACTTTGCTGACTAAAAAGTGTTTCCGCTTATGACTTGGTTTTACTGCCGTCCATTTGCTCAGCAGGAGTTTTTTGGGGCTAAGAAGATTTTGTTCTTTAGAGCTCATTGCACTGAAATTCATTTGTGTTGCTGACGAGTTTGCCTGAGCTGGTCGTAAAGATATTGCTGGAGTCCTGTATTTGAGCAGGGCATTTCAGGTCAAAATAACTCAGAGGGCCAAGGCTTCCACAGTAGTCGTATTGGCGATCCTGAAACTGCATCTGCGCTTTTTTCAGAATCATCGGAGATTTATTCCCAGCGCTATCTGTACACGACCAGGTAGTGTAGGTTTCTCGCCCACAAGCTGAGAGTCCTAAAGTCAATATCAAGAGGGCGCTTGCTCTGTTCATCACTATTATCAGAGGACCCAGAAGTGATGAGTGCCATCCTTGCCAAGCTGCTCTACCAAACCAAATTCCCAATCTAAGTAGGCCTGCATCGCTGCGGGATCAACGCTAGTCCCCTCATATGGTCGTTTGTAGCGATCCATTGGGGGTGATGCTAAATGCGTAGCGCCTTTTTCAATATCCAGGCCAGCCTTGATCCATGCTGCATTGCCTCCAGTCAATACGAATACTTCCGCTTGAGGAGCAAGGGATTGAACGAGAGATTGAATTTCTTGAGCAGCAAATACAGCTAAGTCACCTGTAGTGCTAGTGAGTATGTAGCGATTTGCTATGGGAAGATTTTTCAGAGCGTTAGCAAACTGAGAGCGTAGTGCAAACCAACTACCAGGAACATGGCCTTTGACATAATTTGCGTGGGTACTGAGATCGATGCAAATTGTCTTGGCGTCCTCTTTTAACCATGATGCAGCCGTATTCGCATCCACCATCTGGATAGGTGGTGTTTGTGGCTGAGGCGCAATCCAGACTCCTTTCTCCATCAGATCAACTGCTTTGATGTCATCAATCACATAGACATCCCATGCCATCTGGGCGAGCCATGAGGCTGGCATATTAGCTCTCACGCTAGCCGGATCGGATAACACGATGCGTGCACCACGAACAGGCGCTACCATTTCGGTCTCTTGAACTAATTGCCCGCCGGGCGTTGACCTAAATCCTGGTAGGTGGCCGGCTTCATATTCTTCAGGCGTTCTTGGGTCAAAGAAATAGGTAGTTCGTTCCGTCTGAGATTTCCATTGCTCGATATCGGCAAGCTTCACTCGCTTCACCCCAGCCTGATCAGCGACGCTGCGTGCGCGCTCAGCAGCTGTGGCGGCAGTACTTTCACTTACCTCTTTAAATTTACGACTTTGACCTTTATCTAATTCTTGACCAGCTAAGGTCCAGCCAATCGTTCCATTGCGCAATGCATTGACTTCATTTGGGATGCCGGCATTAATGAGCGATTGAGTGCCAATAATACTGCGTGTTCTTCCTGCGCAATTGACGATGATCTTCGTCTTGGGATTTGGTGCTAATTCTGGAAGGCGTAAAACTAATTCGGCACCAGGGACGCTAATACCTGTCGGGATACTCATGGTTTGATATTCATCAAAGCGACGTACATCTACAACGACTACATCTTCCTTGGCATCAATTAACTTCTTTACTTCTTGCGCTGATAGGGAGGGAGTGTGTCGCTTAGATTCCACGAATTCACCAAAGGATTTGCTGGGAACATTCACATCTTTAAAGACCTCTCCGCCAGCAGCCTTCCATGCTGTAACACCGCCTGCAAACACTGAAACATCTACATAGCCAAGCTTGGAGAGTCTTTCTGCTGCCAATTGCGCAAGTCCCTCACCATCATCAAGCGTAACAATGGGCACATCTTTTCTAGGAAGCTTACTCAGTGCATCAAGCTCAATCCGTGATAGCGGAAGATTGGCAGCAAACAAAGGATGCTCTTGTGCATGAGGATCTTCCTCGCGAACATCTAATAGGGCGATTTCTTCTTTTTTAAGGAGCTTATTGCGGACAAATGCATAATCTTGATTTTTAATGGACATCATTCTTTTCTGTATTGATTGGGGTGGTTAATTTAGGCGTAAATCCAATGGAGGTGTGTAATTCTTACATGACATTGGTGGGGTGTTTATGTCCTGCAAGATGGGGGGCTTAACGGGCCTAGAGAGCTCATGTTTGCTCATTTAAAGCGCCAGTCCGTAAAAAAGGTTTTTCTGCTTTTCACCTATTTTTCCCTTGTTTTTAATGGTTTTTTTCATTTTCGAGGATTTGGGCTGTATAAGAGTTATCCCTAGGGGTATACCTAGAATTCCCCGCTTTTTATGGGGATATACTATTTTCGAGCTCATTACTCAAACTTTAATTAAAGATCTAGGAGACAAGATGTCACAACACGATACATTGTTGGCTGCGTTTGAAACTTACAAAGCAGAAAACGAAAAGTTTATTGAAAAGGGTGTCAAGGCATCTGCTGCTCGCGCTCGCAAAGCCTTGCAAGAAATTGCTGGCGCATGCAAAGAGCGTCGCAAAGAAATTACTGCTACCAAAGAAGCTATGGAAGCTAAGAAGTAACTCTTCTTAACTTAAATTGAATTCAGCCTGGCCCCCACAAGGAGCCGGGCTTTATTTTTATAGGCTGACAGAAAATAAAGTGAGCTTCATCGCTTTACTGCGAATCGCTAGTAAGTTTTGATACTCTGGGCTATTGGCCCATGATTCTGATTGCTCTAGATCTGGGAACTCTAGCTCTACAAAGGTGCTAAAGGAATCACACTTCAATTCATTCCATAAAACAGTATTGAGCGATCCACGAGAGATGATCTTGCCCTGATAGAGGCTTACTGTATCCCCCACTTGTGAGCGGTATTCCTCAAATGCCTCAAGATCATTTAGCTGAATAAGACCAATTACCTTAATAGCCATTTCATTCTCCAAAAATTAATCAAGCTAGTGTATTAGCAAGCTATAGTGAGATATTAGAACTTTACTATTGCATACGGGGCGTATATGAAAGTCGCATTTTTAGGTTTGGGCAATATGGGTCTTCCTATGGCCCTCAATTTAGTAAAAGCAGGTCATCGGGTTCAGGGATTTGATCTCGTTCAGGCTCAACTAGATGCGTTTAAGGCTGGCGGAGGAGTTTCCGTACCCAGCGCATCCGACGCTGCTCTTGATGCGGATGTCATTATTAGCATGCTGCCGGCTTCACGACATGTCGAGGCTTTGTACCTAGGTAATTCTGGCTTGCTTACTGTGGCCAATCCCAAGTCTTTACTCATTGACTGCTCCACGATTTCTCCTAAGGTATCGCAAGCTGTGGCTGCCCAAGCAAAAGCCAAGGGCTTTGCCATGATGGATGCGCCCGTATCCGGCGGAACCGCCGGTGCCCAGGCTGGAACCTTAACCTTCATGGTGGGTGGAGATAGTGTTGATGTTGATCGGGCTCGACCATTGTTAGAGAAGATGGGTAAGAATATTTTCCATGCAGGTGCGAGCGGCAGCGGCCAAACCGTGAAGGTCTGCAACAACATGCTCTTGGGCATCCAGATGCTCGGTACGAGCGAGGCATTGCGCCTGGGCATAGCTAACGGCATGGACCCGAAGGTGCTCTCGGACATCATGTCTAAGAGCTCTGGGCGCAACTGGACCTTAGAGCTCTATAACCCTTGTCCTGGGGTCATGGAGAACGTGCCATCCTCAAAAGGCTATGCGGGTGGCTTTGGCGTAGATCTGATGTTGAAAGATCTCGGCTTAGCCACTGAGAATGCAAGTGATTTGGATGCGAGCGTCCCACTTGGAGAGTTATCCCGCAGACTCTACGAAGTCCACAGTAAGGCCGGCAATGGGCAGCTCGACTTCTCCAGCGTGTTTAATCTAAAGGTAGATTGAGATTGAGCCGTTAACTGCAGCCCTTCTCATACTCTACATTTATCGATTAAAGCTACGTTTGGGCGGGCTACTGCGTTTAGCTGCAGGCCTGGCTCCGCCATTACCGCCACCAGCATTGCCCGGTCGAGGCTTTCTGGATTGTTGGTGTTGCTGGCTTCGCAATTGGATTGGTTGTGCCACGGCATTCGGATCTGGCTCAAATCCAGCAATGACGTCTTGCGGTAGCTTTTGCTTAATCAGTTTTTCGATATCTCGAAGCATCTCATGCTCGTCAACGCAGACTAAAGAGACCGCAACTCCGTTTGAGCCAGCTCTGCCAGTTCTGCCAATGCGGTGAACATAATCCTCGGAAACGTTTGGTAGGTCGTAGTTCACAACGTGGGGTAGTTGATCAATATCGATACCGCGCGCAGCAATATCAGTAGCTACTAAAACAGTGATTTTCCCATCCTTAAATTCTGCTAAAGCTTTGGTGCGAGCACTTTGACTCTTATTGCCATGAATCGCCATAGCGGTGATGCCATCTTTTTCTAGCTGAGTCACTAATTTATTAGCACCATGTTTTGTACGAGTAAACACGAGAACCTGCTGCCACTGATTCGTTTTAATCAGATGCGCTAACAAAGGGTGTTTCTGGTTTCTATCGACTGGATGGATCAGCTGAGCGATAGCGTCATTGGTGCTATTGCTCCGCGCCACTTCAATTAATGCTGGTGAATTCAGCAGGCCATCAGCTAGGGCTTTAATCTCGGTAGAGAAGGTCGCTGAAAACAGTAAGTTCTGACGTTGCTTTGGTAATGCCGCCAAGATCTTTTTAATATCTCGTAAGAAGCCCATGTCTAGCATGCGATCAGCTTCATCCAGAACCAGAATTTCTATATTGGCAAGTGAGACACAGTTCTGTGACATGAGATCAAGCAAACGACCCGGTGTTGCTACCAAGATATCAAGTCCTGCAGCAATGGCTTTGATTTGGGGGTTAGCGCCAACACCACCAAAAATAACAGTCGATTTGAGGCCAGTATATTTGCCGTAGGTCACGACGGATTCTTGAACCTGAGCAGCGAGTTCGCGAGTGGGGGTTAAAATCAAGACACGTAATTGACGCTTGCCACCAGTCTGGGCTGTACTACTTAAGCGCTGCAGGATTGGTAGGGTAAAGCCGGCAGTTTTACCGGTACCAGTTTGAGCGGCGGCGAGTAAATCTCCACCCTTCAATACAGCGGGAATCGATTTTGCTTGAATGGGGGTAGGGCTGGTATAGCCTTCCTCGCTAATCGCGCGAAGAATGGGTTCTGATAAACCAAGATCTGTAAATAACATAGGAGCCAATTAAATATTGGCCCGTATTCAATTAAACGACTATCCCGGCCAATGGGGTGAGCTGCCACACTTGCAGTGTTTGCAGAAAGAGTCGCTATTTTAAGCTATCGGGCAGCACTCCAAAGATTTGGCGTTACAGAATTGGCATATCCCGAGATAAATAATTTCTCTGCACCTGTAAGTGGGTCAAATACAGCTCGTTCGATACGGCCAATATTTCCACCATAAACATGGATGCTGATAGAGGTTTGGTCGCTCAAGGCGTTCTCAACTACATGGATGTCATGTGTGCTGGGGGATACGGTAGCCACTTGACCGGGCTCGCAAATACAAGATTCACCAGCTTGATAGCTGCCATCAGGCTGGCGGTAATAGTTGGCGCCACGTTCTTGACCGCGTAACTGCCCAATCATTCCCCAGACGGTATGGTTATGCAGTGGCGTCTTTTGACCAGGACCCCATACAAAGCTCACTACTGAAAAGCGATCCAATGGATCTGCGTACAGCAAGTATTGCTGGTAATACTGTGGATGTGGTTTACAAAATTCCTCTGACAGCCAGTCATCCGACTGAATTAAGTTTTCTAAAAGTTTTTTACCCTTGGAAAAAATGATCTCTTCACTCGGATGAGTTTCCAGTAGCGTCGCAAGACCTTTCACAAAGCTCAGTAATTTTCCTTCTTGCATGCATGCTCCTCAATTGAGATCTTATTGATCGGCTGCAAACAGCCAATCAGGAAGGCCCTTAGGTTTAAGGGTGGTGGTATCAACACAAACAATATGCAGAACAGCGCTGGCAATCAGCTCTGGCTCGCTACCTGTAACAATCCGCTTAGCAGTTTGCTTGACTGCAATTTGAGTACGACCTCGATGTTCAATGACCTGATCAATACTTAAAAGATCATCCAAGCGCCCCGGCCTATGAAAGTTCATCGTGAGTTCTCGAACGGGCAGAAGAATGCCAAACTCATTTACCAATTTTGTTGGGCTTAAACCTCTTTGCTGAAGCCATTCTGAGCGACTGCGCTCAAAGATCTCTAAATAACGCGCGTGATACACAAAGCCTGCTGCATCGGTATCGGAGTAGCAAACACGAAAAAGGAAGGGCGGGTGATTTGTTTGAGTCATGGTAATTTCAATACTGTTGAATATGTAGAATCATATCGCGATGTGGGATGCCTGCTTCATCGTAAATATCGCCTTGTGCAATAAACCCAAATTGCTCGTAAAACGGGATTACAGACACCTGTGCATGTAACTCTACTTGTTTGATGTCCTGAGATTGGGATACTTTCAACAAAGTCTCCAGTAGTTGCCTGCCAATACCTTGCCCCCGATACCTTGGCAATACCGCCATACGTCCAATTCTCCCAAGATTCCCGGGGAGGGTAACTAGGCGAGCTGTACCGATGCATTCTGAGTCTACATAGGCAAGCGCATGCCTAGCATGGAGGTCGAATTCATCAAGCTCCATCTCTTCGGGCACGCCTTGTTCCTCGATAAAGACGCGCTTTCGAATGGGGTAAGCATCTTGCTTGGCATCCTGCCAAGTTTTAATCAGGATCACAATAGGGATCTGCGAATGAGTCATAAACGCTTCTAATGTAGCAAATTGCACCCATCAAAGCCGTAAATATGATCTCTAAGACTTAAAAGTAACTCACTTCATGGTTAGAATGAATCGGTGGTGTCAGAGATTGGCATCCCTTAAAACCTTTATCTAGGAGTTATCTTGAAGAAATCTTTACTAGCTACATTAGTTGCTTCACTCGGTTTGCTTGCTGCAGGTTCGGTATTTGCTCAAACTCCTGCAAAGATGTTGCCTTTGGCAGCCGAAGCAGTTGTATTGACTGCTACTGTTGATTCAGTGGACGCAAAGAAGCGCATCGTAGTTCTTAAGGATGCGAACGGTAACTTAGCTCAAATGAACGTATCTAAGCAAGTCAATGATTTGGATAAAGTAAAGAAGGGCGATCTATTTGTAGTTGAACACGCTCAAGCAATTGCAGTTGGTTTGGTTGCAGCTCCCAAGGATGCTAAGCCAGGCGTTTCAGGTGTCCGTGCGGTTGTCATTTCTGGCAAAGGTTCAGCTAAGCCATTTGAAGAGACTACGGATACTGTTTATGCAACTGTCAAAATTACTACGATCGATGCAAAGACTCGTATCGTGACTTTCACATTGCCATCAGGTGAGAAGCAAAAAGTGAAAGTGGATCAAAGCGTTTTAGGTCTTGAGAAATTTAAAGCTGGTGATGACATATTGGTGGAGTTTGTTGACGATACAGTAATTGGTTTCGTAACACCAAAGAAGTAAGCATGTAATATTGAATTTAGCATTAGCAAATGCTGAAGAAGTAAAGTACAAGGCCCGCATTGCGGGCCTTGTGTCTTAATTGAAGCAATGTATTCGGCTCTATTATTTCTTAGCATTCGGGAAGAAGAGTTGCTCGCCACCAATTTGATAGCTGGCAATCACGTCTTGACCATTTTTAGAAGTAATCCAATCAATGAATTCTTGGCCTTCGGCTTTTTTTACATGCGGGAACTTAGCTGGGTTAACTAACATCACGCCATATTGATTAAATAGCTTTGGATCGCCTTGAACCAGGATTGTCAAATCACCACGGTTCTTAAAAGAAAGCCAAGTGGCGCGATCAGCCAAGATATAGCCATTCATTGCGGAAGCCGTATTTAAGGCTGGACCCATACCTGAGCCAGTTTCTTTGTACCAGGCGCTTGGAGCTACCGTGACAGCGGCATCTTTCCAGTAACGTAATTCAGCCGCATGTGTACCACTCTTATCACCACGCGATACAAATGGTGCCTGAGCTGTAGCAATCTTTTGAAATGCGACTTTGATGTCCTTGCCACCACCGATTTTGGCTGGATCTGATTTAGGTCCAATTAAAACGAAGTCGTTGTACATGACTTCAATACGTTTTGTGGCAAAGCCCTCAGCAACAAACTTTTCTTCAGCAGGTTTGTCATGAACAAAAACAACATCAGCATCGCCCCGACGTCCAATGTCTAGAGCTTGTCCAGTTCCAACAGCAACTACCTTGACATCAATCCCGCTCTTCATTTTGAAGATTGGCAAGATAAAACCAAAAAGACCAGATTGCTCTGTGGAGGTGGTTGAGGAAACGACAATACTTTTCTCTTGCGCGTAAGCTGAGCTACCTACAAGCAAAAGTGCGGTAATGGCGTTTACCAGTAATTGCTTGAATGAGAATGTCATTTGAATTGCGCTCCATTGGTTCGGTTCGGTTAAGATTTGTTATGATACAAAACATCAATATGCAAAAAATTACATATGAGAATTCAGATCCGACCAACCCTAGTTTTTGGAAGTAAGAATGCTAAAGATCCAGCTGTAGTCGATTTGGTGTGGTTAACCGCCTTATTAAAGGATATTGATCACGGCAAAACGCTGATGTCTGCCTGCAAAAAGAAGGGGCTTTCTTATAGAAATATTTGGCAAAAACTTAATGAAGTTGAGCTGGCTTTAGGTTTTAAGCTCATTGATCGTGTGAGGGGGCATGGCTCCCAATTATCTGAATACGCAAGATACTTGATTCAATTTACCGAAGACTTCGATCAAAAGACCATACGATTGGGGCAATCTAGCCTCTCTCACTTAGAAGAAGGTTTTGCTCAGTTTAGAGTGAAGGCCAAAAAACAATGGCGCTTTGCTAGTAGCAGTGATCCGATGATTCAAAAAGCGGTTTTAAATATTGGCGGCTTCGAACTTATTACTGCTGGATCTGGTGAGGCCCTGGAGCGTCTGCTGAACTATGAAGTTGATATTGCCGGCTACCACGTTTCAGATCCACAAAGTTCTTTGATTATTTCTAAGCGACTGCAAAAAGATGGCATGCAAATATTCCCTGTGATGAAGCGTGTACAAGGTCTTTTGGTGGCTAAAGGAAATCCTCTCAATATTATTTCAGCTAAAGATTTAACGAAACCGAAAGTACGCTTCATCAATCGCCAGAAGGGATCCGGTACGCGCCTACTCCTAGATACCATTCTGGCTAAAGAGGGTATTGACGCACACGGCATCAAGGGCTACGAAAATGAAGAGTTCACCCACTCTGCAATTGCTACGGCGATATTGGCTAAAAAAGCGGATGCCGGTATGGGCGTCAAAAGCATTGCATTGGAGAATGGCTTGGATTTCATTCAATTGAAAGACGAAATCTTCTTTCTGGCAATGAATAAGGACCTTAGTCTGAATACGGATTTTGCAAAACTCATTCGGAAAATTCGCGTTCTATCTAGCGCCAGTCCGGGCTATAAGTCGATTGGATTAAAGCGGCAGATTGCGGGTTGGCTTTAAGTGCCGGGAGCCCAAACGAGTGCGACGTCTGAAAATGAGATAAATTATGAGATGTACCCACTTATCTCAAAGAGACTTTCCATGAAATCGCTACTTCGCCCCTATATTCTTGCCGCTTGTTTCTTCTCCCCGTTAGCTGCCTTTGCTGAGCCTGGTGAGAATACCTATAAGCAAGTCTGCGCGGCCTGCCATAGCGCTGGCGTTCTAAAGGCTCCTAAGTTTGGTGATAAAGCTCAGTGGGCCCCATTGATTGCCGAAGGTCAGGTCACCCTCACTGCACACGGTTATGTTGGCGTGAGAGGAATGCCTGCAAAAGGTGGTAACCCCAATCTCACAGTCGAAGGATTTGCAGACGCAGTGGCTTACATGGTCAATGAGGCAGGTGGTAACTGGAAGACTCCTGATGCAAAAACCCTAGCAGCTATCAATAAAGAAATTGAAGCGCGTAAGGCCGGCTTAAATAAAAAGCAGTAAATACATGAATTTATTGCCACACCAGATTGAGATCATTGGTTATTGCGCTGCATTTTTAACTACCATTGCCTTTTTACCTCAGGCCATTCAATCCTGGCGTACCCGAGATCTTTCTGGGATCTCAGTGGGTATGTATAGCTTGTTTACCGCTGGGGTAGGTTTGTGGCTTATCTATGGTCTGATTATTGAGAAGTGGCCTTTGATTCTGGCTAACGCCTTGACCTTTGCCTTGGCTCTGAGCATCTTAATGCTCAAGCTCCGTAGCAAGCGGCAGTAATGACATCCATTCAAGTAATATCATCATTTATTCAGATCAGAATGTTTAAGAAATTAGATATCCATTACAAAGGTCATATATGAGCACTACATACGTTATCGATCCACCTATCGTTCCATCACTACCTGTAGTAGGCGATACCCGCCGTTTTGCTGTGAATCGCATCTATTGCGTTGGGCGTAATTATGCTGATCATGCTCGTGAGATGGGTCATGACCCTGATCGTGAGCCGCCATTCTTTTTTATGAAGCCGGCCAACTCGATTGTTACTGACGGTAAAGATATGCAATATCCAAACCTGTCAAATGATGTGCATCATGAGATTGAGATGGTCGTTGCGATTGGTAAGGGTGGCGCGAACATTTCTGCGGATAAAGCGTTAGAACATGTTTATGGTTACGGAGTTGGTTTGGATATGACTCGTCGTGACTTGCAAGGCGAAGCTAAAAAAATGGGTCGCCCTTGGGATACCGGCAAGGCATTTGATCAATCCGCGCCATGTGCGGCGCTGACACCTGCCACTCAGTTTGGCCATCCCGCTAAAGGGACAGTCAAACTCTTGGTCAACGGTGAAGTGCGCCAAGAAGGCGACTTAAACCAATTGATTTGGAATATTCCCGACACCATTGCATACCTCTCTACTTTATTTACGCTGGAGCCAGGCGATTTAATTATGTCTGGCACACCTGCAGGCGTAGGTCCTGTAAAGAAAGGTGATGTACTTGAGGGATCGGTTGAAGGTTTAAGCCCTCTAAAAATCAAGATCGTTTAATTAGACTAAATAGTTCAAAGAGACAATGGGGCGGAGATGAAAATAAAGACACTAGGAATAGCTTTAGTGCTGTGTGTGAGCGGAGTCTTCATCTCAGCGTGTACATCAGTTGATCAGTCTAAAGTGGAAGCGCCACCACCCAGTCGCTATGCCAATGCAAGTCCTTTAGATTTACGCCTCAGTGCTTGGCCTTATCCTTATCCCACTAAAGAATTTAAAACCTCCCTTCAGGGTCAGTCTGCCACCATGGTTTATATGGACGTGCCTGCAGTTGGTCAGCAGAAGGGTGTAGTAGTTTTATTTCATGGGAAGAACTTCTCAAGCGATTATTGGGCGCCTACGCTCAAAGGGTTGACTTCAGCAGGCTATCGAGTCATTGCTCCGGATCAGATTGGCTTTGGAAAATCTTCCAAGCCAGATGTTGCATATCACTTTGATGACCTTGCTCAGAACACACAAGCTCTGTTGAAATCGCTCAGTATTAGCAAGACCTCAGTAATTGCTAACTCGATGGGTGGCATGGTGGGCATTCGGTTTGCACGCCTCTATCCTAAAACTGTCCAGAAGCTGGCCTTAGAAAACCCATTGGGCCTTGAGGACTACAGCAAAGATATCCCGCCACAAACGAATGACAACCTACTCAAGCTAGAAATGGCACAAACAGAAACCAGCTATCGCCGTTTCTTGCAGTCTTATTTTCCAGTTTGGCAGCCAAGCTTTGAGCAGTTTGTAGAGGTGTATGTCAGGATTCAAAAAGGACCTGACTACCCAGCCTATGCAAAGACCTCAGTGTTAACTTATCAGATGATTGCTGAAAAGCCAGTAGTGGGTGACTTACCTCAATTAAAGATGCCGGTATTGCTAGTGATTGGCCAGAAAGACAGAACCGTATTTGGTCGCCGCTTTGCTCCGCCTGAAGCAGTGAAGTCCTTGGGTAATTATCCTGAGCTAGGTCGTAAAGCAGCGCAGGCGATTCCGAATGCCAAGTTAGTGCCTTTGGATAATGTTGGGCATATTCCCCACATTGAATCACCAGATATTTTTATTCAGACAGTAGTAGATTTCTTAAACTCGAAATCCTAAATCAGGCGGTCATCGATAAGGTGACTCGTCGCCAATCTTTACTTACCAAGCCACTGAGGTGGGCGTCCTTTAAGGAAGGCATTCACTCCTTCTTTGAAGTCAACGCTGTTGTACGTCTCTCTCATAAGTTCAGTGCAATCCGGTAAGTTACTCTCCATCAAGCGCGCTAAAGTGAGTTTGCTTGCCTTTTGCGTAATTGGTGCAAGCGCTGCTAGTTTGCTAGCCAAGACTTCAGTTACTTCTGTAATGGCATCAGGTGAAGTAGTCTGGTAGAGGTAGCCTGAGCTCAGTAACTCAGGCGCTTTAATGAGCTCTGCACTCAGTAGCATGCGCTTCACCATTGGCACGCCCAAGTGATAAGCGATCCAAGATAGATTGCTAGGCGATAGACAGTTACCTAAAGTTTTTGCAATTGGAATACCAAAGCGCGCATCATCAACCGATATTCTGAAATCACATGCAGTGGCAATGAGTAAGCCACTGCCCACTGCCAATCCTTCGATGAGTGCAATTGTCGGAATCGGCAAATGTTGGAGAGGGTGAAAAATAGCATCCACCGCAACTTCATAGGCCTCATCTTTTTGAAGATCTACAAATTGCTGTATGTCGCTGCCTGATACAAAGGCTTTGTCACCGGCACCCCTAAAAATAGCCACCCTGATCTCTGGCGTATTAGCTATCGCATCGCAAATTCTCTTGAGTTCTTCATACATAGGCCACGTTAAGGCATTGCGTGTAGCAGGATTATTGAAGGTGATTCGGGCAATAGACCCATCCAGCTTTAGGTCAATACAAGGTGGGTTGGATTTCATAGTCTCATTCTATACAAAAGACCCTTTGAGGCACTTGTTTTTAACTCTGGATCGACCTGCGATAGAATTCATTCATGTATATGTTTCTACCTTTTCTGACAGCCTTTATCGGTCTTGTCCTTGTATGGTTTGAGAAACGTCTGGCAGGCCTATTTGTACTTGCTATTACTGTCGGCATTTTGATATTCTGGTTCCGTATTCATGCCAACAGTCATCTCAATCTCAATTTCTAAAGAAGATGAGTAAGCAATCTTTTTCTTCTTTGGCGGGTCTTGGCAACCAGCTGGCTTTAGCTGTGATTATTGGCATGTTGTCTTATGCCTTTGTCGACCAACTGTATTTCGGTGCATTGCCATGCCCACTCTGTCTTATGCAGCGTATGGGTTTTATCATTATCGGCTTTGCACTAGTGCTCAATATTCGTTGTGGAGCGCATTCCGCTCATTACGGCTGGGGCATTATTGGCGGATTGGTTGGCATGATGGTTTCATTGCGCCAGGTACTCTTGCATGTGTTGCCGGGAGATAAAGGATTTGGAGTAACCTTTTTAGAGCTGCACTTTTATACCTGGGCTTTTCTGGCTTACCTTGGCCTCATTGCAGGATTAGCAATTTTATTGATGTTACCTAACCGAGACGTGCGCTCACGATCACTGTGTGCCAATACATTAATTATTCTATTTATTGTTTTAGTCTTTGCTAACTTAGCTTCCACTCTGTTGGAGTGTGGCATTGGCTCTTGTACTGACGATCCCGTTAAATATGAGGGATGGATTTGGTTGCGTACGCGTTTTGGTTTTTAAGTCGGCTTCCGTGAAGTATCTTGTAGCTCTGCTTTTTTGCTTAGGCCTTACTGGCCCTGCCACATCCCAAATAATCAAAACCGATACTGCTTGGCCTAAACAGGCTATCAAAATAGTGGTGACCTTTACGCCCGGTGGAGCCCCCGATATTTTGGCGCGTGTACTGGCTGAGAGCTGGCAAAAAAGTCTTGGTGTGCCAGTACTAGTAGAAAATCGTCCCGGCTACGGTGGCAATATTGGCGCTGACCTTGTGGCAAAGAGTGAGCCTGATGGCTACACACTCCTCATCGGTACGGTGGGCATCCATGCAATCAACGGCGCTCTTTATGACAAGTTGTCTTTTCATCCGATCAACGATTTCACGCCCATTAGTTTTTTGGCGAGTACGCCCAATGTATTGGTGGTGAACAAGAAGTTAGGCGTCAACAATCTCCATGAGTTGATTGAGCTCGCCAAAGCTAAGCCTAATGAGTTAACTTTTGGCTCCTCTGGTGTTGGCACTTCATTGCACATGTCTGGCGAACTCTTTAAAGAAATGACGGGTGTGCAAATTCGTCATATTCCATACAAAGGTAGAGCCCAATCCTTGCCCGATCTCCTCAGCGGACGTATTTCTATGCTGTTTGATAACCTGTCTTCATCACTACCTTTAATTAAAGCAGGAGAGGTTCAGGCTTTAGGGGTAACGACCCAAAAACGCTCACCAGCAGCTCCAGAGATTCTGACTATGGCAGAGCAAGGTTTACCTGGATTTGAGGCCACATCGTGGTTTTCTCTCATGGCGCCTGCAAATCTCCCTCCAGCCCTACAAAAGCGTTTAAATACCCTGACTCGCCAAACTCTTAATCACACCGAAGTCAAAAACAAGCTTCGCGCCAGTGGTTTGGAGCCAGCACCAGGAAGCACTCAAGAGCTCAATAAGTTGATTCAGTCCGAGACTAATAAATGGGGTAGGGTTATTTACAAATCAGGCGCAAAATTAGAGTAGTAGTTCAATGCAGCAAAGTAATAAATATCTCAATAAAAACCTAATTCCTGTCAGCCTAGATTTGGATGAAGCGTTAAAGATAGTAGCAGGCGACCATTTAAGGGGATCCACTATGAATACAGTTCAACTGCAACACCCATTTGGCATCACTAAGGTGATGCTAGCGCTCCTCACGGCAGCTGGATTACTAGCGCTTGCACCATTAACGGCTCAAGCAGGTAATGTCGGCTGGTCGGTCGCCGTTGGGGGTGGTTACGGCGGCGGCCATGGTGGCGGTTGGCGTCCAGCAGCATATGGACCTGGTTACGGCGGTGGATGGGGTCCAGGCTGGCGGGGCGGATATTACGGTCCTGGCTACGGCTACCCTTACGCTGGTGCTTACTATGCGCCACCCGTAGTGAGCTATGCAGCTCCTCAGCAACCTATGGTTTTAGCTTCCCAGCCTCAAGCGCCAGTTTGGTATTACTGTGAAGCTAGTGAGCAATATTTCCCATACGTGCAAAGTTGTGCGTCAGGTTGGCAGACTCAGCCAGCAATGCCGCCATCAGGTAATGCGCCTACCAGGCAGTACAGACAAAATTAACCAATTAACTAAGTGACTCAATTTAGGAAATGAATATGAAACGTGCAGTATTGACTTTGGCCATCATTAGCTCTTTAGCCTCTTTAGCTGCTTGTGTCTCTGCGCCAACTGGCCCAACCATCGCGATCATGCCTCGTGAAGGCAAACCTTTTGAAGTATTTCAGAAGGACGATGAGCAGTGTCGTGAATTTGCTGCAAATGCGATCAAAGATACTAGTAATGCTGCCTTAAAAGAAGGTGCGACCAGTGCTGCTATCGGCGCTGCTTTAGGCGCAGCAGCGGGTGCCGTGATTCAGGGTGGTAGTAGTCAGAACATTGGTACTGGTGCTGGTGTTGGCTTACTGGGCGGCGCAGCGATGGGCGCCATGAATTCTTCGGGCAAACAAAATCAGGCTCAGGCGCAATACAACATCGCTTATCAGCAGTGTATGTACTCCAAAGGCAATCAGGTGCCGAGTTATCCATCCCAGGGAGGTGGCCCTAACTACAGACCTCCAAGCAGTGGATTTAAACCCATTCAGTAAAACATCTACTGAAATTAAACCTCAACTGGCGGATGCGTTTTCTCAAAGCGTGCCGCCGTTCTTCTAAAGAGGTAAAGCAATAAGAGCGCAGCTAATCCTAAGCTGATGCTATTACCAGCCCAAAAGCCATTGGCTCCTTGTAAAAACTCCGGGGTATTGCCAAAGACATTAAAGCCCATCAAGTATCCGCCGCCTAAACCAACACCCCACAGTGAACCTGCATAAATCAGCATAGGCCAAAAGGCAATACGATAGGCGCGCAGAATAAATGCGGCAGTCACTTGCAGAGCATCAAAGAGTTGGTAAAAAGCAATAAACAAAAAGAGTGGAATAGAAAATACCTTCACCTCTTCTGGTGGGTCGTAAAGATCTAGCAAGGTCACTCTAAAAATCCATACCATCACACCAATAAAAACGCACAAGGTCGTCGTGAAGAAAACAGATGACCAGCCAATTTCTTCTGCACGTTCTTGTTTATCTGCGCCAATCGATTGGGATACTAGGGTCATCGTAGCAATCGATAAGGACAAAGGCACCATGTAAATTACCGTTCCCATATTGGCCACAATTTGATGGCCTGCTAGAGCGGTGGTACCCAGACGCGCAATAAAGAGCGACATGAAGGTGAAGGAGGTCACTTCAATTAGATAACTAAAACCAATTGGCGCACCCAATTTCAGGAGAGTCCAGATGCGATGCCAGTCAGGCCAGCTAAAGCGTGCAAAGATTTTGAACGGCTTATAGAAATTATCAAAGAGTACAAAGCCCAGAGTGATGATGAGCCAGAACCAGCTGATGATGACAGTGGCTACTGCGCAACCTGGGCCGCCCATACCCTCAATGCCAAAGCCGCCATAAATAAATAAGAGATTGAGTGGTAGTTTTAAGCCCAAACCAATCAGTTGCACTACCGTAATGACGGTTGGTCTTGACACAGCATTGTGAAGCGCCATGAGCACGCGCATGGCCATACTGGCGGGTAAACCAATCGCGAGGATATTCAGATAGAGCCTAGCCTTGCCCTCTATGTCTGGCGTTACCCGAGAGATTTGTAGCAAGTAATCTGCATTGAGCAAGATTGCCGTACCTAAGAAGGTGAGACCAAGAGCGAGCCAGGTGGCTTGACGCACTTCTTCACCAATCTCGTCAAAACGCTCAGCACCAAAGAGTTGGCCAGCAATTGGGGCGAGGGCAGAGATCACGCCGGTAAGGCCAACATAGATGCTGATAAAGATAGCGGAAGCCATCGCCAAAGCAGCTAAGTCATCGGCAGAATAGCGCGCAGTCATCGCAGTATCTAAAACACCAAAGGCAATGACTGCTAACTGACCAATCAGTAATGGACCAGCGAGTTTTAGGAGGGAGGGAATATCCTCGCGCAAACGCGAAAATTTAAAGTGCAGCACGTTTTATTCCTTACCTGCAGAAGTAATTTGATACAGGCGCAGGCGCTCATCACGGTCAGACGCACGGCGATCTTCCCAGAGTAATTCAATTTTCTTTTTATTAAGGCTGGCATAAGCCTTTGCCTCTAAAGAGCTATGAGTCAACATCAGATTGCAGCTGGAATCATCACGTAAGGGAAGTTTTGTGAAATAACTAAATGAAGCTAGTTGAGCTGGACCTAGATTAGTGGTATCAATACATCCTGGTGTATTGGCAATAACTTGAACTAAGCGATCGGATACATAGCGATAGGTCTTAGCGTAATTAATTGTTGGTAACCACAAAGTCATCAAGAGAACCCACATCAAAGTAGTGCCAGAGGCCGAGATGATGAGGCAACGCCAGATTTCTTTAGGGGCGCGAGAAGTTCTCCAGCGCACAATCGCTAACCAGATGCCGGTGATGATGAGGGCAATGACAAAACCAATGTAATCAAACTGTGCCTGAAAGCCAGGTAACAGCCTTGCCAAATTGGCAGCGGTGGATTCTGGGAAGCCGGTCACCTTAGCAAGCCAAATAATCCAAATGGCTAAAGCAATCATGGTGAAGCTAAACATCGCAAACCAATCAATAAAGCTAATCAGGCCACGTTTAAGAATCGGCAAACTAAATGTAGCAATAATTGACAAACTCGGAATCAAAATGATGAGGTCATGTTCATTTGCTTCTAAGCGGAACAGAACATAAATCAAGCAACCAATAAATAAACTCAGCGGAATACATAGATGAGGAGCGCGCCATTGCCCCGCCTCTTTTACTCGACCCCAATGTGCGAGGGAGATGATGGCTAATGGCCAAACTGGCCAAGCGTAAGCCCAGAAGTTGATGCTTAAAAATCCTAGGGATTCAATAGATGGCGTTGCGCGCATCTCTGGCATATTGCGCCAGCCTTCCTCGGCGATATGACGCCACTCAGGACTGAGGTTGCCTAAGTACCAGAGCGCAGGCCAAAGCGCAAAACCAATCAGCCCCAAAACAGTACTAGTTAAGGTCCAGCGAAAGCGCAACTTCGCATTGCTCGCAATCACTGCAATGATGGTGGAGCTCACGATGATTAGGCTCAGCGTGAGATTGCTGGAGAGGGCAACGATCGCAATACCAAGACCAGTCCAAAAGCCGCCTTGCCAAGGTTTATCTAAACCACGGACGGTGCCGTACAAAACAATACTGATGCCCATCAGTTGCGCCATCATCGGCGTAGTCTCATGCGCACGCTGTGCAAGTCCAACGCAGGCTAAGAAAATCAATAGAGCGCCATCAGCCAAAGTCATGCCGTAATTTTTACGACCCGGTTGACCACCCACTGCCAGTACCATCGGCTGCACTTCTGGGCGACGTCCCAATAAATAAGTTGCATACCAAATGGCTAGAGCAGCAGCAAAGAAGCAAACTGCCGCATAGAGGCGTGCTGCATTAGCCATGCCAATCAATGAACCAAATAGATCCATTAGGGTGGCACCTAGCCAGTAGGGAAAGGGTGCGCCAAGAGAAACGTCGCGCCCCGCAAGGTGCGGAACAATCCAATCAAGTGTTGTGCCGTGTTGCAAAGCCCACATGCCACCAAATCCGATGGCATCTTCGTTCTTCCATGGATCGCGCAGAAAGAGGCCAGCAAAACCATAGATCAAAGTCAACGCAAAAATAATGATGCGTGGAATGGAGGTGGTGGCGGCGGCGGTGAGTTTAACCATAAAAAACTAGCAATAAAAAAGGCAGCAAACGCTGCCTTGATTATCTCGCAGGGGAGGATGAATAGTGAATACCCAGCCCCTTATTTGAGTAAGCCTATTATTAAGCCTTCTTCTTGGCTGGCTTTTCAGCAGCTTTAGCTTCTGCAGCAGCCGCTTTTTTCTCAGCTGTTTTAGCAGCGCCATCACCAGCAGCTTTAGCAACCGCTTTAGTGCCGAATTTCTGACGGAATTTCTCAACACGACCGGCAGTATCCATAATCTTCTGGGTACCAGTGTAGAAAGGGTGTGACTCAGATGAAGTCTCGATCTTGGACAAAGGATATTCCTTGCCATCTTCCCACTTGATTGTCTCTCTAGTAGACATAGTGGAGCGAGTCTTGAAGCTGAAGTTATTAGAAACGTCTACAAAGACGATTTCACGATATTCGGGGTGAATGCCAGGTTTCATTATTGAGTCCTATTAGCGGGCAGCCGTTTTGGTCCAAAGACCTAAATACTTACCCAAGTTAAATGCAGATTATTAAAGCGGTAAAGGCAAAATTATGCCATGAAATCAACAACAAAGCGCACTTTTACCGACTCTGAGAGCCTAAATTAGCCACCCTTACGCATTAAATCGAAGAATTCACCATTATTTTTGGTTGATTTGAGCTTATCAACAATAAAGTTCATCGCCTCAATATCGTCCATATCGGCCAATAATTTACGCAATACCCAGATTTTCTGTAGGTTTTCAGCTTTCACCAGCAACTCTTCACGGCGGGTGCCGGACTTATTGAGGTTAATCGATGGGTAAACACGACGCTCAGCTAAACGACGCTCAAGGTGTACTTCCATATTGCCGGTGCCTTTGAACTCCTCGTAGATGAGGTCATCCATACGGCTGCCGGTTTCAATCAAGGCAGTTGCGATGATGGTGAGTGAACCACCTTCTTCCACGTTACGCGCCGCACCGAAGAAGCGCTTTGGACGTTGCAATGCATTGGCATCCACACCACCAGAGAGTACTTTGCCGGATGAAGGGATGACGGTGTTGTAAGCACGAGCCAGACGGGTTATCGAGTCCAGCAAGATGATGACGTCTTTTTTCATCTCAACTAAACGCTTAGCCTTTTCAATCACCATCTCGGCAACTTGAACGTGACGCACAGCTGGTTCATCAAATGTTGAGGCAACCACTTCGCCGCGTACAGAGCGCTGCATTTCAGTAACTTCTTCAGGGCGCTCATCAACCAATAATACGATCAAGATTGCATCAGGATTGTTCGCAGAAATCGCATGGGCGATGTGCTGCATCATCACGGTCTTACCGGATTTAGGTGAAGACACGATCAGGCCGCGCTGGCCATAGCCAATTGGGGAGATCATATCGATGATGCGACCAGTTAAATTCTCTTCAGCTTTGATGTCACGCTCTAGTTGAATCACGCGATTTGGGTGTAAAGGCGTTAAGTTCTCGAACATGATGCGGTTCTTCAAGGCCTCAGGAGCCAAACCGTTGATCTTGTCTACCTTCACTAATGCAAAGTAACGCTCACCATCTTTAGGTGTGCGAACCTCACCTTCAACGCTGTCACCAGTGTGCAGGTTAAAGCGGCGGATCTGCGCAGGGGAGATATAGATGTCATCCGGAGAAGCCATATAAGAGGCATCTGGGGATCGTAAGAAACCAAAGCCGTCAGGCAACACTTCCAAAGTACCGTCACCGAAAACAGATTCACCTTCCTTGGCGCGCTTCTTGAGGATGGCAAACATCAACTCTTGTTTGCGCATCCGCTGGGTATTTTCAATCTCCAGGCTGGCTGCCATTTCAAGCAGGGCGGATACGTGGAGTACTTTGAGTTCAGATAATTGCATGTGGTTCTCGGGTGTAGAAAGGGGTGTAAGTGTGTTTTGGGATATCGCTGTCTAGATGGACATCAGACAGAATTGAAAAGCAGAATGTTTGGGGAGTTTGCTAGAAAAAGAGGGGCACTTGATGTGCGTTGAACTACTAATGAAACAGATACTACACTAAAAACAGCTAAAAACCACAGGCTCACCCAGTGAACCTGTGATCTGGGACTATTTACAGATGACTATCAATAAATGCAGTCAACTGAGATTTGGCCAAAGCGCCTACTTTTTGAGCAGCAACAGTGCCGTTCTTAAAGAGGATCAATGTAGGAATGCCACGAATATTGAACTGGGCAGGAACGCCTTGGTTCTCATCCACATTCATCTTAGCGATTTGAATCTTGTCGCCGTACTCACCAGCCAGCTCTTCAAGGATAGGGCCGATCATCTTGCAAGGACCACACCACTCAGCCCAGAAGTCCAAGAGAACAGGTTTATCGGACTTGAGAACGTCTTCCTCGAAAGAAGCGTCAGTTACATACTTGATGCCGGCACTCATGAAAATTCCTTAATTAGTCTTATTTAGTTTTATATTTTATTGCGCTACAACGCTTATATTAGCAATAAGCCACACTTTCTGCCTAAATTCTCAAAAGAAGCCATAGAACCACCCTCAATGCCGCACCCGTTCCCAACCCTATCTGAGCAAAAGCAGCCACATGCTTGGACAATAGCACCCAATGCTAGTGCTCTGAAATCACTCGCTGAGGGTATTTGGAATTGTGCAGTGCAAACCAAACAGCGCCCCTTAGTGGTGCTGAGCACGGCAGGCCCATTAATGGGGGTGAGAACCGCTTTAGAGAAATATCGCCCCAAGGATCTACCAAGTCATATTGCCTTCTTGCCCCAAGTGATGAGTTTTAACGACTGGCTAGAAGCAGCGCCAGGCGCATGGAAGTTTCCTAAAAAACAAACCGATTTAGAGCGCTGGTTGTCTGTATATGCCACGCTTCGTAAGCACAAAGAGCTGCAAGCCTGGTTTAAGGCAGAAACTGAAGCAGGGTCATGGGGATTAGCGCAGGCCATTATTGCAGCTTGCGATACATTATCTAACTCAATAGCGCCTAGCCTTCAGCAAGAGCTACGCAATCTGATTACCAATCAAGACCAAGCGATTACCCAAAATACACAATCTTGGATCGAAATTCTAGAACCACTATTGGATCGCGCTATTGGTGAAGCATACCCAGCCCTGGCTAAAAAAGTAGTGGATCAAGAGGCGCAAGTACTGCTGACGTTTTGGAGGTACATCACCAGCTCAAGCGATCCTGCCTTTAGAAAGCAATATGCACTGGCGACTCATCTCGAGGCTGCCCAGAAAATTGCACTAGCAAATGTCAGACCCTTAATTTGGGTAGAGACGGCAGATCCAACTCCGATTGATAAACAGCTCATTCAGGGATATTTAGCGGACTATGCGCAATACGCCCCAGCAGTTGAAGTAACTATGAATTGGGAGTCGGTTGCGCTCTGGGCGGAAGCATTAGATCCCGGCACTCCTGAAGAGCAAAAGCTACAAACAATCAAAACAAATATCGACAATTCGTATCCAGAGCATTGGCATCTGATTGCCGCTAAGCGATTTGAAGAGTTGGCGTGGGCAACAGCCAAAACCATTGAACAACAGTTAATCAACGGTAAAACGAATATCGCCTTAGTAGCGCAAGATCGTCTTGTTGCCAGAAGGGCGCGCGCATTACTGGCACGCCTTGGACCATCCCTCAAGATCCAAGATGAAACTGGTTGGAAGTTATCCACCACCAGAGCAGCAGCGGCGCTCAATAGTTGGCTCGAGTTATTACGTGCTCCACCTGAAGGGCCTAGCGCCGCTGACCTATTGGAGTTCTTGCAAAATCCATTCTTAGATCTGGGAAAGTGCCTTAACTCCAACGCTACTCGTGATACAGAATCTTTAAATGGATTAGTGGCGCAGTTTGAGGATATTTTGATTGCTAGCCAAGCTAAATCCGGTTGGGAAACCTTTCATATGGCGATCGAGGGATCGGTTGCGCATAGTTCAGCTGCACCTAATCCACTTTTATTAGAGTTCCTGCAATCGATTCGTGGCCGACTCAATCGCTGGCGTGGAATCAAGATCAATTGCGCTCTTGCGCATCAGTATCTGATGGATGATCTGATTCAAATGGGAATGACCCAAGGCTTAGAAATAGATTCTGCTGGCAAACAATTGCTCGAGCTTTTGGAAACATTTGATTTTGATGTGGAGCATCAGCAAATTGCCATGCGTCTCAATGAGTGGTTGAGCTTATTAAAGACCGTCATCGAAGAGTCTTCATATGAAGAGAAGGGTGTCAATGCCGCAGCTACTTTAAGTATCCTGCCACTGAGCTCCACTCGTTTTAGAGAATTTGAATCTGTTGTGATGGTGGGCTGTGACGAGCAGCAACTTCCCGCATTTTCAGAGCCACCATTATTTTTCTCCGATGCTTTAAATCGTCTCTTGGGTGGATCAAGTATCGAGGCCCAGTTTATTCAGCAGGCACGAGATCTATCTCAACTACTCATCTCTTTTCAAAGTGTTGATCTCCTTTGGCAGAGCAAGAGTAAGAGTGGAGAGCCATTAAGACCATCCGCCTGGATTCAGCGACTCCAAATGGATTTGCCTAATTGGCAGGCGCAAAATGCCAGCGCCTTATTTGCGCCTCGGAATGGCGCAGCAGCACCATCGCAAATGGCAATAGCTAAATTGGATTCAGATTTGCCAATGCCGGTCTCGATGAGTCCAAGTGCTTATAAGGCCTTGCGTGACTGTCCTTATCGATACTATGTGCGTAGCCTACTGGGCCTACGCAAACTCAAAGGCTTTGAAGAGGGCTTTGATGCCTCTCTTGCTGGGCAAACGCTCCACAAGATCTTGCGTAATTTCTATCACGCTATGAAAAGCGAGGCGCCAAAATCCAACTCACCAACCACCAATGATTCAGGACTACGCCGCGCTTGGATGCAAGATCAGCTAACACTCATCTCTGAACAAGTCTTTAAGCGTTTAATCGAAGGTGATGCCAGAGTCTTAGGTGTCTTAAGGGATTGGCAAAAACAAATTCCCAGTTTTATTCAGTGGCAGTTAGATCGTGAGGCTCAAGGTTGGCAGTTCCACGATGCCGAAGTGAAGGTCGGCTTTGATCTGCCATTTACGGATGTAGATGGCAACGGGCGTCACATTCGCATTGAGGGCTATGCGGACCGCTTTGATGTGAGCATCCATGATCCTCAAGCCGCATCAGTCATTGACTATAAGAATCAGAGCCTCACTAAAGTCGAGCAGCGCTCTGAGATAGTGCTAGATGACCCACAATTATTAATCTATGCCAGAGCTTCTAATGAGAGCAACAAGATCCCTGGGCGCGCAGTCAATGCGGCTGAGTGGGTTGCTTTAAAGGCTGATGTGAAAAAGGATGGCGATGAAGCGGAGCGTTCAGTAGTCATCGCAGAAATGCCAGACCTAATGCAAGCATTTTCTGAGCAAATGACTGAAGATGTGCAATCGCTTTGGTCTGGCAAACCCCTCAAGGCGTTTGCACCCGATAGCGTTTGTCAGTATTGCGAAGCTCGGGGTATTTGTAGAAAGGGGATGTGGTGAGTAACTCTACATTCCCAGTCGAGATTGCTTGCGATCCCAATCGCTCGGTGATTGTGTCTGCTTGCGCAGGCAGCGGTAAGACCTGGTTATTGGTTACCCGCATGGCTCGCCTCCTTTTGGCTGGTGCCAAGCCTCAAGAGATCCTTGCACTCACGTTTACCAGAAAAGCTGCGCAAGAGATGCGTGATCGCCTCTATCGTTTGTTGGAGGAGTTTTCACAATCGAGTGATGAGCAGCTATTCCAGCATTTAACTGATCGGGGTCTGACTACCGATGAGGCGAAGGCACTACTACCTACCGCCAAGTCTTTGTATGCCAAAGTACTGTCAAGCCCACAAGGGATTGTGATTGATACCTTCCATGGTTGGTTTGGCAGACTCTTAGGTGCGGCTCCAATCTCAACCGGTATTCAGCCTGGCTTTAGTTTGCGAGAAGATGGAAAGCGTTTGCAAGATGAGTGCCTGGATGACTGGTGGGGTAATTTGCCTGCAGGTATTGCAGTGCATTACGACACCCTATTAAAGGCGCTTGGTGCAAGTGAGACCCAAAAGTTCCTGATGAGTAATTACAGCCTTTTTAAGCAAAGAGGCGCTTGGACCTTCTTCTCGCAAGCATGCAAAGCGCATGGCACTACCCCGATTGAGAAACTCAAAACGGATTTAACGAGACTGACGATCGATAATCCGCTCAATGTAATTTGGAGTGCCATTAACGCTAAAGCAGACTTAGAGTATTTGCATCGCTGCTTTAGTAATAGCAGTGCTACAGAAATGGCTTACGCACCCAGCATTCAGATGGCAATCGACCTCAAGGCCAAGGGTGGTGATGTGATGGAGATAGCATCGATATTGCAGTTAGTATTTTTGACCCAAGACGACACCAATCGCACTTCGAATGACAAAGCTGCCGGCGATCTTAAGAAATACCTTAAAAAAGAGGGTGAGCTAGATCGCGAGCAAGAGCATGTGACTTATAAACAAGCTTGGGCAACAGCGTTCTTAGAATTTGTTGCTTGGAAAAAAGAGCAAGAGGCCTTCGCGCTCAATGAAGCTTGGTTTGCAATGAGCGCCGCAATGATGGACCACGTCAACATCACCAAAGAGTCCATGCGTGTGCGTGACTTTGATGATCTGGAGATTGGTGTCAGCCAGTTAATGGCGGACTCTGCTAATGCAGCCTACTTGCAGTCGAGACTAGATGCGAAGTACAAACACATTCTGGTTGATGAGTTTCAGGACACCAATCCTTTACAGTGGCAAATTCTGCGGGCATGGTTAGAAGGTTATGGTCAGGATGAGTCTAAACCCACCGTCTTTATCGTAGGGGATCCCAAACAATCGATTTACCGATTCCGCCGCGCCGACCCGAGATTATTTAATGATGCGCAGGCTTTCTTGGTAAAAGAAATGAACGCAGCATCCTTAAATCAAAACACGACCCGCCGTAATGCACCAAGAATCAACGATGCAGTAAATCAGATCTTCGGCACTGAACAATTGCCAGAGTCATATCCATTTACTGCGCAAAACACTTTGTGGAAAGCGCCACCAGGAAATACTACAGAAGCGCCATATTCAAACGAGGGTGAAGCCTATTTATTGCCTCTCGTGAAATACGAGGCCCAGGATCTAGAGCAAAGAGCTGGCAATGCTTTTGAGCAAGCCATTGTGGATACGCGGCAAACTGCTGATGTCACTCAGCGCTATGTCGAGGGGCAACAGGTCAGTGCATTGATGCAGCATCTCATTCAGACACGTCCTGTAGTGGATCGCATCAATGGTCAAGAAGTCTGGCGCAAGGCAAGGGAGAGTGATTTCTTATTATTGGTGAAGCGCCGCAAGTACCTCCCGCAATTCGAGCGTGCTCTACGTGAGGCAGGTGTAGCGTTCGAGAGTTCAAGGCTCGGTGGTTTACTCAATACCCTAGAGATTGATGATCTGATTGCACTCTTAACTGTCTTGGTAACGCCGCGCCATGATTTGCCGCTGGCACAGGTGTTGAGAAGTCCGATCTTTGCGTTTACTGAAAGCCAAATGCAAATCCTTGCTAAGGCAGTCGCTTCACATCAATACCGCTCTTGGTGGGATGCTTTGCAAGACAGCCCAGATGCCAGCTTGATGCAGGCAGCGCGGTATTTAGAGCATTGGCGCATGCTGGGTGAGCGCCTTCCAGTGCACGACTTGCTGGACCACATCTATCAAGAGAGCGATTTGCGGATTAAATACGCAAGCGTTTCTCAAGAAATTGCCCGCGCGCAAGTCTTGGCGAACCTCGATGCCTTCCTAGAGCTGGCACTCAATCAAGATGGCGGCCGTTATCCAAGCTTGGGTCGCTTTATTGAAGAGATCAATACCATTCGTCGTGGCGATGATGATGAAACTCCAGATGAAGGAGATGTGGATGCTGAGCCTGATTTAGTAGAGCTCGATGAAGAGAGTGAGTTATCGGAGGAAGATAAAAACAAGCGCGTTCGTATGATGACGATTCATGGAGCAAAAGGCTTGGAATCTCCGTTTGTAATCATGCTCGATGCGAACCACACTGAAGGCAAGGCAGATCATCGTGGCGTCTTATTGGATTGGCCGCCTGAGAGTGAGAGTCCTAGTCATTTATCGATGTATACCTTAGCCACCTTAACCAATCCTCGTAGTGAAGTGCGTGAACGCGAGCTACTCATTGGTAAGAACGAGAACTGGAATCTACTCTACGTGGCAATGACCAGGGCGAAGCAGGGGCTGTGGATTAGTGGTGTCGCAAAGGCACCCACCGCAAAGAATCCTTCAGGCTTAGATGAGAAGTCTTGGTATGGCAGAGCGAGGCTAGGGCAGTTGGCTGTTCTTGAGGATCAACCCGCACCATTAAAAAACACAAGCCCAGCGCCAACAAGTCAGAAACCAGGCAATCCAAAGGATTTCATGATGGATGACTTTGAGGTTTCCTGGGTTGCGGCCAAGGTGAGTCATGAGCAGCAACTCAAAGATATCGAGAGTGGCATGACGCTCAAAGTCTTCCAGGAAGATAGCAGTACACCAGATAACTCCAAAATATTAGAAGAGGGCGTGCACTTTCATCAACTGCTAGAGCATCTCACCCTGCAAACTGGAGCAACAGAACCAGAAGCCATGAGCACAGAACAAATCGCTCGCTGGCTTGGCATTAGTAATGAATCAGCAAGCAAAGCGCTAGACCAAGCAACCACTGTTCTCAACACGCAAGAGCTTGCGCAATACCTCACTTCAAATCAGTGGGTGCAAGCTTGGAATGAGATTGATGTTGTGAGCTTGGATGGCAAAAGTTTCCGCCTAGACCGCTTAGTAGAGTGTGATGATCACTTAGCCATCTTGGATTACAAGCTCACGATCCCTGAGGTGGGCAGTGAAGCTCACAATAAATACCGCGCACAGCTCAATAACTACAAACAGGAGCTTGCCAGAATACGTCCAGATAAGCCTACCAAAGCCTTTTTAATATCCGCTAGAGGTGAGATTTCAGAAGTTAATTAAGTGTAATCTTAGGCGGCAATTTTTAGTTTGTTTGATATTAAATTGCCCTTGATGATTTTCTTCTCAACCGCCGATATCGATTTAGCTTCTTTTTTAATCTCACCCAATACTAGATTGATAAAGGTCTGCCAACCTTCACCCTTGGATTTGTAGAAATCTAAAACATCTTTATCGATTCTCAGGGTAACTTGCTCTTTGCTGCCGCTGCCTAATGGTCTGCCGCGACCGCGAACCATCGTGTGCTTGGCTTTCTCCCACTCTTCATCGGTGAACGGAATGGAGTCTGGATCTTCCATGGCGGCTTTGGTGATTGCAGCATCTTCTGCAGCGCTATGTCTAATTAGTTTTTTCTTCATAGGTATTCATCTCGCGGTTATTTGCTTTTCTTAAGCTGATTATTCTCACGCTCGTTTTAAGCCCAACATAAACTACACAATGCAGGCGTTTATTAATTAGAGCCAACGCTACGCGCCTTTCCTCACCATAATTTTTTCTATGATCAACCCAGCTGATAGCTGAGCCCCAATCAATAAGCTCTGCCTCGGAGAGTGACAATCCATGTTTTGCAATATTGGAATCATTTTTAGCTGAGTCATAAGATAATTTCATCTGAAATATTGTAGTTACGTTAAATCATATCAGCAATGAATTAATATAGCTACAAAAAATAAGGATACTCAATCTCTAGAATTGCGACACCCCCTTGAAATTCATCCTAAAGACCCTATATAAGTAGGGAATAGCAAAAATCCCCAAACTAGGGATAATGAAATTCACACGAAACATCCTACAAGGAGTCTTGATGAACATTCGTAAGGTAATTAATTTATTCGTTGGCGTATGCGCAGCAGCGCTACTGTTAACCAGCAATGCTGTGTTTGCCGAGGCAACTTTGCCAGAGGTATACAAGGCTGTGCAATCTGGGCAGATGGCTAAAGCCGATGCCATGATGAAAGAGGTTCTGCAAAATCATCCTAATAGTGCAAAGGCGCACTATGTGGCAGCTGAGCTTTATGCCAAAGAGGGTAAGGTAGAAGCAGCGCGCAATCATTTCATCACGGCTCAAAACTTAGCTCCTGGTTTGCCATTTGCGCAAGCGGAGTCTGTACAAAAACTCCAAGTGCAATTAGCCAGCACTCAAGTTGCACCCGCTGCCACTCAGACATCCATTTTCAGTAACCCACTCTTTTGGGGTTTGATTGCCATTTTGGTCATCGGTGTCATGATTGTGATGAAGCGTCGTAAGGCAGAAGCAGTTCAGGTCTACAACGCACCAAGCGCTGGATACCCTGGTACTCCAAGCGGTCCTGCTGGCTATCCTGGTGGTCCTGGATACCCTGGAGCTCCAGCTGCAGGTGGCATGGGTAGCGGCTTGATGGGTAGTCTTGCAACTGGTGCTGCATTAGGTGCTGGTATGTACGCTGGTCAAGCACTAGCAAGCAACCTCATGGGTGGTCACGATAACGGCCATTCCAATGCCGGCACTAACCCCAATCTAAATCAAGTGGGCGGCCCAGCATCTTTAGATCCAAACTTTGGTGTGAATGATGCCAGCTCTTGGGATGATGGCGGCTCCAGTTCATGGGATGACAGTGGTGGTGGCGACTTTATGAGTGACGTTTAATTTTCACTCTGCCCACAAAACAAAAGCTACCGACATGGTAGCTTTTGTTTTTATGAAGATAAATTAATATATTGCTTTATCAACTGATTCAGTCGTTACTTAATCATCCCAGCATTCTTTGCATCTTCCATTGCCTGAGGGATTTTCTCTTTCATAAACGCAGGCATTTTTGAGAGTGGAACATCGACAATTACAAAGCCCGAGTCTTCTAGTTTCTTCTTCGTTTCAGGATCGGCATTGAGCTGTGCAAAATAATCAGACATTTTTTGCTGCAAAACTAGTGGTGTAGCCTTAGGTACTGCAACGCCGCGGTAAGCGCCATCCACCCAGTTCAAGCCCAATTCTTTAAATGTAGGTACATCTGGTAGGGCGGGGTTCCGTTTTTCAGTAGCAATCGCGAGAGTGCGTACCTTAGATTTTTGCTGAATCGCTAGGGGGAGATAACCCATAGCGCCATCTACGTGCATCCCAATTAAGGCGGTAATTAAATCTCCAGTACCTTTAAACGGAACGTAATTAATTTTCACGCCGGCTAATTTATTTAGGCGCTCTACTGCCATATGGTTTGCAGAGTATTGCGCAGAGCCAGCAAGATTGATCTTGCCAGGTTCTTTTTTGGCAGCGGCAATAAACTCTTGATAGGTTTTGTAGGGGCTATCAGCAGAGACCATCAGGGCATCTGGAGTGAAGTGGTAGTAGTAGATTGCACTGATGTCATCAGTCTTGTACTGAATTCCTTCTTGCAATGGCTGCAAGATCGTATGGGGAATATTGACGCCGACTACGGTAGTGCCATCAGCGGGATAGGTATTGAGAGCGCTCCAGACGAGTGCACCACCGGCGCCTGCGCGATTCATGACCACCATTGGTTGCTTGAACTTTTTGGCGGAAATATCGGCTTGATAGCGCGCTACTAAGTCAGACTCTCCAGCGGGTGGGAAGGGGATGATGTATTGGATGGTTTTATCAGGGAATGGCTGTGCGCTGACCACTGAGATAAGGCTTAAAGAGAGCACAGCAAACTTCATTAGTGAAAATACATTCATTTGGATATCTCCTCAATTACTGCATTAGTAACATCACTCATCATTGCAGAACCTCCTAAATCTCGGGTATGTAATTGGGGATTAGCGGTGACGACTTCAATTGCATGCATGAGTATCTTGCCAAGCTCTTTTTCTCCTAAGAAGTCGAGCATCATGACTGCGGACCAAAATGTACCGATGGGATTTGCCAAGCCCTGACCCATAATGTCAAATGCTGAACCATGAATCGGCTCAAACATCGATGGATAGCGCCTTTCTGGATCAAGATTAGCGGTAGGGGCAATGCCCAAGCTGCCGGCAAGCGCTGCTGCCAAGTCACTCAAAACATCCGCGTGCAAATTAGTAGCCACAATCGTATCGAGTGATTCAGGGCGATTGACCATGCGAGCGGTAGCAGCATCGACTAGTTCTTTATCCCAAGTTACATCTGGAAAATCTTTGGCTACCAGCTTAGCGATTTCATCCCACATCACCATGCCGTGTCGCTGGGCATTGGACTTGGTAATCACTGTAAGGTGTTTGCGGGGTCGAGACTGCGCGAGCTTAAAGGCAAAGCGCTGTACACGCTCTACGCCAACGCGTGTCATGATGCTCATATCGGATGCCACTTCAATTGGGTGACCTTGGTGGGCTCTACCACCCACCCCGGAATACTCGCCTTCTGAGTTCTCCCGTACAATCACCCAGTCCAATTGTTCTGGTTTGCAATTGCGCAAGGGAGTTTGAATGCCAGGAAGAATGCGAGTGGGGCGCACATTGGCATATTGATCAAAGCCCTGACAAATCTTGAGACGCAAACCCCACAGCGTAATGTGATCCGGAATATCAGGGTCGCCAGCCGAACCAAATAAGATGGCATCTTTAGAGCGTAGGGGTTCTAGACCGTCATTAGGCATCATGATGCCGTGCTTGCGGTAGTAGTCGCCGCCCCAATCAAAATGCTCAAAGGCAAAGGCGACCTGAGGATGTTTTTTGCTTAAAGCGTTTAATACTTTCTCGCATTCAGGGATTACTTCTTTGCCAATGCCATCACCCGGAATCGAGGCTATTTTGTAAGTCTTCATTCGTCTCCTACTGCCATTTTCTAATTAGTGCATGCGCTTTGATATACATTCTCAAAGCCATTATGTGATGCTTCCCCCGCTAAAGAACTTGGGGTTTATGACTAGAAAAAGGGGGCGGTCAGCAGCAAAACAACAAAAAGAGCGTCATTTTTAAGGTTTTTACATATACTGTATGGATATACAGTATATTAATAAACATGACGACTCAAATGATCCCTTCAAAAGCGACCTTAAGCCAGGCTCCACAAGTCTTAGCGGTTCATGACGCCTATGAGTTCAAACTTCTGAGTCACCGTATTTCAGCAGGATTTCCGAGTCCAGCAGCCGATTATGCCGAGGAAGGTCTTGATCTCAATAGCTACCTAGTTCAAAACAAACCAGCCACCTTCATGTTCACCGTCAAGGGGGACTCGATGATGGGCGCGGGTATTTGTGATGGTGACAAGGTGGTGGTCGATAAAGCCCTCAAACCAAAGCACAAAGATATCGTGGTTGCCGTAGTGGACGATGAGTACACCATCAAGCGCCTCTATCAATTACGCGGCAAAACTGAGCTTCAGCCAGAGAATCCCAATTACGAGCCCATTACCTTTAATGAGAACAGCGAACTCCAAATCTGGGGTGTAGTTGTTGGGGTAGTTCGTAAGTACAGCCATGCTAGCAGCAGAAACGGTAGGTCCGCATGAACCAAGCCGGCCAAATCAATCAACTCTTCGCACTGGTTGATGTAAATAATTTCTATGTATCTTGCGAGCGTGTATTTGCACCCAAGCTGGAAGATGTACCGATGGTGGTGCTATCAAATAATGATGGTTGCGCCGTAGCGCGTAGTGCCGAAGTCAAAGCGCTAGGCGTAAAGATGGGTACGCCCTGGTTTCAGATGAAAGATCTGGCTCAGCAGCATGGCATCCAAGCCTATTCATCAAACTACACCCTGTATGGCGATATGAGTGGCAGGGTAGTAGAAGTCTTAAGAAAGTTCACGCCTAATTTAGAGGTCTACAGTATTGATGAGAGCTTTCTGCAAATTGAGACAGTGCTCAAGCAATATGCTGACCCCACTAGCTTGGGTCAAATCATCAAACAAGATGTTAAAGACACTACAGGCTTGCCAGTATGCGTTGGCATTGGTGCTAGTAAGACACTGGCCAAGTTAGCCAATCACTTGGCCAAAAAGAATCCTCAGTTTGCTGGCGTGTGTGACATCAGCTCTATGCCAAAAGCAATGCTCTATCAGTGGATGGCTGAGACGGCAGTAGGTGAGGTGTGGGGTGTTGGTGGAAAGACTGCTAAGAAACTCAAAGAGCTCAAGATCAATAGCATATTTGATTTAGTACAAATATCACCACAAGCGATGCGTCAACAGTTTGGCGTTGTGATCGAGCGTATTTGCTATGAGTTGCGCGGAGTATCGTGCTTGCAGTTAGAAGAAGTGGCGCCAGCTAAACAGCAGATTATTTCCTCAAGAAGTTTTGGTAAGCCAGTCACTTCACTGGAAGGATTATCTGAGTCCGTTGCCACTCATGCCGCAAGAGGTGCTGAGAAGCTCAGAAGCCAGAAGTCAGTCACGGGCGCGCTCACGATCTTTGTGCAAACTAACCCGCACAAACCATTTGAGCCACAACATCATCAAAGCATCACAGTAGTTCTGAGTGATCCTAGCGATAACACCTTAACGCTCACTAGCGCCGCATTAAAAGGTTTGAAGCAAATCTATAAAGCAGGCTTTAAATACAAGAAGGCGGGAGTCATTCTGAATCTCTTGGCCGATAAACCGACGATGCAGCAATCGCTATTTGATGACATGGAAGTCAAAGGCAAGTCCGCTGGACTCATGAAGGCTATGGACTCCATTAATAGCCGCTTTGGTAATGCCGCCATTAAAACCGCAGCAGTTGGAACGAAGCAAGATTGGCAAATGAGGTCAAACAACAGGTCACCGAACTACACCACCCAGTGGGATGAGTTGCCGGTAGTGCGCTAAAGAGTAAGCAAAAAAATGAAACAAAAAATGAATAAAAAACAACAAATAACAAAGCTAATTTTACTAGCTCATTTCGTGAGCTAGTAAGTCAATATTCTGAACACATAAAAACAAAACAGTAATAAGCAATAGCAACAAAATCTCATTAACGCAGAAATATATCAGGAGAAATCAAATGGAACTATTAAATAACTTTAACGGCATCTCACTAGCAGTGATTATGGTTTTGTCTTACTGCGCAGTATTGAAAAATACGAAGCGCAATGAGCGTAGCAATACTCCAGTATTTGGCCGCAAGTATCAGTAAGCAAAATTAGCAGTAGAGAAAAAACAAGCAGCAGCTGCCTAGAAGGGGAATAAGGAAATCACGGATTCCTTATTCCCTAGTAAAGGCGAGAGTCATCAGAATCACCCTACACAAGATATGTGTAATGAGGCTATAAAAATGTCATAAATATGGATAAAATCCAAATATGATCGATGACAAGCAAACCTACATAGATAAGAAACTACGCCCACTGCCACGCTGGATATTTATGTCCCGCTGGTTGCAGGCACCACTCTACATTGGCCTGATTGTTGCCCAGGGCGTCTATGTTTGGCAGTTCTGGTTAGAGTTGGCCCATTTAATCAGCATGATGTCAGAGAAAAACATGACAGAGACTTCACTCATGCTCATTGTGTTGGGCTTGATTGATGTAGTGATGATCTCGAACTTGCTAGTCATGGTGATTGTTGGCGGTTGGGAGACTTTTGTTTCTCGTTTAGAGCTAGAGAATCACCCAGATCAACCCGAGTGGTTGTCGCATGTCAATGCAGGCGTACTGAAGGTGAAGTTGGCAACGGCAATTATTGGTATCTCATCGATCCATTTGCTGAAGACCTTTATTAATGCGTCCTCACACGATGAAAAAACTTTGCTGTGGCAAACCGTCATTCACATGACCTTTGTATTTTCAGCCGTAGCGATTGCTTATACAGAAAAACTAGTGACCTCAACACATAAGCAAAATTAAGGTAATAAGATGCGAAGCTTTAAGCCTGTAGTGCTTTGCGCAGGTATTCAGAGACATTGTCCTGACGCAGCATCCATTGTTTGTAATCGGATGGTACCTGGCCAATGAGTTCGCCCTTGTGTTTGCCAAAAGGCATGATCGTGGGAATGCGGGCCTTCTCAGACATTTCCCACAAAGCATCCAGAGAAGTGGGTTTGAGCTTCTCAATAATCTGTCCAAGTATCTTGGAGCAAATCCACACATCCGCTAAAGCGCTATGGGCATCACGTAGTTGCTCTCTAGCGGTTGAACGTTCAAAGTGATAGAGCAGGGCACTTTGGGTGTGGCTATCTAAGTTAGGCCAAAGACTTCGGGTAAGCGCTAGTGTGCAAATACGTTTGACAGCGGGTTTACCAATCGCCTCCCAGTCAAAATCCACGCTATGGCCAATGATGTACTTGGTGTCGGTAGATAATTGAAAGGTGCTGCTAGAGGGGCAATTGACGAGCTCCTCATCCATGATGTGATGGGTTGCTAATGCGCCCAGACTAATCGGTTTACCCGGGTTGTAGCGCTGCACCCAAGGGTTGCCAACAACGAGCGGCTGAATAGAGCTCACATCTAAAGAGGCCGCCTCAATAATGACGGCATCCTGCTTGTCAGTAGCTTCCACATCAAAAATAATGGCTTGTGGCATAAAAATCTTTAAAAGAAGGGCGGTTAGCTAGGCTATTTATTAGCTGGGGAATCTGGGTTTTTAACAAGCTCGGCGTCAAAACCCTGGTTTTTATCGTGTTCTGCCAGTTTTTGCATTATGCTTTGAGCCATTGGGGATAAATCTTTCGCACGCTCAGTTGGCTCCAAGCTCTTTCTCTTCAATAAGCTTTGCAGTAGTGTTTGGAAAAACATTAATACCCCCTAATTAGCCGTCTTAGTAACTGAAATTTGAATATACAGGAATTGAAAGCAGCAAGATAGCCGCTTAAATAAACCGTGAATTAGGAGAGCATGTTGGGCAAGAATATTCAGAGTCTATTTCGAGGCATGCATTTTTGGAACTTTTTCTTTATTTTGGTCTTATTGGCCAATCTGATTCTAGTAATCTATCTAGGATTAGGGAACTATCAAAATGCCGCGAAGGTAGCAGCATCACAAGATAATGCCGAAGAGATTATTACCTGGTTTGAGGCTCTTGCCAGTAAGAGTGAAGCCAATGAGCCCATTGAACCTGCAGCATGCACCCCCATTGATGAAGATACTAAATTGATTCAAGGTATGAAGCCAAATCAATGGAAAAATTGTGTCGAAGCACTTTTTGCAGCCAAAGGTCCCTTTGAGAGCTATGTCAATCTATTAAATCCAGCTGGACCAGCGTACACATCTAAATGCAATAAAACCAATCTGCTCAATAGTGGATCTCTTATCTTTGAAAAACTGACCGTCAACCCGGCGGGACCTCCTGCTGCATCTCCGTTAGAGCCTGGGGAGAAACTCGTAAGGGGCTTGCAGATTCGCCTCAGTCTTTGCGATACCGGTTTTTACCTTATTAGGATTGGAGAATTTAAGTTATGAATCTCCGGCCCATTTCATTTACTAGCCTGAACTTACACATCCGTAAGCGGGTGTTTGATTTATTCTTTAATCACCAGATTAAAACGAATTATTGCAACCAGTTTGAGCGCTTCATTACTTATATGATTGTGCTCAATATGGCAGGCTTGATGCTTGAGCATATCCCAGTATTTTACGAGACTCGGGAACACCTGTTTCATATTTTTGATGTGGTCTCGCTAGCAATTTTCTCGATTGAGTATGTCTTGCGACTGTATGTAGCACCAGAGGATCCAGTTTTTAGCTCTGCCAAATACCCTCGTCTTGCCTATTTCAAGAGCCCCTTTGCCCTCATTGATTTAGTATCCATTTTGCCTTTCTACTTAGGCGCCTTCATTGATACCGACTTACGTGTCTTACGAGCTTTACGGTTACTGCGTTTATTTAAACTCTTCCGCGCTTTAGCGCCAGCAGTCAATGAGTTTTTAGAGAAAAATAAAGATAAATCCTTTCGCTACAAAATTTATGCGCTAGTGAATGAAACACCGACCAGTGGCAATCTACATCACATCTTTGATATGTTTATTGTGACCTGGGTTATTGTGTCAGTGCTAGCCGTGATTTTTGAATCAGTCCATAGCATTAGCTACCATCTGCATTCTGAATTTATTATTCTCGATACGATTGCGGTGCTGATCTTCTCTACTGAATATTTAATGAGGATCTACAGTGCCCCTGAAGATCCAAAGTACCAGGCTTTGTTCAAAGGACGCTTAAGCTTCTCATGTAAGCCAACGAGCATTATTGATTTCTTGGCAATCGTGCCGTTCTATTTAGAGAGCTTGCTGCATCACCTCTTTGACTTGCGTTTCTTGCGGGTCTTTAGACTGATGCGTTTACTAAAGTTAGCGCGTTATTCCGGTGCTACTCAATCCTTATTTACCGTGATTAAGCGCGAGTGGCCTGTCATGAAGGCGGCTGTTTTCATTCTGTTGTTACTGGTGATGCTCGCCGCATGCTTAGGGTATGTATTTGAGCACGAAGCCCAGCCCGATAAATTTGAAAATATTCCCCAAGCCATTTATTGGTCTGTGATTACTTTAGCCAGCGTGGGTTATGGTGATATCTCTCCGATTACCCCAGCAGGTAGAGCCATTACGATTGTCATAGCGCTCTTGGGTATTGGTATTTTTGCGATTCCGGCGGCGATTCTCTCATCAGCGCTGGGTGATCAATTGCGGATTGAACGCGAAGCAATGATGAATGAGCTCTATCACATGCTGGAGGACGGTGTCATTTCACCGGATGAGCAAGAGATGATTGAGGCTGAGGCCAAACGTTTACATCTGTCTAAAACAGAGCTGGACCGCTTGCTTGAAAAAGCTAAGGTGCAGATGGGTCTAGAGCAGGCATCAGTCAAAGATGCTAAGGGCGATAAAGGTGCTACTAGCGAAATGAGTCTCGAGTTTTTGTCAAAGCATCCTGAGCTTGCTGCAGAGCAACTGAAGATCACTATCTCCAAATTGCAGCAAATTGTGAGTGTGTCGGATCGACAAGAGTTAAATAAATATGTCAATAATCCTGATAACGTGACGGGGCTGCAAAGTAGTATGCTCAAATTACTATTGCAAAACGCTACGGCAAAAGAACAGAAGAAAGATTAATAGCTCATCCTTATAATAGATGACATCATGATTAATCATTTTGTTCTTGCCTTGGCATTTTCAGCTGAGAAGCATAAAAATCAACGGCGTAAAGACGCGCAAATCACGCCGTATATTAATCACCCCATTCAGCTAGTTAATGTTTTGGTGAACGAGGGCGGAGTGATGTCTTGGGATGTGCTATGTGCAGCACTCTTGCATGATGTGCTTGAAGATACCCAAACGACTGAAGAAGAGTTAATCACCCATTTTGCTAAAAAAGTGACTGGGATTGTGAAAGAGTTGACCGACGACAAATCGCTTGCCAAAGAGATGCGCAAAAGCTTGCAAATAGCCCACGCCCCTTTTGCTAGCCATGAGGCAAAGCTTGTCAAACTGGCTGATAAGATTTGTAATCTCCGTGATATATTGGTCGCCCCGCCAGCTGGCTGGGATCTTCAGCGCAAGCAAGAGTACGTTACTTGGTCTGAAGCAGTGGTGGCCGGCATTAGAGGGACAAATTCCAAGCTAGAAAAGGTATTTGATGGCTTGCTAAAAGAGGCTCAGCAAATGCAATAGGCGGGTCTGGATACTGGGTTTAGGTGTCGAGTTTGCTGGTGATTGATAATTCACCCCACATCACGATATCCATATCGACTAATTGCCAACCTTTGTGTTGAAAGCCAATATCAAAATCATCTGTGGTCTTGCTTTGTTGAAAAATAGCATTTAAGGCTGCTTGCTCATCTTGTGGCACGGTCTCAGAGAAGTAGATGAGGTGCTGACCCTCACTAGAGAGGTTTACCTCCGTAAAGTCCTGACTCCCCACGCTAATGCCAAGATGCTCATCATATTCGGCTAAAAAATTGGGTGGATCCTCGGTAACGAAAGACCCGCTTTTCCAAAGAAAGCCGCAATTCATTTCTTTATTATCTTTGCGGTAGGTCATGCGCTCAGTGATGTGAAATTCATTTTTAGGTGAAATTCTAAAAGCCATAAAAAACTCCGTTTGCTAACAGCGGTTTAGATCATTTAAAAGAGTTTTTTAAGAGGCAATCTTTTGAATAGGCTCAAAAGAAATTACTTCTGATTTATTAGGCTTGACTACGTCTAAGGCTACGCAAGACAAGATGCCGTTGACTCTAGCATCGGGGTGAATATCAATGGATTTGTAGCGGATATTACCCAAAATCACGGCACTGGGATGCACCACCATTTGTTCGTCTACCGTAATGGAGCCTTCAATAGTTCCGGCAACAATCAGGTTGGAATAATGCAAATCGCCAGTCAAAAACCCCTCTTTATCGATCACAAGGGTAGATTTGCTGCTTTCTGCTTCTAGGATGTTGCCCACAAAGTGCCCCGCAACTCGGATATTGCCGTTGCCTTCCAGATTTCCAAGCACTTTGGAGCCTGCTCCAATTTCATTAGTAAATTGAAGTTGGTAATTGGTCGATTTTTTGGTGTCAAACATACTCATATTTACTTAGCTTAATCTAGCTTCCAATGACGATACTCTTGCTCTGGGATGTCATGCATTTTATTCATTTTACGTCTGGCGAGATGTTGCCAAATAAGCCTCTCCTCGACTAATTCATAACTTTGTAATACAGATTCTTCAACAGAAAGGCTGTCTTTTTCAATTTCTAATTGCGCAATATTCATGATGTACTCCTCAAGAATGTCTATTTGGTTGCCAACAAATCGGCTAATGCATGCTGTGTCGAAACGGGACAGTTCGCACGCTTACCTGATTTATTGACATGGCTTTATCGTGCCTTTCAAGTGCTCACTTGTCCAATCAATTTTTTATATTTTTTACGAGATGAAATTTCGTTGCAGGGCAACAAATAAAATGCTTTCTAAGTGCTTGATTTATTTATACCGAGGGTAAGCTATTGAAAGAGATGCGACAAAATAATGACGCATTCCCCTATGCAAATAAGGTGATTGTCTATATCGTTTACATCAGTAATCTATATTGATTAGGTGCAGGAGGGTGCAATACTTTCCTACACACCAATCATCCTGGATCCCTGTTCATTTTTAATGCAAACCTCTACGCTGAACTTTTCTAGCTAATAGGGGTTTGTCATGCAAGTTTCAGTTGAATGCACTCACAAGCAATTACGTTTATTTAGATTGGTCATGGACGCACGAACTGTTGTTGTCTTATTGATCATTTTGATGATCTGGCAAATCATGAAAATTCTTCATATTCTTTAAATTGCTAAAAATGCCTCCTTCAAAAGATCGCGGTAATATTCTGATGATGAATGACTCTGCATTCATAACTGACTTAGGAGGCTTTCATGGACGATTTGGTATATAAAAAGCGTGGCAAAGGGCCTGCCATCGCTTCTGCTGCGAGTACAGCCAATGCAAATGCCCAGATACCCTCATTTGCCCAGCTCCAAGAAAAGCAGCGCAGTGAACTCATTGAGATGGCTCAAGTGCGCTTTGGCATTAAGGGCAGTGCTGTGCAAATCAATTTGGCGCCATTACAGATTCATTTGGGTATGACTCAAAAAGAAATCTTTAAGGCCTTATTAGATGCCCCAGAAGCTGAGCACGCTGATCAAGTGCTCTATGCATTAGCTAAAGGGGAGATTGATGCAGATATGGCCAATCAAATCTTAGCTAGCTTGGCACTTTTAGATAAGTTTAAGAAAATCAAAATAGAGTCCTAAGAGCGTGACCCTAGGTCCATAACCCTAAGGGCGTCAATATTCTCAATATAGGGGGAGTGGACGAGCCCGACCCCCGGCACTGACAGAATTGGGTTTGGCTGCTTCGTTCCCGACCTGACCAGGTTATCCAAACCGCCATGCGGGGAGGCCCGTCCAATTCCATTTTAGCTTGTTAGAATGGAGTACATGACAGCATTGGCTTTAGCCCGTTCGTGGCGCCCTAAAACATTCTCCCAATTGGTAGGACAAGACCATGTGGTTAAGGCTTTAACCCATGCCTTAGACCAAGGTCGACTACATCACGCATGGCTCTTTACCGGCACTCGCGGGGTCGGAAAGACCACGATTGCCCGAATTATGGCCAAAGCCCTCAATTGCACCGGAGAAGATGGCCAAGGTCGCATGACCTCTGAGCCTTGCGGAAAATGCCCAGCCTGCCTAGAAATCGATGCAGGACGCTTTGTTGACTATATAGAGATGGATGCTGCGAGTAATCGTGGGGTAGACGACATTGCCGCTCTATTAGAAAAAGCAGCCTACGCACCGAGTAATGCGCGTTACAAGGTCTACATGATTGACGAGGTGCACATGCTCACCAATCATGCCTTTAATGCCATGCTCAAAACGCTCGAAGAGCCGCCTGAACATGTGAAGTTCATACTGGCAACTACAGATCCACAGAAGATCCCCGTCACTATTTTGTCGCGTTGCTTACAGTTCAATCTCAAGCAAATGCCAGTACCGCTCATCGTGGAGCATTTAGAAAAAGTACTCGCTGCAGAAAAAGTCGATTGTGAAACTAATGCACTGCGTGTTTTGGCAAAAGCAGCACAAGGCTCAATGCGTGATGCGCTATCACTGACTGATCAAGCCATTGCCTACGCCGCAGGTAAAGTATCTGAAGAAGCCGTGCGCGGGATGCTCGGCACTCTAGATGATGCCTATCTCATTAAAATTTTAGATGCACTCATTGCAAAAGATGGCGCTACATTATTAGCTATCTCAAATGAAATGGGTGAGCGCAGTATGTCTTTCTCATTAGCGCTTGCGGATCTATCTAGCCTCATTCAGAAAATCGCTGCCGCGCAAATTGTTCCTGAGTCAGTCTTAGAAGACTGGCCAGAAGCAGCAGAGATTCGTCGCTTAGCTAGCGCACTGACAAAAGAAGAGGCACAACTCTTTTATCAAATTAGCATTACTAGCCGTCCCGATTTATCACTAGCGCCGGATGAGCAAACGGGCTTTGCCATGACACTCCTGCGGATGCTAGCCTTTCGCCCAGGAAATGAAACTCCCAGCAGAGCAGGGGGTAATGTCAGTAACTCCGCACCGCCGGTAGCTTCGGTGGCATCGGCGCCTAGAGCATCTGCACCAGCAAACCAAACAGCTGTTCCAGTCAGGTCTGTAGCTCCAGCACCAGCTCCAGTAGCTAAGCCTGCCGCATCAGCGCCAACTGCGTCTAGCGCAGATCGTCCTGACTGGCATACCTTGATGCGCCAGTTACCGATTAAAGGTTTGGTGCAACAGTTGGCATTTCAGACAGAGCTACAAGATTGGGAAGATTCACCAGCAGGCGTGCGCGCTACGGTGGTGACGCCCATGCCGCAATTGGCTTCTGAAGCTTCTGTTGGCCGTCTTGCAGATGCACTGACTGCACACTTTGGCAAACCCGTGAAAGTCATCATCGAAAAAGGTGAAGTGGAAGGCAAAACCGTTGCTAAAGTCGATGCCCAGATTCATCAAGAGAAAAGACTCAATGCAGAGCAAATGATTGCGCAAGATCCATTTATTCAGCAATTACAAAAAGAGTTTGGAGCCAAAGTAGTTGGTGGCTCTGTGAAGCCAATCTAAAGATCAGAAAACAAAAGGAAATCAAGCGATGATGAAAGGCGGCCTTGCAGGTTTGATGAAACAAGCCCAGCAGATGCAAGAGAAGATGAAAGTAGCGCAAGAGCAATTGGCTGCGTTAGAAGTCACTGGCCAAGCTGCTGGTGGTTTAGTGAAAGTCACCATCTCTGGCAAACACGAAATGAAGCGTGTACAGATTGATCCAGGCGCAATGGATGATCGCGAAATGCTCGAAGACTTGCTTGTTACTGCCTATACAGAAGCATTCAAACAAGTAGAAGCGGCTAGCTCACAAGTAATGTCTGGTGCTACTGCGGGTATGCCAATGCCTCCTGGCTTTAAGTTGCCGTTTTAATCATTCATAAAAAACTGTTCAATTAATGGCACGTCCAGAAGCTCCGCAAGATGCACTTGGTCGTTTGATCGAGGCATTGCGTGTATTGCCTGGAGTAGGGCCTAAGTCTGCACAGCGCATGGCTTTTTATCTGCTGCAACATGATCGTAATGGCGCAGCAGTGCTTGCTCAGTCATTAGGTGAAGCAGTTGAGACTGTAGGCCACTGTGCCCGTTGCAATACATTTTCAGAGACTCAAATCTGTGGCACTTGTATGGATGACCGCCGTGATCCATCCTTACTGTGCATCGTGGAAACACCAGCCGATCAGGTGATGGTCGAGCAGACCCTGAGTTTCAAGGGAAACTATTTCGTATTAATGGGCCGCATCTCACCACTTGATGGTATGGGCCCTAATGAAATTCATTTTGATCGATTACTTAATCGTATTGAAGCGCCTGACACTGGAGTGCCGGTCAGAGAAGTAGTTCTAGCAACGAATTTCACAAGTGAAGGTGAGGCTACTGCCCACTACATTGGTGAAGTGCTTAAATCCAAAGGCATCAAAGTCACTAGAATTGCCAGAGGTATTCCGGTAGGTGGTGAGCTGGAGTATGTAGACGCCGGCACCTTAGCTAGAGCGCTGATGGATCGTCGCTAAGTCTAGTAGATATAAGCTATACCCTAATTCCCCTTGAGTGGAGTGCTTAATAAAAAGTTGCTTTTTACAACCTTTTGTATTAAATTGGTACCAACTTAATAAGGGGTTCATTATGGCTATAGCAATCAAGTTATCCGATCTTTTGGTGGAAGACGCCAAGCCTTATGCTCAAGCAATGCATAGATCGGTACCTAAGCAAATTGAATACTGGGCCCGTTTGGGAAAAGTGGCTGAGGAAAATCCTGATCTACCAATTCACATGCTTCAAGATATGCTTGTGAGTATTGAAGAGGTAAAAGCTGGCAATCTTTCCCCATATAAATTCGGATGAAGGTATTAACAACTCCTCGATTTGATCGAGCTATTAAGAAAATCTCCCCCGCCGAAAAGAAGACCCTTGATTCAGCAGTGAAAGTCATCACTTCCGAGCCATTTGCTGGCGAGATGAAAAAGGGTGATTTATTGGGTGTACAGGTTTATAAGTTTCGCCATCTTCAGCAACAAATGTTGTTAGCTTATTCAGTTAGTCTGGATGGAACTCAGATTGCATTAATTGGCTATGGTGTCCATGAAAACTTTTATCGAGACCTTAAAAGATAGGGCACTGGCTAACTTCAGGGTCTCATGGTCACTAATTCGACATAAATTCTAGGTAAATTAACGCTTTTTGGGGATAATTTGGTCTGCACCCCTGTTGAGATTCAATCTCACGCCGTGCCTATCCGAGTTGTCTTGTTTTTACCCCGGTAGATCTGGCCTTTAGTTATTTTTAGTTATTCATTGGTCATTGACACTAAGTATTGTGAAATTCTGAATGACCCACAAATCCTATCTTCTTCTACCTTGCTTGTTTGCTTTCTTGCTTAGTACGACTGCGCACGCCCAGAAGGCAGGATCTGGTTCAGATCAAATCGCAACGTTTGCATCTCCTATTGAGGGCTTGCCTACTGAAGGGGAGCTCTTTGGATTGCCAGTAAATATCCACGGTCAAACTACGTATATCAATCAGCGTTACAACAACTTCACATCCTCTTACTCCGGCATGCGAAGCCTATCTAACGATAAGGCGATGAGCTACACCTGGTCAGGCACTTTATTCCTTGGCACCCGTATCTCATCAAATACCGACATTTATTTCAATCCAGAGGTAATTTCTGGAGTTCCTTTTTCTGGTTTAAATGGTTTGGGTGGCTTCTCAAACGGTGAGGCAACTAAAGCCAATGGCGCGCAAGCGAAGTTTTATTCTGCTCGTGCCTTTGCGCGCCACACAATAAATCAAGAGGGCGATAAAGTCGTTCTAGAGAATGAAGCCAATCAAATTACACAAACAGTCAGCAGTAATCGCGTAGTACTAACTGGTGGTCAGTTCTCTACCTTGGATATTTTTGATGACAGTCGTTATGCCAAGGACCCCCGTGTTCAGTTCATGAACTGGGGCAATATGACTTATTTGGCTTACGATTACGCAGCTGATGCGAGAGGCTATAGCTGGGGCCTAGCAGGTGAGTGGTATGTCGATCACTGGGTAATGCGCGCCTCACGCATGCTCGCCCCTAAATCCCCGAATGGTCGTGACCTCAATTGGCAAATCTTCAATACCTATGGCGATCAAGTGGAAGTAGAGCGCCAACACAATATTGCAGATCTGCCTGGCAAGGTCAGTGTCTTAGCCTATCGCAACAAAATGATGTTGGCGCGATTCTCAGATGCAACGAATTACGTCATCCAAAATAATGCACAGGGTACTCAAGCAATTAATAATGTGCGTAACAACATGCAGTACAAAACCGGTATTGGTTTACATGGGGAGCAAGCTTTAACAAAAGATCTTGGTATCTATGGTCGCGCATTTACATCGGATGGTCATACAGAGACCATGTCTTTTACTGAGGCAGATAATTCCATATCTGTGGGCATGGGTATGAATGGCACAAGTTGGAAGCGGCCGCATGACAGTATTGGTGTCTCTGCAATGCAAAATGGTTTATCAAGCTATCGCCGCGGCTATCTAAAAGCAGGGGGTGTGTCTTATTTCATTGGTGACTACGCTAGCCCAAGTCAGACGATTGCTTATTCACCTGAGCGGATTGGTGAGATCTATTACAACGCCACCGTTATTAAGAATGTTTTAGCTGGTCTGAACTTCCAGCACATCATCAATCCTGCCTATAACTCTGCCCGCGGACCGGTCAATATCCTGTCATTCAGGATTCATGCCGAGTTTTAAGCCTTTGAAGGCAGCTTATATTAATTATTTTCTTTATAATCAATAAGTTATAAAACTCCAATAATTCGACTTTTGGAGTTTCTCACCTATAATCTTCTAATTCCCTTGTAAACATAGGTAAGCCTGTGTTTTGAGCTACAAAAACAGCATTAGTACAGATTTAGAGGTAGCCGATTTGATTAACGGCCAAATAAAAACGAGCGAATTTGTTATTGCTACTGCAATCCCCATAAAACGGGTTGCCTGCGCCTTGGCTTCACTATTTTTTGCCTCCCCTGTAATTGCTCAGTTAAATGCTCCGATTCCAGCCAGCGTCACGGTTCAAGTGAGTCAATCCAATGAATTTTTATCGGTGCCGCCAGTAGTTAGTAATGAGGCTGCCAGTCCTTCAAATTCCACCTTGCTATTTGCACCAGTAACGAAGAGCGATACCCCCAAGATTTATACCAAGGGTGCGCCATCCGGTCCAACGGATATGGATTTACGCCAACTGTGGAATGAGCTCAAACTCAATAATCCACAACTGTCTTCATTGCGTGAAGCCTATTTGTCGGCCAAGGCAACTGTGCCGCAGATTAATGCGCCAAGCAATCCTCAGGTTGGTTTGGTGTGGTCTGGTATGCCGGTGAATTCACCGTTTGCTTTGGGTGCTGCTAATACGCCAACATCGCAATACCAAAATGGCATTAGCAGTAATAACGCGATCTCGATAGCCCAGCCATTTCAGTTCCCAGGTAAGAAGAGTCTGGCTTCAGACATAGCTAATACCAACGCTGAAGCTCTGCTTGCACAAAGTGAAGCTACCTATTTACAGCTAGGCGCTCAACTATCAACTCTGTATTACGGTGCATTAGCATCACAAAAGCAATTGCAAGTCTTAAAAGAATCTGTCATGCGCTTGGAGATGATTAAGAACGTAGCAAAAGCGCGTTACTCTAATAATGCTGCTGCTTATGTTGAATACCTTAACGCACAGGTATCGCAAAGCGCGGCGCAAGCAGATCAATTTAATGTTGAACGTCAACTACAAGTAGCGCTCAACAATATCAATACTTTGGTTGGCCGTCACTCTAGAGAGAAGCTCGTGTTACGAGGCGATGTGCGCCGTGCCATGAACAGTATGCCCACTTTGATCGAGTTGGAAGACTATGCTGAAACCAGTCATCCATCATTGAAGAGTTCTGCTTTGCAATTAGATGCTGCTCGTAAGGGTGTTGATTTAGCGAAGAAGGCTTATTTGCCAGACTTCCAAGTAATAGGCTCATCCTATACTCCGCGTGGCCCGTTCTCGGCCAATAATGGCGCCATGTTCTATCAGTTTGAGCTGGACTTAATCATTCCACTGTATTTCTTTACCAAAGAAAAATATGGCGTAGAGCAGGCGCAGCGTAATCAAGCGGCTGCAGAGGCGGGTAATATCTCCAATCGTCAACAAATTGTGTTGGCTGTGAACAGTGCCTTTGCTAGCTACGAGCAAGCTAAGAATCAAACGCAATTTCTGAAAGAGCGCCAAGTTCCTCAAGCGGATGCTGCTTACAAAGTGGGCTTAACTCAGTACTCAAATAATGGTCAGGGATTTAACGATTTGCTGACAGCGCAAACGCAATTGCGCAATCTCGAAGTTCAATTAGCGCTGGCTGAAAGTAATTTATTGCAAGCACAAGCAGTATTGCTGGCGACATCTGGCAAAGAACCTTTTTAAGGAGCAGTGTTGAAGGACAAAATTCTTTCTTTCTTAAAGTCTGCACTCAAGACATTAGAGCGGATCTGGAGCCAGCTGCTTCATCGCGCTAGCGTTAAACAGGAGGAGATTCGTAAAAATTATTGGGCACTTCCAGTTACTAGCCGAGAGCGTATACGGTTGATTGCAATCTGCACTTCTATCCTGATGTTGGGAATTGTGATCGGCCTAGCGGTCAACGTGAATCGTCCAGTAAAGCTTGAGAAGAGTGATAAGAGCCTCAAGATCGAAAAGACGGGCGCAATGGAGTTGCGTTTACAAGGGGTTGAGCTTAATCCCAATATTTATATTTTTCAGACGGCCGTTAAGGCTTCAGTTCCTGTTGAGTTGAATGTGCCGGGTCGTCTAGCTTTTAATGCTGAAAAAGCTAAAGTACTTTCTGCTCGAGCACCAGGAAGAGTGGAGCGCATCTTTGCTTTTGATGGTGCTGAGGTAAGTCTGGGTTCTGCAGTGGTTGAGGTGTATAGCCCTGAGTTCATATCCGCCCAGCAAGAATATTTACTCTCTTCGCAAACTGCAAAAGTGCTTGAAGCTAATAAGACCATGAGTGATTTATTGGGAGATGCCAGGATTACTCAGCAAGCAGCTGCTAATCGTATGCGCAATTTAGGTGCTGGCGACGGTGATATTAAGTCTCTGGAGAGGAGCGGCAGAACCCAATCTAATCTAGTGATGCGCTCGCCGTTGCAGGGTATTGTGGTCAAACGCGCGGTCGAACCGGGATCAGTCGTGAATGCCGGTGATGTTTTAGTTACATTGGCGAATCAAAAAGAATTATGGTTCTTGGGCAATGTATATGAGCAAGATATTCGTAAAATTCAAAAAGGCCAGACAATGATCCTGCGCTCTCAGTCCTATCCAGATAAGGAATTTATAGCAACTGCGAATTACATTGCACCGGTAATTGACCCTGAGACACATGCTTTATTAATCCGCTGTGATGTGGAGAATTCTGAGGGCCTATTGCGTCCTGACATGTATGTGAGTGCTAAATTAAAAGTAGGCGAGGCTGAGGCGGTAGTCGTTCCTCAATCTGCGATTGTGCGTGTACGCGAGATGCGCTATGTCATCATCAAAATTGGATCTGATACATTCCGTCGTTTTGTAGTGAAGGGCTATGACTTGGATGGCAAACGATTTGCGGTTACAGAAGGCTTGGAGCCCGGCATGCAAGTTCTGACTGATGGTGCGGTCTTACTGAATGACCGTTTTGCTAAGCAGGAGGAATAATTGAGTTTAGTTACTTCATTTATTCGTGGAGTTTTAGAAAAGCGCGTCATCATTCTGATGGCGGCTGGAGTATTACTTTGCTTAGGCGCTTTTAGTCTTAAGGAGCTGCCGATTCAGCCTTACCCAGGCGTAGCTCCACTGACAATTCAGGCTATATCTCAATGGCCTGGTAGAAGTACTACAGAGGTAGAGCAGCAAGTTACCATCCCTGTTGAAAATGCGCTGGCTGGTATCCCCGGTGTAAAGACCTTTCGTTCGGTCTCTCTTTTTGGGCTCTCTGTTGTTACCCTTAAGTTCACTGACAATGCCGATGCATTTAAAGCACGTCAAATATTTATTACTAGCCTCGCGAATGTTACCTTTCCAACGGGTGTTAGTTCAAGTGTTAGCCCAGATTCGGATGCAACCGGAGAAATCCTGCGCTATCAGGTGACATCTGACTATGCCTCACCAACTCGCTTGAAAACGCTACAGAACTATGAGATCTATAAAGAGCTCAAACAAACACCTGGCGTTGCTGACGTCTCATCATTTGGCGGCAAGGTTCGCCAATACCAAGTTATTGTTAGTCCGGAAAGTCTTCAATCCAAAAGCGTGACAGTACCTCAATTAATAGATGCCTTGTCTAAAGCTAATGACAATACTGGCGGCGGAGTTTTACCCAGTGGCGAGCAGCAATTCGTAGTTCGTGGCGTTGGCTTATTGCGAAATATTGAAGATATTAAGCAAGTCGTTATTGCTGTTAATAAAGGCCTACCCGTTCGAATTGGGGACGTTGCCTCCGTCCAAATTGGTAACGCTCCACGATTAGGCTTATTCCAATTTGACGACAACCCAGATTCTGTAGAAGGCATTGTTTATTTGCGTCGTGGTGAGAATGCGTCTGAAGTTTTGGCTCGAGTTCGGGATAAGGTAGCCAATATTAATAAACACATCTTACCTCCTGGCATTGAGATTAAACCTTTTTATGATCGTCAAGTACTTTTAGATATTACGGTTGGCACTGTTAAGCACACGATGTTTTTTGGTATCACGATGGTATTGGCGTTGCTATATGTCTTTCTAGGCAATCTACGTGCTGCCGCTGTTGTTGCTGCGGTTATCCCTCTGGCTCTGTGTTTTTCATTTATTCAAATGTATCTGTTCAACGTTCCCGCGAATTTAATTTCTTTAGGGGCGATTGACTTTGGGGTGATTGTCGACGCCGCTGTAATTATTACGGAGAATGTAATGCGACACCTTGAGGAAGGCGGCAATCGACTCAAGCAGAGCATTATTTTGGCAACTAGTGAAGTGCAACGTGCGATGGTGTATTCAACCAGCATCATTATTGTTGCCTATTCACCTCTATTTTTAATGGGTGGTGTAGAGGGCATTATCTTCAAGCCTATGGCCTTTACTATGGGTTTTGCCTTAATAGCTTCCATTATCTTAAGCTTAACCTTTTTGCCGGCAGCCATTTCTTTGGTTTTTGGTGAAAAGTTCCATCATGCGCCCCCTAAGTTCATTACTTGGATGCTTGAGCGTTATAAGCCTTTATTGCGTAAATTGATGGACCATCCACGCCATGTCATTACTGTTTCCGTTTTCATTCTAGGCGTAACACTATTGAGCGCTACTCGTTTAGGTACTGCATTCTTGCCCACCCTGGAAGAGAATAATATTTGGTTGCGCGTTACCTTGCCTAATACGGTTGATTTAGATTATTCCATCAAGGTGGCTAATCAACTACGCGAAATATTCTTGAAGCAACCCGAGCTCGATAAAGTAGCCGTACAAATTGGACGACCGGATGATGGCACTGACTCGACCGGTGTTTTCAACCAAGAGTATGGTCTATATTTAAAGTCACCCGAAGAAATGCCAAAGGGTTCAAGTAAGCATTTATTGTTACAACATCTTCAAACGGAATTGGGTAAGATTCCCGGCGTCAATTTTAGTTTTTCTCAATATATTCAAGATAACGTCAATGAGGCTCTTTCTGGGGTGAAGGGTGAGAACTCGGTCAAGATTTATGGATCCGATCTTGATGTTTTAAATCAAAAGGCTCATGAAGTTGTTTCCCAGCTAAAAAAAGTTCGAGGTATTGAAGACGAGAATATCTTGAAAGAGTTGGGTCAGCCAACTTTAAATATCCAGATTAATCGTGAGGCGGCTGCTCGTTACGGAATTAATGTAAGTGATATTCAAACAGTTGTCGCCAATGCAATTGGCGGCGCTCCTGTTTCTAATTTTCTTGAGGACGAGAAAACTTTTGGTATTGCTGTGCGTTTAAATGAAGCTAGTCGTAATGATATTCCTGATGTAGCGAGTTTGTTGATTGACACGCCCAATGGTCAAAAAGTACCCTTATCAATGGTTGCTAACGTTCAATTAACGGATGGGCCTTTTTTCATTTATCGTGAAACGGGTAGGCGGTATATTGCCGTTATTTTTAGTGTTCGCGGTAGGGATTTAGGTGGAGCTGTAGAGGATGCTAAGTACTTAGTCGAGAAAAATGTAGCGCTACCAACTAACTATACGATTTTATGGGATGGTCAATTTAATCAAATGAAGGCCGCGCAACAAAAGCTGATGGTCATCATTCCATTAACGCTATTAGCCATCTTCCTGTTGCTCGTTGCTGCCTTGGGCAATATTCGTGATGCGGTAATCGTTTTAATTAATGTACCGTTTGCTGCAATCGGAGGAATTATTGCCTTACATCTGGGCGGCGAGACGCTGAGTATTTCAGCGCTCTTCGGATTTTTATCTTTGTTCGGTATCGCAATTCAGGATGGCGTCATTCTAATTTCTTATATTAATAAGACGGTTGCTGAGGAGCATGGCGCCATGAAGGATGCAATGGTGGATGGCGCTGCTTTGCGAGTGCGTCCAGTCTTAATGACAGCAATGCTTGCTGGACTAGGCCTTTTGCCTGCCGCCTTATCTCACGCGATTGGATCTGAGGCGCAGAGACCCCTTGCTTTGGTAATTGTTGGCGGTATGGTTACAACGACTGTATTAACCTTGTTAGTACTTCCGGTTTTATACGCCTCTCTCAGAGGTAGAGGCAAGCATGCACCAGGGTTGGTTTAGCCATGGTAGTTAATAAAGTTCCTCATATTCTGATTTCTAATGATGATGGCTATCTCGCTCCTGGTCTTTTAGCTCTAGTTAATGCCATTCGCCCATTAGGTCGTGTGACTGTGATTGCTCCCGAGCAAAATCATAGTGGCGCATCGAACTCACTAACACTCTCACGACCACTCTCGATTCATCGGGTTACTGGTGGAGAGCGCGATGGATTTTTATTCATCAATGGCACCCCAACGGATTGCGTGCATATTGCCATGACTGGCTTCTTAGATGAGAAACCAGACTTGGTAGTATCTGGCATCAATCAAGGCGAGAACATGGGTGAAGACACTTTGTACTCCGGCACTGTTGCCGCTGCTGTTGAAGGTGTGATGTTTGGCGTCCCCGGAATTGCCTTTTCACAAATCGATAAAGGCTGGAACCAAATTGAGGATGCTGCAAAAGTAGCGCACGACATCGTTGTGCAAATGCTGACATCTAAGTTGACTCATGCCGATGGCGCTGCTACTTTGCTGAACGTCAATATTCCGAATCGCCCCTATGCCGACCTTCATCGCTGGCGTGTGACGCGTTTAGGTAATCGCCATCACTCGCAGCCAGTGGTAGTGCAAAAAAGTCCCCGTGGTGATGACATTTATTGGATTGGTGCTGCAGGGCATGCTAAAGACAGTTCTGAAGGTACAGACTTTCATGCCATTGATGAGGGGTGCATCTCGATCACGCCGATGCAATTAGATCTCACACATCATGCGCGCTTGGCTGCCATGCGAGCTAATGGCTGGACACGCGGTTGAAGTCAGCGGCAGAGCGTAATGCCGGTCATCGGCAAGCTTTAGCTGCGAAAGTACTCGCAGCTGGGGTGAAGCATGGCAAAACCCTAGAGGCCATCGCCACTGTTCCGCGACATGCTTTTATGGACGCTGGGATGCATCCCCAAGCTTACGAAGATACAGCTTTACCAATCGGCCATTCGCAAACGATTTCCAAGCCATCGGTAGTGGCACGCATGATTGAGCTTTTGCATAAACCTAAACAATCTTTGGGAAAAGTATTAGAGATCGGTACTGGCTGTGGCTACCAAGCAGCGGTTCTCAGCTTGTTATCAGATGAGGTGTATTCGATTGAGCGTATTCGTCCTTTGCACGATATGGCGAGAGATAAGCTGCGACCTTTTCGGATTAAAAACCTGCGCCTCATTTACGGGGATGGCATCCTGGGCTTACCTCAAGCGGCCCCGTTTGATGGCATCATTTTGGCAGCAGCTGGCTTGGGTATCCCGGATGCCCTATTGGAGCAACTGGCTATTGGTGGGCGCCTAGTGGCCCCGGTTGCCAAGAATGAGAAAGAGCAGCAATTGGTTATGGTGGAGAGGATGAGCTCCCAGCGCTATCAAAGAACCGTTCTAGACGAGGTCTTTTTTGTGCCCTTACAATCAGGGGTAGTATGAAAATCCTTATGAATACTTTACCTAAATACCTCCTATTGCTACTGGCAATGACTTCTTTGCTGCTCAATGTGGGTTGCTCAACAACGCCTAGAGCAAAACCCGCAACGGTAGTTGACAGAAGTGGTGGTATCAGCCCCAGTGCAACAAGCGAGGCTACGCCGCCGGGCTACTATCGCGTCAAGAGCGGTGATACCTTAGCCCGCATTGCTCTAGATAATGGGCAATCCCCGCGGGACATAGCGCAGTGGAATAATTTATCGAACCCAAACTTAATTGAAGTAGATGATCTCATTTTGGTAAGGCCACCGGCTAATAGCAAAATGACTGTTAAGTCCATTCCTAAAACCGCTGGTGAACTACCCAAAACCGATGCGCCAAAAGTAGACGCTGCTAAAGAAACTCCCAAAGAAATCGTTGCTGAACCAGGTATTCGTTTATCTTGGCCAGCCAAAGGTAAGGTCACCGATGATTTCAGTGAAAAGACCAAGGGTATTGATATTGCTGGTAAGTTAGGCGAGCCTGTAACAGCAGCCTCTGAAGGTAAGGTGGTTTACGCTGGTAATAGCTTGCGTGGCTATGGCAACCTTGTCATCATCAAGCATGACAATACGTATCTCACTGCATATGCCCACAACCGCACACTCTTAGTGAAAGAGGGCGATTCAGTAAAGAAGGGTCAGAAGATTGCCGAGATGGGTGATACCGATGCGACTTCAGTCAAGCTCCATTTTGAATTACGTGTGAATGGCAAGCCGGTAAATCCAACGCCATACATACAGTAATTGCTTTCAATTAATTGCTAGCGATTTAAGTATGGCAACCGTTCTTGTCTTTGATATTGAAACTATTCCTGATGTTGCGGGACTGCGTCGCCTCAATGACTATCCCGATACGCTTTCAGATAGTGAAATTGCCGCTAAAGCCATGGCGGAGCGCGCCGAGAAAACTGGTAGCGAATTTCTCCCGCTGTATTTGCAACGTATCTGTGCTATCTCGTGCGTCATTCGCAGAACCAGCAAAGACGGCTCGCCACAAATTAAGGTGGGAACGCTAGGCACTGCGCAAGATGATGAGAAGGTATTAATCCAGACCTTCTTTGAGCTTGTTGAAAAATATACCCCACAGCTAGTTTCTTGGAATGGCAGTGGTTTTGATTTACCAGTACTGCACTATCGCGCTTTAGCAAATCACATTCAAGCACCACGCTATTGGGAGATGGGCGAGAGCCAAGAAAACGATAGCCGTGAATTTAAGTGGAACAACTACATCAGCCGTTATCACATGCGCCATTTAGATCTAATGGATCTCTTGGCTAAATTTAATGGTCGCGCTAATGCACCCTTGGATGGTTTAGCAAAACTCTGCGGTTTCCCAGGCAAGATGGGAATGGATGGTAGCCAAGTATGGCCTGCGTATCAAGAGGGCAGAATTGATGAGATTCGTCGCTATTGTGAAACCGATGTGGTCAATACCTATCTGATGTATTGCCGCTTTCAGTTAATGCGTGGTGGTTTTTCAGCAGCAGAATACAAAGAAGAAATTGCTTTCGTTAAAGCGTATTTAGAGAAAGAATCTAAAGAGCCGCATGGCGAGCAGTGGCAAGAATATCTCCTAGGTTTTACTCCGGATGCGTAGAGGAGAAAAGCCAGTCAATATTGTGGTGACTGAGCCAGTACGAGTTGATTCCCTTGATTTAGATGCGCAAGGCATTGCGCGCTTGGCGTCCAATGAGGGGGAAGCTGCTCAAGGTCAAAGCGGTAAAGTCATTTTTATTCAAGGTGCGCTACCAACTGAACTAGTCACTTATATTGTTACCCGTGACAAGGCTCGCTTTAGTAAAGCCAAAGTACTCGACATTCTCAAGCCTGCCGTATTTAGGGCAGAACCTAAGTGCAAAGCGTTCGGCATATGCGGTGGTTGCACTATGCAGCACTTGGATATTCGAGCGCAGGTAGCCATGAAGCAGCGTGTATTGGAAGATGATCTAAAGCACATTGCTAAAGTTACTCCAGAAGAAATTCTTCGCCCGATGGGTGGTCCCGCTTGGGAATATCGCCATCGTGCACGCTTGAGCGCTGTCAATCGCTCGATTAAAAAAGGTACCGTACTGATTGGATTTCATGAGGGCAAGAGTGGCTACGTTGCTGATATGACTGCTTGCGAGATTTTGCCTAAGCATGTGTCTGATTTATTGCCAGAGATGCGTAAATTGGTGATGGGTCTATCGATCGTAGATCGTATGCCACAAATCGAAATCGCTGTAGGTGAACCTGAGGATCCTAATTCAGATGATCCTAAAAAAACAAAGCCCGTCACTGCCTTGGTATTCAGAAACCTCCTGCCACTTACACCAGCAGATGAGCAGTTACTCAGAGACTTTGCTGATCAATATCAGGTTTGGATTTGGTTGCAGCCCAAAGGAATAGAGACTGTTGCACCGTTCTACCCTCTAACAGGCAAGCTTTGTTACCGGCTGCCTGAGTTTGAAATCGAGATGCCCTTTAAGCCAGCGGATTTCACACAAGTTAATCATATGATGAATCGCGCTTTGGTCAGCAGGGCGATCCGTCTCTTAGATGTTCAGGCAAGTGATCGAGTACTCGACTTATTCTGCGGCATTGGCAATTTCACCTTACCGCTCGCAAGACGGGCAAACACAGTCCTAGGCATTGAGGGTTTAGAAAGCTTGACCACCAGAGCCAAAGCTAATGCGGAGCACAATCAGCTCACTGATAAAGCCAGCTTTATGCAAAGTAATTTGTTTGAAGTTACAACAGAAACGATTGCTTCATGGGGTAAAGCTGAGTGCTGGTTAATGGATCCGCCACGTGAAGGCGCGATGGAGATCTGCCAAGCCCTAGCTCAATTACACAAGGGGGGTAGTGATCTGCCACCGCAACGTATTGTCTATGTCTCCTGTAATCCCAAAACCTTAGCTAGGGATACGGAGATCTTGTGTCACCAAGCTGGCTATACCCTCAAGAGTGCAGGTATCGTCAATATGTTCCCTCACACTTCACACGTGGAGTCGATGGCGGTATTTGAAAGAGTCTGAGAGCTCAGTAGTTTGTAATCTAGGTAAAGAAAAAGGCGCCCGCAGGCGCCTTTTCTATTGAAGCTTAAATAATGCTTAGTCTCTGTTGCCACCCACAATGCCCAAGAGTGCGAGCAAGTTGGTGAAGACGTTATAGACATCTAGGTAGATAGCTAAAGTAGCCATGACGTAGTTGGTTTCGCCACCGTTGATGATGCGCTGTACATCAACCAAGATGAAAGCTGAGAAGATCGCAATTGCGAGAATCATCACAGTGAGCATCAAAGCTGGTAGTTGCAGCCAGATGTTGGCCAATGAAGCCACGATCAAGAGTAGTACACCTACCATCAACCATTTGCCCATGCCCGAGAAGTCGCTCTTGCTCACAGTAGCAATGGATGCCATAACAGCAAAAATTGCAGCTGTTCCGCCAAAGGCAAGCATGATCAAGGTAGCGCCATTGCTGTAGCTATTTAAGGTGTAGCCAACTAGGCCGGACATCATGATGCCCATGAAGAAGGTGAAGCCTAAAAGCAGCAGAACGCCTGCCCCAGTGTCTTTGTTTTTCTCAATCGCCCAAAAGAAGCCAAAAGCGATTGCCATAAAGACGATGAAGCCTAGGAAAGGACTGCCTGCCATGAAGTTAAGCCCAAAAGCAACGCCAAGCCATGCGCCGATGACAGTAGGAACCATCGAGAGCGCCAAAAGGGCGTAAGTGTTGCGCAGTACGCGGTTGCGTACTTGAGGGGTGCTAATCGAGCCAGTTTGCCCAAAGCCGTAAGAGTTAAGATCGCTCATATTGACTCCTTTTTTCAAAGTAAATACACGAGCCCACTAGGGGCTGTTGACACTAAGTATAGACAAAATGGGGTAATTTCAAGCCCCCCATGAAAAGGACTACAACTTAAAGGGTTATGCCCTGTAAATTCAAGGGCTTAGCCACGCTAGGATCAGGGTAAATACGGTCAGCCGATGTATAATTTGGGGGTCGCCGAAATCCTGGCGCGTTGTAGGAAGTAGGGGAGAACTTCTCTCTGGACCCAAATCAGCGCCATTTCAGCAAAATCTTTGAAATCACTATTGGAGTTTTACATGGCTATTGAACGCACCCTTTCTATCATCAAACCTGACGCTGTAGCAAAAAACGTGATCGGCAAGATCTATGACCGTTTCGAGTCTGCTGGTTTGAAGATTATTGCGTCCAGAATGGCGCATTTGTCACAAGCTGAAGCTGAGCAGTTCTACGGTGTTCATGCAGCACGTCCTTTCTTTAAAGATTTAGTGAGCTTCATGATCTCTGGCCCTGTCATGATTCAGGTATTAGAAGGCGAAGGCGCAATTGCTAAGAATCGCGACTTGATGGGCGCTACCGATCCTAAGAAGGCAGACAAAGGCACTATCCGTGCTGACTTTGCTGACAGCATCGATGCAAACGCAGTTCATGGCTCTGACGCTCCTGAAACTGCTGCTGTCGAAGTTGCATTCTTCTTCGCTGGTATGAACGTTTTCAATCGTTAATTCACGATTGAAAACGAAAAAGCTATTTAATACATAAGTAGGCGCATTGACCTCCCCGCGCGTAAATCTCTTAGATTTTGACGCTGACCAAATGGCAGCGTATGTCGCGGGGTTGAATGAAAAGCCCTTTCGGGCGAAGCAACTCTTGCAGTGGATCCACCAACGCGGTGTTTCCAACATTAACGACATGAGTGACTTAGCAAAAAGCTTTAGAGCAACCCTGCTCGACAAGGCGGAAGTTCTTTCTCTTCCAATAATTAAAGACGAGCATGCAGCCGATGGCACCCGTAAATGGTTGCTCGATGTTGGCGCTGGAAATGCTGTCGAGTCCGTATTTATTCCTGAAGATGATCGTGGCACCTTGTGCATTTCATCTCAGGCTGGTTGTGCAGTCAATTGCCGTTTTTGCTCAACCGGACATCAAGGCTTCTCGCGCAACCTCACCGCCGGTGAAATCATTGGTCAACTCTGGTTTGCAGAGCATTTACTCCGCTCTGATCCAAATGCAGTTCGCCGTATTGAGAAATACCCAACACCAGGTTGGGAACACACCGGTCGCGTGATCTCCAATGTGGTGTTAATGGGCATGGGTGAACCGCTACTCAACTATGACAACGTGATAACTGCTTTACGTTTGATGCTTGATGACAGAGCCTATGGTTTATCGCGTCGTCGCGTGACTCTCTCCACTTCTGGCGTAGTCCCGATGATTGATCGCTTGGCACAAGATTGCCCAGTTGCTTTGGCGGTGTCATTACATGCACCAAACGATAAGCTACGCGATCAACTCGTCCCGCTTAATCAAAAATATCCCTTAAGAGAATTACTTGCTGCGTGCGAACGGTATTTACCCTTTGCCCCAAGAGATTTCTTAACCTTTGAATATTGCATGCTTGATGGCGTTAATGACTCTGACATTCAGGCAAAAGAACTAGTGCGTTTATTGGCAAACATCAAGTGCAAAATTAATCTGATTCCGTTTAATCCATTCCCAGAGTCTGGATTAAAACGCTCATCAGAGCAGCGCGTCCATGCCTTTGCCAGCATTTTGTTAGACGCAGGTATGGTGGCTACGGTACGCAAAACCCGTGGCGATGATATTGCCGCAGCCTGTGGTCAATTAGCAGGTGATGTAGTTGACCGTACTAAGGTGCGTGAGCGTGCCGTGCATGACAAGCAGATTCATCTGGGTCAAGATGATGAAACCGATAGTCTTGAAGATCATGATGAAGAAGAGCAAGAGTACCAAGCCGAGCACCCAGTGCAATGGCTTAAAAGATTAGACGACTAATTTATAAAAAGAGTCCTATGAGTGATACATCTAGCAATCCTCCTCAGCTGCCATTAGGCCCATCGCCAAAGCGGGAAACACGTCAGGCAACGGTTGCCTGGAAAACCAACATCATTACGATTGGTGGCAATGCGCCAGTGCGCGTGCAATCGATGACCAATACCGACACTGCTGATGCAGTCGGTACCGCTATTCAGGTCAAGGAATTGGCCCGAGCTGGTTCAGAGATGGTGCGCATTACTGTGGATACGCCAGCTGCGGCTGCAGCAGTTCCTTATATTCGTGAGCAGTTAGACAAGATGGATGTCTTGGTGCCATTGATTGGTGACTTTCACTACAACGGTCACACCCTCTTAAAAGATTATCCTGAGTGTGCCAAGGCTTTATCAAAGTATCGAATTAATCCCGGTAACGTAGGTAAGGGCGCTAAACGTGATCCGCAATTTGCGCAAATGATTGAGGCGGCCTGCACATACGACAAGCCGATTCGGATTGGCGTGAACTGGGGTAGCTTGGATCAAGACTTGCTAGCCAGCATCATGGATGCCAATGCAGCACTGCCAGTTCCCAAGACTGCGCAAGAGGTCATGATTGAGGCTTTGATTCAGTCAGCTTTGCAGTCCGCTGAAAAAGCAGTGGAGTTTGGTATGAACCCAAACCAAATTATTTTGTCTTGCAAAGTTAGTAATGTCCAAGATTTGGTAGCGGTGTACCGTGATCTTGCCAATCGCTCAGATTACCCATTGCATTTAGGCTTAACCGAGGCAGGCATGGGAAGCAAAGGGATTGTTTCTTCTACTGCTGCATTGGGAATCTTATTGCAAGAGGGTATTGGCGACACCATTCGTGTTTCCTTAACGCCTGACCCAGGTGCGCCACGAGAGAATGAAATCATTGTGGCTCAAGAGATTTTGCAAACCATGGGATTGCGTAATTTCACACCCATGGTGATTGCTTGTCCGGGTTGTGGCAGAACGACGAGTACCACCTTTCAAGAGCTAGCAGCTGATATTCAATCGTATCTACGTCAACAAATGCCAGTATGGAAAAAAACCCATCCAGGTGTTGAGGCTATGAATGTGGCTGTGATGGGTTGTATTGTCAATGGCCCAGGTGAGAGTAAGCATGCCAATATTGGCATCTCATTGCCGGGTACTGGCGAGACTCCTGCTGCACCGGTATTCGTGGATGGTGTCAAATTCAAAACTTTGCGTGGCGAGAATATTGCTCAAGAGTTTCAGGTCATTGTCGATGAGTACGTCAAACAGAACTACGCTCCGAAGTAACAATAAAAAAGAAATCCACTAAAGCACCTCATGACAGACCAGGCAAATCCAGCTAAAGCGCAAAAGATTCAGAAAATTAATGGCGTGCGCGGCATGAATGATCTCTTGCCGGCAGATGCTGCTCAGTGGACACATTTAGAGCATGTTTTGCGTGACCTCACACGTGCCTACGGCTATGAATTCTTACGCACTCCGATTGTTGAGGCGACTGCAGTATTTCAGCGTGGTATCGGTGAAGTCACCGATATTGTTGAAAAAGAAATGTATTCGTTTGAAGACCGCCTGAATGGTGAGCAACTCACATTGCGTCCAGAAGGCACTGCCGCTGTCGTGCGCGCCGTGGTTGAAAACAATTTACTGTACGAAGGACCAAAGCGTCTTTGGTACATCGGACCGATGTTCCGCCATGAGCGTCCACAGCGTGGTCGCTATCGCCAGTTTCATCAATTCGGTATTGAAGCCATGGGCTTTGCTGGCCCAGATATCGATGCAGAAATCATTTTGATGGGCCAACGCCTTTGGGATGAGCTAGGTCTGAAGGGTGTGCGTCTAGAGATTAATTCTTTGGGGCAAGCTCCTGAGCGTGCAGAACATCGTGCTGCTTTAGTAACGTACTTCGATAAAAACAAAGAGCAGCTCGATGAAGATTCGCAGCGCCGTTTATTAACGAACCCATTGCGCATCTTGGATTCTAAGAATCCGGCAATGCAAGATTTGATTGAAGGCGCACCCAAGTTATTGGATTTTTTGGGCGAAGAATCACTTCAGCATTTTGAGGCCGTGCAAGCATTACTCAAGGCCAATAACATCCCTTGCAAAATCAACCCCCGTCTAGTGCGTGGTTTGGATTACTACAATCTGACTGTCTTCGAGTGGATTACCGAAGAGTTAGGGGCTCAAGGCACGATTGCTGGTGGCGGTCGCTATGACCCCTTGATTGAACGTATGGGTGGTAAAGCTGCTCCAGCTTGCGGTTGGGCAATGGGAATGGAGCGAGTCTTGGAGCTGATGAAGGTTTCGGGGTCTTTGCCAGAAGCACAAGCTCAATGCGATGCGTTTGTAATTCACCAGGGCGGTGAAACCCTGACTGCGGCCATGATTATTGCTGAGCGCCTACGTAATGCGGGTATCGATGTCATCCTGTTTTGCCCACCCGATGGTCAGACTGCCAGCTTTAAATCACAAATGAAGAAGGCGGATTCGAGTGGGGCAGCCTATGCTGTCATCATTGGGCCAGATGAATTGGCTAAGAATGAGGCTCAGCTCAAAGATTTGCGTAGCACCGGTGTACAGAAGGCAGTAGACCTCGACAGCGTTGTAGAAGCAGTAATTGATGCCATTGTTGGCGCCACCGAATAGAATTAAGACATTGATTATTAATACTGTATTTATTTGCTTGGATTGACATGCCTTTAGACCTAGAAGAACAAGAACAATTAGATCAACTTAAAGCGTTTTGGCAAAAGTATCGCAACCTGATTACTAGTGTGATTACGGCTGCTTTATTTGCCTATGCAGGGTATAGCGGATATCAATGGTGGCGTACTAGCCAAGCTGCAGCGGCATCTCAGTTATACGAGACTATGGTTACTGCCATCAACAAGAGCGATAAAGATCAAACTTTACGTGCCGCCGATGATTTGCAAAAACAGTTTTCTGGTACACCCTATGCTGCAATGTCCAGTTTAGTAGCTGCGAAGATTGCCTCCGATGCGGGTGACTCGGCAAAAGCGATGGATTATTTGCGCTGGGCTACGAAGAATTCATCTGACCAGGGATATTTAGCATTAGCCAAATTACGCCTCACCGCCCAGTTAATTGAGCTTGGTACAGAAAAAGATTTTGCAGAAGCGGATGCAATCCTGAAAGAAAAACCCATCTCCGGTTTTGAGGCCTTGTGGTTAGAGCGTCGCGGCGATTGGTATTTAGCGCAAAAGAATACGGCTGATGCACGCAAGAGCTATGAAGCTGCTTGGAAGCATTTAAATGATGCAAAAGAATTCCCTGAAGAGGCGCGTCGTCTCTTGAAGGTTAAATTAGATGCGGTCGGAGGAGTAGCTCAGTGATGATGGATTGCAAACGCGTAGCAAAACTAGCAAGTACAGCTTTAGTACTGGGCTCCGTGGTAGTGGCCCTAGTAGCTTGTTCAGGCAGCTCGCGTGTACGTAAGCCTGCGGAGCTAGTGCCTGTTAGCAATCAATTTGACTTTACTCCCGTATGGACAACTAGCGTAGGTTCATCTGAGCCGTTTAATTTTCATCCTGCAGTAGCGGGTGATGCTGTTTATGCCGCTTCTCATCGCGGTAATCTCGCCAAGATTGATTTACGCAGTGGTCAAAAAGTATGGGAAGTATCTGTGCCAGATCGCCTATCGATTGGGCCTGGATCGGATGGTCGCACTACAGCAGTAGTCACCACCAAAGGAACGGTCTATGCCTACGACGATACGGGTAAGGCTATTTGGAATGTGAGCGTTGGCAGTGAGGTCTTATCAGAGCCAGTCGTTGCTGGCGGTGTTGTCATCATTCGTACCTTAGATAATCGCTTTGTTGGTTTTGATACGCAGACAGGCGTGCGCAAGTGGACTTATCAACGTCAACAGTCTGCGCTGTCATTGCGTGTTGGCTACGGCATGCTTGCCATTGGTAATGAGGTGATTGTGACTGGGTTTTCTGGTGGTCGCTTTGGCATGATTGCGATTGCAAATGGGGGACTCGTCTGGGAAACCCCAGTTTCGTTTCCAAAAGGATTTTCTGAAATCGAACGCCTCAATGATGTAACAGCTAAACCAAGTATGGAAGGCGAAATCATTTGCGCCGTCTCTTATCAAGGTCGAATTGGTTGTGGTCAAGCGCGCACAGGTAATTTATTGTGGTTCAAAGATTATTCAAGCTATACCGGCACAGCGCAAAGTCCTGATTTAGTTTTTTCCTCAAACGAAAAATCCCATGTCACTGCATTTGCGGTGAAAGATGGTTCACAAGCTTGGGAAAATACGCAGCTGACATTTAGAGATGTCGGCGAGCCGATGGCTATTGGTAAAGTATTACTTCTTGGTGATGCGCAAGGTTATGTGCATGCACTCTCACAAGCGAATGGTGAAATGCTGGCACGCATTCGTCATGACAGTAGTCCCATCACAGCCGCACCGATTGCGGTGAACGGCCTCATCTTGGTTCAGTCTCAAGGTGGAAAACTAGCGGCGTACAGTCCAAAATGAATCCAGTAATCACTATTGTCGGTCGTCCTAACGTTGGTAAATCGACACTCTTTAATCGCTTAACGCGTTCACGTGATGCTTTGGTTGCTGACTTCTCGGGTCTGACCCGCGACCGTCACTACGGTAAAGGCCGCATTGGCGAACGTGCGTTTATTTGTGTAGACACCGGTGGTTTTGAGCCTGTAGCCAAGACCGGCATTGTTGCCGAGATGGCCAAGCAAACCAAGCAAGCTGTTGCTGAATCCGACATCATTATTTTCTTGGTAGATGGTCGTTTGGGGATGGCTCCACAAGATCGCGTGATTGCGGATTTCTTGCGCAAGACGGGTAGACCGATCATCCTGGCAGTGAACAAAACTGAAGGTATGCAGGCTGGCGTGGTTACTGCGGACTTTCATGAGCTGGGTTTAGGAGAGCCATTTCCGATCTCATCAGCGCACGGTGATGGTGTACGTGGTCTGATTGATGATGCTTTAGATTCTTTAGGCATTCCAGAGCCAGAACCAGAAGAACAAGAAAACGATCCTAATCGCCCGATGAAGATTGCGGTAGTGGGTCGTCCTAACGTGGGTAAATCTACCCTGATCAATAAATTGATCGGTGAAGAGCGCGTGATTGCATTTGATATGCCAGGTACTACCCGTGATGCAATCGAAGTTCCATTTGAGCGTAATGGCAAGCCTTATATCTTGGTGGACACTGCAGGTCTGCGCCGTCGCGGTAAAGTATTTGAAGCGATTGAGAAATTCTCCGTTGTTAAAACATTGCAAGCGATTGCTGATTGCAATGTGGTGATTTTGATGCTCGATGCCCAGCAGGATATTTCTGAGCAAGATGCTCATATTGCTGGATTTATTGTGGAGGCAGGGCGTGCATTAGTTGTTGCTGTGAACAAGTGGGACGGTCTTGATACTTACGTTAAAGAGCGCGCGCGTTTAGAGATTGCTCAAAAATTACGCTTCCTTGATTTTGCAAACGTACACCCGATTTCTGCTAAGAAGGGCACCGGCCTCAAAGAGCTATTTAAGGACGTTGATCTAGCTTATGCCGCAGCCATGGCGAAATTGCCAACCCCGAAACTCACCCGCATTTTGCAAGATGCCATCGAGCACCAGCAGCCTAAGCGTGTGGGTATGGGCCGTCCAAAATTGCGCTATGCCCACCAAGGCGGCATGAATCCTCCTATTGTGGTGATTCATGGAACCTCTTTGAGTGGCGTAACCGATAGCTACAAGCGCTACCTAGAGGGTCGTTTTAGAGAAGTCTTCAAGTTACGCGGCACTCCATTGCGCATTCAGATGAATACCGCTAAAAACCCTTACGTTGATGCGGACAAAGGTAAAAAAGGTAAAAAGAAGTAAAAAGTAAAAATAGCGCTACAGTTTTAATTATGTTTTAAGCAAGGGGCTTGATTTCTGACTATCAGACCCCCTTATGTTGGAGGTAGGCAGTAAAAGCAAGCAGTAGAAGTAAGTAGTGAAATAAGCAGCAAAACGATAAATAAAAAAAGCAAGACTCCCAAAATAGCAACAGCAAATAAAAACCATTAAGGAGCAGTATGAATACCAGCAAAATCCAATTACTACAGGATCCTTTCCTCAATGCCTTGCGCAAAGAGCATGTTCCTGTCTCCATCTATCTTGTCAACGGCATCAAGCTCCAAGGCAATATTGAATCATTTGATCAATACGTAGTGCTCTTGCGCAATACCGTAACTCAGATGGTCTATAAACACGCCATTTCTACAATTGTTCCTGCTCGTGCAGTGGAGTTCCGCACGGAAGAAGTTAGCTCTGTTTAAAACCGGTGTAGATGCGGCGCGTGCCGTTTTAGTTGGTGTCGATACAGGCCGTGAAGATTTTGCGGACAGCATGGCAGAGCTCAGCCTGCTTGCACAGAGTGCCGGCTCTGTACCCATTACCAGCGTGATTGCCCGCAAGGGTAAGACGGATCCCGCTTTATTTATTGGCTCGGGTAAGGCGAACGAAGTTAAAAAAGCAATGGAAGAGCAAGGTGCCGAGTTAGTCATCTTCAACCATCCGCTATCCCCAACCCAGCAACGCAATTTAGAGCGCCATATTGGGTTCCATGTAATGGATCGTACTGGCCTGATTTTGGACATCTTTAGCCAAAGAGCGCAAAGTCATATTGGTAAAACGCAGGTTGAGTTAGCCCAGGTTCGCTACCGTATGTCTAGGCTAGTGCGTGCCTGGAGTCACTTAGAGCGTCAACGCGGCGGTATTGGTGTCCGTGGCGGTCCTGGTGAAACCCAGATGGAGCTCGATCGACGGATGCTGGCAACCAAGGCGAAGCGTCTTGAGACTGAGTTGGAGAAGCTTCAGCGCCAGCAAAGAACCCAAAGAAGGGCTCGTAACCGCAGGGACGTTTTTTCAGTTTCTCTGGTTGGTTACACCAATGCTGGTAAATCCACCTTGTTCAATTCCCTCACAAAAGCAGGGACTTATGCCGCAGATCAGTTATTTGCAACCCTGGATACGACCTCCCGTAAAGTCCATTTAGAGGGTGTGGGTTCAATTGTGGTTTCCGACACAGTAGGTTTTATCCGTGAGTTACCACACCAGCTGGTAGAGGCCTTCAGGGCCACCTTAGATGAAACCATTCACGCGGACCTGATTCTGCACGTGATTGACGCCTGTAGCCCAGTCGCACGGGAGCAAAAGGCTGAAGTTGAGGCTGTTTTAAGGGAAATTGGGGCCGATGACATTCCCCGTATCGAGATCATGAACAAGATTGACCAGATGCCCCAGACCTTTACGGAAGGCGCTGTCCTAGTGCGCGATTCTGAGGGCATTCCGAGTCAGGTTTTCCTTTCCGCTAAGACAGGCCTAGGCCTTGATTTATTGCGATCAGCCCTTGCCGAATGCTCTCAAATGACTGATAGAATAAGGGTCGAGCTAAATCGAGCTAAAGTTCAAATGGACTCAGGCGAGTTTTTGGCTCCCTTACCAGAACGACCAGAAACTTCCGAATTTAATCCGATACCTAACCGTAAGTACTCACCAAACGATGCGTAAATTTCTCGAACTGTTTTCGGTCAATGATCCAGGCTGGGGTAACAGCGTCCCAGGTAACGGATCTAAAGACGCCAAAGAGAGTCAGGGTTCTGATCAGGTCCCTAAAGTAGATCCTGCCAATCCAGGGTCAGATAAGCCTGCTGAAACCCCACCGCAAAATCAGCCTGCACGGCCCAATGGTCCGCCAGACCTTGATGAGTTGTGGCGCGACTTTAATGATCGTTTGAGCGGTATTTTTGGCGGTAAGAAAAAGCCAGGCTCATCATCAAGCACGCCAGCGAATAAGCCCAACAATACTGATATCCCCCCCCCATCGCAGCGCGGCAATGGCGGTGGTAATGGTGGCGGTGGCTTTACTCCACCCAACTTCAATTTCACCAACCCTTTTGGCTCAAAAGTCACGGCAATAATCGCTGCAGGTGGCGTAGTGTTGCTTTGGATTTTTAGCGGTTTCTACATCATTCAAGAAGGCCAGTCGGGCGTGGTCACTACCTTTGGTAAATATGCGTACACCGCAGGCCCTGGTATTAACTGGCGTATGCCTTGGCCCGTTCAGGCTGAGCAGGTTGTCAATGTCTCCGGAGTTCGTTCCGTTGAGGTTGGTCGCTCTATTTTGATTAAAGCAACCAATCAAAAAGACACTTCCATGCTCACGGAAGACGAAAACATTATTGATGTACGTTTTGCAGTTCAGTACCGCCTTAAAGATCCAACCGATTATTTATTTAACAATCGCGATCCCGATACTACTGTGGTGCAAGCTGCCGAAACAGCAGTACGTGAAATCGTGGCTCGGAGCAAGATGGATACCGTTTTGTATGAAGGCCGTGAAAAGATTGCGATTGATTTGGCTGCCTCAATACAGAAAATTCTAGATAGCTATAAAACTGGTATTTATGTGACGAGCGTGACTGTTCAAAACGTTCAGCCACCTGAGCAAGTGCAAGCTTCATTTGATGATGCTGTTAAGGCTGGTCAAGATCAGGAACGCCTCAAGAGTGAAGGTCAAGCCTATGCGAACGACATCATTCCACGTGCAAAGGGTACGGCTGATCGACTCATTCAAGAGGCTGAAGGATATAAGGCTAGGGTGGTTGCAACTGCAGAGGGTGATGCAAATCGCTTCAAGCAAGTCCAGACTGAATATGCAAAAGCACCCGGCGTGACTCGTGATCGTATGTACATAGATAGCATGCGCGAGATGTATAACAACGTGTCTAAAGTTTTGGTAGATACCACCAAGAGCAATAGCATGCTGTATTTACCACTCGATAAGATTATTGCTCAAGTCAGTGCAGAAAGTACACAAGTCGCTACTGGTCAGGCAGCAGCTGCAACGCCTACTGGGTCTGTGACAGTGGGTGGCGCGACAGGTAATCCAGCGGCCCCATTTAGCAACAATGCAACTAGCCCAAGCCCTAGCAATACCTCAGGCGTTGGCGCTTCCGAAAAACGTGACGGCCTGAGAAACCGTGATAGAGGGGATGCAAGATAATGAATGCAAATCGTCTCTTGGCTGCTATAGCTGGTCTGATTGGTCTTTTCTATATTTTGACTTCAAGTATTTTTGTAGTCGATCAGCGTAACTATGCTGTGGTGTTTTCTTTCGGGCAAATTGTGCGTGTGATTGAACAACCTGGCTTGCAAGTGAAGCTGCCAGCGCCTTTTGAAAATGTACGCTTCTTTGATCGTCGTATTTTGACTATCGACACACCAGAAGCCGAGCGCTTTATTACCTCTGAGAAGAAAAATCTCTTGGTAGATTCTTATGTGAAGTGGCGTATTGTTGATCCCCGTAAGTTTTTTGTCAGCTTTAAAGGCGATGAACGATTGGCACAAGACCGCTTAACTCAGTTAGTGCGTTCTGCCTTGAACGAGGAGTTTACTAAGCGCACGGTCAGAGAAATTATTTCTGATCAACGTGAGCAAGTGATGCAAGGCATTCGTAAAAAGGTAGCTGATGATGCATCTGACATTGGCGTTGAGATTGTTGACGTTCGCCTCAAGCGAGTAGATCTATTGGCAGAAATCAGTGACTCCGTTTATAGGCGGATGGAAGCAGAGCGTAAACGCGTCGCTAACGAGCTACGCTCCACAGGTGCTGCAGAGTCAGACAAGATTCGAGCCAATGCAGAGCGTCAGCGTGACACGATTTTGGCTGAGGCCTATCGTGAAGCCCAGAAAATTAAGGGATCTGGTGATGCCACAGCTACTGCTTTGTATGCCGATGCATTTGGACGTGACCCTCAGTTTGCACAGTTCTATCAAAGTCTTCAGGCCTACCGAAGCTCCTTTAAAGATAAGAAGGACGTCATGGTGCTTGAGCCTAACGGCGAATTCTTTAAATTCATGCACAAAAAAAATTAAGAGCGAATATTTCAAATCATGAATCGCTGGTTACTCCCTGAAGATATTGCCGATGTTTTGCCAGCCGAGGCTCGTAAGGTAGAGACTCTGCGGCGCGCTATTCTCGATTTGTATCAGTCCTATGGCTATGAGCTAGTTGCCCCTCCTATATTGGAGTTCCTGGATTCTTTGCTCACTGGTACTGGTTCAGATCTTAATTTACAGACATTTAAATTGGTTGATCAGTTGTCTGGCCGTACACTAGGTCTACGTGCCGATATGACACCGCAAGTGGCTCGTATCGATGCACACTTACTCAATCGTAAAGGCGTAACCCGCCTTTGCTATGCAGGATCTGTTGCCCATGCACGCACACCAGTAGGCAGCTCTGCTCGTGAAGAATTGCAACTTGGCGCAGAGATTTATGGATGCGCTACTTGGGAAGCAGATTTTGAGGCAATCTCCTTATTGCTAAAAACCTTGAGTGTTGCTGGCTTGAATAAGGTCTATCTCGATCTCTCGCACGCGGGTGTGCTTGAAGGTATTCTGGATGGGCAAGTTAAAGAGATGGCTGATGTAGAGGCTCTATATAGCTTATTGCAAAGCAAAGATCGCCCACGCTTAGCGATTTGGTCTAAATGCTTGCCGGCCAAGTCTGCACAAGCCCTCATGGCTCTTACTGAACTAAATGGTCCTTGTACGCAAGTATTGGCTGGCGCTAGAGAGTCTTTACCGAAACATCCATTGATTGATGAGGCCTTGGCTCAATTAGAAAAATTAGCTGCAGCAACAGATGCACTTCTAGGCAAGGTTGAACTCAGTATTGATCTGGCGGATTTGCGTGGATATCAATATCACAGCGGTGTGATGTTCGCGGCTTATGTTGACCAGTTGCCACAACCAATTGCGAGAGGTGGTAGATACGATCATGTTGGCCAAGCATTTGGACGCTCCCGTCCTGCCACTGGCTTTTCAATGGATTTATTGACTCTGGCTAACCTTGCGCCTTCAGCACAAAGAAGACCCGCTATCGTAGCGCCTTGGACTCTAGATGCCGACCTAACTAGCATGATTGCCGAATTGCGTGATGCTGGTGAAGTAGTTATCCAGGTTCCTAATGGTGATGCAGTAGAAACTGCTGAATATCTTTGTGATCGTGAGCTAGTAAAGCAAGGCGGCTCATGGGTAGTAAAAAAGAAGTAAGCGCTATTTGAACAACACATTAATTCTGTAATTATTTTTTGGATTTCATTATGTCTTTAAAGCAACAAGCCCATGGTCGTAACGTCGTTGTCATTGGCACCCAGTGGGGTGACGAGGGCAAGGGCAAAGTAGTGGATTGGTTAACCGACCATGCTCAAGCAGTTGTGCGTTTTCAGGGTGGACATAATGCTGGGCATACGCTGATTATTGGCGGTAAAAAAACAATTTTGCGTCTGATCCCCTCCGGAATCATGCACAAGAACGTGATTTGCTACATTGGTAATGGTGTTGTACTTTCTCCAGAAGCGCTCTTTAAAGAAATTGGTGAGTTAGAGGCTGCGGGCTTAGATGTTCAATCCCGTTTGAAGATTTCTGAAGCGACAACCTTAATCTTGCCTTATCACGTAGCGATTGATCATGCCCGTGAGAAAAAGCGTGGTGATGCCAAGATTGGCACTACTGGCCGCGGTATCGGACCAGCCTATGAAGATAAGGTGGCTCGCCGCGCTTTACGTGTTCAAGATTTGTTTTATCCGGAAAAGTTTGCCGCGCAATTGCGTGAGAACTTGGAATATCACAACTTCATGCTCACAAACTACTATGGGGCCGAGCCAGTAGATTTTCAAAAGACTTTAGAAGAAGCCATGTCTTATGCAGGGCGCATTAAGCCAATGGTGGTTGATGTCTCCAGCGCCTTATATGCAGCAGAGCAAGCAGGCCAAAATTTATTGTTCGAAGGTGCGCAAGGCACTTTGCTGGATATCGATCATGGTACCTATCCATACGTGACTTCCAGTAACTGTGTGGCTGGTAATGCTGCTGCTGGATCTGGCGTTGGCCCAGATTCTCTGCAATATATCTTGGGTATCACCAAGGCTTATTGCACGCGTGTTGGCGCTGGCCCATTCCCAAGTGAGTTATACGACTTTGATAACCCAGCCAAGCAAGATCCCGTTGGCATTCGTTTGGCTGAAGTGGGCAAGGAGTTTGGTTCCGTTACCGGCCGTCCACGTCGCACTGGTTGGTTAGATGCTGCCGCACTCAAGCGCTCTATTCAGATCAATGGATTGTCTGGCCTTTGCATTACTAAGCTGGATGTATTGGATGGTTTTGAGACTATTCGTCTTTGTGTTGGTTACATCCTTGATGGTCAAAAATTAGATGTATTACCGCGCGGCGCTGAAGCTGTTGCGCATTGCGAACCAATTTATGAGGATTTCCCAGGATGGAGGGGAACAACCTTTGGTATTCGTGAATGGGACAAACTCCCAATAGAGGCACAGAAGTTCCTGCGTCGCATTGAAGAAGTTGCAGGAAAGCCGATCGCTATGGTCTCAACAGGACCTGACCGTGATGAAACAATTCTTCTACAACATCCATTCAAAGGTTAATAAAGCATTTCCTTTTTAATTTTTTTATATTTAATTTACACATTAGCTTTGGGATTTAGAAATGACAGCACGTACACAATGTAATAGCCTTCAAGTAGCTACACCGCTTTACCGTTTTATTGAAGATCAAGTTTTGCCGGGCACAGGAATTAAAAGTGCAGACTTTTGGAAAGGTTTTGACGATATCGTTAAAGATCTGAGCCCAAAGAATGAAGCATTACTAGCTAAGCGTGATCGCTTGCAATTAGATTTAGATAAATGGCATCAAGCCAATCCTGGCCCGATCAAAGATATGCCCGCTTATCGTAAGTACTTGAAAGAAATCGGTTACATCGACGATGTGCCTGCTAAAGTTTTGGCTACTACTCAGAATGTGGATGACGAACTCGCTCTACAAGCCGGTCCTCAACTGGTTGTTCCGGTGCTCAATGCGCGCTATGCCTTAAATGCTGCAAACGCGCGTTGGGGCTCTTTGTATGATGCCCTGTACGGCACAGATGTTATTTCTGAAGAAGATGGCGCTACCAAGGCCGGAGCCTACAACCCGATTCGGGGTGCTAAGGTAGTTGCTTACGCACGTCAATTTTTAGATCAAGCCGCTCCTTTGGCTAAAGCCTCTTACACCGATGTAGTTGCCTATGCCGTTGTAGATAAAAAACTGTCCGTGAAATTAAAAGATGGCAGCACAACGGGTTTAATTGATGAGAAACAGTTTGTTGGCTATCAAGGCGATGCCTCTGAACCATCGTCTGTTTTGTTGCGTAACCATGGTATTCATATTGATATTCAAATTGATAAGACTAAAACCATTGGCGCTTCTGATTCAGCGGGCGTAAATGATGTGGTGCTTGAAGCTGCACTCTCAACCATTTTGGATCTAGAAGACTCAGTAGCAGTTGTGGATGGCGATGACAAAGTACTGGCTTATGAGAATTGGTTAGGCATTCTCAAAGGCACCTTAGTTGAAGAAGTCAGCAAAGGTGGTAAGACTTTTACCCGCACACTGAATGCAGATCGCAAATATACAGCCGGTATTGGCGCTGTCAATGCTAAAGATGGCGTTGTGACTTTGCATGGTCGATCACTCTTGTTTCTGCGTAACGTTGGTCACTTGATGACTAACCCCGCCATCATTACTGGCGAAGGCAAGGAAATCTACGAAGGCATCTTAGATGCAGTAGTGACGGTGCTGATTGCTTTGTATGACATCAATCGCCCAGCGACTCAGGCTATTGGCAATACACGTAAGGGCTCGGTCTATATTGTTAAACCAAAAATGCACAGTGCTGAGGAAGTGGCATTTGCTGGCGAACTCTTTGGTCGAGTTGAGAAATTACTTGGCTTGCCTGAGAACACAGTCAAATTAGGCATCATGGATGAAGAGCGCCGTATGAGCGTCAACATTAAGGCTGCTATTGCTGCAGCCGGTGCTCGTGTTGCCTTTATTAATACTGGATTCTTAGACCGCACTGGTGATGAAATGCACACTGGCATGTATGGCGGAGCTATGGTTCGTAAGGGCAGAATGAAGATTGCTAAATGGTTTGGAGCTTATGAGCGCCGTAACGTGTTAGCAGGTTTAGATTGTGGCCTACGTGGTCGCGCACAGATTGGTAAGGGCATGTGGCCTGCGCCAGATCTCATGAAGGAAATGGTGGAGCAAAAAGCTGCACATCCTCAAGCTGGAGCGAATACTGCCTGGGTACCATCACCTACTGCTGCTACTTTGCATGCCATTCACTATCACCAGGTCGATGTAGCAAAGATCCAAGAGGATATGGAGAAGCAGGATACTGCAGCCGAGTATGAGGCCTTAACTGATGATCTCTTGACCGTACCAATCGCGCTATTTCCGGATTGGACTAAAGAGGAGATTCGCGAAGCCCTGAATAATAATTGCCAAGGTATTTTGGGTTATGTAGTGCGCTGGATTGACCAAGGCGTTGGTTGCTCTAAGGTGCCTGATATTTATAATGTAGGCTTAATGGAAGATCGCGCAACATTGCGTATTTCTAGTCAGCACATTGCCAACTGGTTGCTGCATAAGTATGTAAGCAAAGCCGAAGTAGAGGAAGCTATGCAACGAATGGCTACTATCGTGGATAGTCAAAATGCTGGCGATCCCTTGTATAAGCCGATGATGCCAAACTATAAGGATTCCTACGCCTTTCAAGCTGCAAGCGATCTGATCTTTAAGGGTCTTGAGCAGCCAAACGGATATACCGAGCCCTTGTTGCATGCTTGGCGTTTGAAGGTTAAGCAGGCGCAAGCAAAGTAATCTGAAGTGAGCAGCAAATTTGAATGGATTTGTCGAAAGGCAAGTCCATTTTTTTTTGATCTTCTCTGAATTCTCCTAAAATCCCGATCGCCTTATGCTGAATTTTTTAAATCTCTTCACCAGACTTTCCAATGGTCGTGGGCAAGAGTTGGGCTTTCAACTCAACGATGGGGGTAGGGAGCTTGCGGGTTTCAAGGGCGGGGCTGGTGACTGTGTAGTTCGAGCGATTGCGATTGCTGCCCAATTACCTTATTTACAAGTCTACGAAGATCTTCGCGCTGCCAATGCAGTTTATGCCGATCAACGAAACGACAAGTTGGCTAGGCGTCTCAACGCTCAGGGTGCTTCACCCCGTAACGGCAATCATCGCAATGTATTTCATGACTACATTGTGAGTCATGGCTTTGATTGGGTGCCTACTATGCAGGTTGGCGCTGGCTGTAAAGTGCATTTATTGGCAAATGAGTTGCCCCCGGGTAGATTAATTGTGAGGGTTTCTAAGCACCTGACGGCTGTCATTGATGGTGTTATTCAAGATACCCACAACCCGTCTCGGGGTGGGTCACGCTGTGTCTATGGTTACTACGTTCAGCGCTAGAGATGCTGTTTAAAAGAAAAAGCCTCCAAAGAGCGGAGGCTTGTTTCTTAAAAAAAACGACACAAAATGGCCTAAAACAGGGTTAAATCAGCAATAAATTACCAATTTCCACTTGTTCTACGTGATTTCTGCTCCAATACCTTAGCTTCGCTGAAAGCTTCTGCTAATAAGACAAAAATGTCTTTAATTGCTGTCAAAGGCTTGATACTAATAGCAGGTGTCTGTTGAAATTGTACTGAGTTTGAATGTGCCATGGTGAGCTCCTTAAGGGTTAACCCTAATAATACACCTTTTACTTTTCAATTGCAGGAAGTGCCCGTAAAACCCATTCCTGGTATTCGGCGTCATCAATGAAGTGCTAGTAGGTTCAGTTCAAGCCCCTAGGTTGATAATGACGTATCCCTAATCTACTGCAAAGAATCCCTTGACCGAGCATCACATGCCAGGTGGCAAGAAGAAAGAATACTTTTTCTTATTCTCCTTGGCTGGAATTCAGTTCACTCACATCCTAGACTTCATGATCATGATGCCTTTGGGCCCGGAATTTATTCGTGAGCTCAATATCAACACCCATGAGTTTGGTCTATTACTTTCTTCCTATACTTTTGCCGCAGCCCTTGCCGGTGTCTTTGCCACCTACTTTGTAGATCGTTTCGAGAGGCGAGTACTGCTTCTAAGTTTGTATGCCTGTTTCATTATTGCCACCTTGGTGTGTGGTTTGGCGCCGGATTACCATTCTCTTTTTATTGCTCGGGCATTTGCAGGGGCCTTTGGCGGCATCTTGGGTTCATTAGTTCAAACCATCGTTGCGGATTCTATACCGTTTGAGCGCAGAGGCAAAGCTTTGGGTACGGTGATGTCTGCTTTCTCGGTGTCGACTGTAGCGGGAGTTCCTCTCAGTCTATTGTTGGCTAACCACATTCCATACTTAGGTTGGCGTGCGCCATTCTTTTTTATTGCTCTGATATCCAGTCTCATTTTGTATTTGGCTTATCGCAATATTCCTAGAATCATCGGTCATTTAGATCAGGCTCATGAAGGTAGTCGCTTAAGTCAAATTTGGAATGTGTTTAGCGCACACCAGCATCTACGCGTATTCTTTTTTATGGCGCTGATTATGTTGACTGGATTTTCGGTTATTCCGTATATTGCGCTCTATCTCACCTCCAATGTGGGGATTGATAACGGCTATATTCCATTGATCTATCTTTGTGGCGGGATTGCGACTTTGATGAGTTCTCGAGTGATTGGGCAAATGGCTGATCGCTATGGCAAGGTGAAAATTTTTAAAATATTGGCTATCGCCAGCCTCATTCCTTTGCTAGTCACTACCAATCTGATGCCCGTGCCGCTATGGGTAGCCTTGATAAATTCAACGGCATTTTTCATCTTGATATCCGGGCGCATGATTCCGGCGATGGCAATTGCTAGCCAAATGGTAGAGGCGAAAATTCGGGGTACCTTTATGAGCTTGGTGGGCTCAGTGCAAATGTTAGCATCGGGACTTGCCTCAGTACTTGCTGGCATGGTGGTGACTATTGGTGCAGATGGAAAAATGGAGCACTATAACCTGGTTGGTTATGGAGCGGCTTTATGTGGCTTGCTTACTTTCTGCTTGGTAGGCTATATTCATACTGATAAAAAAGCGCAGTAAACCGAATTTATTTGAAAAGAAAGATTGTGATGATTTCATTTAAGAGACCAGACGGCGCCTCAGTAGAGGCCTATTTAATTGAGCCAGCCAATCCAATAAATGCCCCTGGCGTGGTGGTGATTCAAGAATGGTGGGGTCTTGATGATGAGATCAAGAATGTTGCCAATCGCCTAGCTAAAGCAGGATATCGTGCCTTGGTTCCGGATCTGTACCGTGGCAAGCTCGCCCTGGAAGCAAATGAAGCAGAGCACCTCATGAATGATCTAAATTTTGGTGATGCCGCCAGCCAAGATATTCGTGGCGCTGTTCAGTACCTCAAGGCAACAAGCAGTGCCAAAGTTGCTGTCACCGGTTTTTGTATGGGTGGTGCGCTCACAGTCCTGTCAGCCGGCCTTGTTCCAGAATGTGATGGAACCGTGGTCTGGTATGGTTACCCTCCACTCGAATACGTGGATGCACCCGCTATTCAAAAGCCAATGTTGGGGCACTGGGCTCTGCACGATGAATTTTTCTCCATCGCTGGTGTAGATCAACTAGAGCAGAAGTTGAAATCCGCTGGAGTTCATTATGATTTCCAGCGCTACGATGCTAAGCATGCATTCGCCAATCCAAAGTCAGATACTAGGGGACTGCCACCATTGCAATACAACCCAGCTGCCGCTGATTTAGCCTGGGATCGCACGATGACTTTCCTAAAAACTCAGCTCACTCCATAAGCACTTTACTTACAGATTTATTTTATGCATCTCTTTTCCGAAAACCTCGCTGTTGAACTTTCTTCTTATTATCGAAATCTTGCCTTAGGGCATGGGGTGATTCCTAAGGTTTTTACTTTAGTTAATGGAGAGGGGAGTCAATACCTCTTTTTTATTGATGACCTGCATATGGAGCAAGACCAGGAAAATCAATTCTTAGCTTACATTGTTCAGGAGCATGAGGCAGTTTGCTACGCTAGAGGTACTCTGGTCATCCTAGACAAGTCCCAGCAGTTGATTGAATTTGCCGTGATTGATCAAGACGAACATGAAGCTATTGTTTGCTCTGCTCAATTAACTCGGGATATGGACGACAAGCCGGTTGGATTAACGGAGTTTGAAAAGATCTTGGCTCCCAAAAAGACAATCTTCTTTAGTGGACTCTTTGAGCCGATTGAGATGTCCGAAGATAGGGCGGAGGAGTTTGAAGGTCTTTGGGAAGAAATGAAACCCAAGATTTTGCATCGCTCTATGGGGCTTTAGTTCTTCGATATGATGAATCAAACTGAGGAACAAGTTCGAATCAATTTAGCTGCAGCGTATCGTCTCGCTGCGTTGAAGGGGTGGGATGACGGTATTTATACCCATATTTCAGCTTCCATTCCAAATGAAGATGACGCTTATCTAATCAATCAATTTGGTTTGCGCTTTGATGAAGTATCTCCAGAAAATTTAGTCAAGGTGAATGTCCAAGGAGAAATCCTCTCAGGCATAGGGCCGGTAAATCAATCTGGTTTTGCTATTCATGGAGCGGTGCATGCGGCCAGACCGGATGCTGCGTGTGTACTTCATCTACATATTGATTCTGTCATTGCTGTCTCAGCACAAAAGCAAGGTCTACTTCCACTATCGCAGCATGCTTTACGTTTCTATGGTGATATCGAAAGGCATCGCTATCAAGGGCTGGCCTTATCGGCCTCAGAGCAAGTGGGACTCATATCGGCACTTGGAGATAAAAAGGCTTTATTGTTAGAGAACCACGGCAGCATCATCTGTGGTGTGAGTATTCAGCAGGCATTTTATTTAATGGACGTATTAGATAGGGCCTGCAAAATTCAACTATTAGCAGGTGAGGTAGAGGGATTGATAGTTCCCGATCCGGCAATTTGCAGGATGACTTACGAGCAATTGTGCTGTGATGGTGATGAGGAAGGTCAGATAGAGTGGCCAGCTTATCTAGGTTTATTAAAAAAATAGTGAAAAGGAGATATCCATGCCATTAATTCAAGTTCAAATATTTGAGGGTCGTAGCGATGAGGTTAAGCGCGAGTACGCTAAGGCAATTACAGAAGCGGCGGTCAAAATTATGGGATGCAGTGCTGAATCAGTAGATGTTATTTATCGAGACGTTAAGAAATCAGATTGGGCGACTGCAGGCAAGTTATGGAGTGATTAATATTTGCGTAAGAAGGAATGCTCGATCTGGGAACCAAAACGGGGCTTGTATTTAAGAGAGACGCCCCCATATAAGCTCTATCTGTTTTTATGTAGAAACGGCCAGTTTTCTCTATATTGACCTTGTATTATTAGGCGCAGAGCGCTGTTAAACCTTGTTTGGTGCCCAGGAAGGGACTCGAACCCCCACAACCTTACGATCGCCAGCACCTGAAGCTGGTGCGTCTACCAATTTCGCCACCTGGGCATGCCGTTATTATAAAGGTATGTGCCTTCAGGCCCACCTCTTAACTCGTTTTGACCTTTCACCCTTCAGACTTGATGGTTTGATACAGTAGGCTAATTCAGAATTTTTATTGAAATATAAGGCATGTATTGCCGAAGGAATTAAATGCGTAAAGCAAAAGACTTGGTGCCACGAGAGGCTGACCGCTTAGGTACAGTCCAGGGTCACCGAGATGGATTTGGATTTGTTATCCCAGATGACGGCGGTGAAGATATTTTTCTTTCTGAAAGAGAAATGTCCCGCGTCATGCACGCAGATAGAGTGAATGTCAGGGTATTGGGAACAGATCGGCGCGGTCGTCCAGAAGGCCAGATCGTCGATGTCATTTTGCATGCCAATAAAGTAGTCATTGGGCGTCTCTTGAATGAGAATGGTGTTTTGATTGTTGCGCCTGAAGACAAGCGCATTGGTCACGATATTTTGATTCCACCAAAAGGCCAGGGTAACGCTAAATTAGGTCAAGTGGTCAGCGTCGAAATCATTGACTATCCAGATAGCTACCGTCAAGCCGTTGGTCGTGTTGTCGAGGTACTAGGTGAAATTGATGATCCTGGTATGGAAATCGAAATCGCTGTCCGTAAATATGGCGTGCCCCACGAATTTTCAACAGCTGCAAAAAAAGAAGCAGATGCCTTACCTGATTCTGTTCAGCAATCTGATTTAGAAGGTCGAGTGGATTTGCGCGACGTTCCTTTGGTCACTATTGACGGTGCTGATGCTCGTGACTTTGATGATGCGGTGTATTGCGAACCAGTGATGCACGGTAAAAGCAAGGCTTGGCGCCTGATTGTCGCGATTGCCGATGTATCTCATTACGTAAAGCCAGGACATCCTTTGGATGATGAAGGACTTCTGCGTGCGACTTCAGTGTATTTCCCAAGAAGGGTAATACCAATGCTGCCGGAGAAGATCTCTAATGGTCTTTGCTCCCTGAATCCTGGAGTTGATCGCTTATGCATGGTGTGTGATTCAGTGGTGGATCAAAATGGTGTTGTTTTGGCCTATCAGTTCTACCCCGCAGTCATGCATTCTGCGCAGCGCTTTACATATGACATAGTCTGGGAGATTCTCTCGAATAGCAAAGGCCCTGAAGCAACACGCTTTGCCCAGCTCAGGCCTCTTCTGACTAATCTCTATTCCCTGTATAAGATTTTGCTAGACGCACGTCAAAAACGTGGCGCTATCGAGTTTGAAACTACTGAAACCCAAATTATCAGCAATGAGTTGGGCAAGATCTTACGCATTGAACCCCGTCTGCGTAATGACGCACACCGCTTAATCGAAGAGTGCATGTTGACAGCAAACGTCTGCGCTGCTGACTTTATTGATAAAAACAAGCATCTCAGTCTGTACCGTGTACACGGTGAACCTTCAGAAGAGAAGTTGGTGACTTTGCGCCAAGTTTTACGTACTTCAGGTTTGTCTTTGGGCGGCGGTGAAAAGCCGAAACCAAGAGACTATGCCAAGTTGATGCGCGAAATCAAAGAGCGTCCTGATGCCAATATGCTGCAGTCGGTTGTTTTGCGTTCTATGCAGCAGGCAATGTACCAGCCTGATAACGAGGGTCACTTTGGCCTTGCGTATCCTGCATATTCTCATTTCACAAGTCCGATTCGTCGCTACCCCGACCTCTTGACCCATCGTGTCATCAAAGCAATTCTCATTAAGAAACCGTATACGCCAGTATTGCCGCCAACGGTTCCATTGAATCTCACATTGCCACGCAAAGGCAAAGGTCGCGAAAATGCTGTGAATGCCAAGAAGTCTCATAGCGATGCAAAAGAGGCTGCAGCTAATGGCACACGTTTACCTAAGTTGCCTAAGGGCGCTAATGCGGCAATGCCTATTTGGGGTCAACTGGGCGTGCATTGCTCATCGAATGAGCGCCGTGCAGATGAGGCATCCCGCGATGTAGAGGCTTGGCTCAAGTGCTATTACATGCGCGATCATTTGGGTCAGGAATATGCTGGCACGGTTACTGGAGTGGCTACATTTGGTTTATTCATCCAATTGGAAAATCTCTTTGTTGAGGGCATGATCCATGTAACTGAGTTGGGTGGTGATTATTTCCAGTACGATGAAGCCCGTCAAGAATTGCGCGGTGAGAGAACGGGTATTCGGTATCGCTTGGGTGATCGGGTACATGTATTGGTCAGTCGAGTAGACTTAGATGCGCGTAAAATTGAATTTAGTCTAGTGAAATCGGTTGGCTTAGAGCCAGGTGGGACCACTAATCGCCGCCAAATTGTATTGGCTAGCGATACTGGTAGACCCAATAAGAAAGCTTCTCCCAAAAAAGGTCGCCCTGGGAGCAAAGAACCGCAGAAGCATTCTGGTGTAAATGTAAATGCTGCCAAATCTGCTGGTAACTTGGGTGCAAACCAATCGAAGAATCAAGCTGGGCGCACTGCAAGTAAAGTTGCGAAGTCTGGGAAGCCCACAAGACCTGCCGGTAAACCTGCAGGTACAAAACCACCTGTTCGCAGCACTAAAGCGCGTCGTAAATAAGTATCAATATCAGATCGAGATAAGTAAAGATGAAGCAAATATTAGTTGGTTTTCATGCAGTACAAGCGCGCTTACGAGTGGATGCAGCAAGTTTGAAGTCAGTTTATTTTGATCCTAGTCGGCGTGATCGCCGTATGGGTGATTTTCTTAAGCAAGCCGAAGAAATTCTAGGTGAAAGACTTCATGCTGCTGATGCCGAGCGCCTTCACAAGCTCGCAGGTCATGATCGCCATCAAGGTGTGGTGGCGTTAGCAGAGAAGATGACCATTGCTAGGACCATTACAGAGGTAGTTGAAGATGCAGAAAGTAATCAAAGTAAGGTGATGTTCTTAGTCTTAGATGGTGTCACTGACCCCCATAACTTTGGCGCATGCTTACGCGTGGCTGATGGTGCTGGTGTAGATGCTGTAGTGATTCCTAAAGATCGTTCAGCCTCAATTAATGCTACAGTCAGCAAAGTATCGAGCGGCGCTTCTGAAGTAATGCCTGTCATTACTGTTACCAATCTGGTTCGAAGCATGAAAGAAATGCAAGAAGCGGGTGTTTGGCTCATCGGCACCGATGATGAAGCTGAAAAATCGATTTACGATCTAGATCTGACCGGCCCCATCGGTATTGTTATGGGTGCAGAGGGTGAGGGTATGCGCCGCTTAACCCGTGAGACTTGTGATGAGTTGGTACGTATTCCGATGAAGGGTGTCGTAGAGAGTCTGAACGTATCCGTTGCCAGTGGCGTCTGTTTGTACGAAGCGTTGAGGCAGCGTTTATCCAAAGAGCCTAAATAGTCAACTGCTTTACAAATTGCTCTAGTTCGGCTGGCGGTAGAGCACCACTAACACGGTGCACTTCTTTTCCACCTTTAAATCCCGCTAGGGTTGGGATTGAGCGGATATTCCATTGCGATCCGAGTAGCTGCTCTGCTTCGGTGTTTACTTTCACAAACAAAACTTGATTTGCATGAGTAATAGCGCTCGCCTGAAAGGTGGGGCCAAACATCTTGCAGGGTCCGCACCATGGCGCCCAGAAATCCACTATCACTGGCATTACGGATTGAGTAACCAGTTCGCTAAAGTTTGCCGCAGTGGCATTGATGGGTAGCGATAGCAGTTCTTGTTGACAGGCTCCACAGACAGGGGTTTGATTGAGCTTTTCAGTGGGAACACGATTTCCTTTATTGCAATGTGGACAATGAATAATCATCTTGACTCCTCAATCTGGCAATTTACAGAATTAGTGACTTAAGAGCGTTTCTAGTTTTTCAGTATCGATACAGAAATTCCTTATACCTTCAGCCAACTTTTCAGTGGCCATTGCATCATTATTTAACTGCAATCTAAAGTTCGATTCATCTAGCTTGAGTGCTAGGATATTTTCACTGGCAAGCGCACTAGCTGCATTACTGGCATTTAGTTTTTTCTCAACCGCTGCATAACTATTTTGAAGATCGCCCAATAGCTCAGGGCTAATAGTCAATAAGTCACATCCAGCTAGCTCTAATATTTGACTGGTATTACGGAAGCTGGCCCCCATGATCTCGGTATTGATGCCGAAGTGTTTGTAATAGTGGAAGATACGCTTGACCGAGGTAACGCCAGGATCATTTGCTCCGCCATGGTTTTCATCACTCCAATTGCTGCCAAGTTTTGTTTTATGCCAATCGGTGATGCGCCCTACAAAAGGAGAAATCAATTTCGCATTAACTGCACCGCAAGCCGCCGCTTGTACTAAAGAGAAGAGTAGCGTCATGTTACAGTGAATGCCTTCAGCCTCTAAAGCTCTCGCCGCCTCAATTCCTTCCCATGTACCAGCTAGCTTAATCAAGACACGTTTGCGATCAATTCCGTGCGATTCATATAGCGAAATGAGATGATTGGCCTTCTGAATTGTTGCCTGAGTATTAAAAGAGAGGCGGGCATCGACTTCGGTCGAAACCCTGCCTGGGACGATCTTCAAAATCTCCAGACCAAAAGCTACCAGGATATGGTCGACTAAATCGACAGGTTTTAAGCCAGGATGCGAAGATTTGACTTGATTTACCAGGGTTTGGTAGTTGGCTTGCTGAGCAGCCTTCAGGATCAGGGAGGGATTGGTAGTAGCGTCTTGCGGTTGGTATTCGCGCATACGCTCAAAGTCGCCAGTATCGGCCACGACAGTAGTGAATTGTTTGAGTTGGCTCAGTGCGCTGGCGGGTGATGTCATGGGTATTGGTAATACTCTCGATGAATTAATCAGGTGAAATAGATTGAATATCATATGATAGATGGATAAATAAGGATATTGGGCAAGATCATGAATCAAGATCAACTAAAGCAATTGGTGGCTGAAGCGGCTCGGGATGAAGTATTAAAGCTACCCGCAGGGCAGATCTTGGGTATCGGGACGGGGTCTACCGCCAATTACTTCATTGATGCCTTATCACCCCACAAGGATCATTTTGCTGGAACGGTATCTAGTTCTAATGCCACGACTGAGCGCCTGTTAAAACACGGTTTTAAGGTCTTAGATCCGAATGAGGTGGATCATCTACCTGCCTATGTGGATGGCGCTGATGAAATCGATCCTGCTGGCCATATGATTAAAGGCGGCGGCGGCGCTTTGACCCGCGAAAAAATTATTGCCTCAATGGCCAAACAGTTTATCTGCATCTGCGATGCCTCAAAACAAGTTCCGGTATTGGGTAACTTTGCATTGCCTGTGGAGATCATTCCCTTATCAAAAGGCATTGTTACTCAAGAGCTGGCTCAGTTAGGCGGCACAGTCACACTCAGAATGAGCAAAGAAACTCGTGCAGACTTAGGTCAGACACCAAGCCAGCCTTTTTTGACGGATAACGGCGGCTGGATTTTGGATGTCGCTGGTTTAAAGATCGCCAACCCTATCGCCCTTGAGGCGCAAATCAATCAAATCGCTGGCGTAATCACTGTAGGTCTGTTCGCAAAAGAGAAGGCGGATATTTTGTTGGTGAGCAATGCATCTGGCGTGAGTAGGGTCATCTTTTAATTAAAAAACCCGACGGGGCAGCAAGCTGATCCATCGGGTTAGTTTGCCATGATGATTCATGGCGCAGGCAAAGGGAAGAATTAATGTTCCCAATGCCCATAAGCACATAGATATGCTTACAAGTAATGGCTTTCGCCAATGTAGCCGATCACACAAACTGACTGACTACGATTTCATCCTATGCTTCTGAATTTGACTCGTCAAGAGATATTCAAAAAGAATTATTCAGCAGGCGGTACATAGCCCTGAGCCATGTCTGCACCACCTTCAAAGAAGTATTTTTCAACTTGCTTGAGGAGGTACTGACGAGCACGAGGGTCAGCCATATTCAGGCGATTCTCATTAATGAGCATGGTTTGGTGTTTCAACCAAGCAGCCCAAGCCTCTTTGGAGACTTGATTCCAAACTTTCTTACCGAGATCGCCAGGTAGTGGTGCGAAGTCCATGCCTTCAGCTTCTTTATTCAGTTTGATGCATTGAACCATGCGTGCCATTTGTGTTGCCTTTCAAATACGGTGTGCTAAAGAGAAAATATAAAACGAATAGCTTATTAAAGATCTTTGGTTAAAACCATCGATTTGCGATCCCAGTTGTAAATTTGCTTTCTTTCTTCTGGAAGATCATCTACCGACGCACGCTTAAAGCCGCGCTTCAAAAACCAATGTTCTGTTCTAGTGGTCAAGACGAAAAGCTTCTTGATGCCTTCCTGTTTTGCTCGCATTTCAACGCGCTTGAGCAAACGCTCTCCATCGCCTGAACCTTGAACATCAGGATCTACTGCGAGACAAGCTAGTTCACCGACACCATTCGGAAATGGGAAGAGAGCTGCACATCCAAAGAGAACCCGGTCATGCTCAATCACAGAGAAGCGCTGAATATCACGCTCAATGACATCCTGACCCCGCGCAGCCAAAATACCCTCATCTTCGAGCGGGCTGGTGAGTTGCAAAATGCCACCAACGTCATCCTGATTGGCTTCACGTAAATTCTCAATATCGGATGAGGCCAGCATCATGCCAATACCATCATGGGTAAAGAGTTCTTCCAGAAGGGCGCCATCTCGGTTGCAAGGCAAGAAGTGCACCCGACTGACCCCAGCACGAATAGCCCTGCCAGAAATAGTTAACAAACTCTTCATACCTAAATCGAGTTCTGGATGTTGGGCTACATATTCTTGAAGCTGGGGCATCGAGAGTTCGGTGATGAAGTCATCTTCCTCATCTTTCAAACCGGTATAGGGGCTTAAGAAAATTAACTTATCCGCTTTAAGTGCTACAGCAGTAGATGCAGCTACATCCTCAAAGGCGAGATTAAATGCTTGACCAGTTGGTGAGAATCCCAAAGGCGAGAGCAGTACGATCTTATTGCTATCGAGCGAAAGCTTAATAGAGGTGGAGTCTACTTTACGCACCAAGCCAGTATGAATGTAATCAATTCCCTCAACTACACCGACAGGCATTGCTGTAATAAAGTTGCCCGAGATAACAGAGATTCGTGAGCCTGCCATCGGAGTGTTGGGTAATCCCCGACTAAATGCTGCTTCGATATCGAGGCGTAATTCACCAGCAGCTTCTTTGACACACTCTAGGGCAGCTGCATCGGTAATCCGGTAGCTGTGCATTGCGCTTTGGCCAAATTGACTCTTAATATTGCGGAGCATGAGTTGCTCTTCAATTTGCGGGCGGATACCGTGAACCAACACAATGCGCATGCCCATGGCATGCAGCATGGCGATATCTTCAATGAGGTTCTCAAGGCCAATTTCTTGAGCTAGTTCACCAGCAAAGGCAATAACAAAGGTCTTCTCGCGAAAGCTATGGATATAGGGCGCAACATCACGCAGCCATCCTACAAAAGGAAAGTTAGAGCTGGATTCTTCGGCATTTGAGCCGGGATTCGGTGCATTTGTTGGCATAGTGAGAAAATTATAGGGTGCAAGAGCCATTAAACCAACAAAAACCCAAAGCAAGCCCTGAGACTGTGCCTGCTTCCAACACCTCCCGACGGCTAGAGATTCGCTTTCCGGAGGAGTTGCCGGTATCGGGTCAACGTCAAATCATCAAAGATGCCTTGAGTTCCCACCAGGTTGTGATCGTCTGTGGTGAGACTGGTTCTGGCAAAACAACCCAATTACCCAAAATCTGTTTAGATCTGGGCAGGGGCACTATGAACGGTGGTCGCCTCATTGGGCACACACAACCTCGTCGTATTGCTGCTACAGCCACTGCAAAGCGTATCGCTCAGGAGTTGGGCACTCCAATTGGTCAAGACGTCGGCTACCAAGTGCGCTTTGCTGATAAGACCAGTCAGGGCGCTTCAATCAAGCTAATGACCGATGGCATCTTGCTGGCAGAAACGCAGCGAGACCCTCATCTACGCGGCTACGACACTCTCATTATTGATGAGGCTCATGAGCGCAGCCTCAATATTGATTTTCTATTAGGTTATCTGCGCCAGTTGCTACCTAAGCGCCCAGACCTCAAGTTGATCATTACTTCAGCGACTATTGATGCAAAGCGTTTTTCAGATCATTTCGCATTAAATGGCAAGTCTGCTCCGGTGATTGAGGTGAGCGGGCGACTTTTCCCGGTTGAGCAACGTTATGAGCCACTAGAGCCAGATGTAAAACCTGACGGAAAAAAAGAATCTAAAGAGGCCAAGGAGCTTTCGGATGCCGTAACAGAAGCAATCGCAAAAGTATGGCGTGAAGGTGTGTCTGGTGCAGGAGATGTACTGGTCTTCCTGCCAGGAGAACGGGAGATTCGGGATTGTGCTGAAACTCTCAGAAAAGACCATGTTCTCCAGCAGCGTTTTCATCCGGAGATTTTAAGTCTTTTTGCTCGTCAATCGGTTGCGGAACAAGAGCGTGTATTTAGCCCTGGTAATGGTCGACGTATTATTTTGACGACTAACGTTGCCGAGACCTCATTAACAGTTCCCAATATTCGTTATGTGGTCGATAGCGGCCTGGCACGAGTCAAGCGTTATTCCTACCGCAACAAAGTAGAGCAACTACAAATCGAGACAATTTCACAGGCAGCTGCCAATCAGCGAGCAGGTCGTTGTGGTCGTGTGTCTGATGGTATTTGCATTCGTCTCTATAGCGAGCAAGATTATTTAAGCCGCCCCAAATTTACTGATCCAGAAATTTTACGTAGCTCATTAGCGGCGGTCTTGCTTCGCATGAGCTCTCTACGTTTACCTCGTATACAAGAATTTCCATTTATTGATAAACCCTTGGGTCGCGCGATAGCCGATGGTGTACAGCTTCTAGATGAGTTGGGCGCTATCGTCTATGACGATGTCACCATCAATAACGATACGGATAGCAACAGCAGATTCAAGCTCACCCCTATTGGTAAGCAGTTAGCAGATTTGCCATTAGATCCTCGGATTGGTCGAATGCTCTTAGCGGCTAAGGAGCACAACGCATTACGTGAGGTCACCATCATTGCCTCCGCTTTGGCTACACAAGATCCACGTGATCGACCCATGGATCAAGCAGCTGCCGCTGACCAAGCGCATTTGCAGTTTGCAGATGAGCGCTCCGAGTTTCTAAGTTTCGTCAAACTGTGGGGTTGGCATCAAGATGCCTTGAAGCATAAGCATAGTAATCGACAATTAGAGAATTTATGCCGTAGTAAGTTTTTGTCACCAAGACGTCTGCGTGAATGGCGCGATGTTCATGCTCAACTGCATACGATGTTGGCTGAAAAGGGTTGGAAAGAAAATCCATCCGCCGCTACCTACGAACAAGTTCATCTTTCGCTATTAACTGGCCTCTTAGGTTATGTAGCTAAAAAAGAAGAGGATGAAAAATCTCAGGAGCGTGGCAGCAAGACGGGCAGCTATTTAGGCGCACGCGGTATTCGTCCCTTTATTTGGCCGGGTTCAACGATTGGCAAAAAAGCTGGCGCTTGGATTTTGGCTGGTGAACTTCAAGAAACCAATCGCATGTATGCGCGCACGATTGCCAAAATCGAGCCTGGTTGGGTTGAGAAGGTTGCAGCCCACCGCCTGATTAAATCTTTGAGTGAGCCATTCTGGGATAGCCGACAAGGAGAGGTCATGGCCTTTGAGCGCGGCACTTTATATGGCCTGCCGATTTATCACGGTCGTCGCGTCCGTTATGAGCCTCACGATCCAAAAGATGCTCGCAACTTGTTTATTACCCAGGCCTTAGTTCAAGAAGAGATGTTTGGCCGTATGGATAGCCCAGCATTAATGCGGGAGACTGAGGCTGATGCTAGAAAAAAATATCCCGGATCTTTTGAATTCTTTTGGCATAACCGCAGGCTAATTAAAGAGATCGAGGCACTCGAGCATCGCTCACGACGCCCTGATGTGTTGGTGGATGATGACCTCCTTTTTGCATTTTATGATTCACGCATTCCTGAGGATGTTCTGAGCAGGGAGAGTATGAAGGCTTGGTTGCTAAAGATATCAGCCAGTAAAGACGTTGCTGAGGAAGCACCCGACAGTCTTTTGCGCTTAGCTAAAGCAGATTTAATGCGCCACGAGGCAGCTGGAATTACGGTAGATCGCTATCCTAAAAAGATGATGGTTGGTGGTAGCGAACTGAGTTTGACTTATCACTTTGAGCCTGGCAGCCCCAAAGATGGAGTAACGCTGGTAGTGCCTCTAACTTTATTGAATCAGGTTGATGGTCGTCGATGTGATTGGTTAGTCCCGGGCATGTGTGAGGAAAAAATTGGCTTATTACTCAAATCACTTCCTCAGAAATTACGTCGCTACTGCGTCCCACTGCCCGAGTATGCAAAATCATTTTTAGAGCGGATGTTATCAAGCAAGCAGTTTGGGGTAGGTGACTTTTTGGATGTCCTCATTACCGATATTCGTAAAGAACGCGGCTTAGAAATTAAGCGGGCCGATTTCAGGCCCGAATCCTTGCCTTTACATTCTTCAATGAATTTCCGCCTAGTGGATGAGTACGGCCGCCAATTAGAATTGGAGCGTAATTTATCTAGATTGCGCGCTGAGTATGGAGAGACTGCTCGCACAGCCTTCCAAGCTCTAGCGCAGCAAGCAGTCCATGATGAGCTCGGGACTAGTGCCCCAGTAAGTAACGCTGCCCCTATTAGCAAAACCAATCAAAGTACCAATGCATCTTCAGTAAAAACGGTAGAGCAGGGTGGTTATCGAAGCTGGGACTTTGGTGAACTGCACGAGACTCTAGAAATTCAGAAAGGCAATAGCACCTTATTTGGCTATCCCGCATTAGTGGATCGTACTGAAGCATGCGATCTTGAAGTGTTTGATGATTTGCTGGAAGCTAGAAAACACCATTGGCAAGGATTGCGCAGATTATTCGCACTATCGAATAAAGACACGCTCAAGGCGTTACAAAAACAACTCCCTGGAATTCGGGAGCTTGGATTGCTGTTTATCAATATTGGATCTGTTGATAGCTTAATTGAGCAAATCCTCAATCTCGCCTTAGAGCGGGGATTTATGAATGACCCGCTACCAGTAAATGCTGAGCAATTTGCGGAGCGTTTGCAAGCAGGTAAGCCCCGTTTGGCTCTGATTGCGCAGGAGATTTCAAAGCATGCCTTGGCGGCATTGCAGGCTTATGCGGACCTTCAAAAGAAATTGTCCCAAGCCAAGGCTGCGTCAGCTACTGCTCATGTGGATATTCAGAATCAAGTCCAAGCTCTCATATTTCCTAAATTTGTTTCAGATACGCCATATAGCCAGTTAGTACATTTCCCTCGCTATCTCAAGGCTATTGCCATGCGCATTGATAAATTGCGTTCTAACCCTAGCCGGGATTCACAGTGCCAAAAAGACTGGGAGTCGGTTGCCAGACCATGGCAAAAACTTGTTCAGGCTGGCCATGGCTCTGCGGCATATGCTACTAATGAAGATCAGGCTTTAGTGGATTTTCGTTGGCAACTCGAGGAATTGAGAGTGGCTTTATATGCTCAGGAGTTAAAGACCCCAAGCCCAATGTCCTTAAAACGCCTAGAAAAGGTCTTGGCTAGCTTGCGATAGATCAAGGGATTCTAGTTAAAGGCCTACTTCGAACTAATCAATTGCTTACAATGTAAGGCATGCAAACTTACATTCGTAATGCCACATTTGGCAGTATTTCAATCCTAGCCTCATTTGCCCTGATAGGCCTTGCAAATGCTGCCTATGCTCAAAATGTAAGCTCATCCGAGCCTAAGTTAGCTGTTGTCTTGAATTCTGGTGAGGCTACCGTCAGTCTGATTGATATGCCCACCCGCAAAGTGATTAAGACAGTACCGGTTGGAAAAGAGCCGCATCACTTGATGATGACTCCAGATCAAAAGACTTTGCTAATTGCCAATGCAGCTGGCAATGATGTTGTGCTAATGAATCCCACCACTGGTGAGTTAACTGGCAGGATGCCGGACATCATTGATCCGTACCAAATCGGTTATTCGCCAAATCATAAGTGGTTTGTTGCAAACGGTAATCGTTTGGATAGGGTGGATGTCTATCTCGTGCAGGGTGCAGATCTCAAGTTGGCCAAAACAATCAAGCTTGGCAAGACACCAAGTCATGTCGCATTCACGGCAGATAGCAAGATCGCTTTTATTACTTTGCAAGACTCGAATGAACTTGCGGCAATTGATCTGGATACCCAGACTGTCATGTGGAAAATCACCACAGGTAAGGTGCCAGCAGGAGTCTGGATGACACCTGGTGATCAATACCTACTCATTGGCATTACTGGGGAGGACTATGTCCAAGTGATTGATTGGAAAACCCGTAAAGAGGTAAAGCGAATCTTTACTGGAAAAGGCGCTCACAACTTCCGTCCCTTAGGTGATAAAAAGCATGTGTTTGTAAGTAATCGTATTGCGTCAAGCATCAGCATGATTAATATGCAGACCTTAGAAAAGATGGGTGATATCACTGGGCTACCAGCAGGTCCTGATGATATGGAAATTACGCCTGACGGAAAAACAATGTGGGTCACTCTCCGCTTTTCTAAAAAGGTTGGGGTGATTGATATTCCTTCAATGAAATTAGTCTCAGTAATTCCTGTTGGTAGATCCCCTCATGGCGTTTTCTTTACGCCGCGTGCCAACTGGGAATAGCCCAGTAGATGTATTTGAATGCGACCCTCGTTAGACTGACGGCATGCATTATTTTGGCCGCATGCTCTGCGCTGGGTATTGCACAAGAGGTGAATTGTAAAAAAACGGTTTACCTGACTTTTGATACCGGTAATATGTCTGTAGCGCAAACAATCGCCGACATTTTGAATCGTCAAAATGTGAAAGCTACCTTTTTTCTAGCGAATGAAAAAACTAGCCGTGGTGATTTTTCTTTAGACGACTCTTGGAAATCGTATTGGCAAGATCGCGTTCGTGAAGGCCATCACTTTGGTAGTCATACCTATGACCATTTGTACTTTGTGAAGGACGGCCCTAGCGGAGAGATCTTTGCAAAGCCACAATTTGGACCAAAGGCTGGAGTGGCCACACTGTACAACGAAGCAGCTTATTGCCGAGAAATCCGCCGAGTAGATGAGCGCTTTAAAGAGTTAACTGGTACCAGTATTCAGAAAATTTGGCGTGCCCCTGGCGGGAAAACATCACCCCGTTCAATCAGGATGGGAGATCAATGCTCTTACCAGCATATTGGCTGGAATGCCGCGGGCTTTTTGGGTGATGAGCTGAGCTCACAGACGCACCCCAACAAAGTGCTTTTGGATAAGGCTAGTAGCCAGCTCCAGGATGGAGATATTGCTATGGCCCATCTGGGTATTTGGTCGCGCAAGGATCCCTGGGCTCCAGCAGTATTAGAGCAGCTGATATTGAATTTGAAGGCTCGGGGGTTTTGTTTTGCAACCCTGCCAAAACGGGATAAATAAGTGACAATTGAGTTTATGGATTCAAACCCTCTTTCAGCTGCCATCGCTTCAGCCTACGCTAGCGTTCAAGAATTCTTGTTCACCTATGTTGCTGGGCCAATTTTGTATCAATTTGACCTGATGTCGATGGCTGAGGATGTGTTTGATGGTATCGACTGGTTTTTATTTGGGTGCATTCAGATTTTCTTGATTGCTGTCATTCTCAGAGTCTGGGAGAGATTTTCCCCGGCAGAGATACAAGAGCGGTTTGCAAAGAACTCCAAGGCAGATATTTTTTACACCTTGTTTCATCGCCTAGGCATTTTTCATGGCCTGATTTTTATTACCTTATCTGGATTTTTCTTTCAGATTGATTCGGTCTTGCATGATTTTCGTTTTGGCAGGCTGAATGTCGAATCCTGGTGGCCGTCAGTGACATCGATACCCTTGGTGAGTTTTTGTATCTACTTTATATTGCTCGATTTTGTGGAGTATTTATATCACCGGGCTTCCCATGTTTTTAATTGGTGGTGGAAACTGCATGCCTTGCATCATAGTCAAACAGTGATGACTGCTTGGTCTGATGATCGCAATCACATTGTCGATGACATCATGCATGCGTTTGTGTTTTCCCTTTTTGCTCTTTTATTTGGAGTATCACCTGCCCAATTTATTGTATTGGTGGTATTGAGCCAACTCATTCAGAGCTGGCAACATGCTAATTTAAAGATTGATCTTGGACCTTTAAAATATGTATTGATTTCTCCAGTGTATCACCGGCTACATCACGCGGTAGGTTATGGTCACGAGGCCAAAGGTAAGCCAGGCGTATTGGGTGGGTGCAACTTTGGTGTCTTATTTCCTTGGTGGGACATGATCTTCAATACGGCAATCTTTTCAAAAGAGGTTCATCCTACTGGAGTCAGAGATTTGGTTTTGTCGCCCAATGTATTGCAGCACCAGTGGCAGACTCTCATGCACTCGATTCGAGAAATCTTTCCTAAAGCAAAATAGAAGTTAGTAGTTCACACAGCAGCAATGGAAATATATGAATAGCATGCAGCAAGTTTTTAAGTCTTTTGGCTTGGCTTTGGTTGGTGCGATGCATCCCAAAATGCTGTGGCTTAGTCTGCGACCATTTTTAATGGTCTCGGTCTTGTGGGGCCTCTTAATTTGGCTGACTTGGACGCCAGCATTGGAGATGCTGAGTACTTTTCTGACGGCATCCATATTTACTAGCTGGATTGCGGATGGTTTAATCTGGGCCGGGTTTGAGGGTGCACGTGCATGGATTGCACCGCTCTTCTTTGTGATGTTGCTGATTCCTTTAATCGCCATTAGCTTATTGGTTTTCATCGCTTTGACCACCGTGCCAACCATCGTCAAGGTGGTCGCGCGCCAATATGCTTATAAAGATATTGCTAAGAAAAAAGGCGGCGGTCTGTTGGGTAGTTTTGCTTATACCCTTTGGTCTGCTTTGATCTGTTTGGCGCTAGTGATGCTCACTTTGCCGGTGTGGTGGATTCCGCCACTAGTTGCTGTTTTGCCGCCATTGCTCTGGGGCTGGCTGACCATGCGCTTGATGTCTTACGATGTATTAGCGCTGCATGCTACTGCAGAAGAGCGCGATATCCTTTTGCATCAACACCGTTGGCCACTATTGGCTATGGGAGTTATTTCTGGGATGTTGGGAGCCGTACCTACCTTTTTCTGGGCAACCTCTGTTTTAGCTCTTGTCTTATTTCCCATAGTCAGCTTTATTGCGCTCTGGATCTATTCTTTAATCTTTGTCTTCGCTGCGCTCTGGTTTACACATTATTTGCTTGAGGCTTTAAAGGAATTACGTAGTAATGAGTCAGATCGATCTTTAAATCTTGAAGCGCGTGTGATTGATACGGAGTTGCCTAGCCATGGTTGAGGTCTTAAAAAATCCGAGTCTCGAGGACTCTGAAGTGAATACTCGTCGTTTCGGTTTAATTGTGATTGGTGATGAAATTCTGTCTGGTCGTCGTCAAGATAAACATCTAAGTAAATTGATTGAGCTTTTAAATGAGCGCGGCCTTAGCTTATCTTGGGCTAAATATGTTGCAGATGATCCCGAGCAAATTACCGCCACCTTGAAAGATAGCTTCGCAAGTGGTGATGTGGTTTTTAGTACTGGCGGTATCGGAGCTACGCCTGACGACCACACGAGACAATGTGCCGCTTTAGCTTTGGGCACACAAACGCAATTACATGCGACTGCACAAGAGCTTATTGCAGGACGGATTCGGATCATGGCAGAGGGTGATCCTACAAAGGCGGATCTGAGTACTGCGGAAAATCAGCATCGCTTTAAGATGGGGGAGTTTCCGATTGGAAGCGACATCATCCCTAATCCCTATAACCAGATCCCGGGTTTTTCTATTCGCGAGCACTATTTTGTTCCTGGCTTTCCTGTCATGGCTGCACCCATGATGGCCTGGTGCTTGGATACCTACTATCAGAATTTATTTCATCGTGAAAATTGGGCAGAGCAAAGTTTTATTGTCCCAAAAGGGATTGAGTCCGTCTTAACGCCCCTAATGGAGCGCATCGAGGCTTCTTATCCAGGCGTAAAGGTCTTTAGCCTCCCGTCAGTTGGCGACTCCTCTAGAGGCGGTGTCTATGCCGAGCGGCATATTGAATTGGGTATCAAGGGCAATGCCAGTCTCCTAGATGATGCCTGGATTGCCTTGCGAACAGGCACTGAGGCCTTGGGTTATGCAATTCATGAAATTGCAAAATCTGATTAAGCACTAGTTTGGTGCAAATAGAGCTATTTATAGGGTTTTGAGAGGCTTTTCAGCACTTAATTAGTGCAATAATGACTGTTCCCGTTTGTTTGCTTCAGTAAATTAGATACATCCCAAGGGCATATTTGATGCCTGGAATAAACAAGGGTGTACACCTTAGGTTTGTATTCCGAATTCAGTTAATAGAGGAGATTTGCATGACGAAGACCGTCGCTGATGTGATGAAGTTGGTTAAAGAGAAAGAATGTACTTTCGTTGATTTCCGCTTTGTAGATACAAAGGGTAAAGAGCAACACACAACAGTACCTATTTCCCATTTTGACGAAGACAAGTTTGAGAGCGGTCATGCGTTTGACGGTTCATCTATTGCTGGTTGGAAAGGTATTGAAGCCTCTGATATGTTGTTGATGCCAGATCCAACAGCTTGCTACATCGACCCATTCTATGAAGAGCCAACATTGGTGATCACATGCGATGTGATCGAGCCTTCAGATGGCAAAGGTTACGACCGCGACCCACGTTCGATTGCGAAGCGTGCTGAGTCCTATTTGAAGAGCACTGGTTTAGGCGATACAGCCTTCTTTGGTCCAGAGCCAGAATTCTTTATTTTTGATGGCGTCCGTTGGGGTGCTGACATGCAAGGTTGTTTCGTTAAGGTAGATTCTGAAGAAGCTCCATGGTCTTCAGCTGCTGAAATCGAAGGTGGCAACACTGGACATCGTCCAGGTAAAAAGGGTGGTTACTTCCCAGTTGCTCCAGTAGATACATTTCATGACATGCGTTCTGAAATGTGTTTGATCCTCGAATCTTTAGGTATTCCGGTTGAAGTGCATCACCATGAAGTGGCTGGTCAAGGCCAAAATGAATTAGGCACTAGATTTAGCACATTGGTTCAACGTGCTGACTGGACTATCTGGCAGAAATATGTTGTTCAAAACGTTGCTCACGCATACGGCAAGACAGCTACATTTATGCCAAAGCCTATCGTTGGTGACAACGGTTCTGGTATGCACGTTCACCAATCTATTTGGAAGAACGGCGAGAACTTGTTTGCTGGTAACGGCTATGCAGGTTTGTCAGAGTTCGCATTGTTCTACATCGGCGGCATCATTAAGCACGCTAAAGCATTGAATGCGATCACCAACCCAGGTACAAACTCATACAAGCGTTTAGTTCCAGGCTTTGAGGCTCCAGTGAAGTTAGCTTACTCTGCGCGTAACCGTTCTGCTTCGATTCGTATTCCACACGTTTCAAGTCCTAAGGGTCGCCGCATCGAAACTCGCTTCCCTGATCCATTGGCTAACCCATACCTCTGCTTCTCAGCATTGATGATGGCTGGTCTAGATGGTGTTCAGAACAAGATTCATCCAGGTGAAGCTGCTGACAAGAATTTGTATGACTTGCCACCAGAAGAAGATGCAAAGATCCCAACCGTTTGTGCAAGCTTGGAAGAGGCATTGGAAGCTTTGAACAAAGACCGTGAGTTCTTAACTCGTGGCGGTGTCTTTACAGACTCTATGATCGACGCATATATCGCTTTGAAGATGGAAGATGTCACACGTTTCCGTATGACGACTCATCCTATCGAATTCGATATGTACTACTCCCTGTAAGCGAAGGAGAAATGTTGAGCGCAGGTCTGTTGCGCAATTCGTTCAAAGGGGCAGCTTCGGCTGCTCCTTTTTTTCCGACATTGCTTGATCAGATGCCCAATGCCGTCGTGGTATTTGAGGCTGATAACCAACAATTGGTTTATGTGAATCCGGCGGCAGAGTCTGCGTTGGATCTTTCTCGTAAATCACTTGAGGGTCAATCTGTGCGTGAATTATTTGGATCCAATGAAGCCCTCAATCACATGATTGAAGAAGTCAAGGCGGGGCACTTTTCTGCAAAACGACAGGAAATGATGTTGCATTCTTTGCCTGGTAGCATTCATCAAGAATCTATTCCTGCACATGTGGTGGTAGCTAGCCTTGAAGACCCAACACTCATCATGATGGAGTGGTTCCCAATAGATCAGCAGTTGCGTAGTGAGCGTGATGAGCGTGTAACACAGCAAGTTGAAGCAAATAAACAGTTAATGCGTAACTTAGCGCATGAAATCAAAAATCCTTTGGGTGGTATTCGTGGTGCTGCCCAATTGCTCGAGTTCGAGCTGCCAGAAAAGGGCTTGCGCGAATATACCCAAGTCATCATTAAAGAATCTGATCGTCTACAGAACTTAGTTGATCGATTGCTTGCACCGCATCGCAAAGCGCATGCTATGGAGTCATTTAATGTTCACGAAGCGCTAGAGCGAGTTCGCAGCCTTGTATTAGCTGAGTTTCCTAAAGGGCTCAGAATCATTCGTAACTATGACACCAGTCTTCCTGATGTTTTGGGTGATCGCGAACAGTTGATTCAAGCCGTCTTAAATATTGCCCACAATGCAGCCCAAGCGCTTACTGCAGAAATTGCTCAAGGCACAGCCCAAATTGAATTGAAGACAAGAGTAGCGCGGTCAGTGACTATTTCTAAACAACGCTACAAGATGGCAATGGATTTACATGTGATTGATAACGGACCTGGTATCCCAGAAGATATTCGCGAGCGCATTTTCTTTCCCCTGGTATCCGGTAGAGATGGTGGCAGTGGTCTTGGTCTCACCTTGGCCCAAACTTTTGTGCAGCAACATCAAGGTTTTATTGCTTGTAACAGCCGTCCTGGACGGACTGATTTCCAGATTCAAATTCCTTACCGTAGGCAGGAGAAAGTATTATGAAACCCGTTTGGATCGTGGATGATGATCAATCTATTCGTTGGGTCTTAGAAAAGGCGCTTTCTCGCGAAAATATTCCTCATAAGAGTTTTTCTAATCCTAATGATGTACTGGATGCGCTAGAAAAAGATGCTCCGCAGGTATTGATATCAGATATTCGTATGCCACGTGGCAATGGTTTAGATCTTTTGCAGAATGTAAAAGAAACCCATCCACTGTTGCCGGTCATCATCATGACTGCTTATTCTGATTTAGACTCCGCAGTCTCGTCCTTTCAAGGTGGCGCATTTGAATATCTAACAAAGCCATTTGATATTGATAAAGCGGTTGAGTTAATTCGTCGTGCTATGGAGCAGAGTGAGCGCAACCAATCTGGCAATAAAGAGATGAATGGTTGGAGACAAGATTCCACTGAAATGATTGGCCAAGCTCCGGCAGTGCAGGAAGTCTTTAGGGCGATCGGACGTCTAGCTCAGTCTCATTCAACAGTATTAATTACAGGTGAATCTGGTACTGGTAAAGAGTTAGTAGCGCAAGCGTTGCATAAGCATAGTCCCCGCGCGAAAGGTCCATTTGTTTCCTTTAGTGCTGCAGCAGTTCCCAAGGATTTATTGGAGTCTGAGTTGTTTGGCCACGAGCGCGGTGCTTTTCCTGGAGCCTTGACTTTACGTCGTGGTCGTTTTGAGCAGGCGGATGGCGGCACTTTATTCTTAGATGAGATTGGCGATATTCCATTCGACCTACAAACACGTTTGTTGCGCGCGCTAACTGATGGTCATTTTTATCGTGTTGGCGGTCAAGATCCGATTAAAGCAAATGTACGCATCATTGCATCGACTCACCAAAACTTAGAGGCCAGAGTAGCTGCTGGCGTTTTCCGAGAAGATTTATTACACCGCTTAAATGTCATTCGTTTGCGCATGCCAGCATTACGTGAGCGCGCAGAGGATATTCCTGTTTTAGCGCGGCATTTTATGTTGTCCTGTGCAAAGTCTTTAGGTGTTGAAGCTAAAAATCTTTCTGACGACGTTTTAAAAGAAATAAGTGCTATGCCATTTCCTGGCAATGTACGTCAATTAGAAAATCTCTGTCACTGGTTGACGGTAATGACGCCATCCAATGTCATTGGAGTCAGTGATTTGCCAGCTGATATTCTGGCAGAAGCCAGTGAGCAGCCAGTTCCGCTACAGGGCGAGTCTAGCTCTAATGTGCAGCAGCTTGCAGCTAGAACTAGCTCTGTCGATTGGGAGGGTGGTTTAGCGCGCCTTGCAGTCAAAATGTTGCAGGATGGAGATTCAGAAGTGTATGACGTGTTGTGCTCTAAATTTGAAAAGGCGGTACTGCAAGCTGCACTAGAGGTAACTCGTGGCAGACGTGTAGAAGCAGCTCAACGACTGGGCATCGGTCGTAATACCATTACTCGGAAATTGCAGGAGCTAGGAATTAATGACTGATTCAATCAGAATAGCTGCCTGGAATGTGAACTCCTTGAAGGTGCGTTTACCGCAGGTGCTCAAGTGGTTGCAGGATCAAGAGCGAGCAAAAACACCTATTGATGCGCTTTGCCTTCAGGAGCTCAAGTTAACTGATGATAAGTACCCGCATCAAGAGCTTGAAGAGGCGGGATATATCAGCATTGCTGCTGGGCAAAAAACCTATAACGGTGTGGCTATTATTGCTCGCAAAGCTGCCTTAGCGCCTATTGCTACTGATCATGACACTACTTTTCTAAAGCCAGTGAGAAATATTCCGGCTCATGTAGATGAACAACAGCGCATCTTAGCTGCCACAGTGTGCTTTAAGGGAATGCAGCCTATCCGCCTGGTATCAGCCTATTTCCCTAATGGGCAATCACCCGATAGCGTTAAGTTTATTTATAAACTAGGCTGGCTCAAAGCGCTAGAAAATTGGTTAAGAGAGGAATTAACTCAGAATAGTCGCTTAGCCCTTTTGGGTGACTTCAATATTGCACCCAGTGATATTGACGTACATGATCCCTCGAAATGGATCGGGCAAAACCTAGTTTCTCCAGAAGAACGTAAAGCTTTCCAACAACTACTGGAATTAGGCTTGACAGATTCTTTCCGCATGTTTGAGCAAGCGCCCAAATCTTTTAGCTGGTGGGATTACCGCATGATGGGCTTCCGAAGAAACGCTGGTATGCGTATCGACCATATTCTTCTAAGTGATGCGCTAAAAGAAAAGTGCAACTCAAGCATTATCGATAAAGAGCCTCGTACTTGGGAGCAGCCTTCGGATCATGCCCCCGTCATTGCAGAAATTAAAGCTTAGATCCTTATCTTTACTGAGTCACTAACTAAGTTACTAACTAAGTCACTAAGCCGCCGTGACGAAGTAAGGCATCGATGCTGGGCTCGCGACCTCTGAATGCCTTAAATGATTCGGCAGCAGGGCGGCTACCACCCACCTCCAGAATTTCTTGGCGATAGCGTATACCCGTTTTTTCATCAAGGACGCTGCCGGTCAGTTTGGCAGCTTCTTCAAAAGCAGAATAGACATCAGCAGAGAGTACTTCCGCCCATTTATAACTGTAATAACCAGCAGCATAGCCCCCAGCAAAAATATGACTAAAGGTATTTATCCAGCGTGAGATGGATGCCTGCGGTATGACATTAAATTGATCTGCAATATTTCTAGACAGATCGAGCACATCTTGAGCTTGGGAGTTTTTCGGATCAAAGCTGGCATGAAGACGCCAATCAGTCAGTGACATTACAACCTGTCGCAAAGTCATATAGCCATTCTGAAAATTCTTAGCAGCCAGTATTTTTTCAAATAATTCACGCGGCAGTGGTTTGCCAGTTTCAGCATGTGCTGTCATTTTTTCTAAAACCTCCCATTCCCAGCAGAAGTTTTCCATGAACTGGCTTGGTAACTCTACGGCATCCCATTCAACACCATTGATGCCAGATACGCCTAATGCGCTGACTTGCGTTAAGAGGTGGTGTAGGCCATGACCACTTTCATGAAAGAGTGTGATCACATCATCATGAGTGATTGTCGGTTGGCGCAATACACCATTGACTTTGACCGGAGGTGCAAAGTTACAGACCAGATACGCTACTGGTATCTGGATCTCTCCATTAGATAATTCAAGGCGACCGCGCGCATCATCCATCCAAGCTCCGCCACGTTTGCCTGATCTAGCATAGGGGTCTAAGTAAAAATAGGCCACTATATTATTTGCAGTATTTTTGACTGAGAAGGACTGCACATCTGCATGCCAAGTTGGCAGATTAGCCTTTTCAATCTTCACCCCAAATAAAGTTTGAATGACGCTAAATAGGCCCTCCAACACTTTAGGTAAAGGGAAGTATTGTTTCAACTCATTTTCAGAAAAGGAGTAGCGCTCTTGCTTCAATCTTTCGGAGGCGTAGGCAACATCCCAAGGCTCTAATCCATTGGCAATAGATAGTTCAGTCTTGGCAAAGTCAGAAAGTTCTTGCCAATCCTTTAATGCAAAAGGTTTTGCTTTTTGAGCAAAATTCGTTAAGAAGGTATCGACTTCCTCAACGGTACTTGCCATTTTAGGCGCCAAACTCAGGGCGGCATAGTTTTTAAACCCCAGCATGCGCGCTTCTTCATCGCGTAGATTTAATTGCTCAAGCATGTTTTGCGTATTATCCCAATCAAGTTTGCCTTGAGAGTATTGCGGGGCTAGTTCAGAAGCTCGAGTTACGTAGGCCTCATACATTTGGCGACGTAGTGCCCGGTTCTCGGAGTACTGCATTACCGGGTAATAAGAAGGGAAGTGCAATGAAAATGCCCAACCCTGAAGATTCTTTTGCTGGGCAAGATCGGCTGCAGCAGCAATAGCATCTTCAGGTAAGCCAGCCAAATTGGCATCATCAGTAATGAGATGAATAAATCCATCAGTGGCATCTAATACATGATCGGAAAAGGCCTTGCCTAATAATGCTTGCTCATCTTGAATTGCTGCAAAACGGGGCTTATCGGCATCACTCAGCTCTGAACCACCAAGGCGGAACTCTCTTAATGAGTTTTCAATCACTTTTTTCTGTGCAGAATTGAGTTTCGAAAAGTTACTATCTTGACTCAGGGCTTTAAACTTTTCATACAGTGCAAGATTTTGTCCCAAGCTTGAAAAGAAGGCGGTCACCTTGGGCATCATCTCGCCATAAGCAGCGCGTAGCTCAGGCGTATCTCCGACGCTATTTAAGTGAGAAACAACACCCCATGAGCGACTTAGGGATTCAGTTGCGTCCTCAAGGGGTTCGAGCAAATCATTCCAGTTTGCAGGGGTGCTTGCGTCTACTGCATGATCCACTGCATATTGCGCCCGCTGCAAAAGGAAATCGATTGCCGGCGCAATGTCGGATGGCTTTACCTCAGAGTAGGCGCAAATACCTCTTCCGAATGCAATCAGTGGATTTTTTAGAAGTTCGGTAGAAGGCTTTGATGTGATTGATGTAGTCATCCCCATAGCTTAATGGACGACAGAAACTTTTGCTAATTAGGCCCTAAAAAAGGTCTCAAGCGAACCCACCTATTAAGACGGCTTGGCCGCTTTTTCTGCTGCCTCTAAGGTATTCATCAGAAGCATGGTGATAGTCATGGGGCCTACGCCACCTGGCACAGGTGTGATCCAACCAGCAACATATTGAACAGCATCAAAATCAACGTCGCCACAGAGTTTCCCATCGGGCATGCGATTAATGCCCACGTCAATGACTACGGCACCATTTTTGACCATATCACCGGTAATCATTTTCGGCTTGCCAGTCGCCACTACCAAAATATCAGCATCTTTAGTGTGATGCGCCAAGTCACGGGTCTTGCTATTGCAAATAGTGACTGTTGCACCTGCCTGTAGCAAGAGCATAGCCATCGGTTTGCCAACAATATTAGAGGCGCCAACGATCACCGCACGTGCACCGCGGATGGGGTATTCAATGCTTTCCAGAATTTTCATACAGCCATAAGGAGTACAGGGCTTGAATTCTGGCTGGCCTACCATGAGGGCGCCAGCATTGGCTACGTGAAAACCATCCACATCTTTTTCTGGTGCGATTGCCTCAAGTACGCGTTCAGCCGCAATGTGCTCAGGAAGCGGTAGTTGGACCAAGATGCCGTGGATGACTGGATCAGCATTGAGAGTAGCAATACGAGCTAGCAATTCCTCTTCGCCTAATTCTACGGAGTAGCGCTCAAGCACAGAGTGGAAACCAACATCTTCGCAGGCTTTTACTTTATTCCTGACATAAACCTGGCTAGCAGGATTTTCGCCAACAACGATGACTGCTAAACCTGGTCTAACGCCCTTGGCGGTAACGATAGCGCCACGTGCAGCAATTTCAGTACGTAATTTTTTTGATAGCGCGATGCCATCGAGTAACTGTGCAGGCATAAAAATTAGTTGGGTTGTGGGTCAGAAAGGGCAAGACGCAGAAGATCTGCAACGGTATTTACGTTGAGCTTTTCCATAATATTAGCGCGATGAGCCTCTACAGTTTTGATTGAGATACTTAGATCATCTGCGATTTGTTTGTTTAAGCGACCGGCTACGATGCGCTCGAGTACTTGGCGTTCACGCCCAGTGAGTTTGCTCAAGAGGCTTTGGGTGACCTTGCGCTGACTTGCTTGGGAGTAATCAATTCGCGCTTTTCCAAGCATGCGATCTACTAAGCCGCAGAGATCGTTTTCTTTGAATGGTTTTTCGATAAAGTCCACCGCACCGCGCTTCATCGTCGAAACTGCCATCGATACATCGCCGTGACCGGTAATAAAGGCAACTGGCATGGGCAGGTTTTCACTAATGAGGCGCTCTTGTAGTTCTAGGCCAGACATACCGGACATGCGGACATCCAGAATAGCGCAAGAGATGGTTGACTTATCAGTGCTTTGAAGTGACTGCAAGAAACGCTCAGCACTTGCATGACAGCGAACAACATAACCATTGCTTTCGAGTAGCCAGGTAAGGGAGTCGCGAACTGCCTCATCATCATCTACAACATAAACTACTTCGGCTTGATTGGGTTTGGTGGCAGCACTGATATTCATATTAGCTCTCGAAGATAAACCTAAAAAATTGCATAAATTAAATACTATCGCTAGAACCCGGGGACTCTAAGGGTAATAGTATTGTAAAGGTGCAGCCCGACAACTTCGTATGTTCGGCATCCATCAGATTGGTTGCCCAAAGACGACCCTGATGGGACTCAATGACGGATCGACAGATATTCAGACCCATGCCCATACCATCGCTTTTGGTGCTAAAAAAGGGCTCAAACATGCGCTCAATCACTGATTTTGCGATTCCGCCGCCCGCGTCCCGCACCTGGATGCGCAACATGGCGGGGAAGGCGCTGGTGTCTAAATCTGCTGAAATCCTTACAGGGGGGGCCGACCAGCGTGAGGAAAGGGGGTAAACCTCTCTCAGACTATCTAATGAGTTTTTCAGGAGATTGACCAAGACCTGCAGAATTAAGACTGGATCTAAGTCGACTTGGGGAAGATTTTCAGCGATTTCAGTGTTGATACTCAAGCGATGGCGATGGGCGTCAATTTCTACCAATCCAACGGCATCATGAATAATTTCAGCAATGTCACAGGACTTCCTTTGAGGTTCACTACGTTTTACAAAGCCCTTAATACGTTGAATGATCGTGCCAGCGCGATGAGCCTGATCAGATGCCTTCTCTAGCGCCGGAAGAATATCTTTTTGCAAGGCAGGATCAAGTTGACCCTGTAAGCGCTTTGCCACACCCATGCAGTAGTTTGAAATTGCAGCCAGCGGTTGATTTAATTCGTGGGCTAAAGAAGAGGCCATTTCGCCCATGGTTGTTAAGCGGCTGGTAAATTGCATCCGCTCTTCTTGTTGTCGAGCCAAGTCATCAGCTTCGACGCGCAGCGTAATATCTGTGGCAATTAATAATTGTGCCAAGTGACCATCTACCCATGGGACATTCCGTCTGCGAACTTCATACCATTTTGAGATTCCCGTTGCCTCATCTAGCAATTGAATTTCTTCTGATGCAGTTTCCTGATATGGTGATTGGGCTGAAATACCCTCGGACGTCTTATCGCTACCAGTTAATTCAAAGTGGCCCTTGGCAGTATTACCAAAGCGTTCACGATAGAAGCGATTTGTAAATAATAGTTCACCGTTCTCATTTGATACTACTGAAACTGCAGCATCAAGCCCTTCTAATACCGCAACAAATCGCTCTTGTGAGGCTGCCAACTCTTCTCGAATTTTCTTAGGTTCGGAGATATCAATTAATGAAGTTACCCAGCCAGTTTGCTGACTCTTTTCGTTTACAAGGGGTGCAATAAATGTGCGCGTCTGAATAACTGATCCATCCCTGTGAAGAATTGAGCCTTCAATCCCAATGGTCCTCTCTTCGCTCATTGCTATTTTGAGGGCCTTATTCATTTTGTCAGTCAGCTCATTTTTCTGACCTTCGGGCCAGAAGGCAAAAGGGGGGCTTTGTCCGATGAGTTCTTCTGCAGACCACCCAGTCATCTCACAAAATGCGGGATTCACATAAGTAATTACTCTATTCATATCGTGCGCACGGATACCTACTGGAGTGGAATTTTCCATTGCACTACGGAAATTAGTTTCTGCTCGAAGATTTGCTTCTGCCTCTTGCCTAACCTGCATCTGTTTGAGAACGGACCATAAGCTCCAAATCACAAACGCACTCAAACCCAGCACCACGCCTATCAACATTCTAAAAGTTAAATTCGTGGCAGGCGGGTAGGTATCGATGCGTAGGCTGAGATTTGGGCTAAGCACTCCAATATCCAAACTTGTTTGATTGCTAAATGCACGCTTTGGTGTATTTTTATCGGACGAGATCGCTAGGACTCTGTCATCGTCTGTAATTAATGTGAAGCGATACTGGCTCTTGAGCTCGCCAGGAATAATTTCAAGCAAGCCTTGTGTGGTGTAAAGAACAGCTACCATGCCATTAATTTCATTACCAGAAATCTGGGGAACTGTTTGCCAAAATACGTTACGGATTTCTCTTGAGATGACTTCATCGCTAGGAACTTCGAGCGTCATGAATTGACTAAAAGCTGGTCGGCTCGTTGCTGTACTGAGCTCAAGTGTTTTTCTTAAACCTTGATTGACAGTCTCAGCGTTAACATCTTTATTAAGCCAGACTGTTCTTAAGTTATTTAGCGGAACTCTCCACTGTCGTTGTCCTGCTTTATCAATCCAAACGATTTGTGCAATTTCATGATTACTTTGTAATAAATTTTCAGCCTGTATGAAGAGGTTTTCTCTTGACTTAACCGACTCACCACTACTTATATATTCACGTCCAAGCGACTGAAGTACATCGGTATTGTTTGCAAAGCGCAATTGGATACGTTGCTTCGCAAAAGAGAGTTCTCTAAAAAGAGCGGCTTCTTGCTGACTTTTTTCTTGTAGTTGTAGGGTGCCCATAATGACACCCATAACAACAGTGAACAGCACAATGGCTATTAATGGCGTATAGACAAGCTTAAACCCCCGTATTCGACGGATCCACTTCACAGGCTGTAGTTGCCTTATTGAAAATACTATTTTTTTCATGTAATCCGCTTATTTTGCCCTATGGATAGGCTTTTCTTGCTTTACTGTACTTTTTTAGCTGATTTGAGTGCGATGCAACAATATCCCACATAGTGAGAAATACTATCATTATGTGGGAAATTGCTTGTTTACACCCATAGACCTTCCTAGAATATTGCCTATAAAGTGAATCAATAAAAACGATGTAACAAATGGAGGCAATTTATGGCAGCGGTTCCAGAACAAATTTTGGGTAGCGCAGGAAAACAAGATGCTGATCCAGGCGAAACCCAAGAGTGGTTACAGGCCCTTGATGGTGTTATTCGGAATGAGGGTCCAGAGCGTGCTGCCTATCTTATTGATCAGCAAATTTCTCATGCCCGAGTGAATGGGGTGAATCAACCCTTTCATGCTGAAACTCCATACATCAACACAATCCCTGTGGAGCAGCAAGCACGTCTACCAGGCGATCAAAATGTTGAGCACCGCATCCGTTCCTACACGCGTTGGAACGCAATGGCTATGGTCTTGCGTGCTAATAAAGATACCAACGTTGGTGGTCATATTTCTTCTTTCCAGTCGGCGGCCACTCTATATGACGTCGGCTTTAACCATTTCTGGCATGCCCCATCTCCAGAGCATGGTGGCGATCTCATATTTGTTCAAGGACATTCTGCCCCCGGTGTGTACGCCCGAGCTTACATGCTCGGTCGCTTGTCTGATGAGCAGCTGAATAACTTCCGTCAAGAAGTGGGTGGCAAAGGCATCTCTAGTTATCCGCACCCTTGGTTGATGCCGGATTTTTGGCAGTTCCCTACAGTGTCGATGGGTCTTGGCCCAATCATGGCTATTTATCAAGCGCGCTTTATGCGCTACATGCAGGATCGAGGATTCATTCAAGCGGAAGGTAGAAAGGTTTGGGCCTTCCTCGGCGATGGTGAAACTGATGAACCGGAATCACTCGGTGCTATTGGTATGGCCGGCCGTGAAAAATTAGATAACCTGATTTTTGTAGTGAACTGCAACCTTCAACGTCTTGATGGGCCTGTACGTGGTAACGGTAAGATTATTCAAGAGCTCGAAGGTGAGTTCCGCGGCGCCGGTTGGAATGTAATCAAGGTGGTTTGGGGCGGTCATTGGGATGCTTTGTTTGCTCGCGATAAAAAAGGTATCTTGATGCAGCGTCTTGGTCAGATTGTCGATGGTGAATACCAGACTATGAAAGCCAAGAGTGGTGCCTACGTGCGCGAAATCGTTTTCAATACACCCGAGCTAAAGGCATTGGTCAGTGACTGGAGTGATGACGAGATTTGGCAACTCAATCGCGGTGGTCATGATCCCCATAAAGTATTTGCAGCATTTCATTCAGCCGTAAATCATAAGGATCAGCCAACCGTTATTTTGGCTCACACCATTAAAGGTTACGGTATGGGTGCCTCGGGTGAGGCAATGAATATTGCCCACCAAGCGAAGAAGATGAATGCAGATGATGTACGTCGTTTCCGCGATCGTTTTGAGATCCCCGTAAAAGATGAGCAACTAGAAGAAATGCCTTTAGTGAAATTTGCGGAAGGAAGCCCAGAGCTTGAGTATATGAAAGCTCGCCGTCAAGAGTTGGGCGGCTATTTGCCACAGCGTCGCATGAAGGCCGAGAGCCTGCCGGTTCCAGCGCTTGAGGTATTCGCACCATTACTAGAGGCAACTACCGATGGCCGTGAGATTTCTACCACGATGGCCTTTGTTCGCATACTCAATACGATTGTGCGCGACAAGGTGTTGGGTAAACGAGTTGTTCCAATTGTTCCGGATGAGTCACGCACCTTTGGCATGGAAGGTATGTTCCGTCAATTAGGTATCTGGAATCAGCTAGGCCAGCTTTACACCCCAGAAGATCATGATCAACTGATGTTCTATAAAGAGGACAAGACTGGTCAGATTTTGCAAGAAGGTATTAATGAAGCGGGTGGTATGTGCGACTGGATCGCTGCTGCCACTTCATACTCAACGCACGGCGTACCGATGCTGCCTTTTTATATCTTCTATTCCATGTTTGGTTTCCAGCGGATTGGTGACCTCTGTTGGGCTGCTGGTGATATGCGTAGCCGTGGATTTTTACTGGGCGGTACTGCCGGTAGAACGACTTTGAATGGTGAAGGCCTTCAGCATGAAGATGGACACAGCCAAGTATGGAGCGCTTCAATTCCAAACTGTATTAGCTACGACCCTTCATTCTCATTTGAAGTAGCTGTAGTAATTCAAGATGGTATGCGCCGTATGCTGGCTGAACAAGAAGATGTGTACTACTACATCACTCTGATGAATGAGAACTACGCTCATCCAGCCATGCCAAAAGGTGCAGAGCAAGACATCATTAAAGGTATGTACAAACTCAAGTCGGTTGGCGATGCTAACGCGAAATTGCATGTACAGCTTTTAGGTTCGGGAACTATTTTCCGTGAAGTTATTGAAGCCGCTGAAATCCTACATAAAGATTGGGGTGTTGCTTCTGATTTGTGGGGCTGCCCAAGCTTTACTGAGTTAGGTCGTAACTGGAATACAGTCCATCGTAATAATCTTCTAAATCCAACTGCAGTACCTGCTTTATCTCATGTAGAGCAGTGCCTCAAAGATACTGTGGGCCCGATCATCGCTGCAACTGACTATGTCCGTTTGTTTGCTGAGCAAATTCGCCCAGCTATCCAGCATATGGGTCGTCGCTTCGAGGTATTGGGAACAGACGGTTTTGGACGTTCCGATACTCGTGAAAAATTACGTGATTTCTTTGAAGTAGATCGTCGCTGGGTCGTTATCACAGCCTTGCGCTCTTTGGTGGATGCTGGCCAGTTGGATCGCCAAAAGTTAGCCGAAGCAATTCAGAAGTACGGCATCGACACCACCAAGCCAAATCCAATGACGGTTTGATAAGAGACAGATACTATGAGCCAACTAATTGATATTAAAGTCCCAGATATTGGGGATTACAAAGATGTGCCCGTCATTGAGGTATTGGTAAAAGCCGGTGATCGTATTGAGAAAGAGCAATCTATTGTTGTTCTGGAGTCGGACAAGGCAACCATGGACGTTCCCTCATCGCACTCCGGTCTTGTGAAAGAGGTCAAGGTTAAGGTGGGTGACTCTATTTCAGAGGGCGCCATTGTTCTGGTGCTTGAGGAGAGTGGCGCAACTGTAGCTCCAGCTGCCACACAAACTGCTGCTCCCGCAGTAGCAAAAACCGAACCTGCTGTGGCACCGGCTCCAAAAGTAGAGCCACCAATTGTGCGTGCACCAGTTCCATCTCCTATTAGTAATACCCCGGTTGAAATGGATCCAACAGCTAGTCACGCAAGTCCTTCAGTCCGTAAATTTGCGCGTGAACTCGGTGTTACGGTTCATCAAGTTAAAGGCTCCGGCCCTAAAGGCAGAGTCACCCAAGAAGACGTGCAGGCTTTTGTAAAGACTGCAATGAGTGGTGGAGCTGGCAGCACATCAACTGCATCTGGCGGAAGCTTGGGCGGCCTCAATCTAATTCCTTGGCCAAAAGTCGATTTTTCTAAATTTGGTGAGACTGAGCGTCAGCCACTCAATCGTATTAAGAAGCTGACCGCCGCTAATCTGGGTCGTAACTGGGTCATGATTCCTGCCGTGACATATCACGAGGATGCGGATATTACTGAGCTCGAGGCATTTAGAGTGCTGACCAACAAAGAGAACGAAAAGCAGGGCCTCAAAATCACCATGCTGGCGTTCATGATGAAAGCTGCTGTAGCTGCGCTCAAAAAATTTCCTGAGTTCAATAGCTCTATTGATGGCGATGACTTGGTGTTGAAGAAGTATTTCAATATCGCTTTTGCCGCTGATACGCCAAATGGTTTAGTGGTGCCAGTGATTCGTGATGCAGATAAAAAAGGTATTTTTGAGCTTGCTCGTGAAACCTCAGAGTTAGCCGCGCTAGCGCGAGACGGAAAACTGAAGCCCGAGCAAATGCAGGGTGCTAGTTTCACTATCTCCTCCTTGGGAGGCATTGGCGGTACCTATTTCTCACCCATCGTGAACGCTCCTGAGGTAGCCATCTTGGGTGTCAGCAAGGCTGCTATGAAGCCAGTGTGGGATGGTAAGCAATTTGTGCCACGCTTAATTTGTCCATTGTCACTCAGTGCCGACCATCGTGTAATTGATGGTGCTTTGGCAACGCGTTTCAACGTCTACATCGCTCAGCTGATGTCCGACTTCCGTCGCGCGGCGCTATAAGGAAAAGATATGGCTAAGCAAATTATTCTCGTGCCGGATATTGGTGATTATTCAGATGTGCCAGTGATTGAAGTGCTCATCAAAGTGGGTGATGTCATCGAAAAGGAGCAGCCACTGCTCGTTCTAGAGTCTGACAAAGCAACGATGGAAATTCCAGCCGATGCAGCTGGAACTGTTTTGAGTATTTCAGTCAAAGCTGGCGATAAGGTTGGTAAAGGTAGTGTCGTAGCGGAGATTGAAGTGGGGGTGGCAACAGCTACACCTCAAGCTTCTGCGCCTGCAGCCTCAGCAGTCTCAACCCCTGCTCCTGTAGCAGCGCCTGTCATCAGTGCTCCTATTGCCGGTCAATACAGCGGCAAAGTAGATCATGAGTGCGAATTGCTCGTCTTAGGTGCAGGTCCAGGCGGCTATAGCGCTGCATTCCGAAGTGCGGACTTGGGTATGAGCACTATTTTGATAGAGCGCTATCCAACTTTAGGCGGTGTTTGCTTAAACGTGGGTTGTATTCCATCGAAAGCCTTACTTCATACAACTGCAGTGATGGATGAAGTGAAAACGATGTCCAAGCATGGCATTAGCTATGGCGCTCCCAAGATTGAAATTGATCAATTACGCGGCTACAAAAATTCAGTTATTGCTAAGTTAACAGGTGGTTTGGCCGGCATGGCAAAAGCCCGTAAGGTTAGTGTAGTGCGTGGATTAGGCCGATTCTTAGATGCAAATCACGTAGAAGTGGAGTTAACAAAGGGTGATGGCCAAGACTTAACAGGGCAAAAAGAAGTGATTCGCTTTCAGAAAGCGATTATTGCAGCGGGAAGTCAGCCAGTAAAATTACCATTTTTGCCAGAAGATTCTCGTATCGTAGATAGCACTGGCGCCTTATTACTCAAGAGTATTCCAAAGCGCATGTTGGTCATCGGTGGCGGCATTATTGGTTTAGAGATGGCTACTGTTTACAGCACCCTAGGCTCCCGTATTGATATTGCTGAAATGATGGATGGCCTCATGGCGGGCGCAGATCGTGATTTAGAAAAGGTCTGGGAGAAGTTTAATGCCGGCCGTTTCGAAAAGATCATGTTGAAAACCCGAGCATCTAAAGCTGAAGTCAAGGCTGACGGTATTTCGGTGAGCTTTGAAGGTGAGGGCGCTCCCTCAGAGTCGCAGACTTACGACTTAGTATTGGTTGCAGTTGGACGCACACCGAATGGCAAGAAGATTGATGCATCGGCTGCAGGTGTTGTTGTAGATGAGCGTGGCTTCGTTCCTGTCGACAATCAAATGCGCACTAATGTGAACAACATCTTTGCGATTGGCGACATCGTTGGCCAACCCATGCTTGCGCACAAAGCAGTACATGAGGGCCACGTTGCCGCTGAAGTCGCTGCGGGTGAAAAGTCCTACTTTGACGCCAAGCAAATTCCATCGGTGGCATACACTGACCCAGAGGTGGCTTGGGCTGGTTTGACCGAAGAGCAGTGTAAAGCTCAAGGGATTGCCTACGAAAAAGGTTTATTTCCATGGGCAGCTAGCGGAAGGGCGATTGCCAATGGTCGTGATGAAGGCTTTACCAAGCTGATTTTTGATGCTACTAGCAAACGTATTATTGGTGGCGGTATCGTTGGTACGCATGCGGGCGATTTAATTGGCGAAGTCTGTCTTGCCATAGAGATGGGTGCTGATGCTGTAGATATTGGCAAAACGATTCATCCACATCCAACCCTAGGTGAATCTGTTGGCTTAGCTGCAGAGACTGCTCTTGGTCACTGCACTGATCTACCACCAGTAAAGAAGAAGACGCATTAAATAATCCTCTTTGTACATCTTTTCAATAAGAGTGATGTAGTCATTACATAGTCATTATTTCTTATTGTTTTTTTTACTCACCGTTTTATTGCCTGATTGCACCTTCGTTTCAACTGCGCTAGCAGCATGGTTCATATTTGTTTGCGCAACTTCTACAGCATGCTTCACTGCCTTCTGGCTAGTTTCAAATACATTAGCAGCAGAAGTGATTGCATGTTTCATAGCATGTACTGCAGCATCTGAGCCCGCTGGCGCAGCCTTAGTCCAGTCTTCTACTAAGGCATTCATTTTTCTCTGGCCCGCTTGAAATTCTTTTTCAGCAGACTTAGTAAAACTTGCTTGAGTCTCATGCGCTAATTCATAAAGATGGCGGCTATAGGCCATAATTTTCTCAGCCATAGGTTGGACTGCTTCCGCCTGATGGGCAAGGAGTTGTTGAATATCTTTGACTTCAAGTGCTTTCTTGGCACTACTCATGCTTTCACTTAGGCTTTGCTTGGCGATATGCATATTAAGCTCAATTAATTTCTCTATGCTCTGTAGTGCTTGATTGGTTAGCCCGCTTAAAGTTTCTAGGTTCGCTTTTTGTGCTGCAGCTATTTGTTCGGGCGTTAATTTCATATCAATACCTTTCTTCATGATTTCATGGCTTTGCTTACTATGAGCTATATCTGCACAATGTCAATTCATTTAGGCTGCATTGAGTAGTATTTAATGTTTATATTGCAGTGCCCCAAGATCTGGACAGAGGCTTAAGAAATAGGCCTAAAATCATAGCTTAATTAAAAATCCCACACTTTCAATAAGTTATCCATGAGATTCAAGCTTGACAGCCTAATTGCCCCCTTATTTGTATTGATTTGGAGTACGGGCTTTGTTATTGCACGCTTAGCCATGCCTTATGTTGAACCCGCCACCTTCCTGTTTTGGCGTTTCTCAGGGGTACTAATGGCTATGGCATGCCTAAGCCTTGTCTGGAGAATCAGCTGGCCAAGTTGGTCTCAATTCAAGCACATAGCGGTTGCTGGCATATTGCTCCAGTTCGGCTATCTATTAGGGGTTTGGTTCGCAGTCCGCCTGGGGATGACTGCAGGTCTGGTAGCAATCATCGTGGGCTTGCAGCCCATTCTGACCGCTTGGTTCGCTGCCTGGGTATCTGAAAAAGTTACGGGACGCCAGTGGATTGGTTTGGGTTTCGGATTTGCTGGGGTAGCTCTGGTTGTAGCTGAAAAAATTGTCTTCACCTACATTCCTCCATTGAGTTACGTATTGGCTTTTGCTGCCTTACTCTCAATTACGTTTGGCACTCTCTATCAAAAGAAATTCTGTCCAGTCTTTGACTTACGGGCAGGCTCATCGATTCAGTTTGGCGTATCCGCCATACTTTGCTTTGTTTGTATGTATTACTTTGAGTCTGCTGTCATGGTCTGGAATGCCCCAGTCATTGGAGCATTGCTGTGGGCGATTTTCCCGCTCTCGATAGGCTCCATCAGCTTGCTCTTTATGATGATTCGTAAGGGGGCTGCAACTAAGGTAACGAGTCTCCTGTATTTAACGCCACCCACCACTGCGGCGATGGCATGGTTCTTATTCGGCGAACCCTTTACCTTTATGATGGCAGGTGGTTTATTGCTCACGATGACTGGAGTTGTTCTAGTTAATCGAGGTCAAACAGGCGCTGTTGCTACGATTGCAGAATAAGCTACCTCTAATGGTAAAAAAACTGCAGCCGAGAAGTAAAAGTTATTTATCATTCCGTATGTTAAAAGTTTTGGAAGGCAATTTGGGATGTGTTTGAATCGTTTTTGGCCCCTTGTCCACATCTGCCTTATCTCGTTTGGAGTTGCTAGCTCCTCTCTGGTAATCGCTGCTAACTCAGATTCCCAAACTGCAAAGTCCACCAAATCAGCAGCAAAGGCACCTGCAAAATCAGAGTCTAAAAAGCTAGTTAAATCATCTAAAAAACCAAAAACAGTGAGGACTACTGTTACTCGTTCAGTCGAGTCTGTTATCCCAGCAAGACCTTCATTTGCAACGGCGCTGGGTTTACGAGGTCAAAACGACGATTTGAGCTTGAAGTCCAGCGTGGCCATGGTCGTTAATCAAGATACTAAGGAAGTGTATTTTGAAAAGAACTCCTCGGTCAGTTTGCCGATCGCTTCCATTACTAAGCTGATGACTGCAATGGTTGTACTTGACTCCAAATTGCCTCTAGATGAAACCATTGTCATCAATGCCGATGACGTCAATATATATCGCACGTCCCGTCTTGCTGGGGGAACGGTATTGACGAGAGAGGAGGCGCTCTTGTTAGCGCTAATGTCCTCTGAGAATCGCGCAGCCTACACGCTTGGACGAAACTACCCAGGTGGCATTTCTGCATTTATTGATGCCATGAACCGGAAAGCAAAAGAGATCGGGATGACACATTCTCATTTTGCTGATCCTACTGGCCTTTTAAGTGAAAACGTTGCTTCCGCAGAAGACCTGGCACGTATGTTGAGTGTTGCTTATCAATACAAAATGATTCGTGAGTTTTCTACCTGGCCAGATTTGACGATGATGATTGGCAAGCGACCACAGAAGTTTCTCAATACCAATCGCTTGGTACGTGCAGGTGATATGAATATCGGCTTGCAAAAAACAGGATTTATTAACGCAGCAGGCAAGTGCTTAGTGATGCAGGCCCGTGTGAACAACACACCATTGCTACTGGTTTTCTTGGATTCTGTTGGAACGCAATCGCGTTTTGCCGATGCTGTGAGAGTGCGCGATTGGTATGAACGTATGCCAATGGGTGAACCTCAGGCAATTCGTCGCTTGATGTAGGAATTGCATTCCTAAGCAGGCTTGAGTTTTAAGAATGAGGGTCGCTGATTTTGGGTTTGTAACCCATCCCCTTAGAAATTTGCAGTGCAGTATCTTGCAGAAGCTTGAGCCACTCCGTCTGAATACGATCGGTAGGTGAGCTTAATGAGAGTCCTGCAACCAACTTACCACTGTCATCATAAATTTCGGCTGCTACGCAACTGACACCCAACTCTAGCTCCTCATTGTCACTCGCATGGCCTAACTTGCGAACTTGATTGAGTTCTGAATCTAATTTTCCCAATTCGGTAATGCTGTTTTTGGTGTGGCCAGCTAAACCGGTGCGTGTGACATAAGCACGAACTTGGCTTGGATCATCGCTTGCCAGAAATAGTTTGCCAACTGATGTTAGGTGTAGCGGTGCGCGACCACCAATAGCCCGAACCACTTGCATGCCAGATCGTTCGCTATAGGCGCGGTCAATATAGACAATCTCATCACCTTGGCGAACAGAAAGGTTGATAGTTTCTCCGGTAAGCTTGTGCAATGCCCGCATGGGCGCTTGTGCTGCCTCACGGACCGATAAACGGGCTTTGACGAGGTTGCCCAGCTCAAGTAGCTTCAGACCAAGGCGGTATGTACCACCATCGCCACGCTCCACCAAGCGGCAGGCTACCAAGTCATTGAGAATGCGGTGAGCTGTGGAGGGGTGTAAATCAGTCTCTTCTGCAAGGTTTTTAAGGCTACTGGACTCTTCGTGGGATGCAAGGGCATCGAGCAGGTTCATCATGCGTTCCACCACCTGAATCGCTGTTTTGCCAGCTTCGCCTGGTGATTTTGTAACTTTTTCTGATCTATTCAATGCCATGCTGTCAATTGTAGCGATTTTTACTCAAATTGCACAATATGAAATACCATCGCAATTCTAAAAAAGTGTTTTTTGGGGCCTAATGGCCCTTTAGGGCAGCAGCGCACTCAGAGATTAATTTAGGCCCACGATAGATCAAGCCACTATAAATTTGAACTAGGCTGGCACCAGCAGCAAGCTTTTCTTTGGCATCCTTACCAGTCATAATGCCGCCAACGCCAACAATCGGAATGGCATCGCCTAAATACTCTTTTAGGCTTCTGACTACTTCGGTAGAGACCTGACGCACAGGCGCCCCAGAGAGGCCACCAGCTTCTTTGCCGAATTCAAGCTCTTGGACAGCATCTCGGGCAATCGTTGTATTGGTAGCAATGATGGCATCAATCTTAAATTCCACCAAGAGATCAGCAATGAGTTTGATATCGTTTTGCTCAAGGTCTGGTGCGATTTTTAAAAAGAGGGGTTTACGTACACCGAATCGATCACTCAAAGCTTCACGCGCAATATGCAGCGATTGCAATAAAGAGCGCAGCATATCTTCACCTTGGAGAGCGCGTAAATTCTGGGTATTAGGCGATGAGATATTGACAGTGATGTACGAGGCCACCTCATAGACTGCTTCCATGGCCGTTACGTAATCGCTTGCAGCATCTTCGATGGGGGTGCTCGCATTCTTGCCGATATTGAGACCAACAATACCGCCATTCTGCCAATAAGCGGAATTGCGTACACGCTTTACGCAAGTATCAACACCATCATTATTAAAGCCCATGCGATTAATGAGAGCCTGGGCTTGTGGCAAACGAAACATCCGAGGTTTTGGGTTGCCGGGTTGCGGTTTTGGGGTAACAGTACCAATTTCTAAAAAGCCAAAGCCTAGGGTCCCCAGCGCATCAATATGCCTACCATCTTTATCGAGGCCAGCAGCAAGCCCCACTGGATTTGGAAAAGTAATGCCGCACAATGTTCGTGGATCTAGGGCGGGTTGATCGATCAAGTGGCGCAATAAACCCCAGCGCTCAGCACGATCTAGATTGCTCATGGTGAGGTTGTGGGCTTGCTCTGGATCTAAAGAAAAAAGCCAGGAACGCAGAAGAGGGTAGCTATCAATCATGAATGGATATTATGGCCCAATGATGGGCTGCCAGTGATCGTCGATCAAGCCCTCGATAGGCTGAAACTTCGCCTTATAGGACATTTTTTCGCTTTGCTCAATGTAGTAACCAAGGTAGAGATAAGGAAGGTCTAACTCCAGAGCCTGCTGAATTTGCCACAAGATGCTGAAGCTTCCGTAGCTTGCAGAGCCATTGCTGGTATCAAAGAAGGTATAAACCGAAGAGATTCCTTGATCTAAGATATCGATCATACTGACCATGCGCAGACGCCCTGGGTGTGAATCATGTGGGCCATCCCGAAACTCAACAATTCTGGAGTTAACACGGCTTTGCAATAAAAACTGCATGTACTGATCTTGATCGTCTTGATCTACATCCCCACCAGCATGACGTTCATGTTGATAACGTTGATAGAGTTGATAGTGTTCTTCTTGATAGCCTAGATTGAGAACGAGAATATCCAGTCCCACATGTTTTTTCCAGCTGCGTTTTTGACTACGGTTAGGTGAGAAATGCTTCACTGGAATGCGCGTGGCAGTACAGGCATTGCATTCATCGCAATAAGGTCGATAAGTGTATAAACCACTGCGACGAAATCCCGCATTGACTAGCTCACCATACAAATCAGCGTGTATTAAATGGGAGGGAGTTGCGACTTGCGAGCGTGCAGTCTTTCCTGGTAGATAGCTACAGGGATAGGGTGCAGTTGCATAAAACTGCAATTCAGTAAGAGGAAGCTCTTTTAGTTGAGTCATAACCAGTGACCAAGAATCTGTTTATCAAATTTCCAAGGAATCTCTATATTAGTTTGATTTAAAGCAACTTGCAGATGCGCTAAAAATTCATTGCGAGAAATTGGTGCAGCCCCTAAAGAATTAAGGTGAGCGGTCTCTTGCTGACAATCGATCATCCCCACTTGATTTTGCTCGCACCAGGCAGCAAGAGCAGCTAAAGCAATTTTTGAGGCATCCGTTTGATGGCTAAACATCGATTCACCAAAAACCATCCCGCCAAATGAGACGCAATAGAGACCGCCTACCAAGCGACCATCTTCCATGATGGCAATACTATGAGCATGACCCTCTTCATGAAGCTTGGTGTAAGCATCCATGATTTCATGGGTAATCCAAGTGCCATCCTGATCCTTGCGGTTCGCAGTTGCACAGGAGCGGACCACAGCACTAAAGTCTTCATCAACCCAGATTTCTTTACGAGGGTCAGATAAAAAATGACGAATGGATTTTTTCAACGAGTCATGGCATTTAAAGTGATCGGGCTTTAATACCATCCGGGGATTGGGTGACCACCACAACACTGGTTGATTATCGGAGTACCAGGGAAAGATTCCCATTTGATATGCGCGAGCTAACTGTCCTGGATATATTCGCTCACTGACTGCAATTAAACCGGGAACGCTCGGGTCGGGATCTGGATGATGAATTGGATTGGGAAATTCATCCTGAGAACCCAGCCAGTTGATGTTGCTCATGAGTTTGTGACGCTTAGATTTTTTCGGTTGGCAGAATGTCCCTGCTGCGAACACTAAATTCATTACCAGAATCAAATACTCCAGCAGCACGATCAGCAAAGAACCATTCTAGAGTTTGCTTTACCGTTGGAAAGGCAATGTCATCCCATGGGATATCCTGCTCATCAAATAGAGCAACTTCTAGACTCTCTTCACCTGCCTGAAAGTTTGGCGAATTCATCGAAGCTAGATAAAAAAGATGTACTTGTTCGGCATGCGGGACATTGAGAAGAGAGTAGAGCGGGCCCATCTGAACAACAGCGCCAGCCTCTTCATGTGTTTCACGTGCTGCCCCAGTACTGGTGCTTTCACCAAGCTCCATGAATCCAGCAGGCAGAGTCCAATAACCATGGCGAGGTTCTATGGCGCGACGGCACAGTAAAACTTGCTTGCCAAAGACCGGAATGCTGCCAACTACATTACGTGGATTGAAATAATGGATACTTCCACAAGAGTCACAGACATGGCGCTCCCGCGAATCATCCGCAGGAATCTTGATGCTGATAGGCGCTGCACAGTGCGAGCAAAACTTCATGCGGACTTTCTAAAAATGGGCGGGAATGTGACCGCGTATGGCATTACTAAGCATAATCTCTTTTGCATTCTGAATATCATCAATAGTCAGGCTGACTTCATGGGCATTCCACTGGGGATCGTTCAATATGATGGATCTCATAACCCCTGGTAACAGACCTGCAGATAGGGGGGGTGTAAGCCACCGATCTCCAGATTTTACAAAAACACTGCTTCTTCCACCCTCGGTGACATAACCTTGCTCATTTGTAAATAGAGCATCAAAGCCACTAAGGCTTTCTGCCAATCTCCAGGCTTGGTCATAGACCTTGCGAATGTTTACCTTATGCCTTAATAAAATATTGCCAGAGTGAAAGGTCGCCATGCTTGAGTCGGGCAGAATATCTTTTGCCCAAAATATTTTTACTGAACCTTCTAATGGTTTGATGGGGGCTATTTGATAACTTGCCATGCCAAGATGATCGAGATCCAAGCGTAATCGATACTCGCTATCAATTGAGCAGTTTGCACACCCATGCTCAATTATTTGCATCATGTCCGGCATAGAGCAAGGAATACCAAACGCTAAAGCAGAATTAGCCAAGCGCGCTAGATGAGCTTGTACATGCTGAGCCTGACCTTGGCGGACCAAGATAGTTTCAAACAAGCCCAATTGACTGGGTAACTTGCTCAAGAACGCAGCTTTAATTTGGCACTCTTCCCACTCCTGCTCGGGCTCAGAGTCAATCGTGATACCAGCACCTATACCCAAGGAAAAGGGCGAAGCATGTGTTTTTGGATCATGACTCACTTCAAGGGTGCGGATAGGAACGCTAAACGCAAAGTCACCACCAGGATCAATCCAACCCAGAGCGCCACAATAGTAGCCTCGATTTTGCGGCTCTAATTCTTGAATGATTTCCATACTGCGCTTCTTGGGAGCGCCCGTTACCGATCCACAAGGAAATACTGCATTAAGTACATCACGTAATTGCATTTCAGGCTTGATCTCAGCTTGAACTGTCGATGTCATTTGCAGTACATCGCCGTACTGAGTAACCTCAAAGAGCTTGGGTACGGTGACCGTTCCTAGTAAGGCAAGTCGACTCAGATCATTGCGCAATAAATCGACGATCATGACATTTTCGGCTTGATTCTTTGCATCTGCGGATAAATGCTCGGCTGAGTCATTCAATGCGCTAGCAGTACCTTTCATCGGCATGGCTTTCAAAGTATTACCTTGCTTCTGAATAAATAATTCGGGCGATTGGGACAAAATAAAGTGTGAGTCTTGCGCAATAAATGCGCCAAATCTTCCCGGCTGACGCTCCCTTAATCGTGCATACAGTGAGAGTGGGTCACCATAGACTTCACCTGTAATCCGAAACGTGTGATTAATTTGATAAGTATCGCCATTGCGAATGTACTCTTGAATAGCCTGAATATCAGAGGTGAACTTCTCTTGATCAAGAGAAAATTGAAGATTGGCAACACCTGCAACTTGAGATTCAGGCTCTAGGGTTGCTATCTTTTTTTCAATGTAAGTATCGACATCCGCTTTGCTAAATCTTTCATAGGACTTAAAAGACCATGCCTGTATTAATGGGTGCTCATTACTTTCACGCTGAGTTAGTCCGTCAATATTGTGTATGTATAGACCTAGCTCATATGCAAACGCAGCGACAACGTATTCTCCCTGCGCCAATGCTGTATTGATATCTTGCAGGCATTGATCTACAGCTGCAATTGTCTGTGCATGGTTGGACTGAGGATAGATGGTCCAAAGCTGGAGCGCATACTCATACAGGCGACTGCTCAGCTTTGCTGTGGTGCTTTGGGCATCATCAAGCAATATCATGCTATTGGTCGTCAGTGCTCAAATAAGCTAGTAGTAATTACTTTAAAACAGTAGCTGATTCAATCGTGACAGTCTTGCTAGGCACGTCTGACATACGGCCCATCTTTGGTGATGATGCCACCATGGTTGGGATTTTACGAATAGCGTCGATGGTTTGCGTGCCAGAAACGACTATGCCGAAAACGGTATAGCCATTGCCCATCGCATTTGGATAATTCAGACCCTCATTGTCTTTCACATTAATAAAGAACTGGGCTGTTGCTGAATCGGGGTCAGAGGTACGCGCCATAGCGATGGTGTAAGTTTGATTCCTGAGGCCATTTTGAGCTTCTGAAACTACAGGCGTATTAGTTGGTTTTTGTGTCAAGTCCGAAGTAAACCCACCCCCCTGAATCATGAAGCCATCTATCACACGGTGAAAAATCGTACCGTTATAAAAACCACTGTTTACATAGTTCAAAAAGTTGGCAGAAGTTTTTGGTGCCTTTACTGAATCAAGCTCAACAACAAAATTACCCATGTTGGTTTTAAATTCCACTCTAGGGCCAGCAAAGCTTGCGGCACTAGCAATGAGGCTGGAAACTAAAAATAGGGAAGCAATGATTTTGCGCATACTGAGTATCCTTAAGAATCGAGTGAAAAATATAGTTGATTAGATTGTATTGCTCAAAGCCCAAAGGGAACTTGACCGGCATAGTGATAAGTAGCTTCTTCAAACATATTCGGCCTATCTAGATAATCTAAGGCCCAATCGATGGTATCGACACCCCAAAAAGCATGCCCAGCGATAACAAGGGTGGGCACACCAAATGCCCCATCCGCTTTTGCTCTCTCTGTATTGCCAATAAGCTTAGCTTTAACCTCTGGCCTATCTGGTTTTGGAGTATCTGCAGCTAAGCCAAGGTATTGACAAAATTCCGGCCACGATAAATTGGGATCTTTACCTTCCACCCAGACATACTCAAAAGCGCGCTCAACCATATCCCATTGAGCATTTTGCTGAACTAGCAAACGCTGTGCTGCAACGGTAAGAAAAGGGTGGTGCTCTGGAAAGCGAAAAGGGATGCCTAACTTTTCAGCGAGCCATACGCAATATTGATAGGTATGAGGGCGCTTGGCTTCCACTTCCCCAGGTCCGCGATTGTCAGTCCCGCGTAGTAAGCCACCCAATAAGATAGGTAGGGGTTGAATATCGATTCGTTTTTTCAGACGATGGCGTTGCTTGGTATAAAAATAAGAGAATGGAGAAATGATGTCGTAGTAGAGCGTTCCTTTAATCCGTTTTTCATCTACCGGATCTTGGCTCATTTCTGATTCGACTCCTGATCCAACTTGCGCAAGAAGGCCATTTTCTCGGCAATCTGACTCTCTAAGCCCCGATCAACTGGCTGGTACCAATGAGGCTCTGCCATGCCATCGGGCAAGTAAGTTTCTCCAGCGGCATAGGCATGGGGCTCATCATGTGCATAACGGTATTCTTTGCCGTGACCTAGCTCTTTCATGAGTTTAGTTGGGGCATTGCGCAAATGGTTGGGAACAGGTTTGCTTTGATCGGCAGCAACATAAGCTCTTGCCGCGTTGTAAGCGTTATAACTTGCATTACTCTTAGCAGCGATAGCTAGGTAGACGACGGCTTGACCTAGTGCTAATTCACCTTCAGGCGAGCCAAGTCGCTCAAAAGTTTGAGCTGCATCATTGGCTAGTTGCATTGCTCTGGGATCGGCAAGCCCAATATCTTCCCAAGCCATGCGGATAATTCTGCGTGCAAGATACCGGGGGTCGGCACCGCCATCTATCATGCGACAAAACCAATACAGCGCAGCATCAGGATTAGAGCCACGCACCGATTTATGTAGAGCAGATATTTGATCATAAAATTGGTCTCCGCCTTTATCAAAGCGACGTGCCTGAGCTGCTAATGCATTTTCAATAAATTGCTGATCTACTTTGCGAATCTGAGAGTTTGGTATTGAGACAGCATTGCGCACTTGCTCCACTAAATTTAATAATCGCCTAGCATCACCATCTGCATGTGAAATTAAGCTATCGATTGCATCTGCCTCAAAAGGAATATCTGGCATTGCATATTGATACGCACGATCAAATAACTGCTTGAGCTCCACAGCGTTTAATGATTTCAGGACATAGACCTGTGCGCGTGAGAGCAGGGCTGAGTTCACCTCAAATGAAGGGTTTTCAGTTGTAGCGCCAATGAAGTTGAATAGGCCAGACTCAACATGTGGCAACAAGGCATCTTGTTGACTTTTGTTAAATCGATGAATCTCATCTACAAACAAAATAGTTTGTCTGCCATATTGAGACATGCTCTGCTGTGCTTGCTCGATAGCCTCGCGAATTTCTTTTACCCCGGCAAGCACAGCTGAAATGGCGATAAATTCTCGATCAAAGGCTTTTGCTGACAGTCTTGCCAGGGTCGTCTTGCCAACTCCCGGCGGACCCCAGAGAATCATCGAATGCGGCTTACCAGAACCAAAAGCGAGACTAAGTGGTTTACCGCTTGCTAAAAGATGCGTCTGTCCGATTACTTCTTCTATAGATTTTGGGCGCAAGACTTCCGCTAATGGTGGCGGAGGTGCTTGATCAAATAGATTGCCCATCAGCGCTGATTTAGTTTTGTACAAACAAAATAACCAATGCGGCCCAAATTAAACACCCAGCAGAAACTAGTGTGAGTCGATTACGCATGGTGATGAATGCATTCAGCGCCTCTTCATTGGAAAAATAATATTGATAAGTTTCTTTATCAATATTGCGCTGAATCACTAATGCTGAGGCTAAGATGACTAGGCCAACAGGTATATAAATGTGTAGTGCAAGCCAAGCAACTAAAGCTGGTATTACGCCCCAGATCCATGCATTACGATCTCCCCACCGATCGCCGCTGGGGGTTTTGCCTAGCTTATGTAAATTGGCACCCCAATGCATGGCACCCATGAATGCAGTGATTACCGCACCGTAACCTGCTAGCGATTCAGCACTTAAATAATTCAGTGGTGTTGGCGCAAGCTGCACCATCAGCGCAAGACCAACAAAAGGAATTAGACCAGCATAGGCTAATTTAGTAACTAGAGGAGGCAGTGGGTTCACAAAAACTTCTTTATCTGGGTTGGTTGGTGGTGGATAGTGGAAAGTGAATCGCAAAATCATTGATCGTAGGTAAAGACGCCGCGTCCAGACTTGCGACCGAGGTAGCCGGCGGCAACCATCTCGCGTAACAGTGGGCAAGGGCGATATTTAGAGTCGCTGAAGTTCTCAAAATAGACTTCCATTACAGCTAAGCAGGTATCTAGACCAATTAAATCAGCGAGGGCAAGTGGCCCAATAGGCTGGTTGCAGCCCAATTTCATACCCTCATCTATATCTTCTGGGCTAGCAAGGCCTTCATGCAGAACAAAGAAGGCTTCGTTAATCATTGGCAACAAAATACGATTCACCACAAAGCCGGGAGAGTTCTTCACAGTGATGGGCTCTTTACCAATGCGCTTGGCCATTTCAATAATGGCGGCATGGGTTGTGTCAGAGGTTTGTAAGCCTCGAATCACTTCAACTAACGCCATCAGCGGCGGCGGATTAAAAAAGTGCATACCAATGAAGCGACCTGGATTGGAATCTAAGGCTGCAAGTTTGGTAATAGAGAGTGAAGAGGTGTTCGTAGCAATAATGGTTTCTTTACTGACGATCTCATCAACCTGCTTTAGGATCTTTTCTTTGATAGCTTGATTCTCAGTAGCAGCCTCAATGACTAGTTGAAGTCCCTTGAAGTCGGCATATGAAGTTCCACCTTTGATGCGTTTAAGTGCAGCATCTTTATTCTCAATGGTAAGTATTTCTTTTTTCACCAAGCGATCTAAGCTTTTGCTAATTTGATTCAAGCCGCGTTCAACGGCAGCATCGCTGATATCAACCATGACAACATCAAGACCGGCAACTGCACAGACTTGCGCAATACCATTGCCCATCGTACCTGCCCCAATGACTCCGACTGATTGAATCTTCATGCTATTTCCTTTTTTGATACTGTGATGAACCAAATAATTGTTCCCTTGCTTTGTCATCATGTAAGGGCTTGCGTAATGCTGTTAATACTTCAACGCCACGCTTAACAGCAGGGCGCTCACCAATCATTTCAAACCAACGCTTAAAATGAGGATATTCGTTGATATCAATGCCTTGGTTCTTCCAGTTACGCGTCCAAGGAAAGATAGCAATGTCTGCTATGGAGTAACTTTTGCCAGCAATATAAGCATTATCTTTCAGTTGATGATCTATTACTCCATACAAGCGTTTGGCTTCGTTGGTATAGCGATTAATTGCGTAATCAATTTTCTCCGGGGCGTAGATTCGAAAGTGGTGGTTTTGTCCTAAAAGTGGCCCTAAGCCCCCCATTTGGAACATGAGCCATTGCAACACCTCATATTTGCCCCGGATAGATTTAGGTAAAAACTTTCCTGTTTTGGCGGCTAGGTATAGCAAGATTGCACCTGATTCGAACAGATGGACGGGTTTGCCATCGGGTCCATTGGGATCAGTGATGGCTGGAATCTTGTTATTCGGGCTGATGGCCAAGAAATCTTTCTTAAATTGATAGCCGGCGCCAATATCAATGGGATGGGCAAACCAATCTTTACCTAACTTATAGCCACACTCCTCGAGCATGATGTGAACTTTATGTCCATTTGGTGTTGGCCAGCTGTAAACATCAATGATGTCTTTATTGGGTTTGCTTATCGCCACGATTAATTCCTTTTCTATAGGGTTTGTAAACGCTCTAATGCGTTTGAAAGCGTCTTTTCTTCTTTAGCAAAACAAAAACGAATGACACCTGACTCCACTGGCTTGGCGTAAAAAGCAGAAACTGGAATAGCAGCTACGCCAATCTCGGTAGTTAACCAGGAGCAAAAATCTGCTTCACTTAATTTAGCCTGTGGGATGCCCAGCCCGGTGTAATTGACACACTGAAAATAGCTTGCCGGCGCAGGCAGTAACTTGAACTTAGTTTGCTGCAAACCTTGACGAAAGTAATCCCGCTTGGCTTGGTAAAAAGGCGGCAATCCTAAATAGTGATCTGCGTTCTTAAGGTACTCAGCAAGACCATATTGCATTGGCGTATTTACTGTAAACACGTTGAACTGATGAACCTTACGAAACTCTTTCATCATCGCTGCGGGTGCCGCAACATAGCCTATCTTCCAGCCAGTGACATGATAGGTCTTGCCAAAACTGGATATCAAAAAACTACGGGCTGCTAATTCAGGGTGACTTGCAATGCTGATATGTCGATGTCCATCAAACACCATGTGCTCGTAGACCTCGTCGCTCAAGATGAGTGCATTGGTATTTCTGACTAAATTTGCTAAGCGCTCAAGATCGGATTTTTGCCACACCATACCGGTTGGATTGTGCGGTGTATTGATCATGATGAGACGTGTTTTTGTATTGATTACTTTTGCTAGATCATCCCAAGGTATTGAATAAGAACTCACCATGCCTTGATCATCACGATTGGCAGTCAAAGATACGGCAACCGTTTTACCTCCCGCCAGATCAATGGATGGGCGATAGCTGTCGTAGGCGGGTTCAACGATGACCACTTCATCGCCTGGACCGACGCAGCACAAAATGGCGGTCATGATTCCTTGAGTGCCACCGGCAGTAATGGTGATCTCTTTATCAGGATCGTAATCATGACCATATAAAGCCAATATTTTTTGTGATACACCTTGGCGTAACTCTGCAATCCCCATCATCGGTGGATATTGATTGTGATCAGCCAGCATGGCCGCATGAACCTCGGATATCAGCTTTCGATCGCAAGGGAAGTCCGGAAAACCTTGGCCCAAATTAATCGCTTGATGTTTTGCAGCTAGGGCTGACATGATCGTAAAGACGGTTGTACCTACCTTGGGTAGGCGACTTGGAAATTCTGGGCTTAGGGCGAGGTTTTGGTCCATTAAGGCGGTTTAAGGCAAATAAGAGAGGTAGTCGCTAGAATGGTAGAAATTCATCTTCAAATTGTGCCATGTTGATCGTCCTTTCACCCGCAAAATCCCTAGATTACAAAACCCCAGCCAAGGTCAAGGCTCCAACCTTGCCAGAGTTTGTCTCAGAATCAGCTAAGTTGATAGCCGATCTCAAGAAGCTCTCGCCTCAAGAGGTCGCCGATCTGATGGGTCTTTCGGATCAGTTGGCTGCACTTAATGTGGGTCGCTATCGGGATTGGTCTAAGAAATTTACGGATGCCAACAGCAAACCCGCTATTTATGCTTTTGATGGGGATGTCTATGATGGATTTGACGTTAAGACACTGAATTCCAAAGCCATGGATTTTGCGCAAGATCATCTGCGCATTTTGTCAGGCTTGTATGGCGCTCTGCGTCCTTTAGATTTAATGCAGCCTTACCGCCTAGAGATGGGCACTTCCTTTAAGAATGCCCGGGGCAAGGATCTCTACGCTTTTTGGGGTGAGCGCGTTACTGACTCACTAAAGAAGCTGTTGGAGCAGCAAAAGAAGCCCGTGCTTCTGAATTTAGCCTCTGAAGAATATTTCAAGGTTTTGCAAGCCAAAAACTTGGATTGCCCAGTGATTTCTCCGGTATTTCAAGATGGTAAGGATGGTAAATACAAAATCATCTCCTTTTACGCCAAGCGAGCCAGGGGATTAATGGCCCGCTATGTTGTCGAAAACCGGATCACCGATCCCACAGATTTGAAGGGTTTTAATTTAGATGGCTACAAATATGTTGCCTCTGAATCTAAACCAGAAAAACCCTTATTTAGACGTCCTGAAAGAAAGTAGGAGAGTGCACCATGGCTGTTCACCGCACTAAATCCTCGCAACGCGCTTCTCCAGATGTTGAGCGCCTAGTAGCTGATGCTATTTCTTTGGCGGCTTCTGGCAGCCATATTGAAGACCAGTTTTGGGAGGAGCGCTTAAATGTTCGCTTAATGCGTCTTCTCAAAAGCCAAAACCAAAATGTGATCGATGCTTCCTTAGATCAAACGTTTCGCATTAATACGCTAGCCTTCGAGGTGCTTGCTGATTGTGCGGAGACGCTGGCCGAATCCTTAGTCATGGAGCATGAGGGTCAGAATTGGGATGTACTGCTCTTGGCTTTACCAATCGTTGCCCACACCCGTTATCAGATTCCCTCTGGGGCATTGCCTGTAAATGTGATTGAGTCTACCGCCGCCGCATTGCATAACTCAATAGCTTCTACTGATACACGCTTAGCGATTGTTCCTTGGCTGTACAGCATCGATCAAATGCCACACTCCCATTGTCAAACACGCTTGCTAACCGAGGCTTTATCTAGCGCCGCCATTACTGCCAGTGAAGTGAAGATAGAACTACGTGATATGTCAGAGACCATTGCGGTTTTAGCTGATCCACGCTTTATCATCGCCGCTATTGCTGCCCCTTCTGGAATGCCCTTATTCCGTTGGCAAGCCGAAGTACCAACACGTCAAGAGCGTGGCATGAGCTTGATTGGTTGGCAAAACGCAATGCAGGAACCTATCGCTGCACTCTTGCCGGGTTGCGAATTTGAACTCTTATTACCAGAAGCGTACTTCACCAACTGTCGGTTGGCGGATAAACATGTACGTCCACTGAGCATTCGAGCTGCCGTGAATTTTCTTGAGAGCACTCTCGGTGTGATGCCTGCTGGATTATCCTGCGTAGTGGGGGCGTTTGGTGAAGATCAGGCCGATGAGTATCGAATTTCTTTTAGCGTAAAAGGCTCTTCTGAAGTGGTGTACGGAGTCATTTGGCCTTTGTACGATCGCGAGAGTGTTGCTAACGATGCGCTTAATGATTTGTCTGATGACGAAAGTCCAATGAAGCGAATTGCAGATGCGCTTCGTAATGCTGGCGTTGAAGACGTCTTCCGCCATGCAATGCTCTTTGACCCAGAGCTTTGTGATGACTGTGGAGCGCCGCTGTTTCCGGATCGATCGGGTGACGCTGTGCATGCTGAGTTACCAGATGATGCACCGATACAGCAACCTTTATTTCACTGAGCAAATTCAGTCAGCTTTAAAACTAAAAGATGCAGATAAAAAAGTCGAGAATCTCTCGGCTTTTTTACTATGAAGCATTACTTTTAGTTCTGTACAAAAGGCTCTGAATTCGCAAACAAGTGCGGGAGCTTGCCGGTTTTCATTTCTGCTGTTTGGCAGAAATCAGCCAGGCGAGTTCCAGACTTAATATTGAAGAGCATGGCCTTATTACCCAACACTACAAGATCGTGTCCAGTAGCGGCATTTTTATAACGCAAGCTTCCTGGTAGGGAATTTTCGCGCTTCAAGTCAAACGTTTTGGATTCCCAAGTGAGGCGAATCGTTTCTGTTGTACCTGAAGTTTTAAATTGCTTACTTTCGCTACAAGTCCAAGTGGATACTTCTTCGCTAGCAGTGACTGGGGCCGAACCTAAAAGGCCGGCTGCAAGCAAGCTAGCGATGAGAAGGGTTTGCTTCATATGTATAAATCCTTATGAGAGGAGATGCTTAACGCCAGCTTGCTCTTCAAGCAATTCATTGAGCGTGTGGTTCATGCGTTCGCGAGAGAACTCATCAATTTCTAAACCTTCCACCATCTTGTATTCACCATTCTCGCAAACTACTGGATAACCGTAGATTACTTCAGCGGGAATACCGTATTCGCCCTTGGATGCAATACCCATAGTGACCCATTTACCATTGGTGCCCAGAACCCAATCGCGCACATGATCAATTGCCGCATTAGCTGCTGATGCTGCAGAAGAAAGGCCACGCGCTTCAATAATGGCAGCGCCACGTTTACCGACTGTAGGAATGAAAGTATCTTTATTCCATGCTGCATCGTTGATGCTGTCTTTTACAGACTTACCATCGATAGTCGCAAAGCGATAGTCTGGGTACATTGTTGGGCTATGGTTACCCCAAACAACCAATTTCTCAATATCTGCAACAGGCTTATTCAGCTTGTTAGCCAATTGTGAGAGAGCACGGTTGTGATCCAAGCGCAACATGGCTGTGAAATTCTTCGCAGGAATATCTGGTGCAGACTTCATAGCGATGTAGGCGTTCGTGTTTGCTGGATTGCCAACTACCAATACTTTTACTGTTTTTTTGGCTACGGCATTCAATGCCTTGCCTTGCGCTGTAAAAATCTGGGCATTGGCTGAGAGCAAATCTTTGCGCTCCATGCCTGGGCCGCGCGGACGTGCACCAACCAATAAAGCAACATCAATGTCTTTGAATGCTGTCATTGGGTCAGAGTGGGCTGTCATGCCTGCCAATAGGGGGAAAGCGCAGTCCTCGAGCTCCATCATTACGCCAGCAAGGGCTTTTTGAGCTTTTTCGTCTGGAATTTCTAGTAGCTGCAGGATAACTGGCTGATCTTTGCCTAACAAATCGCCATTGGCGATACGAAAGAGGAGTGAATATCCGATTTGACCGGCTGCACCGGTGACTGCAACACGCATTGGGGCTTTTGCCATTACTAATAACTCCAGTTGAGGTTAATTAACTATTTTTTCTATTATCCATTTAAGTGTATGTACTTTTCCATTTACACTAGCAATATGTCTTATATAAGATATGAGATAAGTCTCAATTTTATCCAACATCAGTTGTCCTGGAGCTAATTTGTCCCTGATATCCGAACCCATTGCCTCATTTAGCCCTCTATATGAGCAGATTAAAGCCATGATTTTGGCGAGCTTGCAGGCCTCCGAATGGTTGCCTGGTGATGCAATACCCAGTGAGATGGAGCTTGCAGCACGGTATGCGGTGAGCCAGGGAACTGTTCGTAAGGCGATTGATGAGTTAGCCGCCCAAAACTTGCTAATACGTCGCCAGGGTAAGGGTACCTTTGTGGCAACCCACCAAGAGGAAGACTTCCAGTATCGTTTTTTGCGTTTAGAGCCAGATTCTGGTGAGAAGTTGCACTTGAAAAATCAGTTTTTAGCCTGTGAGAACATCAAATCGGATCCCTATATTGCTCAGTTGCTCAAGATAAAGCCAGATGATTTAATTATCCGGATCGAGCGAGTGCAAAGCTCAGCAGGTAGACCTATCGTTTTTGAAGAAATTTGGCTGCCAGAAGCCCGCTTTAAGGGCTTAAACCTAGAAACGCTCAATGCTTGGTTTGGTCCGATGTATGCCTTTTATGAGTCTGAATATGCCACGCATATGGTTCGGGCGGAGGAAAAAATCAAGGCCGTCTTGGCGGGACCAGACCTTGCCAAATATCTGCAAGTTTCAGAGGGCACCGCCTTACTTTCAGTTGAGCGTGTGGCTTTTACCTACGGGAATAAACCAGTAGAAATTCGACGGGCTAGATATGACACTGATGGGCAGCATTACGACAATAAATTGAACTAGGTAGTACACTCAAAATCAGCAAAAACCAGTTTTTAACCCCTTTAAACGCTAAAAAGTCCCCACCAGCCCCAGGTTTCTAATAGAATATGTTGCAACACAACAAAACCGCACTGAACCTCCACCGAAAGATTGAGATTGCCCATGGTTGACGCACAGCAAAATGCAAAAAAAGACAGACCCGTTTTCCGAAATATTGGTCTTGCTCAGTTAATCAAGTACCGCCTTCCTTGGGCTGGGAAAGTTTCCATTCTTCACCGCATCAGCGGAGCGGCACTGTTCTTGATGTTGCCATTCTTGCTCTACCTCTTAGACCAAAGCTTAGCCTCTGAAATCAGTTATCAAACCTTTCAGGCAATTACCGGTCATGCGCTAGTAAAAATTGTTCTTCTTGGATTGATTTGGTCTTTTTTGCACCACTTTTGTGCTGGAATTCGCTATCTCTTATTGGATTTGGAGATTGGCGTTGAAAAGGCTGATGCCAACCGCTCAGCGATTTTCGTATTTTGCTTAGGGCTAGCTCTAACTGCGATTGTTGGTCTCAAATTATTCGGCTTGTACTAAGCGCTTCTCTATTTAAGGAAATCGAATGCCTATTTATCAAATTGGACCTAAGCGCTTAGTTGTTGGCGCCCATTACGGCCTCAAAGAGTGGATTATTCAGCGCGCCACAGCCATCGTGATGGTAGTTTTTACGATCGTTCTTTTGGTGGACTACTGCATCACCGGTAGTGCGACTTATGAGGGTTGGGCTGCCTTATTTAGCAACCAGTTCATGAAGCTCTTGACACTGTTATTTTTCATCAGCTTGTTCTATCACGCTTGGATTGGCATTCGTGATATCTGGATGGATTACATCAAGCCTGTCAGCATTCGTTTAACACTCCAAGTGTTAACGGTTTTGTATCTTGTAGCCTGTGCGGCCTATGCCGTACAAATTTTGTGGAAAGTGTAATTCAATGACCGCGATTAAAAAAGTGTTACCACGCCGTCGGTTCGACGCGGTAATTATCGGTGCAGGTGGTTCAGGCATGCGCGCTTCTTTGCAGTTAGCAGAAGCTGGCCTGAATGTTGCGGTACTAACTAAAGTTTTCCCGACACGTTCACATACTGTTGCTGCTCAGGGCGGTATCGGTGCTTCACTCGGTAATATGAGTGAAGACAACTGGCACTATCATTTTTACGACACGATCAAAGGTTCAGACTGGTTAGGCGACCAAGACGTAATCGAGTTTATGTGCCGCGAAGCTCCCAAAGTTGTTTATGAGCTTGAGCACTTCGGTATGCCGTTCGACCGCAATCCAGATGGCACTATTTATCAGCGCCCATTTGGTGGGCACACAGCAAACTATGGCGAGAAAGCAGTCCAACGTGCTTGCGCTGCAGCTGACCGTACTGGCCATGCCATGTTGCACACCTTGTACCAACGAAACGTTCGTGCAAAGACAAACTTCTTCGTTGAGTGGTTAGCTCTGGATTTGATTCGTGATGACGCAGGTGATGTTGTTGGTGTGACTGCGCTCGAAATGGAAACGGGCCAAGTATATATTTTAGAAACCAAAGTAGTCATGATGGCTACTGGCGGTGCGGGCCGTATTTGGGATGCGTCTACCAATGCGTTCATTAATACTGGCGATGGTATGGGTCTCGCTGCGCGTGCAGGTATTCCATTGGAAGATATGGAGTTCTGGCAATTCCACCCAACCGGCGTAGCTGGTGCAGGCGTGCTGTTGACAGAGGGCTGTCGCGGTGAGGGCGCTATCTTGCGTAACAAGGATGGCGAGCGTTTCATGGAGCGTTATGCCCCTACCTATAAAGACTTGGCTCCACGTGACTTTATTTCACGCTGCATGGACCAAGAGATTAAAGAAGGGCGCGGTTGTGGCCCCAACGGTGACTATGTGGTTTTGGATTTGACACACATCGGCGCTGAGACCATCATGAAGCGTTTGCCTTCTGTCTATGAAATCGGCATCAACTTCGCTAACGTAGACGTTACTAAAGAACCAATTCCTGTTGTGCCAACTATTCACTATCAGATGGGCGGCATTCCTACCAACATTAACGGCCAAGTAGTTGTGCCGGGCAATGGTAAGCATAACGACATCGTTAATGGCTTGTACGCTATTGGAGAGTGCTCTTGTGTATCCGTTCACGGTGCAAACCGTTTAGGCACGAATTCATTGCTCGACTTGTTAGTATTTGGTCGTGCTGCAGGTAACCACATTGTTGCAATGGATCTCAAGAGCCGCGAATTCAAACCATTACCTGAAAATGCTGGCGAGAAAACTTTGGCTCGCATTGCTGCCCTTGATAACTCGACTTCTGGTGAGTATGCACAAGATGTTGCAAACGATATTCGCAAGACTATGCAGAAATACGCCGGCGTATTCCGCAATCAAGAATTGATGGACGAGGGCGTTCGTCAAATGGCCAAGCTAACTGAGCGTGCTAAGCACATATGGCTTAAGGATAAGTCTGAGATTTTCAATACTGCGCGTATCGAAGCTTTAGAGGTTGCGAACTTAATTGAAACTGCAAACGCGACCATGATTTCAGCGGCTGCCCGTAAAGAAAGTCGTGGCGCACATTCACATGATGACCATCAACATCGTGATGATGAGCACTGGATGAAACATACGCTTTGGTACAGCGAAGGTAATCGACTTGACTATAAGCCGGTTGTCCTCAAGCCATTGACGGTTGAGTCTTTCCCTCCTAAAGAACGTACTTTCTAAGCGAAGAGAAATTAAAATGAGTGATATTCGTGTATTTGAAATTTACCGCTACGACCCAGATGTCGATACTGCCCCACGTATGGAGCGCTATGAGCTTGAATTAACTGGTGAGCGTATGTTGCTGGACGCCTTGATTTCTTTAAAGAAACAAGATGAAAGTATTACCTATCGTCGTTCATGTCGTGAAGGTGTTTGTGGTTCAGATGCTATGAACATTAACGGTAAGAACGGATTGGCCTGCTTAACTAATATGTTGACCTTGCCTAAAGTCATTACATTGCGCCCATTGCCTGGTTTACCAGTGGTGCGTGATTTGATCGTGGATATGACTTTGTTCTTTAAACAATATCTCTCTATCAAGCCTTACTTGGTGAATGACAATCCATTCCCAGAGAAAGAGCGTCTCCAGAGCCCTGAAGAGCGTGAAGAGTTGAATGGTTTGTATGAGTGCATCTTGTGCGCCTCTTGCTCAACTTCATGTCCATCTTTCTGGTGGAATCCAGATAAGTTTGTTGGACCGGCTGGCTTGCTTCAGGCGTATCGCTTTATTGCAGACAGCCGTGATGAAGATACAGCGCAGCGTTTAGATAACTTAGAAGACCCATACCGTTTATTCCGTTGCCATACCATCATGAATTGCGTGGATGTTTGCCCTAAGCATCTCAATCCAACCAAGGCAATTGGAAAGATCAAGGAATTGATGGTACGTAGGGCGGTATGACCCTCAGTAATGCAGAGTTATATCGCTTAAAGAGTGATGCCCGTAGGGGTTTGCTTGAAAACGACCTTATTCTGCAGCGTTTTTTTGAGCGCTATGGCTCTCAATTAAGCGTAGAAGATGGAAAAGTATTGAGCCTATTATTTGCTTTAGAAGACAATGACTTGATGGACCTTTTAATTAGTCGCAGGGATTCTGTGGCTGGATTGGAAAAAGAATCTCAAGAGGCCTCTTTTAAGGCGGTTTTACAAAAGCTGAGACAGAAGTGATTCAGCACCGTGTTGCAGTTGGATGCTTGATCGCATGTTGTGGTAATTATCAATTTGAATGACTAAGGATTAGAAATGATTGAATCGGACATCAAGGCAAAACTATCGTTTTCGGACGGCACACCAGATATCGACTTGCCAATATACAAAGGCACCGTTGGTCCTGATGTAATTGATATTCGTAAGCTTTACGGTCAAACCGGTAAGTTTACTTACGATTCAGGTTTTTTGTCTACCGCTTCCTGTAATAGCAAAATCACTTATATCGATGGCGATAAAGGGGAGTTGCTCTATCGTGGTTACCCAATTGAAGACCTTGCGCATAACTGCGATTTCTTGGAAGTTTGCTATCTTCTAATCAATGGTGAGCTTCCAAATGCCACCGTGAAAAAAGATTTCGAGAATTTGGTGACCCATCACACGATGGTTCATGAGCAAATGCAATTCTTTTTGCGCGGTTTCCGACGTGATGCACATCCAATGTCTGTATTAACTGGTTTGGTTGGTGCGATGGCAGCCTTTTACCATGACGCCATTGATTACAGCCAACCTAAGGCGCGTGAAATTGCACAGATTCGTCTGATTGCTAAGATGCCAACCTTGGTTGCAATGTCTTATAAGTATTCTGTGGGACAGCCATTTATCTACCCAGATAACTCTTTGTCTTACACAGCTAACTTTATGCGCATGATGTTTGCGACACCTTGTGAAGAGTACAAGACCAATCCAGTGTTGGTTCGCGCTTTGGATCGCATCTTTATTTTGCATGCTGACCATGAGCAAAATGCCTCGACTTCAACAGTGCGTTTGTGCGGATCCTCTGGTACCAATCCATTTGCTGCAATCTCTGCTGGTATTGCTTGTCTCTGGGGCCCAGCCCACGGCGGTGCAAACGAAGCTTGCTTAGAGATGCTTAATGACATACAGGCTAGCGGTGGTGTAGATAATATTCATGAGTTTATTGCCCAAGTTAAAGATAAGAACTCTAGCGTTCGCTTGATGGGCTTTGGTCATCGCGTTTACAAAAACTTCGATCCACGTGCAAAGTTGATGCGTGAAACTTGTCATGAAGTATTGAAAGAACTGGGTCTGGAGAATGATCCATTGTTCAAGCTGGCCATGACTCTTGAGAAGATTGCTTTGGAAGATGAATATTTTGTCAGCCGCAAGCTCTATCCAAACGTGGACTTCTACTCCGGAATCGTTCAGCGCGCTTTAGGCATCCCAACTGAAATGTTTACTTGTGTATTTGCCTTAGCGAGAACGGTAGGTTGGATTGCTCAGTGGGAAGAAATGATTACTGATTCTGAGTACAAGATTGGCCGTCCACGTCAGTTATATGTTGGAGAGACTTCGCGTAAAGTTCCTAACATCTCTGTTCGTAAATAAAAGTTTTCGAGGGTATTTATGTCACGCACGCTCTATGACAAATTGTGGGATGACCATGTCGTCTATTCCGAAGATGATGGCACGGCCACGATTTATATCGATCGTCAGTTATTGCATGAAGTAACAAGCCCTCAGGCTTTTGAGGGGCTCAATTTAGCTGGTCGTCCAGTGTGGCGGATCTCTGCCAATCTGGCTGTTTCAGATCACAATGTTCCAACAACGGATCGCTCCGAAGGGATTGCTGATCCGATATCGAAGTTACAAGTAGACACCTTAGATCAAAACTGCGACGCCTTTGGTATTACGCAATACAAAATGAACGATACCCGCCAAGGAATTGTTCACGTCATTGGACCAGAGCAGGGCGCTACCTTGCCTGGCATGACTGTAGTCTGCGGTGATTCACATACTAGCACTCATGGCGCCTTTGGTGCGCTGGCTTTTGGTATTGGGACATCTGAAGTGGAGCACGTATTAGCTACCCAAACTTTGCTGATGAAAAAAAGCAAGAACATGTTGGTGAAGGTAGATGGACGCCTTCAACCTGGCTCTACAGCAAAAGATATCGTACTTGCCGTCATTGGTAAGATCGGCACTGCAGGCGGAACTGGTTACACCATCGAGTTTGCTGGGGAAGCTATTCGTAACCTCTCCATGGAGGGTCGCATGACTGTCTGCAATATGGCAATTGAGGCGGGCGCTCGTGCTGGAATTGTGGCAGTGGATGAAAGCACGATCGAATATATCCAAGGCAGACCTTATGCTCCCAAAGGTGAGGCTTTACGTCATGCTTTGCAATATTGGCGCACCCTACATTCAGATTCAGATGCGCAGTTTGATGCTGTAGTTGAGTTACGTGCGGAAGAAATTGCTCCCCAAGTGACTTGGGGGACTTCTCCTGAAATGGTATTAGCCATTAGTGAGCGTGTTCCCGATCCTGAAAAAGAACGCGATGCAAACAAGCGTTCTGCAATGGAGCGTGCACTTGAATACATGGGTCTTGTGCCCAACACTCCATTAAGCAACATCTCTATTGATAAAGTATTTATCGGGTCTTGCACCAATAGTCGTATCGAAGATATTCGCGCTGCTGCCAAAGTGGTTGATCGTCTAGGTAAGAAGTTGGCTTCTAATGTGAAGTTGGCATTAGTAGTTCCTGGCTCTGGATTGGTTAAAGCCCAAGCTGAACGTGAAGGTTTAGATCGTGTATTTAAAGCTGCTGGCTTTGAGTGGCGTGAGCCTGGTTGCTCTATGTGTTTGGCAATGAATGCCGATCGACTTGAGCCTGGTGAGCGTTGTGCATCTACATCTAATCGTAACTTTGAGGGTCGCCAAGGTAATGGTGGCAGAACGCACTTAGTGAGCCCAGCGATGGCTGCCGCTGCTGCGATTGAAGGTCATTTTGTTGATGTTCGTAAGATTTCTTAAGGAGATATAGTGTTTAAATGGTCCTCATTCACAATGATTAAAAAATTGACGATAGTTGCTGCCATCGGCATCATCCTATCTGCTTGTGCAAACACAATGGAAGGCATGGGTAAAGATCTTCAAACCATGGGCAATTCTATGGGCGGAAGTAAAAATACCAACACATCCAATCAGTCCCAAACTCAAGGGAAAGATGTTGTTGTGACTCCAGTCAAATAAGCACACACAGTCAATATTTAGTAAAGATCACCATGGAAAAATTTACGGTATACAAAGGCTTGGTAGTTCCGCTTAATCGCGAAAATGTAGATACCGATGCCATCATCCCCAAGCAATTCTTAAAATCAATTAAGAAAACAGGTTTTGGCCATAATTTGTTTGATGAATGGCGTTATCTGGATCATGGTGAGCCTGGTCAAGACTGTAGTACGCGCCCAATTAATCCAGACTTTGTTTTAAACCAACCGCGCTATAAAGATGCCGGAATATTGCTTGCCCGCAAGAACTTTGGCTGTGGCAGCTCCCGCGAGCACGCACCTTGGGCTTTGGATCAATATGGCTTTAGAGCGGTCATTGCCCCTAGTTTTGCAGACATCTTTAACAATAATTGCTTTAAGAATGGCCTTTTACCGATTGCCCTCTCTGAGTTGCAGGTAGATCATTTATTTAATGAAACCCTTGCTTTTAGCGGCTATCAGCTCACAATTGATCTAGAGGCTCAGCAAGTCATCTTGCCTGATGGAACCACTTATAGCTTTGATGTGGCGCCATTCAGAAAGCATTGCCTGCTGAACGGCTTAGACGATATTGGCTTAACCCTGCAACATGCAGATAAAATCAAGGCTTACGAAGCTGAGCGCATTCTCAAGATGCCTTGGCTTGCGACACAACTGCCGTAGTTTTATAGAGTTAAAGGCCTTTTCATGAAAATTGCAGTCCTACCGGGCGATGGTATCGGCCCGGAAATCGTCGCTGAAGCAGTTAAGGTGTTAAACGCGCTCGGCCCTAAATTTGACCTTGAGTCAGCCCCAGTTGGTGGCGCTGCTTATGATGTGTCCGGCCATCCATTGCCACCTGTGACTCTAGAGCTTGCTAAAAAAGCAGATGCTATTTTGTTTGGTGCGGTGGGCGACTGGAAATATGACGCCTTGGCTCGCGAACTCCGCCCAGAGCAAGCCATCTTAGGCTTGCGTAAGCATCTTGAACTATTTGCTAATTTCAGACCTGCTATTTGTTATGACGAGCTTACCTCAGCATCAAGCTTGAAACCTGAAATTGTTAGCGGCCTCGATATCTTGATTATTCGCGAACTGAACGGCGATATCTACTTTGGTCAGCCACGGGGTATTCGTACTTCTGAATTGCCTTTATTCAAGGGTGCGCGCGAAGGCTTTGACATGATGCATTACAGCGAGCCTGAAGTCGAGCGTATCGGCCGCGTAGCTTTTGAAGCAGCCCGCAAACGTGGCAAGAAGGTGTGCAGCGTAGATAAGGCTAATGTATTAGAGACTTCGCAGTTGTGGCGCGAAGTCATGATTCGCGTGAGCAAAGATTATCCCGATATCGAGTTATCTCATATGTATGTAGATAACGCAGCTATGCAACTAGTTAAAGCGCCTAAAGCATTTGATGTTGTAGTGACTGGCAACCTGTTTGGTGACATTTTGTCTGACGAGGCGGCTATGTTAACTGGCTCAATTGGTATGTTGCCATCCGCTTCATTGGATAAAAACAATAAAGGCTTGTATGAGCCGAGCCATGGCTCTGCGCCAGATATTGCTGGTAAAGGTATCGCCAATCCATTGGCAACGATTCTTTCTGCTGCCATGATGCTGCGTTACTCATTGGGTTTACCTGCGGAAGCGGATCGGATTGAGGCGGCAGTCCAAAAGGTGTTATCTCAAGGTTTACGTACCACTGATATCTACACTGAAGGTACTAAAAAAGTTTCTACCGTTGAAATGGGCGATGCCGTTGTTGCCGCTCTTTCCAAATGAGAATTACTCACACTCGAAAATATTGCAACATCCTGAATAGATAGTTGATCATCATGTTAAATACAAAAAATCCTTTAGTAGGCTTAGTCGGCTGGCGCGGTATGGTTGGTAGCGTTCTCATGGAGAGAATGCTGGCTGAAAAGGATTTTGATTTAATTGAGCCTGTTTTTTTCAGCACTAGTCAGGCTGGTGGTGCAGTTCCACTCCTAAACGGTCAAAAAGTGACCAAGAGTGAAAATATCTTGCTAGATGCGAATGACATCAAGGCACTTGCGCGTTGTGACATCATTTTGACTTGTCAGGGCGGTGATTACACCAATGAGATTTTCCCTAAGCTACGTGCTGCTGGTTGGCAAGGTCATTGGATTGATGCGGCAAGTGCGTTGCGCATGAAGGATGATGCAGTCCTAGTCCTTGATCCAGTAAATCGTCCAGTGATTGATAAAGCATTAGCAGCCGGTGGAAAAAACTGGATTGGTAGTAACTGTACAGTCAGCCTCATGATGATGGCTATGGGCGGGCTAGTGAAAGCCGATATGGTTGAGTGGATCAGCGCTATGACTTATCAGGCTGCTTCTGGTGCTGGTGCGCAAAATATGCGCGAGCTACTGTTGCAGATGGGTGCTTTGCGCGATAGCGTAGCAACCGAGTTGGCTGATCCTTCTTCTTGGATTCTGGATATTGATCGCAAAATCACTGAAACATTACGTTCACCTGATTTTCCAAAGAAAAACTTTCGCAATACTCCTTTAGCGGGTAGTTTGATTCCTTGGATTGATGTTCCTGTGGAGAATGGTCAAACCAAAGAAGAGTGGAAAGGCGGAGCTGAATTTAATAAGATCTTAGGCCGCCCTGCGTTTAGAACCCCAGGGAGCATTCCAATAGATGGTTTATGTGTTCGTGTTGGAGCGATGCGCTGCCACTCACAAGGTCTCACCATCAAACTTAAAAAAGATATTCCGCTCAAAGAGATTGAGTCAATATTGGCCAATGACAATCAATGGGTCAAGGTGATTCCAAATGATCGCGAGACTACTGAGCGTGAACTATCTCCAGCAGCTGTTAGCGGCACATTGACGGTACCCATCGGACGATTGCATAAAATGGCGATGGGCCCTGAATATCTTGGAGCTTTTACTGTAGGCGATCAACTATTGTGGGGTGCTGCTGAGCCCTTACGTCGAATGTTAAAAATTCTATTGGATAGCAATGCGTAATACTCAAATGCTGAAATTTATCTTTGCTAGTTTTATCGGTCTTGCGCTATCAACCAGTGCCCTTGCCGTTAGCTTAGGCAAGGCGAATCTGGTATCTAACCCTGGCGAAAGTCTTCGAATTGAGGTGCCCATTGAATTAGCTCCAGATGAGCAAGCTCTTTTAACAACTTTATCGGCATCAATACCAACTGCAAGCGCTTATGAGCGCCTCGGTATTTCACCTAAAATTTTGGACTTTAATACCCAAGTAATGGTGTATCGATCAAAGGATGAGCGTTTGATGGTTTTGGTAGAAACGGTGAAAGCCGTGCCGATCTCTGAGGATATCTTCGTAGATTTATTACTCACCTTAAATTGGTCAACAGGTTCAATAACCAGAATATATACATTTTTAAACGGGACTATTCCGAAGTTCATTGTTGAGCCTGGACAAACGCTATCTTCGATAGCTTCACAGATGGATCCAGGTTCACCAGAGTTTTCGATGGACCAGAAAATGATGGCTTTATATCAAGCCAACCCAGATGCTTTCGCGGGTGGCAATATTAATCGTTTGCGGGCTGGTTCCGAGCTCTTGATTCCTGATTCCGCCTCAGTACAGGCGATTGATTCTAAGCTTGCTAAAGATTTTGTAGACTCGGCGGCGCAACAATTGACTGGGAAAAAGAGTGACCAGTCTAGTGTAGAGGTTAGTGTAGATGATGTTGTTAACTCTGCAAATCGCTTAAAAATCGGTTCTAGTGGTGACAGTGATGCAGATACTAAGCGCATTACAGAAGAAATAGTGGCGCAAGAAAAAATTCTCGAACAAACTAATGCTAGAGCACAAGAGCTAGAGAAGAATATTGCAGACTTAAAAAAATTATTAGCTGAACCTCAAGGTGCCTCAGAGGTGTCTGATTCTGGAAAGATTGGGTTTAACGCAAAGATACTCTTTCTTGGCTTGCTTGCCCTTGTTTTAATTGCCGGTCTTTTGATTTGGTTCTTTATCAGTCATTCACGTAAAACTCCATTGCCTCACATCCACGCTCGTGACTACTCGGCCGAGCAAGTACAAGTGCAATCTCCATCGTCCGATCACCATGCTAGAGATCATGCTCATCATGAGGGAATGTCCGATAAAGCCAAGACATTATTCGGAAGCATTAATCTGGATTTGCCTGTTGCAAAGCCTGCCACGTCAGATCTGACACCTGACGAACTGAGAGTTAGATTAAATCTAGCCCGAGCCTATATCACTATTGAAGATTTTTCCGCTGCCAAGAAATCGCTTGAAGAGATTGTCCGTATTGGCGCATCAATTGACCCTGAGATTGTGGTTGAAGCGCAAGGTGTTTTGGCCGAGCTTTCAAATAACAATAGTTAAATCTTAATGCGCATTGCCCTTGGACTTCAGTATGACGGCAGTGCTTTTTCTGGATGGCAGACACAGGTAAATCAGCCTACTATTCAAGCTGAGTTGGAGAAGGCCATTACCTCGTTTGTCGGTAATGAGGCCCAGTACTCTGATCCTATTCGCGTAACTACTGCCGGCCGAACAGATACTGGTGTGCATGCATTGGGTCAAGTTGTTCACTTTGATGTCGAAGTTGAGCGTGAAAACTGGTCTTGGGTAAGGGGGGTTAATGCATTCCTCCCAGAATCTATTGTGATCAATTGGGCTCAGCCAGTTTCGGATGAGTTTAGCGCTCGCTATTCTGCTCATGAGCGTACTTATATTTATGCCTTGCATGCAGGTCCTTGTCGATCCCCTATGACTGCCGACCGTGCTGGTTATGTAATGCTTCCAGCAGATCGCTGGTTTGATATTGATGCGATAAGATTGGCTTCCGAATGTCTGATTGGTGAGCATGATTTCACCTCTTTCCGCTCCTCAGAATGTCAAAGTAAGACTCCAGTGAAGACCATGTATTCCATCGAAATTTTCTCCAGTGAGCCATGGCTGTATTTCAGGATCAAAGGGAATGCCTTCTTGCATCACATGGTTCGCAATTTAGTAGGGAGCTTCATCCAAATTGGCGTAGGTAAACAATCAGCTAATTGGATGGCCGAGGTTTTGGCCGCAAAAGATCGTAGTGTTGCAGCCCCTACGTTTTCACCTGCAGGCCTCTATTTAGCTCAAATTGCCTACCCAGAAGAATTTAACATCCCAAAACCATGGCTTTCGAATTCTTGGTTGCCTAAGGCGATTTTCGTTTAAATATGCCTTTAATAGCTCAAGACCCTTATCATTTCCCCATATGGGCTTAATAACAAACTCCCCAGGCCGAACTAGGGTCAAAATCTGCGGTCTCAAGACACCGGGTGATGTCGACGCTGCTATTGCCTCTGGTGTTGATGCACTCGGCTTCGTCTTTTATCCCCCTAGCCCTAGAGCCGTTACGCCAAATATAGCCGCGACATTGATTTCTAGGCTTCCTGCAGGGGTTGATGCAGTCGGATTAGTCGTCAATGCGACCGATGCTGAATTCGAGGCTATCAGAGCCACTGCCCCGATTACTTTGTGGCAGTTTCATGGGGATGAGTCACCAGAGGAATGCCACCGCCTAGCTGCAGGTCAGCCTTGGATGAAGGCTGCACGTATTGGAGCAGGCTTCGCGTTTGATGATTTTTCCCTACAATATAGGCAAGCAAATGCTCTTTTGCTCGATGCGCTCGTTGTGGGCTATGGAGGAGGGGGCATTCCTTTTGATTGGTCAGGAATTCCACAAGCATGGATAAGCGCAAACGCGCCTCGGGTCGTTTTGAGTGGTGGATTGAACGTTCACAACGTGGGCGAAGCTATTGCTCGTCTACATCCTTGCGCGGTTGACGTCTCTAGTGGCGTAGAAATCAGCAAAGGTGTAAAAGACCACGCCTTGATGAAAGAGTTTATCGAGGCAGTGCGTGCGGCAGATGCAAGCACGCTAACCTAATCATTTGCTGTAACTATTAAAAGAGGTATTTATGTACGATAAGCCAGATGCACGAGGACACTTCGGTCCTTATGGTGGCGTATTTGTTTCAGAAACGCTGATGTTTGCTTTGGATGAGTTGAAAGCAGCTTATGCAAAATACCAATATGATCCAGAATTTTTAGAAGAATTTCATTACGAACTCAAACATTTTGTTGGTCGTCCGTCGCCGGTTTATCACGCCAAGCGTTGGAGTGAGATATTGGGTGGCGCACAAATTTATCTTAAGCGAGAAGATTTAAATCACACTGGCGCACATAAAATCAATAACGTGATTGGTCAAGCGATGTTGGCTAAACGTATGGGTAAGCCACGCATCATCGCTGAGACTGGAGCAGGGCAGCATGGTGTTGCTACTGCAACTATTTGCGCTCGCTTTGGTTTAGATTGCACTGTTTATCAGGGTTCTGTTGATGTAGCACGTCAAGCCCAAAATGTGTTCCGTATGAAATTGCTTGGCGCAAAAGTGGTGCCTGTTGAATCTGGAACGAAGACGCTGAAAGATGCATTAAATGAAGCAATGCGTGACTGGGTTACTAATGTGGAAGATACCTTCTACATTATCGGCACCGTCGCTGGACCCCATCCTTACCCAATGATGGTCCGAGACTTTCAAAGCGTGATCGGTGAGGAATGCAAAATACAAATGCCTGTCATGACTGGGCGTCAGCCAGACTATGTCATGGCCTGTGTTGGCGGTGGTTCTAACGCCATGGGCATTTTCTATCCCTACATTGATTTCCCAGAAGTGAAATTGATTGGTGTCGAGGCTGCAGGCCACGGTCTCAATAGTGGCCTTCATTCTGCAGCCCTTTGCGTTGGAAAGCCAGGCGTATTGCACGGCAATCGTACCTATCTTTTGCAAGATGAAAATGGGCAAATATCTGAAACACATTCTGTTTCTGCTGGTATGGATTACCCCGGAGTTGGTCCCGAGCATGCATGGTTAAAAGACTCAGGTCGCGCTGACTATGTGGCGATAACTGACCATGAGGCATTGAAAGCTTTTCATGACTGCTGTCGTATTGAGGGCATTATTCCTGCCCTAGAATCTGCCCATGCAATTGCATATGCATGCAAATTGGCACCTACGCTTTCTAAAGATAAAACTATTTTGGTGAACTTATCTGGTCGAGGTGACAAGGATATGCATACCGTTGCGCAAGCCACTGGTTCAGAGGGTTAATCCATAGCTAATCATTTGCCTACATACAAGAATAATTACGAATTGCCATGTCAAAAATTACTGCACTCTTCACTGAGCTAAAAGCTAGCGGAAAAAAAGGTCTGATCCCCTTTATTACTGCTGGTGACCCCGATCCAAAACTTACTGTTGAATTAATGCACGCATTAGTCCGCGGTGGCTCTAACGTTATTGAGCTTGGGGTGCCATTTTCCGATCCAATGGCTGATGGACCAGTGATTCAACGCTCGTCTGAAAGAGCGCTCACTCAAGGTGTTACCTTGCATGGCTGCTTACAGATGGTGAAAGAGTTTCGTAAAACCGATGTAGATACACCAGTCGTTTTAATGGGCTATGCCAATCCAGTCGAGCAGATGGGAGCAGAGCGCTTTGCGACGGAAGCTAAAGCTGCCGGGGTTGATGGTGTTCTGATCGTGGACTACCCTCCAGAAGAGTGTGTCGATTTTGCTACCCAAATGAAGGCTGCTGGAGTTGACCCTATTTTTCTATTGGCACCCACTTCATCACCAGAGCGTATAAAAGACGCGGCCAAAATAGCTTCTGGTTATATCTATTACGTTTCCATGCGGGGGGTAACAGGTGCATCTCATCTGAATACTCAGGATGTGGCCAGCATTATTCCCACGATTCGTGAAGTTACGTCAATTCCGATCGCGGTGGGTTTTGGTATTAATGATGCTGAAAGTGCCCGGGCAGTATCAAAAACAGCGGATGCGGTGGTGATTGGCAGTCGAATTATTCGTCTTTTGGAGGATTCTGCTCCTGGCCAGGCGGTACAATCACTCGAAACCTTTATACGTGAGATTCGCGTTGCTTTAGATAGTTAATGTACTGGATAGTTAAAGACTGATGAGCTGGATCGATAAATTACTACCCCCACAAATCCAACATACGGATCCTGCTAATCGCAAATCTGTCCCTGAGGGACTTTGGATTAAGTGCCCCAGCTGTGAAACCGTACTTTATAGCACTGATATCGAAGCAAATTTATCGGTTTGCCCAAAATGCAGTCACCACATGCGCATTGGTGCACGTCAGCGCCTAGATAGTCTTTTGGACCCGAAAGGCCGCTATGAGATTGGCGCCGATATCTTTCCAATCGACCCACTCAAATTTAAAGATTCCAAAAAGTATCCCGATCGTCTTAAAGAAGCTAGCGATGCCTCTGGTGAATCCGAGGCCTTAATTGTTCTTGGTGGAAAGATTGAAAGCATTCCAGTAGTAGCTGCCTGTTTTGAATTCCAATACATGGGTGGTTCAATGGGTTCGGTTGTAGGTGAGCGTTTTGCCCGTGGCGTACAAGAGGCCATTGCTAAGAAGTGTGCTTTTATTTGCGTCACCGCAACCGGCGGTGCACGTATGCAAGAAAGTTTGCTGTCTCTATTTCAGATGGCTAAAACAAACTCGATGCTGACTTTGCTATCTAAAAAAGGTTTGCCTTACATCAGCGTCTTAACAGACCCAACGATGGGCGGAATTTCTGCTAGCTTCGCGTTTATGGGTGATGTTGTCATGGCTGAACCCAAGGCCTTAATTGGTTTTGCGGGGCCGCGCGTGATCGAGCAAACTGTCCGTGAAAAATTACCAGAAGGTTTTCAGCGCTCTGAGTTTTTGTTGCAAAAGGGCGGCATCGACATGATTGTTGATCGTCGACAGATGCGTGGTGAGATTGCCCGTTTGTTGGCTTTGCTCCAGCAACTCCCTGAGCCTGCGATTGCGGGTAGCGCAGCTGTATAAAGCGCTTGAACCCCGCCCTCCAAACCCCCACCCTTTTTTCTAGCTTAACAGCTTGGCTTAGTCACCTCGAAACGGCTCACCCTGTTGGTATCGACATGGGCCTTGATCGTATTAGTCGTGTAAAAGATGCGCTAGGCCTTCAATTTGATTGCCCCGTTATTACCGTGGCTGGCACCAATGGCAAAGGTTCAACCTGTGCTTATCTTGAAAGTATTTTGCTGGCGTCTGGCTATAAGGTTGGTTGCCATATGTCTCCCCATTTACTCGTCTTTAATGAGCGTGCACGCGTTAACGGCGAAGAGGTAAAAGATGATCTTTTGCTAGAGCATTTTGCAGTCGTTGAAAAAGCGCGCGCCAGCTTAGCGGATGCACCAACCTTAACGTATTTTGAATTCACCACCTTGGCCATTATGCATTTGTTTTCCAAGGCAAACTTAGATGCAGTAGTCCTTGAAGTAGGTATGGGCGGTCGCTTGGATGCTGTCAATATTGTTGATACAGATTGCGCGATTGTTACGAGCATTGATATTGATCATGCTGATTTTTTGGGCGGCACACGCGAGGCAATCGGTTTTGAAAAGGCTGGCATTTTCAGGGCCGGCAGTATCGCGGTCTGTGGTGACCCTGTGCCTCCACAATCTTTGATTGATCACGCAGAAAAACTCGGATGTGATTTGTGGTTACAGGGCCGTGACTATAACTTTCAAGGTGATAAGCAGCAGTGGGCTTGGGCAGGTCGTCAAAAGCGTTTCAGTGGTTTGAGCTATCCCGCATTACGGGGTGCCAATCAGATTCTGAATGCATCCGCTGTGATTGCCGCTTTGATGGCTTTACATCAGCGACTGCCAGTTAGCGCACAGGATATTCGTAATGGCTTTGCTATGGTGGAGCTGCCTGGTCGTTTTCAGGTTCTACCAGGTCAGCCAACCATTGTTTTAGATGTCGCCCACAATCCGCATGCAGCAGCTACCTTAGGGCAAGGCTTGGACAAGATGGGATACCACCCATATACGTATGCCATTTTTGGCGCAATGGCGGATAAGGATATTGCTGGGGTTATTAAGCCCCTGTTAAATAACGTGGACTTCTGGTTTTGTACTAATTTACCAACCCCACGCGCCGCTAGTGCCACAGCACTATCTGAGAAGCTGGTAGATCTGGGTGTAGCCGTCAAAAATGGTGAAGATGGCGGTATTGAGTGCTTCCCAGATCCTGCTGCAGCGTATCAAAAAGCGCTTTCTATGGCTGGTGAGGGTGATAGAATTGTCATCTTCGGATCCTTCTATACCGTTGCCGGCGTAATGGCATATCGAAATAACCAGGCCCATTGATCCATGATTCGTTTACCGAAGCTTTTTAAGCGAAACCCTGAGACTGAAGCCCTTGATCGGGCTTCGGTGAGGGGTCATCGTACAGTCAATAAATTAGCCCCCCGTAGTTTTCAGCGTGCTCAAGAAAATGAAGAGCTAGCGCTTACAGAAGATCCAGATCAGCAACGTGCCCGTCATCGTCTGATTGGTGCGGCCGTCCTAGTGTTAATTGCGGTAGTCGGCCTTCCTCGTATTTTGGATAACAAGCCTAAGTCTGTGAATAACGATATTGCTGTCAATATTGTGACTAGCTTGCCTAGTCCTAATGCTGTAATGCCCGCAAATAATGAGAGAGCAAGTTCGGCTGCTGCCGTTGAGCTAGCAGCGAAAGAAAAAGCATCTACTCCACCCAAAGAAGCTGTAAAGACACCACCTCCTGCAGGAAAGATAAATTCTATTAATGGTTTGGCTGCTGGCGAAGAAGTGATTGCTGCACCAGAGGCAATCACCAAATCAAAAACTGAAGAGCTTCCTAAAAAAGTGGGGCCTGGTAAATATGTCATTCAGATTGGGGCTTTTGCATCTGAAGAGCGGGCTAAGGGCTGGATAGCTAAGATGAAGGATCAAAAGATTCCCAACTATGTTTTAAATAAAACCGGCGCTGACGGCGTAAAGCTTTATGTATTAAGAGCCGGACCTTTTGCCGACAAAGACGCAGCTGAAACTGCCGAGAAAAAAGTCAAAGCTATGGGTTTGTCTCCAAGGCTAGTTGAGTTAGAGGCCCCTTAATGGAATATTTATCCACCCTGAAATTAACCACGGTGGATTATTTCACCCTCGTAGTGCTATTGGTTTCTGGATTGGTGGGAATTTCTCGGGGTCTTTTTAAGGAGGTATTAGCGCTAGCCTCTTGGTTTGTTGCTGCTTGGGTTGCTTATCACTACACCAACTACCTTTCTGTTGAATGGCTATCTACTTTTCACATGGATGAGTTGCTGAGTTTGGGTGTGAGTTTCCTCATTCTATTTATTCTTACCTTGATTGTTTGCGGCTTGATCGGTAATGTGATTCAGAAAATCATTTTGTCTGCTGGATTGAGCATGACAGATCGATTTCTCGGTCTTGTTTTTGGCTTAGCGCGTGGCGGTGTAGTTGTAGTTGTGATGGCCACATTAGCAGCTTTGACTCCTATCCCCCAAAGCGTTGCCTGGCAGAAGGCTATTACACGACCAGCCATCGATATGGCGACTAGTTTAATTAAAGGGTGGTTGCCGGCTGATTGGGCAAAGCAATTAGGTGATGCAATGCCTAAAATTACACCCACCATTGCACCTTCATTAAAAATAGGGATCTAGGCTTATGTGCGGCGTTGTCGGAACAGTTTCCCACTCCCCAGTGAATCAACTCATTTATGATGCGCTGTTGTTACTCCAACATCGCGGTCAAGATGCTGCCGGTATGGCGACGATGAATGGTAATTCATTCACGATGCATAAAGCCAATGGACTTGTGCGAGATGTATTTAGAACGCGCAATATGCGAAGTCTGGTAGGTAGCGCCGGCATTGGTCAGGTCCGCTATCCAACTGCTGGCTCTGCAAGTAGTGAGGAAGAGGCTCAGCCGTTTTACGTGAGCGCTCCTTACGGTATTATTTTGGCCCACAATGGCAATCTCACTAATGCAGCTAGCCTGCGTGTAGAGATGGCGTATCGTGATCGTCGCCATATCAATACCAGCTCAGATACAGAAGTGTTATTGAACGTATTGGCCGATGAACTTCAAAAAGAAACCAATAGCGCAGCATTAGATGAGGACGCTATGTTTAACGCCGTTACACAAGTAACTAAGCGCGTTAAGGGTTCTTATGCGGTTGTTTCTTTAATTGCCGGTTATGGCTTGCTAGCATTTCGCGATCCGTTTGGAATTCGTCCCCTCTGTATTGGGCGCATGGATACACCGAAGGGTCCAGAGTGGATGATTGCTTCTGAGTCTGTTGCGCTTGATGGTCTTGGCTTTACCTTTGTACGTGATGTCAATCCTGGCGAAGCAATTTATATTGATTTAGATGGTAATTTCACTTCACGTCAGTGCGTTGCAGATGCGGTCCTGACGCCTTGCATTTTTGAATACGTTTATATGGCTCGTCCAGACTCTACGATTGATGGTGTGACTGTTTATAACGTTCGGATGCGTATGGGTGACTATCTTGCCGAAAAGATCCGAAAAGAAACCATTCCGGGTGAGATTGATGTTGTCATGCCGATCCCTGACTCTAGTCGCCCAGCAGCAATGCAGGTTGCTAAACGTCTAGGTGTAGATTACCGTGAAGGATTCTTTAAGAATCGCTATATCGGTAGAACCTTCATCATGCCAGGTCAGGCTGTTCGTAAAAAATCAGTTCGTCAAAAACTCAATGCCATGCGCATTGAGTTCAAAGACAAGACCGTCTTAATTGTCGACGACTCTATTGTTCGCGGTACTACCTCATTTGAGATTGTGCAGATGGCACGAGAGTCCGGCGCCAAGAAAGTGATTTTTGCTTCTGCGGCACCACCCGTGCGCTTCCCTAATGTATATGGCATCGATATGCCAACGCGTAGTGAGTTGGTTGCTTACGGCCGCACCGATGAAGAGATCAATAAGATGATTGGTGCAGACCAATTAATTTACCAAAGCGTCGAAGATATGAAGCAGGCCGTGAAAGATATCAACCCTGATATCCAGAACTTTGAGGCATCTTGTTTTGATGGCCATTATGTTACCGGCGATATCAATGAATCGTATTTAGATGCTCTAGAGGCCGCTCGTAATACTTCTGAGGCCAAAGCTGACCGCCAACGGGATTCTAGTGACTTTGCCCGTTCGCAGCTGCATTTGCACTTAGCTACAGAAGACTAAAAACAACGATCGAGTTCCTCAGGCATGCGTGTCTGAGGCAATTCTGTAATTCGGTGTCAAAATAGCGGTATGAAGAGTAAAACTATCCGTAAAAAACCTGATTTCTCCAAGCTTGCGCTTGAAACCTTAGCGGTTCGTGCAGGTACACGCCGTACCGCTGAATATCAAGAGCACTCCGAGGCTATGTTCCTCACTTCTAGCTTTTGCTTTGATAGTGCTGAACTTGCAGCTGATGGCTTTGCACATGCAGATCAAGGCTTTATTTATTCTCGCTTTACTAATCCCACTGTTAGCATGTTCCAAGATCGATTGGCTGCGCTAGAGGGTGGCGAAGCTTGCATTGCAACTTCTTCTGGTATGGCTGCTATTTTGACAATGGCAATGTCACATCTCAAGACGGGAGATCACGTTGTTTGTTCTCGCTCAGTATTTGGTGCCACCATCCAATTATTTAGTAATATTCTGGGGCGCTTTGGTATTACAACGACCTATGTAGATTTGTCGGATACCAAGGCTTGGCAGAGTGCTGTCCAAGCAAACACCAAAATGTTTTACTTGGAAACGCCGTCCAATCCCTTAACTGAGATTGCTGATATCAAAGCTATCTCCAAGATAGCAAAGAAAGCCAAGGTGCTATTTGCTGTTGATAACTGCTTTTGTACACCAGCGTTACAAAAGCCACTTGCATTAGGTGCTGACATAGTGATTCATTCGGCAACCAAATACTTGGATGGCCAGGGTCGCGTAGTGGGTGGCGCGATTGTGGGTAGCAAGGATTTCATCATGGGCAAAGTATTTCCCTATGTACGAACTGCCGGCCCAACACTTTCAGCATTCAACGCCTGGGTGTTCTTAAAAGGCTTAGAGACTCTAGAGTTGCGTATGAAGCAGCAGAGTCAAAATGCGCTAGAGATTGCTCAATGGCTTGAGAAGCAGCCGGGAGTAGAGCGCGTTTATCATCCTGGCCTGAAATCTCATCCCCAACATGCCTTGGCTAAGCGCCAGCAAAAAACAGGTGGCGCTATTTTGTCTTTCACGCTTAAGGGTGGAAAAAAAGCGGCCTTCAATTTGATAAATCAAACCAAGCTTTGCTCCATTACAGCAAACCTTGGCGATACCCGCACCACGATTACGCATCCTGCTACAACGACACACTGCCGAGTAAGCCCAGAGGCTCGTAAAGCTGCAGGTATTACTGATGGCTTGGTCCGTATCGCGGTTGGACTTGAGAGCGTAGTAGATTTAAAGAGTGATCTCATTGGTGGTTTGAAGAAGTAATTCATGGGCTTTGCCGACGCTACCCAGTTCTGGAATGAACGCTTTGATAAAAAAGAGTTCATCTTTGGTAAAGAGCCGAATGAATATCTGGTTGAGCAAGCCTTACGTTATCTAAAGCCTAATTTCTCTGTCCTCTGCATTGCTGATGGAGAAGGGCGCAATGGCGTTTGGCTCGCCAAGCAAGGAATGCGCGTTACGGGCTTTGATGTTTCTGATATCGCACTAGCTAAAGCCAATCAGTTCGCAAAAGAAAACCAAGTCAACATTCAGTACAGTCTCTGTGACACCGATGGTTTCGACTGGCAGGCTAATTCTTATGATGCGGTAATGGGGATCTTCATCCAGTTTGCCGACCCCGAAATGCGCACCAGAATTTTCAAACAAGCACATCAGACTCTGAAACAAGGTGGCCTATTTATTCTGCAGGGATATACCCCAAAGCAGTTGGAGTACAAAACAGGTGGCCCATCACTGATAGAGCATCTCTATACAGAAGAAATGATTCGTGAACTAAGCAAAGATTTTGAAATACTCGATCTGCAATGTTACGAAAAAGAATTATCAGAGGGTGCAAGGCATGCTGGTATGTCGGCATTACTGGGAATGGTAGCTAAAAAGAAGGCATAAAAAAAGCTGCCGAAGCAGCTTTTTTATTAGGCGTTGTAGCTTAAGCGCCAGCCTTCTTAGCATAAGCAGAGCACCAGCCTTTACCAGCAACTTGCTTGCCAGCAAATAATGCGCAACCACCAGCAGCTGCATCAGCTTTACCTTGGAACAAAGCACAATTAGTGCATGCCTGACCAGCAGCATATTTAGGGTACTTTGCCTTATCAACAGTAGTAGCGTTTGCTTTGTAACCTAAAGCAGTAGCCTGCGGATCGGTTTCAGCAACCATGGCTTGAGCTTGAGCTTTACCATTCAAAGCCAAGGTGCAAGCACCAGCGGCAGACAAAATCATAAATTGGCGACGACTATTTTGCATTTAAAGCTCCATATTTCCAAAGGGGTTATTAAAGTTATCAACTTCAAGCTAACATAATAATCAAAATACCACTTCTATGCATAGGGTAATAAACATTAGCGTTTTAGTGGGACATTAATGAACAGTGCCAGCTCGAGAGCTGACTAATATCTCAGATCAAACCCCCTTTTTAATGCCCTATAAAGCGCCTAGGATCATTAATGAGGCGTAAGGGCATGATGTGAATTTGATTGCCATCGAGCTCGATATGCATTTGCTTACCAACTTCCATCTCCAGCCTCTTTACTTCAGCAGAGGAGGCTTCCCATTCAATCGTATTTTGACTATTCTGAATTCGCAATTGAATAACGGCTATTTGGCCAAGACTGCTCATCTTTTCAACTAAGGCGGGTATGCTGGTTTGCGTTGCTTTGTTATGAACGCTTAAGCCACTTTGGGGAATAACCCAGGCAACCCGTGCTTTCGGTGGAATCTTTCCTTTGTCGGCGACTGTAAAGACCTTTGTGCAGCCATCCCAACTCAAGCTGCCGGTATCGAATACGCCATTAAACATATTGCTAATACCAACTAATTCTGCAACCCTTGAATTTCGAGGTTTCTCAAACAGTACCTGCGGCGCTGCAGTTTGCAGGCTGATGCCTTGGTCAATAACAGTAATTCGATCAGCCAATAAATCAGCCTCTCGTAGATCATGTGTGACTAATAAGATGGGGATATGTAAATCTGTACGTAAGTCTGCCAATGTTTTATAAAGACCTTGGCGTGTTGGTGTATCGATCGCCGAAAATGGTTCATCCAGCAGCAGAACTTTAGGCTGTCTAGCTAGAGCTCTTGCGAGAGCAACGCGTTGCTGTTGTCCCCCAGATAATTGATTTGGCATGCGCTCTGCGAGATTAGCAATCCCCATGCGGTCCAGTAGATCTAGGCTAATCGCCTTGCGCTCAAAGGTGCTGAGTTCAGAGTTTTGCAATGGAATTGTTACATTACCTAAGGCGCTAAGATGAGGAAAAAGGGCATATTGCTGAAATAAGAAACCGCAAGACCGTTCTGCGGGTGAGAGTTGTTGGACTTTACTGCCCAGACCATCAGATTCAAACCAGACCTCATCATTGCACTCAATTTTTCCACTGGCTGGTTTATTCAGGCCTGCAATGGTTCTGAGCGCAGTAGTTTTGCCGCTACCAGAAGGTCCAACTAATGCATGCAGCTCACCTAGTTCGCATTCCAAGCTGATTTGCAATGGACTTGGGATGATCTGCGCAATCTTGACCTTTAGCATTGGTTGAAACCTTTGCGCAGATTTGGCTTACGCCCTAACAATCCATAGGAGAGAGCAATGCATATGAGAGATATACCCAAGAGCACAAGAGCGATGGCTCCAGCACCAGTAGTGTCAAAGCTCTGCACTTTGTCATAAATTGCAATAGAGGCTGTTTTTGTCTCGCCTGGTATTGCGCCACCAACCATCAGAACGACGCCGAATTCCCCAAGGGTATGGGCGAAGGTGAGGGCAGCAGCGCCAGTAATGCCGCGCCAAGAAAGTGGCAGTTCAATTAAACGAAAGATTTGCCAATTACTGAGACCGCTGACTTGGGCAGCCTCTCGGATTTCAGGATTAATGGCCTCAAAGGCGCGCTGTATAGGTTGAATGGCAAATGGGATATTGGCAATTAGAGATGCGAGGAGGATCCCTGTAAATGAAAATACGAGGGGAGCACCAAAAATACTGGTGTTAGCAAATGAAACAAGAAAATAGTAGCCCAAAACTGTGGGCGGTAGAACCAAGGGAAGTGCCAGGGCAGCCTCAACCCATGGCCGGCTTTGATTGAGATTCATTAGCTTATGGGCAGCCCATATCCCAAATGGCAACATCAGAGCCGTGGTCCAAAAAGCAAGCTTTAAGGACAGCAGAATTGCGTCAATATCCATACTCGCATTGTATTGCCTTCACAGGCTAGGGTATTTCTCTATATGAATACATGACTCTTAGGTATTTAATAAATACATATATACGCATATATGATTATTAATAATGAATATAAAAGCTAAAGCAAAAAAAGCCACCAAAGATCTCTCACCACAAGCGATGGAAGAAGTTTTTTCTCGTGTTGCGGAATACTTCAATGTTCTTTCGGAGCCGTCACGCCTACGCATCATGTACGCAGTGTGTAGCGGTGAAAAGTCTGTATCCGAGGTTGTTGAGTTATGTGGCTCGAGCCAGGCCAATGTTTCACGACACCTTTCTGCTCTCCATAAAGCAGGAATTTTGCTTAGACGCAAAGAAGGCATCACTGTCTTTTACTCAATTGCTGATAACGCAACGGTAGAAATGTGCCAAACCGTGTGCGCAAAAATTGCTGAGAGTTTGCATTAATTTTGAAGAATCTATTGACCAAAGCAAATATCAAATGACCAAAAAACAAATTGAGATCAGTGCTAAGGACATCAGCGCAATCGAAAAGCCAGCCAATCAGGCTCGTCTTGTAAAGGCACCTGAACATTTCATTTCTCAGGAGCTGATCGCCGATATCAATACAAATGGTTTAGATGAAAAGCGTCGCAACTTCTTGCAAAAAGGTTTTATGTCTGCTCTGGGTGGCGTAAGCGCTGGACTAGTATCCCCAATAGCGATGGCAGCAGGTGAGGGTGATCCAGCTATTCTGGAAAAACAAGAATGGCAAACAACACTTGGCAAGAATGTGGCAACCATGCCATATGGTGTGCCATCTATTTATGAATCCAATTTAATTCGCCGTGAGTCGCCTGGGCTTACCCGTGTCTCTGCTGCATCTGTAGCCTTTACACCTCTTCAAGGTCTATTTGGAACTATCACTCCAAACGGTTTACATTTTGAACGACACCACCAAGGCTGGTACAACGTCGATCCAGATAAACATCGTTTGATGGTGAATGGCATAGTGAAAAACCCACGCGTTTTCACGATGAACGACTTAATGCGCTTGCCATCAGTTTCACGTACTCACTTCATTGAATGCGGTGCAAATACTGGATTGGAATGGGGTAATGTAGCTGTTCCAACCGTCCAATACACGCACGGTATGCTCTCTTGCTGTGAATTCACAGGAGTTCCTTTAAAAGTATTATTAGAAGAGTGTGGCGCTGACTTCAAAAATGGCAAGTTCATGCTGGCCGAGGGTGGTGATGGCTCAGGAATGACGCGTACCATCAATCTAGAGAGCTGCCTTAACGACACCATAGTTGCTTGGGCTATGAACGGTGAGATGTTGCGCCCAGAAAATGGCTTCCCCTTGCGCTTGGTAGTTCCTGGGGTACAAGGTGTTAGCTGGGTGAAGTGGTTACGTCGTTTAGAAGTTGGGGATATGCCTTGGAATACCAAAGACGAAGCGGTTCACTATATTGAGTTAATGCCGAGTGGTGATCACCGTCAATATGCCTCAATTCAGGAATGCAAATCTGTTATCACCACGCCATCGGGTGGCCAACAGCTATTGGATAAGGGTTTTTATAACGTGAGTGGTATGGCTTGGTCTGGTCGCGGAAAAATTACTCGAGTGGATGTTTCTTTTGATGGTGGTAATAATTGGCGAACAGCCCGCCTTGAAACGCCTGTACTCACTAAATCTATTACGCGTTTCAATATCGATTGGGTATGGGATGGCTCCCCAGCAATCATGCAATCAAGAGCCGTGGATGACACTGGCTATATTCAACCGTCGATTAAAACGTTACGTAATGTACGCGGTACACGCTCTATCTATCACAACAATGCAATCCAATCATGGAAATTGGATTCAAACGGCGAGGTGAGCAATGTTCAAGTTGGATAAATTGAAGATCCGCCTAGGTGTTGCGGCACTCATCACAGTAACTGCGCAATTCACATTTGCCCAATCAGGTTCAGCTAAGTTTCCTGGTATTGGCAGGGTAGCTACTCCTGCTGAAGTTACAGCTTGGGATATCGATGTGCGCCCAGACTTTAAGGGCTTGCCAAAAGGATCTGGTTCTGTTGAAAAAGGCCAGATTATTTGGGAAGCTCAATGCGCCAGTTGTCACGGTACCTTTGGTGAGTCTAACGAAATCTTTACGCCTATCGCTGGTGGTACCTCCAAGGAAGATCTGAAGACAGGTCGAGTTGCCTCATTAAAAGATATGAAGCAGCCACAAAGAACAACCTTAATGAAAGTACCTACAGTATCTACATTATGGGATTACATTTATCGCGCTATGCCATGGAATGCTCCTAGATCACTGACCCCGGATGACACTTATGCATTAGTTGCATTTATTTTGAGTCTCGGTGAAATCGTTCCAGATGATTTTGTTCTCAGCGATAAGAATATCGCTGAAATTAAAATGCCAAATCGTAATGGCATGACGACTAAACACGGCTTCTGGAATGTCAAAGATAAGCCTGACGTCAACGGTAGTGCATGCATGCATAACTGCGTGCCATTTGTACAAATTGGGTCAACCTTGCCGGATTTTGCTCGTAATGCGCATGAAAATATTGCAGAGCAAAATCGTATGTATGGCCCATATCGCGGTGCAGACACTACAAAGCCACCGATTAAGCAATTACCTGGAGCTTCAGGTCTTGGTTTAGCGCACGCAGCGGATACCCATTCTTCTGCAGCAAAAGGTCCCTCAGCCCTCTTCAAAAATGAGAACTGCTCCGCTTGCCATGCGCCTAATGCAAAGTTAGTGGGGCCTTCAATAGTAGATATTGCTAAAAAATATGAGGGTCAGAGTGGTGCAGTGGATAAGTTAATGACCAAGGTAAAAGTTGGGGGAGCAGGAGTATGGGGCTCTATCCCGATGCCGGCTCAAGCTCAGCTTTCTGACGAAGATCGCAAAGCTTTAGTGGTCTGGATGCTTACCGGCGGTAAATAAAAAGCTATTTTTGGTAGTTGGCAGAGTGTTTTAATGCAAAATAAGCAATAAATTGAGAGAAGTAAAGATTAATAAAGGAGTTTTTATGAATCAGCAGCGTCGCAGTGTATTGAAGTACTCAGCAGTATTTGGCTTGATGGCTTCTGCAGGCCTTATTAGTACTGCTCAGGCACAAGAGTGGAATAAAGCCGCTTTTGAAGGCAAGGGTATCGATGATGTATTTAAGATCATGGGTGCTAGTAGCCCAGAAAAATCATCCGCAGTGACTTTAAATGCCCCTGATATTGCTGAAAACGGTGCAGTCGTTCCTGTCGGAATTATCACTTCGCTCAAAGCAGATCAAATGGCAATCTTAGTTGAAAAGAATCCAAGTGCACTTGCAGCTCAATTCTTCATCCCGGCTGGTACAGACGCTTTTGTCACTACCCGTATCAAGATGGGTCAAACATCTAATGTATATGGCTTAGTCAAGGCTGATGGTAAGTGGCTAATGACTGTTAAAGAGGTCAAAGTAACGCTTGGTGGTTGCGGCGGTTAATTCCACGGCAATCCAATAGAACAATTCATTTATATAAAGAGTAAAAAAGGAACCAAAATGGCTGATCCAATGCGCGTAAGAGCTGCTGAAAATGGTGGCACTGTAGACGTAAAAATTTTGATGAAACACGATATGGAATCTGGTCAGCGTAAAGACGCTGCCGGTAAAACTATTCCAGCATGGTTTATCAGCACAATTAATGTAAAAGCAAATGGCAAGGATGTATTTAATGGCCAATTTGGTCCAGCGGTTTCTAAGGATCCATTTTTGAACTTTAAGTACAAGGGCGCTAAGGGCGACAAAATTGTTGTGACCTGGAATGATAATAAGGGCGACAAACGCACTGACGAAGCAACTGCTTCTTAATTATTTTTTTGCTTTAATAAATCTTTACCGCCTCCGTGGTTTTGAAAGGGTAGGAAATGCAGCGTAAATTGACCTTAGGGCTAGCTACTGGTTTAGTGGCAGCTTTATTAACAATGACATCTTCAGTGTCAGCACAAAAGAGTGCTACAGACGATATTGCTAAATATCGCGAGATGATTGCTGACGGAAATCCTTCAGAGCTCTACGAGGCGGCAGGTGAAGAGCTGTGGAAAAAACCGGCCGGTCCAAAGAATGTAACTCTTGAGAAATGTAATCTAGGTTTAGGGCCTGGGGTAGTGAAGGGTGCAGCTGCACAACTGCCACGCTACTTCAAAGACACAAATAAGGTTCAAGATTTAGAGTCACGCTTGATGACGTGTATGCAAGTGCTGCAGGGCCGAGATCCACAGGAAATGATTGATGCTCCATTCCAAAAGGGTCCTAAAAAGGATATGGAAGCTATTGTTGCCTATGTTGTTACTTTATCTAAGGGTGACAAGATAAAGGTAAGTACAGCGCATCCTAAAGAGAGAGAGATGTATGACCTTGGTAAGCGCGCTTTCTTCTTCCAGGGTGGTCCGATGGACTTCTCCTGCGCTTCTTGCCATGCTGAAAACGATAAGCGTATTCGTTTGCAAGATTTACCGAATATTACAGAGCAAAAGGGTGCTGCTTTGGGTTGGGGTTATTGGCCCGCCTATCGAGTATCGAGTGGTCAATTTTGGACGATGCAACAACGTTTAAATGATTGTTTCCGTCAGCAACGCTTTCCTTTTCCAATTTATGGCTCAGATGTCACCTTAGCCTTGTCCATGTATATGGCTAAAAATGCGAATGGTGGAATTGTTGAAACACCTGGCTTAAAGCGTTAATGGATAAGAGATGAATATGAAAATGACACACTTAAAACAACTCTTAGCTGCTTCAGGATTTATTTTTGTCGCTGGTTTAGCGCAAACGCCTGCTCTTGCTCAGCAGAAAAATGATCCAAAATTTATTAAGATGATTCAAGAAAGCTTCCGCGCTGACGGTATCGCTGGATTAAATCGGATTGATCAAGATGCTACTCAGAAGTTCTGCTCAGATCCTCAGTTTGCCAATAGCAAGCAAGGTCAAGCTACGCGCGAAAAAATTCAGAAGATGAATATGGATTCGATTAAACAACCGTCTGATGGTAAGTATATTGGTGATTGGAAGAATGGTGAGCGGATCGCACAAAGTGGTCGTGGGGCAACCTGGAGCGATACTGCTGAAACTCCGATTGGTGGCGGTTGTTACAACTGTCATCAAATTGATGCCAAAGAAATCTCTTATGGGAATATTGGCCCATCGCTAACTGGTTATGGAAAAATTCGTGGCTATTCCAAAGAGGTTGTCACCTATACCTGGAATCGTATTAATAACTCAAAGGCCTATAACGCATGTAGTAATATGCCGCGCTTTGCCCACTTCAAATTATTGAATGAGCAGCAAATGCAAGATGTCATGGCTTTGCTGCTGGATCCAGAATCACCTGTGAACAAATAGCACATTTAAACGGGCCGTGAGGCCTGTTTTTTTAAGGAATCACTATGTCATTAAATCGACGCGAATTTTTGCAAGCGTTGGCTATCGCCTCTGCTGGTGGTATGAGTTTGCAATCTAATTTCGCTAGTGCGCAGTCAACTGCTAAAAAATTCTATGATTTACCAAAGTTTGGTAACGTACATTTTCTCCACTTCACGGACTGCCATGCGCAACTACTACCAATTTATTTCCGTGAGCCTAATGTCAATCTTGGTATCGGCGCGCAAGAAGGTAAAACGCCGCACCTAGTTGGAGAGTATTTTCTAAAGACTAACGGTATTCAGCCGGGGACGCGTGATGCGCATGCCTTTACCTATCTGGATTACGTCGCAGCTGCGCAAAACTACGGCAAGATGGGTGGTTTCGCTCATATGGCAACTTTGATTAAACAAATTAAAGCTAGTCGTCCGGGTGCGATGTTATTGGATGGTGGTGATACCTGGCAGGGATCTGCTACAGCACTTTGGACTAACGGTCAGGATATGGTTGACGCAGCTTTGCTCTTGGGAGTCGATGTGATGACTGCGCACTGGGAAATGACCCTAGGTGAGAAGCGCGTCATGGAAATCGTGAACGGGGACTTCAAGGGCAAGGTTTCTTTTCTAGCTCAAAATATTAAGACTGCAGACTTTGGTGACTCAGTCTTCAATCCGTATTTAATGAAGGTACAAAACGGTATTCAAGTAGCCATTATTGGTCAGGCCTTCCCATATACGCCGATTGCTAACCCGCGTTATTTCACGCCAGACTGGACATTTGGTATTCAGGAAGAAAATCTTCAGAAGACCATTAATGAAGTAAAGGCCAAAGGCGCAAAAGTAGTTGTGTTGCTGTCACATAACGGCATGGATGTTGATTTAAAGATGGCATCACGTATCAGTGGCTTAGATGCGATTATGGGAGGCCATACGCATGATGGTGTTCCGACTCCAGTCAAGGTGAAGAATTCAGGTGGAGTAACTTTAGTTACCAATGCAGGTTCAAATAGTAAATTCTTGGGAGTGCTTGATTTTGATGTGAGGGGTGGTAAGCCAGTAGATTTCCGCTACAAGCTTTTCCCAATCTTCTCGAATATGATTCCGGCCGATCCTGCGATGAATAAGCTGATCGCTAAGATACGGGCGCCATATGAAACTAAGTTGAATGAGAAATTAGCCACTACTGATGGTCTTTTGTATCGTCGAGGTAACTTCAATGGTAGTTTCGATCAGTTAATTTTAGATGGATTGATGGCTCAGAAGAATGCAGAGATTGCTTTCTCTCCGGGCTTTCGTTGGGGCACCAGCTTATTACCAGGGCAAGCCATTACCCGTGAGAACCTGCTAGACCAAACCGCCATCACCTATCCATACACCACAGTTACCAATATGACTGGTGAAACAATCAAGACTATTTTGGAAGATGTTGCGGACAACTTGTTTAACCCCGATCCGTATTACCAGCAGGGTGGTGACATGGTTCGTGTGGGTGGAATGCAATACACCATTGATCCAGCAGCATCTGCCGGTAAGCGGATTAGTGATATGCGTTTAAATGGCAAGGACATTGATCCCAGCAAGACATATAAGGTTGCTGGTTGGGCACCGGTTAGCGAAGATGCTAAGAATATTGGTGGCGAGCCGATTTGGGATGTGATGGAGCGCCATTTGCGTGATGTGAAGGTGGTTAAAGCTGTGAAGCTCAATGAGCCGATCATTAAGGGTGTAAAAAATAATCCTGGAATGATTTCACTCTAATACTTTTTATCTGAGATCGATAATGAAAAAATTACTTCAATGCCTGGCTGTTACTTCTACCCTGTTTGCCAGCGGAGCCTATGCAGCGGGACCCACAGAAGTGGTTTATCACATTGATGATGCCGAATCTCAGGGCATTAAAGGGCTGCGTAATATACGGAATCATTTGGATGTATCCCCAAAGACCAAGATCATTGTTGTTACTCATGCCAATGGTGTCGATATCATGATGGAAGGTGCAAAAGATAAGAGGAATGGTATTGAATATGCACCCCTAGTAGGTGCATTGAAGTCACGTGGTGTTCGTTTTGAAGTCTGCGAGATTACCTTAACGAATCGCAATCTGAAGAAAGATCAATTTACTCTAGATACGGACTTCACCCCATCAGGAGTAGTTCGAGTTGCCGATCTTCAGTTTCAAAATCATTTCGCTTATATCAAGCCTTAAGCTTATGCAACTGTTGTATCTTGAGTTGCGCGAACGTGAACTGCGTGCACTTGCCTTTGGTGTACTCTGGCTGCTGATATCTATATCCACCGTTTATGCTTCTGATGACTTAATCTTAAAGCCCATTCAGGTTGCGCCACATACCTATTTCGTAAAAGGTTTGGCGGAGATGGGTAGCAGTAAAAATCAAAACTTTATTTCAAATGCGGGGTTTGTGGTTACGCCAAAGGGTGTTGTTGTCGTTGATGCCCTGGGTTCACCAGCACTTGCTAAGAAACTCATTGTGGAAATTAAAAAGCTCACATCCAAAAAAATAGTTGCCGTCATCGTCACGCACTACCATGCGGACCACGTCTACGGACTCCAAGAGTTTAAGCAGGTTGGGGCGAAGATTTATGCACAAGGTGAGGGTAGAAACTACATCTCCTCCGAAACTGCTAAACAGCGTCTGATCGCATCACGCACTGATTTTGCCCCTTGGGTAAACGCATCCACTCATTTAATATCAGCAGACGTCTGGATAGATCAGAGTTTCACGCTCACTGTCGGCGGCATCGAATTTAAGATTAGTAGAGTGGGGCCCGCTCATGCGCCCGAGGACTTAATTATTTATGTACCATCTGAAAAAGTCCTTTTTGCAGGAGACTTGGTCTTTCGGGGTCGGATTCCCTTTGTTGGCAATGCTGATAGCAAGGGCTGGTTGCAAGCTTTGAATGAAATTGAATCACTAAACCCCAGTATTGTGATTCCTGGCCATGGAGCTCCTTCCATTAATCCAATTCAAGATATTGGCTTCACCAGAGAATATTTGCAGTATTTACGTCAATCGATGGCAAAGTCAGCTATCGATATGGATCCTTTTGAGGAGGCCTATCAACGGGCTGATTGGTCAGAATACGAAGGAATGCCCTTGTTTAGGGCGGCAAACCGCATGAATGCCTATAACGTTTACCTCTCAATTCAGGCGGAATAAGGCATATTTGTCATCTGGCTTTAAAATAGCGGTTTACTTCGCTAAATGACTGATTTCAAATGAAATTGCCACTGATTAAGCTTGTATTTACCTTTGTTGCCATGTTCGGTCTGCATTTATCCGCCCATGCCACGCCGGATCTTGCAAATGGCAAAAAAATTGATCAGCAAAAATGCTATGCTTGCCACGCCAAAAAATCCGGGTTTGGCAATGGAGACATGATCTACACCCGTAGCGATAGCAAGGTTAAAAACCTTCAGAACTTAAAGACGATGGTCGCTTTATGCAATACAGAATTACGTCTTGATCTTTTTCCTGAGGATGAGGTTGACGTAACAGCCTTTCTCAATAAACAGTTTTATAAATTTAAATAATTTCAGTAAAGATTTTTATTATGGATGCGGTAGATACTTCTTCTCTCAGCAAATCAGTTTTACTTGCTACTTTTGCAGTGACTTTCTTGCTTGGCGCAGTGATGCAAAAAACCGGTTTTTGTAGCATGGGTGCAGTCTCAGATATTTTTATCATGTCAAGCTGGGGTCGTTTAAAGCAGTGGTTTCTGGCCATCGGTGTTGCGATCATTGGGTTTGCTTTGATGTCTTACTTGGGCCTGATTGATCCACTTAAAAGTTTCTACACCGGTAATAAGCTTTTATGGCTATCTTCCATTGTAGGTAGCACCTTATTTGGTTTTGGTATGGTGCTTTCTTCTGGTTGCGGTAGCAAGACTCTTGTCCGCATTGGCGGCGGTAATCTCAAATCCGTTATTGTTTTCCTCGTTCTTGGGCTCACCGCTTATATGACTATGAAGGGCTTTCTCGGTGTTATACGCATCAACACCTTTGACTCTGTCTTCATAGCACTGAATACGCCTCAAGATCTTCCAAGCATCTTAAGTTCAGTCACAGGTATTGCTCGCAACAACTTACACCTAGCTCTAGGTTTAGTAGTGGGGTCTGCCTTTATTGCTTACGCACTTACAAGCAAAGCTTTTTGGACTGCTGAAAACCTATTTGCTGGAACTTTTGTTGGTCTGGCTATTTGCGCTGTATGGTGGATATCAGGTAACTTGGGCTTTGTTGCCGAGGATCCCAACACCTTAGAAGAGGTTTTCTTAGTAACCAATTCTGGTCGTATGGAGAGCCTCTCGTTTGTTGCGCCTTATGCCTTTTCTCTGGATTGGTTAATGATGTATAGCGATACTTCAAAGGTAATCACAGTCGGCATCGCTGCTGTCATTGGAATGATTTCTGGATCTTTCTGCGTTTCTATTCTGACTAAGTCATTCCGTTGGGAGAGCTTTCGCGATACGGAAGATACAGCCAACCATTTAATTGGCGCATCTTTGATGGGATTTGGCGGTGTTACTGCACTTGGTTGTACTGTTGGACAAGGCTTAAGCGGCATTTCCACTTTGGCAGTTGGATCGCTACTTGCCTTGCCAGGATTTATCTTCGGCGCCTACCTAGCACTTCGTTATTTAGAAACGCGTAATGCGCCTAATCCCTGTAGTTAACTCATAAACTAGGCTGAATTATATGCAGATAGATTGGCTTACTTTTACTCCTGGCCCCGCATTTCTAGGTGGAATTTTGTTGGGCCTTGCAGCTGCCTTGTATGTCATCCTCCATGGCCGAATCTTAGGTATCAGTGGAATTGTTTCTGGATTACTGCCCCCCAAAGAGGGCGATACTAATTGGCGCTTAAGTCTTGTTTTGGGATTGTTGAGTGCCCCAATCTTAGCGGGCCTCTTTTTTGGGCTTCACACAATAACTGTGATTGATGCCGATTGGATCACCATCATCATTGCTGGTCTTCTAGTAGGTTTTGGCGCAAACTATGGCTCGGGTTGCACTAGCGGTCATGGTGTTTGCGGCCTGTCCCGTCTTTCGCCAAGATCTTTAGTTGCTACAGTGTCTTTCATGGGTGCTGGATTTTTTATAGTGTTTGTCATTCGTCATGTGCTGGGCCTATAAATCATGAGAAGACATTTCAATTTTTTTAGTCAGTATTTTATTGGTGTTTTATTCGGAACTGGTCTGATCATTTCCGGCATGAGTAACCCGCAGAAGATTCTGAATTTTCTTGATCTTGCTGGAAACTGGGACCCATCCTTAATCTTTGTGATGGGTGGTGCAATTCTGGTTGGCCTTGCCGGTTTCTATCTGGTCTCCAAGCGTTCGGAAGCTTTTTTTGGTGGTGCGTTACATATTCCCACTCGGAGAGATATTTCGAAGCCCCTTATCATAGGTAGCCTCATTTTTGGAGCGGGGTGGGGTATTGCTGGTTTCTGTCCAGGCCCTGCAATTGTTGCTCTCGGGGCAGGTCACCTTAAGGCTCTCGTCTTTATATTGGCAATGCTTGCTGGTATGGCTATCTGCAACCGCTTCTTTACAGGCCACAAAAAGTAAGTCTGATTTAGAATCTAAGTTATTGGTTTTTAAATTCTTATTATTTTTTGAGGTTTAGATGAGTCTTCCTATTGCCTGCCATACCGATCACTTCGGTACATTGGGTCAAATCGACCCTAGCCACTTAGCTGAGATTGTTAAACAAGGTTACAAAAGCGTCATCAATAATCGCCCAGATTTTGAAGGTGGTCCTGATCAGCCTACAAATGCAGAAATTCAGGCTCAAGCTGAAGCTTTAGGTTTAAATTACGTTTTTTTACCAGTGATTCCTGGTGCATTTACGCCAGATCAAGTGCTTGAGATGGCGCGCTTACTGAAGACTATGCCGAGCCCTATTTTGGCTTTTTGTCGGTCTGGTGCTCGCTCTACCAATTTGTATCACATGGCTTTACAAGTTCGTTAATGAATGATCGTTCAGTAAATATTCATGCGTATTGAAATCCCAGAAGAAAAAAAGTTTGTACACCAAATGTGTATGCCAATTCGTTGGGGTGATATGGACGCATATGGACATGTTAATAACACGGTGTACTTTCGGTATATGGAGCAGGCTAGGGTAGAGTGGATTACATCCATGGGATATAGCATTACTCCTGGTAACGAGTCTATGTTGATGATCAATGGCTTTTGTAATTTCTATCAACAACTTACCTATCCAGGCGAACTGATTCTAAAAACCTATATTGGTAATATTGGGCGCTCTAGTGTGGATGTTTACACTACGATGGCTCTAACTACTGAGCCAGATGCGATGTCTGCGGTCGGCGGCGCTACTATGGTGTGGGTGGACATGAAGACAGGTAAATCGGCACCTTGGCCTGATCACGTGATCTCTAAGCTGCAATAGGATATTTTTTGCAACCCATTAACCCGCATATTCTGAGCATTGAAAAGCTGGCATCCTCTTTAGCTGAACTTGATGCCATTATTGATGTGAGAACACCTGCGGAGTTTGCTTTAGATCATATACCCGGTGCAATCAATCTTCCGGTCCTAAGTAATGATGAGCGTATTGAGATTGGGACTCTGTACAAGCAAGCCTCCCCATTTGTTGCCAAGAAATTGGGTGCTGCTTATGTTTCGCGTAATATTGCCGATCATTTAGAAAACTCCCTGATTGATTTTCCGAGAGAGTGGCGCCCCTTAATTTATTGTTGGCGTGGTGGTGAGCGTAGTGGTGCCTTTACTCATATCCTCAATCGCATTGGCTGGAAAGCCCTGCAATTGCAAAGTGGTTACCAAGGCTTTCGGCGTGTCGTGATTAATGATCTCGACCAAGCTGCTAAAGATTTTTCTTTTCAGGTGATTGCTGGCATGACCGGAAGTGGTAAGACACGCATTCTTCAGGAAATTGGTTTACTTAATCAGCAGATACTAGATCTAGAAGGCTTGGCTATTCACCGTGGATCGGTACTGGGTAACGAACCCAATATAGAGCAGCCTTCACAAAAAGGCTTTGAGACGAATCTATGGAATGCATTGAATTCATTAGATCCGTCCAAGACAGTGTTTGTCGAATCTGAAAGCAAAAAGGTTGGCGGATTGCACATTCCCGATCTCTTGATGGAGCGCATTCGTGAGGGGCAATGCATAGAGCTTCGCTCTAACACCCATACGCGAGTATCCTGGTTGCTAAGGGAGTATCAGCATTTCTTATCTTATCCCGACAACTTTAAAGAAAAGCTAAGCTTGCTGACATCACGTTATGGCAAGGAGCAAATCAATAAATGGCATGAGGCCATTGATGTAGGTGATTTTGAGAGTTTGGTCGAGGAGTTATTGGTGATGCATTACGACCCATCCTATCAATCCTCAATTATTCGTAATTTTCCGAGCTATCGCGAAGATCACTTTGTACAACTTGAGAATGACAGTGATGAAGCATTTGCAAAAACAGCAAAAGATCTGATCACCAAGCTTGGACTTTAACTAAAAGCCTGAATTCCAGTTTGTGCACGACCCAAGATGAGGGCGTGAATATCATGTGTACCTTCATAAGTATTGACGACTTCCAGATTGAGCATATGACGAATGACGCCATACTCATCAGAGATGCCGTTACCGCCGTGCATATCTCTCGCTAGGCGGGCAATATCCAATGATTTTCCACAAGAGTTGCGCTTCATGATGGAGGTGATTTCTGGCGCTGCAATCCCTTCATCTTTCATACGACCTAAACGTAGGCAGCCTTGTAGCGCTAAGGTAATTTCAGTTTGCATATCTGCAAGTTTCTTTTGTACCAGCTGATTTGCTGCGAGAGGGCGATCAAATTGCTTGCGATCCATGGTGTATTGGCGCGCTGCATACCAACACCACTCAGCAGCCCCAAGCGTACCCCAGGCAATGCCATAGCGTGCTGAGTTTAAGCAAGTAAATGGGCCCTTGAGACCAGTAACTTCTGGGAACTCATTTTCGGCTGGAACGAAGACTTCATCCATGACGATTTCACCGGTGATGGAGGCGCGTAGACCCATTTTGCCACTGATCTTGGGTGCGGATAAGCCCTTCATACCTTTTTCTAGAATGAAGCCTCTAATCAAGCCCTCATCATTTTTAGCCCAGACAACAAATACATCTGCGATTGGAGAATTAGAGATCCACATCTTGGATCCAGTTAATGAAAAGCCGCCCGGAACCTTTTTGGCTCTAGTGATCATGCCACCGGCATCAGAACCATAGTTGGGCTCAGTTAAGCCAAAGCAACCAATCCATTCGCCGGTGGCTAATTTTGGTAAGTATTTTTGCTTTTGTGCTTCAGTACCAAATTCATTAATGGGCACCATCACTAAAGAAGATTGCACACTCATCATGGAGCGGTAACCAGAATCAACGCGCTCAATTTCGCGAGCGATCAGTCCATAAGAAACGTAATTTAGATTTGCACCACCGTACTGCTCAGGAATAGTGATTCCTAAAAGGCCCAGCTCGCCCATTTCACGGAAGATTGCAGAGTCAGTAGTCTCATTACGAAAAGCATCATGTACACGTGGCATCAATCGACCCTGTGCATATTCGGCTGCCGCATCACGAATCATGCGCTCGTCTTCTGTCAGTTGTGTATCAAGGAGTAGGGGGTCGGCCCAATTAAAACTAGCTTTGCTCATGGTTCTTAATGATCCTTTAGGGGGTTTTAATCAGCATTTTGTTTATTTTCAAGAATGCGGATATTCTTTTATCTATTATCCATTTTTCTAGACTTATGGACGCACCTAGACGTCATCATCGCTATTACGACCTGATATTGGCTGCCTTTGTGGTGGTTCTGCTGTGCTCCAACTTTATAGGCGCTGGCAAGGCTGCCACATTAGATTTGCCCTATTTTGGCAATCTCACCTTTGGGGCTGGAATCCTCTTTTTTCCGATTGCTTACTTTTTTGGCGATATCCTGACTGAGGTCTATGGCTACGCTTACGATCGCCGGGCAGTTTGGGCGGGTTTTGCAGCCCTCGCTTTTGCCGCGATCATGGCACAATTGGTGATTGCTTTGCCAGTCGCACCCGGCTCCTATATGGCCAACTACCAGCAGGGTATGGAAACGGTATTTGGCAATTCTTGGCGAGTAGCACTTGCCTCAATGATTGCTTTTTGCTGCGGAAGTTTCGTAAATAGCTATACCTTGGCGAAAATGAAGATCCTGACCCAAGGGCGCCATCTCTGGATGCGTACCATTGGTTCTACCGCTTGCGGAGAATTGGTCGACTCCTCACTCTTTTATATTCTGGCCTTTTACGGTCTATGGCCGATAAATGAGGTCTTGGCTGTCGCGGCGTCTCAATATGTCCTAAAGACTGCCTGGGAGGTTCTAGCAACCCCTCTGACCTATTGGGTGATTGGTTTTCTCAAGCGTCAGGAAAATCAGGACCACTACGATATTCATACTGATTTCACGCCATTTAAGCTGAAAGTCTAATTTACGGCTTTTTTAGCCGCAAGCCGTTAAAATAATGCTCTTTGATGCAAAACCTGCATCCGCATCCTTGAATTGACCTATCAGAAAGTAAGAATACATCCGTGCTGTCCGCATCTAATATCACTATGCAGTTTGGGGCAAAACCCCTGTTCGAAAACATTTCCGTTAAGTTTGGCGGCGGTAATCGCTATGGCCTGATCGGCGCAAACGGTTGCGGTAAATCCACTTTCATGAAGATTTTGGGGGGAGAGCTAGAGCCAACCAGCGGAAACGTGAGCCTCGATCCTGGTATTCGTTTGGGTAAATTGCGCCAAGACCAATTTGCGTATGAAGATGAGCGCGTACTTGATGTGGTGATGATGGGTCACGAAGAGATGTGGAAAGCTGCAGCTGAACGCGATGCTATCTATGCCAACGCAGATGCCACTGATGAAGATTACATGAAGGCTGCTGAGCTCGAAGGTAAATATGCCGAGTACGGTGGCTATACCGCAGAGGCAAAAGCAGGTGAGCTGTTGTTAGGTATTGGTATTCCAATCGAGCAACATAATGGGCCAATGAGTGCCGTGGCCCCGGGTTGGAAATTGCGCGTATTGTTGGCGCAAGCTTTGTTCTCCGATCCAGATGTATTGCTACTGGATGAGCCAACCAATAACTTGGATATTCACTCCATTCATTGGCTTGAAGACATTCTGAACCAAATTAAGAGCACGATCGTCATCATTTCCCATGATCGCCACTTCCTCAATGAGGTATGCACGCATATGGCGGATATGGACTTTGGAACATTGAAGGTGTATCCGGGAAATTACGACTCCTACATGCTGGCATCCGTTCAGGCAAGAACACAGCAACTTAGCAATAACGTTAAAGCCAAAGAAAAGATTGCTGAATTAGCGGCTTTCGTGGCCCGATTCTCTGCAAATGCATCGAAGGCACGTCAGGCTACCTCACGTCAAAAACAATTAGAGAAAATTGAGATTGTTGAAGTGAAGCCCTCTTCACGTCAGAACCCATTTATTCGTTTTGATTCTGAGAAGAAGTTACACAATATGGCTGTTGAGTGCAATGCGCTGACTAAGGCCTATGACCGTACCATCTTCAAAAATTTTAAGCTAGCTGTGCGTGCCGGTGAAAAGATTGCCATCATTGGACAAAACGGTGCAGGTAAGACAACGCTGCTTAAAACTATTTTGAGTAAACGCTTTGATGGAATTTCCGCCGACAGCGGTGATGTGAAGTGGGCAGAAAACGCCTACGTGGGCGTAATGCCACAAGACAATACTGAGATGTTCGCAAAAGACGAATTGCTCATGGATTGGATGAATAGCTGGCGTAATACAGGTGACGATGATCAATCGATTCGTGGCACATTAGGTCGCTTACTATTCTCTGGCGATGATATTGGCAAGTCCGTCAAAGTACTATCTGGTGGCGAGAAGGGCAGAATGATTTGGGGCAAATTGATGCTTCAAAAATATAACGTACTTGCAATGGATGAGCCTACGAACCACATGGATATGGAATCCATTGAGAGCTTGCAAATTGCGCTTGAGAAATACGAAGGCACTTTAATTTTTGTATCCCATGATCGTGAGTTTGTCTCAGCACTGGCTAATCGTATCCTCGAAGTGAAGATGGATGGTTCAATTGCCGACTACTCGGGAACCTACGAAGAATATCTACGTAGTCAAGCTTTAGCTGGCTAAATTTCTTACTTGGCTTGACGTTGGAATCGCATTGCAGTGCCTTCTGCACGGATGCGTTTCCAGACAGAATCTTTTTCTTCTTGGCTAAAAAAGACCCAATTACTGACTTCACCTAGAGTGCGGCCACAACCTTGGCAGACGTCATCGTACAGTGTCGTGCAGACTCCAATGCAAGGGGAGTCAGAGCTGTCGTCACCAACAGCTAAAGAATTTGCCCCAGCTTGTTCTGGTGAGTTGTTAATGGATTCGGTCATAGCAGTACTTTAGACGATTTCAAAGGAATATGTTGCTCGAGCTCATCAACATAAGCTGCCATACCTGCACGTTCACGCTCTAAAAAACGCTTCACTGCATTTGAAAAGCCAGCATCCGCTATCCAGTGGGCTGATTGCAGAGTGGTTGGTAAAAAGCCTCTAGCCATCTTGTGTTCGCCTTGGGCTCCACCTTCAAATACTTGAATGCCCTCCTTAATACAATACTCAATTGCCTGGTAATAAGCTAATTCAAAATGTAGACAGGGGATATGTTCGATTGCTCCCCAATAACGCCCGTATGCTTTTGAGTTCGGGCGATCCACTACCAGCAACGATGATGCAATTGGCCTTTCATCCTGGATGGCAATAATGAGGTGAAAATTCTCAGGTAAATCCTTTCCAAGCATTTGAATAGATTCTTCCGTTAAGTAAGGGGAAGAGCGATGCTCAATATACGTATTTTCATAGCAGCGATAAAAGAATGCCCAATCATCTTTCGTTGCTTGCGTTCCTGGAATATGTTGATAGCTCATTTTGTGCATGGCTACAGATGCACGCTCTCGCCGAATATTCTTGCGACGTTTCATGGTGAGATCTGCAAGAAATTGCTCAAAGTCTTGGTAACCGATGTTTTGCCAGTGAAACTGTACTGAGTTACGCAACATAAATCCTTGTTTTTCCAGCTCCAATAGTTCGCTGCTCTCGGGAAAGAGGACGTGGGCAGACGAAAGTGCGTTTTGATCAACTAGTGTCTTTAATCCAGAGACTAAGATCTCTTGTACTGCATTCTTATCCGCTGTTTGCGCTACGAGTAGTCTGGGTCCGCGTACGGGAGTAAAGGGAATGGCGGAGAGCGCTTTGGGATAGTAGGGCATATTGTTCTGCTCGTATGCCTGAGCCCATGCCCAGTCGAAAACAAACTCTCCATAGGAGTGTCGCTTTAGATAGAGGGGCATGGCACCGAGGAGTCTTGATTCAGAATCCTCAACGAGTAAGTGAGTAGCTTGCCAGCCAGTATTGCCGCCCACACATCCGCTAAGCTCTAATGCATTGAGAAATGCATGCTTTAGAAATGGGCCTGCTTCAGGCGATAGCAGGGCATTCCAATCATCTTCAGCAATCTGCGAAAGACTATCAATAACTCGAAGTTGGATGGCGCCTTGCTTCAACTAAATAAAAAATATCTAGCGTTGAATTAATTCGATTTTATAGCCGTCAGGGTCGGTGACGAAAGCGATGACGGTATCACCACCCATGACCGGGCCAGCCTCACGCGTAACATTTCCGCCGGCGGCTTTGATTTTTTCACAAGCGGCATAGGCGTCATCAACGCCAATAGCAATGTGTCCGTAGGCGTCACCAAGTTGATAGCTCTCTACACCATGGTTGTATGTGAGTTCAATCTCAGACTGGCCGTCTGCATTCCCTTTTCCGAAACCTACAAATGCAAGAGAATATTTTTGCTCTGGGCGTTCAGTGCTACGAAGCAGGTTCATTCCCAAAACTTTGGTATAGAAATCAATCGAACGAGTCATATTGCCAACTCTGAGCATAGTGTGAAGAATCATCATTCTGCCAATATAAAGGTAAATCTGGTTTCCCGTTGCTCAAGAAAAAACCCAGGGAGTTGGCCTGGGTTTGTAATCTTGAAGTACAAACTTCTTATTGAATCTTGGCCTTAGCGCGGAGCTTTTGCATCAACTCAGAGAACTTCATTTTTTGCCAATTTTGATCTGCTGTGATCATCTGCTTTAGCTGGTCTTTGATTTCTTCCATGCTTGGCGCCTTGACATCGCGAACATCATCCATTCTGATGATGTGCCAGCCATATTGGGTCTTTACGGGTTTGTCTGTAATCTTCCCTTTTTTTAGCTGCACCATCGCTTTGGAAAATTCCGGGACAAGCGCTTTATCGCTTACCCAGCCCAGATCTCCGCCATTTGGTGCAGAGCCGGGATCCTTGGACTTCTCCTTAGCAATTTGTGCAAAGTTAGCACCGGCTTTGATTTGGGCGGTAATGGATTTTGCATCCACTTCTTTTTCTACCAAAATATGCTCTACGTGATACTCCTTACCGGTGTACTGGCCTTTCACTTGCTCGTATGCTGCTTTCAGCTCGGACTCTGCAACGCCTTCACGCTCTACGTAGTCTTCAAAAACCGCTGCTATCAAAACACCCATCTTGGATTGTTCGAGTTGATCGCGTACTGATTCTTTTTGCATGACACCGCGATTGTTAGCTTCTTGCAAAATGAGTTCACGAGTAACCAGCATTTCTCTTGCTTGATCTCGTACTTGCGGATTATCTGGTTGATTGGATTTTTGAACCAATTTGTCTAGTTGCGCCTTCGGAATTGCCTTGCCATTAACAATGGCGGCGTTTTGGGCATAAACGGCTGTTGAGAAAAGCGCAGCAGCGCAGGCGCTGATAGTCAAAAATTGGCGTGTGTTGAACATGGAGAGGAATTTAAATATTGGTAAAAGAGAATCTTAAAGCAATCTAGGTTGAATGGGTGCTTTCGCTAGCGGTGTATGCCAGGATGGTCAGAGCATGGATTGCATCAGGAAAGTGGCTATTTAAAGCAGCATAGATAGCTCTATGACGGGCTACCTTAGTCATTCCCTCAAATTCTGGGGCTACGATGGTCAGTTTAAAGTGACCCCCACCAGAAGCGGCACCCGCATGACCTGCATGAAGATGGCTTTCATCCTCAATATGTAAATGACTTACCTGAAACGCTAACCTGAGGTCAGATTCAAATCGGACAATTCGCTCTTGATTGATATTCATTCTGCAGGATGCTCCATATGGCGAGTGAGCCAGACACCTTGAAGGATCACAAATATTACTAGCAATCCTGTGCTGCCAAATAGCTTAAAGTTGACCCAAGTTTCCTCAGAGTACTCAAAGGCGATATAGAGATTGAGTGCACCCATAAAAAAGAAAAATAATGCCCAGGCCATATTCACTTGATGCCAAATTGATTTTGAGCTGTGCTCTTTTAGAGTAATTTGTTTAGCCATCAACACTTGGATCCAATTTTTCTGAAAAAATTGAGCGCTAATAAATAGGGCGCCTGCAAATAGCCAGTAAAGCGCAGTTGGCTTTAGTTGAATAAAAGTCTTATCGTGCAAGAAGATGGTGAGGCTTCCAAATACCAGAATCATGACAAGGCTGACCCACTGCATGGCGTCAATCTTACGATGTCGGTAATACACCCAGAGTATTTGGCCAATCGTGGCGACCATTGCGACGATAGTTGCGGTGTAGATGTCACCAAATTTAAAGGCGATAAAAAAGAGGATGATCGGGAATAAGTCGAATAGAAATTTCATGGGCTTGATTATCCAGCTATTTGTAATTTATTCCGCTTTACTTGGGGCGGCATTCTCAGAGGGTTCAAATGCTAAGGATGCTGAATTGATGCAATAGCGCAGTCCAGTGGGTTGTGGACCATCTTCAAATACGTGGCCTAAATGCGCATCACATGCCGTACAACGCACTTCAGTGCGAATCATTCCATGAGTTACGTCCCGAATTTCAGTAATCACCTCGTTATTTTCCGGTGCGTTATAGCTGGGCCAGCCACAACCTGCATCAAACTTAGTTGCGGATTGAAATAGCGGGGTGTCGCAGCAAATGCAGCGGTATTGACCGGCAGTCCAGTGATCCCAGAATTCTCCAGAAAACGGTCTTTCTGTAGCAGCCTCACGGGTCACTCGATATTGAATATCACTCAGTGATTTTTTATATTCTTGATCTGTTTTCTTGTTCATGGCTATAAAGTAGTAGGTTATGAGGAGCAGCTGACTTCTATGCGCTGCATATCTATAGGTGGTGGTTTTGCGTAACCCTCAAATGACTCCTGCTCATCAAAGGGCTTGCTGAGTATGAGCTGCAATCGTTCAATTTCAGAAAAATCATCTTGCTGCGCCTTTTCAATTGCAGCCTGAGCAAGGTGGTTCCTGAGGATATATTTAGGATTGACCTGGTCCATCATTCCTTTTCTGGCCTCGTCACTGAAGACTTCTACTTGAAGTCTATGGATGTAATCCGAAAACCATTGATCAATACTATCGCGGTCAATGAATTCATTTCTTTGGACAGTATCTGTCGACTGAGAATCTTTACGAATATTACTGAGCTGACGGAAGAATGTAGTGAAGTCTATTTTTGAATCATTCATCGCTTGTAAGAGTCGCTCAATGAGCTCAATATCACTATCTTGCTCTAACTGAAAGCCTAATTTAGAGCGAAATATTTTTTGCCATTCTTTCGCATAAATAACGGGGAACTCTTCCAGTGCCGAACGTAAAAGAGCTTGGGATTCTTCTGGTGAATGCTCTAACCCCAATAGGGGGAGCATGGCACTAGCGAGGCAGGCCATATTCCAATGCATGATTTGTGGCTGGCGATGATAAGCATATCGGCCGCCATGATCGCTATGATTGCAAATATGGTCTATTTCAAAATGATCCAGAAATCCAAATGGTCCGTAGTCAATTGTGAGCCCAAGGGCACTGATGTTGTCACTATTTAATACGCCATGACAAAATCCTACTGATTGCCACTGTGCGACCAATTTCGCATTGCGAGCGCTGATCTCTTTAAATAAACTTAAGTAGGGATCTTTTGCATTAAGACACTCTTGATAGAATTCGCTCATGAGCAAATCTGCTAGCTCCTTGAGGCGTGCAGTATTTTGCAGTGAAGCAAAATGTTCAAAGTGGCCAACCCGAATAAAGCTTGGGGCAATGCGTGAACATACTGCTGCGGTTTCAACCGTTTCCCTGATAACGCGTTGCTTTGATCCAACTACTGAAAGAGCTCTGCTGGTCGGTATACCTAAAGCATACATTGCCTCGCTACAAAGGAACTCACGTATAGAAGATCTTAAGACGGCTCTGCCATCACCCATTCTGGAGTAGTGCGTCTTACCGGCCCCTTTTAGTTGGAGCTCAAGCTCATTGATATCACCTAGGAGGATGGCGCGACCATCGCCTAGCTGTCCTGCCCAGGATCCAAATTGATGGCCGCTATAGGCAGTTGAAATTGGACTAGAGAAAGTAAGTGCACCCGCATTTAACTGATTTCCCGCTAAAAGTTCAAGCCAATCAGGATCCTTGGGTAAGCCAATGGCTTCGAGCTCAAGATTTATCAGTTTGGCAGCAGAGGCTGAAAATGCAACCCAATAGGGGTTGGATATGGGGGTAGGTGGGGTTGGCTGGCATACATCATCGCCGCGGAGTGTAAAAGGCATATTTTGTATTCTATGGGTAATTCACAAGCGTCGCAGAAGCCTCTAAAATGACCTTATGACAAATAAAGTACAACTCAATGTAGAAACTCAACTTGCCAACCTGGGTGAAGAGCTTAATGTTCCTTTTTTAAAGTTACTAGGTGTACGGCTTATCACTGCCGAAATGGGTAAAGGTGAAATACTCCTAGCCCTTAAGCCCGAGCATACCAATACTTGGGATGTGGCCCATGGCGGTGTTTTACTTACCTTAATGGATGTAGCTATGGCTGTTGCGGCTCGCTCAAGTGATCCTAGTGATCGCAGTGTCGTTACCGTTGAGATGAAAAATAACTTCATGCAAGCTGCTAACGGCATCTTGCGTGTAAAGGCAGATACCGTACGCCGCACTGCCACGATGGCCTTTTGCGAAGCCAAACTCTACAACGATCAAGGTGAGATCTGCTGCATGTCAACCGGGACGTTTCAGTTTATCAAGCGACTGGCAAGCAAAAATGCGGATGGCGAGCGCGTCATAAACGAGGACTCCCGTCAGCAGAAATAATTCAAACTGATTGGTCGCTTAGACCGAAAGGTTGGATCCCGGTGCAGCAGTGAGTTCACCCGTGACAACATCGTGACCCACGGTGCCATTGGCATCAAAGCGTCTCTCCACCATCTCAAACTGACCATCCTTACGAACGCGCAAAATCGTACTTGAGCGTGTTCCATAACTTGGAGTCTTAATAAATGCAGCAGATAAAGCTTTTTCCCAATCAGGATTAATGCCGGTATTAGGTAACTCTTGTGGACTTGCTTCATGAGTATCTGCCAATAAGCGCAAATAGTGATCTGCATTTTTGAGATGCCCGCTATCCATTGCCAATGTTTGCGCAAATGCCGCTACTCGGTGATTGACTTTAGGCCATGGTGTATCCAACATCGCGTTTGATAGGCCGTAGACTCCAGGACTGAGTGCTTGCTCAGGAAATACCTTCCTTGGGCGAATATTTTGACCCATCATGAGGCGATTACTTACCCAATGCATTTCAGCATTCTCTGGATCGCTGAGGTCAGCCATCAAGAGATTAAATCCGTTATACAGTTCAAACCGTTTGGCATTTTCTTGGATATAAGCATACGGCTTGTGCTGACCCGTAAGATAGTGCAGGCTGAGCTCCCCACGCGTTCTTGCATCCGGATTTTTTTCGCTAGGCGCCCTGACATTCGTTAATGCAGCAAAGCGACCCGTTTTTGTGAAGCCCAACCAAGTTCCCGGACTGCCTAATACATCCGCGCGGTCTTTACCGGCTAACACATGAGGGTGTTCGGACCACCACCCCATGGGATCGGTATCGCGCTCATAAAACTCATCACGGTTTGCCGCGACCACCAAAGGGTAGTCTGGATGAGATTTCCAGGCAAAGAGAATTAGGCACATAGCAAGATTAGCGAAATAAGGGAGGGATTAAATTTCTAATAAAGGGTAGGGGAGTGAATCTATCATTAGGACGGGCCCATCGCTTGCACCAAGATGTATTGCTCCAATTTCTAAGGCATCTAGCTTGCATTCCACCTGCAGATCAATACGAGCCAAATTTTCCGCATTGCTAGCCGCCAGTACCACCATACCGCATGGCTGGCTGGCATCACCTTCTTGAAATAATTCTACGCCTGGTTTTGAAAGCTCCAGTGCAGTTGCGTTCGAATCAACATGCACAAGTTGAAGTCTACGTTTTACTGCGCCACGGTATTGGCTCCGAGCAACAATTTCTTGACCAGGGTAACAACCTTTTTTGAAATCCACGCCAGCAACGGATTCAAAGTTAATCATCTGCGGAACAAATTGCTCCTGTGTTGCTAGAACAATTCTGGGGATTGCACTCATCACCTCTAAAGAATTCCACTGATCAAGAGCGGCTTGATCAACTGTTGTTAGAGTGACCCCCACTTTTTTCTGGGCGATGAGGGTGCGCTGAAAAGATTGATTTTGAATCAGCACGTCAGGCATACGCAATGAGAGGGCGTCTTTGGGTAGATTGGAGGATTGGCCAGCATTCTGGGTTTGATAGGCGCCAAATACTTCCCAGTCATCCGAGGCATCCACCACTTTTACTTTTGAGCGCAGCACGTACATCGACAATCGTTTTGCAGTGCTCGCTGCAATATCTTTAGTGACAAAAAGGGCGAAACGGTCATCCGAATCAAGGGATTCCGGAAACAAACCAAGCCAAGCACTAGAGAGAAGACGCCCTTTGGGGCTGCAATAGCCAACCAACCGAACCGCATCGGAACCATGGGCAATATCACCCGTCATAGTGCGCTTGAGGCTATGCACGGAATTGCTTAATTGACTCTGTAAAAGGGCTGCGGCATCGGGCCCCTCAACCAAGATCAAGCCCCAATGGGTCAGAGGGGTAAATCCATGGTTTAGGTTGGAGGCAGGCATTGTGGCGTTTTCTGTGCTGAAGGTCATGAGCTTTTATCATAGCTTGATGAGCAGAAAATTTCAGAGAAGTCTTTTTATTAAACCTTCAAAGGATGGCGGTTGGAAATTCTATGCCCTCATCTTGATTTCCCTAGCGCTTCTGTTGTGCGCAGCCATCTTTTTATGGCCGGTTGTACCAGCCACATCAAATGTGGATAAGGGATCTGCCTATAAAGTCAAAATAACACCCCAATCTGGCCTTTCTGCAATTGCAGCTCAGCTGTCTGAGCAGGGCGTATCTACAAATGTAGTTAGCTTTCAAGTTGCAGCAAGAGCACTGTTTGTCAGCTCTAAGTTAAAGCCGGGGACCTATTTGCTAGCTCCCCGCGCTAGCTTGGGAAATATCTTGTTACAAATTGCTCGTGGTGATCGAGTTCGAGAGAGTGTAGCTATCATTCCCGGCATGACCATATGGCAGCTGAGAAACCTAATTGATAAACATCCAGCGCTCATTCATCAAACTAAAGGCATGAGCTCTAAGGAGCTACTAAAGACTATCGGGCTCACTTATTCAGGCGATGAGGGACTCTTTTACCCAGATACCTATATTTTTGACCCAGATGATTCGGATACCTCCATCTATCGAAGAGCTTCACAGGCTATGCAAAAACAGCTCACGGCTGCTTGGGAGCAAAGGGACTCAGCCACGCCCTTAAAAACCCCATATGAACTACTCATTTTGGCCTCGATTGTGGAAAAGGAGACAGGACGTTCTAGTGACAGGTCCCTGGTCTCAGCAGTTTTCGTGAATCGTCTCAATTTAAAGATGCCCCTCCAGACTGATCCAACCGTAATTTACGGTATTGGCCCTAAATTTGATGGCAATCTACGAAAAACAGATTTACGCATAGACAGTCCCTACAATACTTATATGCACAAGGGTTTGCCACCAACGCCAATAGCCATGCCGAGCAAGGAGTCGCTCCTCGCTGTGATGCATCCGGCAAAAAGTGATGCGATATATTTTGTGGCACGCGGTGATGGCTCTAGCCATTTTTCGAAAACCTTGAAAGAGCATGAAAGCGCAGTTGATCAGTTTCAACGTAAACGCAATTCCTCCAATCAATCTAAGTCTCAGTAATTGTTATGACAGCTCAATTTCCAGGTTATTTCATTAGTTTTGAAGGTATTGATGGTGCTGGAAAAAGTACGCATATTGAATCTTTCAGTAACTTGATTCAGCAGCGATACCCTGATCACGATGTTGTGATGACTAGAGAGCCTGGTGGTACTCAATTAGGTGAACAGCTGCGCGCTTTATTACTTGAAGCGGCAATGAATTTAGAAACCGAGGCATTACTGATGTTTGCCGCTCGACGTGAACATATTGCACAAGTAATAGAGCCAGCACTGAAAGCCGGAAAGATTGTGATCTCTGATCGTTTCACGGATGCCAGCTTTGCCTATCAAGGTGGTGGTCGCGGCTTAAGCTTAGCGAAGTTAAATGATTTGGAGAAATGGGTTCAGGGTCGCCCTGATGGTTCATTGCTTCAACCTAATTTGACCTTCCTATTTGATCTACCTGGATCGGTTGCACAAGCGAGAAGATCAAAGGTAAGAGCACCCGATAAATTTGAAAAGATGGATTTAGATTTTTTTGAAAAAGTTCGTCAAGAGTATTTGCGTAGAGCAAAGGCGGATCCAGATCGCTTTTATTTAGTCGATGCTACTAAAACACCAGAGGCTATTTGGCATGAGCTCGAGTCATTAAAGATAAAGCTCTAAATGAGTGATGCGATGTTAGCAAATGCGTCGGTGAAAAAAATAGCCCCGTGGCTTGAGCCTATCTGGGATGGCATGAACTTAGCCGCGTTTCCTAACGCAGTTTTAATTCATGGTCAGTCGGGTATTGGTAAGTTTGAGTTTTCCATTGAATTGGCTAGAGCGCTTTTGTGTGAGACTTCCTCTTCTATAAAGCCTTGTAAACAATGTGAAGCTTGTCGGTGGTTTGACTCTGGAAACCACCCTGACTTTATTGCGCTAGTCCCAGAAACGCATCGCAAGCTTTTGCCGCAGGGTGATTTTGATTCGGATGCTGACGCACCAAAAAAATCCAAGGCCAGTCAAGCTGATGCCGATGGTGATGCACCCGAGAAAAAAGAAAAGAAGAGTATTTCAATAGAGGATGCCCGCAGTGCAATTGAAGGACTCTCTATTGGATCTCACCGCGGCGGAAACCGCGTCATTCTGGTTTATCCGCTAGAAATGCTCAGATCAGACTCTGCAAATACTTTACTGAAATCTCTTGAAGAGCCCCCAAAAAATACTATCTTTATTTTGTTGGCAGATCGCCTTGATCGCGTCCTGCCAACCATTCGTTCTCGCTGCCGCTTGCTGTCCGCGCCGCGACCAGATCGATCGAGTGGGCTCAATTGGTTGCGTACCCAGTTGGGTATGATTCCTGGCTTAAAAATGAGTGATGCTGATGTCGAGTCTATTTACGATGAGCAGGGTGGGGCACCCTATGCAGTATTGGATTCCTTAATAGCACGTCACAATAAAGATGAAAAGGATGAGCTGACGATTGCTATCCAGGCTTCACGTTACCTATTGCAAGCGATGGCGCAGGGCGCTCGGATCAATTGGCTAGATGCTGCGGATAAGACGCAAAAAGCGCGGTATTCAGTTTTGTTGGCCACTATGCAGCGATGGGTCTCTGATGTGCAAAGTTGCGCACAAATGGGTTCGCCTCGCTATTACCCTAAGCATGAGGCTACTAGCAGGACGCTTGCGCAACAAGCGCGCCTTCCAAAGCTTCTAAGCTTTTGGAAATCCCTGACACAAGCGCGGCGTCATGAAAATCACCCGCTAGCTACCCGCATTCAGTTAGAAGCATTGCTTTCTCAGTACCAGCAGGTATTTGAAGACTAAAATAGCGAGTCATGTTTATAGACTCACATTGCCATCTCGATTTTCCAGAATTTCAAGCCCGTCTACCTGAGGTTTTGTCTAACATGGCTGCCTGTAAGGTGAGCCACGCTTTGTGCGTGTCGGTAGACATTCCTGACTTTCCCAAGGTGCGAAAGCTAGCTGAGGATCATGCTCATTTATACGCTTCGGTCGGAGTGCACCCAGATTACGAAGACACGCCAGAACCTAGTTTTGAATTCCTGGTTGAAGAGGCAAAGCACCCCAAAATCATTGCGATTGGCGAAACGGGGCTTGATTACTTTCGCATGGGTGATCGCAGCTATGAATCTATGGAATGGCAGAGAGAGCGGTTCAGAACGCATATACGCGCCGCTATTGCAGCTAAAAAGCCCCTCATCATCCATACGCGCGCCTCTTCTGCTGACACCCTCAGAATCCTTAAAGAAGAGGGCGCTGATCAGATTGGAGGTGTCATGCATTGCTTTACAGAAACCACTGAAGTTGCCAAGGCTGCTATTGACATGGGCTTTTACATTTCGTTTTCTGGCATCGTGACTTTCAAGAGCGCCAAGGACCTACAGGAAACCTGTAGAGAAGTTCCTCTGGATCGCATGCTAATTGAGACAGATTCGCCTTATTTAGCCCCAATTCCCTATCGCGGCAAGACTAATGAGCCAGCTTGGGTTTCCAAGGTTGGTGAATTTGTTGCTGAGCTAAAGGGTGTTTCAGTTGAATTACTGGCAGAACAGACTTCAAGGAACTTTTTCCAATGTTTTCAGATAACTAGAGCAATATCATGAGAAGTTCGCTTAAATTTAGTCATCTTTTTCCTGCCTACTTATTGTGCTTTTCTAGCCTGGTAATTGCACAAACTGCAGATCAGATTACGGATTTCACTAAAGCTGCGAAGTTTGATGACGTCAATGAGGTGCAGTCTTTAATAAAATCAGGCGTTACCCCAAATACTCTAGATCCTAGAGGCACCCCCATGCTGATCCTGGCTATTCGAGATAAATCATCTAAGGTAATGGATTTATTGCTTGCCAATCCAGCTACGAACGTCAATTTGACCAATAAAAGCGGTGAAAATGCTCTTATGATGGCTGCTTTTGATGGGCAGCTGCCCTTAGTGAAGACCTTGGTTGTTGATAAAAAAGCAGCAGTCAATAAACCTGGCTGGGCACCAATTCACTATGCGGCCACCAACGGTCACTTAGAAATAACTCAATTCTTAATGGCAAACGGCGCTCAGGTAAACGCATTGAGTCCAAGTGAGACAACGCCATTAATGATGTCTATTGGCTCCGGCAATGATCAATTAATCAAATACTTGCTTGATAGCGGTGCAGACTTGCGCATGCGAAATCATGAGGGTTATACGGCTATAGATATTGCTCAATTATTTGGCAATGATGATATTCGTAATGGCTTAATGTCACGTTGGGTAAAGCTCTATAAGCAGCCATATCCAGGTGGCCCCAAGAAGACTCCTTAATAAGTGACATATCTTCTTAATGCGTATAATCATTATTATGTCAAACAAGAAATGTAACTGGTTTTAACGGATACCATCGATGACTTTGAGCGGCTTGTTAGACAAGCTTCCCGGCCTTAACTCCCTGCCCAGCTTCAGCACGCTCTTGGCTGAAATTAATGCGGATATGGGCGATAGCGATATTTGGGTGCTGTTATTTCTAACGTGTTTGATGCTGACATTCCATGGCTTAAGCGTTCTATCAATCGCAGGTATCTTTCATTGGATTGACCAAAAACTCGAAAATAAGCGGGTCTATGGAGCTAACTTTGTATCGTATTTCGTGGCAATTTTATTGATTATTGCTATCCACCTGCTCGAAATCATTGCCTGGGCGTATATTTGTTTGGGGCTGCAGGTATTCCCAACCAACCTTCAAACCCTGTATTTTGCTGGTGAGATGTATACAACCGTTGGCTATGGTGAATATGTTCTTGCTACGCGCTGGCGAATTCTCCCCATCATCATTTCTTTCTCCGGAATCTTTGCTGTATCGATGTCTGGGGCTGCGCTTTACACCATGATGGGTGCTTTATTGGGAAGACCAAAACAAAACCCAAGATCAGGCTCTGGGTTCTAAATGAGTAGCTGTAGTCCCCTTGGGTTTAGTTCTTAGTTCACTAGCTTGGATTTATCAATGGGTGCCCTTTGCTTAAATACAAGCTCCAAGATGCGTCCATTGGATTCCAGGGAGCGCATTCTGCCAGGTAGCCAATCAAGGTCTCTCGCCAGCCAGATATCGACCTGACGCTTGAAAGGACTACTCTCCCTCTGCATTAGAGCGTAATGGCGATTTACAGACTTTCCTAGACTTGGAACATCTTCTGACACTAGCTCTCCGTAGCTTTTAAATTGCCACATCTCGAGTGTGTCGTAGTCCACCACAGGAATGCCTCGAATACTGCCAGCCTCATCGATCTTATCGCTGCCATTGAGTAAAGAGGCCAATTGAAAAAGTAGGCTAAATCGATCTTGAGTGCCTGGCAGCAAATCCGGTGTGAATTCTGGCTTTTCAGAGAAGAACATCTTCCCTGCTCCGCTCTGATCACGATCAAAACGGGAATAGCGCGGTGGTTTTGTACCCCGCTGCGTCCAGTAAATGGATGGCGCTATGCCGTAGGCATCGACAGTGCCTCTGGATTCAAAAACAAAGGGACCGACAATGGCGTAAGGTATGTTGATGTGCAAGCGGTAATTATTGCCCTCAGTAATCCAGTCCAGTTGAGCGGCTTGAATGAGTTGGCCATCAACATAGGCGTCAAAATAATACGTACCAGATTCAGGAAGGCGAAATGCCTGCCCAGATTGATTGCCGAATGCGCCCCGCTCTCCCTTTCCCTGATCTGTTAAAGGGTCCGCTGAGACGGCTTTAGTTTCCTTGGGCGGCGTTTTTTTCTTTGGCGCCGTAGTCATCTGTATTTTCTTTGGAGGTTCGACCCGAAGCTCTGTTTTGATAATAAGATCTTCGGCAATAGGTGTCGCACTACCAAAAGAGAGGAATGGAATGCCAAAAAATAAAATCAAGTGTCCCAAAAGGGAAAGAAAAAAAGCAGCAGTCAGAATCAACAGGGATTTTTTTGGCACAAATTGAAGCAGATTGCCGATTGCATCCATCAAGACATTAATGCTTAATAAAGTCGACTACTGCTGACAAATGATTGGCATAGTCAGAAATTCCGTGATCACCACCTTCGAGGATAAGTTGTTTGGCGCCAGGGTAAAAAGCTACCATTTCTTTCCAGTCCAAAAGCTCATCACCTTTTGCGGCAATTAAAAAATAACGCTCTGGATCAGTTATTGGGTCTACCTGTAAGGCACGTAATTCATCGATGTACTCGGCCTTAAAATCAAACGGCTCTTCGCTATCATAGGCAGTCATCATGCCAACATGGGGCTCTAATTCTCTAGCAGCATATACGGCAGGATTAAGAGTGATACCTTTGCAATGATATTTTTCTGCAAGGTAGTTGGTATAAAAACCGCCTAAGGAGGATCCGACGATTACTATGCGATCGAATTTAGTTTGATCGATATATTTAGTCACCATCTCCAGACTTGCTTTTGGAGATGCAGGAAGTTGAGGGCAATACCACTCATAAGAATGGTGTGCCGATGAGAGTGCCCTCACCGCCTCCCCAGTCATGACCGCCTTGGTTGAGTTTGGTGAGGACCGAAAGCCATGCAAATAAACAACCAAGGTTACTGCCATACTTCTTCCTCTAGCTTTTTTGACCTATTTCAAAATTAGCCATTTTTTCTAATGCTTTGACCATGGCAGAATGATCCCACGATTTTCCACCGTGCGCTGCACAGGAATTAAATAACTCTTGTGCGCTAGCTGTATTCGGCAAACTAACGCCTAGGGCCTTAGCGCTGCTGAGGGCCAAACTTAAATCTTTCTGGTGCAGCTCAATCCTGAAGCCAGGATCAAAGGTGCGATTGATCATGCGCTCGCCATGAACTTCCAGTATTTTTGAGCTAGCAAAGCCACCCATTAATGCCTGTCTAACTTTTGCTGGATCAGCACCCGCCTTAGATGCAAACACCAAAGCTTCTGCAACCGCTTCAATATTCAAGGCGACAATAATTTGATTGGCTACTTTAGTAACTTGACCGGCGCCATTATCACCAACTAGGGTGATATTTTTTCCCATCAAATCAAATACGGGTTTGACCTTGTCAAAAATTGCTTGCTTACCACCAACCATAATGGTGAGGCTTGCACCCTTGGCACCTAACTGGCCACCAGACACAGGAGCATCTAGATATTCACAAGCTAAATCATTGATGCGCTTCGCAAAATCTTTTGTAGAGATGGGAGAGATAGAACTCATATCAACAACAATCTTGCCCTTGCTAAGACCTGATGCAATACCATTCTCTCCAAAAAGAACTTTTTCTACATCGGGAGTATCTGGAACCATCGTAATAATGATGTCTGCCTTAGTCGCAACTTCTGCAGGAGTTGCACAAAGAACGGCGGCAGTATTAGCTAACTCATCCGGAACTTTACTGCGTGTGTTGATAAACAGTTCATGACCTGCTGCGACCAAATGCCCTGCCATTGGCGCGCCCATAATACCTAAACCCACAAAGCCTAGTTTTAACTTACTCATTATTTATTTCCAAATTATTATTAATTTATTGATATACAGATCAACCGATATTACTGCTCGTATTGACCCATCCAATGTAGGCCAGCCTCAGTCGTTTTCAAGGGCTTGTATTCACAGCCGATGTAGCCTGTGTATCCAAGACGAGCTAATAAATCAAATAAGTAGCTGTAATTTATTTCTCCGGTACCAGGCTCATTACGACCTGGATTATCTGCTAACTGAATGTGCGCAATTCGATCAAAGTATTTTTGAATCGTATTGGCTAGCTCACCTTCCATACGCTGGGCATGGTAGATGTCGTATTGTAAAAAAGCATTATCAGCAGCAACCGCATCGAGTATTGCAATGCCTTGAGCAGTTTTAGAGAGATAGAAACCAGGGATATCAAAGGTATTGATTGGCTCAATCAACAGTTTTAACCCTGACTTCTTCAGTTCAGCAGCAGCAAACTGTAAGTTATCGACAAAGGTGTCATGTACTAAAGCTGGATCAACTCCCTCGGGAGTCTTTCCTGCTAAGCAGTTAAGTTGGGGTACGCCCAAAATACTGGCGTACTCAATCGCCTTGGTAACACCAGAGCGAAACTCAGCAACACGGTCTGGGTGACATGCGATACCCCTCTCCCCTGCGTCCCAATCACCAGCCGGTAAGTTGTGTAATACCAACTTTAAGGCATTGTTATCTAGAGCGGATTTGATTTCGCTCGCTTTAAAAGCATAAGGAAATAGGAATTCAACGGCTTTGAAGCCTCCAATTTTGGCTAGCGCAAAGCGCTCCAAAAATGATTTTTCATTAAACAACATCGTGAGGTTGGCTGCAAACTTGGGCATTCCTATTCCTTAATAACAATCAAACTGGATGATACATGGGTAAATACAAGGCAATGAAGCGATTACTCTAAAAGACCAGCAGCTACCAATCCTTCTGTTCCAGCAGGATGGCGGCAATCAATATCTTCAAATTCATTCACATTATTGATTTCGGTACCCATTGCAATATTGGTGATCTTTTCAAGAATGATCTCCACTACTACAGGTACACGATGCTCTTTGGCCATCTTTTGCGCTTCAATCAATGCAGCATTGATTTTATTTGGATCCGAGACTCTGATAGCTTTACAACCAAGTCCTTCAACTACTTGAACGTGATCAACGCCATAGCCCTTCAGGTTTTGATCATCTACGTTGATATTGTCAAAAGCCAATTGCACGCAATAGTCCATCTCAAAACCACGCTGAGCTTGACGGATCAAACCGAGGTAACTGTTATTTACTAAGACCATCACTAATGGCAAGTTAAATTGTGCTCCAACTGCTAATTCCTCAATCAAGAATTGGAAGTCGTAATCACCCGCAAGTCCGACTACAGTCTTTGTTGTATCGGAGGCCAATGCACCCAATGCAGCTGGAATTGTCCAGCCAAGAGGGCCCGCTTGTCCGCAGTTGATCCATTGGCGAGCACCATAGACATGGAGGAATTGTCCACCAGCAATTTGCGATAGGCCAATAGTCGATACATATACGGTATCGCGACCGAATACGGAATTCATCTCTTGATAAACGCGTTGTGGCTTGATAGGTACATTATCAAAGTTGGTTTTACGTAGCATCAAGCTCTTACGCTCCTGGCAACGCTCAACCCACTCACTGTAGTTAGATAACTTGCCTTTTGCTTTCCATTCTTTGGCAACTTCAACAAACAACTCTAAAGCTGCTTTTGCATCTGAAACAATGCCGTAGTCGGGATTAAATACGCGACCAATTTGCGTTGGCTCAATATCAACGTGAATAAACTTGCGATCTTTGCAATACACATCGATTGATCCTGTATGACGGTTAGCCCAACGATTACCGATACCCAACACAAGATCACTAGCTAACAAGGTTGCATTGCCATAACGATGTGAAGTTTGAAGACCAACCATACCTGCCATCAATGGATGATCATCCGGAATGGTTCCCCAGCCCATCAGAGTTGGGATCACTGGAATACCAGTCAATTCTGCAAACTCTACTAATAGCGCATCTGCATCAGCATTAATAATGCCGCCGCCGGCAACGATTAATGGCTTTTTAGCAGACATCAACATGTCTAATGCTTTCGCGATCTGCTTGCGGCTAGCTGCTGGTTTGTATACCGGCAATGGCTCATACGTATCGATATCAAATTCAATTTCAGCTAATTGAACATCAATCGGCAAGTCGATCAATACTGGGCCTGGACGGCCTGAGCGCATTACGTGGAATGCCTGTTGGAAAACGCGTGGCACTAAGCCTGGCTCTCGCACAGTTACAGACATCTTCGTTACTGGCTTAGAAATCGTCTCGATATCAACAGCCTGAAAATCTTCCTTGTAAAGACGGGCACGAGGAGCTTGTCCAGTAATGCAAAGAATAGGAATAGAGTCAGCACTTGCGGAATACAGTCCTGTGATCATGTCAGTACCGGCTGGGCCAGAAGTTCCGATACAAACTCCAATATTGCCTGCTTTAGCTCTTGTGTAGCCTTCAGCCATATGTGAAGCGCCCTCAACATGTCGGGCTAGAATATGGGTGATTGACTGACGTTCGCGTAATTGTGCGTAAAGTGGATTAATAGCAGCTCCAGGAACACCAAATGCAGTGGTGATACCTTCTTTTTCCATTACAAGAACTGCTGCCATTGCGGCTTTCATTTTGGCCATGATGTTTCCCTCGCTGTTAAAGAATGGGTACATCATCAACACTTAATGATGAAATGAGAATGCCAGTCGCCATCATATGTGCTATTCCAAAATGGAATACGCAGACTAAATCCAGTTAGAATTGATAAATGGATCGTATTCAGGGAATAGCCCTTTTTGTCCGAGTCGTAGAAACAGGCTCATTTAGCAAGGCTGCAGCCAGCCTGGGCATTACTCAACCCACCGCAACCAAACACATCGCCTTTTTAGAAAAGCGTCTTGGCTCTCTTTTATTGCACCGCAGCACAAGAGGAGTCACACCAACGGAAATTGGTGAGATCTACTATGAAAAATGCAAGATCATTTCTAGGGAGCTTGAGGAGGCAGATAATCTAGCCGCCCTACTACAAGGTGAGACGCAGGGTAAATTGATTATTAGCTCCTCTGTTGCCTTTGGGCGCCGTATATTGACCCCGCTGGTACTTCAGTTTATGAGTCAGAACCCAAAACTAGAGATACATCTGAGTCTTGAGGATCAATTTGTCAATTTGGTTGAAAGTGGCGTTGATCTTGCGATCCGCATGGGTCGCCTCGCAGACTCCTCACTGGGCTCACGCTATTTAGGTCTAAATCCATGGGTCTTGGTGGCTAGTCCAGATTACCTTAGGCAGCACGGCACTCCAAGTCATCCAGAAGATTTGGTGTCACATCAGGCTCTAATTTATAGCTCAGTTCAAGATAATCACCGCTGGCACTTTAGTGGAGGTGACGGGGAGACAATCTCAATACCTGTTAAGGGCCCGTTGTACTCCAATAACTTATCTGCTTTGCTTGCTGCAACGATTGGGAACATGGGCTTGGCTACCATCCCGTGGTACGTCGCTTATCACTCGATTAATAAAGGCACCTTACAGCCGATATTGACGGATTGGAGCCTGCCCTCACAGGAAATCCACGCTGTATTCTCATCGCCTCGTTTAGTACCGGGAAAGGTAAGCCAGTGCATAGACTGGTTGCAATGCCACTTCTCTGGGAACTGGTGGGAGCAAATGTAAACCAATTGCTTTCAACTGAAACGCCACCCCACTCTTCTGTGGGCTTACCAACAGATTTTTGCAACTGAAATACGCTAATATCGTTAAAGATACTCAATATCAAGGAAATTTATGAAAATCAAAATCGCCCAAATTATCCTAGTAGTAGCAACATTATTGGCTAGCCCAGTATTAGTAATGGCACAAGCACCTGCTGCCAATGCCGTAGTGGTAGACGCAGCTATCACCGACAATATTTTTCAATTGTACGAAGGCACTGTTACGAAGATTGATAAGAAAACTCGCACGATTTTCTTTAAAAACAACGATGGTGAATCTAAGTTCATTGCCGGTCCTGAAATCAAGAACTTTGATCAGATAAAAATAGGTGACCGACTCAATGTGACCTATGAACTTGCCGTTGCAATTGAATTGATTAAGACTAAGAGTGATGGTATTCGTAGCAAAGTGGAGACTTCATCAGAAGTAGCCTCTAAACCAGGTGAAAAACCAACTCGCACCATTTCCAACACCACGACTATCATTGCTGACATCGTAGCCGTAGATCGCACTAAGAAGTTGGTTTCAGTCAAAGGGCCAAGTGGCAAAGTAACCGTTGTTACTGTTAAGAACTCGCAGCTTCTGGCTGATGTCAATGTTGGTGAGCAGGTTCGAGTTATTTACTTTGATGCGATGGCTGCAACGATTACGCCTCCAAAGAAGAAGTAAAAAAAGTAACGGGCATTAGCAGGGATTTAATTTGAGCATTCGTACTTTTTGGATCCTTGCAGTTGTTGCTTTACTCTCGGCGTGCGCTAGCACTACCCGCTCGGGAGCGGTCGGAGTTAACCGATCTCAATTTATGATGGCTTCTTCGGAAGAGGTTAATCGACTTTCTGCAGTGAGCTATAACGAGCAAAATAAAAAAGCAAAAGAGAAAAATATACTGGTCACCTCTGGCCCTGCCTATGATCGGTTGAAGTTCATTGCTAATAGGTTGATTCCGCAGACCGAAGCATTCCGAGATGACACCAAGCAATGGGATTGGCGGCTAACCCTAATCGATGCCCCCGTACTAAATGCTACCTGCGCACCCGGTGGAAAGATTACTTTTTACACCGGAATTATTGAGCAACTGAATTTAAATGATGATGAAATTGCAGCCATCATGGGCCATGAAATTGCTCATGCCTTAAGAGAGCATGGTCGGGAGCGCGTATCCCAAGCGGTTGCACAAAACGTCTTGGTGAATATAGCAATGGCCGTAGCCGGCCCCTATGGCTCGGCAGTGAGCGCTGCAAATCAAGTAGCTCAATATGCAATTATTTTGCCAAATTCAAGAGAGAATGAATCTGAAGCTGATGCCATTGGATTGGAGCTCGCAGCAAGAGCGGGATACAACCCTATGGGCGCAATTAGCGTTTGGCAAAAAATGTTGAAGGCAACCAAAGGTAGTAGCTCTCCAGAATTCTTATCCACCCACCCTTCTGGCGAAACCCGAATCGAGCAACTCACTGCGCTAATGCCGGCAGTTGAGCCTCTGTACAAAGTGGCACCAAAACCAGGGCTCACAAAGTAAAGCCTCAATGGTTCGTGGTCGAATCAATGAGTAAATTATTTAAAACGATAAGCAAGCGCCATAAACATCGTATCTTGAAATGAACGAGTTAGAACTGGGCTGTTGTTGACTCCAGAACCTAACCACTTTCGTTTGACGTATAGGTTAAGGTACCAGTCCTCTACTACTGGTATTTCAAGTAAAAATCCTGCTAATGGGTTATTTGAACTAGATGCTGTAAACGCTCGGTATCCAGTAGCTTGCGCCTGCTCAGGAGTGACTCCATAGTAGTAATTCGCAAAAGAGCCTGATTGACGCTCCATGCCTACTTGCGGATAGAGGGTAACTTTACTAATTAACTCGATTTCCCCAAAATAATTAACCTCAAGTAAATTGCCTTTAGACTTACCAAAGTCATGATAGGCATTCAGAAAGAATGCCCCAATAGGAGTATCTTGAAATGTTCCAAGGCCAATGGGTACTTGATAGCCTTTGTTAATTGTTTGAGCATTAATGGTTGACTTGACCTTATAAGAATCAGGATCGACTTTACCAACGATTTCAAGGAATCCATATCCGACAGGCAAAGTTTTAAAGGCCAACTGATCAATGCGCATGGCAAAGCGCTTGTAATCAAAAAATCCATAGGGTAATGCCGCTGATTGGGTACCATAGCTGCCAATATTCAGATTAGTGCTGTACACAGCAGCTCCGATATCGCCCACAATACGGTCTGGAATCCCGTTTGGAATATCAGAATCTACGCTATTTGCAGCGTAAACAACAGATGTGCTCGATAAAAAACAAATTAATAACAAGCTTACGGTTAGTTTTCTACATTCAATCATGTTGAGAATCTAACACGAAATTCGGAAATCTATAGAATCACCTAAACCACTTAATGGAAACCTTATGACTAACCCATTGCAAATCATTAAAAAATTTTCCCAACTCACAGTTTTAAGTGCTTTCCTTTTCATAAGTTATGGCAATGCACAATCATTGGACCCAGTGCTTGGTATTTGGAAAACGATTGATGAGAAAACAAATCAACCCTCTTCATTAATTCGATTAGACGAGAAAAATGGTGAACTAATCGGCACCGTTACTGAGTTGATTCCCAGCCCTGGCGAAACACTGGTCACCCACTGCAATTTGTGCAAAGATGAGCGAAAAGGCAAGCCTATTATCGGAATGATAATCATGAAAGGTCTTAGAAAGTCCAGCCCGGGAGTTTGGTTGGGTGGAGAAATTTTAGACCCTGAGGAAGGTGAGATTTATAAGGTAAAAATCACCATAGTCAATGACAAAACATTGGATGTAAGAGGATATATTGGCATTCCATTGTTGGGTAGAACTCAAAAATGGGTACGTTAGGCCATATTTCAAACATCAAGTAAACCACGCAGTAATCAGACTATCTAAGTTAAAAAGATAAATTTACTTTTTAGTTTGTTGGGGCGCTAAGCTGTTTGCCGGAGGGGATGCCGGTTTAGGTTGTGGAGCAACAACTGGTGAAGGGGGTTTTGGAACGGTTGCAGAAGATGGATTGGCTGGGCGATTATTTTGAGCGCCGCCTGGAGATGTCGGCGAGCCTTTTTCAAAAGGATTGAAACCCAAACCGGCGGCACTCGCAGGCAGAGTCAAAAAACTTAGAAAAAAGATGAATAAATTATGCACCGCATTATTTTGGCACATTCCTTGATAAAAGTCACAGTTCTGTTTGCTCTTAACGCAAAAGGTAAATTTTAAGGCTTAATAAGAGGGTCTTTATCTTTTGGAATGAGATTTAGTGCATTTTTCAGACTTCGGCTGGCATCACTTAAAAGCTGAAAATTGCTATCACTAACGCGGGTCAGTAATATCGCCTTGTACCGCTCCCGTTGCAACCACTCTACGATACCAACGGCAATAAAAGCTATCAGGATGTATGAGATAAATACAAAAGAATCTTGGGGTGTTGGAAAATCAAATGAGTCAAAAGGTGGGACAAAGAAAAAGAATGCCAAGGGAACTGAAAGAAAGATCGTCATTAGACTGGGTAGAAAGCCATAAAAAAGGGCTACTAAGATAGTATTAAGAATAAAAAAAGTCATCGGGAGACTGCTCTGCAAAAATGTATGCAAGCTGTAGCGTATGGAAAAAGCCACAAACACTCCAAACATAGCTAAAAAAAAGACTTGAGGCCCATTTTTTGCCCAGCGCTTCGAATTTTGTATTTTCATGAGTAATAATGACGTTATTAATAAATAGGCACTAGAAACACCCAATGACAGCCACACCAGATCAACAAGATCGCTACGAAACATTCTATCAAGGTAATTCTGGTCATGCAGTGATTCTTTTGCCCGGGCTTTGTGGATCTGAATTGGAAATGGGCGTTATTCCCAGACTCTTACGTCAATCTGGCCACACGTACGCGATCCCAAAAATACCTGGCTACTCAGCACATACGGGTTTAAAAGGCTACCAAGAGTGGATTGATATGGTAGATCATCTTGTTTACGACTTAAGTTCTACCTATGAATCTGTATCACTTGTTGGGTTAAGTATGGGAGCTACGCTTGCACTTGCAGTTGCCGAAAGAAATACAACTATTAGATGTATTTCTCTGCTTTCCCCAGTCATTTTTTTTGATGGATGGTCTGTGCCTTGGTATCACCCATTCTTATCATTAATTTATAAATTAGGATTTCGAAATTGGCATTACAAGGAATCTGAGCCATTCGGCGTTAAAAACAAAGAGTTACGTAGGCATATTAAAAAGGCCGTTATGGCTAACTCTGTAAGCGAACTAGGCGCAGCACATCTCCCGGCAAAACATCTCTATCAGTCTTTGCAATTGGTCGCAGAAACCAAAAAAAATCTCGAAGACGTCACATCGGACGTGTTGATCATTCATGCTATCGACGATGAAACTGCCTCTCCTAAAAATCCTGACTTAATAATCAGAAGAATTAGCTCAGAAACATGTCGAGTAATTTGGTTGGGCAATTCTTACCATATGATTACTGTAGATAATGAGCGTGAAGTTGTAGCCAATGAAGTCATTAAATTTATTGGCATATCCCAGCAAAAAAGTGATCTTATGGCGCAGCATGATGCTTCATCCCCCAGCCTCATTATCAAAAATCGACATGAAGGCTAGATACACTAAATTGAGGTTGGTATTTGGTTGGGCTTTTGTTTTTACCTGCCTACTACCCCATCTATCTCATGGGCAAACAACACCCCCTTTCAAGTCATCCGACACAAACTACCAGGCTATTCCATTAAGCACCTACCTAACTGAGCTTAATGAAAAAAATCACTCCTTAAAGGTAAAAAAAATAAATTCTGATTCTGCGATATCCATTGCCAAACAAGCTGGAATACCGAACTTGAGCCCCATCGTAACTTATGCACGCGGTAGTATCTATACTCAAGCGCCCTATGCCGGCTACACAAATCCATCATCTAATACGCTTGGAGCGACAGTCACTATTGAGGGATGGGGTAAACGTTCTGCCCGTGAGGCCTATGCTCAAGCTGAAGCAAACCGACAGTTGTCTGAGATGGTTGTTGAGGCAAGATCGCTTGAAACCCAAGCAATTTTTAACTATATCGATGCGCTGAGAACAAAATTATTATGGCAATCCTATCAATTAGCACTTGATAAACTGAGCACTATTAAGTCTCCATCTATAACAGCTCAAAAAGCTGAATTGCAAGCGGCTCAAAAAGTGCTTGCTAATGATTTGAAATACTATTCATATGGCTTATTGGGTCTACTTGGAACTCAAGATCACCAGCTGCCACTTCCACTGGGTACTTTAAAAATAGAGCCGCAAAAATTGAAGGTTGAGGAACTTGTTGAGTACGCCCAAAATAATAGAGCGGAGCTTATATCCAATAAAGCCTTAATCGAATCTGCTAATGCTAATTTAGAGCTTGTTAAGGCCGGGAAAAATCCAGATTTCTTACCCGGAATCTACTATAACGAGACCCCGCCATACACTTCAAGCGGAGTGGGCTATGGAACTCAAAAATCATTTAGCCTTTTACTTTCCATTCCTCTTGGTAATGGTATGTTAAATAATTCTGATTTGATCGCTGCCTCAAATAGCGTTACTGAGCAAGAGGTAAATTTAATTGCCGTGAAATCAAAAATCGTTACTGAAATTAACCAAACTTACTTACAGTATCAGTCCGCCAGGGAGCGACTTGAAACTTCGACAAATGCCTACAACCAAGCTAAATTAATGCAAAATTCGGGTCTTCAAGGATTACTAAGATTTCGCGATGCGGAATATGAATTGATAGACGCGCGCACTGTTCATGCAAAAACACTGATATTGTTACAAAGATTAAGCGGGAACTTTGAAGTCCCCAATTTGCATTGAGTTCGACAGGAGATAAAAATGAATACCAGAGTGCAATCATTATCAACTTCTGTATTGATATCATTGTTATTGATCTTAACGACACCTGTTGACGCAGCGCAAACTCAAGCACAGCAGCAAGCTGCTGCTGCTGCGGCAGCATCTAAAGCTGCTGCTGCTGCGGCAGCATCTAAAGCTGCTGCTGCTGCAGCAGCATCTAAAGCTGCTGCTGCTGCGGCAGCCAAAACTGCAGCGATGAATGCATCAACCAAAACTAATTCAACAGCATCAACAATGACTGCTACAAAGAGCACCACTAGCGTTGCCAGTCCCACACCAATAACAAGCAAGACTGCAGTCAGTACAAGCATTAGCCCCAGTTCGTCCAATGCAAAGAACCCTGCTCTAGCGACTTCAAATAATCCACAAGTAATAAATCGTGCTGACAACAGCAAATCAATTCAGCCTGGGAATGCTGGAGGACCTACAGATAGTGGCAATTATGTAGGCACTTCACCTACTAACCAGTAATTTTCTAAACAAATTTAGGAAATGAAAAAGCCCTTGTTGAAAGGGCTTTTTTAATGAAACTGGCGGAGCGGACGGGACTCGAACCCGCGACCCTCGGCGTGACAGGCCGATATTCTAACCAACTGAACTACCGCTCCAATTACATCGCTTGCTACTTGTGTCACTTCTTACTACTCACAACTAGCCAAAATTTCTGGCGTCCCCAGGGGGATTCGAACCCCCGTACTCACCGTGAAAGGGTGATGTCCTAGGCCTCTAGACGATGGGGACCTGGACTACTACTAAACCAATTATCACAATTCTAAATGCTTGGTGGAGATAAGCGGGATCGAACCGCTGACCTCTTGCATGCCATGCAAGCGCTCTCCCAGCTGAGCTATACCCCCGTAATCTCGTTAAAAACCTACAAGACACTCAAAACAATCCAAGATTTTATCCTATTTTTGTAGGAGGAGGCAAGTTCTGGTTTAGACCACCTTGGAAAGCCTTGCTACCGCCTCATTCTTACCTATCACGAGCAAGACAGAATCAATGGCTGGCGTCTGTGTGGTGGCAAATAAAGCGTAACGTACAGGCATTGCTAATGCTGGCATTTTAATTTGATGCTTGGTTAGTACCTCTTTAAAAGCTGCCCCATATGCTGCTTTTGTATGTTCAGCAGAATGAATGGCTTCAATCAAATCCTTTAGAGCAGGAATGATTTCAGCGGGGATATTTTCTGCAATTTGTTCGCTGTTATGAGCAGGTGCTGGGAGATAGAATAGCTTTGCACCTTCCGCAATTTCAATCAGCGTATTAGCACGATCTTTTAGGAGCGCAACTACTTGCACAAAATCTGGGCCATTTTCTGTATCGATACCAAGTTCATGTGCAAATGGCTTAGTTGCTTGCGCTAGTTTTTCTGGATCTGCATTCTGAATATATTGATGGTTTAACCAGAGCAACTTTTCAGGGTTATGTTGCGCAGGTGATCGGCCAAGACTGCCTAAGTCGAACCAGTTCACAAACTGCTCTTTCGTGAAAATCTCGGCATCACCATGTGACCAACCTAGCCTTGCTAGGTAATTCAGAATAGCTTCAGGTAGGTAGCCTGCTTTTTGATAATCACGCACACTCATGGCGCCATTACGCTTACTCATTTTTTCACCAGAGTCATTTAGTACTGTTGGTAAATGGGCGTATACCGGTGGCGTACCGCCGAGCGCCTTCATGATATTAATTTGACGTGGTGTATTGTTGACATGATCATCACCACGAATCACATGGGTGATATTCATATCAAGGTCATCCACTACAACGCAAAAGTTATAAGTTGGCGTGCCATCGGGACGGGCAATCACCAAATCATCTAACTCGTCATTGCTGATTTCGATCTTGCCCTTAACTGCATCCTCCCAAATTACAGATCCACCAATGGGATTCTTGAAGCGAATCACTGGCAAAACACCCTCGGGTATTATTGGCAGAGTTTTACCCGGCTCAGGACGCCATTGGCCGTTATAGCGCGGCTTTTCTTTATCGGCCATCTGTTGGTCGCGTAGCTTATTGAGCTCTTCTTCGCTCATATAGCAAGGATAAGCAAGGCCGGCATCAAGCATCTGCTTTACAACTGCACGATAACGATCAATACGCTGCATTTGATAAATGGGGCCTTCGTCTAAATCTAATCCAAGCCAGGCCATGCCTTCAATAATGACGTCGACAGCTTCCTGCGTGGAGCGCTCTAAATCAGTATCCTCAATACGCAAAATAAAGTCGCCTTGGTTATGGCGTGCAAAAGCCCAAGGATATAAAGCGCTGCGAAGGTTGCCCAAATGAATAAAGCCCGTTGGACTGGGGGCGAAACGTGTTCTGATATGCATAATTGGCATTATCTCAGGTCAGCTTTAGATTTGATTATTTGGCACTCTGATCGTCAAAAAAGTGGATACTTTCACTTATGAACGAATTACTCGTATTTATATGTGATGGCGCCCCGGTCCGCGGGGAGATTGTTTCCATTAGCAGTGCTTGGCAGGCTGTATTAGAGCGTCGTAATGATCCCTCTGTAATCAGGCGAATCCTGGGTGATTTTGTGGGTGCAGCCACCCTGTTGAGCGCTAGCCTCAAATTTGATGGGACGCTGATTATTCAAGCCCAAAGTAAAGGTCCTATTCAGCTTCTCGTCGTGGAATGCAAGTCCGACCTGACCATGCGAGCTACCGTAAAACTGTCTGTAGACCCCGCCAGCATCGATCCTAATGCCACTCTGGGTGAGTTACTGGATGCAGATAATACTGGGCGTCTAGTAATCACCCTAGATCCATCTGACCGTCAGCCTGGTCAAGCGCCCTACCAAGGGATCGTGGCCCTTCAAGAGCACCGCGGCACCGTCATTAAGCCTGTTACCAGCGCTGCCGAAGCGATTGCCCTGTATATGCAAAACTCAGAACAATTGGATACCCGCATTTGGTTGGCATCCAATGACACCCATGTCGGCGGATTGCTGTTGCAGCGCTTGCCAGATTCAGGGGGTCATGCCCATCTTGATCCTCAACTTGCGGCTGAAGGTTGGGCCAGAATTCAGACATTGGGTGAAACGATTACCAATGAAGAGTTGCTCACGCTTTCGCCGGACACTATCCTTCGCCGCCTCTTTTTAGAAGAGTCCACAGAAAGCGGTGTCCGAAGCTTCCCATCTCGCCCTATTCGCTTTAGCTGCCGCTGTTCACGCACCAAGGTGGCCGATATTCTGAGAATGCTAGGCGAAGAAGAAGTTGAAAGCATTCTTGCAGAGCAAGGCGCCGTGGAAACTGAGTGCGATTTTTGTGCAAAGGCCTATCGCTTCGATGCGGTTGATTGTAGGCAGGTCTTTAAAACAGATCTATTAGCAGATGCTACAAGACCGCCCTCTAGTGGGCATTAAGTGATTTATGGCTTAGTTACTATTTTGTTATAGTTGGCTTTACGCCATCAGCAGTATTAGAGGCAGATTTTTCGCTTGGTAGGATTTGTACAAAGAATTCACCCTCTCTAAGCATCCCATGCTCCACCCGAGCCCGCTCTTCAATCGCGCGGGTACCATCTTTTAAATCCTTAACATCGCCAGTGAGTTTGGCATTACGCAAGCTCAACAGGCTATTTTTAGCCTGTTGTAACTCAAGCTGCTTCTCCATCTCGTATACCTTCAGCCATCCACCCTTACCCAACCAAAGCGGGTACTGTATTGCGATTAGCAATAACAGCATCGAGTAGATGACAATGCGCATGAACTAAAGGCTAACTAGTAATTAGCGTTTGAGGTTATAGAAAACCGACTTACCTGGGTAGCTAGCAACATCACCCAAGTCTTCTTCAATGCGCAATAACTGGTTGTACTTGGCAATCCGATCCGAGCGTGACAAAGAGCCGGTCTTAATCTGACCTGCATTTGTACCAACAGCAATATCAGCAATGGTACTGTCTTCAGTTTCACCAGAGCGATGCGAAATGACGGCCGTGTAATTAGCGCGCTTCGCCATTTCAATCGCAGCAAAGGTCTCAGTTAAGGTGCCAATTTGATTAATCTTGATCAGGATGGAGTTAGCAATGCCCTTCTCAATCCCTTCCTTGAGAATACGAGTATTAGTAACGAAGAGGTCATCACCAACCAATTGAATCTTCTTGCCCAATTTTTGAGTGATGTCTGCCCATCCATCCCAGTCACTCTCATGCATACCATCCTCAATCGATACGATTGGGAATTGATCAGCCAAATTACCAAGATAGTCGGAGAATTCGCTTGAAGTGAGTTGCAATCCTTCACCTGCCAAGTGGTACTTACCGTCTTTATAGAATTCACTAGCAGCGCAATCCAATGCTAGCAAGACATCTTCACCAGCTTGGTAACCAGCGCCCTCAATTGCCTTCATGATGGTTTGCAAGCACTCTTGATTGCTCTTAAAGTTAGGTGCAAAGCCACCCTCATCTCCAACAGTGGTTGGCATGCCTTGAGCACCCAGAATCTTTTTTAACTCATGGAAGATTTCAGCACCACAGCGAAGTGCTTCACGGAAGCTTTGCGCCCCTACTGGCATCACCATGAATTCCTGAATATCAAGACTATTATTTGCGTGAGCACCGCCATTGACGATGTTCATCATCGGCACAGGTAATTGCATACCACCTGATCCACCAAAGTAGCGATACAAAGGCAAACCAGCTTCTTCTGCAGCAGCGCGCGCTACAGCCATAGAAACAGCTAAAGTTGCATTTGCGCCTAAGCGTGCTTTGTTATGCGTTCCGTCCAGCTCGATCAAGGTGTGATCAAGAAATGCTTGTTCACTTGCATCAAGGCCCAAAATGGATTCAGCGATCTCGATATTGATATTTTGAACAGCTTTAAGTACGCCCTTACCTAAGTAACGCGCTTGATCTCCATCACGCAGCTCAATCGCTTCCCGTGAACCAGTCGATGCGCCTGAAGGCACTGCAGCTCGCCCCATCACGCCCGATTCAAGTAATACATCGCATTCCACTGTGGGATTGCCGCGTGAATCCAGAATTTCTCTACCGATGATGTCAACAATGGCGCTCATGCACCTTCTCCTAAATTAAATGAATATGGGGTGTTACTTAAAACTGTCTTCTAAAAACGATCCAGGCTTCTTCACAACAGAATCAATTGCCACTAAAGACTCAAGTAATTCTTTGATACGGTTCAATGGCACAGCATTTGGGCCATCAGAAAGTGCTTTAGCTGGATCTGGGTGCGTCTCCATAAATAAACCACTGATGCCTACTGCAACAGCAGCACGTGCCAGGACAGGAACAAATTCACGTTGGCCACCACTGGCATTGCCTTGACCACCAGGAAGCTGCACTGAATGGGTGGCATCAAATACGACTGGCGCTTTTGCTTCACGCAAAATAGCCAAACTACGCATATCAGAAACTAAGTTGTTGTAGCCAAATGAAGCGCCACGCTCACAAACCATAAATTGATCTGGCAGATTTACTTCTTTAGCTGCTGCACGTGCTTTATCAATCACGTTGAGCATTTCATGAGGGGATAAAAATTGACCCTTCTTGAAATTCACTGGCTTGCCACTTTGAGCGCAAGCCCGTATGAAATCCGTTTGCCTGCACAAAAAAGCGGGAGTTTGAAGCACATCCACTACTTTTGATACGGGCACAATTTCACTAATGTCATGGATGTCAGTCAAGACCGGCACACCAATCTCACGCTTCACCCGAGCCAGAATTTCCAGGCCCTTCTCCATACCTAAGCCGCGGAAAGAAGTTCCAGAGGAGCGATTGGCTTTATCAAAAGAAGACTTATAAATAAATGGAATACCAAGCGCAGCGGTAATCTCTTTGAGCTCACCTGCGATATCCAAGGCGGATTGCTCGGACTCAATAACGCAAGGTCCTGCAATCAAAAAGAAGCGATGGTCTAAGCCAACATCAAAACCACATAACTTAAATACACTCATGTGTTTCTCCTAGGCAGCTTGCTTTTGAGTTGCAACTTGACGAACTAATGATGCCTTAATGAATGCAGAAAACAATGGGTGACCATCACGTGGAGTTGAAGTGAACTCTGGATGGAACTGCACACCAAAGAACCAGGGATGCATAGCACTAGGCAATTCCATCATTTCAGGCAAAGACTCATTTGGAGTTCTAGCAGAAATAATAAGACCAGACTTCTCAAGACGAGGGACGTAAACATTATTGACTTCATAGCGATGACGGTGACGTTCATTGACCTCATCACCATAGATCTCATGAGCCAGAGTGCCAGCCTTAACGGGGCAACGTTGTGAGCCAAGGCGCATGGTTCCACCCAGATCAGAATCGTTGCTGCGCTTCTCAACACGACCTTCGCGATCAACCCACTCGGTAATTAATGCAACCACAGGATTTTCAGTCTCCGGATCAAACTCAGTGCTGTTAGCCTGTGCAATATTGGCAACATGGCGAGCAAATTCGATGACGGCCAATTGCATACCTAAGCAAATACCTAGGTATGGAATATTGTTTTCACGGGCATAACGAATGGCAGCAATCTTTCCTTCGGTGCCGCGCTTACCAAATCCGCCTGGCACCAAGATGGCATCTAAATTTTGCAGGCAATCGATACCATCTTTTTCAATCACTTCAGAATCAATGTAGTTGATGTTGACGCGAGTGTGATTATGAATTCCAGCATGACGCAAAGCTTCGATTAATGACTTGTAAGATTCAGTTAACTCAACGTACTTACCAACCATGCCAATAGTGACATCATGTTGCGGGTTGGCCAACTCATAAACTAAGTTTGCCCAAACTGATAGGTCTGCAGGTTTAGCCTCAATATCCAATTCGCGACAAATCAAGTCATCCATACCTTGCGCTTGCAGCATCTCTGGAATCTTATAGATGGTATCAACATCCCAAACCGAGATTACTGCCTCTTCACGCACATTTGAGAAAAGAGAAATCTTAGCGCGCTCGTCTTCTGGAATTGGGCGATCTGCACGGCACAACAGTACCGTAGGCATGATGCCGATTTCACGTAACTTCTGTACGGAGTGTTGGGTGGGCTTAGTTTTTAACTCACCTGCACTACTCAGATAGGGCACCAGAGTAAGGTGGATAAAGGCACAGCTGTGCCTTGGAAGGCGAATGCTCATTTGTCGAGCAGCTTCTAAAAATGGTAATGACTCGATGTCACCAACAGTGCCACCGATCTCACAAATTGCAATATCAGCCTGACCATCATGACTTGCTTTAGCGCCCCGCTCTATAAAAGCCTGTATCTCATTCGTAATGTGTGGAATCACCTGGACAGTTTTACCTAGGTACTCGCCGCGTCGTTCTTTACTGATGACAGACTCATAGATCTGCCCAGTGGTGAAGTTGTTGCTCTTGCGCATCTTTGCAGAAACAAAGCGCTCATAGTGCCCAAGATCAAGGTCGGTTTCAGCGCCATCCTCAGTAACAAAGACTTCACCATGTTGAAGCGGGCTCATTGTCCCTGGGTCAACGTTGATATAAGGGTCTAATTTTAGGAGGGTGACTTTCAGGCCGCGGGATTCGAGAATCGCGGCAAGCGAGGCAGCTGCGATTCCTTTCCCTAAAGAAGAAACCACACCACCAGTGACAAAAACGTATTTGGTCATCGCTTAAGCTCTGTTGGAAATGGTAATTATAACGACAGCGACCGAGCCATTAAAAATTCTTTAGAGACTCAATTAATCAGGGTGTTGATTGAGTTTATTTAGGCAGTAGTAACTTTTTAGAATTGTATTTTTGCAATGTGGAATGGTTTGTGACTCTTTAAAGCACCATTTAATGTGACCAGATCCCTTTTGTACTGTCATTAGACTTAGAAATAGTATGTCGAATATCCGAGCTGATGAGTAATTGCCTATTTTTTAAGCAATATAGGATATTTTTGATGATTAAGTCTTATATAAGACATGAATTAGCAATTACAATAGAGTAATCAAGGGACACACCCTGCTTAGTCATACTGTTGATAACTTTCACCCAATAGGAAACACGATGCTAGAAGCCTACAACGCTCAAGTCGCCGAACGCGCAGCCCTGGGAATTCCGGCCCTCCCCCTGTCTAAAGATCAGACTGCTGAATTAGTAGGTTTGCTCAAAAATCCACCAAAGGGTAAAGAATCCCAATTAGTTGAGCTAATTACTCATCGAGTGCCTGCTGGTGTTGATGAGGCAGCGAAGGTAAAAGCGGAGTTTTTGGATGCCATAGCTAAAGGAACTGAGAAGTCTCCTTTGATTTCACGCATTATGGCAACTGAGCTTCTGGGTACCATGCTAGGCGGTTACAACATTAAGCCTTTAGTTGAGTTGCTGTCGGATGCTGAGTGCGCAGCAGCTGCAGCAAATGCATTGAAAAAGACCTTATTGATGTTTGACTACTTCCATGATGTTCAGGAATTGGCGGAAAAAGGTAATGCGCAGGCTAAGGCAGTCATGCAAAGCTGGGCAGATGCGGAATGGTTTACAAGCCGCACAGCTGTTCAAGAAAGTATGAAGCTCACTGTATTTAAAGTGACCGGCGAAACCAATACCGATGACCTGTCCCCTGCACCTGACGCATGGAGCCGTCCAGATATTCCATTACACGCAACCATCATGTTAAAAAACCCACGTCCAGGTATTGATCCAGACGAGGTTGGTGTGCGTGGTCCGATGAAACAAATTGAAGCTCTCCAAAAGAAAGGCAACCAAATTGCCTATGTGGGAGACGTAGTGGGTACTGGATCCTCACGTAAATCCGCAACGAACTCCTTGTTGTGGTGGACCGGCAAAGATATTCCCTTCGTTCCAAACAAACGCTTTGGCGGTGTTTGCTTAGGCAACAAGATTGCTCCAATTTTCTTTAATACGATGGAAGATGCTGGCGCATTGCCAGTTGAGCTCGATGTTTCCGATATGAATATGGGCGACGAAATTGAACTACGTCCATACGAAGGTAAAGCCTTTAAAAACGGTAAAGAAATTGCTTCATTCTCATTGAAGTCACCGGTCATCCTGGATGAAGTTCGTGCGGGTGGACGCATTCCTTTGATCGTGGGTCGTGGTCTCACTGCCAAAGCTCGCGCAGCCCTAGGCTTGCCAGCCTCAACAGAATTCCGCATTCCTGTTAGCCCACCTGATAACAAAAAAGGCTTTAGCTTGGGACAGAAGATGGTCGGTCGTGCGTGTGGCCTACCTGAGGGTCAAGGCGTTCGCCCAGGCACTTATTGTGAGCCACACATGACTACTGTAGGTTCGCAAGATACTACTGGTCCAATGACCCGCGATGAACTAAAAGACCTTGCTTGCCTAGGCTTCTCCGCTGATTTAGTCATGCAATCTTTTTGTCACACCTCTGCTTATCCAAAGCCAGTAGACATTCGTACTCACCATGAACTACCAGCGTTTATGACCAACCGAGGTGGTGTTTCATTACGCCCAGGTGACGGTGTAATTCATAGTTGGTTAAATCGTCTGCTCATGCCAGATACTTGTGGAACTGGTGGCGATAGCCATACTCGCTTTCCGATTGGGATCTCTTTCCCTGCTGGCTCTGGCTTAGTTGCTTTCGCGGCTGCTACTGGCGTAATGCCTTTGGATATGCCTGAGTCTGTATTGATACGCTTTAAAGGCAAGATGCAACCCGGCATTACTTTGCGCGATATGGTCAATGCCATTCCTTTGTATGCAATCAAAAAAGGTTTATTGACAGTTGAGAAACAAGGCAAGAAAAATATTTTCTCTGGCCGTATTTTAGAAATTGAAGGTCTGCCTGACCTCAAGGTTGAACAAGCATTTGAATTATCAGATGCCTCAGCTGAACGTTCTGCTGGCGGTTGCGCCGTTCAATTAAACAAAGAGCCAATCATTGAATACATGCGCTCAAACATCACTTTAATGAAGTGGATGATCGCCAATGGCTACGAAGATAAGCGTACTTTAGGCCGTCGTATCAAAGCAATGGAAGCTTGGATTGCTAAGCCTGAGTTGCTCGAGGCAGATGCTAATGCAGACTATGCTGAGATTATCGAGATCGATATGAACGAGATTAAAGAGCCGATCTTAGCCTGCCCTAATGACCCAGATGACGTGAAGTTCTTATCCGAAGTATCTGGCGAGAAAATCGACGAAGTATTTATCGGCTCTTGCATGACGAACATTGGCCACTTCCGCGCTGCAGGCCAGGTTCTTCAGGGCAAAAAAGATATGCCTACACGTCTATGGATTGCGCCACCAACCAAGATGGATCAAATGATTCTGACTGAGGAAGGTTATTACGGCATTCTGGGTGCCACTGGTGCTCGTATGGAAACTCCGGGTTGCTCACTCTGTATGGGTAACCAGGCGCAAATCCGTAAAGGCTCAACGGCAGTTTCTACCTCGACACGTAATTTTCCGAATCGCTTAGGTATCGATACTCGAGTCTACTTAGCTTCAGCCGAGCTCTCAGCCGTAGCTGCACTCTTGGGTCGTCTGCCAACCCCGAAAGAATATTTCGAGCAAGTTGAGTCCTTGAATGCTAAGGCTGGCGAAGTCTATAAGTATATGAACTTCGACAAGATTAAGTCATTTAGCGATGTTGCTGACACAGTCACAATTTAAGTCATAGCTACCCTGAATTTGAGGGTAACAAAAAAGGCGATCAATTGATCGCCTTTTTTCTCAATCAATTCTCCTTAAATCGATAGTTTATTTTCTTGATGTGCATTTTCACGATTCAATCCAGATACCCAGGTATTGGTTGGTAAGTCCGTTTTTTGCATAATCAGCTTGGCACGCTGTGAGACCTCTTTCCACTCGACATCGAGTAGTGGGCCTTTGAAAGCGATTGCTACAACATTGCAATCATGCGATTCTGGAAATAAGAGTACTCGGTTATCAAATGCTTCACAAATATTATTGAGATTGACATCAAAACTCTTATGGCGAGAGAATAAATTTACGGTTAATACGCCAGGCGATTTCAGGATATCGAAACAGCCCTTATAAAAATCTAAGGAGCTCGCAGATGGGCCATCACAAATCGCATCATAGAGGTCAACTTGAAGTGCATCAAAGTGATTTTGATATTTAGCATTCTTCACAAAGGCTTTTGCATCAAGCTGAAGAGTTTCAAGACGACGATCATCAGACGGCGTGAAAAACATACTTCTAGCGGAAACAATCACGGCGGGATTGAGCTCGACGACCGTGGTCTTGACCGCGGGACAATAGCGATGTGCAAACTTAGTCAGAGCGCCGGTGCCAAGGCCAAGTTGAGCAATACGCATGCCTGGCTTGGTCTCCAGAAACAATAACCAAGCCATCATCTGCTGGTTATATTCAAGATAAATCTCATCCGGGTTGCGGATACGCATGGCACCTTGAATCAATTCACTACCAAAATGTAAGTAACGCACCCCACCACTTTCAGAAAACGTCACTGGCTCCATGGCCATGGATATATCTGACATTAAATTATTTGGCCCAGACTCTGGCATTACGGAACAGGCGCATCCAAGGACTTGCTCCATCGGGATTGTCCAGCCATTCTTTTGGCGCCCAACTCATTTGCACGGTCCTGAACACCCGCTCAGGATGCGGCATCATCACGGTAAATCGACCATCTGGCGTAGTAACTCCTGTCAGGCCACTAGGCGAACCATTCGGGTTCATTGGGTAGATTTCAGTTGGGCTGCCTTGGTGATCTACAAAACGTAAAGCAGCTAATCCTTGTTTCTGCAAAATCTCTAAGCTACCCTGTTGGCTAAAGTTCGCAAAGCCTTCGCCATGCGCTATTGCAATCGGCAACTGACTACCTGCCATGCCTTGTGTAAAGATTGACGGTGAGGCAATTACCTCGGCCATGACCAAGCGAGCTTCATATTGCTCTGACTGATTGCGCGTAAATTTTGGCCAAGCTTCTGCACCTGGAATAATGCCAGCTAGATTGCTCATCATTTGGCAACCATTACAAACGCCTAGCGCAAAGCTATCCTGACGGCCAAAGAATGCAGAGAACTGATCACGTAATTGAGTATTAAATAGAATTGTCTTAGCCCAGCCTTCGCCAGCACCTAATACATCTCCGTAGCTAAATCCACCACAGGCAACCAGACCACGGAAATCATCTAACTTGGATTTACCAGAGAGTAAATCTGACATGTGCACGTCATAGCTATCAAAACCAGCCCAGTTCATAGCATATGCCATCTCCATATGGGAGTTGACACCCTGCTCGCGCAAGATCGCTACTTTAGGTCGAGCATTCTGATTAATGAATGGCGCCGCAATAGCATCCGCAATGTCAAAGGTTAACTTGGGAGACATTCCTGGATCAGCAATATTATCGAGAAGTGAAAACTCGCTATCAGCACAGTCTGGGTTATCGCGTAAGCGCGCAATCTGATAGCTGGTATTAGCCCACATCTTTTGAAGTACTTCACGTGGCTCTGCAAAAATATTCTTAGCATCACGCCAAATCTCAATACGGCCATTGTTATTTATCTTTGCAATCACATGACTGTAAGCGCTGAGATTTAACTTTCGTAGAACGGCAAATACGGCATCACGATCTGCTTTACAAATCTGAATCACTGCGCCGAGTTCCTCATTAAATAAGGCACGCATAGTCTGTTCATGACGAAGACCAGAAACTTGCTCTGTCCAGTTCTTAGCATCACCCCAATCAGCTTCTTGCCCAACATCTACAGCAATCATGTCGACATTGATGGAAATGCCAGTATGTGATGCGAAAGCCATCTCTGCGATACAAGCAAATAAACCACCATCAGAACGATCGTGATATGCCAGTAATTGATTGTCTTTACGCAACTCGATGATCGCGGCGGCCAAAGCCTTAAGATCTTCTGGGTGATCTACATTGGGAGCTGATTTACCAGATTGATTGAGTACTTGGGCCAGGATACTTCCAGCCATACGGTTTTTACCGCGGCCCAAATCAATCAGAATTAATTCAGTTTCTAAGGCTACGCCAGACTCGTCTTGGAGTTTGAGCAAAGGCGTTGTTGTTTTGCGAACGTCCTGAACAGATGCAAAAGCAGAGATGATGAGAGAAACTGGGGAAACCACTTTTTTAGCTTGATCACCCTCTTGCCAGGCTGTTGCCATGGATAGGGAGTCTTTGCCAACCGGAATAGAAATTCCTAGCGCTGGACATAAATCCATACCAATCGCTTTAACCGAGTCATACAACTTTGCATCTTCCCCAGGCGAACCGCAAGCGGCCATCCAGTTAGCAGAGAGCTTCACGCCCTCTAAGCTGCGTATATCTGCGGCCAATAAATTGGTAATGGCTTCACCTACAGCCATTTTGGCGGCTGCTGGTGCATTGATCACAGCTAATGGAGTGCGCTCACCCATTGACATTGCTTCACCGTGATAGCCCTTGTAATCCATTAAGGTAACGGCACAATCAGCCACAGGCACTTGCCAAGGACCTACAAATGGATCGCGCGCGTTAAGGCCGCCGACGGTACGGTCACCGATAGTGATTAAAAATGACTTACTGGCAACAGTGGGTTGCTGTAGAACCCAGGCAATACATTGCGCTAGATCAGCGTCAGTGACATCCAACTCTTCAAAAGCTTGAGCGACACGCTTCACGTCGCGATGCATACGTGGAGGCTTGCCAAGCAATACCTCCATGGGCATATCAATTGGCATGGCAGCATCACTACCAACAACTTCTTTGCTATCGCATAACTGAAGTTGCCGCTCTGTGGTGGCTTCACCAACTACTGCAAATGGACAACGCTCACGTTCACATAAGGATTTGAAAAGCTCTAGATCTTTAGCCTCTATTGCCAGAACATAACGCTCCTGAGATTCATTACACCAAATTTCTGCAGGACTCATACCGCTTTCTTCTAGCGGCACTTTACGTAATTGAAACTGCGCACCCAATCCAGCGCCATCTGCAAGCTCTGGGAATGCATTAGATACACCGCCAGCGCCCACGTCATGAATCGAAACAATCGGGTTTTTCGTACCCATGGTGATACAGGAGTTAATCACCTCTTGCGCACGACGTTCCATCTCCGGGTTACCGCGCTGGACTGAATCAAAATCCAAGTCTGCAGTATTAGTACCGGTTGCAACAGAACTACCTGTTGCACCACCCATACCAATACGCATACCAGGACCACCCAATTGAATAAACAAGTGCCCCGCTTTAATCTGTTTCTTTGCTGTGTGAATAGAATCAATACTACCAATGCCACCCGCAATCATGATGGGTTTGTGATAACCGCGACGAACACCCTCTAAGGTTTGTTCGAATACGCGGAAATAACCACCCAAAATAGGGCGGCCGAATTCATTATTAAATGCAGCGCCACCCAATGGGCCATCAATCATGATTTGGAGTGGTGTAGCGATGCGCTCAGGTTTGCCGTATTTCTCAGCTTCCCACGGTAAATCAGTGCCCGGAATATTGAGGTTGGATACAGTGAAGCCAGTGAGGCCCGCTTTAGGGCGTCCACCTACACCTGTTGCACCCTCATCACGAATCTCACCACCAGCACCAGTAGAGGCGCCTTGGTAGGGTGCAATTGCTGTTGGGTGATTATGTGTCTCCACCTTCATCAGGGTGTGCACTAGTCGCATGTCTTTTTCGTAACGAAAATCCTGACCTTTGGCTGACCAAGTTTCTGATTCAGCCCCTACCATCACCGCTGAGTTATCAGAGTAGGCCACGATAGTGCCTTCAGGCTGAAGTTGATGCGTATTGCGAATCATCGCAAAGAGGGATTTTTCCTGATCATCTCCATCAATCGTCCAACTGGAATTAAATATCTTGTGACGGCAATGCTCGCTGTTCGCCTGAGCAAACATAATCAACTCAACATCACTTGGATTGCGCTCTAAGCGTATAAAGTTCTCAACTAGATAAAGTACTTCATCTTCAGATAGAGCAAGGCCTAAATCCTGATTGGCTTTATCCAATGCCGCTCTACCCTCAGCAAGAACGGGGATACGAACAAAAGGTTTATCGGGAAGAGATTGGTATAAAGCGCTTGCTTCATTGACATCGCCAATAACAACTTCCGTCATCCGATCATGCAGAGCAGCTAATACCAGTTGATCTTGTTGCGCATTGAGCGATTTTTTACTTTGCCACGCATATTGAACGCCACGTTCAATGCGTAAAATGTGAAGGCCGCACTGACGAGCGATATCCGTAGCTTTACTAGCCCATGGAGAAACTGTTCCGAAGCGGGGAATTGAAATCGCAGCTTGTTTGTCAGCGGCCTTACTGAATATGAAGGCGCCATCCTTCATTTTCGATACGAAAGGCTGGCCGTAAGTCAGTAAACTTTCGAGTATCCCTCTATCTTTGGTATTGAGTTCAGACTCAGACCAAATGAAATGAAGGTATTGAGCCTCAATGGACTCAAGTTGAATTCCTTGGGCTGCGAGCGAAGCTAAAAGTCGCTGTTGGCGGAAGGCAGAAAGGGCATTTGCCCCGGGCAAGCAACAGAATGATGACATGCCAAGATTATAAGGTTTTGATTAAGCCAATCGTCCGCCATGCAGGCTCAATTGGCGTCCACACCGAGCAGCCAAGGCCGGGTCATGGGTTACCAAAACCAGCGTTGATGAATTCTCCCGATTTAGCTCAAAAAGTAGTTCAATCACCCTATTTCCGCTAGCCTCATCCAGGCTTCCAGTGGGCTCATCAGCAAATAGGATAGCTGGCTTGTTAATAAAAGCTCGCGCTAGTGCCACGCGTTGTTGCTCTCCCCCAGAAAGGGTTTTGGGGAAATGATTGGCCCTCGGAGTTAAGCCGACCTTTTCAAGCCATTCAAGGGCAGATAGTCGTGCTTCGGCCTGGGATTTCCCAGCAATCTCCAGCGGGAGCATCACATTCTCTAGGGCAGTCAGGAGAGGCAAGAGCTGAAATGATTGAAAAACAAAGCCAACTAACTGACCGCGTAAACGAGCCCTGCCATCCTCATCGAGCAAGTTCAAGTTTTGCCCCATAAGATCAATTTGTCCTGCGCTTGGTAGGTCTAGTCCAGCCAGCAGGCTCAATAAAGTACTTTTTCCAGAGCCCGAGGCACCTACAATGGCCACGCTTTCGCCTTGCTCGATCTGAAAGCTCAGGTCGTGCAAAATACCCAGGTTGCCATCAGCCGTATTAACCAGCTTGCTTACCCGATCGGCAACAATGGAATCAGACTGTTTGTTCATGTGAAAAATTTTCAAGAATGGAAAAATGCAGACTCAGCTTTTAATCGCCAATAAATTCATTACAGGTCTATTTTGCCTCTTAATGAGTATTTGTTCTTGGGCTCAAGTAAAGCCGGTAATTCTGGTGTTAGGCGATAGTCTTTCAGCTGAATACGGTCTACCACGTGGTACTGGCTGGGTGACGCTGCTTGAGGGAGAACTTACAAAAGAGAAAAGTCCTTGGAGCGTATTTAATGCCAGCATTAGCGGTGAGACTAGCTCTGGTGGATTAACTCGCCTTCCCGCCCTCTTGAGTCAGAAAAAACCGGGGATTGTCTTGATCGAGTTAGGTGCTAACGATGCCTTACGTGGCTTGCCTGTAAATCAAACTGAGACCAATCTACGGCAGATGATTCAGATGAGTAAAAAATCAGGCGCCAAGGTTTTGCTCTGTGGTATTCAGATTCCCTCGAACTATGGCCAAACCTATACAAAACAATTTAAACAACTCTATCCTCAATTAGCGAATCAAGAGCGAGTGGAGTTGCTACCTTTCTTCTTGGAGGGCGTCGCTACTAAACCAGAATTATTTCAAGCAGATCGTCTGCATCCCAATGTAGAAGCACAAAGTATTATCTTTAAAAACGTATGGGGCTCAATGGCCCCATACAGTAACTTGCTAAAAAAACTGCCTTAGCTTAACTTCCCGCGCTTCCAGCACTTGCTTGCTTCAGTGGATTAATGATCTTAACGCCAGCGCCATTACGCCAGTAGCCCATAAAGCCTGCGAACTCTGACTGCGCAGCCAATGCTTGAATCTGTTGTGCTTGCGCTTTGCGAACCTTAGTATCAACTGCTGATGGTTGACGAACCTGATCAATGCGATAAATCGTACTGCCAATACCAGGATTCGTAACTGAAACAATCGCTGGTAGCTTAGCTTCATTTACGGACATGACTTGATCCATGGAGGGGCCTACTAAGCTTCCAGGCTTATTACGTGAAATCCAAGTAGCGCTACTGAAGCCGGCAACATTCCTAGGATCCTTTTCAAGAGCAGCTAATTTTTCGCTAGCAGCAGCAATAGCCAGCTTCTCTGCAGCAACTTGACTCACTTGACGCTTCACTTCTGCCGCCACATCTTTATATGGTAGAACTTGCGCTGGATACAAAGTTACTACTCGAGCGGATGCAAATACACCAGGTGCTATTTGCACAGCCTCGGTGTTGCGCTTGTTTTTTAACGCCTCATCACCATAGAGTGACTGAATTACTTTGGCATTGGCTAAAGGATGATCTCTAGACACACCAGCTGCACCACCACGAGTAACACCCTTCTGAGTTTGAATACTGAGCTTCAATTTGTCTGCGGCCGGCTTTAAGCTATCGGACTGGTCATAAGTGATATTGGCAAACTGATCTGCTTTTTCATTAAATGCTTTAGAATCCTCTTTCGGATCAGCCTTTAGCACGATGTATTCGACATCCATATATTCAGGACGTTCAAACAACTTGGCATTGGCCTCATAAAAAGCCTGCAACTCTTCAGTGCTTGGATTTACTTTAGCTAAATAATCTTTAGCATTAAATTGCAAAGTCTGAACCTGTCTTTCAGTCTCATATAAGGATGAAATAATTTCAGATAATTTTGGACTGGCTAATTCTGTACGTGCAACTGAATTGACTAGCTGTTGAATTTTTAAATCAAAACTTTGGCCAGCATAAAACTGCTCTTCATTCATGCCGTTGCTAGCAAGTAACTGTTTAAAGCGTACATCATCAAATGTACCGTCTTGTCGATATAAAGCACGGATCTGTGGAATCTTTTGCAGGCTATTGACTAGCTCTTGCTTGCCTACTTGAAGGCGAAGGTCGCTGACCGCAAAACCGAGGATGCGTTGCTGCAGTAACTCGTTTAAGATCGCCTGGCGGAAAGGCAGGCTTTGAGCGATCTGCGCATTACCACCAACACGCTCAGCTTGACGTTTTGCAGCAGCATCAACTTCTTGCGCAGTAATAGGCTTACCGTTGACCTTCACAATGTCAGTTTCTTTATCCATAAATCCGGAATAACTTGAGATACCGAACAAGGCGAAAGAAGGCACTATGAACAACATCAAAACAAACTGTAGAACTCTTTGGTGTTTACGTACTGAATCAAACATAAATTAATCGCTCGAAAATAAAATCAATGATACGAGTGTACTAGGCGGAAGGTCTAGAAGAAACTAGAAAGCCTATGGGAAGGAAATTAAAGCAAATGGGAAACTGGTGGGCGCTGACGGGATCGAACCGCCGACATTCTGCGTGTAAGGCAGACGCTCTACCATCTGAGCTAAGCGCCCCAAATTAATACAGACGAGATTGTAACCTAGTGTGAGAATAAAAGAGGGATTCTTCGGCAAAGTGGGCAACAGTAAACCACTCAATCTGACTCAAAATCCCTCAAACATCGACTGGGATCAATGCTTCAAGACCTCTCCAGAAGAAATCTTTTCATTGGCTTTACTAGCTTCAGCTGCCTTTTTAGCAAGTTCTTCTGGCGTTGGATCAGACAAAGCAACTGGTTTTCGCTCTAAAGCCAACTCCAAAACTTTATCAATCCATCGCACCGGCACGATCTCAATAGCATTCTTGACGTTGTCAGGAATATCAATTAAATCTTTAACGTTCTCTTCTGGAATCAATGCCAACTTGATGCCACCACGATGCGCTGCCAATAGCTTCTCTTTTAATCCGCCAATCGGAAGCACTTCACCGCGCAAGGTAATTTCACCCGTCATTGCCACATCTGAACGGATTGGAATACCTGTAAATACAGATACCAAGGCGGTGGTGATGGCGATACCAGCTGATGGACCATCTTTCGGGGTTGCACCATCAGGAAAGTGAATATGAATATCCTTCTTCTCGAATGCTTCATCAGTGATGCCAAGCGCTCTTGCTCGTGAGCGGACCACCGTTTTTGCCGCTTCTACAGATTCCTTCATGACATCACCAATGGAGCCTGTACGAGTAATGACGCCCTTACCCGGCATCACTGCTGCTTCGATGGTGAGTAGATCGCCGCCAACTTCAGTCCAGGCCAGACCAGTGACTTGGCCAACTTGATTCTCTTTTGCTGCAAGACCAAAGTCATACATCTTCACAGACAGAAACTTCTCTAGATTGTCAGCATTCACCGTAACTGGAGCAGCTTCTTTTTTCAGGAGCAGCAGTTTCACTACTTTACGGCAAATCTTGCTGATTTCTCGCTCCAAGGAACGAACACCGGCTTCACGAGTGTAATAACGAATCATGCTACGCACAGCAGATTCCTCGATCTTCAGTTCATCTTTCTTAAGGCCGTTATTTTTAATCTGTTTAGGGATTAAATAATTAATAGCAATGCTGGTCTTCTCATCTTCCGTATAGCCAGCAAGACGAATAATTTCCAGACGATCTAATAGTGGACCAGGAATATTCAATGAGTTCGATGTGGCAACAAACATCACATCCGAGAGATCAAAATCAACTTCAACATAATGATCTTGGAATGTGTGATTCTGCTCCGGATCCAATACCTCTAGCAGGGCACTGGCAGGATCTCCGCGGAAATCCATACCCATCTTATCGACTTCGTCCAATAGGAATAAAGGGTTACGCACGCCCACTTTAGTCAGGCTAGACAGAATCTTGCCCGGCATAGAGCCAATATAGGTACGACGATGCCCCCGAATTTCAGATTCGTCACGAACTCCACCCAAGGCCATACGCACAAACTTGCGGTTGGTTGCACGGGCAATAGATTGGCCTAGAGAAGTTTTACCGACACCTGGAGGGCCAACTAAACAGAGGATTGGCGCCTTCACACGATCAACTCGTTGTTGAACCGCGAGATATTCCAAAATACGCTCTTTGACTTTATCAAGACCGTAGTGATCTTCATCCAATACTTTTTCGGCATTCGTCAAATCATTATTGATCTTGGTTTTTTTCTTCCAAGGAAGCGTCACCAAAGTATCGATAAAGTTACGAATCACCGTGGCTTCAGCAGACATTGGTGACATTAGCTTGAGCTTCTTCAGCTCGGACTCAGCTTTTTTAAGCGCTTCTTTAGGCATACGAGCGGCTTTAATGCGCTTCTCGAGTTCCTCGAGATCAGCACCCTCTTCGCCCTCACCCAATTCTTTTTGAATGGCTTTAACTTGCTCGTTCAAGTAGTACTCGCGCTGACTCTTTTCCATCTGACGCTTTACGCGTCCACGAATTCGCTTCTCAACTTGCAAGATATCGATCTCACTCTCAAGATCAGCCAAAAGACTTTCCAGTCGTTGTACTACGTCACCCATCTCCAGCAAACGTTGCTTTTGCTCAAGCTTGACTGGCAGATGTGCACAAATGGTGTCGGCCAAACGGCTTGGATCATCAATGCCGCCTAATGAGGAGAGAATTTCTTGAGGTACTTTTTTGTTCAGCTTCACATACTGATCAAATTGGGCCATGATGGCGCGACGTAATGCCTCGGTCTCGTGAGCATCTAATGAGGACATAGCCGTTGGAGTGGCTTCGCAAGAGAAATAGCCTTGACTATCTTCCACTTGACTAACATCAGCGCGTTGAACACCTTCCACCAATACTTTGACAGTACCGTCAGGAAGTTTCAGCATCTGCAGAATATTGGCAATGCAGCCAACCTCGTAGAGGTCCTCCACACTAGGCTCATCTTTTGCGGCAGTCTTTTGCGCGACTAGAAGAACGTTTTTGCCTGTTTCCATGGCCGCTTCTAGTGCTTTGATGGATTTTGGGCGCCCCACAAACAATGGAATCACCATGTGAGGAAATACCACCACATCCCTTAATGGGAGTAGTGGCAGTTGAATAGGTTCAGAGGGTAGTAATAAGTGGCCAGGCATGGGGCAATTCCTCCAAAGTAGTCGTTCCGTAAAAATCTCTAAAAATGCCGTACCACTAGATACGGACATTATTTAAGAACAGGATACTACCTATGTGGGTGCCGACTGGCGGAAAACAAGGGGGAAATATGCAAAAAGTGGCAAAAAACTACTGAAAACAGCAAAAAACAGCAAAAATTAGGCTTTTTTACTCAATTCTGTAGATTCTTCAGCTTGCTTGTAGACCAAAATGGGCTTCCCACCCTCAGCGATGGTGCTTTCATCAATGACAACCTTTTGAACATTCTTCAATGATGGCAGGTCATACATCACATCCATGAGGGATCCCTCAAGAATGGATCGAAGGCCACGAGCACCCGTCTTACGGGCAATCGCTTTTAAGGCAATGGCTGAGAGTGCTGCTGGACGAACCTCAAGCTCAGAGCCTTCCATCGTTAATAGCGCCTGGTACTGCTTCACTAAGGCGTTCTTAGGCTCAGTCAAGATCTGGATCAAAGCTGCTTCATCAAGTTGCATCAAAGTCGCTACCACTGGCAAGCGGCCGATCAACTCAGGAATGAGGCCGAACTTAATGAGATCTTCCGGCTCCACTTCGATTAAGAGGTCGCTAATGCCGCGATCATCTTTACCTGGAACGGTAGCATTAAATCCAATACCGGTCTTCGCAGTACGCTGCTGAATGACCTTCTCTAGACCATCAAATGCACCACCACAGATAAACAAAATGTTGGTGGTATCGACTTGCAAGAAATCTTGGTTTGGATGCTTACGTCCACCTTGAGGCGGCACAGAAGCCATGGTGCCCTCAACAAGCTTTAACAGCGCTTGTTGCACACCCTCACCCGATACATCACGAGTGATGGATGGATTATCTGATTTACGAGAGATTTTATCGATCTCGTCGATATACACGATGCCACGTTGCGCTTTTTCTACGTTGTAGTCGCAAGCCTGTAATAACTTTTGAATAATATTCTCTACGTCTTCACCAACATAACCAGCTTCGGTCAAGGTAGTTGCATCAGCCATGACAAACGGCACATCCAACATACGCGCTAAAGTCTGGGCTAATAATGTTTTACCAGAGCCAGTTGGGCCGATCAGCAAGATGTTGCTCTTTGCTAATTCGACACCGTCGACCATGGCTTTAGCGGGAAGCTTGGATTCTTTTTTATCAACAGCTTCTACAGGCTTGCCGTCTTTATCCAGTTTCTCTTTTTTTGGCTTTGGCAAATACTGTAGACGTTTGTAGTGGTTGTAAACCGCTACCGCTAGAGTCTTCTTGGCATGATCTTGGCCAATCACATACTGATCCAGATTCTCGCGAATCTGATGGGGCGTTGGTAAAGAATCATCGCCTTCAAGCTTAGGTAACTTTGATAATTCTTCTTGAATGATGTCTGTACAGAGGTCAATACACTCATCACAAATAAATACCGATGGACCAGCGATCAGCTTTTTAACTTCGTGCTGACTCTTGCCGCAAAATGAGCAATACAGAACTTTGTCTGTGCTAGTGGTGTTTTTAATATCGCTCAAAATAACTATCTAAAAATGAAATTTGAATTAAGGGCGCTTATCAATGACTTTATCGATCAAGCCATACTCTTGGGCCTGGTCTGCAGACATAAAGTTATCGCGATCAGTATCTTTGGCAATTGTTTCAATCGTTTGACCTGTGCGGTCAGACAAAATTTTATTCAAGCGCTCGCGCAGGTAAAGAATTTCACGAGCTTGAATCTCAATGTCTGAAGCTTGACCACGTGCACCGCCTAATGGCTGGTGAATCATCACGCGTGAATTCGGTAAAGCGTAGCGCTTACCCTTCTCGCCAGCACATAACAAGAATGCGCCCATACTAGCAGCCATACCCATACACAAAGTGCTGACGTGTGGCTTGATGAATTGCATGGTGTCGTAAATCGCTAAACCAGCTGAAACAGAACCGCCAGGAGAGTTAATGTACAGAGAAATTTCTTTATCTGGGTTCTCACTCTCGAGAAATAACAGCTGTGCAATCACTAAATTTGCAGTTTGATCATTTACTTCACCAACTAAAAAAACTACGCGCTCTCTAAGTAGGCGCGAATAAATGTCATAGGCTCTCTCACCCCGACCAGAGGTTTCAATCACCATTGGAACTAAACCCAAACCTTTGGGCTCTAAATTCTCAGACTGGAAATGATTCTGGTTCATATGATCAGACCTTTATAAATTAGTGACTTAATTAAGCTTGCTGAGTTCTTCGAAAGTAATTGCCTTGTCAATCACTTTAGCCTGCGAAGTGAAAAACTTGATCACGTTATCCTCAAGTACCACGTTCTCAACATCTTTGAGGCGGCTAGGGTTGCTGTAGAACCAACGCACCACTTCTTTTGGATCTTCGTAAGTAGCAGCTTGCTCATCAATTTCTGCTTTAATTTGATCTGCAGTGGCAGCCAAATTCTGCTGCTTTACTAAATCGCTCAAAATCAATCCAAGGCGAACACGTTTCATGGCTTGCTCAGCAAACATCTCAGAAGGAATCGGGGCATCCTTAGCGTTTGGAATACCGCGCTGTATGAGGTCTTGACGTGCAGACTCAACCAAACGCTCTTGCTCTTGAGCAACCAAAGATTTTGGTGTGTCAAGCTCGCAAATACTATTGAGCTTCTCCATTACTTCGCCTTTTAACAAGGTAGTAATGCGACGCTTGGTTTCGCGATCTAAATTTTCTTTTATTTCTTCACGCATCTTCGCAACGCCACCAGCGGCAACGCCTAAAGACAATGCAAACGCATCGTCAATTACCGGGAGGTGCGCCCAATTGACTGACTTTACAGTGATGGTGAAATCAGCAGTTTTACCGGCAACATCTTTACCGTGGTAATCAGCTGGAAAGCTTAATGGGAAAGTTTTGCTATCACCTGCTTTGAGGCCCAATGTAGCAGCTTCAAATTCTGGGAGCATACGGCCCTCGCCGAGCACGTATTCAAAGTTTTCTGCTTTACCGCCAGCAAATTCAACACCATCGATCTTGCCAACAAAGTCAATAATCACTTGGTCGCCAGCTTGCGCTGCGGTATTTGCACCGCCATCGCCATGATCACCGGCATCGCCGCGTGGATGGTAATGCACTTGCTGCTTGCGCAATACGTCGAGCGCACGATCAATCTCTGCATCGGAGATATCCGTTGTGTACTTAGTTACTTCTGCTTTACTGAAATCGCCAATCTTTACTTCTGGCAATACTTCAAAGTAAGCATCGAACACGATTTTGTCCGCGTCTAATTCTGATTTAGGATCGAGACGAGGTTGACCAGCCAATTGAATTTTTTCTTTTTGAGCTAGCTCGTAGAACAGTTCAGAGGCTTTATCGAACTGGAGCTCGAAATCTACTTGCATGCCATATTGCTTTTCAACCATAGTCTTAGGCACTTTGCCTGGACGGAAGCCTGGGGCCTTCATGGTTTTACCCAATTTAGCCAAACGGTCTTCTCTCGCCTTAGCCAAATCGGCACGAGCGAACTCTAAGGTCACTTTGCGGTCTAACTGACCTAAATTTTCTATCTGCACAGCCATTCTCGTCTCTTAATTGAAAATCGGATTATGTGAAGCCCAAGCCAAGTAGCTATCTTGTGGTGCGAGGAGGGGGACTCGAACCCCCACACCATTGCTGGCGTCAGGACCTAAACCTGGTGCGTCTACCAATTTCGCCATCCTCGCGCGAATTCCGCAAACACTACCGAGCTGAAGCTTCACTCTAAAGACCCTAATTCTACAATGCTTAGCGGTTTTGGAGGATATTTAGGCCTTGTAGAGCAAAGCCACGGCATGGACTGCTATGCCCTCGCCCCTTCCAAGGTGTCCAAGAGATTCATTGGTTTTAGCTTTGAGGTTGACATGGCTGGGCGTAACCAGCAAATCTGCTGCGATATTGCGGACCATTTCCGGCAAGAAAGTAGCTAATTTGGGTTTTTGACAAATAATCGTTGCATCCACATTGCCCACATGAAATCCAGCTGCTTGGATCTTTTGCAAAGCTGCTCTGAGCAAAATACGGCTATCCATATCCTTAAACTGGGGATCCGTATCCGGAAATAACTGGCCAATATCATTCAAGCCTGCAGCGCCAAGCAATGCATCCGTTAAGGCGTGCAACAAGGCATCCGCATCCGAATGTCCTAACAAGCCCTTGTCACTTGGGACATGAACCCCACCTAGTATGAGCTTGCGACCCTCGACTAAGGCATGAACGTCGTAGCCTTGGCCGATTCGAAATTGAGGAATATGGGGTGCACTTGATGTCATGGGGTGGTGGATATTCTCTTGAGGCTTATTTAACGGAGGTTTGCAAGATGTTTTGCATCAAATCCCAATCTGCTGGGTGGGTTACCTTGAAGTTACTAGTCGCACCTTCAATTAATAAAGGGGTTTTGCCAGCAAGCTCGATGGCACTGGCCTCATCCGTAATATCCGCCTCCAAGCGAATACCTTCTTCAATCGCATCGTGCAGATCCTTTAAACCAAACATCTGTGGGGTTTGGGCCTGCCATAGGTGATCTCGAGATATCGTTTTCACAGCTCGGTTGGGATTACCAGTAATTGCGGAATGAGCTTCAGCCATTTTGAGGGTGTCAGCAAGGGGGATTGCTAATAAGCCGCCCTCACCCGCTTGGATTACTGCAAGAATGAGTTTTTGTATGAGTTGAGGTGTGATTCCGGGTCTAGCGGCATCGTGCACCAGAACCCAATCGTTCTCAGGAATCCCTGCTTTGAGCATCTCTGCCAAAGTATTTCGGACTGTTTCTTGGCGGCTAGGTCCACCGCTCGAAGTGAAACGAATCAAGGGGGATTTACTGGATAGCTCACCTAGGATGGGGTTATCAATAAAACTAGGGCTGACGCCTACCCAAATGGAGGCAATCTCTGGAGTGTTAACAAAAGTATCTAAGGCGTAAGCCAGCATCGGCTTTCCTGCCAGCTCCTGAAACTGCTTTGGCAAAGTTCCTCCAAGCCGAGACCCGGTCCCTGCCGTAGGTAAGAGGGCATGGCATTGGGCTACAGACGGTGAAGTTTGATTTCCAGTGGGCATACCTGATTCTATAATGAGCTCAGATGTCTGATGCATTAAAACTAGCACCCCCCATACCTGCGCCGCAGGCTGGGCAGCGCTTTACCTTTTCAGGCCTAGTTGGCTCGTCAGATGCAGCACTCATCGCCCAATCTGCTCTTCGGCACCGCTCAGACTTCTCAGTCATGGTCATTTTCTGTGCCCAGGCACAGGAGGCACAGCGCCTTCTGGAGGAAATTCCAGCTTTTGTGCCGCAACTCAAAACACGCCTGCTGCCAGACTGGGAAATCCTGCCCTACGACCATTTCTCGCCACACCAGGATTTGGTTTCTGAACGCTTAGCCACTCTTTATGAATTACTCAACGGCAGCTGCGACATTGTTCTGGTTCCAATTACTACAGCACTGCAAAGACTGGGCCCGCCAAACTTTTTATCTGGTCACACCTTCTTTTTTAGGCAGGGTGACAAGCTCAATGAAGTCGCACTAAAACTACAACTGCAGCAGGCGGGTTACGATCCCGTTAGTTCGGTAATGCGCCCCGGTGAATACAGTATTCGTGGTGGATTGATTGATTTATTTCCAATGGGCTCTAGCTTGCCTTATCGCCTTGATCTTTTTGGTGATGAAATTGAGCAGATTAGAGCCTTTGATCCCGATACTCAGCGCAGTCTCTATCCAGTAAAAGAAGTTCGCTTATTGCCAGGTCACGAATTCCCATTTGATGATGCTTCACGTACGGCGTTCCGTGGGCGCTGGCGCGAAGTATTTGAAGGTGATCCAACGCGGTGCTCAATTTACAAAGATGCCAACCTCGGAATTCCTAGTGCGGGTATTGAGTCTTATCTACCCCTCTTCTTTGAAGAGTCATCGACAGTCTTTGATTACTTTCCCCGCTCAGGCGATCCTGTTTGGGCTGTAAGCATTGGTGATGTTGAAGAATCTATCAAGGGTTTTTGGAAAGACACCGTCTCTCGATATGAATTCTTAAAGCATGATCTTGATCGCCCTATTCTGCCGCCATCTGAATTATTTCTGGATGCAGATCAATTTTTTATAGCAGCCAAGCCAAATGCGCGCTTGGCATTAAATAAAGAGGCAGATAAAGATACCAAAGAGTCACCACAATTTTTAGCTGTTCCCGACCTAGCTGTTCATCGGCGGGACACTGACCCCATCAATCGACTGCGCACTTTAGTTTCTCAAGAAAAAGTACGTGTGCTCATTTGCAGCGATAGCAATGGTCGTAAAGAATCGATTCGTCAACTCTTTGAAGAGAGCAATTCAGTAGCTGGTCAACATGGCAAACCGCTCTATCCACTGAAACCAGAAGGTTTTGAAGGCGTCTCTGATTTTATTAAGAGTGATGCTCTATTTGGCCTTGTAACAGCACAATTATTTAATGGCTTCACCTGGTCCGCTGAAAACTTAATTATCGTAACCGAGGCAGAGCTATTTACAGCTACTGCTCGTCAAAGACGTAAGGGTAAGGAGAGTGAGAGCGCTGATCCAGATATGCTCTTTAAAGATTTATCTGAACTCAAAATCGGTGATCCGGTTGTGCATTCTGATCATGGGATTGGTCGTTACCAAGGTTTAGTGCTTCTGAATTTAGCGCCACCAAAAGAAGAGCCGATTTTTGAAGAGTTTCTGCACTTGGTCTACGCCAAGGATGCCACTCTTTATGTGCCAGTTCAACAACTACAAATGGTTACCCGATATGCTGGCTCCGATCCTGATTCGGCACCATTGCATCAGTTGGGCTCGGGCCAGTGGGATAAGGCAAGACGTAAGGCCGCTCAACAAATACGCGATACCGCAGCTGAGCTTTTAAATCTATATGCCGCTAGAGCCATTCGTAAAGGTCACGCTTTTGAATTCTCAGCCCATGATTACGCTGCGTTTGCAGAAAGCTTTGGCTTTGAAGAAACCCCCGATCAAGCTAATGCCATTGCGGCAGTCATTGGGGATATGACTAGTGGTACGCCTATGGATAGACTGGTGTGTGGTGATGTAGGCTTTGGTAAAACAGAGGTCGCCCTACGCGCCAGTTTTGTTGCGGTTATGGGTGGCAAGCAGGTGGCTATCCTGGCTCCAACTACTCTACTCGCTGAACAACATGTCGCAACCTGGAAAGATCGCTTTGCTGATTGGCCTGTGCGCGTCGTTGAACTCTCCCGCTTCAGAACCACTAAAGAAATTAATGCTGCCTTAGAAGCTATTAGCAAGGGCGAGGCTGACATCATTATCGGAACTCACAAGCTACTATCTAAAGAAACCCAGTTCGCCAATTTAGGCTTAGTCATTGTGGATGAGGAACATCGCTTTGGTGTCCGTCAAAAAGATGCGCTCAAAGCATTGCGTGCTGAAGTAGATATCCTGACTTTAACCGCCACCCCCATTCCACGAACTCTTGGTATGGCGATGGAGGGTTTGCGGGAGTTTTCAGTCATAGCAACTGCTCCACAGAAGCGCCTGGCCATCAAAACCTTTGTACGACGAGAAGGTGATGGCGTGATTCGTGAAGCAGTTCTTCGAGAGATTAAGCGCGGTGGACAGGTCTACTTCCTCCATAACGAAGTAGAAACCATTCAAAATCGTAAACACGCATTACAAGAACTCATTCCAGAAGCGCGCATTAGCGTAGCGCACGGTCAAATGCACGAACGTGAGTTGGAATCGGTCATGCGTGATTTTGTGACTCAGCGCACGAACATCTTGTTATGTACGACCATTATTGAAACCGGTATTGACGTTCCTACTGCTAACACCATCATCATGCATCGTGCAGATAAGTTTGGCTTGGCACAGTTGCATCAATTGCGGGGACGTGTTGGGCGATCACATCATCAGGCCTATGCCTATTTACTAGTGCCAGATCCTGAGGCCCTCAGCAAGCAAGCGCAATTACGGTTAAATGCTATTCAAGCGATGGAAGAGCTTGGATCTGGTTTTTATTTGGCAATGCACGATTTAGAGATTCGTGGTGCTGGTGAAGTTCTTGGGGATAAGCAGTCCGGTGAGATTCATGAGATTGGATTTCAGCTTTATACCGAGATGCTTAACCGCGCGGTCAAATCGCTGCGTAGCGGTAAGGAGCCAGATCTCTTGTCTCCACTCCAAGCGACAACCGATGTCAATTTAGGTGTGCCAGCTCTCTTTCCCAATGACTATTGCCCTGACGTCCACGAACGACTCTCCATGTATAAGCGCTTTGCTGGTACAAATGACTTTTCTGAACTCATGGGATTGCGCGAGGAACTAGTAGATCGCTATGGTGATTTACCTGACCAGGCTAAATCTCTTTATGAAACCCATCGCTTACGCCTAGAGATGGCCAGCTTTGGAATTAAGAAGATTGATGCTAGCCCGTTATCGATACAGATTCAGTTCATTCCCAATCCACCAATTGACCCGATGAAGATCATTCAATTGATCCAATCATCAAAATATATCCAACTCAACGGCCAAGATAAATTAAAAATTCTTCCCCAGAAAGAGAAAGATTTTGAGAAACTAGAGCAACGTTTGGAGCATATTCGGAAAATTCTCAGAAGTCTGAATTCATCTGCCATGCTCAATACTGCTCAAGCCAATTAATTATTGTTTGCCAACCCTCTATGTCTAGTCACCTCACACTTGTCGTCCTGGCTAATACTGCGATCCCTGCAGAATTAACTACTGCATTTATTGAGCATGCAAAAGTCTTAGGTATTTCGATTGCCAAGGAAAGTGCAGAGCATGCGCACTCGAAATACTTCACTGCTCTCTGGACTTGCGATCAAGCTTTAACAGCAGAAGCTAGGGTTGCCATGCGAAATATTGCTGGTGAGCATGATGCAGATTTAGCTTTTCTATCACCAGGATTTAAGCCGGATGAGGTGAAAGTGCTGGCCATGGATATGGACTCCACACTCATCAATATTGAGTGCATTGATGAGATTGCTGACTTTACTGGCAAGAAAGCAGCTGTTTCAGAAATCACTGAGGCCACCATGCGTGGCGAAATTAAAGACTTTAAAGAAAGCTTGCGCAGGCGCGTAGCCCTTTTAGCCGGGGTATCTGCTGATGTATTAGATTCAGTCTATCGTGAGCGTTTGCGACCTAACCCTGGTGCCACTCATTTACTTGCTGGAGCAAATGCTAGAGGTCTGCATACGCTTCTAGTTTCTGGTGGCTTTACCTTCTTCACTGAAAAGCTTCAACAAGAGTTAGGCTTCAAACAAACCCAAGCCAATACTTTGGAAATCATCGACGGCAAACTAACAGGTAAAGTCATTGGCGATATTGTGGATGGCGCAGCTAAAAATGCCTATTTAGAACAAGCCTGCACTTTGATGAATTGCCATAAGAAGAATGCCATCACCATGGGCGACGGATCTAACGATCTGCAAATGATGCATGGCTCTGGTATCAGTATTGCCTATAGAGCAAAACCGATTGTTAAAGAAAAAGCCGACGCGGCTTTTGACCGAGTCGGCTTAGATGCTGCCTTACTGCTGATTGCTTAGAGGCGCTCAAAAATCGTTGCAATACCTTGTCCGCCACCAATGCACATGGTGACCAAAGCATATTTGCCTTGAACTCGATGTAACTCATGAATGGCTTTAGTCGCAATCGCAGCACCAGAACAACCGATTGGGTGACCCAGTGCAATCGCACCACCATTCACGTTAGTCTTGGCTGGATCTAAGCCTAAACCTTTAGTAACGGCCAATGCCTGAGCAGCAAAAGCTTCGTTGGATTCAATCACATCGATTTGATCTAATTTGAGTCCAGCGCGCTCAAGAGCGATCTTGGTTGCTGGGATTGGACCCTCACCCATGATGTGGTTAGGTACGCCAGCAATCGCATAAGAAACTAAGCGGGCGATTGGCTTATGACCTGCCTTCTTCGCCACTTCTGCATCTGCCAATACAAAGAATGCTGCGCCATCATTAATGCCTGATGCATTACCTGCAGTAACACTACCACCCTCTTTTTTGAAGACTGCTTTCATCTTCGCTAAAGTTTCCATCGTAGTTTCTGGCTTGCAATGCTCATCTGTGTCAAACACCACATCGCCCTTGCGAGTTTTGATGGTAATCGGAACAATTTGAGATTTGAAGCGACCTTCTTTGATGGCATGTGCAGCACGGCGATGGGACTCTACTGCGAGAGCGTCTTGCTCTTCACGGGTAAGCTTCCACTTTTCAACTAGATTCTCAGCTGTTACGCCCATATGACCAACACCAAATGGATCCGTCAGGACAGAAACCATCAAGTCAATCATTTTGGTATCGCCCATACGCGCACCACTGCGCATGGCTGGTGAGCCATACATACCACGTGACATTACCTCTACGCCACCACCAACACCATAATCACAGTCGCCCAACATAATGGCTTGAGCTGTGGTCACAATTGCTTGTAAACCAGAGCTGCACAAACGATTCAAGGCCATCGCCACAGATTCCATTGGCAAACCTGCCTGAATAGAGGCTACACGAGCAACATAGGCATAACGGTTGTCAGTCGGAATCGTATTGCCTACCGTGATGTAATTAATTAATGATGGATCTACGCCGGAGCGTGCAACGGCTTCTTTCATCACAATACCGCCGAGCTCACTTGGCTCAAGGCTACTGAGCGATCCATTAAAGGCGCCAATTGCGGAACGTACAGCACTTAAAACGACGACATCACGACTCATAACAATCCCCTTTACGATACCTAATTAAGTAAAACAATTGACCCAATACAGGGCCAAGACACCAGTTTTATTCTAATAGTCAAGTTTCGGCTATTAGGTCATGCCCTTGGGAGCTAATCACCGTTGCTTTGATGATTTCACCAACGCGGTAGCGCTTGGATGGCTTGCTTGGCGCTAGAACCCGCACCAAGCCGTCAATTTCAGGGGCATCGCCAATGGTTCGACCTACTCCACCCGACTCATCAACCCGATCAATAATGACCTGAATCCGCTTACCTATTTTTTTTGCAAGTCGCTTGATTGAGATTTCCTCAGCTTTAGCCATGAAGCGAGCACGACGCTCCTCTCGTAACTCACACGGAACTGGATTATCCAAAGCATTGGCAGTTGCTCCATCTACTGGCGAGTAAGCAAAACAACCCGCGCGATCGATTTGAGCATCGTCAAGGAAGTTCAACAAATGTAAAAACTCACCTTCGGTTTCGCCAGGGAAGCCCGCAATAAAAGTACTGCGAATTACCAAGTCGGGACAAGCTGCTCGCCATGCTTGAATCCGTTCTAAATTCTTTTCGCCACTGGCGGGACGCTTCATCCGCTTAAGAACATCTGGATGCGAATGTTGCAAAGGAATATCTAGATAAGGAAGTACGCCAAAGCCGTGGTCAGCAAACTCAGCCATTAAAGGCAAAACATCATCGACATGTGGGTATGGGTAAACATAATGCAAGCGCACCCAAGCTTGATGCTCTCTTGCAATTTGGTTTAAAGCATTTACCAGGTCAAACATTCGTGTCTTGACAGGTTTGCCATCCCAAAAGCCAGTGCGATATTGGATATCAACACCATAAGCACTCGTATCTTGCGAAACCACTAGCAACTCTTTCACACCTGATTCAAATAATTTTTTCGCCTCTAGCAAGACTTCACCGATCGGACGCGAAACTAAATCCCCTCGCATGCTTGGAATAATGCAGAAAGTACAGCGGTGATTGCATCCCTCAGATATCTTTAAGTAGGCATAGTGTTTTGGTGTGAGCTTGACGCCAATCGGTGGCAGCAAATCAATAAAGGGATCATGCGGTTTTGGCAGGTGCAAATGAATAGCCTGCATCACCTCTTGGGTGGCATGCGGCCCAGTCACAGCAAGGACCTTAGGGTGAATGCTCTGAATCAGATCGCTGCCATCTGCGTTTTTTCGGGCACCTAAGCAACCCGTCACAATCACCTTGCCATTTTCAGCTAAGGCCTCACCAATCGCTGCGAGACTCTCCTCTACCGCGGAATCAATAAAGCCACAGGTGTTCACAACCACCAGATCGGCACCAGAATAATCTTTGGCAGTCTCATAACCTTCAGCGCTGAGTTGCGTGAGGATGAGTTCGGAATCAACCAGCGCCTTAGGGCATCCTAAGGAAACAAAACCAACTTTACCTGCCACAATTATTCTTTTTCAGTCTTATTGGCTTGCCCAGAAAACGGGAAGCTACTAAACATGCTCGGGGAATTTTGCATCTGCTCTTGCATTTTCACGAACAGATCTTTACTTTGCTCCATATAGTTACCCATGAGACCTTGCATCATTGGGTTTTGCAGATTCATCATCTTGGCCCAAGCCTCGGGTGTGCTACCTGCGCCCATGCCCTCAGTCTGATCGCCTAACTTATTGTGAATATCCACAAAAGATTGCATGGTCTTTTCAAGATAGCTACCCATTAAACCTTGCATGGAATTTCCATAGAAGCGGATGATTTGAGAAAGCATTTGAGTTGAAAAAACTGGAGCGCCACCAGCCTCTTCTTCCAGAATAATTTGTAGCAAAATATTGCGAGTTAGATCATCTTCAGTTTTTGCATCTACAACACTAAAAGCATCGCCAGCCATCACTAAATTTTTAATATCAGCCAGCGTCACATAGGCGCTGGTTTGGGTGTCATATAAACGACGATTGGGATACTTCTTGATTAAGCGGCTGTCGCCGGCTTTTTTAGAACGTGTGGCCATGTAGTTTTTTCCTAACTCTTGGTACTGCAATGCAACATCGGCATAGTTTATCTCTAGTTTGAGCTAAAGGTAAATATGCCGATGATGAGACCACTAAAACTCTATTTTTATAAGATTTAGCCCGTGTGCAGGCCGCCATTTAAGGAGAAGTCAGCCCCGGTAGCGTAGCCACCATCAACAGAAGCAATCCAGCAGCAGATCGAGGCGATCTCCTCGGGGGTACCCAAGCGCTTTACTGGAACACCGGCAACAATCTTTTCAAGGACATCTTCGCGAATGGCTTTGACCATATCGGTGCCGATATAACCGGGGGAAACCGTATTCACAGTTACGCCTTTAGAGGCGAGCTCTTGTGACAAAGCCATCGTAAATCCGTGCAAGCCCGCTTTTGCCGTTGAGTAGTTAGACTGACCGAACTGACCCTTTTGACCATTAACAGAGGAGATGTTGATAATGCGACCCCAGCCGTTATCAGCCATGCCATCCACCACTTGTTTGGTGACGTTGAATAAAGAATTGAGATTGGTATCAATCACTGCTTTCCACTGATCTGGAGTCATTTTGCGAAATACGCTGTCTTTAGTGATACCGGCGTTATTTACCAAAACATCGACCCGTCCCACTTCAGCCTTCACCTTATCAAAGGCAATCACCGTACTATCCCAGTCAGAAACATTACCTTCAGAGGCGATAAAGTCGTAACCCAAAGCTTTTTGCTCACCAATCCAGCGATCTTTGCGCGGAGAATTCGGGCCGCAGCCAGCGATGACCTTAAAGCCATCTTTAGCAAGACGCTGACAAATAGCGGTACCAATGCCACCCATACCTCCAGTTACGTATGCAATCTTTTGAGTCATGTATTTCCCCTTATAAAAATATTATTGAGCAGTTGTGGATATTTTTTCTTTCACGTACTTACCAGGCGCTGCTTCTAGTTTTTTGTAGCGCGCATTACCAAACGCTTTACTAGCTTCCACTCTCTTGCCACCAAACTCTTCTAACCATTTAGCGTAGTTAGGCCACCAACTACCTTTAATATCCTTTGCCGCAGCCAACCACTCATCTGCAGTCTTGGCTAATTTATTGTTTTCAAAATAATGGCGCTTATTTTTTGCTGGTGGATTAATCACGCCAGCAATATGTCCAGAAGCACCCAAAACAAAACGGCTCTTACCCTTCAAGATATGCGTAGACTCATAAGCAGATTTCCAAGGCACGATGTGATCATCATGCGATGCGTAGATATAGGCTGGAACAGTAATTTTGCCGAGATCCACTTTTTCTCCGCAAACGGTGAGCTTGCCGGGTTTGATTAATTCATTTTGTAAGTAGGTATAGCGCAGGTACCAACAGTACATTGGGCCAGGCAGATTGGTCGAATCGCCATTCCAATAGAGCAAATCAAATGGCGGCGGCGAATTACCTTTTAAATAATTCTCCACAACATAATTCCAGACTAGGTCATTCGGGCGCAAGAAGGAAAAGGTATTGCCCAAGTCTAAGCCAGACATCATGCCGAATTGACCGCCTTCGCCACCAATAGTACCCTCACGCAACTTCACCATGCCTTCATCGATGAACACATCCAGGATGCCGCTATCGCTAAAATCCAGCAGAGTAGTTAGCAAGGTTAAGCTAGCAACGTAATTCTTTTTCCGTGCCGCTAGTACTGCCAAAGCGGTAGAAGTTAACGTTCCGCCGACACAAAAACCGAGAACGTTAATTAGATCAGTACCGCCAATATCTTTGACGACTTCAATCGCCTTAATGACGCCATCACCTACATAGTCATCCCAAGTAATTTTGGACATTGAAGCATCTGGATTTTTCCAGGAAACCAAGAAAACAGTGTGACCTTGCTCAACCATGTAACGCACAACTGAGTTATCGGGTTGTAAGTCTAAAATGTAGTACTTGTTAATGCAAGGCGGCACCATTAAGTATGGGCGTTCAAACACCGTTTCGGTTAGCGGCGTGTACTGAATTAATTCAAACAGATCATTACGAAATACCACTTGACCTTCAGTTGTTGCAATATTTTTTCCGACTTCAAAAGCGCTTTCATCCGTCTGAGAAACTTTCCCTTTTTTGAGATCACCAAGCAAATTCACAATGCCGTTTTGAATGGATTGGCCTTGTGAGCTGATTATGTTTTCAAGAACCTCGGGATTGGTTGCAATAAAGTTGGATGGTGACAATGCATCAATCATTTGCTCGGTAGTGAACAAAATCTTGATCTTCGTTTTTTCATCCGCATCTACTGCTTTAGCAAGGGCAATTAAATGTTTTGAATTCAGCAAATAGGTTGCCGCAATCATTTTGCTCCATGAGGAGTGCCAGGCTTTGCCAGAGAAACGGCGATCCTTTACTTCAACGGCTTCAGGATTGGTTGCAAGATGAGAGAACTCAGTAAAATATTCTTTTTGAATTTCCGCTAAGCGTTCTGGGGGAATTAACGCCATATGGTGTGGGGCCAACGATGGCGCTACACCTGTATTCATGCCTGCAAACATAATGATCTCGTAAAGTTATTAAGATCATTCTCCATCTATCAGGCTAGAAGGGTTATACGCAATAACCCTAGCCCCAAAGCTGGGCTAGTAATAACCCCAAGATTAAGCGCTTTCTGCAATCCAAATAAGAGAGGCAAAGCGACCCGTGGCCTTATCCCGGCGGTATGAAAAGAAGCGCTCTGGGTCACTAACGGTGCAAAACTCACCGCCAGTAATTTGTTCTATACCTAGAGAACGTAAGCGATCTCTTGCCAGTAAATATAGATCAGCCAAACACTTTCCAGGGATGCCGATTATTGGAATAAAGGCCTTGGATAGGATGTCTTTGCCCTGCTGAGCAAAGGCTTGCAAAACATCTTCACCCACTTCAAATGCGCTCGTCCCAATCGCTGGACCCAGCCACGCACTGATATCACTTGTCGTCAGGCCTGGAGAAAGGGCAATCATTTCATTGATCGTGTTTTCCAGAACGCCACTGCTCAAACCGCGCCAACCTGCATGAGCCGCCCCAATCACATCACCACTCCTGCTGGCAAACAATGCTGGCATGCAATCGGCAGCCAGAATGGCCAGCACCTCATTTGGGATGTTGGTGACTGCAGCATCTGCCTCAAATGGCCCATTGCCCAAAGCATTCCTCGAGGCTGGGGTACTTACCGTGACGCCATGAATCTGTTTGAGCCAAAGCGGCTCAGCGGGTAACTCTGACCTGACGATGCTCCGGTTTTGGAGAACATCCGCCAAATTGTCACCCGCATTAAGCCCAAGGTTAAGACTATTGAATGGTGGCTTACTAATGCCGCCTTGCCTGGTAGTGCAAAAAGCCTGAATTCGCTGTGACACAGTCCAGCTTGGTTCAATCCTATTGAGCGCGTTGATCATTTTTAATTGAGGCTAATAGAGCCTCTTCTCTTGGCAAGTCGGCTTCAGTCATTCCCACTAAAGGCAATAAATCAATCAAATCCTGGGGAGGCAATCTAAACCAGGTCATGACTTCTTGAGTTACTGGGTGCTGCAGACTTAAGGCGTAAGCATGTAGAGCTTGGCGACTAAATGGTAATGATTTAGCCACTCCAGGGGTCCTCTTGCGATAGACCGGATCACCCAAAAGAGGGAAACCCAAAGACTCCAAATGAACCCGAATTTGATGGGTGCGGCCAGTCTCTAAGCGGCACTCCAGTAAAGCAACTGAACTTTCTGTAAAGCTCCCTTTAGCCAAGCGCCGAAATAAGGTAGCGGCAGGTTTACCTTGAGCAGAACCCGCGGACATTTTGAGCCGATCGCGCTGATCTCGACCAACAGTCGCCAGCACCTTACCCTGAGAAGGGGCATCACCCCAGACCCATGATAGATAACGTCTCCCGACTGTCCGCTCTTGAAGCTGTCTTACCAAGGAGGTTTGGGCAATATCGGTTCTGGCAACTACCATGAGTCCAGAGGTATCTTTATCTAGTCGATGAACAATGCCCGCTCTTGGAAGCTGCTTGAGCTCCGGAAAACGATATAGCAAGGCATTTAACAGGGTTCCCGTCCAATTACCAGCGGCAGGATGAACCACGAGTCCAGCAGGTTTATTGACCACAATAATGGAGTCATCTTCATAAACGACATCTAGGGGGATGTTTTCAGGAGAAAAAGCGAACTGTTCAGGCATTTCTTGAGGAAACACCTTAATACTTTCGCTCCCACGAAGTAAATGACGGACTTTGGTGACTTTTCCATCGACCGTTACCGCCCCAGCCTCAACCCAGGATTTAAGGCGATTGCGGGAATAATCAGGCAAAGCGCCGCCAAGAAACTTATCCAAACGCTCTCCGCTGACCTCGGGAGGAACTTCTAGGGCTATGAAATCCTCATCATCGATATAATCAATGGGATTCGAATCTGGAGTATGCGGCAATGCCACGCTTAAAGAGCCTTTTAGTTATGTCGGACGTTATTACAGACGCCAGTTTAAGGCTTGCGACCACCCTTGGGACATCTTCCAGAAAATCCCTCATTTCTCTCATTGTCGGCGCTAGCGTTGCTTGCCTTGTCCTGAGTGGATGTGCAGGCAGTGATGGCCAAAAAGATGACACGGATATTTGGTCAGAAACAAAACTGTATTCCGAAGCCAATGAGAAACTGAAAGATGCGGACTATGCAAAGTGCGGCAAGTATTTTGAAAAGCTAGAAGGTCGGTTCCCATTTGGACCTTATTCTCAACAGGCACAAATTAATGCTGCCTTTTGCTATTGGAAAGCACAAGAGCAAGCCCAAGCCCTAGTTGCGATCGATCGATTTATTAAGCTGCATCAAGGTAGTCCCAACTTAGATTACGGCTATTACCTCAAAGGCTTAATCAGCTTTAATGATGATTTAGGTTGGCTCGGTAAATTTACAGGGCAAGATTTGAGTGAGCGAGACCCGAAGGCGGCTAAAGAAGCTTTTGAATCTTTCAAAGTTGTTGTTGAACGTTTTCCTGATAGTAAATATGCTCCCGACTCTTTAGATCGGATGCGCTATATTGTGAATTCATTAGCAGAGGCAGATGTCATTGTGGCCCGCTTCTACTATCAACGCGGCGCCTACTTAGCATCAGCTAATAGAGCTCAGCTCGTGATTCGAGATTATGATCGCGCACCAGCGGTTGAGGAAGCGCTCTACCTGTTGACGAAGTCTTATGAAAAGCTGGGCATGACTGATCTGAGTAACGATGCAGCTCGTGTCTTTAAGCTCAATTTCCCCGACAGTCAAATGTTGATAACTGGTCAACGAGTTCAAAAAGAACGTCGCTGGTGGCAGATCTGGAATAAGTAAGAGCTAATAAGAATTAATAAACATCAATAACGCCGGTGACTTCACTCAGTAAGAACCGGCACTCTCTGCGCTAATGCGCAAATCAATTCATAGCCGATGGTGCCACTCATTTGAGCCACATCATCTACCGGTACTTCATTACCCCATAGCTCCACTACACTGCCAATCTTGGCATTAGGTGCCTCGCGCAGATCAATCGTCAACATGTCCATAGAGACTCTCCCAACAATCGGGCAAATGACGCCATCGCCCTGAGCATCGGCAGCCTCAACCCAAACTGGCGTGCCATCTTCCGCATGACGTGGATATCCATCGGCATAGCCACCAGCGATCACACCAACGCGCATATCTTCTGGAGCCTCATAGCGACTACCGTAACCCACATGATCACCTTTCTTGAGGTTTTGGATATCGATGATTTCACTGCGCAAACTCATCACCGCTTGAAATTCAGAGCGGATGATGTCGGCATGCACCCCAGTTGGCGAAACGCCATAAAGCAAAATACCCGGACGCACCCAGTCCCCCAATGCGTTGCGATGCCAAAGGATCGCAGCTGAATTCGCCAAGGAAGATGGCGCCTCAAGACCTTCGGTAGTTTTGTTGAAACACTCCATTTGCTCTCCGACCGTTGGCGAATGATCAACCTGGTCCGCATTAGCAAAGTGCGTCATGTGATGCAGATGGTATCCGGCAGCATGCAAGCGATGAAAAGCCGTGCGATATTCTTCTGGCCTAAAACCAAGGCGATTCATGCCAGAATTCAGTTTTAGAAAGACGTTTATTGGGCGGCCCGAATGATTTTGGACGCTTTCTAGCCATAGGACCTGCTTCTCACTATGAACCACTAAGTCACATTGAAGCTTAATTACTAGCTCTAGCTCTCTCTGACTAAAAAGACCCTCTAAAAGGAGAATGCGACCCCCCCAACCATGATCTCTTAGCCATTGAGCATCAGCAATATCCAGCAAGGCAAAGCCATCGGTAGATTCCAGCCCCTTAAATGCGGCTTCTAGGCTATGGCCATAGGCTTTAGCCTTCACAACAGACCAAATCTTAGATTCTGGGGCAAGCTCCCGAATACGGCCTAAATTATGTCGAAAGGCAGCAGTGTGTATAGTTGCCACAATAGGCCTACTAATAAAGCGGTTAGCCGACTGACTCAATACACCCTCCTTTCATGTTTTAATTAATTAATGACTAGATTGTACGAATGAACCGTAGTTTTTACATCATTATGGCGGCGCAATTTTTTTCGTCGCTTGCAGATAACGCCTTGCTGATAGCAGCAATCGCCCTCTTGGTCCAGCTTAATGCTCCGGCCTGGATGACTCCTTTACTCAAATTATTCTTTGTCCTCTCCTATGTATTGCTGGCAGCCTTTGTGGGAGCCTTTGCTGATTCACGCCCTAAGGGCAATGTCATGTTCATCACCAATACGATTAAGTTTATCGGTTGCGTAGTCATGCTGTTCGGAAGCCATCCTTTACTGGCCTATGCGATTGTGGGCTTGGGAGCTGCTGCCTATTCACCTGCTAAATACGGCATTCTCACAGAGCTTCTCCCTCCTGAAAAGCTGGTAGCTGCCAACGGCTGGATTGAGGGGCTTACTGTAGGCTCCATCATCATGGGTACCGTTCTTGGCGGCGTCCTGATTAGCAAGTCTGTATCTGAAAGCCTCCTAGGATTTGATATACCAGTCCTAGAAACTGGCATTGATACTGCGGCAGAGTCCGCCATCATGATCATCATGATGATTTATGTGCTGGCAGCCCTGATTAATTTACGCATCCCCGACACTGGGGCCCGCTATGAGTCCCAAAAGACCAATCCAATCGAGTTGGTAAAAGATTTTGCTGTCTGCTTTAAGACGCTTTGGGATGATCGTCTTGGTCAGATCTCATTGGCAGTCACCACTCTGTTTTGGGGTGCTGGTGCCACTTTACAATTTATTGTGATTAAGTGGGCTCAGGTTGCCCTTCATATGACCCTATCCCAAGGCGCCATTCTTCAAGCAATATCCGCATTTGGAGTTGCCGGAGGAGCTATGTATGCTGCCTGGCGTATCCCTCTCAGAAGCTCACTAAAGGTACTCCCATATGGTATTGCCATGGGATTAGTCGTTTGCGTCATGGCTATCTATAACTCAGACATGCTGCCTAATATTACCGTCTTGACTGTCGGGGAGTTTGAGCTTTCGCTCAAATTGCTGCCAGCATACTTCTTATTGATTTTGGTGGGCTGGTTAGCGGGCTATTTTGTAGTGCCCATGAATGCCCTTCTGCAACATCGTGGGCACGTACTGATGTCAGCCGGCCACTCCATTGCAGTTCAAAACTTTAATGAAAATATTTCTGTTTTGATGATGCTGCTAATCTACTCCGGATTGATTTGGTTGGATGCGCCAATTCAGGCGGTCATTATTGGCTTTGGCGTAGTGGTAAGCGTGATCATGTGGCTGGTCATTAAACGTCATGCTGCCAATCAAGCCGAATACGACTCCATGCATTTAATTGGTGAGCACAAGCACTAAGCACAAGGCTTAGATATTTTGTAATACTGACTTAGCAAGTAGTAGATCTTGCCAAAATAGAGCCTTATCCTTTGGCCTTGAAAGTAATTGATTCAATTCAAAAGTAGCTATCAGCGGCAGATCCTCTGCACCATCAGCATTAATTGCTAAAACAGTTTCGCGAAGTTCTGGCAGCGCATCGCGTTCACCAGATAATTTTTGAGCAGCAGCGCCACCGAATGCCAAGGCAACTATGGGTGTTCCATCTTGCGGCAACAACTCGGGATTTAATTTGTCCGCAGGATTTTTCCAAGACCACTCTTGTGGGGTTAAACCAAGAACCCGAATGGCATTCTGAAAAAGAACTTCGGCATCACCCTGAGGTTTATTGCCAAAAAACCACCATATTCCTAAAGAGTGACGTTCATATGTTTCTGTGGCAGCCTGATCATTACTTACCTCGGCAGCAAGTATCGCTTGATTAGGCTCTGGAGCAGCATCGCGCGATGTCCACTCAGTGATACCCATTTCTTTGAGAAAGGTGGAGTTGGTGCTCATATTCATGCCTCAAGCTTAATCGATTTAGCCAAAACTAGTGCGTCTTCACGTACACCATAAACAGAATCAACTGGGTAATAATTTTTGCGCAAACCAATTTGCTCATACCCAAGGCTTTGATAGAGTTGCAGGGCTGATTCGTTGCTGGGGCGAACCTCCAGAATGATGCGGGGCATATTTTGTTGGGCAGCTACACCCTCAATTGCATTCATCATTTTTACGCCGATACCTAAGCGACGTAATTTTGGAGAAACCGTAATGTTCAGAAGGTGCAATTCATCTACAGCAGGAAACAAGATGCAATAGGCCCAAAGAATATCTGGATCTAAATAGCTGCCTTTTACCTCATCTGCTAATTGGGGTCTGACACAATAAGCCCAATGACCCGCAGCCAATGAGTCTGAGAAATTACCCTTAGTCCATGGGTGAATGTGTGAAACCGCTTCAATAGCCAGAACCGAATCCAAATCTGCCGCAGTCATAGGCAAAAATGAAAGCTCAGAAACACCTTCAGTATTCGATTGCTCGGAGTTAAGGCTATCAGCCATGTTGTTGACTCCGCTCCGCAGAGGTCAGCGCTACCTTATTACGAATGTATAGGGGCTCCAAGAGGTGAACATCTTGTTGTAGGCCCTTGCTCCACATATCTTGGGCGCAAGCTAAAACGCCTAAGGCATTCACTCCGATAGTTGAATCGAGATGCGTACTAGGAAATGAACTGGGAGCGCTAGCAAAGAGGCGATCCCCAAACTCCATGATTGCACTACCCGCTAAAAAATCAATCTGCGCAAGCTCGACTCTCTCTGGAGCAGTCAGATGAATATCACCCTGACGTTCAAGCAATAGATTGGCTCCAGCTCGATAGCTAGCCCAGTAAACCTCACCCATGCGAGCATCAACAGCAATGACACAAGACTGCGCCCCAGATGCGATAAATGAAGGGGTTTGAGCCAGTTGACTGGCGATGGCGTCCAAACTGGCAATGGGAAGCACTGGCAAGCGAGCAGCTGTTGCCAAACCCTGAACAGCAGCAACGCCAAGGCGAACACCTGTGAAAGCCCCAGGACCGATTCCTATGGCAATGGCATCCAGGTCGGTAAGTTCGATCGAAGCTTCAGATAGCAACTCTTGAACCCAAGGCAATAAAAGTTGGCTAGCCCCAGCCGACACCTTTTGGTGGCGAACTACGGGGGGAGCATTAGCTAAAGATAAAGCCACCGAACACCAGGCTGAGGAGGTATCGATGGCCAATATATGGGTCAATTGGAACTCTCTTGATCTTATGAACTCAAGCTTGCAATGATATCTAGTGGTGCCTGAACTAGTTCAATCAATACGCCCTCACCGCACAGAGGAAACTCCTCATTTCCTTTGGGGTGAACAAATGTAATGTCATAACCAGCGGCGCCCATACGTATCCCGCCAGGAGCAAAGCGAAGACCTTGGGCAGATAACCATTCGACAGCCTTTGGAAGGTCATCAACCCATAAGCCAACGTGATTGAGGGGGGTTTGATGAACAGCGGGCTTCTTTTCAATATCGAATGGCTGCATCAAATCCACTTCAATCTCATGGGGCCCCTTACCGATTGCACAAATATCTTCATCAACGTTTTCACGTTCGGACACAAAAGTGCTTTTGTACTCAAAACCTAATAAGTCAATCCAAAGCTTACGAAGACGATCCTTATCTTCGCCGCCGATGGCAATCTGCTGAATCCCCAATATCTTGAATGGTTTAGTCATGATTGCCTTAGTCAAAACGAATGATCATCTGATCAACTGCTAAGCTTTCACCAACATTGGCACAGATTTCAGCAACGACACCATCTTGAGCAGCAACAAGCGTGTTTTCCATCTTCATCGCTTCAATGGCAGCTAATTTTTGACCGGCTGTAACAGTCTCGCCAACTTTGACAGAAACATTTGTCAATAGACCTGGCATAGGCGACATTACTAACTTAGAAGTATCTGGCGGAATCTTGACCAACATACGGCGCTGAAGCTCGGCACCGAGGGGGCTAAGCACCATGCACTCAAAATGGGCGCCATCTAAAACAAGAGCGTATTTCACACCCTTACGCTCAACCTGCGCAGTAATTTTTTGCGTGCCATTGATGGTAGCGTGTAAACAAATTTCACCTGGACGCCATTTGCTAACGATGTTGTAAGCAGTAATATCACCTCCATCTTCAATGTAGACAGAGTAAAGGCCATCTTTAAGTTCAACCCGGATAGGGATTTCTTTGATGTCTTCGCTTGAGCCTACCCTCGATCCAGTAACAACGACAAACCTCTTCGCAATGGTCATTTCATGACCAGCTAGCTGGCCATCAATCATTTTGATGTGCTCAAGATAGCGATATCGCATGAATGCCGCTAGAGCTGCTAAACGTTTAGGATCGGCTGGTTGCACTGAATCCTTTTTGAAGCCATCTGGATACTCTTCAGCAATAAAGCCAGTCGTAAAGTCTCCCGATACAAACCGGGGGTGCTGCAATAAAGCGGCTTGAAAAGGAATATTTGAGTGGATGCCACGAATGACAAAGTCATTGAGCGCAGAGCGCATCTTTACTATTGCTTCAGTACGATCCTTGCCATGCACGATCAGTTTGGCAATCATGGAGTCGTAATACATCGGAATCTCGCCACCCTCATAGACGCCAGTATCAACACGCACGCCATCTTGCTCTGCTGGCGGACGGTATTTAACTAAGCGGCCAGTCGATGGCAAGAAGTTACGAAATGGATCGTCTGCATTAATACGGCACTCCATCGACCAACCATACAGTTTGATGTCTTCCTGCTTAAATGCCAGCTTTTCGCCAGCAGCTACACGAATCATCTGCTCAACCAAATCGAGACCAGTAATACCTTCAGTTACTGGGTGCTCCACTTGCAGGCGGGTATTCATCTCGAGGAAGTAGAAGGACTTGTCTTTGCCTACTACGAACTCTACGGTACCAGCAGATTGATAGTTGACAGCCTTTGCTAAAGCAACGGCTTGCTCACCCATAGCCTTGCGTGTTGCAGGATCAATAAAGGGAGACGGAGCCTCTTCAATGACCTTTTGATGACGGCGCTGAATCGAGCAATCTCGCTCACCAAGATACACAATATTGCCATGCGCATCACCCAGCACCTGAATCTCAATATGACGAGGGCCTTCAACAAATTTTTCAATGAAGACACGATCATCACCGAAGCTATTGAGAGCTTCAGTACGGCAGGCTGTAAATCCTTCGAAAGTCTCTTTATCATTAAAGGCTACCCGCAGGCCTTTACCACCACCTCCTGCTGATGCCTTAATCATGACGGGATAGCCAATACCTTGGGCAATCTTGACAGCATCTTCCGCTTTTTCAATTGCCTCGTTAAATCCAGGGATCGTATTAACCTTAGCTTCTAAGGCAAGCTTTTTGGAAGCAATCTTGTCGCCCATTGCTGCGATAGATTGATGTTTAGGACCGATAAAAACAATGCCCTCTTCCTCACAACGACGTGCAAATTGCTCATTCTCAGATAAGAAACCGTATCCAGGATGGACTGCTTCGGCGCCAGTATCCTTGCAGGCCTGAATGATGCGATCCATTACAAGATAGGATTCACGTGACGGTGCAGGCCCAATATAAACTGCTTCATCAGCCATCTGCACATGGCGAGCCTCTTTGTCAGCTTCAGAGTAGACGGCAACGGTCTTAATGCCCATCTTTTTGGCGGTTTTCATCACACGGCAAGCTATCTCGCCGCGGTTAGCAATCAGAATTTTCTTAAACATTTTTGTAGTCATGATTTTTCCAGCGCCTTAAAGGGGGATGTTGCCGTGTTTGCGCGGTGGATTTGTAAGCTCTTTGTCCTTGAGCATTGCCAAAGAGCGTGAGATACGCTTACGTGTTTCGTGAGGCAAGATCACGTCATCAATATACCCACGACGACCAGCTACAAAGGGATTAGCAAACTTGGCCTTGTACTCAGCTTCCCGAGCCGCAATTTTTGCCGGATCAGACTTTTCTTCGCGGAAGATAATTTCAACAGCTCCTTTTGGGCCCATGACTGCAATTTCAGCTGAGGGCCAAGCGAAGTTCACATCGCCACGCAAGTGCTTAGAAGCCATCACATCATAGGCACCACCGTATGCCTTGCGAGTAATCAGCGTGACCTTAGGAACGGTGCAATCCGCATAGGCGTAGAGCAGTTTTGCGCCATGCTTGATGATGCCGCCATATTCTTGAGATGTGCCCGGCATAAAACCTGGGACATCAACTAAAGTGACTACTGGAATATTGAAGGCATCGCAAAAGCGAACGAAACGTGCAGCTTTGATAGATGCCTTAATATCTAAGCAGCCAGCTAAAACTAAGGGCTGATTAGCGACGATACCAATTGAGCGACCTTCCATACGCGCAAAACCAATCAAGATGTTTTTAGCGTAATCAGGCTGGAGCTCAAAGAACTCACCATCATCAACAATTTTCCTGACCAATTCTTTCATATCGTAAGGCTGGTTTGGATTGCTCGGCACTAATGTATCAAGTGAGAAGTCAGGCTCTTCAGTACGCTGTGCCCCATTGATCATGGGCGGCTTTTCACGATTCGATAATGGGAGATAGTTAAAGAAACGACGGAGCATCATGATGGCATCAACGTCATTATCAAAAGCGAGGTCGCAAACCCCTGAAATAGTTGAATGCGTTATTGCACCGCCGAGCTCTTCAGCAGTCACATCCTCATGCGTTACCGTCTTCACGACTTCAGGGCCAGTAACAAACATATAAGAACTATCCTTCACCATAAAGATGAAGTCTGTGAGTGCGGGCGAGTAAACAGCGCCACCCGCTGATGGGCCCATGATCAAAGAGATTTGTGGAATCACACCCGAAGCGGTGACATTACGTTGGAAAATTTCAGCATAGCCGCCTAGAGAAGCAACGCCCTCTTGAATACGCGCACCACCAGAATCATTCAAGCCAATAACAGGCGCACCCACCTTAAGTGCCTGATCCATGATCTTACAAATCTTCTCCGCATGAGCCTCAGAAAGCGAGCCCCCCAATACGGTAAAGTCCTGTGAAAATACAAAAACCAAGCGGCCATTAATCATGCCATAGCCAGTAACAACACCATCACCAGGAACAGTCTGATCAGCCATACCAAAGTCATGGCAACGATGCTCAACAAACATATCCCACTCTTCAAAGGTACCAGCATCCAGCAAGAGTTCAATACGCTCGCGTGCAGTTAACTTACCTTTGGAGTGTTGAGCAGCTATACGTTTTTGTCCACCACCTAATCTGGCGAGCTCACGCTTTGCTTCTAGCTGTTGAATGATTTCCTTCATGACTACTCCTTAGAAAAATTCGTGGCCCATTGCCTCGAGTAAACGTCTGGCAGCAACCGAGGCGGCCATCGTTCCTTGATTAACCTCGGCGCTCAGGCTGGGCAAAAGTGCTTGTACTGCTGGATGGTTCTGAAAAGCATTCTTGAGTCCCGCATCAATCCGATCCCACATCCAAGCCCCCGCTTGTTGCTTACGGCGCGATGCTAATTGACCATTCGCATTTTGTAGTTTCTGAAAATGCAGAATTTTTTCCCACAGCTCAGGAATGCCATCACCCTCAAGGGCACTCAAACACATGACGGTCGGATGCCAAAACTCCAAATCATGTGAGGCGTGATCAGGATTGCCTTGGAAGCCCAATAGTCGCAAAGAGCTGGTGATAAATAATTGCGCGCGCATAGCGGCATCAGGATCGATATCCACCTTATTGATCACAATCAGATCAGCAATTTCCATCACGCCTTTTTTAATTGCTTGCAGATCATCACCTGCATTAGGAAGCTGCATTAAGAGAAACATATCCGTCATACCAGCAACGGCAATTTCACTTTGACCTACGCCTACAGTTTCAATAATCACAATATCAAATCCTGCGGCTTCGGCAACTAACATCGCCTCCCGAGTTTTCTCAGCTACGCCACCTAATGTGAGCGATGAAGGACTCGGACGAATAAAGGCGTTATCTAAAACGGATAATCTCTCCATGCGAGTCTTATCACCTAAAATCGAGCCGCCCGATAAGCTCGAGGAAGGGTCAATAGCTAGAACAGCAACGCGATGGCCTTTTGCAATTAAATCCAAGCCTAGCGTTTCGATGAGAGTAGATTTACCAACGCCTGGTACACCTGAGATCCCTAAACGAAATGACTTACCCGTCTTGGGTAATAAAGTATTGAGAACCTCATCCGCACGCTGACGGTGATCCATGCGGGTAGATTCAAGCAAAGTAATGATCTTGGCCAATGCACGGCGCTGCGCCGCTGAGGGCGCACCGGTGAGGTCATTCACTAAGGCTTGGTCTACTACATTGAGCATGCTGATTTTCTTTTTTATCTAAAGTTAAGCGGGCTTTGCAGATTTGCGAATCTGCTCGAGTACATCCTTAGCAGATGCTGGAATCGGAGTACCTGGGCCATATATACCCTTAACTCCAGCCTCATATAAGAACTCATAATCTTGTCGTGGAATGACTCCGCCTACGAAGACAATAATGTCGTCGGCACCCTGCTTTTTCAATTCAGCAATGATGGCAGGAACTAAAGTCTTATGACCCGCCGCCAAAGTGGAAACCCCTAAAGCATGGACATCATTCTCAATGGCTTGACGCGCGCACTCTTCAGGCGTTTGGAACAAAGGTCCAATATCTACGTCAAAACCTAAATCAGCAAAGGCGGTCGCAACCACTTTAGCGCCACGATCATGGCCATCCTGACCAAGCTTGGCAATCATCACACGCGGGCGACGGCCAAAGTCTTTTGCGAAATCAGCGATCTCGACTTTCAATTTATCCCAACCTTCGGCTGAGTCATAAGCAGCTGCATACACACCGGTCACCTTTTGAGTATCGGCGCGATGGCGCCCGTAAACTTTTTCTAATGCATCAGAAACTTCGCCAACCGTAGCGCGCAAACGGATCGCTTGCACAGCCAACTCCAATAGGTTGCCAGTGTTTTCTTCTGCGGCTTTAGTCAATGCTTCTAATGACGCTTCTACTTTCTTGGTGTCACGTTTTGCTTTGATATCTTTTAAGCGAGCAACTTGGCTTTCTCGAACCTTATCGTTGTCAATCATCAAAACATCAACCAAGTCTTCTTTTCCAAGCTTGTACTTATTGACGCCCACAATCACATCAGAGCCTGAATCAATCTTCGCTTGTTTCTCAGCAGCCGCAGCTTCAATCTTGAGCTTTGCCCAACCACTCTCTACTGCCTTGGTCATACCGCCCATGGCATCGACCTCTTGAACAATCTCCCAGGCTTTATCAGCCATCTCTTGAGTAAGACTTTCCATCATGTAAGAGCCGGCCCATGGATCGATCACACTGGTGATGTGAGTTTCTTCTTGCAGAATTAATTGAGTGTTGCGGGCTATACGACTAGAGAACTCAGACGGCAAGGCAATCGCCTCGTCAAAGGAATTGGTATGCAACGATTGTGTGCCACCAAATACAGCGGCCATGGCTTCAACTGTGGTGCGAACAATGTTGTTATAGGGGTCTTGCTCAGTCAAAGACCAGCCAGATGTTTGGCAGTGGGTGCGTAACATCAAGGACTTTGGATTCTTTGGTTCGAAGGACTTCATGATGCGCCACCAGAGAAGACGTGCAGCACGTAACTTGGCAACCTCTAAGTAAAAGTTCATGCCGATAGCAAAGAAGAAGGAGAGTCGGCCAGCAAAGCCATCTACATCCAAGCCTTTTGCCAAAGCAGTTTTGACATACTCTTTACCGTCAGCCAATGTGAATGCCAATTCGAGAACTTGGTTTGCACCCGCCTCTTGCATGTGATAACCCGAAATCGAGATCGAATTAAATTTCGGCATGTGTTTGGCGGTGTATTCAATAATGTCGCCGATGATGCGGATCGAAGGTTCTGGTGGATAGATGTAGGTATTGCGCACCATAAACTCTTTCAGAATGTCATTCTGAATCGTGCCTGACAGTAACTCTTGCTTCACGCCCTGCTCTTCACCAGCAACGATGTAACCTGCCAACACCGGTAGTACTGCTCCGTTCATCGTCATTGAAACGGATACCTTGTCTAGCGGAATCCCATCGAACAAGATTTTCATATCTTCTACTGAATCAATGGCCACACCTGCCTTACCAACGTCACCCGTCACGCGCGGATGATCTGAGTCGTAACCACGATGAGTCGCCAAGTCAAAAGCGACGGAAACACCTTGACCGCCTGCATCTAACGCCTTGCGATAAAACGCATTGGACTCTTCTGCAGTTGAGAAACCAGCGTACTGGCGAATCGTCCAAGGACGCACTGCATACATGGTTGCCTGTGGTCCACGTACGAAAGGCTCAAATCCTGGCAAAGAATGTGTGTACTGAAGACCCTCGGTATCTTTGGCCGTATACAAGGCTTTTAGATGAATACCGTCTGGCGTTTGCCAACCCAACTTATCAACATCGCCATTAGGCGCTGATTTTTGGGCTGATTTTTTCCAAGCATCTAAATCGCAATCTGGCACATTGGGCCAAGTATTAGATGAACTCGGTGCAGACTTTTTATCACTTGTACTCACAAAGCACTCCCGGTTGGCTTTTTACATCATCACTAATTCTGTAGGGCTATTTTGCTTGACTTTTCCGAATTTGTCTAGATACTGTATACATAATTATGAATACAAAACTTATAAATAGGCCTTTATATGAGGATGTTGCGGAGCGCTTACGAGAGCAAATCTTCTCCCATGAATTAGCCCCAGGAAGCTGGCTAGATGAACAAAGCTTGGCTGCTGCCTTCGGAATTAGCCGCACGCCTATGCGTGAAGCCATCAAGGTGCTTGCTTCCGAAGGGCTTGTAACAAGCAAAATGAATAAAGGCTCTTATGTCACTGAGGTTGATAGGCGTGATTTGGAGCAAATTTTTACCGTTCTATCCCTGCTAGAGGGTCAGGCAGCCAAAGAAACAGCTATAAATGCTACTGAAGCCCAGCTAACCCAATTGGATGATTTACATCACCGCCTCGAAAAAGCTGCTGCAGATCGAGATATCGGGCAGTTTTTTGAATTTAATGTCAAATTTCATGAATTAATCCAAGAAATTGCAGGAAATAAGTGGATGAATGGCGTTATTGATGACCTGCGTAAGGTTCTCAAGCTCCAAAGACGTGATTCTTTAAGTAGAGGGGGCCGCCTTTTAAGTTCCCTGCTTGAGCATCGGGAAATTCTTCAGGCCATTCTCAAAAGAGATCCTGTAGCAGCAGAGCTGGCTATGCGCAATCACCTCGCTAGAGGGCTTGAGGCTACTAAATAATAGATACGCTACAAATGCTATAAAGAACAAAGGCTTAGGTGATTAACCTAAGCCTTTTAGAGTGGATCTAGTTAATTAAGAAAATTACTTCTTAACAACAAAGTTTCCTGGCAATTTAGCGATATAGGCAGCCATGTCGAGAAGATCTGCATCGCTGTAAGGCTTAGCCTGAGAAGACATTACTGCATTGTTACGACCAAACTGCGGATTAGATCCGCCAACTTGGTAAGCGCGCAAAGCGTAGTAAAGGTAATCAGCATGCTGGCCAGCTAACTTTGGATAAGCGGGCAAGATAGGTGCATTAAGCCCGGCACCATGACAGGAGGCGCAGTTGCCCTTCTCTACAAGAGCCTGACCTTTTTCGGCGCTAGCTGCTTGAGCCAAGCCAATGCTGGATAACAAAATGGCGGTAGTTAGTGCGAATTTCATAAACGTGCCTCTAAATATCACTTCAATGGGTTATTAGGTGAGCTGGCAGTTTGCGCAGCATAGTATTCGCCGAGGTCAGCCATGTCTTGATCAGACAAGCTACCTGCGATCGAACGCATCGTTGGATGCTTTCTTTCACCTTTTTTGTAGGCCGCCAAGGAGCTGGCAATGTAAGCAGCATTTTGACCGCCAATCATGGGGACTTTGTATACCAAAGGATAGTCAGCGCGGTATTCAGGGATGGCATGGCAGCCAATGCAGAGCCAAACCTTGCCTTGTCCAGCTTGGGCGGAACCTTTGACGTCTTGAGCTTGAGCTGAAAATCCAGCAAAGGCCAAAGCAGCGCAGAGGGTCAATTGGGAAAGAATGAGGTGTTTTTTCATAGAAATCTGTAGTAACGAGTTTGATTCAAATCAATTTGGAAAGAGTATAGCGGAGACGAGCCAAGATCCCCTGTTTTCACCCCTTGAAATGAGTAAAAACACAGAAAGTAGCGACCCTTTTACATATACTTGACGGCTATTCACAGACAAATTAATTGCCCTCACCATGACTAAGATCCAATCCCGCTTCGACGGTTCGCAAAGCTATGTAGCTACAGATGACTTGAAATTAGCCGTCAATGCGGCGATACAGCTTCAGCGCCCTCTTTTAATTAAAGGGGAACCGGGAACAGGTAAAACCATGCTGGCCGAGGAAGTGGCTGCAGCCCTGAACATGCCACTAATGCAATGGCACATTAAATCGACCACCAAGGCTCAACAAGGCCTTTATGAATACGATGCCGTCAGCCGATTAAGAGACTCCCAACTGGGCGATGAAAAGGTCAATGACATTCGCAATTACATTGTGAAAGGTGTTCTTTGGCAAGCATTTGAAGCAGATGAGTCTGTTGTTCTATTGATTGATGAGATTGATAAGGCCGATATTGAGTTTCCAAACGACCTCTTGCGAGAAATCGACCGTATGGAGTTCTATGTATACGAGACGCGTGAGTTGATCAAAGCGAAGCACCGCCCTCTTGTCATCATCACTTCAAATAATGAAAAAGAATTGCCAGACGCATTTTTGCGTCGTTGCTTCTTTCACTACATCTCTTTTCCAGATGCAGGAACAATGCAGAGCATTGTGGATGTCCACCACCCCAACATCAAGCAAGAATTATTAGAGGCAGCGCTCCAATCTTTTTATCAAATCCGCGCTTTACCGGGCTTAAAAAAGAAACCTTCCACTTCTGAGCTCATCGATTGGTTAAAGCTATTGCTTGCAGAAGATATTCCTGCCGAGGCCCTGTATAGCGGTGATGACAAAATTACCATTCCTCCACTGCATGGAGCGCTTCTTAAAAATGAACAAGACATACATCTCTTTGAGCGTTTGGTGATGATGAACCGCAATCACCGCTAATCTAACAAGTCAATTCTTTAAATAGCTGAATCATGTTGATTCAATTCTTTCTCAATCTCAAAGAGGCCAAGGTGCCTGTTTCCGTACGGGAATTTTTAACGCTGCTAGAAGCGCTAAAGGAAGATGTTATTGAACCGTCGATTGATGAGTTTTATCAACTAGCCCGGATGACCCTAGTCAAGGATGAGCAACACTTTGATCGCTTTGATCAAGTGTTTGGATCCTACTTTAATGGTGTGGAGCAAATCATCGCCTTAGCTCCCGATATTCCTTTGGACTGGCTTGAGAAAAAATTACAACGCGTATTAACTGAAGAAGAAAAAGCGGCACTCAAAAAATTGGGTGGGCCTGAAGCCCTACAAAAGCGCCTTCAAGAACTTTTGAAAGAGCAAAAGGAATGGCATGGCGGTGGCAATAAATGGATTGGTGCAGGGGGCTCATCACCCTTCGGGCATAGCGGCTTCCACCCAGAAGGCATTCGTATTGGTGGTGAGAGCGCAGGCAATCGTACGGCCATCAAAGTCTGGGAGGCCCGAGAATTTAAAGACTACGACAGCGATCTCAGTTTAGGAACACGCAATATCAAAATGGCTTTGCGTCGCTTACGTCGCTTTGCCAGAGAAGGCTCAAATCTAGAGTTAGATCTCGATAAAACAATTCACTCTACTGCTGCAAACGCAGGGATGCTCGACATTCAAATGCGTCCAGAGCGTCACAACCAGGTCAAAGTCCTGTTACTGATGGATGTGGGCGGTTCGATGGATGATCATATTGCGCGCATATCTGAATTATTTACCGCCGTCAAAACAGAATTCAAACACTTAGAGTATTACTACTTTCATAACTGCGTATATGAAAATCTCTGGCAAAGCAATCGCCGCAGGCGCGATCAAGTCACAGCAACTCAAGACATCATCAATAAGTATGGCCCCGACTACAAGCTTATTTTCATTGGCGATGCCACCATGTCTCCTTATGAGATTCTTAACCCCAACGGATCAGTTGAATATAACAACCGAGAAGCTGGTGCGGCGTGGATTAATCGCCTCATTGAGCACTTCCCTCACTTTGCCTGGCTCAATCCTGAGCCAGAATCAGTTTGGCAATATCGACAATCCATCGACATCATGAAAGGTCTTATGAAAGACCGGATGTATCCTGTGACCTTAAATGGTCTCGAGAACGCCATGCGTCAACTATCAAAGTAATCCAGTAAGATTTAAATCAACCGTCTTTATTTTTCTTTGCTTTACTTTTTTTCGACTGAAACCCCATGACAAACCACATTAGTGATCGCCTGAAAACTCTTGGTATTGACTTACCTCCAGCTGGACCGCCTGCTGCCGCCTATGTTATGGCTGCAACGACTGGCAATACTGTTTTTCTATCGGGTCATATTGCTAAGCGAGATGGCAAGCCCTGGGTTGGTAAGTTGGGTCTTGATATGGATACTGAGACCGGTAAATCTGCGGCCAAATCCATTGCAATTGATCTCATTGCCACACTACAAAATCACTTAGGCTCACTGGATAAAGTAAAGCGCATAGTCAAAGTGATGGGTCTAGTGAACTCGACCTCTGAATTTACAGAACAACACTTAGTAGTGAACGGTTGCTCAGAACTACTCTTTGAAGTATTCGGTGATGCAGGAAAACATGCCCGTAGCGCATTTGGTGTAGCGCAAATCCCTCTGGGTGCTTGTGTTGAAATCGAACTGATTGCAGAGATTTAAAAAAGAAATAGATTTAATTGGTGTCTTTGGATGTCTTCCGGTGTGTCGACATCCATCACAAATGCCTGATTACTGGTGGGCATAGCTCTTACCTTGTCCGGATGGGCATCCATGAAGGATCGACAAACCATGCCTGGCTTGGCCAATACATCCGAAACTGCTTTATAAGAAAACAACACAGGATTGCCCCGCTTACCATCCACTAATGGCAGAATAATTTCCTGCTCACCTTCTCGCTTAGCGTATTCATCAAGCAATTCTTGAATTTCTTTTGCACCCACTTCGGGCTGATCGGATAGTGCTACTAGCAAGACATCAAAGTCAGCTCGCAGTGATTCAAGACCCAAGCGAACAGAGGATGGCTGACCCTCCTCTGGTGAAGCATTTCTAATGATCTTCATCGGATGAGTCAAAGAGGTATTCATCTTTTCGATCTCAGACTCAATCAACTGAGCATGAAAGCCAGTGACCACAAGGCATTCGACGGGACTAAATCCTTGAATTGCACGTGAAAAACGCCCTAAAAGAGTCTTCCCGTCACGATGAAGTAAAGCTTTTGGATGGGTACCTAGCCGACTACCCTCACCCGCTGCCAATAAGAGCACGGCTATACGTAATTGTGAATCTTGGGCTGATGGGCTAGAACTTGTCATTAGAGAGATAATAATTAGATTGCTAGCAATAAATAATAAATACAAAAAATTAAACGTAAGAAATTAAAGACAGTAAATGAATAGTACCGATTTAAGTGTATTGAAGGCTGCGGTAGATTGGCTCAAATCGGGCCATCCGGTTGCCATTGCCACGGTTGTTCAAACTTGGGGTTCAGCCCCAAGACCTATTGGCTCTTGGTTGGCTATTCGAGGTGACGGGCAAGTCACCGGCTCAGTTTCCGGTGGATGTGTCGAGGATGACCTGATTCGCCGAGTACAAACTGAAATCCTGACCAGAGATCTACCAGAAATGGTGGTCTATGGCGTTAGCCAACAAGAGGCTGCCCGCTTTGGCTTGCCTTGTGGTGGAACGCTTCGATTGCTTGTAGAGCCAAAACCAGAGTTAGCTATTTTGGAAGCCATTCTAGAGTCCATCAGCAATCATCAAATTACTTCACGCACAGTAGATCTTGCTACCGGTAAATCTACGCTCGAAGTTGGCAATCGTAATGAGGCATTCATCTGCGATGAGTACTTAATGAAAACTACTTATGGCCCTCGCTGGCGCATGGTGATCATTGGAGCCGGACAGCTGTCACTGTATACCGCTGACTTTGCTCTCGCCTCGGACTTTGAAGTGATCGTCATTGACCCGCGCGAAGAATATGCAGAAGGCATCAATCGTGATCAGATTCAGTTTATTAAGGGCATGCCAGATGACGTGCTGCTAGAAATTGGGGTTGACTCCCATACTGCGGTGGTTGCCTTAACGCATGACCCCAAGCTTGATGACATGGCTTTGATGGAGGCATTGAAGTCCTCTGCTTTTTATGTGGGAGCGCTGGGCAGCAGAATCAATACTCAGAAACGTAAAGACCGCTTGCTAGAATTTGATGTGACACAGGAGCAGGTTGAACGTCTTCACGGACCCGTTGGTCTATTTATTGGCGCTTTGACTCCACCAGAGATCGCCGTATCGATCTTAGCGGAAGTCATTGCCGTCAAGTACGGCGTCCCAATACCTCAGAAGGTCTAGCTCAAATTAAAAAACCCGATCAACTCCTGACCGGGTTTTTTAATTCAGTAAAGCTAGATTAGCTTCTTAGTTCGCTGTGAGCTTCCCGTCTTTGAGTCTTGGCTCAACGAAGTGACCTTTACGAGCACGATTACCTGCAAAGGACTTCAAGGTTTTCGCATCAAGACTGAGCTCCGTTGGTTTACCAGCGCGTCCTGCTCCTGAATACGTAGCGCCATCAGGCCCAACCGCAATGGCAGACGCCAACTTCTCTTTATCATCCAAGCCCATCAGAATGACGCCTTTACCACCAGTAGGCAAACGCTTTAGCTCATCCAGCGGGAAGACCAATAATTTAGAGCTTTCGGATAAGCAAGCTACCTGCTTCATGCCTGCGGTAACCTTAGCAGCTCCGAGAGGTGCATCACCACCCGGAAATTTGCTATCGATACCAACAAACGATTTACCAGCCTTATTACGGGTAGTCATGTCTGCCACGTTTGCCAGGAAGCCATTACCAGATCTTGTAGAAATCAGTACGAGATCATCAGACTGACCTGCATAGTAAGCAACCATTTGTGATCCAGCGGCTAAATTCACAAAGCTAGTTAACGGTGAGCCATCGCCACGTGCACCAGGCAATTCACTGACTGGCACGGTATAGACGCGGCCATCACTACCAAAGCCTTGCATCACATCGACTGTGCGGCACTCAAATGTGCCATACAAGGCATCACCCGCTTTAAAGGCAAACTGCGTTGCATCATGTTCATGACCTTGGCGCACGCGCACCCAACCTTTTTGCGACACGATCACGGTCACTGGCTCATCTAATATTTTAGTCTCAGCTACAGCGCGCTTGTCTTCCTGAATTAAGGTACGACGATCATCACCGAAATCCTTCATGTCGGATTCGATTTCTTTGATTATGCGTTTACGTAGAATGGTATCGCTCTGCAATAAACCTTCAAGATCATCACGCTCAGACTTGAGTTCTTTCAACTCTTGCTCAATCTTGATGCCCTCAAGGCGAGCTAATTGTCGCAAGCGGATATCTAGGATATCTTCCGCTTGACGATCACTCAGCTTGAACTCTTTGATAAGATCAGCCTTAGGTTCATCGCTACTACGAATGATCTTAATGACCTTATCAATATTCAGAAGAACGATTAAGCGCCCTTCCAAAATATGCATCCGGTCGTTTACTTTACCTAAACGATATTGAGTACGTCTTGTAACAGTAGCCACTCTGAAAGAAATCCATTCAGAAATAATCTCTTTAAGACCTTTTTGACGTGGACGACCATCAGTACCAATCATGACCAAGTTCATTGGTGCATTGGACTCTAGCGATGTATGGGCTAGCAGTAGGTTGGCAAACTCATTGACATCAATATTTTTGCTCTTAGGCTCAAACACCAAGCGTACAGCTGCATCTTTACTAGATTCGTCACGTACGCCATCAAGGACATTCAGAATGGTGGATTTGAGATTGCTTTGCTCTGGAGTTAAAGTCTTTTTACCAACTTTGACTTTAGGATTGGTAATCTCTTCAATCTCTTGCAATACGCGCTGCGATGACGTTGATGGTGGAAGTTCATTCACCACGATTTGCCATTGACCACGCGCCAATTCTTCAACAGACCAACGGGCACGTACTTTTAAGCTGCCGCGACCTGCCTCATAAATCTGCGCAATTTCTGCTGGAGAAGAAATAATTTGACCGCCACCAGGATAGTCCGGGCCAGGTATGATTTCTAGCAACTCTGACGTGCTCATCTTTGGAGACTTCATCAAGGCAATAGCTGCACTTGCCACTTCACGCAAATTGTGTGAAGGAATCTCCGTTGCCATACCTACCGCAATACCCGATGCACCATTCAATAGAACAAAAGGTAAGCGTGCTGGTAACAACCTAGGCTCTTGGAAAGAGCCGTCGTAGTTCGGAGCAAAATCGACCGTACCTTCATCAATCTCGCTTAGCAATAAACCGGCAATTTTGGTTAAACGCGCTTCGGTGTAACGCATGGCCGCTGCGCCATCACCATCACGGGAACCAAAGTTACCTTGACCATCAATCAATGGATAACGTAATGAGAAGCTTTGGGCAAGACGTACTAATGCGTCATAAGCGGATTGATCACCATGGGGATGAAATTTACCCAGTACATCACCAACTACACGAGCACTCTTGACTGGCTTTGCATCAGCACGCAAACCCATCTCACTCATCGAGAACAGAATGCGGCGTTGAACTGGCTTTTGACCATCGGATACATCAGGTAATGCGCGACCTTTGACGACGCTAATGGCGTAATCTAAGTAAGCGCGTTCAGCATAGACGGCTAGCGTGAGGCTATCTTTGTCATCCTCATTAAGCTCAATCTTTTTCGGATCATGTGGATCATTAGGCCCACCTGCCTCAGTAGAAATAGGTTCATCGACTGCAAACAAGTCAGCTTGCTCTACTGGTTTATTGCTACCTGGAGTTTTTTTGATTGCCATTAGATATCCGCCTCTACTTCGTTACCGCGCTCTTCCAACCAATCACGACGCGCCCCGGATTCGGATTTACCCATCAACATATCCATTGTTTTAATTGTTTCATCTTCTGTCCATGCGCCTAAGGTCACCGGTAAGAGACGGCGGGTATCCGGATTGAGGGTGGTATCCCACAGTTGCTCAGCACTCATCTCGCCCAAACCTTTAAAGCGAGATATCTGCCAGGCAGACTCTTTGACACCATCTTTACGTAACTTATCTTCAATTGCTTGTAGTTCGCTTGCATCCAGTGCGTAAATCTTTTGCGCCGGTTTTTTACCGCGCGCTGGCGCATCCACTCTAAATAAGGGTGGCCGCGAAATATGAATATGTCCTAATTCAATTAGCTTAGGGAAATGCTTGTAGAACAAGGTGAGTAGCAATACCTGAATATGCGCGCCATCGACGTCAGCATCAGACAAAATACAGACCTTACCGTAACGCAAGTTCGATAAATCTGGCGTGTCGTTAGCACCATGTGGATCAACACCAATGGCCACCGCAATGTCATGCACTTCATTATTAGCAAACAGGCGATCGCGCTCGGCTTCCCAAGTATTGAGAACCTTGCCACGCAAAGGCAGGATCGCCTGATATTCTTTGTTGCGCCCCATCTTGGCTGAGCCGCCCGCTGAATCTCCCTCAACAAGAAAGATTTCATTTAGGCTGATATCTTCGCTCTCGCAATCCGTTAGCTTTCCAGGGAGAACCGCTACGCCAGAAGATTTTTTCTTCTCTACCTTTTGACCAGCACGGGTTCTGGCTTGGGCTTGCTTAATTACTAAGTCCGCCAATTTACGGCCGTAATCTACGTGCTCATTAAGCCAAAGCTCTAATGCAGATTTAGCGTAGCCAGAAACTAGGCGCACTGCGTCTCTTGAATTCAGACGCTCTTTAATTTGCCCCTGAAATTGTGGATCCAAAACCTTGGCAGACAAAATAAATGAAGCACGCGCAAAGACGTCTTCAGGCATGAGTTTCACACCCTTAGGTTGCAATGCATGCATCTCAATAAAACCTTTGACCGCGTTAAAGAGGCCTTCGCGTAGACCACTTTCATGCGTGCCACCGGCAGGGGTCGGAATCAAGTTCACATAACTCTCACGCACAGGTGGGCCATCTTCAGTCCAGGTTACAACCCAAGCAGCGCCCTCGCCTTCAGCAAAGGAATCGTCATCTCCATTGCCGGTAGCGTATTGCTCACCCTCAAATGGAGGAATCACTTCTGCACCATGACCTGCTTGAGCCATTGCTTCATTTAAGTAGCCACGCAAGCCCTGGGCATATTGCCAAGTTTGGCTCTCGCCAGACTTTTCTTGAATCAGTGTCACTTTTACGCCAGGCAATAAGACTGCCTTCGAGCGCAACAAGCGAATCAGTTCAGGCATTGGGATGGCTGCGTTATCAAAATACTTACCATCAGGCCACGCACGTACACGTGTACCGTGAGACTTATCCTCTTTGCCAGCGGCACTGGTTTTGAGTTTTTCAATCACCCTACCGTCAGCAAAGGTCAATGTAGAGACCTGACCCTCACGCCATACGGTCACCTCTAGTCGCTTGGATAAGGCATTGGTTACAGAGACACCGACACCATGCAAACCACCTGAGAAGGCATACGCACCACCGGAGCCTTTTTCGAATTTACCGCCGGCATGTAGCTGAGTAAAAACGATTTCTACTACCGGGAGCTTCTCAGTTGGATGCATTCCAACAGGAATACCCCGACCATCATCCTCAACGCTCACGCTGCTATCGGTATGCAAAGTCACAGTGATGTGCTTGCCAAACCCACCTAGCGCCTCGTCAGAAGCGTTATCCAACACCTCCTGAATGATATGCAAGGGATTGTCAGTGCGGGTGTACATTCCCGGCCGCTGACGGACGGGTTCAAGCCCTTTTAAGACTTGAATCGATGATTCGCTGTATTCGGATGTTTTACGGGTAGCCATGCGCGCAAATTGTAGTCATGTCTGAACGAAAACCTGAATTTTCCTGAATTACCCTTTTTTTCATGCCAAAATTGCAGGATGGGAGCCTTAAGTCATATTCGCGTTTTAGACCTCAGCCGTGTGCTTGCCGGCCCGTGGTGTACTCAAAACCTCGCTGACCTCGGTGCAGACGTTATTAAGGTTGAAAAACCTGGTGAGGGCGACGATACACGTCACTGGGGCCCTCCGTTTGCCAGAGATCAAAACGGTCAAGATACGGCTGAAAGTGCCTATTTCATATCCATTAACCGCAATAAACGCTCCATTACGGTCGATATTAGCAAGCCTGAAGGCCAAGAAATCATTCGCCAGCTCGCAAAAGAGTCTGATGTAGTCATTGAGAACTACAAAGTGGGGCAGTTGGCTAAGTACGGACTGGATTACGAGAGCTTAATCAAAGTGAAGTCGGATCTCATTTACTGCTCAATTACTGGATTCGGGCAATTTGGGCCCTATTCAAAACGCCCTGGATATGATTTTATTGTCCAAGGAATGGGTGGCTTTATGAGCGTTACCGGTGAGGCGGATGACTTTCCAGGAGCTAGCCCACAAAAAGCGGGAGTTGCAATCGCCGATATTTTTACCGGGATGTACGCCACCACCTCCATCTTGGCAGCCATTGCCCATAAAAACCATACTGGCGAAGGTCAATACATTGACTTGGCCCTCTTGGATACGCAAATAGCAGTCATGGCAAATGTGGCTAGCGCCTATTTATGCTCAGATGAAATCCCCAAACGTTGGGGCAATGCATCCCCAACGATAGTGCCCTATCAAACACTTCCCACATCAGATGGCTGGATGATTGTTGCCGCTGGAAATAACGGCCAATTCAGGCATTTTGTTACCGCAGGTAATGAAGCCCATTTAGCCGATAACCCTCTGTACTCAGAGAATCCAATGCGGGTAAAGCACCGCGAACAGCTAGTCCCTCTGCTAGAGGAAATGACGAGAAAGAAAACTAAGGCAGAGTGGATCGCCTTACTTGAAAAAGCAAACGTACCCTGCGGACCAATTAATAATTTTCAAGAAGTATTTGAAAATGAACAGGTCAAAGCCCGTGATATCCAAATGAATGTGCCCCACCCCACGGCTGGCAGCATGAAGTTGGTAGCGAGCCCAATGCGACTTTCAAAAACGCCTGTGGAAGTCAGAATGGCACCCCCAACCTTGGGACAACATACTGATGAGATCCTACGCGAGAGACTGGGTCTTAACGCGCAGGATATCAATTCACTGAGAGAAAATGGTTCGATCTAATCGAGCTTGCCAATTTTTCTAACTACTTCATTCATCTTGGCAATGTCCTTATCCCAAAAGATTTGGAATTCAGGTTCGTCAAGATAGTCGATTGGACTACCTGCATTGCCAATGGTTGAGCGAATGGAATTGTCGTTAACAGCAACTCTCAATGCATCGCGATACTTTTTGACAATCGGCTCAGGCGTACTCTTCGGTACGAAAATCCCAGTCCATTGATTGTATTCAACGGGTATTCCGAGCTCTTTCAGAGATGGCACATCTGGTAGTGCAGCCATCCTACCTGTTCCAGTGTGAGCTAAAGCTCTGAGTTTTCCAGCCTTGACGTTTTGAACCACGGTTGATGGGCCACTAGCGACAATGTCTACCTCTCCACTTAGTACAGCCAATACAGCAGGGCCAGCACCACCATAGGGAATATGAACAACGAAAATATTCTGATTTGTTTTCAGCATCTCCATTGGCAACTGCATCGTTCCGTAGTTACCAGAAGAGCTGAAATTGTATTTACCAGGATACTTTTTAGCATCAGCAACAAACTCAGTCATGGTTTTCCATGGAGCATCATTCTTCACCACAATCACTAATGGATCAGAAGTAATGCGGCCAATTGGTCTAAGCTGATTCGTGGAGTACGAAGCTGTTTTGCCAGCAATCTTATCTGTCTCTGGAATGGTTGAAACAGAGGACATCGCAAACAATACGTTATAACCATCTGGCTTTGCTTTTGCTACAAAGGCATTACCGATTCCGCCGCCTGCACCAGGTTTGTTTTCCATGATGATGGGCTTTTCAAGATTTTTAGCCATACCATCAGCAATGGGTCTGCCTACAACCGTGGCAACCCCACCCGGCGGAAATGGAATGATCATGGAAATGGGTCTGTTAGGCCATGACTCTTCCGCAGACGCTGACTGGCCAGAGGCGCTCTGGCTAAACAGCGATACTGCAGCGAACAAACAGCCTAATAAGATTCCGATTTTTTGTTTTTTCTTGGAATACATTATTTTGTCTCCCCCATCTATTTTTTTATAGGCCTACGCAGACATACTTCATCTCGAGGTATTCATCAATACCCCAAGAGCTACCTTCTCTACCTAAGCCGGATTGCTTAACGCCGCCAAATGGGGCAACCTCGTTAGAAAACAGACCAGTATTGACACCGACCATGCCAAACTCCAGAGCCTCAGCCACTTTCCAGATACGGCCGATATCACGGCTGTAGAAATAAGAGGCCAATCCAAATTGACTGTTATTGGCCAGTTTGACAACTTCCTCATCAGACTCAAAAGGAATGACTGGGGCAACCGGTCCAAAGGTTTCTTCAGTTACCACCAACATGGAATTGCTTACATTAGCCAAAATGGTGGGCTCAAAAAAAGTACCGCCTCGCTCAGAAGACTTACCGCCGGTAACCAAGGTTGCTCCCTTAGCCACTGCATCAGCAATATGCCTCTGGACTTTAGCCAGTGCATGCTCATCAATCAAGGGGCCTTGAGTTACCCCAGGCTCTAGACCATGACCCACTTTGAGTAATTTTGTAGCAGCAGCAAACTTTTCAACAAATTCGTTATGAACTTTTTTATGCACATAAAAGCGATTGGCTGCAACACAAGCTTGGCCAGCATTACGGTACTTGGCAAACATGGCTCCAGCAACTGCATTGTCAATGTTGGCATCTTCAAAAACAATAAATGGCGCATGACCACCCAACTCAAGAGCAATCTTTTTCACTGTTGGAGCGCACTGCATCATCAGCAACTTGCCAACCTCAGTAGATCCGGTGAACGAGAGATGCTTCACTACTTGAGAGTCACAAAGTGCTTTACCAATTGCAATGGAATTGTGAGCATCCGCGGTTAAAATATTGATCACCCCATCAGGGACGCCTGCACGAGAAGCGAGTTCAGCCAATGCCAATGCTGACAACGGTGTTTGTTCAGCAGGCTTGATGACAATGGAGCAACCTGCGGCCAGTGCTGGAGATACTTTTCTAGTGATCATGGCGCTTGGGAAGTTCCAAGGAGTAATTGCTACGCACACTCCAATAGGTTGTTTGAGAACCATCAAACGTTTGTCTTCCCAAGTTGAGCTAGGAATGGCGCCAGTTACTCGTTTCGCTTCTTCAGCAAACCACTCAATAAAAGAGGATCCATAATGAATCTCACCTTTAGCTTCAACCAAAGGCTTGCCTTGCTCTAGAGACATGATGATCCCAAGATCTTCGGTGTGCTCTGTAATTAAGTCAAACCACTTACGCATAACTGCAGCACGCTCTTTGCCAGTTTTTGTACGCCATTGCGTAAATGCAGTTTCAGCTAATGCAACAGCGTCCAGTGCATCAGCAACATCGAGATTGGGAACCTGGGCGATTTCTTCGCCAGTTGCAGGGTTGCTTACTGAAAAAACTTTGCCAGATTTAGCTTGAAGCCATTTACCACCGATAAATGCATCGCCCTTCAGGAGATTTTTATCTTTCAATAACGAACTAATGTGATTTACTGCTGACATAAATAAATACTCCAAAGAATCTTGTAAGTGGCAAAATTGCTCATTAATTTAAAAAGTGTTTTGACCCCACCAATCAGTAAAAACCCTAGGCATATTGCTTTGCCAAGGTACTGATTATTGGATACGAAGAAAATTTTGCAATAAAAAAATGAATACTAAAATTATTCTGCGTAACAGGCCAAATCAAACCGTAACACAAGATAACTTTGAATGCATTGACGCCGATATAGAGCCTCTCAGGAGCGATCAAGTCCTGGTTTTAAATCAATGGCTTTCGCTGGATCCCTATGTGCGCGGCAGAATGAGTGAGCGCAAATCATATGCGCCCTCAATTGCGCTTGGCGATGTTGTTATGGGCGAAGGTATTGGAATCGTTATCGATTCCCAGTCTGATCAATTTAAGCCGGGAGATAAAGTCATTGGCATGCTGGGATGGCAAACCCATGCCGTCATGAATTGCGCTGCGATCAAGCTCATTCCTGAAATTCCTTTTTCTGAAACCTGGCTCCTGGGAGCCGCAGGAATGCCTGGGATCACCGCCTGGATTGGAATGATGGATATTTGCAAGCCCCAGACTGGTGAAACCATCCTCATTACCTCTGCCGCAGGTACCGTAGGTAGTGTTGCCGGCCAACTCGCCAAACTACAGGGCGCCAATGTCATTGGAGTTGCAGGCTCTGAGGAAAAATGCGCTTATGTGCAGGATGTATTCAATTTTGATCTTTGCCTGTCTTATCAGCACAGCAATTGGCTTAGCAACTTAAATAAATATGCCCCCAATGGCATCGATGGGGTATTTGAGAATGTTGGAGGCACCCTATTTGACAGCATGATTCCTCAAATGAACCCCTTCTCCCGCATTGCCATCTGCGGACTGATTGCCGAAGGCCTTGAAGAGCATCTCCACAGCATCAATCTGCGCACCTTACTAGCCAATCGCATGTTAATTCAGGGATTTATCGTCTCAGATCATGTTTCTCGCTGGAAGGATATACAAAAGCAGCTAATAGACCTCATAGTCAAAAAAAAGATCCAGGTGCACGAAAAAATCACTGAAAACCTGCAAAACGCACCTCAGACCTTCATTGATTTGCTTGAGGGCAGTTATTTGGGCAAACAAATAATCAAGCTATCCTAAGCGCTAGACATACCGAGAAAACATCCATGACAGCGCAAACCAGCCCATCTAATATCCTCACACTAAAGAATCTGCTGATCTTTGGGGGGCTGATGGTGACTTTTTCCATGGGTATACGTCATGGATTTGGACTCTTTAACCTACCCATCACCTTCGCCAATGGTTGGGGTCGTGAAACTTTTGCTCTCACTATCGCATTACAAAATTTGATTTGGGGTGCTGTTCAACCTATCACCGGAGCATTGGCTGATCGTTACGGCGCACTCAAAATTATGATTGCCGGGGGCGCATTGTATGCACTCGGTTTAGCCGGCATGGCGATCTCTACAGACGCACTGAGTTTTGCATTTGCAGGTGGATTACTCATTGGTCTTGCACAAACTGCAACCACCTATAGCGTGGTGTATGGAATCTTAGGTCGCAACGTTGCCCCTGAAAAAAGAGTGTGGGCTATGGGCATCACTGCAGCTGCTGGATCATTCGGACAATTTTTAATGATTCCAGTTGAGCAAGGCTTGCTTTCAAACTTTGGTGCTAATGATGCGCTACTCGTATTGGCGCTCATGGCGAGCCTCATGATTCCGATTGCGTTTATGTTGCGCGAACCTAATGCCGCAAATATGCAGCAAGCTAGCAATCAAACTATCAAAGAAGCTTTAAAAGAGGCGATGGGTAACCCGAGCTTTAGATTGCTTACTTTGGGATATTTTGTTTGCGGATTTCAGGTGGTATTTATTGCGGTTCATTTAGCGCCCTACCTAAAAGATTTATCCAAGATATATCCCGATGTTGGCGCACCTTTTGTAGCCACTACCGCCCTCGCATTGATTGGTCTATTTAATATTTTTGGAACCTATGCCGCCGGAATATTAGGCCAACGCCTGCCAAAGCGCTACCTCTTGTCAGGGATCTATATCAGCAGATCTGTGGCGATCATCGCCTTTGTTTATATGCCTCTGAGCCCAACAACCACTTATATTTTTGCGGCCATCATGGGCTTCTTGTGGCTCTCTACCATCCCATTGACCAATGCCATCGTTGCACAGATTTTTGGTGTGAAATACCTCTCTATGCTGTCTGGTCTCGTATTTTTCTCTCATCAACTTGGCAGCTTCTGCGGGGCTTATTTTGGTGGCTACCTATTTGATCGCACTGGCTCCTATCTGATCGTTTGGAATATTTCGATTGCCTTAGGTGTGTTTGCATTCTTAATTAATTTGCCAGTAAAAGAGCGAGCGATTCATCGCATCACTACCGCTTAATTTTTTAATGAATATTTCCATTTCGCGCTTCGTTTCACACACCCTATTGGCAGCAATATTAGGAATTATTTTCTGCGCATACTTCGCGCCAGAGTTAACGGTCGCAATCACTAATCAAGTGTGGGCGCTGTGTGGTTGGTAATCGGTGGATAATGCAACTTGCACTAGCATCTTTTTTATAAAACGTTTTAATTTTTTTAATCTTGCCGTAGCACAATGGATAGTGCACATGCCTCCTAAGCGTGGGATACAGGTTCGATTCCTGTCGGCGGGACCACTTCCAAGTCAGAACTTATCCACAGCCTTTGTGGATAAATACCCAAAAGTTTTCGTAAGTCTAAGATTTGTATAGAGTGACCTAGCTTGCTTAATTTATGAGCACTTACCATTAACAAAAATATACGTAAATCGTTGTTGACAATTCAAATTTATTTATAGATTTTTAGATCAGTTTTTGGTAATCAGAATTTCTCTTACACTTAGGGCATGCATAAGCTCAATACCAAGCTCACCAGCAGCACTATCGCTGCACTAGAGGAATTACTCCAAAATACGGCAAGGCCAGCTCCGCCCGATTATTTACCCATCCATTTTTTAGGTGGCTACACAGCTGGGCAGGTTATTGGGCATATAAGCCCTGATTTCACGGCCTTTTTACTCGAATTCTTAGCAAAAAACCCAATCCCTCATATCGAAATGGGCCACGATCGTCTGACTATTCACCATGCGAGGCCTGTGGAGCTCTCTGAAAGTCTTTCGAAAATGGCTGATCGGATGCGCCAAGGTGGGTTTATTCCAGGGTGGAGGAATGAGAATTTCGCTTGGATTGATCAAAATGGTCACGAATACTTCCGTTTAGAGCGCTCCGCCTTCCGTGCTTTTGGCTTTCGTAGCATGGCAACCCACATCAATGGCCATACCAAGGCGGGAAATCTATGGCTTGGACGACGGAGCGAAACCAAATCTACTGACCCTGGCCGTCTCGATAACCTGGCCGCAGGCGGTATTGGGGCAGATGAAACCCCGTGGGTTAATGCCCGCAGGGAATTATGGGAAGAGGCGGGTGTGCCAGCCCAGATTTCCGATCAAATTGAGCCCGTGGGTCGTATACACATGCGCCGCACTATCCCAGGACGGGGCTTTCATGATGAGCAGCTCTATATTTACGACCTAGAACTGGCCGATAACTTTGTACCCACCAATCATGACGGGGAAGTGAGCGGTTTTATTGAAATCTCGCTTTCAGAGGCTGCAGCCCGCATTTTGGCCGATGAATTCACTAATGATGCTGCCTTGGTGACTGCGGATTTCATTTTGCGCAATACCAGGGCGGAATAAATCTTCCAAATTGGATTTAAGCGCTTTATTTTGATCGCCCAGCTTAAAGTCATTTCGTGGTTAAATAAGACCTAAGGATGAAACAGGGGTGCCCTTGAGTGGTGTTTGCTACAAGGCGCTGAGAAAGACCCTATAACCCGATCCAGGTAATGCTGGCGTGGGGAGTTTTCCATCAGACCGTCACCCGGTTTCGTCCATCTAAAAAACAGTCAGGAGATGGACATGAGCGATACCAATACAAAATCAAAACAAGAAATTCCTAGCTTAAAAAGCTTAGAGCGTGACTTTGGCCAAAAATTTGCCTACCCCGCCTCTACTAAAACCTATCTAGAGGGTTCGCGTCCAGATATCAAGGCGCCGATTCGTATGATCGAGCAACTATCAACACGCGTTGGCGAGGAGATGGTCCCTAATCCTCCTGTGCCGGTTTATGACACATCAGGCCCTTATAGCGATCCAGAGATTGTGATCAATCTTGAAAAAGGTTTGCCTTTACTGCGCAAGAACTGGATTGAAGAGCGTGGTGACACAGTTCAGTTAACTGGACCCAGTTCCGAATACGGTGTTGCCCGCTCACAAGATGCGGCTACTCAGAATTTGCGTTTCGCCCACATCAATCCTCCGCGTGTCGCTAAAGTGGGTCAGAATGTGAGCCAAATGTATTACGCCCGCAAAGGTATCGTGACACCTGAGATGGAATACGTGGCTTTGCGTGAATCCATGGGTCTTGAGCAATTACGCAAGAACCCAGAATACAAACAACTGCTCAAGCAACATCCTGGCAAGAGCTATGGCGCGAATCTTCCTGACATCGTTACTGGTGAATTTGTCCGCTCTGAAATCGCTGCTGGTCGTGCGATTATTCCAGCTAACATTAATCACCCAGAGCTCGAGCCAATGATTATTGGCCGTAACTTCCGCGTGAAGATTAACGGCAACTTGGGTAACTCTGCTGTGACTTCTTCTATTAATGAAGAAGTGGAAAAAATGGTGTGGTCAATCCGTTGGGGTGCAGATACCATCATGGATCTTTCTACAGGAAAGCATATTCATGAAACTCGTGAGTGGATTATTCGTAACTCACCAGTTCCAATCGGTACCGTTCCAATCTACCAAGCACTCGATAAGACCGGCGGCATTGCAGAAGACCTTACCTGGGAAATGTTCCGCGACACTCTGGTAGAGCAAGCTGAGCAAGGTGTCGACTACTTCACTATTCATGCTGGCGTATTACTGCGTTATGTACCTTTAACAGCTGATCGTATTACTGGCATCGTCTCTCGTGGCGGCTCCATCATGGCGAAGTGGTGCTTGGCTCACCATAAAGAAAACTTCCTCTATACAAAGTTTGATGAAATTTGCGAAATCATGAAAGCCTATGACGTGTCATTTAGCTTGGGCGATGGCTTGCGTCCTGGCTGTATTGCTGACTCCAATGATGCCGCGCAGTTTGGCGAGCTACACACCCTTGGTGAACTCACTGCCAAAGCCTGGAAGCATGATGTCCAAGTCATGATCGAAGGTCCTGGTCACGTGCCAATGCAGCGCATTGAAGAAAATATGACTGAAGAGCTGAAGCACTGCCTAGAGGCGCCCTTCTACACTCTCGGACCATTGATTACTGACATCGCTCCTGGTTACGATCACATTACCAGCGGTATTGGTGCGGCACAAATTGGTTGGTACGGTACAGCGATGCTTTGCTATGTCACACCAAAAGAGCATTTAGGTTTACCGGATAAAGAAGATGTGCGTACCGGCATCATCACTTATAAAATTGCTGCCCATGGTGCAGACTTGGCTAAAGGTTTACCGGGCGCTCAAGTACGCGATAACGCTTTATCCAAAGCCCGCTTTGAGTTCCGCTGGGAAGACCAATTTAATCTTGGCCTAGACCCTGAGCGTGCTCGTGAATACCACGACGCTACTTTGCCTGCAGAGGGCGCGAAGATTGCCCACTTCTGTTCAATGTGTGGGCCGAAGTTCTGCTCGATGAAGATCACTCAAGAAGTACGTGACTACGCTGCTACTTTAGATGCGGATGGCAATCCTAAGTCGAAAGTCATTCCGATCACTGCAGAAGCCCCTACCGATCCACAAAAAGGAATGGAAGAGATGTCAGCAGAGTTTCGTAAGCGCGGTAGCGAGATTTATCAGTAAGTGAGTCACGTATTCTCAAACGGCAAATATGCCATCGTTGGCGCCGGCCTCATGGGTCGGTTGCTGGCGGTCGCGCTTGCTAAACGCGGCGCTCAGGTAGAACTGTTTGAGAAAGGTGGTTCGGATGGCAACTTAGCGGCAGCTCGAATTGCGGCTGCTATGTTGGCTCCTTTAGCAGAATCTGCTATTACCGAAGATAACGTGGTGCGCATGGGTGTTCACAGTCTGCCTCGCTGGAAGCAACTCATCGATGAATTAGCAAAGCCAGTATTCTTTCAACAAGATGGCACGCTCATCTTATGGCATCGTCAAGATACCAGCGATGCAGAGCGCTTTGCGTCCCATCTGGAAAGAAATTGCGATCACAATCAGGCACTTTCTAAACCGATTCATTTGGATAGTCAGTCTCTTGCAGAAATTGAGCCTAGCGTTTCTGAGCGCTTTACCCAAGGCCTCTACCTTCCCAATGAAGGTCAGCTCGATAATCGCCAATTACTTGAGGCTTTATTAGTTGAGCTCACTTTAATGAAGGTGCCTTGCCATTGGAATCAGGCTACCGATCCTGCACAACTTCGCACTCAAAAGAATGGTTTTGATTGGGTGATCGATTGTCGTGGTCTGGGTGCTAAAACTTCTTGGGGCGAAGCTGGTAGAGCTTCTAAAGATTTAAGGGGCGTGCGCGGTGAAGTGATTCGCCTACATGCGCCTGAAGTAAAACTACGTCGCCCTACTCGCCTAATCCATCCACGCTATCCAATTTACATCGCCCCCAAAGAAGATGATGTCTACGTTGTTGGCGCAACAGAGATTGAATCTGAGGATCTTTCTCCGATGAGTGTGCGCTCCGCCCTAGAATTACTTAGTGCGGTTTATACCGTCCATAGCGGCTTTGCTGAAGCGCGTATTTTGGAAATGGCAACGCAATGTCGCCCTACGCTCAAAGATAATTTGCCGGAGATTGCTGTTGATCGAAAACCAAATCAAGCTGGCCTGATGATGATCAATGGACTCTATCGACATGGTTTTATGATCTCACCAGCGATTTTGGATTGCGCATTAGAGATATTGCATTCAGGGTCTAGCAGTACCGCTATTGACTTAGATCTTCAGGTATCGGCTGCTGCTGATCAGGAGCTCAGTGCATGCGCATAATGGTGAATCAAGTTGCCAAAGAGGTTCCTGATCAGTGCACGATTGATGATGTTCTTCTGCTCATCGATGCAAAACCACCCTTTGCCGTTGCCATCAATTACGAATTTGTTCCCAAGACTAGGCATGCAGAAGAAGTATTGCGTGAAGGCGATGAGATGGAAGTGATTGCACCAGTGACTGGCGGCTAATTTAGTAACGAACACATTAAGAAATTAATACAGACAAAAGTAAGCAAAAGAATTCATTAATCAACATGACTGCCCCATTACCAAACTCTTTAAATACAGCCGATCCATTAGTGCTGTATGGCGAGACTTTTGCTAGTCGCTTATTACTAGGAAGCTCGCGTTACCCTTCTCCACAGGTCTTAGAGAATGCGGTGAAGCAATCTAATCCTGGAATGATTACGGTGAGCCTGCGCAGGCAAGGTACCTCTACAACTGAAGCGCACTCTGGCTTTTGGGATCTCTTAAAGAAAATGGCTGTACCAGTTTTACCAAATACCGCAGGATGTCATAGCCCGAAAGAGGTAATTACTACCGCGCAGATGGCACGTGAAGTATTTGAGACGAATTGGATTAAGTTGGAGCTCATTGGCGATGACTACACTTTGCAACCGGATACTTTACGTTTAGTTGCCACTGCAGAAACTTTGATCAAAGATGGCTTCAAGGTCTTGCCTTATTGCACTGAAGATCTGATTTTGTGCCAACGCTTAGTGGATGTGGGATGCCAGGCGGTGATGCCATGGGCCGCTCCAATTGGTACTGGTCAAGGCCCTTTAAATCCTTATGCATTAAAACTCTTACGTGACCGCTTAAAAGTTCCGCTGCTGGTGGATGCTGGTTTAGGCCTGCCCTCACATGCATGCAGTGTGATGGAGTGGGGCTTTGATGGTGTCTTACTCAATACGGCTGTTGCATTAGCTGATGACCCAGTGGCGATGGCTAAAGCGTTTGCGATGTCAGTCGATGCTGGCCGCACCGCCTACCTCTCTGGTGCCATGAAAGCCCAACAGTCTGCTCAAGCTAGTACGCCTTTAGTTGGCACGCCTTTTTGGCATCAAAGTTAAAAAGTTAATAAGATGAGCTTAGTACGCGACCTTGCAGATCAAATTGTTGCAGCCCATGTCAAGGATGATGTGTGCTTACCGATCCCAACGTACAGCATCTCATCCCCCCCACCACAAATTGATAATGAGCACGCAGCGGATCACTATGAGCTAGCAGGCGCACTTGCCTCAATTGAGATGGGCTTTATCGAATGTGATGCCAAAGTATTGGGTAAGGCATGGTCACGCATGGCTCACCAAGATGGTGGCTTTAATCCATCTAAATGGCCCTCAAGGCCGGAGCATTTTGATTTGCTCCCCTGGACACGCAATATGAACCCCAATGCATTTGCGGAGTGTCCTCAGCGCTTGGGTTTATATGCCGTCATGCCCGATGCTGATTCGGTAAAGCGTGCCATTGAGGCTGAAGTGCCAACGGTGCAACTGCGCCTCAAATCAGATGATCGCAGGCTGATCCGCAAGCAGATTGCGCAATCTGTTGAGGCAGTCAAAGGCAGTAAGAGTCTGCTCTTTATTAATGATTTTTGGCAGGAAGCAATTGAAGCCGATGCCTATGGTGTTCATCTGGGGCAAGAAGATTTAGCAGTGGCAGACTTAGATGCAATTCGGTCTGCAGGTCTACGCTTAGGTCTGAGTACCCACGGCTATGCTGAAATGGTTTATTCAGATCGCTTCTGCCCGAGTTATATCGCTATGGGCGCAGTCTTTGCAACCAATCTGAAAAAGATGGCTACTGCACCTCAAGGCTTGGGGCGTTTATACAAGTATGCCCAATTGATGAGTCACTATCCTTTAGTAGCTATTGGCGGCATTGATGAAACTAGTATTCACGCAGTAGCCCAAAGCGGTGTTGGCTCGGTTGCAGTTGTCAGGGCAATCAATGGATCGAGTGATCCAAAGGCAGCTGTGAAGCGACTGCAAGAACTCATGAAAACCTAGCCCTTAATCTTGAGTCTTTAATTCTTAATACTTACCTTCTTCTTCTGGCAATGCAGTCGGATAAAAATCATGCATGTGCCATAAAGGTCCCGGACCCTCACCAATAATTAAGAAGCGCCCTTTTTCCAATCCCGCCTCAACATAAGAAATTGCCTTAGCGACCGCATGAGATAGATCGTGACCATCTGCTAAATAAGTTGCAATTGCTGATGACAGCGAGCAACCAGTGCCATGGGTGTTAAGCGTATTTACACGATAGTGTTTGAATTCTTTTGATTGAACTACTTCAAGACCATCTTCAATGGTTCGCCACATCAGAAAATCTGTTAGCTGAGTATGACTAGCGTCCAGATGTCCGCCCTTGAGCAAGACTGCCTGAGGACCCATCTCGAGTAACTCTTGTGCCGCTAGCTTGAAGTCATTCGCCCCTTCAATCTCACGACCCAAGAGCAAGCCCGCTTCTTCCATATTAGGAGTAATTAAGCTTGCCATCGGAAATAGCTCTTTAATCATGGCTTGAGCGGTATCGTCCCCACCAAGACTGGCGCCTGAAGTAGCCCTGAGTACGGGATCGAGGACGATTCTTTTAGCGCCATGGCGCTTGAGGGCTGATGCCACAGTGCGAACGATTTCTGGGCTGGCCAACATGCCAATCTTGACGATATCCACCCCAATATCCATAAATACTGCGTCGATTTGAGCCTCAACCACATCAAGATCAATATCCTGAATACGAGTTACACCCAAAGTATTCTGTGCGGTAATAGCCGTGATGACCGTCATTCCATATCCACCCAGGGCTGTGATGACTTTGAGGTCGGCCTGAATGCCCGCGCCACCGCCACTATCGGACCCAGCGATGGTCAATACTTTGGGGATCTGTACAGAACTTGGGCTAGATATTTTCATCTTGCTATAATATCGGCTTATTCCTCGATAGCTCAGCGGTAGAGCAGCAGACTGTTAATCTGTTGGTCCGTGGTTCGATCCCACGTCGAGGAGCCAAATACAAGAAAACCACCTTTTTAGGTGGTTTTTTCTTTGGTAGTCGAGATGAATCGATTGAGCCTAGATCAAGCCCCTCTTTTTTAGATTGGCAAGGCGGTTATTTAAGGTCTTGATGGTGAGCAGGTTGAACTTGTCACCCTCCGACCAATTGCTGCCTTTCCACTCGATACCTTCTGACGTGACATTAGCAAAAGGCTCTTTACCCTCTTTTGCGTAGCCTTCCAAAATAGTAATCAGTGCTAGGCGATCATCCGATCCTCCGGCATCTTTAATGGCATCCAAGATTGGCTTGGTAATCGTATCGCCATAGGTCACTTTGGAGTCTGGGTGTTTTGCTGCTACTGGCTCGTCAAAGATGTACTCATGTGGCCACTCAAATACATTTCTGGCTGAATTTTTTACTGCCTCTGGGCTGACTGCGCCACTCTCGGGATTTTTTGGATCTGCTGGAAGATTTAATTCCGTAATCCAGGCTTCAAATTCTGCGATACGGGCATAGCGCTTTTCTTCACTATCGCGCTTTTGCTCTTCTTGAGAAAGTAGCAAAGTGACCCAAGCCCAGGCGATGTCCTTAGGCATAGCAAACTCTTGCGCCAAAATGCCGCTGGCTTTTTTCAGGATAGGCTTGGATGTGAGTTTTGTCATTGTGTACTTTCTGCATTCTTTACTGGCGCCTTCAATTCAAGGTGGAAGGCTCGCCACAGCCCCGTAGGATACTCTTCATTGGGTTAGATTGAGGTCAAAATAGATCTTTTAACCACCTGGAACCCAGTTACCACTTGCTCTGTTATGCTTTTGGCACTGAATTAAAAATCATTATTAGAATGAATTTAGTAAACAGGAGATAGCTATGATTCAAAACAAACTTTTAAATGTATTTATTCGTTTGCCCCTATTCTTTACAGTTGTGACGGCGATATTGTTTGGCACTAGCCATACATCTGTCGCTCAATCAGATTACCCCAATAAACCAATACGTTTTATCGTTCCCTTTCCTGCTGGCGGGGCAACCGATAACATTGCCCGACCACTCCAAAACGAGCTACTAAATTCCGTAAAGTGGAATGTCATCATTGACAATAAGCCAGGTGCAGGCGGCAATATTGGCGCGGAAATTGTTTCTAAAGCAGTCCCAGATGGCTATACCTGGCTCATGGCATCAGTCGGTACGCATGGTATTAATTTACCGCTCTACACCCAGGGCGGCGGAAAATTACCATTTGATCCGGTTAAGGATTTCACTCCCATTACTTTGGTAGCGGAGTTACCTAACGTCTTAGTTCTCAATCCTGAATTTGCCGCTAAAAATAAAATTAATACCGTGAATGATTTGATTGCCTACGCCAGAGCTAACCCAGGAAAAGTCAACATGGCTTCGAGTGGTAATGGCACCTCCATTCATATGGCGGGGGAGCTATTTAAATCCATGACAAAAACGTATATGGTGCACTTACCCTATAAGGGAAGCCCTCCAGCAGTCACCGATTTAATGGCGGGAAATGTAGACATCATGTTCGACAATCTCCCTTCTTCCATTAACTTTATTCGTGCAGGTCGCTTAAAGGCATTAGCAGTGACTAGCGCCAAACGCTCTCCTGCATTTCCGGATATGCCCACCATTGCTGAGGCAGCAAACTTACCAGGCTATGAAGCAACCTCTTGGTTCGGTGTTGTCGGCCCTGCAAATATGCCAGCAGATATTCTGAATAAAGATAGCGCCGTCTTAATGGCTGCTATTAATAGCCCTGCTGTGAGGGAAAAATATTTAGCAATGGGTGCACAGCCTGTTGGTAATACACCAGCTCAATTCTCAGTCTTCATTAAGAATGAAATTGCAAAGTGGACAAAGGTTGTAAAAGATTCTGGAGCAAAAGTAGATTAAGATTTAGAGAGCTAGCTAGCTTGCTTAGTTACTTAGTTACTTAGTTAAAGAGGAGCCTAGCTCCTCTTTTTTATTACCCCAATTGAGAAAGAAGTTTTGTTGGAGTAATTACCTCTGGATCTAAGACTAGTTCAATCAAGGCACCTTTTTTACTAGCCAGTGCTTTTGCAAATGCGGGTGCAAATTCCTCAGTCTTGCTGACTCTAAAACCAGGTACTCCAAAACTATCTGCAAACTTCACAAAATCGGGGTTGGTTAAACCAGTCGCAATCACGCGAGACTTAAACTCTCTCTCCTGATGCATACGGATAGTGCCAAGCATGCTGTTATTGACTACTAAAACAATTGGATAAGCATCGTAACGAGCAGCTGTAGCCAATTCTTGGCAGTTCATCATAAAGTCGCCGTCACCACACACTGCGATAACTACTTTTTCTGGGCTAGCAATCTTGGCAGCAATTGCGGCAGGAAGACCGTAGCCCATGGATCCATTTGCAGGCGCCAATTGGGTTTTGTATTTCCCATAGGGATAAAAACGGTGCACCCAGGTTGCAAAATTACCAGCACCATTAGTAATAATTGCATCGCGCGGTATGAGATCTGGCAATGAGTCCATGATGAATGCCAATTGCAGGTCACCTTTGACAGTCACTGGGCTAGAGAAAGCGAGATATTCATCATGAGCCTGATTCATAGCGCTGCGATCATGCTGAGCATTCATCTTCACCCTAGTTAATGCTGAACAGAAGTTTTCTGTGCTGCAATTTAAGGCAAAGTCAGGTCGATATACACGGCCTAATTCTTCTGGGCCTGATAGCACGTGAATTAATTTTGCTTTCGCTTGAGGAACAGTCAATATGCTGTATCCAGCAGTTGTCATCTCTCCGAGGCGCTCTCCAATGACCAACAAGACATCTGCCTCTTGAATGCGCCTTACCAAAGTAGGATTAGCGCCAATACCCAGGTCACCTGCAAATGCAGGATCTAGATTATCGATGACATCTTGAGAGCGAAAGCTGCTTGCAACTGGGATGGCCTGCGCATTTGCCCAAGAACGTAAGGCTTCGCATGCAGTGCTATTCCAATTACCACCGCCTGCGATCACCATAGGCTTTTTAGCGGAGGTAAAAGCAGACATTGCCTGATCAAAACTGTGGAGATCTAAGCCTGGCTGAACGATATGGGCAGCTTTGACAGGGTTTTCTTGACCAGTCATGTACAACACGTCTTCAGGCAAAGCTAATACAACCGGACCTTTTCGACCCGCCTGAGCCACATGAAATGCATGAGAAACAAATTCATCAATGCGATCGACACGATCGATGCTGCCAACCCATTTTGCACATTCGGAATACATCCGGCGATAGTCAATTTCTTGGAAGGCCTCACGCTCAACCATGTCAGTCCCAACTTGTCCGACCAATAAAACCATTGGTGTTGAGTCTTGATAGGCTGTGTGCATTCCAATCATGGCATTCGAGGCGCCGGGCCCACGAGTCACCATTAAGACGCCGGGGCGACCCGTTAGTTTTGCATAGGCCTCTGCCATATAAGCAGCGCCCCCCTCTTGTCGACAGGTGATGAATCGAAACTCAGGGTGATCAAGCAAGCCATTCAATAAAGGCAGAAAGCTTTCGCCAGGAACGCCAAAGGCAATATCGACAACCTGTCTTGCCAACGCATTGGCGAGAATTTGGCCACCATTTAGCACTTTACTTGGGGTCTCCATGATATTGATAGGCTTTCTAAGGATTTTGGTTATATATAACGAGTAGTAGCAAGTTATCACACTTTATCCAGTAATGAAGCCAATTGGACGGCTGGTTTAGGAGGCTTATCAGTCTCTTGGACTGCCCTATACTGCCATCACTAACAACCAATAAACCAATGTAATTGGAGGCTTTGCAATGAGACTATTTAGCTATCGAGATTCAAGTGGCCAGGACGGCGTGGGCGCTCTCTTAACAGGGAGTTCAAATACATTCATTAATCTATCTGCCACAGATCCTTTGATACCCAATAGCTTGCAAGCAATTATTGAATCGCCAGAAGCTTTAAATCGTGCTGCAGCAGCGCTCCAAAATTCCAAGGCAATTAAAGGAGAGATAGACGCCATCACTTTTAGATCCCCAATAGAGAAGCCTGGAAAAATTATCTGCATGGGTCTGAACTATGCTGATCATGCAAAAGAGGGTGGTAATGCCAGACCTGAATACCCCAGTTTTTTTATGCGTGGCCCCAGCTCATTAACAGCCCACTTGAGCCCCATCATTCGTCCTCGGGTTTCTGATAAGTTAGATTACGAAGCGGAGCTCGCCTTTGTAGTTGGTAAAAAGGCGCGCCATCTGACATTGGATAATGCTTTGGAGTGTGTTGCGGGATACAGCATTTTTAATGATGGCAGTCTTCGAGATTACCAACGCAAAACGACTCAATGGACTATTGGTAAAAACTTTGATCAAACTGGTGCTTTTGGGCCATGGCTAGTGACACCAGACGAGCTCCCCCTTGGCTGCGATGGCTTGAGAATTCAGTCGCGCTTAAATGGTCAAGTGATGCAAAACGCCAATACCAAAGACTTTTTATGGAACGTGGCAGAGACCATTGCGCTGATAACCGAGTGCATGACGCTGGAGCCGGGTGATCTGGTCATTACCGGCACCCCCGCTGGCGTTGGCTATGCAAGGACACCCCCTGTTTTTATGAAACCAGGGGATATTTGTGAAATTGAAATTGAATCCATTGGAATACTGCGCAACTCTATAGCGGATGAGTAATTGGGCTAGAGATCTCAGTAGACCTTAAAATACCGCTATGACCAAGATTCCAGAACTTCTCGCCCCTGCCGGCAGCCTTTCCATGCTGCGTACTGCCTTTGACTTTGGTGCCGATGCTATTTATGCCGGACAGCCACGTTATTCCCTGCGAGTACGTAATAACGACTTCGGAAAAATGGAGACGCTCAAAGAAGGTATTGATACTGCCCATGCTTTGGGTAAGAAGTTTTACCTTGTGTCCAATCTACTGCCCCATGGTGGTAAGACACGTACTTATATTAAAGATATGGATCCTGTGGTTGCCTTAAAGCCTGATGCCATGATCATGTCAGATCCCGGCCTCATCATGATGGCCAGAGAAGCATGGCCAGATATGCCGATTCATTTATCGGTGCAAGCCAATACGGTCAATGGCGCTTCTGCAAAATTCTGGCGCTCTGTAGGCATCAGTCGAGTGATTTTGTCGCGCGAGCTTTCTTTTGATGAGATTGAAGAAGTTCGTCAAGACTGCCCAGAAATGGAATTAGAAGTATTCGTACATGGCGCTTTGTGTATTGCCTACTCCGGTCGCTGCCTACTATCTGGCTACATGTCCCATCGTGACTCTAACCAAGGCGCCTGTACTAATGCCTGTCGTTGGGATTACAAGGTCAAGCCTGGCCAACAAAATACTAGCGGTGATGTAGTTCTTCTGCAGGAAGCGCGACGTCCAGATGATTTAATGCCTATGGAAGAAGATGAGCATGGTACTTACATCATGAACTCCAAGGATTTACGTGCCATTGAGCATATTGAACGCTTAACCAAGATGGGTGTGGATTCATTCAAGATTGAAGGTCGCACTAAGTCGCCCTATTATGTTTCTCGCACCTGCCAATCCTATCGCACTGCGATTGATGATGCGGTAGCGGGTCGTCCCATGAATATGTCCCTGATTGGCAATCTAGAAGGTCTTGCAAATCGTGGCTATACCGACGGCTTCTATGAGCGTCACCACGATAAAGAATATCAACTCTATATGCGCGGCCACTCCCTCTCGGGTAGAAGTCTGTATGTTGGCGAGACCTTAGAGATTGATGAGGCCTCAGGTCGCGTCAAGGTAGATGTAAAGAATCGTTTCTCGATTGGCGATAAGTTAGAAATCATTGAACCCGAGGGCAATCAAGATATGGCATTGGATGCCATGTGGAATCTCAAAAATGAGCCAATTGATGTTGCTCCTGGCTCAGGTCACTTTGTGTGGATTAAATTGCCGCTCAAGAGTCAGCATGCATTTATCGCGCGCTACACCCAAGAACCAGCGCCAGTTGAGGCTAGCTCTTGCAGCAACTGCTAATGCAGTTCTTCAGAAAGTTTTTATGAGCACCTCGACACCCAACTCAGCCCCTGCTCATGGTTTTAAAGAAAAAGCCAAAGAAGCATTTATCAAAGCATTGCAATTAACCATTTACTTCGGATCTTGGTTTTGTACTCTTGCCTTTTTAGCAGCAACATCATTGGATGAGAGACCAATTCCTTTATCCATCTTTGGCTTTGCATTGTTCAAAGCAGCAATCTGTGCCAAATTTATGTTGATCGCTCAGGCTGCATATCCAATTAAAGTCAATAAACAGCATGGGATTGTTGGCTCACTCTTCTTGGAGTCTCTCTTTTATCTTCTGGTTGTTTTAGCCTTAAATTACTTAGAAGCCGGAGTGCATGGCTTAATTCATGGAAAACCGTTTTTGATCTCTATGACTGATTTTGGACAATCCAATCCCTTGCGCGTAGTAGCCATGTCGATTGTGTACTGGTTAATTGTGTGGCCTTATTTACTCTTAACGGGGATGACCATCATGCTTGGCGGCAACGCTACCCTCAAGATTTTGTTTGGTGACAAATCAAAACTTAATTAATCTAACTTGAGTCATATAGCTCGAATGATTAAGTTGCACTCCATTTTTCAAGGTCGGGCTTTTGCAATAGGCGCTTTGCTATTGCTTATTTTGGGTACCTCACTGCCCGCCCTATCTTATGCTCAAGAAATCGAGGCGCGTACTTATTCCAATGCACCCGTTGGGATTAACTTCATCAGCGCTGGGTTTGCACAAGCTAAATCTGGTAATTACACCCTGACTAGCGAAGTCATGGGTCTTACTCATATCTTTGATGCAGGAGGCCAATCCGGCAAGCTCACTTTAGTGCTTCCTTATGGCCAACTCACTGGGTCGAGCAGTATTGGCGGGAGAACAGTTAATGCTAGTACTGAGGGGCTATCAGATCCACTCATCAAAGCAGCAGTTAACCTTTATGGCGCTCCAGCATTAACGCTAGATCAATTTAAGAGTTATCAGCAAGATCTCATTGTTGGTGTCAGTCTTGCAGCATCAGTGCCATGGGGCAAGTACAACGACAATCAACTCATTAATGTGGGCGCAAATCGCTGGTTTATTCAGCCAGGTCTAGGAGTCTCTAAAGCACTTGGTCCTTGGCGATTTGAGCTCGCTGGCGCTGGTATTTTTTACACCAGTAATACCAATTTCATGGGTGGTAACTCACTATCTCAGAACCCGGTTTACTCAACACAAACACACGGCATTTATTACTTTCAGAATACCGCGTGGATCTCAGTAGATGCCACCTACTTTACTGGCGGACAGTCTTACCTTAATGGCAACCCGATTAGCGGTAATCAAGAGAATTGGCGCTTTGGAACAACGATGTCCTACCCGGTAGATAAGAATAATTCGATTCGGCTATCGGCTAGCACGGGGGCATACTCGAGGACTAATAACAGCTATGACTTATATGGGATTACTTGGCAATACCGCTTCGGCGGTGGCCTATAGTTTTTGTTTTTTTGTTTATTTATAAGTCGCGTAGATGACGGCGCAAGATTTTGCCCACATTAGACTTGGGCATTTCCTCAATAAAAGCAATCTTTCTAGGGCGTTTGTAACTGGTCATTTGCTCTTTGCAATACTGAATGACTTCAGCCTCAGTTAATTCAGGCTTATCCTTGACGATATAAGCCTTGACGATCTCACCGAGCTTACGGTGCGTTAATCCAATCACAGCACATTCTCTTACGCCAGGCATTTGAGAAATCACTTCCTCGATTTCATTAGGGAATACTTTATAGCCAGCAACGACGATCATGTCCTTCTTACGATCCACAATCTGGACAAAGCCATCGGGACTCATGATGCCGATGTCGCCAGACTTAAAATATCCCTCTGCAGTCATGGATTGCTCAGTCTCTTCAGGTCTATTCCAGTAGCCCGCCATCACCTGTGGGCCCTTGATACAGATCTCTCCAGGCATGCCGAATGGAACTTCTACTCCGTCATCATCGAGTATCAATACATCTGTGCTTGGCACTGGCATGCCAATGGATCCCGTAAATTCTTTTACAAATGGCGTGTTCACACAAACTACTGGGGAAGTTTCCGACAGTCCATATCCTTGCGCAATCGGTACCCCCATCATTTTCTGCCAAAGTTCAGCTGTCTTCTGTAGAACTGCCATACCACCGCCGATGGTGACCAAAAGATTAGGTAAGCGCACATGTTTGAATTCTGGGCGATGTATCAGTGCATGAAATAGCGTATTGACGCCTGGAAAAATATTGATATCAGGGTGGTTCATCAACAACTTTATAAAGCCCGTGATATCACGGGGATTAGCGACTAATAATAATTTGGCACCCTTACGCATTCCAAGGAAACCGCAGGCAGTGAGAGCAAAGATATGTGTCATGGGTAGCGCACATAAAAAAACTAACTGCTGCTGACGATTTTTTAAAGCAGGCTCAAGCCAAGATTCGATCTGAATAATATTAGCCAGGATGTTGCGATGTAATAAAACTGCGCCTTTAGAAACCCCCGTAGTACCGCCGGTGTATTGCAAAAAAGCAATGTCATCCAGCCATAGATTGGGTTTAGTAAAGCCATGGCCAGAGCCAATTTTGAAAGCTTGGTTCAATTTGACGCAAGGAAAGTTCCAATACGGAATCAGCTTTTTAATATGGCGAGCAATCAAATTGATGATGACGCCCTTCGGGCCTAAGCTCTCACCTATGCTACTTATGATCACTTTCTTTACAAGCCCTTGATTGGCAATCTCCTGATACACGTGAGCAAAGTTTTCTAGCATTACCAAGACCGACGCACCACTATCTTGTAGCTGATGCTCTAGCTCACGAGCCGTATAGAGTGGATTGATATTGACTACGACAAAGCCTGCACGAAGAGTCCCTAGCATTGCAATGAAGTATTGCGGCACATTCGGGAACATGACGGCAATACGCGATCCCGCTTCAAGCCCCAATGTTTGTAAATACGCGGCGAAGTCCTTAGAAAGAATATCGAGTTGACGATAGCTGATGGTATGCCCCATCGACTCCATCACTATGCGATTGGGATAATGATTAAAAGATTGTTCTATTAAATCAGCGATAGATGAATGGCCCGCTAAATCAATCTCATGAGGAACGCCCTCGAGATAGTTTTTAAGCCAAGGTTTTTGAGTGTTCATTTGCTTAAGCAATTGGGGAATTATGTTGGGTGCGTCTTAAGCACTTAAAAGCTCTTTGAGCTTTTCTAGATAGAGTTCTTGGCCATGGTTAACGCGATGAGTCCATTCGTTGCCTGAGTCAGCGTTAGCATCATCAGTCACATACTTAAATGATTGCCATGGAATATTTGATTGATAAGCAATACTAGCAATCGCAAATAACTCCATATCCACTACATCAATCTCCTGCGAGATTAACCAAGGATCGTGCGCTGTCACAAAGCTATCTCCAGTGCCGCAAGTATGCTCACCACCTAGAGAGAGATAGTGGGATGGTTTAGGGCAAAAAGGGGTTTGGCCTCTAGGTGCTAAGGGAACTGCCATCATGTCGCGCTGCATTACTTTACCGATTTCTAATAAGCCTTGTAGAGCAGAGTTAATTTTTCCGACGGTACCAAAGTTCACTATCCTCTTTGGTTGATATTGATGTATAGCCTGAATACTGGCAGCGGTTGCATTGATTTTGCCAACTCCAGAATACACAATATCAACACCTGCCGGTAAAGCGCTTTTATCCAGCTCTGACTCTAATGCGGTAATAATGAGCAATTGTGTTTTCATATCAGCCAATAATGAATTTATTAGATTATCTACCCGGAGTCCCCGACTTTCCTAAGCCAGGAATCCTTTTTCGGGATATCTCGCCTTTATTGGCTAATCCGAGTGCCTTTAAGGAGGCTACGCTACAACTAGAGGAACTTGCACAGCAGTTTGATTACAGCCATATTTTAGGTATTGAATCACGTGGCTTTATCTTTGGCACCGCCCTCGCCTTTAAAGCCCATAAAGGCCTCGCTTTAGCCCGGAAACCCAATAAGCTGCCATTAGCTAGCCATCGAGAATCCTATGGCTTGGAGTACGGCTCAGATTCTCTGGAAATTCAGGAATCTACTTTACCGTCCGGCTCTCGGGTGTTGATTATTGACGACGTGCTGGCTACCGGTGGCACCATAGTCGCAGCAAGTAAATTACTCAAAAAGGCTGGCTTTAACGTTGCTGGCGCTCTCACGTTTTTAGAAATTGCTGGTTTACATGGTGGCGATGTCCTGACCCAACATGGAATCGCCAATAAGACAGTCTTGATTGCCTAAAGCGGGTCTTACAAAAGACTCTTAGCGCCTTTGAGAAGCTTGACAGTGCCCCAGCCTACTGCGAGCACTTTACTGGCAAGCTTGGGTTTGTAGTGCGCTAGTACTGCGAACGCACTAGTCCACAAGATCGGCCTACTCTTCATGAAATTAAATGCATCCATACCTTTATCAGCCCATGACAAGGGCTTTTCTATGGGCTCAAAATGCAAGGCAAAGTCAGCACGCTCTTGGGCTGCCCTCCCCTGCAGCACTTTTTGCCTAGCTTGAAGTTCAGCTAGCGTTTTACTCATTGTTTTGAGAGCTCCTGACGATCTTTAGCTAACTCAGCAATCGTTGCCTCGAATAATTTAGGCATAGTTTTGAGTGAGCGAAAAACTACCAGCGCCAAAATGATGCCTACCGCTAAGAAACCACTAGTTAGCAAGCTCAGCGCCAAGACCCGATCAGTCTCCCAGCTATAAATCACAATAAGTAAGGCCAGCATCACCAAGCCAAAGAATAAGAAAAATAATGTAAAGATCACCATAACCAATAGACTCAGAAACTTAGTGCGCGCAATCTGCACATCGGTAGAGATCAACTCCAGACGAGTCTGCGCAATGGATGCTCCGGTGGAGACGAGATTCTTGAGGGAGGATAAAAGGTTTTCTTGTGACATGAATTCCTAGCGACGACGAATGAATAGGCCGATTAAAAGTCCGAGACCTGCAGCGACACCTACCGCCTCCCAGGGATTTCGATGGACAAACTCATCAGTGCGCTCGGCAACTACCTTAGCCTTTTCAGTCACAGTACCCTCAACAGAGGATAGACTTTCTTTTGCACTATTGAGCGTCTCCAAAGCCTTTGAACGAATTGCGCCAAGCGAGCCATCGTCATGGATTGCGGTTGCCTTAATGAGATCCTCAGCATCTGCCATAAGCGCCTTAAAGTCACTTATCAAATCCTCTGAATGGATCTCAGCTTCTTCCTGCGTGCTGATCGGTTTTTTAGTAGTCATCGTTCTATTCTAAGCAATTGATCCCAAAGATCACAGTATTAATACCGTCATCCCAGCGTTTCCTTCTTTAAAGTGTTTGAGATAAGCTTTTAATCCAGGCCTTCTTCTCAAAAGTGCGTGGTAAGCCTCGCAACCAAATGCGGTTTGCTCGCCAAAGTGATATTCATCAACACGGTCTGAGAAATAGTTATTTTCTAGGGCATCATGAACGGCCCGCTTGATCTTGCCACCCTCACCGCTAGCTCCATAGCCATGGATCAAGATGATTGCCTTGATACCCACTTCCGAAGCTCGACGAAGCCCAATAGTTAATCGATCCAAAGCTTCCTCAGTACTGGGACTATCAAACTTTAAATTCAGTACCATCGTGTCGCTATGCGGAATAGGAAGCTCCTCACTTCCGCATTGACGACACTCCCCAAGCATGCCCCTAGGATTGCCACATTCTGGACACTCAAATGTATGGGTCATCAAACGCCATTAAGAACAATACTTTGCTTCTAAAGCAGATGTTGAATTGACCTGATCATCAACCATTCGGTTCAGAGTTATTTGCGCAGCATCTTTATTCTCTTGGACTTTTAGATTTAAGTTAATCAATCCGACTACATCTTTGCGAATCGAGGTATTGCCGTAGCGTAAGCCCTTTAATGTAGAGACTGCTTCAGCGGAAATCTTGCATTGCTGGCTTAGCAACTCGGAAGAATCCGATGAGGTATTTGCATATGCCACTGCAGCTACAGAGATTGAGACAACGGCCAATAGAGTCTTCTTCATCTTATTTCCTTAATTTGTGACCACATGTTGGACAACAACCTGAATCTTTTGCTTTTGTTTTTCTTAAGGCGGCATAGACGCTAGATTCTGAAATTTCCATCTTCCTGGCGGCCTGAGCTGCAGTCATTCCTTTCCCTATCCAATCTAAAGCTTGATGTGTTTTTGGTATCACTTTTCTCATTTCCCCCTCCTTTGGTAGTACTATACTACAGAAGTTGTGAAGTTGTGAACTTTAATTTATACGTTGTTTTTTGATGCTGAATGAATGGCGAAGAGGCTAAAAAATGTATACGAATGCGGTATAAAGTACTTAGCGCAGATCAGAGAAAAAGAAATGGCCATGAAAATACAAAATAGCCTTGTGAAAGCTTGCGAGCTCATTCAAAAGGAACAACTTTCGATAGATGACTATTTGGGGCAATGCGTGGTGCTGGCAGATGCATTGGAGCCAACATTAAGAGCGTTTACCGTCAGAGCGTCACTACCCGCACTAATAAAACAATCAGGCTTGGGTCCACTTAGAGGCATTCCAGTAGCAATCAAAGATCTGATCGATACGAAAGATTTTGTAACAAGCTATGGCTCACCAATCTATCGAAATTTTGTACCTACTGAGGATGCTGAAATAGTCAAAAAGATTCGAAACTTAGGTGGCGTTATCTTTGGCAAAAGCGTCACAACCGAATTTGCATGGCGTAAGTCGGGAGCTACAAGTAATCCATGGAATGGTGATCACACTCCTGGGGGATCTTCAAGCGGCTCAGCAGCAGCGGTTGCAAGCGGGATTGTGCCGCTGGCAATAGGCTCCCAAACTGCTGGATCCATTATTAGGCCCGCCTCATACTGTGGAATCGTTGGATTTAAGGCGAGTTATGGAGCAGTTCCCCGCAATGGAGTCCATCCCGTCTCTAGCTCACTAGATCACGTCGGTTTTTTTACTAGATCCGTTGCAGATGCAGTTTACGCATTTAATTTACTCAAAAATTCCTCAACTCAAGAGGATGATTCAATTGTGATTCCTGAGCTTATTCTTAAGCCAGTGAATGTAGTTTTGGATCAGCAGAAGCCCCGTTTTGCCATTCTCAGTTCTCCATTCGATGAATTGTTAAGCCAAGAACAAGTGGATACCGTAAAAAATGCGGCAGCGTTATTAAAAGCCTCAGGCGCCAGCATAGAAGAATTATCGTTACCGCAGACTTATTGGGATGGAATTGAAGCATTGGCAGTGCTGATGTCGTGTGAAGCTGCGGTAGTCCATAAAAAACATCTTGAGCAGTTTCCTGAACTGCTGGGCGCAGATATAAAAGAATTGATTGAAAAGGGAAATGCGCACTCGGAAAGGGATTACCTGGAAGCCAAAAATCTGCAGATTGCGTTACGTAAGTCTATCGGCGACTATTTTGAGCGTTTTGATGCAATCTTGGCACCTCCTGCAACCGGCGAGGCGCCAAAAGGTCTCAGCTTTACTGGAAATCCGATCTTCTGCTCTCTTTGGACTTTTATAGGCACTCCAGCCATTGCGCTACCGGTAGGAAAATCCAGCAACGGACTTCCACTGGGTGTTCAGCTCATCGGTGATTACCGTGCGGACGAAAAATTAGTCAATATGGCCGCTTTCGCCGAGGCAAGCTTTAAGGCCCCATACAACTAGCAGTGTTATAAATGAATCATAGCCAGATATGAATCTGGGGCATGAAAAGTACTGAACTCAGGAGAAGCGTAATGTCCTTATATTTCGAGAAGCGTAGAGGCTTACTTGTATTGCTCACTGCCCTAGCCTGCTGTGCGGTAGGAGTAGCAAACGCTCAAACGAACGCAAGTTGGCCTGATAAACCCATCAAGATCATTGTTGGTTACTCTGCTGGAGGGGCTACAGATATATTGGCACGTTTAGTTGCAGTAAAAATGGGTAACACCTTGGGTCAGTCAGTGATTGTTGAAAACAAGCCTGGCGCCAATAGCAATGTAGGGGCAGAAATCGTTGCACGGTCATCGGCCGATGGGTATACCCTTTACGCCTTTTCAATTGCCAACACCATCAATATGTCACTGTATCCAAAACTTGGGTACGACGCACTCAAGGATTTAGAGCCTGTTGGCATGATTGCCAAAATCCCCAACATTTTGGTGGTCAATCCAAACCTTCCAATCAAAACAGTTGCGGACTATGTGCGCTACGCCAAAGAATCAAAAGATGGCGTGACTTTTGCATCCTCCGGTAGTGGCTCATCTATTCATCTCTCCGGTGAAATGTTTAAGATGCAATCGAAAATCCAAATGCTGCACATCCCTTACAAGGGGAGCGCTCCTGCCGTCACAGATTTACTAGGGGGTCAGGTTGATTCCATGTTTGACAACGCCCCTTCTGCAATGCCTCATATTCAAAGCGGAAAGCTTCGTGCAGTTGGCATTACCAGTGCGCAACGATCCCCATTACTGCCGGAGCTACCTACACTTGCCGAATCTGGTTACCCCAATTTTGACGTGCAGTCCTGGTTTGCCTTGGCCGCTCCTGCTGGAACTCCGAAGCCGATCATCGAAAAGCTCAATGCAGCACTAAATAAAGCCCTCACATCACCAGATGTGCGTCAACGCCTCCAAGAGTTGGGTGCTACACCTGAACCTGGCTCGCCAGAGAAAATGCGTGACTTCGCAACAGCTGAGGTAAAACGCTGGCGTGAAGTGGTTAGAGCATCTGGCGCAAAAGCCGAATAAAAGACACCAGAAAGAAGAAAGTCCCCGCATGTTTCCAATCGACTTCTTTTGGCGAGCATCTTTGCGCTGGCCAAAGCGTACAGCCATCGATACGCCTACCGGCCCGATTAGCTATGAAGAATTGGCCTCCAAAGTTAAGGCGCTTGCTAGCGCCCTTGTGGAATTGGATCCCCATCTTCAAAGCCGTGTAGCAATTTGCTCTGGCAATAGCGCGGAGCACATCATCGCCCTATTAGCAGTACTTGCCTCAGGAAAAGTATGGGTTCCACTCAACCCTAAAAGTACTCGACCTGAAATACGACGCATCATCGACATCACAGAACCAAGCCTCATCATTCATGATCAAGCCTTAGATGACTTACTAACTGATGCCCCAGGTATTTTTATTCTGACCAGCATGGATGATGGGCAAGCATCAAGCAAAACGATGGGTAGCCTGATCCAAGGTCACGATGGCGCCCCACTCCCGTCATTTGACTTGCCTTTAGATGCCACTCAAGCCATCAAATTTACTGGCGGTACTACAGGCGCTCCAAAAGGGGTAATGCAACCCTATCGCGCCTGGTTAGCTAATATTACTAACCAGATTCAGTCGTGGGGCTTTGATGAGCAAGAGCGCTACATTGTTGCGGCGCCAATTACTCACGGTACATCAACTTATATTTTGCCTATTCTTGCGCAAGGCGGATGTCATGTCATCTTAGACGGAGCCGGTGCTGAAGTAGTTCGCACAGCCTTTAGAGAGCGCGGAGGTACCGCCTCCTTTATGCCACCAACATTGCTATACATGTTGATGGCATTACCCAATGCCTCACGCAAAGATTTTCCCAAGCTACGTAGGCTGATATATGGTGGTGCTCCAATGCCTGCTGAAAAAGTGCGTGCTGTACGGGAATTTTTTGGTCCCGTGCTTTGCACTACCTATGGTCAAACTGAAGCCCCTCAAATACTAACCGTCATGAAACCAGAGGATTTTGAAGATCCTCAAAATTGGGCTGCCGTAGGTTGCACTACCTGGTTTACTGATGTCGCCATCATGGCACCCGACGGCAGCTTCCTTCCCACAGGCGAAATCGGGGAGGTAGTAGCACGTGGCGATCTTCTCATGACAGGTTACTGGCGCATGCCAGAAAAAACTGCAGAAACAATCATTAACGGTTGGCTTCACACTGGCGATCGCGGTCTGATTGATCAGCGTGGCTACCTCTACTTAAAAGACCGTCTCAAGGATATTGTGATTACTGGCGGATTTAATGTCTATCCAGTAGATGTTGAAAATGCTTTAAGCCAACACCCCGCCGTTCATGAATGTCTTGTTTTTGGCGTACCAGATGATAAGTGGGGAGAAAGCGTGCAAGCCGCAGTACAACTTCGCCCTGAGCAGCAAGCGGATGAGGCAGCGCTGATTGCGTTTGTGCGAGAACTTTTGGGCCCAGTTCAGACACCAAAACGGATCCACTTTTATGACAGTCTGCCTCGCTCTAATGTGGGCAAATTACTCAAGAGCGCCGTCCTCCAAAACATTCTTAACTCTTCAACACATTCTTAATTAAGCCATCATGACTAATTCATCTAGCAAAACACCAGTAACGAGTTTGTGTACTCATACCCTTACAAACCTGCACTATCGCGATGCAGACCTTGTCGAAGACTTGATGGGGAAAAAAACGTTTACTGAAGTGATGTTGATGCAAATCTTAGGCAGAACTCCACGACCTGTAGATATTCGAATTACTGACGTTGTGCTCATTGTTCTCATGGAGCATGGCCTCACACCTAGCGCAATTGCAACGCGATTGATTTACATGAGCGCTCCAGAAAATCTTCAAGGAGCGGTATCGGCTGGCTTGCTGGCTGTCGGCAGTTCTTTCATTGGCACCATGGAAAATTGTTCTGGCTTATTAGATCGGATTACAGCGGCAAGTAATCCTGAGGCAGAAGCACTCGACATAGCGCAACATTACAAAGCGATCAAGGCAGCCGTTCCGGGATTTGGGCATCATCTTCATAAACCCGTAGACCCACGTGCATACAAATTATTGGAAATGGGTCGGGCTGAACCAGACCTCAAGGGCGATAAGATCCGCGCACTGGAAATCTTATCAAAAGCCGTTGATACGGTAGTTGGTCGCCCGATTACGATCAATGCTACTGGTGCGGTAGCTGCGCTGCTGGGTGAGATCGGCATTCCGACTGCGGTCATGCGCGGCTTTGCCGTTATCTCACGCTCAGCAGGTTTGGTAGCCCATATTGTTGAAGAGCAACAAAGTCCCTCTGGCCGTTTTATTTGGGATACCGTTGAACATGCCATTCCCTTCGTGGATGGCGCCAATAAGATTGGCTAAGCATGGCCTCTCAAACCCAAGTAGCTAAAGAATGTGTATTGATTACAGGCGCTAGCCGCGGTATCGGGCGAGCAATTGCAGAGCGTCTGATTGCCGATGGGATGCATGTCATTAACTTTGACAAAATTACTCCCAAAGAAATCTCTACTCATGAGAGTTTCTATGAGGTCGATGTATCAAATGAAACTGCATTGCGAAGTACGATGTTAGAGGTAATATCAAAACATTCCATTACCCGTTTAGTCAATAATGCAGGCATTGTGCGCCCTGCCACAATTGAAAACACCAGCATTGAAGATTTTTATGCAGTGATGAATGTGAATGTCGCGGCAGCCATTATTTGCGTACAGGAACTTCTCCCCACCATGAAAGCCGCTCACTTTGGACGGATTGTGAATATCTCTAGTCGCGCAGCTTTAGGCAAAGAAGAGCGCATTGCGTATGCCACTTCTAAAGCAGGCTTACTGGGGCTCACGCGCACATTGGCTTTAGAGCTTGCAGCCGATGGCATCACTGCGAATGCCATTGGACCTGGCCCTATAGCAACAGAGCTCTTTCAGAGTGCAAACCCTCCAGGTGCACCTGCTACGCAACGCATTCTAGAAAGCGTACCCCTGGGTCGCATAGGTCAGCCTGAGGAAGTGGCGCATATTGTTGCTTCTCTACTAGATCAACGTGCCGGATTTACTACCGGTCAAGTAGTGTATGTTTGTGGTGGCATGACTGTAGGACTACATCAATAAATGAACTCAACTGCACATCATCCCGGCTTGCCAACTGATCTGACTGGTCGCACTATTTTTGTTTCTGGCGGCGGCTCGGCTGGACCGGGTTGGAGTATTGGTAGAGCATCTTGCGTCACTTACGCCAGACTGGGTGCTAATGTCTGTGTAGTTGATCGAGATGCAGCCTCTGCAGAAGAAACCGCCAAGATCATTCTGCGAGAAGGTGGCATTGCACAGACCTTTGTCGGTGATGTTTCTGAAGAGGATGAAGTGAAGCGACTTTTTAGTGAGACTCGTAATCAATTTGGTCCTATCGATGTTTTGCATCACAACGTAGGCATCGGTAAAGTTGGTGGACCCATGGAGACGAGTGCTGAGGATTTTGATCGCATTCATAAAGTGAATGTACGCAGTCTCTTGCTGGCAGCTCATGAGGTTTTGCCTGAAATGGCATCCAGAGGCACGGGAAATATTCTCGCTATTTCATCGGTAGCGGGTATGCGCTACATGGGCTATCCACATTTAGCCTATAGCGTCACTAAGGCAGCCAACACCCAATTTATTCGGATGATTGCTCAGCAATACGCAGGTCAAGGCATTCGTGCCAATACGGTGGTGCCCGGTTTGATTGATACCCCACGTATTGCCAATACCGTAGCGAAGATGTTCTCTGAAAATGGCCTAGATGAGGCTCGTGCTGCTAGGGATAAGCAAGTTCCTATGGGTAGATCAGGAACAGCATGGGATGTGGCTCACGCCTGCGCCTTCCTGGTATCGGATGCTGCCGCCTACATTACCGGGACTGAACTGGTAGTGGATGGGGGAATCACCGGGAAATACACCTAACAACACTCAGGGTCAGCACCCATTTCCCTACTGGATCATATTGAGGTATTTTTTAACCTTATTTCAAATTAAAGAGACTCTAATGAACCGCCTCCTGCAATTAGGACTACTGACTTGTTTCTGCTTATTTGCTAGCTTAGCAGCTGCCTATCCAAATAAACCAATCACCATTATTGTTCCCCAAGCACCAGGCGGAACAAATGATATTGTGGGTCGAGTAGTTGCACAGCGGCTCGGGGAGCAAATCAAAGCCTCTGTGGTTGTCGAGAATAAACCAGGGGCTGGCGGCAATATTGGCACTCAGTTTGTTGCCAATGCCCCGAAGGATGGTCATACGCTTTTAATGACGATTAGTAGTGCGCAAGCGATTAATCCGGCCCTCTATAAAAATCCAGGATTTGATCCAGTTAATGACTTTATTCCTCTAGCCATGGTCGGATCAGTTCCGAATGTTTTAGTAGTAAATGCTAATTTTCCAGCTAAGAATCTAGATGATTTTTTAAAGTTAGTTAAATCAAAACCTCCAGAGACTTACCAATTTGCATCAGCTGGCAATGGGACGCTAAATCACCTCTTAGGTGAAATGCTGAATCAAAGTTATGGGATATCGTTGCAACATATTCCTTACAAGGGGGTTGCACCCGCACTCAATGATCTCTTGGGTGGGCAAATTCAAATTGCTTTTGCTAGCTTGCCATCTGTTTTGCAATACATCAATACTCAAAAATTAGTTGCTCTAGGTGTGAGCTCTTCAAAGCGCTCGCCCCTGCTGCCCGAGGTCCCATCTATATCAGAAAAGATTCCAGGCTTTTCTGGAACTCTTTGGATAGGTTTATTTGCACCTAAAGGCACGCCTAAGCCAGTGATCGATAAACTACAAAAGGAAATGCAGTTAACCTTGACCAATCCTGAGTTAAAAGAAAAACTGCAAGCCACTGGAGTAGAGCTCGCAAACATGACTCCAGCAGAATTTGCTAAACAACTGCAAGAAGATATTACGCGTTGGGCAAAGATCGTAAAAGCATCAGGTGCCTCTCTGGACTGAACTGTATTAATGCAATATCGAATGACAAAAAAATAGAGCCCCATGGTTAGGGGCTCTTCTATGGTACATGGCGGAGACGAGAGGATTCGAACCTCCGATCAGAGTTTTAGCCCCGATGCTCCCTTAGCAGGGGAGTGCCTTCGACCAGCTCGGCCACGTCTCCGTATTCCATACTAGTACAACGAACCATAGTGTAACGGATAACCGCTACCCAGAGGTTTCTTTTACTTCTGATCTAGCTCAAACACCTTGTGCAGAGCACGTACAGCTAGCTCCATGTATTTCTCGTCGATCACTACTGAAATCTTGATTTCACTGGTAGAAATCATGAGGATATTGATGCCCTCTTCGGATAATGTGCGGAACATTTTGCTGGCAACGCCCACATGGGAGCGCATGCCTACACCAACTACAGATACCTTTGAGACCTTAGGATCGCCATTAATTTCTTTTGCTTCAATGTGGGCCTGCACATTCTTCTTGAGCAAGTCCAATGCCTTTTGATAATCAGCGCGTGGAACTGTAAAGGTAAAGTCTGTCTTACCTTCAAATGATTGATTCTGAATAATCATGTCCACGTCAATATTGGCATCCGCAATCGGACCCAAGATTTGATAGGCGATACCTGGGCGATCAGGAACTCCCAGAACGGTAATTTTTGCTTCATCACGCGCAAAGGCGATGCCGGAAATAACTGCGGCTTCCATAGTACTGTCCTCTTCAAATGTAATCAAGGTGCCCGACTTCATCTCTTGGTCTAAAGGCATCAACGGATCTGTCAGTGATGACAGAACACGGGTTTTAACTTTGTACTTACCAGCAAACTCCACTGAACGAATCTGCAACACTTTTGAACCAAGACTTGCCATCTCCAGCATCTCTTCAAAAGTAATCTTGTCTAGGCGACGCGCATCTTCACAAACACGTGGATCAGTTGTATAGACACCATCCACGTCGGTGTAGATCAAACACTCATCTGCTTTGAGCGCTGCAGCCATGGCAACAGCTGATGTGTCAGAACCCCCACGACCTAAAGTAGTGATATTGCCATTGGGATCAACACCCTGAAAACCGGTAACAACTACGGCACGCCCAGCATTGAGATCAGCCAGGATTTTTTTGTCATCAATACTCTTGATGCGCGCTTTAGTAAATGAGGAATCTGTATGGACAGTTACCTGCCAACCGGCATAGCTCACTGCATCAACACCTTCACGCAATAAAGCCAAGGCCAATAAGCCAGAGCTAACTTGCTCACCTGTGGAGGCAATTTGATCGAGTTCGCGAGGATTTGCATCGGGATTGATGTCTTTTGCCAAACCAAGCAAACGATTGGTTTCGCCGGACATCGCTGAAGGCACCACAACCACCTGGTGACCTGCACGCATCCATTTGGCAACGCGTTTAGCGACGTTCTGAATGCGCTCAACCGAGCCCATTGAGGTGCCGCCATACTTATGAACGATAAGAGCCATAAAAACCGTTGTATTGTCTATTTACAGGGAATTACATTCCCTAGGGTCTAAAAGGGGCTTATTTTACAGGGTTTTTATCGCTCAAAACTAAGGTGATTGACAGTAGATCAATCTGACTATACGATTTGGTGTTACCTAAGTAACACCAGGAGACCGATTATGAGCATTATCAGCACAACCTCTTTAAAGCTCACAGAAGAAATTAAGCTGCAAGCTGCAAATGCCGCCAAAGAACTGGGCATGACCCCCCATGCATTTATGGTGGAAGCAATCAAGCAAGCCAGCATCAATGCGGAAATACGCAGAAACTTCATTCAGCAGGCCAACATTGCTCGCGAAGGGGTTATGAAGAATGGTAAGGTCTACGAATCAGATAAAGTTTTCGAGGCCATGAAAGCCCGCATCACTGGAAAAAAATCCACACTGAAGGTTAGCAATTGCTAAGAATTGTTTTTGCACCGCAAGCAGTTGATGATTTAGAGAGACTTACTGACTTCCTAATTGAAAATGACAAAAATGCTGCGTTTCACACTATCGAACTCATTGAAGAAGCGATTCAAATCCTAGCGAGACATCCTCTCGTAGGACGCCTATGCGATGCCCACCTGAGAGAGTTAGTAATCTCACGCGGAAAGAGTGGCTATGTCGCCCTATATAGTTTTGAAGAATCAAGCAATATGATTCTGGTCAATGCCATTCGCCACCAAAAAGAATCTGGTGGGCTTTACTGAGTTACAGCAACTCCCAGGAAGGCAGAACTCTTTTTCCTGATGAGATTAAATGCGGGTAACTCGTCCCCACCCCAGCAACGCCTACGAGTTGATCGTTTATATATAGCAGCGGAGCCTGTCGCTCCCAAGGTGGCGTATCTGATTCTTGAAAGAGATTCTTGAGGGTTTTGCGCGGGGTATTCGGCTTAATTTGTAGCTTTTCTGCACCCTGGCGTAGTCTTTCCTCAATCAGCCCTTGCTCTTGGGCTGCATTGACCCAATCAGCAGGCAAGCCAAGCAACTTACTTCTTGCAGGCACGCTTTGAAAAACCCAGCGCCCTGCCTTGCAATGAGTAATCTGTAAGACATTGCGCCACAAATAAATATTCGCCTCATCATGCTGCCACTCCAAGTTCGAGTCTGGTTTTACAGCCTTCAGGTCTTTCCACCAAGACTCAAGACGCTCCTGGGATGGCATTGCCAGATCATTTAACCTCAACCAATAACGCATGACATTATTCGCAGCAGGTTGATCTATCTTAGCAAGGGCTAAGAGAGGGGCTAGCTTTACCTTATTACCTTCAAAGATATTTTTTCCATCTTGCTTCGCTAGGCGATCGAGCAATACTTGGGATTGAGCCAATACAGTAGCACTGCGAGCTAAGTTGGAAATGGCACCAGGCTGAATTTTTTCCAACCTCGGAATGATGTCTTTACGAATAGCATTGCGTCGATAGCGTGTATTTTGATTGCTGGGATCCTCCACCCATTTAAGCTTGTGTTCTTTGGCATAGGCCTCTAACTCTGCCCTGCTTTGATTGAGCAATGGGCGCCAGAGAGTAATAGGGCCGCCCTGGTTTGCGTTGGCACGATGGAGAGGCATACCAGACAGACCGGCTACGCCAGAGCCACGTAGGAGTTGCAAGAGCACAGTTTCAGCTTGGTCGTTTTGATGGTGCGCAAGCAGCAAATCTTCAATGCCATGTTCGATACATAAATCAGTCAAGGCATCGTAGCGTTCCGCTCTTGCTCGGGCTTCAATATTGCCCTGAGATGAATCAGCAAAGTGCAGTAGACGGAAATCAAAATGCACTTGGTATTTTTTAGCTAACTTTTCACAAAACTCTAGCCATTGATCAGCAGACTTTTGTAAGCCATGATGAATGTGAAATACCCAAACCTCAGTTGGGTCATTGGAGTTTGCTTTGACTGCCTTACAAACGGTATCAAGCAAGACAACGGAATCAAGCCCACCGCTTAAGGCAAGCCCAATTCGTTTGGCCGCTGGTGAAGCCGCCTTAAGACTTGGCTTCGATTTCCTTGAACTTGCCATAGCTCATCAAGCGTTCATGGCGACGCTCTAGTAGCGCATCCACTTTCATTCCATCAAAAGTCTTGAGTGACTCAGCCAAAGCTTTGCGCATATTATTCATCATCGTGTCGTAATCGCGATGTGCGCCGCCAATAGGCTCAGCGACGATCTTATCAATCAAGCCAATCGCTTTTAAACGTTGTGCAGTCAAACCTAATTGCTCAGCAGCTTCAGGGGCCTTATCTGCAGTCTTCCAAAGAATAGATGCACAGCCTTCGGGTGAAATTACTGAGTAAGTTGAGTTTTGCAACATCAACACCACGTCACCCATCGCAATCGCTAGTGCACCACCGGAGCCACCCTCACCAATAATCGTCGCGATGATTGGTACTTCTAATTCTGCTTGAACATAAAGGTTGTGGCCAATCGCTTCTGATTGGTTACGCTCTTCTGCATCAATCCCCGGAAATGCACCCGGCGTATCAACAAAGGTAAACACCGGTAATTTAAATTTTTCCGCCAAGCGCATAACACGCTTTGCTTTTCGGTAACCCTCAGGGCGACTCATGCCAAAGTTTCTTAAGGCACGCTCTTTTGTATCACGGCCTTTTTGATGGCCAATGACCATGCAGGGCTGATTCTGAAAACGGGCTAAGCCAGTAATAATGGATTGGTCGTCTGCAAAATTACGATCACCATGAAGTTCATGAAAATCGGTGAACAAGGCGCCAACGTAATCTAGGGTGTAAGGACGCTGAGGATGACGCGCCACTTGAGAAACTTGCCATGGGCTTAAATTGGCATAGACGTCTTTAGTGAGTTGCTGACTTTTTTCAGTCAGCGTTTTGATCTCATCAGAAATATCTACCGATGATTCATCTTGCACAAATTGCAGCTCTTCAATCTTTGACTCTAGTTCAGCGATTGACTGCTCAAAATCCAGGAAAGTCGTTTTCATAGTCTGATTTTAATATTCAACTGGCTTGGGGTCGATACTTCTCCACATATACCAAGTAGCTACCGTACGCCAAGGAGCCCAATTTGCAGCTACTTCACGCGCTTCATGCCTACTCACAGGCTCTCCGCTGAAGTAGTTGAGGGAAATGGCCTTAATCAGTCCGGCATCGTCCATGGGGAGGATATTTGGCCTAATCATGTTGAAAATCAAGAACATTTCCGCTGTCCAGCGACCAATTCCCCGAATCCCACACAATTCTTTGATGATGGCCTCATCTTCCATACCCTTCCACTGATTGGCATGCAAACGACCAGAATCAAAGTGTTCAGCCAAATCACGGATGTATTCCACCTTGCGACCTGATAATCCCGCTGCACGCAAATCATCAACACTTAGGGTCAGAATATTTTTAGGGTTTACTTTGTTTTTAGATGCTAACAAAACCTTAGTCCAGACAGACTGAGCTGCAGCAACTGAAATTTGCTGGCCAACGATCGATCTTGCTAGGGTAGTAAATGCATCACCACGTGTCCGCAAAAAACCTGAGCCATATTTTGGAATCAGTTTTTTTAAAATACGATCGTGCTTCATCAGCTCTGCACAAGCTTGCTCCCAATAATCGGGAGCAATTTCTTCAATGATGACTTGCTGTGCAACTTTACTCAAAATAAATATTCTTCAATTAACTTTTACGCCATTCGGTAATACCACCAGGCTTATCTTCTAATACTACGCCCTGATCCAATAAAGTCTTGCGAATTAAATCAGCCTTAGCAAAATCCTTAGCTAGCTTTGCGGCTACTCGTGCTGCAATCTGCTCTTCAATAGCGGCAGCAGATAAGCTTGCATCGCCACCTCGGGATCCTTCTTGCAAAAATACGATCGGGTCACGTTGCAAGAAATTGAGAGTGTTAGCCAACTCCTTGAGCGTATTAGCTAACTGCACTTTGTCTTCGCCCTGCGCACGGTTTACTTCGGTGGCTAGATCGAATAGAGCTGCGACTGCCTCAGGTGTATTGAAGTCATCATTCATTGCCTCAGCAAAGCGCTGAGCCCATGGTGAATGGGGGTCTACAGGTTTACCGCTTAAAGGCACTTGGGCTAAAGCGGTGTAAAGACGAACCAGTCCAGCACGAGCCTCTTCAAGCTGTGCATCACTATAGTTAATTGGGCTGCGATAGTGGGCACGCAACATAAAGAAACGCAAGACCTCAGGATCAAAGCTCTTCAAGACATCACGAATGAGGAAAAAATTACCCAATGACTTGGACATCTTCTCTTCGTTTACCCGAATATGCCCGTTATGCATCCAGTAATTTACAAAAGGCGCATCGCTAGCCTGGTGATCTTGGCCGTAGAGAACTCCTTCGCTCTGAGCAATCTCATTCTCATGGTGTGGAAACTGCAAATCCGCACCGCCACCATGAATATCAAAATGTTCGCCTAGCAAATCACATGACATGGCTGAGCATTCAATATGCCATCCAGGACGACCTTCTCCCCAAGGAGATTTCCAACGCGTATCCGCAGGCTCCTCTGGTTTAGCGCTCTTCCATAGAACAAAATCCAATGGATCTCGTTTGCCACCGCCAACAGCGACACGCTCACCGGCATTTAATTCATCTAGAGATTTGCCAGAAAGGCGACCGTATTCTGGAAACAAACGAACGGCAAAATTGACATCGCCATCCTCGCCTTGATAGGCTAATTCTTTTTCAATCAAGCGACCAATGATGCCCTGCATTTGCCCGATGTAATCGGTTGCACGAGGCTCATGATCGGGGTGCATCAAGCCCAATTCATTTGAGTCGGCATGCATCGCGTCAATAAAACGCTGTGTCAAAGCGGAAATATGCTCACCATTCTCAATCGCACGTTTGATGATCTTGTCATCAATGTCGGTAATATTGCGGACGTAAACAACCTCATAGCCACACGCACGTAGCCAGCGCACCACCATGTCAAAGACAATCATCACCCGGGCGTGGCCAATGTGGCAAAAGTCATAAACCGTCATTCCGCAGACATACATCTTCACCTTGCCCGGCTCAATGGGTTTAAAGGCCTGCTTGGAACGACTGAGGGTGTTATAGATTTGCAGCATGGGGGCTATAAAGGTGGGCAAGTAGCGCCAATTTGTTAGACTGAGCGCTGAGTATATCGAATGAGCCCGTTTTTCACCCCAAACCTTATGTCAGCTAACCATTTTTCACTACGTCCAGCCCAACTGGGTAGCTTGTGCGCCATTTTTGCCGTTTTACTCCTTGTGGGCTGCAGCACCCCTGGGCAACAGTTAGCAGAGGCTGAAATTAAGGCCCTTAATAGCTCCCCCGCTGGCGCTCAAGGTGCTCAAGCGCCCTATCTAGGATCTTATGGCCCGAATGACCCCCCAAGACTAGCTGGTAATGACGCTAGCTATGATCAATTTAATGCTGAACTGTCAGATTCTGTTGCTGTTCCGTTTTTATCCTTTTTAATTATTGAGCCTGATCCCGTAACTAAAAATGGGGTTCCGTCCGACATTGAAAAGTTGGTCAAAGCCAAGAAATATCCTGAAGCTATCGATAGCATTAATAAGCAACTCAAGAAAACACCCGGTAATGTTCAATTACGTTACGTCAAAGCGCGTATGCAGATTGAAATGCGCCAGTGGGCAGAGGCCAAAATGACCTTAGTTGAAATTACCCAGAAATTTCCGGAGCTACCTGAGCCGTACAACAACTTGGCTGCGCTAGCAGCAAATCAAGGAAACTGGATTGAGGCAAGAGATTATTTAGAGCTCGCCTTGAAATTACGCCCGAGCTATACAGTTGCCTCTGCTAATTTAGGCGAGGTCTATATTCGCCTTGCTGCCCAGGCCTATGACAATGCCGCAAAGGATGCGGTCTTAAATCAGCGTCAATATACCAATCGCGCAAAAGCATTAGTGGAGATACTGAAGCCATCTAAAAAGGTGACTGCACCCATGGCACCTACTCCAAAATAATTTTTTAGTATTTTTACCCCCCCAACACATAGAAAGTGAATTCATCATGACCAAAGTTCTGCTCAAAACGAATAAGGGCGACATCACGCTCACACTGGATGCTGCTAAAGCCCCAAAGACTGTTGCTAATTTTGTGCAGTACGTCAAAAGCGGTCACTACGATGGCACGATTTTCCATCGCGTGATTGATAATTTTATGATTCAAGGTGGCGGCATGACTGCTGGCCTGAAAGAAAAAAAATCTGGCGCCCAAATTGAGAATGAAGCCAACAACGGTCTCAAGAACGATCGTGGCACAGTGGCTATGGCTCGTACAAGCGATCCGCACTCTGCAACAGCGCAATTTTTTATTAACGTCAATGACAATGACTTCTTAAACCACACCGCTCCTAATGCTCAAGGTTGGGGTTACGCTGTATTTGGCAAAGTCACTGATGGTCTTGATGTGGTTGATGCCATTCGTAAAGTCAAGACAGGTAATGCCGGCTTTCATCAAGATGTTCCTGCAGAAGATATCCTCCTTGAAAAGGTAAGTGTTCTCGAGGAATGATTCCGCAATACGCGAGCGCGCTGCTCATTTCTGACTTACATCTCACGCCGTCAATGCCCTTGACGGCGCAACGCTTCTTTGATTTTTGCGAAAAAGATGCTCCCAAGGTAGAGTCTGTATTGATCTTGGGCGACCTATTTGAGTATTGGGTTGGGGATGACGCCGCTTTACTTTCACCTTTTCAACAAGAGGTAAAAAATGCGCTGGCAACACTGTCCACCAAAGTAAAAACCTATTACCTTCACGGTAATCGCGACTTCTTAGTTGGCAAGCATTTTTTAAGTAAAACCGGCATGACACTCTTGCCTGATCCCAGCAAGATGAATATTGCAGGCTCTGAATATATTCTCTGTCATGGCGACTCGCTTTGCACGGCAGATATTGGCTACCAAATTTTCCGTAGCTGGGTTCGTAAACCCTGGATCCAAAAACTATTCTTGAGATTACCTCTAAGCTGGCGCCGCTCGATTGCTAATCATCTGCGCAGCAATAGTGGCGTGCAATATCAACGATCAATGCAGTCTTCAGCTGAGGCGCAAGCAAAAACGGATGTCACCTTGACTGCCTGCGCAGCAGTTCTTAAGGATCAAGCTGGGAATCAATTGATACATGGTCATACCCATCTGCCAAAACACCATCAAGAGCATCTACAAGATCAAGAATGGCAACGCTGGGTTCTATCAGACTGGGATTTAGATCATCCCGAGAGTGGGCGGCCACGCGCAAGCGCCCTACTCATTAATCAAGACGGTGTACGTTACGCCGACCTAATCAAAACTTAATACTGGCACCGAATTAACTGGTGGAATATTTGGATAAGCACTGCACCATCTGAGCAAAGATACGGGGGTTTGCGCACATTACTTCACCACTTTGCAGGAAGCCTTCTTCACCGCGGTAGTTACCGACAAGTCCACCTGACTCAGTAATCAATAAAGCGCCTGCGGCCATATCCCATGGCTTAAGATCACTTTCAAAAAATCCATCGTAACGACCAGCAGCAACATAGGCTAAATCAAGAGATGCTGCACCAGGACGACGTAGACCAGCACACTGGCGCGACATATCTGCAAAGATTTTTAAATACTTTTCTAAGTCCTGGTCTTCGCGATAAGGAAAACCAGTGCCTAACAATGAATTGGCTAAACGATCTTGCGAGGCAACGCGTAAACGCCGACGATCTAAATAAGCACCTGCACCACGCGTAGCAGTGAATAACTCATCACGTGTTGGGTCATACACTACTGCTTGTTGGGTTACCCCATTTACAGATAGTGCAATGGAAACTGCATATTGCGGGAAGCCGTGAATAAAGTTGGTTGTGCCATCGAGCGGATCGATGATCCAAACGTTTTCAGCGTCAATGTTTTGGGCGCCAGTTTCTTCCGCCAAGAATCCATGTGAAGGATAGGCTTCGCTGAGCGTTTCAATAATGGCCGCTTCAGCTTGTCTGTCCACCTCAGTTACGAAATCATTATGTTGTTTGCGGTCAACCTGAAGTCGCTCTAAATTTAGAGAGGCTCTATTAATCACGGTTCCGGCACGACGGGCAGCCTTAACGGCCACATTTAACATGGGATGCATAGTATTGATGGACAAATTAAATAAGAACAAGCTCACCAGATTGCAAACTGCGGGACAATAAGGAGCTAACACTCTGATTCTAAACGATTGCTACATTGAAATCCCAAGCCACTAGAGAACTCCTGTTGATATGAATGCCTCACAAGCACAGTTACTCCGCTGGGTTTTAGTTGAAACCAGCCACCCAGGAAACGTGGGATCGACAGCCCGTGCACTAAAAACCATGGGGTTTAGTGATCTGCGCCTGATTGCGCCGAAGATTGCGGGGGTTGCCCAGACGCCCGAGGCCATTGCTCTAGCCAGTGGTGCGGTCGATGTCTTGGAATCTAGTCAAGAGACCTCGTCTTTGGACTCAGCCGTTCAAGGCTGCACTCTTGTCTTGGGACTCACCAGTCGTGATCGTGAATTCGGACCACCAGCATTAAATTGGCAAGATGCTCGCCCATTAGTACAGGCAGCTATCGCAGGTAATCAGCAAGTTGCCCTCCTCTTTGGGCCAGAGCGCACTGGGCTAGATAATCACCACCTCTCACTGTGCACCCATCGCGTCTGGCTTGATGCGAACCCACTCTACTCCTCCCTAAACCTGGCCCAAGCCATCATGGTTTGCGCCTTCACCCTCAGAGAATCCCTGGGAGAGGGGTTGGGGCTTACACCCTCAAGCCCTGATACTGAGCCGGTGGATTATGCGGATCCTGCAGCTGTTGCTGCCATGCTGGAGCACTGGCGCGAGGGTCTAGAGGCCATTGGCTACCTTGATCCCACTAACCCCAAGAAACTCATGCCCCGCTTACAAGCGCTGTTTGCCAGAACACGCCTCCATAAAGAAGAAATCGACCTGCTCCGGGGCATTGCTAAGCAGATGCTCCTGAAAAAATAGATTGGGCTTTACCCGTTAAAATCAACTTATATGCTTAATTCGCTCTTCGACCAAGTCGACTCCATCATTGTTCGTGACCCTGCCGCAAGAAATCGCCTAGAGGTCATTACCTGCTACCCAGGCTTACATGCTGTTTGGATCCATCGGGCATCACATGGTCTATGGAACATGGGTTTGAAATGGATTGCGCGTCTTTTATCCATGCTAGCCCGCTTCATCACTGGTATTGAAATTCATCCTGGAGCCAAGATTGGTCGCAGGGTATTTTTAGATCACGGTCTTGGCATTGTGATTGGAGAGACTACTGAAATTGGTGATGACTGCACCATCTATCAAGGCGTTACCTTAGGTGGAACATCCCTCTATAAAGGTGTAAAACGTCACCCCACTTTAGGTAAAGGTGTAGTCATCAGTGCGGGAGCTAAGGTTCTAGGCGGCTTCACGGTAGGTGATGGCGCTCGCGTTGGATCTAATGCTGTAGTTTTAAAAGAAATTCCAGCTGGCGCAACTGCAGTCGGGATTCCTGCGCGCATCTTGCATCCTGATTTGCCGCAGGCTAGCACGCCAGATAGCAAAGCTAAAGAATACTTCTCAGCCTATGGCGTAACACCTAACGTAGATGATCCAGTTTCTATGGCACTAAAAGGTTTGATTGATGCCACTCTAGAACAAGAGGCCAAAATCGCTGCACTTGAAAAAGCGCTGGCAAAATTGAGCAATACGCCATCGTCACATACGAATGAATCTAGCGACACCAAGCGTGACCTAGACGTCTTAAAAGAATGGCTTAAGGAGTAGTCTTTAGTCTTAATGCAAAGTTGGTGATGAGCTACCAGGGTGGGAGATTGGGACAACAGAGTCATCCTCGCCATCATCTGAATCATCGGGCATTCCAAATGTAAATGCTTCACCGCCCTCAGGCTGTTGATTTTCAATCTCTTCATCCGTAGCAGTTCGGATATCTTCCACCTGAACCCAGAAGCGTAAAGCCATACCAGCAAGCGGATGATTCCCATCTAAAACGACTTGGCTATCAGCCACATCGGTAACGGTATAGATCAAGGGGTCTTCATCTTCATCATCAGAGTCTTCCCCTTCTTCATCAGGAACACCCTCAAACTGCATACCGACTTCCAAAGGCTCAGGAAAGCGTGCACGCGGCTCAATCTTGAGCAACTCGGGGTCGTACTCTCCAAAGGCTTCGCTAGGTTCAAGCTGAATACTCGCTTCGTAGCCCACATCCTGACCATCCAATAAAGTTTCAATTTTGGGAAAAGTGCCCTCATATCCGCCATGCAGGTATACCATCGGAGAGTCTGGTTCCTCGATAATATTATTTTGCGCATCAGTTAATTTGTAGCGCAGAGATACAACGGTATTTTTTTCGATCTTCATGCGTAATTCATTCAACATTGTGTTTTAAACAGCTTCTTACTGATATGACAGCATTTTACTTGAGCAAGGCCTACGATCCACCACAGGCACCCCAAAACCTCCCACTAGATCGCCCCTGGGCACTTCTAGGAGGTAATAGCCCTCAGCAGTTCATGAAAACCTATTGGCAAAAGAAGCCGCTATTAGTACGAGGCGCCATCCCCGCTTTTGAGCTTGCCAAACAAATAGGCGAGCCCTTGGGTAGCGCGATATCACCTGAAGAGTTGCTCAAAATAGCGGCTGATGATGCGGTGGAGTCTAGATTAATTAAGGCAAAGCCTTGGACTTTCACAAACGGTCCATTTAAAAAGAAATTGATTCCCTCCATTGAGAAGTCAGATTGGACGCTACTCATTCAAGGTATGGAGGCAAAACATCCTGCAGCTGCAAAAGTACTCTCCTGGTTTCGCTTTATTCCGGATGCGCGCTTAGATGATTTGATGATTAGTATTGCCGGTCCTAGCGGCGGCGTAGGCCCCCACTTTGATTCTTATGACGTCTTTTTAATCCAGATGTCAGGACGTAGACGTTGGCGTATTTCTGAGCAAAAGGATTTAACCTTAAATCCAAATCTGCCGATGAAAATTCTGCAGGACTTTAGGGTCGAGCAGGAATGGGATCTGGAACCAGGCGACATGTTGTACCTGCCACCCCATGTTGCTCATGATGGCATTGCTTTGGATGCAGGCTGTCAAACTTGGTCAGTTGGTTTTAGATCGCAAAGCTATAAAGAAATCTTACAAGAAGGCTTATGGCGTTTAGCTGAATCGCTGGAAGATATTCCTGAACTCAATAAGCACTTTGCGGATCCCAAGCAAGGAGCAACTCATTATGCGGAGCAACTTCCAGCAGAAATCATTACGCAAGTAGAGCAAAAGTTAAAAAGCTTAAAACTCGATCGCGTAGAAACGTTTCTTCCTGGTATAGCTGCCTATCTTAGTGAACCAAAACCCCAGGCCTACTTTGATGGAAGCGCCAATAATCTCTCGCCTGAGCAATTTAGACGCCAACTTACCAAGCAAGCTATACGAGCACACCCAAATACAAGACTTCTCGCTTTGGGCACCAGAATTTACTGTAACGGCGAAGAGATGACCGGCGGTCAAGCCGCCCCTGTCAAGGCGGCCTGGCGCTCACTAGCAAGTAGTAAACAGTTCAAAGGCTCCTTAGAAAAAATTGGAATGAACAACAGCCTTTTTGAGGCTTTTGAAGCTGGATGGCTGCTTTTTTAACGCTTATTTAGTAGATGGCTATAATAAGCGCTGGAAAGTACCTAGGGTCGAACCCTGCACTTACCAAGTATCAATAACCGGTTATTAATGATAATTTTTTAAGAGGAAATTACAAATGAAGAAGTCACTAGCACTCGTAGCAATGTTGGCAATCGCTTTGGCCGCTTGCGGTAAAAAAGAAGAAGCAAAACCTGTTGAAGCTGCACCTGCTGCTCCTGCTGCTGCTCCAGCTGCTGACGCTCCTGCTGCTGCTCCAGCCGCTCCAGCTGCACCTGCTGCTGACGCTAAGAAGTAATCTTCTTCTTGAAGAAAAAAAGCCGCTGAGAAGCGGCTTTTTTATTTACTCAGTTTTCTAAGCTTTAATACCTATCTAGCCATTTGCTCCGTCAGCAATGTTAGAAGCTGCAATCCAGCAGCGGTATTTTCAGGCTTACCATCTGCGTTTTGAACGTATACACTTGAAGAATTTTCACCAGTCGATTTAACCACGACGAGGTATTTCTTAGCCTTCAAGCTTGAGTCGTCTTTGCTGCTAAACAGATTAGTGAAAAATCCTTTGGTATCACCCAAATCTTTAGGATTCACATAACGTACGTAGTAAACGCCATTCGTACGATTACGATCTTCAACGGTAAAGTTGGAGCGATCTAAGGCAAGTCCAGTATCACGCCATGCACGATCAAAGCCAGCAGCCATCTCGATATAAGCGGTATTTACGCCCTCTTGAACTAGTTTTGCCTTAGGTGTCTTCGGACCCAGTGGTGCTGCAACCTGAGCCTTCGCCATTTCTTGAGTCATACCCAAGCGCTCCATCAAGCGAGCCAAGAATGCTGCTTCGAGCTCAGGATCATTTGGGCGTGCAGTCCAGATAGTTGATATACAAGAGCCAGTACTATCGGTTGTACATTTTTCGATCGCACCTCGTTGGGTGATATAAATTTCTGTTTCGTCAGGCTTACTGACTTCAAGACGGGTCTTGTACTTATCGCGCTCACCAGTATCGTAAAGAGAATCTAATGCACCACCAATTGCAGAGCGAATAAAGTCTTGCGCGATCCTAGCGCGGTTCTCCGCCCAATCAGTTTCCATAATGCCGGTAGAGGGTGAGTCAATCACCAATAGGAAACCATTCTCTTGCCAGAAATCTTTAATTTGTGGATATAGCTCTGGAGCTGGCTTTTCTACAACCAACCAACGACGCTCTCCATCACGTGCGATACGCATACCTGGAATGCCGGTCATGACATTCTTGCGAGTCTGTACTGATTTTTTTACTGCAGCGTTGTACTCAGACATGGTGGCAGAACCATCCTGAACGATATAACGACGGTCAGCTTGAGCAGTAATCAGGTCTGGCGGATAAGATAAATTAGGCCCACGCACAGCACCAGCAGACTTGTAGTCGACCGTGTCATTCGTTGTTACAGATTTACAGCCAAGCAAAACAATACTTACTAAAGAGAGCATTAGTAGAGTTGCACAGTGTTGGCGCAGGAGTTGCATCGAATTCATCATAGTAAGCCAGCCTGTTTTAATGCAGTCTTCAAAGGTTCGCGTAAGGCAACACTCAAAGGGGTTAAAGGTAATCGAATACCTGAGGTCACTTTACCCATTTGATGTAGGGCCCATTTCACAGGAATTGGATTTGCCTCAGTAAACATGGCTTTATGTACAGCCAGTAATTGATATTGAATCGCGCGCGTCTTGACGACATTATCGGACATTGCAGCCTGACACAGCTCATGCATCAAACGGGGTGCAATATTAGCCGTTACAGAAATATTGCCCTTGCCACCCATCAGCATCAGCATTGCTGCACTCAGATCATCGCCAGAAAATACGGAAAAGTCTTGGTGCCCAGCACGCTGGAGATCGGCTAATAACAAAGTGCCGCGCTCAATACTTCCGGTAGCATCTTTGATGCCGATGATGCCTGGAACTCCTGCTAGGCGCACAGTAGTCTCGCCAGCAAGATCAGCAACGGTTCTACCGGGAACGTTATACAGAATTACAGGCAGATCAACCGACTCTGCAATCTTCTTAAAATGGGCATACATGCCATCTTGGGTTGGCTTATTGTAATAAGGCACCACCTGCAGACTGGCATCAGCGCCAACCGACTTGGCAAAATTAGTTAGCTCGATTGCCTCAGTAGTGGAATTACCACCAGTGCCAGCGATCACTGGAATACGCCCAGCAATATGATCAACAGTCACTTTAATGAGCTCACAATGTTCTTCTACGGATACCGTGGGAGACTCTCCACTAGTACCAACAATCACAATGCCATCAGAACCTTCGGCTACATGCCAATCGAGCAAGGAACGTAAAGCCGGAAAATCCAGACTTCCATCCTCGAACATTGGCGTCACAATCGCAGGCATACTTCCTGCGATAGGCTTTTTACTGACTTTGGATTGTGTTGTATTAGTCACTGAATGTGTCTGATTTTTCTGAATGTTAACCAACAAATTGTAACGGAATGCACCCTTTTAAATGCCCTTTTACGGCACAAATCCGCTGAATCATCGCTGGTTTAGGTTGATCGAGATAAATATCCTCATAGGCAATCACTTTCAGACCTGAACGCTCTGCCAAAGCCAGCAATTCCCCTGAATTTAGCAAGAAATTGGGGTTTGAAGGTTTACCGAATACCGCATTCCCATCGGCAAAGGTCTCATAGATGAGTACGCCACCCTCAGATAGCATTTTGGGCAACTCTTCTAAAAATGGTCGATAAAGATAGTTCGTCACCACAATTCCTGAAAACCGCTGGCCTAGCAAGGGCAAAACTGAGCCCTCTAGGTCGAGTTTTTGGATTTGAACAGCATCACTTTTCAGGGGCTCAATAGCCGAAATATCTTGGTCAACTGCCAGAATGCGATGACCTAAAGAAGCAAGCAAGCTAGTATGTCGACCGGAGCCACAGGCCAGGTCAAGAGCTACCCCTTCTGTTGGGATTGCTGCAGCAAAACGCTTCACCCAAGGCGAAGCATTTGCGATTGCATCATGCATTGCAGTCAAGATTGCCTCAGTCGTAAGCCAAGCCCATGGACTCTCGGACCTCGCGCATGGTTTCTTGAGCAACCTTACGCGCTTTATCGGAACCATCAGCAATGATGGAGCGCAATAAGCTTGGGTCATCCAAGTATTTCTGGGCGCGCTCAAACATGGGCTGCTGTTCGGCAAGAATGGCATCAATTACAGGCTGCTTGCACTCTAAGCAACCGATACCTGCAGATTGGCATTCTTTTTGAACCCAAGTTTTGGTGTCTTCGTTCGAGTACACCGTATGAAGTTGCCACACAGGACAACGCGCAGGATCACCTGGATCAGTTCTACGCACCCTGGCAGGATCGGTTGGCATAGTGCGGATTGAGCGAATCACTTCTTCAGGTTTTTCGCGAATGCTAATCGTATTACCGTAAGACTTGGACATCTTCTGTCCATCGATACCCGGCATGCGGGAAGCCGAAGTTAACAAAGCTTGTGGTTCTGGCAGAATAATTTTGCGAGCACCTTCTAAGAAACCAAACAGTCTCTCGCGATCAGCCATCGACAAACTTTGCGCTTCTTGTAATAGTGCTTGAGCTTGCTCTAGAGCTTCTTCATCGCCCCGCTCCTGAAAAGCGATACGCAATTCAGCATACATTTTGGCGCGCTTACTACCCAATTTTTTAACCGCCTCCAAGGCTTTCTCTTCAAAGCCAGGCTCGCGTCCATAGAGATAGTTAAAACGACGCGCAACTTCACGAGTCATCTCCACGTGTGGCACTTGATCTTCGCCCACCGGCACAAACTGAGCGCGGTACATCAAAATATCAGCAGCTTGCAACAAGGGGTAACCCAAGAAACCGTAAGTCTGTAAATCTTTCTCTTTGAGTTTTTCGATTTGATCTTTATACGTTGGCACGCGCTCCAACCAACCCAAAGGAGTACCCATCGCCAGCAATAGAAATAGCTCTGCATGCTCCGGCACTTTGCTCTGGATAAATAAAGTTGCTTGGTTCGGATCTACACCACATGCTAACCAGTCAATCACCATATCCCAAACCGATTTCTCGATCACATCTGGAGTTTCGTAATGGGTAGTTAAGGCGTGCCAGTCTGCGACAAAAAAGTAGCAGGGATACTCGGACTGTAAGCGAACCCAGTTCTTTAAAACACCATGGTAATGGCCGAGGTGCAAGCTACCTGTTGGTCGCATGCCAGAGAGAACACGTTCTGCAAACATCTTGATCTTTATTCTTTAAGGGTAATTAATTAGGTTGAGTGTAAAGGCCGCTTAATGAAACAGCGACCATACTGGAGTCAAATGATCCGGCAAATGTGGCAAGGTACCAAGGTCAATATAACTTTCCTCTGGGTCATGAAAATCGGACCCACGAGAAGCTAAAAATCCATAATGCTGAGCAATCTTGCCATAGGTTTGATATTGATTCGGACTATGACTGCCAGTAATGACTTCAATGGCCATGCCGCCGATTTCTTTAAAGTGCTTGTAGAGTTCATCCATCTGCATAGCGTTCAGTTTGTAACGGCCAGGATGCGCAATCACAGCAGCACCCCCCGCCCTTTTAATCCAGGCAACCGCATCATCTAGTGTTGCCCAGAGGTGCGGCACATAACCCGGCTTGTCTTCCACCAGATATCTTTTAAAGACCTGGTCAGTATCTTTGCAAATGCCCTGCTCCACCAGAAAGCGTGCAAAGTGGGTACGAGAAATCAGTTCTTGGTTACCCGCAAAAAGCAATGCACCTTCATAGGCACCAGGTATCCCAGCTTTCAATAATTGTTCGGCCATCTGCTTCGCGCGATTACCGCGTCCTTCGCGAGTGCGACGCAAGCCCTCTAGAATCCCTGTATGGCTAGCATCAATGCCTAGGCCAACGATATGGATGGTTTGCCCCATCCAAGTTACCGAAATCTCGACCCCAGGTAAATAGTCCATACCCAGTGCGCTTGCAGCAATCTGTGCCCTCGCTTGGCCACCCAGCTCATCATGATCGGTCAATGCCCATAAACGCACTCCGTTAGCATAGGCGCGTTCAGCCAACTGCTCAGGCGTGAGCGTGCCATCAGAAACAACGGAGTGGCAGTGTAAATCTGCGTTTAGGCTGGAATTGCTAGTCATCACCCTATTTTAGGTCAAGCTGGTATCAATTACCCGGCGAGGTGCATCCAGGTAATCACGAGACTGCATCTCAATTAAACGAGAAACCGTTCTGGAGAACTCACTGGTAATCTGGCCCTCGGTATATAAATCGGCCGCCGGGACCTCTGCAGAGATGATTAGTTTGATTTTATGGTCATAGAGAACGTCAATCAGCCAAATAAAGCGGCGAGCTTCATTGGTCATTCTGGGGGGCATATAAGGCACCCCAGACAAAATTACCGTATGAAACAGCTTAGCAATCTCCAAATAGTCGTTTTGTGACCTTGGGCCACAGCACAGTGTTTGAAAATCAAACCAAACCACCCCTTCGGCCATATGTACGGGCCTTAGCTCTCGAGATTCAATCCGCAGTACTGGACGGGCAGTCTCTTTTTCATTACCAATTAAGCCTTTAAACATCTGCATCAAGATCGCATGGTTTGCGGCATTAACTGGTGTCAGGTAAGCCTCAACTTGAGCCATCTGCACGCGGCGATAGTCATTGCCAGCATCGACATTCATGACATCAAGCTGCTCCTCCAATAGCTTAATAGCCGGCAGCAAGCGATCGCGATGCAAGCCGTTGGGATAAAGCTGGTTAGGCTGATAATTTGAGGTCATCACAAACTGGACGCGATCTTCAAAGAGTGCGCTCAGCAAGCGATACAAAATCATGGCATCGGCAATGTCATTAATATGAAACTCATCAAAACAGATGAGCCGGTATCTATTGGCAATTCTTTTGGCAAGTTCATCCAGTGGATCTGCCATACCAGAGAGCTCATGAAGCTCGCGATGCACTTCTCGCATAAATTCATGAAAATGAATACGGATCTTTTTCTCTAGAGGGGATGCAGCAAAAAAGATATCCATCAAAAAGGATTTGCCGCGACCGACTCCGCCCCATAAGTAGACGCCACGAGGGAGTTTTGGTTTAAAGAGTTTCTTTTTTAAACCACTGTTGCGAATTTCTTTGTAAGCAACCCACTCATCTTCGCAGCGCTGCAAACGCTCAATAGCAGCGAGCTGCGCGGGATCGCTTTGATACCCGCGCGCCTTTAACTCTTGATGGTAGTACTCTAATGCTTTCAATTACATGTTTAATGCACGTTTATCCGTCGCTAATGCTGCCTCGCGAACCACTTCCGATAGACTTGGATGTGGATGACAGATACGTGCAATATCTTCTGCTGCTGCTTTAAATTCCATTGCTACGGCCGCTTCAGCAATTAAGTCAGAAGCATTCGGTCCAATGATGTGAACGCCCAAGATTTCATCTGTTTTTTCATCGGCCAATACTTTGACAAAACCATCAGCACGATCCATGCCTAGGGCACGACCGTTCGCTGCGAATGGGAACTGTCCTGCTTTATAAGCAATACCAGCCTGCTTAAGCTGCTCTTCAGTTCTACCAACCCAAGCAATTTCAGGATCGGTATAAATCACCCAAGGGATACAGTTGTAATCAATATGTGGTTTTTGACCAGCAATAATTTCAGCAACGAGCACACCTTCGTCTTCAGCTTTATGAGCCAACATCGGCCCACGCACGACATCACCCACAGCGTAAACGCCAGGCGCTGCTGTTGCACAAGTATGGTCATCAACTGGAATAAACCCACGCTCATCCACTTTTAGACCGATCTTATCGAGACCTAGTTTGTCCGTATTGGGAACCCTGCCAACAGAAACGATTAAACGATCGCACTCCAACTTCTGAGCCTTGCCTTCGCTATCAGTGTAGTTAACTACAACACCTTTTTTATCTGCCTTAACTTCACCAATTTTGACGCCCATATTCATCTTGAGGCCTTGCTTGATGAAGATCTTGTGTGCTTCTTTTGCAATACCTTGATCACATGCACCCAAGAAAGTGGGGAGCGCCTCCAGAATCGTCACATCAGAACCAACACGGCGCCATACAGATCCGAGCTCCAGGCCGATTACACCAGCACCAATGACGCCAAGCTTCTTCGGAATGGAATCAAACTTGAGACCTCCTTCGTTATCGCTTATCAACACGTTATCAACAGGAATGCCTGGCAAATGACGCGCTTTAGATCCAGTAGCAATGATCACGTTTTTAGCGGTAATCACTTCTTTATCTTTACCGTTAATTTTGACTTGATAACCATCAGTACCCTTACCTTCAAAAGACGCATGGCCTTTTAATAAGGTAATTTTGTTTTTACGAAACAAGAACTGAATACCAGCAGTCATCTTGGTCACAATCGCATCTTTACGAGCAATCATCTTGCCGGAATCTAACTTCACTGATCCAACGGTAATGCCGTGGTCTGCTAGGTGATGACTAACTTTCTCAAACTCTTCAGAAGAGGCAAGCAAGGCTTTAGAAGGAATACAGCCGACGTTCAAGCAAGTTCCGCCAAGGCGTATTTCACCCTTTGGATCGTCAAAAGAATTTGATTCAGCGCAGGCAACCTTAAAGCCGAGTTGCGCCGCACGAATCGCAGCGATGTAACCACCAGGGCCACCGCCGATTACTACTACGTCAAATGATTGGCTCATGCTCTTCTCTCTTAAAGGTCGAGGAGAAGACGTGAAGGATCTTCCAATGCATCTTTCATGGCGACTAAACCAAGCACTGCCTCACGACCGTCAATAATGCGGTGGTCATATGACAAAGCTAGGTAGTTAATCGGACGAATCACGATTTGACCGTTCTCAACCACTGCACGCTCTTTAGTTGCATGAATGCCTAAGATCGCAGACTGTGGAGGGTTAATGATTGGGGTAGAAAGCATCGAACCAAACACACCACCATTAGAGATGGAGAATGTTCCGCCGGTTAAGTCTTCTAATGACAACTTACCATCGCGAGCTTTTGCACCAAACTCCGCAATCTTTTTCTCGATGTCAGCTAAATTCATTTGATCCACATCACGCAGAATTGGAACTACCAAGCCACGCGGTGAGCTCACTGCAATGCCGATGTCAAAGTAACCGTGATATACGATGTCATTGCCATCAACAGATGCATTCAGTAATGGGAACTTCTTCAATGCATGGGTAGCCGCTTTAACAAAGAAGGACATAAAGCCTAACTTCACGCCATGCACTTTTTCAAACTGATCTTTGTACTTATTACGCATAGCAATGACTGGAGCCATGTTGACTTCGTTAAAAGTAGTCAAAATTGCGTTGTTTGCTTGAGACTCGAGTAAACGCTCAGCAATACGGGCACGCAAGCGGCTCATTGGCACACGCTCTTCTGGACGGTTACCCGACAGAATTGGTGCACTTGGCAATACAGCTGAAGATGAACCCCCGGCAACAGCATTGAGCGCATCACCTTTAGTAACGCGACCATCACGACCAGAGCCTGCAACTTGGCCAGCGGTCATATTGTTTTCAGCCAAAATTTTTGCTGCAGAAGGTGCGGCAGCAGCGCCAGTTGATTTTGCTGCGGGCGCAGCTTTAGCTGGCGCAGCAGCTGGAGCGGCTGCAGGTGCCGGTGCAGCAGCTGCAGGAGCTGCAGCAGCAACAGCTGTACTATCAATTTTCGCAATCAATTGCTCAGCAATTACTGTGCCACCATCAGCAATCAGGATTTCTGTAACCACGCCAGCAGACGGTGAAGGAACTTCCAGTACAACTTTGTCAGTCTCAATTTCAATCAAGATCTCATCTTGACCGACAGCATCGCCAACTTTCTTTTTCCATTGCAACAAAGTAGCTTCTGCTACTGACTCTGAGAGCTGGGGAACTTTAACTTCAAAAATAGCCATGATTAATCCTGTTTAGTATTTATATGTGAGTGAGGTCTACGATTACTTCGTAATGACATAACCCTTGAGTTTTGCGAATGCTGCATTCAGAAGTGACTTCTGTTGTTCTTGATGGAGGTGAGCGTAGCCACAAGCTGGTGAAGCAGAAGCTGGACGGCCTGCATAGGCCAACTTCATCCCCTCAGACATATTCTCCAAAATATTGTGCTGAACAAAGAACCAAGCGCCTTGGTTTTGCGGCTCATCTTGACACCACACCACCTCTTCCAAGTTTGGATATTTCTTTAACTCAACAGTCAACGCTTTGTGCGGGAATGGATAGAGCTGCTCCAAACGAATAATCGCCACATCCTCTAGTTTTTTCTCGGTACGCGCTTTGGCTAAGTCGTAATAGACTTTGCCAGAACACATGATCAATCGAGTGACCTTTTTGCCATCGATACTCTCATCGCGCTCCCCAAGAATGGTATGAAAACCACCCTTTGTAAACTCAGACAATGGCGAAGCAGCTTCTTTATTACGCAACAATGATTTTGGTGTCATCAAGATCAGCGGCTTACGGAACTGACGAATCATTTGGCGACGCAAGACGTGGAAGATCTGCGATGCGGTCGTTGGCTGAATCACTTGCATATTAGTGTCGGCACATAACTGCATAAAGCGCTCTAAACGTGCAGATGAGTGCTCCGGACCTTGACCCTCATAGCCATGAGGCAACATCATGACCAGGCCGTTTGCACGACCCCACTTCACTTCTCCTGAGGCGATAAATTGGTCGATTACCACTTGAGCACCATTTGCAAAGTCACCGAACTGAGCTTCCCAAATAGTCAGGGTATTTGGCTCTGCAGCGGCGTAACCATACTCAAAACCCAGCACTGCCTCTTCGGAGAGGATGGAATCAATCACTAAGAAAGGAGCTTGATCTTTGGCGATATGGCGCAGGGGAATGTAGACCCCAGTGTCCCATTTTTCGCGGTTTTGATTATGCAAAACGGCATGACGATGAGTGAAGGTGCCGCGGCCACTATCCTCGCCTGATAAGCGAACTGGATAACCGCTCGCCACCAGGGATGCAAAAGCCATATGCTCACCCATACCCCAGTCAACATTAGTTTCACCGCGGCCCATGGCAGAACGATCTTTTAAGACCTTTTCAACCAACGGGTGCACCTTGAATCCTTCTCTCGCAGTAGACACTCGCTCTGCTAAGCGCTTCCACTCAGTCAATGGGATCGCAGTATCCGCCTCATCGGTCCAACGCTTATTCAGAAATGGAGACCAATCAACTGCAAACTTACCTTTGAAGTTACTGAGAACGGGGTCAGAAGTCTGCTTACCAGCATCCATGGCCGCGCGATACTCTTTCACCATTAATTCACCGGTGCCGGCAGGTAATACACCTTGAGCTTCTAATTTATCTGCATACAACTTACGTGTACCCGGATGAGCTGCGATGATCTTGTACATCAACGGCTGCGTCATTGCTGGAGTGTCTTGCTCGTTATGGCCCAGCTTTCTGAAGCAAACAATATCAATGGCCACATCTTTGTGGAACTGAGTACGGAACTCAACGGCTAGCTGGGTAGCCAAAACAACCGCTTCAGGATCATCGCCGTTCACATGCAATACAGGCGCATCAATCACCTTCATGATGTCTGTGCAATACAAGCTAGAACGCAAATCACGAGGATCAGATGTAGTGAAACCAATCTGATTATTAATCACGATATGAATCGTGCCGCCAGTGTAGTAACCGCGCACCTCTGCCATTGCCAAGGTTTCCTGCATCACACCTTGACCTGCAATAGCCGCATCTCCATGCACTAATACTGGCAATACTTGCTCACCCACCATATCACCACGGCGCTCCATACGAGCGCGTGCAGAACCCTCTACTACTGGGTTCACGATTTCTAAATGGGAGGGGTTAAATGCTAGCGATAGATGGACGGGTCCGGCTGGAGTAGAAATATCACTCGAGAACCCTTGGTGATACTTCACATCACCCGCAGGCAATGTTTCTGGGCCTTTGTGCTCAAACTCAGCAAAAAGATCTGAAGGCATTTTTCCTAAGACGTTCACCAGCACATTCAGTCGGCCACGATGGGCCATACCAATCACAATCTCTTGAACGCCCTTAGCACCTGACTCACGAATCAACTCATCCATACAGGCAATGAAGCTCTCACCACCCTCGAGAGAGAAACGCTTTTGACCAACATACTTGGCTTGAAGATAACGCTCTAAACCTTCTGCTGAAGTCACGCGATCCAAAATATGGCGCTTCTCATCGATATTAAAGCTTGGAGTCGAACGAATCGACTCTAATTTTTCTTGCCACCATTTCTTAATGGTCTGATCCGCAATGAACATGTACTCAGCACCCAAGGTGCCACAGTAAGTTTGACGCAATGCTTGCAGTAAATCACGCAAGGTCATTTCGTTACGACCAAAGAAGGTATTGCTAGTATTGAAGACGATATCCATATCGCCATCAGTGAAGCCATAAAAAGCAGGATCTAACTCTGGAATATCCTTGCGCTCAATTCGCTTCAAAGGATCAATATCAGCCCAGCGGTTACCAACGTTACGATATGCGGCGATTAACTGCTGAACGGCAACGCGTTTGCGCCCCATCTCAGAGTCAGCCGAATCAGAAACTGTTCTGATAGGGCCTTGCTTAGCTCGCTCAGCAAAGGAAGCAACAATAGGTCCATGGGCGACGTCTGATCTAGAAGAGCCATCCACTGCTGGGACTTGCTTCACATTATCAAAATAATCTCGCCAATGGTCAGCTACCGAGCCTGGATCATGCAAATAGGATTCGTAGAGTTCCTCTACGTAAGGGGCGTTTCCACCGAAGAGATAGGAGCTATCTCTTTGATCTTGCATCATGATGCTCACCTTTCATCGGGTTTCCCGAATAAAGACTGTGGTTAAAACCATTCGCTCTGCGGCTAAACCACTTTACGAATTGATCTGTGCGAATACTCTTACAACCTATCTAATTTAACACGACTACCCATTGATTCATAAAGGACTTTCCCTAATTAGGGGGCTTTCAAGGCAATCCTCACTTTTTAAGGGCTGAATAAGAATTTTCCTACTCTGATTTAAACCATGCCTGACAGATTCCCCCAGACTTGATTCGTATTCTCTAAATCTCCAAATAAATTAATGAGATTAGGGACATATGAAAGCGATTACCCCAGAATTGGAATATCTAAGCACCCGTCAAAGCGCAAAAGTGCTACAGGTATCACTTGGCACAGTCCAGAAAATGGTTGAATTAGGTGAATTAATCGCCTGGAAGACGCGTGGGGGTCACCGGCGCATCTTGGCAAGCTCTCTAGAGCAGCAACTTGCTCGTCGTAAAAGAGCAATGCGCCAAAAGACTACTCAAAACTGCATTGCCATGGGGATATTCAGAAGGGCTGAAAATAGCCATGAATTAATCGAATCCATTCAATGCTGGCAGCTAAAGGTGGATATGGAAGTATCTGTTGATAGCCTTGAGGGTCTAATGAAGGCAGTTTCAATTTCCCCCGACCTCATATTCCTAGACGCCCTGATTCCACCAGTTGAGCAAGTGCATCTCATCCATTACTTGAGCAAAAACAGGGATACACAGCGCATTCCCATTTTGGTAGACGAGGGATTTATTCGCCTTCATCCTGGGGTTATCGGCCTGGCCGATGAAAATACAGTTCGCGTAAAGACGCGCTACCCAGAAGTTCTGCAAGAGGAGCTTGAAAATGGCCTGATTGACCAAAATCCTCTGATTATTGGCTATCCAGCTACTAATCCAGAGTTTGAGAATACCGTGGGGGATAAAAATCGCCACGAACTCTTAGAGCCTATATTTATTCAGGCGCTCAATAGAAAGTGCGCCTAGACTCTAAAGTAGCTTCAAAAAAACATAAAAGCCGCTCAATCTTGCAATGAGCGGCTTTTTTAAATAAAAAAATCTATTTAAATCAATGGTTTATATTAAGAAGTTACTGCGATCTCTACCTTCAATCCATTTTGGCGCCTTACCGCGACCAGTCCAAGTATCACCAGTAGAGGGATTGCGGTACTTTGGAGCAACCTTAGCACCAGAACTGCGCGCACCAGTTTTACGGCTGAATAAGTCTGAAGCGCTTAAGTCGTATTGCTCAATGATGAGTTTAGCTTTAGCAATCCCATCAGCCTTTTCACGTAAAACTGCTTCTTTAATCTGTTTATCCAACAATTCACGTTGGGCTAACAACTCTTTATATGATGACATATTTAATTTATCCAGATAATAGGTTGTTGGAGTAAAAAATAATTTTTTACTCCTAGAACTCTATTATATCAATATATTAAAAAATAATCATTTATATTGAAAATTCACTTATAACCCTATGAAAATAAGCCTATATTGCAATAATGAACTAGATAACCAACATAATCATTATAAATACTATATTTATAATGGGTATATAAATATTACCTTCTCAGCATAAATGTACCGCTAGATTTAGCAGTAACTTCACCAGCCTCATTCAATACGACGGCCTCGCAGTAATGAATCGTCTTACCAAACTTCAGAACACTGCCCTCCACCACAATCTTGCCAATACTTGGGCGCAGGAAGCTGACGTTCATGTCAATGGTCATAGCGCCAAGTTGCTGGTTCACAGTACTGCGAGCTGCCGCCCCCATCGCAAAGTCCAGAAGGGTCATGACAACACCGCCATGAGCAATCTGAAAGCTATTCTCAAATTCTGGTTTGATGACCAGGCTAATGCGCGACTTCCCCCCTTCGGCATACTCAGGAACAACCCCTAAGTGAGCTAAAAACGGGATGGTCAATCCAAAATACGTAGTGTTATTTGAGTTTGATGTCATAGGAAGAGGATGCGAAGTTGAATGGTCGGGGCGAGAGGATTTGAACCTCCGACCACATGCACCCCATGCATGTACGCTACCAGGCTGCGCTACGCCCCGACGGGAAAAGAAATTGTATCAGTAACTATTTAGAGAGAATTTGCAGGACAGCTTGCAACTCATCGCGCAAGCGAAGCTCACCACGAGCCTCATCAAGGCGATTGCGGGCGCCACTGATTGTGAAGCCCTCTTCATATAAAAGCGCCCTAATCTTGCGAATTAGGACAACTTCATGATGTTGATAGTAGCGACGATTACCGCGACGCTTTTGCGGACTTAATTGGGTGAACTCTTGCTCCCAATAGCGCAATACATGAGAACGAACGCCGCAAAGGTCAGATACCTCACCGATAGTGAAATAACGCTTAGCGGGAATTGGGGGGAGCTGCGAACTTAGCAGCACCGACCCAGCATCAAATGCTGTTTTCTCGAGCATGAGACTCAACTACATCCTTGAGCTTTTGGCTTGCATGAAATGTTACAACGCGACGGGCTGCAATTGGAATCATTTGACCGGTTTTCGGATTACGACCTGGACGGGCAGATTTATTGCGTAGCTGGAAATTACCAAATCCAGAAATCTTTACCTCAACGCCTGTCTCGAGAGATTTCCCAATACGGTCAAAGAAGGCGTCAATCATATCCTTGGCTTCGCGCTTATTTAAGCCAACTTGATCAAAGAGAGCTTCCGAGAGCTCATTCTTGGTAACGGTATCGTTGCTAACTAAATCATTCATGGCGAAAGTCTCTTCTTACTTGATCTGTTACTAATATTAAACCTAGCGCAGACGGGCTGCGCAATTTTTTTCGAGTGTCGCTAATAAAGCAGTCATTACCGCTTCAATTTGTGCATCCTGTAGCGTTTCCTGTGGATTGAGCAAAGTCACACGGTAGGCCAAGCTCTTCTCATCATCAGCCATACTGCTAGAGCCAGCTTTTGGCTTGAACTCATCAAAGAGCTCAATTGCCTTAACAAAGTTTTGCTTCTTCGCATTCATTGCATCAAGCAAAGTCTGTGAGGAAACGGCCTGCTTTACCACTACTGCCAAATCTCGTTGCACTGCAGGAAATTTACTCAACTCTTCTGGCTGCGGAATACCTAAATTGCGAATGGCTTCTAAATCCATTTCAAAGAGCACTGGTGCTTGTGGCAACTCGTAAGCTTGCTGCAAGCCTGGGTGTAATTCGCCAATCCAGCCAATATTGAGCTTGCCAGCTGGTGTTATTAACTGAATTTGTGCACTGCGGCCAGGATGGAGCGCTGGATGAACGGCTGCCTCAGTTGTGAAATACAAGGGATCGAGCACACGCTCCAAATCACCCTTCACGTCAAAGAAATCAACTGCACGATCAGCGCTTGCCCACTGCTCTGCTACGAATGAGCCGTAAGCCAGGCCACCAAGCTGCTGCGGCTGATGAAAGCCCGCAACTTTACCAGCCCCTTCATGCACGCTAGGATCACGCTTAAATACACGACCCGTCTCGAACAGGCGGACACGACCAGCACCACGATTCAGATTTGACTTGAGATTACCCAGCAAACCACCCCACAGATTGCTGCGCATGACGCCATATTGATTGGCAATGGGGTTAAGTACCGAAATAAGATCTTTTTCAGTAGCTGCGGCTAAACGCTGCTCACTCTCAAGATCGGTAAATCCAAAGTTCACCGCCTCTTGATAGCCTTGTAGAGCTAAACGCTGGCGCAATAAATGCACTCCGCGCTTTGCCTCAGCCCTAGCACTCATTTTTAAAGAGGAGACTGGCGGCACATCAGGAATATTTTCAAAGCCGTACATGCGTGCGACTTCTTCGATTAAATCTTCCTCAATTTCGATATCAAAGCGATAGCTTGGTGGTGTCACCACAAATACATCGCCTGCTTCTTGTTTGAACTCAAAACCGAGACGTTTAAACACATCAGTAACAATTTCAGCAGTTAGCGGAATACCAATGACTTTCATGGCACGTGCTAAACGCATGCTGACTGGTTTACGCTCAGGGATAGCCAATACTTGATCATCCATTGGGCCAACTTGGCCACCGCATACTTCGACAATCAGAGTTGTTAGATACTCTAGGCAGTTAGCTGTATTTTGTGGATCAACACCACGCTCAAAGCGATGCGCTGCATCGGTACTGAAATTAAAACGACGAGCACGCCCCTGAATTGCTGAAGGCTGCCAATAAGCAGCTTCAACATAAATATTTTTAGTGTCATCGGTCACTGCGCAATGATTACCACCCATGATGCCGGCTAATGCTACGGGGCCACTTTGGTCAGCAACCACACCAGCATCTTGAATCTTACCTGCAGAATCTGGGCCTTGCAAAAAAACTGTCTGGCCATTCAATAACTCAAGGCTTTCACCGGACTTTGCCCAGCGAACTGATAAGTCGCCAGTTAATTTATCAATATCAAATACATGGGTTGGCTGACCCATTTCTAACATCACATAGTTAGACAAATCAACTAGAGGAGAAATCCTTCTTTGGCCTGCACGAGATAAACGCTGCACAATCCAATCCGGTGTTTTAGCTTTTGGATTAACACCACGAATCACGCGACCAGCAAAACGACCACAAAGATCAGTGTTTTCAACACTCACTTTGAGCTTGTCCTGTATAGAAACATCTACAGGAGTCCACTTAGGGGCACACAATGCAGCGCCTGTAATTGCTGACACTTCACGTGCCATGCCCATTAGAGATAAACAATCAGCCTTGTTCGGCGTTAACTTAATCACAAAGATCTGGTCATCTAGGTTTAAGTATTTGCGAATATCCTCACCCACTGGTGCATCTGCAGGCAACTCCAGAATACCCTCGTGATCATCACCTAGACCAAGCTCACGACCAGAGCACAGCATGCCTTGGCTTTCTGCGCCGCGCAGCTTGCCAATCTTAATCATGAAGGGCTTTCCACCAGCTTCTGCTGGTGGTAACTCTGCTCCAACCATTGCGCAAGGGATTTTGATGCCAGCACGTGCATTCGGTGCACCGCAAACAATTTGTAACTCTTGGCCAGTTCCCGCATCTACCTTGCAAACACGCAAGCGGTCTGCATCAGGATGCTGCTCTGCCGAAAGAATTTGAGCAACCACAATTTTTGTGAATGCAGGCGCAACTGAATGCTGCTCTTCAACTTCAAGGCCTGCCATCGTCATTGCATGACCTAAGGCATTGCTATCAAGCGAAGGATTTACGTATTGGCGTAACCAAGATTCAGAAAATTGCATATGCGCTATCTACTATTAAAAGGTTAGCCGATTAAGCTGGAAATTGCGCCAAGAAACGGAGGTCGTTCTCAAAGAAAAGACGTAAATCATCAACGCCGTAACGCAACATCGTCAAACGCTCTAATCCAGATCCAAAAGCAAAACCGGTATAGCGCTCTGGATCAATACCCATATTGCGCAATACATTGGGATGAACCTGCCCTGCGCCAGAAATCTCTAACCAACGGCCGGCTAGCTTACCGCTACCGAAGGCCATATCGATTTCAGCTGAAGGCTCAGTGAATGGGAAATACGATGGGCGAAAACGAACTTGCAATTCATTCGTCTCAAAAAAGGTTCTTAAGAAATCGGTGTACACACCCTTAAGATCAGCAAAAGAAACACCCTCGGCAATCCACAAGCCTTCTACCTGATGAAACATCGGTGAATGGGTTGCGTCGCTATCCACGCGATAGGTTCTGCCAGGCGCAATCACTTTGATTGGTGGCATGACATCAGCATGGGCATATTTCTTAACATGCTCGCTTGCATAGCGAACCTGTATCGGGCTGGTGTGCGTGCGCAATAACAAAGGTTTCCCATTGGAATCTTTGCCATCAATATAGAAGGTGTCCTGCATTGAACGCGCAGGATGATTCTCGGGACTATTTAAGGCGGTGAAATTAAACCAATCGGTTTCAATTTCAGGACCGTCAGCTACATCAAAACCAATAGAGCGGAAGATCTCTTCAACACGTTCCCAGGTGCGCATCACAGGATGCAAGCTACCTACTGCTTGGCCGCGGCCAGGCAAAGAAACGTCAATCGATTCCGCCGCAAGACGTTGCAGCAATACCGCATCAGCCAATGCTTGGCGACGCTCTTGTAATGCAACTTCTACTTGGGTTTTGATTTGATTAATTTGGGCGCCAGCACTCTTACGTTCATCAGGCGACATTCCACCAAGCGCTTTTAAACGCTCAGTGAGAACACCTGACTTACCGAGATACTTGGCTTTCGCGTCCTCAAGAGCTGCCGAATCGGCAGCTCCGTGGAAATCACGTTTAGCATCCTCGACAATGTGGTCGAGAGAAACCATTGCAGCTTAGTTTTTTAATGAACTAAGAATTAAGCTGCAGCGCTTACTACGGATTTAATCCGAGTAACCAAAGCAGCGAAAGCTGCCTTGTCAGCAATGGCCATATCAGAAAGCACTTTGCGGTCGAGTTCGATCGCAGCTTTCTTCATACCATTCATGAATACGCTATAGGTCATGTCATGCTGACGAACTGCCGCGTTGATACGAGCAATCCACAATGCGCGGAATACACGTTTCTTATTGCGACGGTCGCGGTATGCATATTGACCAGCACGCATAACTGCTTGCTTAGCAATACGGAATACGTTTTTACGACGTCCACGATAGCCTGTTGCGGCATCGGTGATTTTCTTATGACGGGCTCTTGCTGTAACCCCACGTTTGACTCTTGGCATTTATTTCTCCTAATCTAGTCTGAGGTTAAGCGTATGGAAGCATGGAGCGAATTGACTTAACGTCTGCCTTCGCAACTTCGGTAGTACCACGTAGGTGACGCTTATTCTTTGTGGTCTTCTTGGTGAGGATGTGGCGTTTGAAAGCCTGGCCTCGTTTAATCGTTCCGCCTGCGCGAACCGTGAAGCGCTTTTTAGCGCTACTCTTGCTCTTCATCTTGGGCATAAAGCACCCCTTCAATTACTTGTGCAACATAGGTGGTAACCGACGGTTACGCTTCCTGTACCTAGAAGCACTTCTAACTACCAGAGTCCTTATTAATTCTTAGGGACTCCTCCCTACTTAAACAACAAACCCCATCTTGCGATTTGGTTTATTACTTAGCTTTACGGATGGGGGCCAATACCATCACCATCTGGCGACCTTCCATCTTTGGAAACTGCTCTACTTGACCATGCTCAATCAGGTCTGACTTCAAACGTTCCAACATTCTGACTCCGATTTCTTGGTGGGCCATTTCACGACCCCGAAATCGCAGCGTAATCTTTGTCTTATCGCCATCTTCCAAAAAGCGGATTAGATTGCGTAGCTTCACACCATAGTCACCATCATCTGTGCCGGGACGGAATTTCACTTCCTTCACCTGAATCACTTTTTGCTTGAGCTTAGCTTCATGCAAACGTTTGGCTTCTTGGTACTTGAATTTGCCGAAGTCCATGATCCGGACTACAGGTGGCACAGCTGTCGGAGCAATTTCAACCAAATCGGTCTCTTTCTCTTCTGCTAAAGCCAGGGCTTCACTCAACTTAACTACACCGATGGGTTCTCCATCCAGTCCAATCAGACGCACTTCAGGAGCAGTAATCTCCCGATTTATGCGCTGCGATTTATCAGTAGCGATCTTCTTAATTCCTTTAAAAAAACAATAAAAACCATTCCACCCCTAGCTAAGCTCGGGTCCGACTTTCTGAGAAATATCCTGCTGGAGTCGGGCAACGAAGGCATCAAGAGGCATTACGCCTAAATCCACTCCGCCACGGGCACGAACGGCCACCGAATTACTTTCTGCTTCTTTATCCCCTACAACTAACAAAAATGGGAGCTTCTGTAATGCGTGCTCGCGTATTTTATACGTAATTTTCTCATTCCGCAAATCCGATTCGACTCTAAACCCTTGTTTTTTCAGAGATTGCTGGACTTTTTGAGCATATGCAGCCGAATTATCGGAAATATTAAGGACTACAGCCTGAGTCGGAGCGAGCCAAACTGGCATATTTCCAGCGTGGTTTTCGATCAAAATACCGATAAAACGCTCCAAAGAGCCCACAATTGCCCTATGAAGCATCACTGGAGCCTTGCGGGTGTTCTCTTCAGTGACATATTCAGCACCTAAACGGGCTGGCATCGAGAAATCCACCTGAATCGTGCCGCACTGCCAAGTGCGGCCAATCGAGTCTTTGAGGTGATATTCGATCTTCGGACCATAAAAAGCACCCTCGCCTGGCAATTCTTCCCATTCTTGGCCTGAAGCGGTCAAGGCGCCACGTAAGGCAGCCTCCGCTTTATCCCAAATAGCGTCATCACCAACACGCTTCGCAGGACGCAAGGCCAGCTTAACAGCTACTTCAGTAAAGCCAAAGTCTTGGTAGACCTCACGAACCGCTTTATCGAATGCAGCTACTTCAGACTGAATCTGATCTTCAGTACAGAAAATATGGCCATCATCTTGCGTGAATCCACGAACGCGCATCAAACCATGCAATGCACCCGACGGTTCGTTACGGTGACATTGACCAAACTCGCCGTAGCGTAATGGCAATTCACGATAGCTATGCAAGCCAGAATTAAAAATCTGCACATGTCCTGGGCAGTTCATCGGCTTTAATGCATAAGCGCGATTCTCCGACTCCGTTGTGAACATGTTTTCTTTGTAGTTATCCCAGTGGCCAGACTTTTCCCAAAGGCCACGATCCAAAATTTGTGGGGCTTTTACTTCTTGATAGCCTTCGCGCTGATAAACGCGACGCATGTACTGTTCAACTTCTTGCCAAATAGACCAGCCTTTTGGGTGCCAGAAAATTAAACCCGGCGCTTCAGGTTGAAAATGAAATAAATCTAAGAACTTACCCAGGCGACGGTGGTCACGCTTCTCAGCCTCTTCGAGCATATGCAAATGGGCGTCTTGATCTTCTTTTTTCAACCAAGCTGTACCGTAAATCCGTTGCAACATCTCATTCTTGCTATCGCCACGCCAGTAAGCACCAGCAACGCTCAGAAGCTTGAACACTTTGAGCTTGCCAGTAGATGGCACATGGGGTCCGCGGCATAAGTCAGTGAACTTACCTTCAGCATACAAAGACACATCTTCACCCTGTGGGATGCTAGAAATAATCTCTGCTTTGTAATTTTCGCCTTGATCTTTGAAGAACTTCACCGCCTCATCACGCGGCATTACTGTACGAATCACTGGCTCGTCTTTTTTAGCCAACTCAGCCATCTTCTTCTCAATGGCTACCAAATCTTCAGGCGTAAATGCCCGATGAAATGAGAAGTCATAATAAAAACCGTTTTCGATGACCGGGCCAATAGTGACTTGCGCTTCCGGGAACAACTCTTTAACGGCATAGGCCAATAAGTGGGCAGTGGAATGGCGCACAATCTCCAGCGCTTCTGGGCTTTTATCGGTAATGATTGCCAATTGGCTATCTTTATCGATAAGAAAGCTGGCATCAACCATCTTGCCGTCAACTATGCCGCCGAGGGCAGCTTTGGCAAGGCCGCTTCCAATGCTTTGGGCAACATCAAGAACGCGTACGGGAGCTTCGAACTCACGTTTAGATCCATCTGGCAGAGTAACTACAAGCATGATCGCTCCATCTTATTAAGATTCAGCCGAAAGACTGATTTACTGCACAACATCCACCAAAAAGAAAGCGCGGGAGCTTTTGGGCAACCGCGCACTTTGGGTCTTTATTCGTTGGTAGGCTCGATTGGACTCGAACCAACGACCCCCACCATGTCAAGGTGGTGCTCTAACCAGCTGAGCTACGAGCCTATTTAAGCCATAGAGTTTATCACCGGCGGCGTACTTGGGTCACCCCTTTGACTTCTTCAAGGGCGTTTTGGACGAGTCGCAAGGCCTCCGCGTCTTTAATCTCCACTGTCAACAGTATTTGCGCAAGGCCTCGCTTAGCAGATTTGCGAAGATCAATGACGTGGACACCCTGCCTTGTCAGAATCTCAAACAGCTCGCGCATCAGCTCAGGGCGATCTAGCCCAGTTACCGCTAAATCCGCAGGAAATACCCGCTTTGGATCATTTACGGCAGTTGTTTCAAGTCCAGAATCATTCCAGGCGGTTTGGATAACGCGCTCAGGGGCTCGCTCCAATAAACCTCTAAACGTTTTGCAAGAGCGCCGATGAATCGATACACCGCGACCTTGGGTCACAAAACCTGCGATCGCATCGGGTGGTACCGGCCGGCAGCACCGTGCCAACTGGGTCATCAAGGAATCTACCCCCACCACCAAAACATCACCAACCTGACCCTGCTTGCGAGCGCTTTGTTTAAGAACAATTTCTGGGGCTGGAGTAATTACTTTCGTCTCCGTCTTTTGCTCCACCTTGGAGTCGGTGGACTTAGACCCCGCTTCTTCATCATCCAAAGCATTAAACCAAGCGCGTACACGTGTGCGAGCACGCTGCGAGCGCAAGTAATTGCGGCTAGGGCTAATCCAATCGCGTGAGGGACCGCCATGTTTTACGGCAACGATTTCAATAGTCTGGCCATTTTGCAATGGCGTGTCTAAAGGTACCATCGCACCATCTACTCGAGCCCCACGACAGCGGTGACCCAGGTCGGTATGAACTGCATATGCAAAATCGATGGGTGATGAACCCTTCTCCAAGGAAATCACTTTTCCTAATGGAGTGAGTACATAAATATGGTCATCGATCTCATGGTGCTTGAGTTGCTCCCAAGCATCCTCTTTCCAGGAAATGAGCTGCCTTGCCCAAGCAATTTGGCGCTCATAGGCAACAGCAGCACTATGGGTGCCCGTTTGATGACTGGGATTTGTGTCCTTGGGTTTATTTTTTGGCGGAGTTGCAGTGCCAACATAAGCACCCTCTTTATAACGCCAGTGCGCAGCCAAGCCATACTCAGCCTGTTGATGCATTTCATTGGTACGCACCTGAATCTCAAATGCAGTCCCATGTTCATCCATTACTACAGTATGTAAAGATTGGTAGCCGTTTGGCTTTGGTCTAGCAATGTAATCATCAAATTCACGGGGCACTGGCTGCCAGACGTTATGCACTATTCCTAAAATGGCATAACAGGACTTAACGTCATCCACTAAAACTCTAAACGCCCTGACGTCATAGAGATTGGCAAAATCGAGTGACTTACCCTGCATCTTTTTCCAAATACTATAGATGTGCTTTGGACGACCCTGAACTTCACCTTCAATACGGGCAGCATTTAATTCTTCTTTCAGCTTGCTCACAATCTGATGAATAAAAGATTCACGCTCAATACGCTTGCCATCCAACATCTTGGCGATATCGCGATAGACCTCTGGAGAGAGAACTCGAAATGCCAAGTCCTCCATCTCCCATTTCATTTGCCAAATACCGAGGCGATTAGCAAGCGATGCATCAATGTTCAGAATCTCTTGTGCCCAAGCTTTTGGCATCTCGATTTTTTCTTGGTTGATCCAACGCAGCGTTTGCAAGCGCGAAGCAAGATAAATCAAAACGACGCGTAAGTCATCACCAAAAGCGAGCAACATCTTTCTGAGCATTTCTTCTTGCCCAGAAATACTCAGACCACCATCATTACGCACCAGCTTGGCTTGAGCCTGCCTCAGGCCGCGATAGCCAATCAACAATCTGGCTGACTCATCGCCAATCAGTTTGGTGAGTGATTCTTTGCCATGGGTTCGGGCAATATGATGTGCAGCGGTAAGTGTTGCTTCATCTAAGTGGAGCAGCTTCAGTATGCTGAGAACGCCAGCAGCATGATTTTCAGAAGGCTCACCATGCCAACCATCAATAATTTTGATGCTCTCAGATGCAGAAGAAGCATTTGACATGGGCGACTGAAATCCTTAACTAAAGAATTCTTTTGCTAACGCCACTTGTTCTGATTTCACAAAGGCAGGTGCATGACCCACTTGCGGAATTTCAATACTCCGAATATGAGGGTTGACCTTGCACATCTCGGCAACAGTTTTAGCGGAAAGTAAATCTGACTCACCACCACGCACAATCAACATCGGGATATGGATTTGCTTGAAGGCGTGCCACATCGCCATCTCTCCCGCCTTTGCCATAATCGGATTGACCGATGCAAACGGCACAGAAATATCAGGGTCGTAATGCATTACCCAAAAACCATCTTTTTGCACGAGCATGGGGCCGTTATAAATCTCCCACTCTTCTGGAGTGTGACTACCAAAAGATGCGCAGATCTCATTGAGGCGCTGCAAAGCATCTGCACGATTAGAAAAACTAAAAGGTTGGCCAACATAGGAGCCTAAACGTTTGATGGCCTCAGGCTCAATGCGAGGACCCACATCATTAATTAACATGCGACGAATTGGGCTCTTGGGCATTGCGGCATAGACCATGCCAATCAAACCACCCATGGAGGTTCCAAACCAATTCACTTGTGTAACGTTAAGCTGTTTAATTAAGTTCGACATATCTGCGACGTATTGAGGAACGCCGTAGAGCATGGGATTTTTGAGTCGATCAGAATCACCTCGTCCCACTACATCTGGACAAACAACGTAATAGTCCTGACTCATTGCTTCAGCTAGGGTTTTGAAATCACTCCCCCTGCGCGTCAGTCCATGGACACAAACTAAAACCTTTGGATTGCTAGGATTACCCCAGGCGTGATACGCCATGCGATGAGGACCATCAGGGCTTGTGCAAGTGACAAAGAAAGTATCGCCATGGTGAATCACCTGCGGCTTTTGAATCTCATCATTCAGGTCTTCGTCGTGCGCATGCTCAGCAGCCATACCAGGAACTTCTGGCTGCAGCGTTACATGATCAATACTGTGTTTGGTAAGCAACATTGCGTTGATGCGCGCCATAATTTCTGGCCACTCAGACATATGCTCAATTTCGATATGGCCAATCAGTGCTGGGAAGCTAGGAGTCATCTCCCAGACATGCAGGTCATGCACTGCTAAAACACCTGGTACCTTCTTTAAATCCTGACCGACTTGTAAATAATCTATATGTAGAGGCACTCCCTCCATTAGGAAGTGATAGGACTCTTTCAAAATAGAAATCGTGGACTTCAAAATTAAGAGAGAGACCAAAATAGATAAGATGGCATCAATCGGCATCCATCCAGTAAGCTGAATCACAATACCTGCAATCAGAGCAGCTATAGAGCCTAGCAAGTCACCCATGACATGAACTAAGGCAGCGCGGGTATTGACACTCTTTTTATCGCGCGACAGCACCCATGCCACCACAATATTCATTGCCAGACCAATGGCAGCTACTATCGTGACTGTTAAGCCATCTACCTTATGCGGGTCATAGAATCGACTCACTGCCTCAAACATGATCCATGCGACTAAGGCTAGCATCGCAATACTATTGACAAAAGCCGCTAAGGCCTCTGCTCTTCCAAATCCAAATGAATGTTTTGGTGATGGCGGACGACGGGAAATGATTTGCGCTAGCAATGCTAAACCCAGCGCTGCAGCATCGGTCACCATGTGACCCGCATCCGAAATCAGCGCTAAAGAATTCGCAAAGTAAGCAGCGGCACCCTCAACCCCTGAAAACCCAAGTGTGAGCACCAAGGCAATCAGCAAGAGATTCTGATTAGAGACTTCCTTGCTATGGGTATGCTTAGCATCACCCTGCTTGTGTGCGTGAAGTGAATGATCTACAACGCTCATAAAGAAATCTTTAAAAAAGAAAATGGGGTCATTGACCCCATTATTTCACTATCTATCAAAAAAGGTCAGAAACCTGCTACGTCTATAGGGGCACCTGTTTTGGCTATAACCTCATCTTTAGTTACGCCAGGAGCCAACTCCACCAACTTCAAGCCCTTTGGCGTGATGTCGAGTACGCAAAGGTCAGTAATGATGCGACTAATAACACCCACACCAGTTAATGGCAGAGTGCACTTCGGTAGGATCTTGATTTCTTCTGTGCCATCTTTTTTCTTGGCAACGTGCTCCATCAAGACAACCACATGCTTTACGCCAGCAACCAAGTCCATGGCGCCGCCCATGCCCTTCACCATCTTGCCAGGGATCATCCAGTTTGCTAAGTCACCATGCTCGCTGACCTGCATTGCACCCAAAATCGCGATGTTAATTTTTCCACCACGAATCATTCCAAAGGAATCTGCAGAAGAAAAAATGGAGGAGCCAGGCAAAGTCGTAATCGTTTGCTTGCCTGCATTAATTAAATCTGCATCAATCGTTTTTTCAGTTGGGAATGGGCCAATACCTAATAGTCCATTCTCCGACTGAAGCCACACTTCCATGCCTTCTGGCACATGATTGGCTACCAAGGTTGGCATGCCAATACCTAAATTGACGTAATAACCATCCTTTAACTCTTTAGCAGCACGTGCTGCCATTTCATCTCTATTCCAAGGCATATCGATCTTCCTAAATATTCTGTACTGTTTTTTTATGGTGTCTAAAGGTATTAAGCGGCAGACAAAGTGCGTTGCTCAATACGCTTCTCAGGCGTAGTGTTCAGCACCAAGCGATGCACATAAATACCTGGCGTATGAATCTCATCGGGATCTAATTCGCCGTTCTCCACAATTTCTTCCACTTCAGCAACAGTAATCTTGCCAGCCATAGCTACCACTGGATTAAAGTTGCGAGCTGTAAGGCGATACACCAAATTACCTGACTTATCAGCCTTCCATGCTTTCACGAGTGAGATATCAGACACGATTGCACGCTCCATGATGTAGCGTTCACCATCAAATTCTTTTTCTTCTTTGCCCTCAGCTACCAATGTGCCAACACCTGTTTTGGTAAAGAAAGCAGGAATACCGCAACCGCCAGCACGCAACTTCTCAGCCAGGGTTCCTTGCGGAGTAAATTCCAACTCGAGCTCGCCAGCCAAAAACTGACGCTCAAATTCTTTGTTCTCGCCTACATAGGAGGCAACCATTTTTTTTACTTGTCTTGAATTGAGCAACACGCCCAAACCAAAGCCATCAACCCCAGCATTATTGGCAATAGCCGTCAAATTTTGTGCGCCAAGATCCTTTACTGCAGCGATCAATGCCTCAGGAATACCGCACAAGCCAAAACCGCCAACAGCCAGTTTTTGACCATCCTTCAAGATATCCCGCAGGGCATCTACAGCCGATGGGTAAGTTTTATTCATAAATTCGTCCTAATATTGCCAATAAAGGTAAAAAAGTAATCATAACGCTTTAGGCCAAACGCCCATTAGCATTGGGCACTTACTCGGTTTTGATGACTTAGAACTAAACTATAGATGTGGCTTGGGGCTTTAAAAGTGGCAGAAATGCTCAAAACACCCCTATTAATAAGCAATGCCGGAGAAATAAAATGACTGCCCAGGAATTACTCGAACAGTTTGGACCTAGAGAATCCATGGACTACGACCTCGTCATCGTGGGAGGTGGTCCTGCAGGATTGTCCGCAGCCATTAAAGCAAAACAGCTAGCCAATGAATCTGGCAAAGAGATTAGCGTCTGCGTGCTCGAAAAAGGCTCTGAAATCGGGGCGCATATCTTGTCTGGCGCCGTCATGGACCCCAAAGCGTTAACCGAACTCTTCCCCAGCTGGAAAGAGTTAGGCGCGCCACTAGATACCGAAGTAAACCAAGACCAGTTTTTATTTCTGACTAAAGAGAGCGCATTTCAGGTTCCCAATTGGATGCTGCCCCATTGCTTTAAAAATGAAGGTAACTATATTGTTAGCTTGGCTAATGTCACTCGCTGGCTTGGTCAACAAGCCGAGAACCTGGGTGTAGAAATCTTTCCAGGCTTTCCGGCCTCGGACATTCTCTATAACGAGCAAGGCGCAGTTTGTGGCGTCGTCACCGGCTCAATGGGTTTGGATAAAGCAGGTCAACCCACCGATCAATTTCAACTTGGTATGGAATTGCGTGCCAAGTACACCTTATTTGCTGAAGGTTCACGCGGACATTTAGGCAAACAACTGATTGCCAAGTTTGCATTGGATAAAGATGCTGATCCACAAAGTTACGGTATTGGCATTAAAGAATTATGGGAAGTCGAACCATCCAAGAGTAAGCCTGGTCTAGTGGTTCATACCGCTGGCTGGCCATTAGAGAGTGATACCTATGGCGGCTCATTCTTGTATCACTTGGGTGATAACAAAGTTGCAGTAGGTCTAGTAGTAGGCCTTTCTTATAAAAACCCATACCTTTCTCCGTTTGAGGAGTTTCAACGTTATAAGTTGCATCCCAAGATTCGCGAAACCTTTGAAGGCGGTAAGCGCCTAGCTTACGGTGCACGGGCACTGACGGCTGGTGGTTTAAATAGCCTACCTAAAACAGTTTTCCCCGGTGGCGCACTGATTGGTTGTGATGCTGGATTCTTGAACGCCTCACGTATTAAAGGAAGTCATGCTGCTATTAAGACTGGCATGCTTGCAGCTGAGGCTGCGGTTGCCGCACTTGCTGAAAATCGCTCTGCTGATGTCTTGGCTGCATATCCAAATGCCTTTAAAAATAGCTGGTTACATACCGAGCTAAACCAAGCGCGTAACTTTAAGCCGTGGATGTCAAAAGGACTCTACCTTGGTACTCTCATGGTGGGCCTTGAGCAAAAACTCTTGGGCGGCAATATGCCTTGGACGATTCATTTAAAGCATGCAGATCATGAATGCCTAGAGCCAGCAGCTCAGCATCAGCCGATTGACTATCCAAAACCGGATGGCAGGATTACCTTTGATCGCCTCTCATCAGTATTTATCTCCAATACCAATCATGCTGAGAATCAACCTATCCACCTCACCTTAAAAGATGCATCGGTACCAGTGAGCTTGAATCTCAAAACCTATGCGGGTCCAGAGCAACGCTACTGCCCTGCCGGTGTTTATGAGTATGTAGAAAAAGATGGTCAGCCGCAGTTGCAGATTAATTCGCAAAACTGTGTGCATTGCAAGACTTGTGACATCAAGGATCCAAGTCAAAATATTGTTTGGATTACCCCTGAAGGTGGTGGTGGTCCGAACTACGCATCGATGTAAATCATCTGGCGTATTACTTCTTCATTTATCTAGCCGGCTAGCGGCTGGGGCTCAGCTTCCCAATCGCCATGCCTCCTAGACCGCAGGCTAAGGCCGCCATCACAAATACATTTCGAGGCTGGGTAGCATCCCATAACCAACCAGCAAGCAAACCACCCAGTGTTCCACCTAAGCCATAGGACACGGTTGCCATTAAAGCTTGTCCTCGTGCCTGCAATGGACCAGTAAACCAGCGTTGCAATAGTTTCGTAGCAGCACTGTGGTGTGCGCCAAAAGTACCGGCGTGCATGAGCTGAGCCAGAATCAGAACCCAAGTGAATGGGAAGAAAGCCATCAAGATAAATCGAAACACGCCTATACCAAAAGCAATCTGCAAAATAATCTCGGGATCTAAGCGACTGAGCACTTTACTTTGGAAATAAAAGAAGATTACTTCGGCTGCAACGCCTAAAGCCCAGAACAAACCAATCTGAAATTTATCGTAACCTAAATCGGCTAGGTAGAGCGAATAGAACACATATAAAGCAGCGTGCGCAAAAATCATAAAAAATCCGGAGAGCAAGAACCAACGCACATCGGGATTCAATAAAACAATCAGCAGCTCACCCTTAACCATCTTGCGGCGCTCCAACTTGGGCTCATGCAAGCGAAAGGTAACCAGTGCCAAGCAGGTCAAAATCACCGCGCCCACGATGGGATAAAGCTCTATACCTTTACGCTGAAATAACTCACCCGCAAATAAGACCATAGTAATAAAACCAATCGAGCCCCACAAACGCAAACGGCCATAACGCTTGTCAAATGAATTGTCTTTAAACAAAGCATGCACAGTGGCTGATTCACCTAGAGGCATTAGGCTACTGAGGATGGTATGTAAGACAAACATCCAAATGAAGAATGCAACATAGCTATTGAGAAAAAAGATGCTCAAGAAAGTCACTGCCGCTAAACAAGCGCAGAATCGAATGATACCGATGCGATTGGATAGGTAGTCAGACAACCACCCCCAAGAGAACGGCCCGACTATTCGTGTGATTTGTAGCATAGACATTAAGACCGCAATCTCGATGACACTAAAGCCACGATCTAGAAAAAAGAGGCTAGCGTATGGAGAAACTAAACCAACATAAGCGAAATACAAAAAGAAAAAGGACCCGAAGGCCCAACGCACTGAAGGTGTCATTTTCTTTTTAGTTTTCTAAAGTAGATTTAATTAATCCGTTGCAGAGCCGGGACGTGCAGCTGGAATCGACTCAACACTGTGTTTCACATCACCGCACTGAGCGCGGTGACGCAAAGCGTGATCAATCAAAACTAAGGCTAGCATCGCTTCCGCAATTGGAGTAGCGCGAATACCTACACAAGGATCATGACGACCCTTAGTCTGAACAGTCATAGGCTTGCCATCTAAATCCACTGATTCTTTTGGACTCAAGATACTAGATGTTGGCTTGATGGCAATCGACACCCGCAAATCTTGACCAGTACTGATACCACCTAAAGTGCCGCCCGCATTATTGCTGGCGAATCCATCTGGATGCAACTCATCGCCATGCTCACTGCCGCGCTGCATTACTGACTTAAAGCCAGAGCCAATCTCAACGCCCTTGACCGCATTAATACCCATCATGGCATGTGCAATATCCGCATCTAACTTATCGAATAGAGGCTCACCCAATCCGATGGGCACATTACGCGCCCGCACTTCAATCTTTGCTCCACAAGAATCCCCTGCCTTGCGCAGTACATCCATATACGCCTCTAACTGAGGAACGATATCGGCATTGGCAGCAAAGAAAGGATTGCTCTCAATAAGTGCTGCATCTTTAAATGGGATTTCAATTTCACCGAGCTGGCTCATGTAGCCATAAAACACCGTGCCATATTGTTCTTTGAGCCACTTCTTGGCAATCGCTGCTGCAGCTACAACAGGTGCAGTTAATCTTGCTGAAGAGCGCCCACCCCCACGAGGATCACGCAAACCATATTTGTAGTGATAAGCGTAATCAGCGTGACCGGGTCTAAATGTTTGTAGGATGTTGCCGTAATCTTGACTGCGCTGATCAGTATTCCGAATTAACAAGCCAATAGGCGTGCCCGTGGTTTTGCCTTCATACACACCAGACAGAATTTCTACCCTGTCGGCCTCTTGACGTTGGGTCACATGACGTGAGGTTCCTGGCTTGCGGCGATCTAAATCAAGCTGCAAGTCTGCTTCGCACAGAGACATGCCTGGAGGGCAGCCATCAACAATAGCGCCAATGGCGGGACCGTGGGATTCACCAAAAGTGGTGACAGTAAAGAGAAGGCCTAATGTATTTCCTGACATATTGACATTATGTCATTGCTCGGGGGCTTGGGCTAGGCTGAGCCTATGGATTAGCTTTTTCGACCTCTTCTGGCCAGTCGCGGATGTAAGCCTTGAGCATCGTGTTTTCAAAGTCCTGAGCCTCAACAACGGATTTAGCCACGTCGTAGAAAGAAATCACACCCATCAGCATCTTTTGATCAATCACCGGCAAGTAACGGGCATGGTCAACTAGCATCATGCGGCGAACCTCGTCAATATCTGTCTCCATATTGCATGTCAAGGGCTTGGCATTCATGACGCCTTGGACTTTGAGCTCATCTAATTTGCCATGGTTTTTTGCTAAGGCTGCAATCACTTCACGGAATGTCAGGATACCCACCAGTTTGTCGTACTCCATCACTACCAATGAACCGATGTCATGCTCACTCATCACCAAGACGGCAGTTTGCAAAGCAGTATCCGGTGCCACTGTAAATAGTGTGCTGCCCTTAACGCGCAATATGTCGCAAACTTTCATTGGATCTCCAGCAATGGGTTCTGATTGAACCAATATATGCTTATGCCCCCAAGGAATCAAGCGGCATGAGCAGTATTTCAGTAACGAATAACCCTAAGCAACCCATTCCGAATGCTGGGAAGATTGGCAACCAAGACCGCCCCAGCCAAGGTGATCCACCAGGTCAGGTAAATCCAAATCAGCGCTAAAGGAAAGATCGCAAAAGCACCATAGACCGTTTTGTAAAAACCGACATTACCTAAAAAGAGACCAAATCCAAACTTCATTAACTCAAAAGTGAGGGCTGCAAAGAAGGCACCGCTCAAAGCATCACGCCACTCAATTTGGGCATAAGGGAGGATTTTGTAAGCTACTGAGAATACGGCCATGGCCAGAAGTATGGGTACCACCGTTGCCACAAAACCCAAACCAAAGCTCAGAGTTTCCGTCCAACCCTCTGCCGCACTAAATAGAAGACCGCTTAAGTAAGTTCCAATACCTAAAAGGATGGGTCCCAATATGGTTGCAGAGGAATAGATCGCAATCTTCTTCAAAATCGGTCGCCTTTCAGAGATGCGAAAGATCTGATTAAAGGCGTTTTCAATCACTGCCAACGTCATGATGGTCGTAATTACCAAGCCGAGCAAACCAATCAAGGTAAGGCCTTTGGCCTGCGCTGAAAATTGATCCAAATAATTAAAGACCTGCTGATTTAAGCCCCCTGGCATATAGGTGTCTAGCAACCAGGCCTGAAAGGCATACTTAATTCGCACCACGCTGGGGAGATAGCCAATCAAAATGGAAGCCACCGTTAGCATCGGAATCAAGGCCAGCGTAGTAGTATAGGCCAGGCTAGCCGCTACTTGCTTTAGATTTTGACCCCGGTTACGCTCCCAGATCTCTTTTCCAAGAGAGAGCCATAATTGAGGATTCTGAATAAGCCGCATCGCCCATATCATAAGAGATAAGAGAACCATATGAGCCAATCTGACATTTTAGTTTTGTACTACTCACGCTATGGAGCAACCCGAGACTTAGCTCGACTGATTGCTGAAGGTATTGAAAGTATGCCGGGTGTTAACGCCAGGCTACGCACCGTGCCAGCGATCTCCGCAGTATGCGAGGCTACGGAAGCTGCTGTCCCAACTGATGGCGCCCCCTATGTTGAATATGCCGATTTAAAGGAATGTATTGGTCTAGCTCTAGGCTCCCCTACGCGCTTTGGCAATATGGCCGCTCCCATGAAATACTTTTGGGATGGCAGTTCCTCAGAATGGCTCAATGGGGCTCTCGTTGGTAAACCAGCCTGCGTCTTTACTAGTTCAGGCAGCCTGCACGGCGGTCAAGAAAGCACCCTTCTGACTATGATGATTCCCCTACTTCACCACGGCATGATGCTCATGGGTATTCCGTATAGTGAACCCGACCTGATGAGTACCTCAAGCGGTGGCAGTCCTTATGGCGTTACCCACCTGGCACATGCTGATGGTCGAGCACCGATTAGCGCTGAAGAACAGCGCCTAGCCATTGCCCAGGGTAAACGCCTGGCAATTGCAGCACTCAAACTCAATCAAGGGTAATTTATGCTTAAAAACTGGCACTCGAAAAACCCTTACCAACTCATCGCTACAGCAGCTTTTGTTGACCTATTTATTCTGTGCGTGGCTTGGGAATGGTTTATCTCGCCACTGAGGCCAGGAGGCTCTTGGCTCGTTCTCAAGGCTATCCCCTTGTTATTTGCCATTCCAGGCCTATGGAAAGGCAATGTTTACACCATGCAATGGGCCTCCATGCTGATCCTGCTCTATATTACCGAGGGCTTAGTGCGTATTTTGGAAACTGGAGTTAATTTCTGGATGGCCGCCCTAGAAACGGCTATTGGAGCGGTTGGGTTTGTATGTCTGCTGATGTTCCTCAAACCCATTAAAGCCCGGGCTAAGGCAGCAAAAAAGGAGCGGGCCGCGGCAGAAAACAGCCTTAAAGGATAAAAAACCATCAATTTGACTGGTTTTTGTTAATTTCTTTAAAAATATTACTTATCTCTGTCATCCCGGCGACTTTTCCATGCGTTGTATGCTCATGGAGGTAGTAAATATGTCAACAAGACTAAAACGTTGGGCCCGCACAATTGAACAGATCGACTTGTCCAAAAGGACGCCTGAGGTCGCTATTGGCTATCTAGACAGCAAATACCGCGATATCGCCTGGCGTTACATCCGTATTTTGGGCTTTGAGCGCACTATTAGCTTTATGGCCAGCAATAACTTCCACCCAGAATAATCTGCTTCACTCAAAAAAACCCCAGAAGGCCTCCTCTCTGGGGTTTTTCACTTTAGGGCCCTAAGGGACCAGCCAATAGAAGGGATTAATTGCTGCTTTTGGCCTTTAAAGCCTCTTCCAGCTGAGTAATCTTGTTTTGCATTGCAGATATTTTGGCATTGAGAGCGCCTACATTTAAGAAGCTTTCCTCGGACACTTGGGCCTTGAGGTTATTTCCCCAGCCCAACCATGATGAGTCGTAAACCTTTACCTTCTTAAAGCCCAGATTTTTGAGGACTGTGGCTGTTTCGGCAGCACGCACACCGCTTTGGCAATACACCACCGTCTCTTGATTAGGATCCAGGCTTGAGTACAACTTTTTCAGATCTGTCTGGCTTTTTAGAGTCATTCCAGAATTATCAGAAACCTGCTTCTTGCCAAGCTTAATAGACGTTGCAGGGTCCTGCCAATTTTCCTCGTAAGGAATATTGATAGCATTGGGTATATGGCCCCCTCGAATCGCACGAACATCTTTGCCATAAAACTCATCAGGAGTGCGCACATCAATAATCTGGACTGATTTAGATTGAGCTAACTTGAGCATCTCCTCATTCGTCACTAGCAACTGGGGTTGAGGCACGAGAGCTACGGAGACGGCCGTAAGATTGGGGCGCTCCTTTTGAAGAGCTAATCCAGCTGACTTCCAAGCATCAATGCCGTCATGATAGATTTGGGCCTGCTTACCACCAAAATACTGAACCGTATAAAGGCCGAAGTAAGCATATGGATTTCCACGAGAGCCATACACCACAACATCTTTATTCACATCAAGTCCAGCAGCATTAAAAATGGCTTGAATTTTTGCAGTGGCGATGTAGTCTTCTTTGTTTGCATCTCTCAGAATGTTGCCTGCATCACCAATATTGATTGCACCAGGAATATGCCCCTCTAAGTAACTCTTTTCATCGCGCACATCCCAAAGAATTGCGCCTCGGGCTATGGCCTCCTGCACTTGCCCTGTCTGAATAATGGCATCATTTTTTTGAGCTGCAGCCATAGAACTCAAGAGTAAGAAGCTAATGGAAAAGATGTATTTGATGGATAGACGCATATAGATGCCTTCTTTTAATGATGGTACGTAAGGTTAAATATTAACTCGCTACTCTTGATGAGAATGAAATACCCAAAAAGCCAGCAAAAGAAAGGCTAAGACAGCACACGAGCCTGAGAACAAAAAGGCATAACTGGGGCTAAATGATTCATAAAGCCAACCAAATATGAGGGAAGCTGGCAAGAGCATCAAGCCGGAAATCAGGTTAAACCAACCAAAGGCGGTGCCAGCCATTCCTTGGGGAGCCAAGTCTGCCACTAAAGCCTTTTCTACCCCTTCGGTTGCCGCCTTAAATAATCCATAAATTGCGAATAATCCACAGAGCATCCATAAAGAGATTCCAGAAAAACTCATTGCAATATAAAAGAATGCAAAAGCAGCCCAAGCAATCAGAATAAAGTGCTTGCGACTGAATCGATCTGAGAGTGCCGATAGCGGCGTTCCAAAGATGGTGGTGATTAAAGAGATGGCTGCCCACAATAAAGGGATTTGCTCTTGAGGCACACCAAGCTCCCTTGCCCTTAATAATAAAAACATATCCGATGAATTAGCTAGGGCAAAAATTCCAGCAACCAAAATGTAGCGTTTAAATTGTGGTGGAAGGCCCTCAAGCGACCAAGAAAATGGCTTCACTGCCACTTGCTCGCGAGGGGGTTCTTTGAGACAAAGGGCCAAAACTACAGCAACGATGCCGGGCACGATTGCCCATAAAAAGATATCCCGCAGTGGAACCTGCATCCACAGTAAAAATGCTGCCATCAAAGGTCCGAAGACTGCACCAGCATTGTCCATAGAACGATGCAAGCCGAAGGTAATGCCGCGCTGGTTGGGCGCAACGCTCTCTGCCAATAGAGCATCCCGCGGAGAGCTTCTGAGCCCCTTACCAAGACGATCTGTAAACCGAATACATAAAAACCAGGTCCAAGAATTGGCGATCGCAATCAAGGGTCTACCAATCCCAGCCAAGAAATAACCAATCACAATCCAAGGCTTGGTTTTTTTAGTGTGATCGACAATCACACCAGACACCAGCTTAAAAATACTGGATGTAGCCTCTGCAATCCCCTCAATTAAGCCCAGGGCCTTAGGGCCAGCCATGAGCACGGTGGCAAGATATAGAGGCATCAAAGGGTAAAGCATCTCACTTGCAGCATCATTCACAAAGCTAATCAGACCGATGAGCCAAACCGTTCGTGGGAGGGAGAATAATGTTTTCAACATATCAACCCAATGTAGCACCAAATTAAAAGTGGCTCCGACTGTCACAATCGCTTGAAACTCATCCTAATAAAACGTAGGATCAAGAGCTAGACATCAGCTATTTACGCAGATTGAATAAACAGTACTCTCTTGAAAGGAATACACCATGAGTCAAAAAAAATTAGTGAAGCAGTTATTGAAAAAACTAGACAAGCTCGAGGTAGATAGAGAAAAACTCATCGACAAATTAGCGAAAGCCTTAGATAAGCTCGAGAAAAAAGCGCCAGCCAAAAAGGTAGCCTCCAAAAAAGCAGTAGCGAAAAAAGTTCCTGCAAAAAAAGCAGCCGTTAAAAAAGTCGTAGCTAAGAAAGTACCGGCAAAAAAAGCTCCCGCTAAAAAGGCTGTAGCAAAGAGAGTTGTTGTTAAAAAAGTGGCCCCAGAAACACCTACTGCTGCATAGTCAATTGCATAAGTGAAGGCTGCCCGTGAGTAAATCAGAAATTCATGAACATACTTACGAGGCAGACCTCAGACTTCTTCAAATTGAATTAGTCAAACTTCAGCGTCACATTATTCAAACAGGTAAGCGTCTCTTAGTCATCTTAGAGGGGCGTGACACTGCTGGTAAAGATGGCTCAATCAAAAGCATTACCGAACATTTAAGCCCCAGAGATAGTCGAGTGGTTGCTTTGAACAAGCCCTCCCCTCGCGAGGAAGGTGAATGGCACTTCCAAAGATATATTGCGCAGCTACCGACTGCTGGTGAATTCGTATTGTTCAACCGCAGTTGGTATAACCGTGCGGGCGTTGAAAAAGTCATGGGATTTTGCACTGATGCGCAGTACAAGCAGTTTATGAATACAGTCAATGATTTTGAATCTTTACTAGTTGGATCGGATATTCAGCTAATGAAGTATTACCTAGACATCAGCAAAGAAGAGCAAGCAGCCAGGCTCAAGGATCGCGCCAAAGATCCACTAAAGCAATGGAAGATTAGTCCAATAGACCAAAAAGCTCAGAAGATGTGGGATGCCTATTCAGATGCTAGAAATAGCATGCTCAAGAAAACCAGCTCATCAGATGCCCCATGGACCGTTGTCAGTGCCAATGATAAAAAGCTTGCACACCTTAATCTGATTGCTGATTTATTGACGCGAGTTGACTACCCGGATAAAGATAAGAAGATCCTAAAAGTTGATCCGAAGATTGTGTTGACTTTGCCTGCGAATTCTAAAAAGTTACCGAAGCTCGCTCAATAGATTAACGATCTGCTAATGGCATAGTCGCATTTATTAAAATGGAAGTTGAGGTCAGTGATCTAAGATTTTTGAAAGAAAATCTTTGGCTCTCGGTGATCTCGCTTCTGGATTGCCAAAGAACTCGTCTTTAGTGCAGTCCTCAATGATTTTGCCTTGATCCATAAAAATCACGCGGTGACTCACCTTGCGAGCGAAACCCATTTCATGGGTAACGCAGCACATTGTCATCCCTTCATGAGCGAGTTTCACCATGACATCCAATACCTCTCCCACCATCTCGGGGTCCAAGGCTGACGTTGGCTCATCAAATAACATCACGATCGGATCCATGCTCAAAGCACGCGCAATCGCAACTCGTTGCTGCTGACCACCAGACAACTGCCCAGGAAACTTGTCCTTTTGAGCCATTAGCCCAACACGCTCTAAATACTTCAGGCCATGCGTCTTAGCTTCATCTGCCGACCTACCTAAGACTCTCATTTGAGCAAGCGTTAGATTTTCGGTAACACTGAGATGTGGAAAAAGCTCAAAGTGTTGAAACACCATACCAACACGTGAACGCAGTTTGGGTAGATTAGTTTTTGGGTCATGTAGCGCAATTCCATCAACCGTAATCTCACCTGCCTGAAAGGGCTCGAGCGCGTTAATGGTTTTAATCAGAGTGGATTTACCAGAGCCAGAGGGGCCGCAAATTACCACCACCTCACCTTTTTGAATCGATGTTGAGCAATCAGTGAGTACCTGAAATGAGCCATACCATTTGGACACGTTTTGAAGTTCAATCATGATGATCTATTTAATTTATACCGGATGAGATTAGCGAATAATGGCGACTCTAGCTTGTATCTTACGAACTACTTTAGAGAGCGAGAAACAAATTACAAAATAAGTTGCTGCAGCCAAAATATAGGTTTCAATTGGGCGGCCATAATTTTTACCAGCAATCTCAAATCCCTTAAGTAGATCGTATGCGCCAATGGCATAGACCAATGAGGTATCTTGAAACAAAACAATGGTCTGAGTCATAAAAACAGGGATCATATTTCTAAAAGCTTGGGGCAAAACTACCAGACGCATGTTCTGGCCATAAGTCATACCCAAGGCTTCCCCTGCATAGCTCTGACCCTTCGGCACGGATTGAATACCAGCGCGCACAATCTCCGAGAAAAATGCCGCCTCAAATGCAATGAAAGTAATCGTGGCCGAAAGATCAGCGCCAATGGGTCTGCCAATTAACATCGGGATCAGCAAGAAAAACCAGAGGATCACCATTACCAAGGGAATGGATCGCATTGTATTTACGTAAAAGGTTGCGGGATATACCAATGCTGGCCTTCCAGACAAACGCATTAAAGCTAAAAATGTCCCAAATAGGATCCCTCCCACTGTTGCAAAGACAGTTAACTGAACACTAAATACTAGGCCCTTCAAAATATAGTTGGTAAATAATTCCCAATTATAAAAACTCAGATCTAAGCTCAACATGTCATAGCCCCATCAACATCTAGTGAGCCAAGCTTGCGTCATTGGAAACAATAAAACCCGGAATACGATTACGCTTTTCAATTAGCGTCATTACTCGATTCACTGCGAATGCCGAAAGCGCGTATAGCAAGGTCACTGCTAAGTAGATTTCAACACCCTTAGATGTTTCTTCTTGGGCCTGCATTGCAAATAAGGTTAGCTCTGGTACAGAAACCGCAAAAGCCACGGAGGAGTTTTTAATGAGATTCATACACTCCGAGGTCAGTGGTGGCATCACAATCCGTAATGCCATTGGCAAGATAACGTAACGGTAACTTTGCAGGGTTGTTAAGCCTAATGCAGTTGCAGCAGCCGTTTGTCCGCTAGGTAGGGATTGAATACCCGCCCTGACCTGCTCAGCTATACGAGCAGATGTAAAGAAACCCAGAGCAATACTCACTAACCAATAAGATGGCAAAGACTTTAAGGGCAATACAAAAGATGGAATGACGTGATACCAAAGAAAGACTTGTACCAAAATGGGGATGTTTCTGAATAGCTCCACCCAAGCAGTAGAAATACGAATTAACCATCTATTCAGAAAGCTGGTAGCTGGCAGAGTACGGAGGGTACCCATCACCGCACCCAGAATGAAAGCAATCATCAAGCTTAGGGCTGCTACCGCCAAAGTCCAGCCCCAGGCCTTCATCAGCCAATCTAGATAGCTTGGATCACTATTTTGAGCTAAGCCAAACAGCGCGGAGAAGCAGTGATCCACCACTTCTCCGTCTAAGGTGTTCTTACAAAAAACACCTAAATCTAAAGACATAGGGTTGGCTCGTATTTAGTGATCACTACCGATTATTTTTTGTTGTAGTCTTCAGCAGGCTTATCATTGAGGTTAGCCCATGCGTTTTTAGTTGCTGGGGACAATTCAAGACCAACAACAATATTCTTAGGTGGAATTGGAGCTAAGAACCATTTATTCCAAAGCTTAGGCATATTGCCGTTAGCCACAATCTTGGCAATCGCAGCATTTACTGCAGCCTTAAATTCCGGATCATTTTTGGGGACCATGATGGCAATAGGCTCAGTTGCCAATACCTCACCAACAATCTTGTAGTCCTTTGGATTTTTGGAGTTGGCAATATTACCAGCCAGAATAGAACCATCCATAACGAAAGCATCAGCACGGCCAGACTCTAGCAATAAGAAGCTATCAGCATGATCCTTACCAAATACTTCGTCAAAATTAACGCCATTGGCTTTTTCATGTTTACGTAATAACTGTACTGAAGTAGTACCGGTAGTGGTAGCAACTTTTTTACCAGCTAGCTGAGCAATTGAAGTAATGCCAGAGTTTGCTTTGACTGCAATCCGAACCTCTTCAACGTAAAGGGTGTTTGCAAAACCCACGTCCTTGGCACGCGCAGTATTGTTAGTCGTTGTACCGCACTCAATATCAACTGTGCCGTTTTGAACTAAAGGTACGCGATTCTGAGATGTCACGGGTTGATAGTTAATACGTAAAGTGCTCATGCTAAGCTTATCTTTTACGTCAGCCAAAATCATGCGGCAAACTTCAACGTGATAGCCATCAAAGCGGCTATCACCAATGGTGTATGACATTGGAATAGACGATTCGCGGACACCCATAGTGATGGCACCAGTAGATTTCATCTTATCCATTGTTGCGCTGACAGCAAAAACAGATGTAGCGCCCAAAAATAATGTTGTAGCGATTAAGTAGTTAAGACTGAGTTTTTTGTATTTCATGAATATCTCCCTCTTGTTAGACATATTAATATTAACAGCCAGTATTTCGATGCGAAAAGAGTGAAGCCATCGTCGTAGTCGTTAAAAGAGGGGCGAGCTATATATGGCAAGAATGCACCTCTAAAATGAAAACCATCTGAACTTCTCGTTTAGATCTGCACTAAATTCAAATAGCGCATCGCTCAATTACTGTAATTGTGACAGATAGTGGGCAATTGCTTTTAAATCATCATCCGTCATACCGTATAGAGATGCCGCCATGATCGTATCTCTACCTGTAGCTTGATTTGAACGAAACTGTCTCATACTGTACAAAAGGTAATCTTCTCTCTGAGCAGCAATTCTTGGCATCTGATCTCTGCCAACATAGCTAGGCAAATGACATGTTCCGCATAAGGCCTCTTTTGAAATCACTTGGCCCTTTTCAAATAAAGCAGCATTCCTAGAGCCCGCTTGTGAAATGGCTAGACTATTGGTGTAAAACTTTGCAATCGCAACAATGGCAGCATCATTTAAGCCATCAAGCTGCCCCTTCATAACGGGGATATCCCGCATGCCTTCACGAATCATAATGAGATTGTTTTCCAAAAATATCTTAGGTTGACCCGCTAGTGATGGAATACCCGCCATCGTGGAATTACCATCGGCGCCATGGCAAGCGCCACAGACAGCCAGCTTGGCACCCATGTCTTGCCCATAAGAATGCGGCGTAACTATCGAGAGATAAACCCCCGAGAGTAACGCCGCTATTTTTACCAATCTCATTAAAGCCAATACGATCTATATCACTGCTTATTTCTTGTAAGTAATTCTGTAGATAGCGCCTAGCTGTTCATCTGTTAGCAACATAGAGCCATCACGCAATTGCATGAAGAATGTAGGGCGACCCCAAAATGATTGATCGGCAGAATTCATAAAGCCAGTAATGAATGGTGTGATCTTGGCATTCTTACCATCAGCATCTGCTTTCACCGTCACTACATCATAGCCTGACTTGACGTTGCGATTCCATGAACCTTTGCGCGCTATGAATGCCACATTTTTATATTCAGCCGGGAACATATTGCCGGTATAAAACTTAATGTCCATTGCAGCTGCATGAGCCCCTAATAAGGCAACAGGTTTAGTGACGCCCTCACAAGCATTTGGCTTAATAATTTTGTCATCAGGCATGTTGCCCTCATGACAATAAGGGAAGCCAAAGTTTTCACCTTTTTTAGCGAGGATGTTCAGAGTGTCATTGGGCTTGTCATCCCCCATCCAATCGCGGCCATGGTTTGTAAACCACAGTTGCTTGGTAACGGGATGCCAATCAAAGCCTTGGGTATTTCTAACGCCGGTGGCTAATACTTCCATGCCTGATCCATCTGCGTTATAGCGACGGATCTGAGCATACTCAGGGGTTGGCAGTTCGCAAATATTGCAAGGCGCGCCAAAAGGTACATACAACTTACCATCTGGACCAAAAGCTAAATATTTCCAGTTGTGATGTTGTTCTGGTGGCAATTTAAACTTAGACGTTAAATCGACTGGTGCCACATTGGGATTTTTGCCAATGCCGTCATAGCGTAAGACTTTATCAATTGCCATCACATAGAGCGATCCATTTTTATAGGCAACACCTGAAGGCTGTACCAACTTATCAACCACAACTCGGCTGGTACGTTCTTTGCCGTTATCGCTGACTTCATAGACACGACCAATTGCACGGGTACCGATGTAAATCTTGCCATTGTCACCCATGGCCATTTCACGAGCACCGGGAATACCAGTTGCATAGACTTCAATCTTGAAGCCAGGAGGCAATTTCAATGTATTGAGTGGAATTTCGCTTGCTGCTGTTGTGGTCATCTTTCCAGGCATTGGCGCCAAGGTCGAAGTGGCCATATCTGCACCAATGCCCTGCTTCCATGCTGGCGCTGGGGCAGTCTCGGCTTTAGGAGGTGGTGTAGTTGAGCAGCCTTGCAGAATCATCAAGGACATGGTCAAGGTAGAAAGTGTTGCTGACGAAATAAGTCGCTGGGACATGGTTGTTTCCATTCTTTTTTTATGACTAAATTTTTTATACAGTTAGTACTATCAATTTAATTCTTTTTTAGCGTAATGGCTATAGTCTGGTACTAGGGTTTTGCCTTATAAAGCAGCAACAAATTGACTCTGGGGCACATTTTGAGCTTACTTAAATTGATAGCTTACATTGCCACCGATGATCCAATTGCGCCCGGGGGCAGACTCATAAAACTGGCTGCTAGTCTGATTAACAATGACAGACCCAACGTATGAGCGATCCAATACGTTGTTGATCCTAAAAAATTGTGAGGACGACCAGCCACTAGTGAGCTCTTGACGCAAAACACCACGTATATTCATCACAGCATAGCCATTTGCCATGCTCAAGCTATTAATGTCATTGACCGCCATCGAGCCATTGACCCTCGCCTCTACTGCAGCCTCCATCGATTTATTAGGTTTGGCCCAAAGGAGTTCAGAAAACAGGCCTTGATTAGGAACGCCAGGAATTCGATTACCGCTGAGCACAACATTGGTTGTGGTCGGGATACCGGTAGCTTGATAAGTATATGAATATGCCTCTTTGACAGTTGCGTTTAACCAAGTGTATGCAAGATTCATTTCAAAATCATAGGGCAATTTAAATTGCGAACCGAGCTCCATCCCCTGTCGATTCGTCTTTGGAGCATTGGTAAATGCAGTTCTTCCAGAGCTCGAAGCGCCGACCACGATATCGTTTGTGGTGTTGGCATTAAATAGGGCTACATTGATTTGAGCTGACTTTGATACTTTTGATTTAAAGCCAACCTCAAGCTGTTTGGTAGTAGCAGCAGATAAACCGAAATTTGAGCTACTAAAATTAGAGTTATAGGTTACTTGATTTAGCGTAGGAGTATCAAAGCTAGATCCATACGAGATATATACATTCGAAAGCTCGGTTAAATAATATTGCAATGACATCATGCTAGTGAGCGCCTGATAAGTATTGGAGCCACTACTTGTATTATTTAATGCAGGACTATTACTAATTGAGCTCAAAGTGGTTGTGGAATTTCTGGCGCCCATATTGAGTGATAGACGCTCAAGCAAACGCCAATCTAAATGAGCATATTGATCAAAGTTTTTGGCACTCATGCGGTAATTTTGACCAAGCGCTCCCTGCACGCCCCCATTATTTTGATAGGTCATGCGCTGATCATCATTCTCGTTCATGTCAACGCCACCGACCAAAGTAAATGGCATCTCTAGCATTTGGCTTTTATGAACCCATTTGCTATCCATGCCATAAAAGTTTCGCTTTAAATCAATGACCCCGTTACTCTGGGCGGCCAGGAATTGAGTGACATGACGCTGGCCGTAATAAGGAGTAAACAACAGCTGATTTTCTTGATCCACACGGGTATCAATCGTAGCGCCCGTCTGAGACTGCAAAACTGACTTACGTGTATTTTGGCTAATGGCACTATTGCCAGCTTGTTTTGGGTTAGTAACTAATTGCGATGACGTTAGTCCCAGTGGATCTTGAGCACTTAAATTAACATTATTAGCAATGAACGTGACGGCTGTATCACCACCCATCTTAAACTTCAGCTTTGAATTTGCATTAAATCGATCTGCTACGCTATGCTCCCGATAGCCGTTGGTATGAAAGTCTCCTACATCTAGAAGATAGTTAGTATCGCGATAAATACCGCTTGCCTTAACGCCTGCTTTTCTTTGCGAGTAAGACCCCACCTCAAAGTAAGGTTCTACCTCGTTATTTGGTCCGCCATCTTGCGTAAAGATACTGATCACTCCGCCAGATGAATTGCCATAGAGAACAGAATATGGGCCGCGCATGACCTCAATTCGCTCAGTAGATGGCAAATCAATATGTGAGATCTGACCCTGTCCGTCCGCAACGGTACCGGGAATATTATCAACAAAAATTTTGATGCCCCGCGTACCAAAAGTAGAGTTTGCTCCAAAACCGCGGGAGGATATTTGAAGATCCTGTGCATAGTTTTGACGATTTAAGGCAAAGATACCTGGAACTCGATTCAATGGCTCGGCAAGATTATCCATTGCCTGACCGTTTTCAATCTGATTGCGGTTAACTACATTAATAGAGGCTGCGGTGTCTAATATTTTCTGCTCATATCCACTGGCTGAGACCACAATCTCATCAAGTGGCGGGGCTTCATACTCAGGCTGATTTGCAAGCGCTGGCTTAATGAAAATACTACTTGCGAATAGTGCAATTGCCTTTTTACGAAAAGCAGGACTTCTAGAATTCATTTTTCATATAAAGCTGAGGATTTATAAGCAAGGGCTCATCGTAAATTTTGGCATGCCCAGCAAGACTCGAACATGTGACCTAAGCCTTAATAGGCTAGACCATTAATCATATTCACTGGCAAATTGATGGTTTGTATCTCGGTGATGAGCCTCATCATTTCGGACGGCAATCACAACATCACGCAAGGTTGCGTTGGCATCCAGTTTCCAATAATCGATAGCGATCTTAGGAGCAAGAACATTCGGCGTGCGTCCCTCATCAATTTCTTTTAAATATTCGGTATAGGAGTAGACAGCCTCCTCCTCAAAATAGCCGACTATACGATGTGCCGTCCTTGGAAATAAGACATAGATAATGAAAAAGAAATTCCAGAAAATAGCTTGTGTGATCAAGACTAGATAGCGCTCAAACATATTAGGCTTTGCAATCTCGATAAAGGTCATTAAGTGCATTCTTTCGTTCTCAGCTTCTGCTAAGAGCGTACGGATCTTTGGTCCATAGCCAACCTTCATACTGCGTAGGCTGGTTAAATGAGTCCACATACCGGCCACCATTCCTGGAACTCCTGCGACGGTTTCCAAAACAACAGCTCGGTGCCCATAGCGTTTTTTAAAAAAAGTATCAGCAAAAAAACGCATGCCCTTAGTAAACGATAGAGCAACTCGATCAGAAAAACCAATGGGGGTGTAGTGGGCGATCTCTTTCATATCAAATACTTTAAGCGTTTTTTAGCTTTCTTGCCCGCAAGACCTCTTTTTACTTATTGGTGCTTGAGTATTTGGCCTGCTCGGCATGATTTGAGGGTGTGGCCTAGACCCTAAAAACCCCAGCTATTGCTAACTGGGGCTGTTAATTGACGATCAGGCTGGAGTCAATGACTTTGAAGACTTGCAGAAATCCACTATCAACTCTGAAAAGCCAAGGTGGCGAGCGCTCATTTTTCTGAAGCTCTCTAATTCGGCAATCGCTGGTGAAACTTCATTTTTATAGGAAGCATCCTCATATCCAGGATGAAAAGGTGCTTCTTGGACTAGTTTATTGCTCATGGTATGTATCCCTATTCAGTAAGTGAAAATGTAAACAATTGATCTGCAATAGCAAAAACTGAATTAGCTCGGAATTGTGTGCATGCGAAGTCTCCTAAAGTGCCATATCGATATGGCTGCCGCTCCCCCTGTCCCTGATACCTGAGAGATTCACACTACAGCGTAGCTGAGTGCTTGCTCCTTCGGTGCACCATAAAGATGGTGACTCTCCAGACGGCTATTTAGGATAAGCAGTACCTTCCTAATGGATACCTGAGCGTTCATGGGAGTTTGCGCCTTCGGTGGAGATTAGATCTCACTCTCCTGCTTGAGCAAAAGTATATCTTCAAGATTGAAACTTATTCAAGCCTTATTTAATAGAAATGTTGCTTTGAGTAAAAATGAGCTGCAAAGCATTGATTTAAAAGAACTAGTTGTTTTAGCAAAGTGATCTGCACAGCACCTAAAGTGTCAAGGTACCGCCAAACTAAAAAACCCCCACCATTTCTGATGAGGGCTTTAGGTTCTTAATCAGGCTACGGTAAATTTGAGGTTACCTAGCTTCTCAATACGGGTCTCTAGCTTATCGCCGGGCTTTAGCCAAACCTGTTTATCTTTTGGATACCCTGTTATCACCCCTTCCGGGGTGCCAGTAAAGATAATATCGCCTGGCTCTAGGGTAAAGATCTTAGAGGCATAGCTAATAATCTGTGCGCAATTAAAGACCATATCGTTAGTATTGGATGACTGACGAACCTCACCATTAACGTACTGCTCAATCTTTAGTTGATTTGGATTTCCAACTAAATCTGATGTCAAGATATAGGGGCCTATAGGCGCGAAACCATCATTGGTTTTGCCAATCATCCACTGGCTACTGCGTTGCTGTAAGTCACGCGCTGTAAAGTCTTGTCCTGTAGCATAGCCAAATACATATGACAAAGCATCGGCCTCACTAACGTTATATGCACGCCTACCCATCACAATAACTAACTCTGCTTCATAATCAAACTTTTCTGCATTGACTAATGATGCCTTTACAACGCCGTTATGGCTATTCAATGTGTTGTTGAATTTATTGAACAGAATTGGTAAGGTTGGGATGGGATTATTGGTTTCTTTAGCATGCTTTGCATAGTTCAATCCCACACAGATGATTTTCTCGGGATTAGTAACAGCCGGTGCATATTCAATTTTAGATTCATCTAAAAACAAATTTGGGCCGCCCTTACTCAATGCCAGACCTACCAGCTTACCCAGACCTTGATCACCATTCTGAATCAAATCATCAGTATTAATTGGTGCCTTAACCTTGAACTGCTTTGCTGCCTTAGCAACATCTAAAATACCTTTGTCCGTCTTTACACCTAAAACATATTTATTGTCGACTTTGTAATTGAGAACAGTCATGTTCTTTGCCATGTCAGGATTAGCAACTCTAACAGCGCCCGCACCAGGTCCAGCTGCCTCAGCCTGATTTGCAATAAAAGGGGTGGTTAGCGCAGCACCGCCGGCTAAAGCAGATACCTTTAGGAATTCACGTCTTTGATTGCTCATAGTCTCTCCATATTCACTTCTTGTAATAAAAGTTTTGCGACTAACAACAATCTAACATGAGGGTTGGCATCGTTATCGTAGGGATTACCCGAGAATGCTTTACAGAATATGTAAAGTTTTTTCAGTCATTTAAAGTGATCCAAGATATAAATATCCCTAGGTTCGAGTATCGAGAATTCACCAAATAGGTTTTAAGTCTTGTACGTGAGATGTTAGCCTGCCCAGCACGATTTGAACGTGCGACCTACGCCTTAGAAAAGCTCTTGGCTGCTGTGAAATCTCTCTATTTTAATAACTTACAGTAAAAATCGAACTATATTAATAATCATTACAACATGTTGGGTAATTTGATTATTTATTTCAGAGCGCTGATTTAATTGCTTTAGTAGCCACGTCCTCTAACCAAGCGAAGTCTATTTGACCATGGGCCTCACAGATAAACCAAGGCTCTCTTGAATCTGGCTCGAGCATTACTCCATACTCAATTAATTTCCAGGCAAATTTTTTATATAAGGTGTTGTTGACTTTTCGCCACTGACGATAATTATTGGGCACTTCGCTCGAAAAATGAATACCTAGCATTGCGGGAGGACCTGCAAAGGCATGCTCAATTCCCGCGGTGGTAAAGACGCGGCCTAATAGTGCTTGAATCTTTTGCCCCGCCTCGTCTACTGTTTTAAGGGCATTCGTATTTGCCAAAATATCTAAGGTTGCATGCGCAGCACTTAATCCGACTAAATTGGCTGTATAGGTTCCACCATGCACAACACCACCAGCATGAGAACCAACCACATCCATCACCTCAGCCCTTCCACCGAAAGCAGCAACAGGATAGCCATTACCCATAGCCTTGGCATACGTTGTCAGATCTGCATAAATCCCATACAAAGATTGGGCGCCACCCTTAGCTACCCGAAACCCCGTTTTGACTTCATCAATAATGAGGATCGTACCGTTTTGGCTACATAGCTCACGCAATCTTTGCAACCAACAATGGCAGGCGGCAATACTGCCTGCATTACCAATAATGGGCTCCAATAAAACACAGGCTAAAGAATCTTTCCGTGAGATAAAGAGTTGCTCAAGAGCCTCAAAATTATTGAGCTCAACAAAGTCAACGAGCTCACGGGTATTGTTGGGAATACCTGCCCCAAATGGAATGATTTTGGGGGGATGAAGATCGCCAGAATTCCAATTTTCGATATCAGACTTCCACATCATTTCATCAACTAGACCATGAAAGCTGCCTTCTACAATAGCAACTCGATCTCTGCCAGTAAAACCACGCGCCGTTCTGACTGCGCCCATCACGGCTTCGGTACCGGAATTAGCAAACCGTAACTTATCAATTTGCGGGCATAGGGCTTTGATTTGCTTGACTACCTCAGTATCCAGCGATGTAGAAAAACCTGACAGTGTTCCGCCTTCCTGAATTTGTCGAATGACCGCTTGATCTACTCGATCATCGCGATAGCCCAAAATAATTGGGCCATATCCCAAACGAAAATCAATATATTTTTTGCCATCACAGTCGGTCAGCTGAGCGCCCTTGGCTGAAGATATAAATACAGTTTGCTCATCACCCCAATAGCGATAGTTTTCTGCAACCCCTTGAGGCATATGCAAGTGTGCCTCTTGCATGAGTTTGACTTGATTTTTTAATGTCATGATCTGTGTAACGATTATGGGAGTGGATTTTGCAAGCTAGGGCGCAAATACGTGCCAACTCGATCTTCTAATAATTTGACTACATGTAACTCAGCAGCAGATGCGCCATAAGTCTTTTGAGCCTCCTCGAAGAGGCCTTGAACAAATTGACCCATAGTCAAGGTAAAGCCCTGAGACTGGGCAATTTGATTGACTAAATCCAAATCCTTACAACATAGCGCTAAAGAAAAACTTGGGTCATAGTGCCCTGCAAAAATAGATGGAATGTCATGTTGCGCTACCCAGCTATTACCAGCACTTGATTGAATCGCTTCAGCAACAATTTCAAGCGGAATATCAGCCTTAGCCCCTAACATCAAGGCCTCACCGATCACAGCAGCATGTGTAAACCATAGTAGATTGGTAAGCAACTTAATCGTAGCCCCATTACCAGGCTTGCCAACATAGAAGATTTTTTCGCCAAGCACTTCAAAAATGGGTTTGTATTTATCAAAATCCGATTGCTTGCCGGCAACAAAAATAGATAACTTACCAAGTGCTGCAAAGTCAACAGCATTAGTCACTGGCGCCTCTAAAAAGCCTACATTCTTTTGCTCTAGTAGGTTTGATAATTCTTGTGCAAGCTCTACCGAGCTAGTAGAGGTATCAATAATGATTGATCCTGGCTTGATTACATTAATAAGCCCACCTTCACCAAACATTACCTCTTTGACTTGTGCTGGGCCAGGTAATGAACAAATCACTACTTGAGATTGCTGACCAAGTTGCGTGATATTTTCTGCAAGATTTGCGCCCAAGGATACTAAATTTAGCGCCTTGTGAGGCTCACGATCAAAAACATTGACCCTATAACCTGCCTTTAATAAATTGGCAGCCATGGGATTACCCATATTACCTACACCAATAAAACCAACCAAAGGATCGCTAATCTTGATGGGCATCTTTAAATACGCTTAAATTCAAGAAAATGTTGGTGCTTTTCTGTCCGTTCCTCATACTCAAAACCATAACTCGAGAGTAATTGCTTAGCATCGCTAAAATTATAAGTACGGTAGTGGATCGTTTGAGCCATTACTCGATGACCTTTATCATCCAGGTAATAGTGCTTAGTGAATCCTAGCTCTAAAGGTTCGATCTTTTGTGAGTAAATCATCCCATTAGAAATAGGCTTCTCATAATCATGGTGCGGTCCTTGAATTCCTAGTAGCAATTTTCCACCGGACTGAACAAATTTACTTAAACTTTCAAGCCCAAGATGATTTGCATGCTCATCGTAGATATGGCTAACTAGAAACGGTTCTTTATCGCCATCAATTACAAAATACCAAACCCCACCATATGAAAATGCCAAACGATATTGCTGCTCAAGGCTTAACTCTGTAATATTTTGTTGGCTTAACTTAATGTTTGGATAAGACTCTAAACGTTTTTGGGCGATTTCAAGCATCGATTGGGTTAAGTCAATGCCGCGGATATTTGCGGTTGGCTCACGTTTAGCAATCTCTTCCAAAATTAAACCCGTACCACACCCAATCTCCAAAACATTCTCAAAAGGATGATGATTGAGTAACCCATCAACAATTGCCTGATAGTCGTAATACCCTGAGGTCATAATCGTGTCGTAATGTGCCGACATCTTGGTGTAATCACCCATCTGCTTTCCATTTCTAATAATGATCTTGCAATTTAAGAGATTAGCAGCTGTAAACGGGTGCTTTTTGTACTATAAACGAAGATAACTAAGTAATAGGTGTGATCTGATCCAAAATCTTACCAATTGAGCACAACAGTAAAGCTAGGATAGTCATTAACAATAAATTTTGGCCTGCTCAGCATGATTCAGACGTGCGACCCGTACCTTAGAAGTATGAATTAATACTTGAAAGTCTATATAATTCAATGGGTTACATCAATAAAATAGGATTGTGCAATACTTAAATATCTTTTAAGGTGGCACCTTAAGGACAAGACCCCCACCATTCCTGATGAGAGTTTTTGGATGTCTCAGAGCGAAATCAACTAGGAGCTAGGATCCACCATCCGGCCCCATAGCATTCTTAAATTCACTTCAATCTTTTCTCTAGAGAGATAGAATTTTGATACCAGTAGATATCACACCGTAGGCAGCAAAGGCGGCAGTACTCAAAACAGCAGTAAAAACCGAAACGGCCGAAGCGGTTACATAAAAGCTTGGTTTGTGCTTTGTAATTAATTTATCGTGCTTCTCGGGTTTCTGCTGCTGATTTGGTTTGTGTTGCATATTTGATTTCCTGAGGGGTGATGGTCGCCAGTTAGTTCTAATATTTCTATGAAGGTCATAATTATGTTACGACTAGTTAATCTAGCTTTCAGCCAAAATTGAACTAATAAGGTGCAGTGTGCACCAAATAGATGAAACTTTTATGACTGCCCATTTAATATTCAGAATGCTGATTAAACTTGGTTTGACCCCATGAAATTTGGCCTGCCCAGCACGATTCGAACGTGCGACCTACGCCTTAGAAGAATTCGTGGCTGCTGGAATGTGTATATATTTCAATGGCTTACAGCATAAAAATGACACTGTGTAATGAACTGTGCAACAGGTATGCGAGACAGAGTGCTTAATTAACCAAATCATAAGTTTAATTTACGCAAAATATGAACTCTAGTTTGAGTTTTCAAACTCAATCTCCGGCCCATAACCTACCTGATAAGAAACAAGTAAAGACTTCCGATGTATATCATGCACTTTAGACATGACTTCTCTCAAGTTCTCGCCATACATTCTGATCTTGGAGGTGTGAGATCCGCTCTCATCAAAATGACGAACTTTAATAGTCTAATACATTACTCAACCCATTGTCTCGATTAAAGATAAAAACTGATGCTCTGAAAGACCGAGAGAACCTCCAATTCTCTTAGCCGCCTGTATCTTAATGGCCATTGTGTAGAAGGTCAAAAAGGTCTCTGCTTCTTCGAGCTCCTTAATTTGCCATTTTTTAAGACAGGCTATTTCAGCAAGCTCTTCATGACTTAAGCCCCGCTCCTCACGAGCGGCTTTTAACGCTTCTTTGAGAATTACTGTTACTACCTTTGGTTTGGAGATAAAGGACATGGAGACTTAAGGAGAGAATTTGTGACAAGCTGATGCTAAAGTAATTTGTTGACAGTTTTATTACCACTTATAGGATTAAGGCGGTAATACCAATGTTTTTAAAAAAGAAGTACCGCTCATATCAAATTCATCCATGGGGAGTCTTTCCAATGAGGGCCTGCCTCAAAGCAATGAGCTTATTAAACCAATCCAAGGTAAGCCAGCGGTACCTGCAGAAGAAAATTCAACTCAGATGGTAAATCTAGCTGTTGGTAAAGGAGTTTGCTTACGGGGCTCTTTCAACGCGCCTAATAAAACTATAGTAGCCGGCCTAATTGAGGGCAACCTAATCACTAAAGAATTATTGGTAAAAGAATATGGTGAGGTCCAAGGTCAAGTTGATTGTCAGTTAGCCGATATTGCCGGTTACGTTGAAAACGATCTTCAAATCCATATCGCCCTAACTCTTAGGGCGAGCGCAGTAATTACGGGTAATATTTTTTTACCAAGAAATTACTATTGAAAAAGGAGCCAGAATTACTGGTAAATTGGCAAGGCTCAAATTAATCTTAGCTTACTTACTTCAATTGATAATCTTCATGTGCGCATTTTTTACACCCTCAAAATCCTTCCAATGCTTTAAATCAAAAGAAAATTGAATCAATGTGCAGGTTTGCATAACAACCCGCTCGCCTGAAAGGATTTGGGCAAATTCTTCCAGGCCAGGATTGTGTCCCACTAATAAAACCTTTGCGGCTTTTTTATGCAATCCTGTTACTAGATTTAAAAATATATCTGGACTAGCTTGATATAGCTTTTTCAGAACCTCTAAATGATGTTGACGATGATCAAGCGTTTTAGCAATTATTTGTGCTGTTGAGATTGCTCGAATAGCTGGGCTCGTAGCAATCAAGTCAAAATTCAACTCTTTTTTGTGTAACTTAGCCGCCAATTTATGCGCATCATTGACACCTTTTTCAGTTAAAGCACGATCCTCATCCAAGAGTTTAGGATCAGCACTCTCTGCTTTGGCATGTCGCAATAGGTATAGCAATTTAGTAGCCATACGCCCCTTAGATTTCAACTGCTTTGCTACAGTAATTTAACCATTATTAGATCCAAAGGCAAATGGAGGGAAATTGTCGCCACAAGATCTATTAAATAGAATTACAGCGATGGATATTTCTTGCAGTTGGCATTTGAAGTAATTTGCTGTTGAGTGACCCGCTCAGCCATGACTTCAAAGCGCTTTCTGGCACTATTTTCTAGGAAATATTGAATAATAAATAGTGGGATTGAGGTCTCTAACTCAAAACTGGCATGATGGATAAAACGTGTACCATTTTTATCAGGTTCAATTACCCAACTACCCTTATAAGATTTAGCGTCTCCTTCTAGCTGAATAAATTCTAGACGCTTATCTGAAATTTCAGAAAATTCCAAAAGGGAGCGCAAGTATATTGGAATAAACAGTACCCGCTCCTCTGCAACCCTTTCGACTTTCACTTTATTCGCATTGCGATGAATCACTTTAGACTCACTGATGCCTGGAATATTTTTAGCAGCTTCATAGTCAGTTAAAAAAGCGTAGGCATAGCATTCACCTACCGGTACAACATAACTAGCATGCACTTGAAAATTTGCGCCAGACCTTTCTATTGAGACCTTTATATCAAATGCAGGTTGAGCAGTTACCGTAGAACAAACAAAATATGCTAACCATATCAATATATTGAAATAGAGAGATGGGCTTTTAAAATTTACAAGCATATTAATTAAATCCGATGATGAATGACTTCATGATGATGCCCAAATGTGAACATTTGGTGTCAGTTTGATGACTTTGATATAACAACTCACTAGTGAGGTTAAATAAATTCGTAATAAATGTGTCACTACTTTGACTTGATTTATGACTTTAATGATCTTATGTTAACTAATCAATGAAAGCCATGGATAACCTTACAGCACTACCCGAGTCAAACCTATCGCGCTCAAAAAAACTCCTCAAAGACGCTGTATACGCAAAAAAGAAAAAGATCTCACTGCATGATCGGCTTTTTGCCCTTTGGTTTGAGCGCTTAGTCTATCCTCAAATTTGGGAAGACCCCGTAGTTGATCTCAAAGCTCTTGAACTAAAACCTACAGATCATCTCATCACAATTGCTTCTGGCGGTTGTAATGCCCTCTCCTACCTCACCGCTAGCCCTAAAAAAATTACTGCAGTAGATCTAAACCATACTCATGTCGCATTAGTGCATCTAAAGATGGAGGGAATTAGAAGACTCGAATATAAGAATTTCTATAAGTTTTTTGGCGAAGCAAAATCAGTGAATAATCCTAGGCTATACAGAGATCTGCTAGCACCTCAGTTAAATAAAGCTACACGAGACTACTGGGAAGGTGGTATTAAAGGTTTTGAGCGTATCCGCATGTTTGAAAAAGGGTTTTATAAATACGGCTTACTCGGCAAGCTCATTGGATTAATTCACATAAGTGCCAAACTCTATCGTGTCAAATTAGATGATCTGCTAAAGCAACCTTCAATAGAGGCCCAAGGAAAATGGTTTGATGAAAATGTAGCTAAGATATTTGACTCTAGACTAGTGAAAAAGATTATGGGTAGCCCAGTAGCTTTATACAATCTGGGCATACCACCAAGCCAGCATGCCAGCCTTTGCGAAGATCGCCCTGAGAGCATGGCACAGGTCCTCAAAGAACGAGCCAGAAAATTGGCAACGATTGATAATATCAACAACAATTACTTCGCCTGTCAGGCCTACGGCAGAAGCTATGATCACAATAACCCAACAAATAAGCCGCTGTATTTGCAAGAACAGTACTTTGAACTCATACGCAATAACATCGACAGACTCTCTATAGAGCAAAATAATGTACTAGATGCTCTCAAGCGTATGCCAGCCAATTCAGTTGATGCAGTGGTGCTACTCGATGCCCAAGATTGGATGGCAGCAGAAGAAATATGTACCTTGTGGACAGAAATTACTCGGACAGCTAACCCAGGCGCCAGAATTGTTTTCAGAACCGCCGGTAAGTCCTCACCAATTGAAGCAGCCCTGAGTGAGGATTTAAATGCTCTATGGAAGCGAAATCACGCTGCATCAGATCAACTCATTCATGAGGATCGCTCTGCAATTTATGGCGGCTTCCATCTTTATGAATTGACTACCTAAGATCTTAGTAATATGACTGATAAATGGCCCATGGTGAAGCTAACAGATTGGGTTAGCAATGCATGCGCTACCTTGTTATGGGAGGGCGATACGAAAGTGCCTATCAGTATTGCCTTTCCCATACGACAAAAAAATACCAGCTATCTTTTTTCACCGAGGAGTGGCTGGTTTGACTATTTAACCCATGAGTGTAGACACCAACCTGTTGTTGCTCTTTTAATCGCGGCACTTGGAAAACTTTCTTATTTTTTGGGCATTGATAAAACCATATTTATTGGGAATTATCCAATCTCAACCTCGATTTGGAATACGGAACAGGAAAATGAACTGCTGAGTATTGCAAGTAAAATGAGTAGATTAAATCCTGGCTACTACATCGGCGTTCGAAATCTCTTGCCCCATAGGCATCCAACACTCATTAGTAATTTAAAGTCACTCGGATATTTTGGCATCCCCTCTCGAGTGATCTATGAATTTGATTTACGTGATGAAAATAAGCCAATACCATCACACCTTAAAAGGGATCTTGCGCTTCTAAAAAAACTTAATCTAGATGTACAAGTTTGCAGCAAGCTTGACCAAGATAGTCTGATGCAAATTCATGATCTGTATCAAAAAATCTATCTTCATAAGCATTCTTTATTAAACCCTCAATACACAACTCAATTCTTTGATGATGTAGTTAATCAAGGGGTGATGTCATGCCTTGTTGTACGTGTGCCAGATCAGCAGATTTACTCTTTTGCATTGCTTCTAAGAACCGGTCATACATTGACAGTCCCGGCGCTAGGTTACGACACTAAATTCAATCTTGAAGGATCATATAGAGTGCTTTTTGCAGCGATCTATACATATACAAAAGATCAACGACTATTATTGAATTACAGCTCGGGAGCTGGTGACTTTAAAAGAAAAAGGGGGGGTATAGCTTACCTAGAGTACACCTATCTCATCTGTCCGCTTAATAGCTGTAATATTAAAAAGTTTACTCTTGCTTTAGTGGCAAAAAAAACTGCACCCTTAAAGGCACAAGATTTAATTGAACTAGGTGCATAGCCATTGATGATGAATTGTTAGCAAGTTTAAAAAACTAGCTTCTCGCTACTAAAATTACACCGATAAAAATTGCAGCCACTCCAATGATTCGACTTGTAGTGATAGGCTCTCCGTGCAACAAGCCCACCAACAAGGTCAGTACAAAGCCTATACCCATCATTGGGTAAGCCTTACTTACATCCCAATCAGCCAGCACCCGCAGCCAAATTAAGGCCGAGGTCGAGTAGCATGCAAATCCAGCCCATATCTTCCAATTTTTTGCCAAGTGTAAGTAGGCCGAAAATCCGTCGGGACTCAATCCCTGAATGCCTGACTTGAGCAGAAACTGAGCAAGTACAGAAAAACAGATACTCAAAACTGCGATCAATAATGTACTCATTCAGGCCTCACCTCCTATACATCAAGTTAAATTAAGACTTAATGATGATTTCGAGCTAAATCTCGATTAAGAAACGATTTGGTCCAATGGGCCAAGCTATTCTTGTCAAGCATTCAGTCTGATTATTCAAACTCCAGCTCGAGATGCAGGCAAAATTCTGCGTCAGCTAGCTCTGCACATTCCGTCGCATTCATCTGATCTTCAAATGACAGTTGCGCAAAACGCTCTGAAGCAACGAAATTATTTTCTCTGTAGTTATCTAGCGCTAATAACTGATTCCAGGCTGCCTTCTGATAATACTCAGCAGACATTCTTCTTAATTCAATAATTTTGTCACTTAGATTTTGATTTAGCATTTTTATCTCCTTCAATTTTTATTGAACTTGACTGTAATGCTCCACTTTTCTCATGACATCTCTATGAATACTTAAAACTCTTTGTCACATTTGAAGTCGTTTTATCAAGCTCAAATGTGACAATTTCACCTCTTAAAATTTAGCCCTCAATATTTCAGTTAAAGATAGATTTGTCATATTTATTGATTGAGAATGCAATCTACTTATGGGAGATGAAGAGCAATTCTGCTCCTTTCCGGTCTCCTCAGTTTGCTCTAACAGCCCATAGGTAACCACTGCTAATCAATTTAAGGGGAGCACTAATGACTACCTTTACTACTGAAGATCGTGAGCTTGCTGAAAAAGAACCCATACCCTTTTATGGCTTCTACCATTTAACTGATCCATCGCCAAAGGATACGGACCCACTTTTACATCCGGTATTGAAGAAAATACAACTGGAATACCGAGTAGATGACAGTAGCGAGGATTTAGAAGATTAGGCTTTAATGCTTTTTATGTTTCTTACCAAGTTTCTCGGGTTTGCCATTGCCATAAAGACACCACTCTTTGATTTCTTCGGCAAGGACTTCAAGCTCTTTCATCTTCAGACTTCTAAAGTCTTCTAGACCGATGGTTCCAGTCTCTTTTAATTTCTCAACAGTCTCTTGCAATGCGTCCATAGAAGTATCCTTTCTCGTTGAATAAAGTTGGATTTACATTCTATCCTGTAACTTTATATTGACATTTTGAGTGCCAAAATCAAATTGATCTATTTTTTATTCCTTTTAGGGCCTTAGTTAAAAATCTTGCATTTTTAATATAAATAAAAGGGTTTTATTAGCCAATAGTGCTTTGCTGTCATGCAATATTCACAAATAAAGCACATACTGACTAAGTATTAACCCTAACATATTTTAGATAAGGAGCCTTAAATGACACAATTATTGAGTCTCTTGAATCAAGTCTTTGGCAACCAGTCCAAGGGCAATGATTTAGAGCGATATATCAACAGCCGCAACCCTGTTAGCCATCAGCAAGTTGAAGAACTGACTCGTGACTATCTGTATCACTTCGACACTTCAAGGGGGCTTTAAATCATGAAAAAGATTGGACGAGTATTCCAAGACCTATGGTTCGCTTGGATCGAAGCTAGAACCCAGCAAGCAAAATATTACAGAACTCATAGTCATATTGAGTAATGCCATGCTGACTACTGAGTTTCTATTGCGAAATCAGTACTCAAAATATGGATCTTGGTTAAAAGACCAAGATCCGCAAACTCTTCATGACTATTTCGGCTACACAATGGGCCAAGAGGCAATTGATCTGCTAATTGACCAGCTTGTAAGCAATTCCAAAAGAAATCATTTCCTTGTTGCTAAGATTAATGGCAGGTGGGCTGGCACGATTCATATTGCTACTCATGAACAAGAAGTGGAGTTTGGCGTGATTGTTAGCTTGCTATATCGTAAGCAAGGCATCGCCAATCGGATGATGGATGAGGCTATTACCTGGGCTCGTAATCGTTACTACAAAGATTTATTCATGCACTGTATTAGCTGGAATAGGCCGATTAAGCACTTGTGCCAAAAACATGGCTTAGTGCCCCGCAACATGATGGGTGATTCAGAAGTTAACTTGATACTACAGCCACCAACGCCAGCGACCTTTTTCAAAGAACAAATGATTGTTGCCAATCGTAATTGGTTATCGATGTCTCCATTTCATCAGCTTGGCCTAGCTTTCAGAACTTAGTAAGATCAACTGCTCTAATAGCTCGAATAAATAGCCAATGCTTGTACAGATATCTTTGAACATCATGGCCTTAGATTATTCGCTTAATTAATTTAGCAAAATACTAAATGAAGTTCACTGTATTTCGTTACTAAGAATTGAGCATCGTTTAAGTCAATGCCTCAGGACGCCAAGATTTGTCCCTTTAAAAAACCTGAGGCTTATAAAGCATAGCCTGCCTTGCCTTAAAAGAAAATAGCCCAATAAATGGGCTATTTTGATTATTGGTGGCCCGAGATTAATGAATGAATGTAATGACTAAGTAATAAAGAGTGCGTATATTGCTCTCTTTGTTCTAACTACCCCTATTTCATGACCTCCTTTCAAAAAGTTTTATTGACCCTTTTATTTATATGGGCTCCCATGCTGGCCAACTCTTCAGAAGTGGAATATGTCATCCTTCTAGAAAATGGGGTCAAAGCAGGTCATCAGACCGTTAAACGTCACGGTAATAAGGTCGACGTTAGCTTTAACTTTAAAGAAAATGGTAGAGGGCCAACCCTAGAAGAACGCATAATTTTAGCCTCCGATGGCACTATGAAAGACTATCGTGTTTCAGGTACATCTGAAATGGGAGGCAAGGTAAACGAGAGATTTACTGCTAAAAATAATTTAATTGCATGGCACTCCAATTCTGAAGATGGCTCTAAAAAAATAAATCAAAGTGGGTTTTTTCTTCCCATGAATGCTTCTTGGGAAGTGAACTCATTAATGATTACTGCTCTTAGCAAAAGCAAGAATAATTATTTGCCATTACTTCCCTCTGGAGGCCTAAAACAGGAAGTTATCTATGAAACCATTGTCAAAAAAGACTCAAAACAACAAAACGTAAAGCTGGTTATGCAGGTTGGCATGGGGCTAAAGCCAGACTTTTTTTGGGCTACTTCAGGAAATAATCCTAGACTATTCGCCGCGATTATTCCTGGATACTCATATTTAATAGAAAAAGGCTGGGAAGAAAGTCTTGCAACACTTAGCGAAAAACAAAATTTAGCAAATCAAAAAGTTCTTCATCAAAAGAGCCAAGAACTTCAACACCCAATCAATGGCGCTTTATTAATTAAAAATATTCGTCTATTTGATAGTGAGAATGCATCCTTGACTGAACCCCATGACATATTGATCGAGAATAAAAGAATCGTCAAAATTTCTTCAGTCAATTCCCCAATTGAATTTGGAGGCGATACGATAAACGGCTCTGGAAAAACACTTCTACCTGGACTATTTGATATGCATACCCATATTAATAAATGGTCTGGCTTGTATCACTTGTCTTCCGGCGTGACAACAGTTCGTGATATGGGTAATTCAAATACAGAAGTACAAGAAATTATTAGTGAAAGTATAAATAATCAATTACTGTTTCCACACATCATCCCTGCCGGCTTTATAGAAGGTAAAAGTGAATACTCCTCCTCAGATGGAATCATGATCGAAAACCTAGCTCAGGCAAAGGAATCTGTTGATTGGTATTTTGAGCATGGTTATCGTCACATCAAAATTTACAGTTCTTTTCCCAAAGACTTAGTTAAGGAAACCAGCACCTATGCTCATGAAAAAGGAATGACGGTTGGAGGTCATGTTCCTGGGTTTATGAAAGCTAATGAAGCGATTGATTCTGGATTTAATGAACTAAACCATATCAATCAAGTAGTGCTCAACTTTTTAGCAGACAATAAGACTGATACAAGAACATTGGAAAGGTTTTATTTGCCAGCAGAGCAAACTGGCTCAATAGACCTTGATTCTCTGGAAGTAAGAGAGTTTATTAAGTTACTCAAAGACAAAAAAATCACCGTTGATCCAACCTTATCTGCATTTGATTTTATAAAGCAACAAGATGGGGAAATGGCAGATCCTTTTGCCGGCATTGCCGAACATTTACCGCCAGATCTACAGCGCAGTTTTAAAACTGGAACTATGAACATTCCGGATGCAGTTACCGCAAATAGATATAAAAACTCGTACAACAAAATGATTGAGTTTGTAGGTCTTCTGCATAAGAACGGGGTATCTCTTGTTGCAGGTACTGACACCTTGGCAGGATTTGGATTACATAGTGAATTAGAGCTTTACGTCAAAGCTGGAATTTCTCCTGCAGAAGCTCTTCAAATTGCAACATGGAATGGGGCTAAAGTCACCAAAACACTCCAGGATAGAGGCTCTATTGAGATTAATAAACTTGCTGATTTAATCATTGTAGATGGCGACCCAACTAGTAATATTGAAGACATTAGAAAAATTTCTACTGTGATTACGAATGGCAAAGTGATTTATCCCCACGAGATTCATATTGCGCTTGGTGTCATACCCTTTGTTTCAGGTAGCATCAAAATTGCTGAACAATCGGTAGTCAATCGTCAATTGAACAAATAGAGCATTTGGCGTTTAAAACGACATTACACGTAACAACCCTAAATGACCGTCACTTAACCCGACACTCCACGGTCGGGTCAAACCGACACTAAATCGTCAGGGTCAAAGATTTATCTAGCTTAACTAATTTTGTCGGTTAACCTGACAAAATAAAACCACCCGAAAGTGGTTTTAGTGTTTCATGGTGCTGAGGAGAGGCCGACCAAGGCCTAGGATGCTCGATCCAAGCTCTTTTTAATTTTGTTGTACTCAAATCGAGCTTTTGGATTTACCTTGGAATGTTACTGAGCCCATTGCTCACAAAATGAAGTTGGGTTTGAATATCCCCGCCCATTTCCCAACCCAGAATTCATGCAATAGTTAAATCTTTCTAAAGCACGCCCAGTTAAGCCTGTGTTGTATACGCCCGCTCCTGACGTTCCTACTGAAGGAGGCGGCCCCCCAGAGCAAACCAATTGACCGTTTTGTGCAGAGATATTCGTACATTGGGTGGCATTTGTAAGTCTTGCCGCTACCCATTGGCCTCGCCCATTCTGACAAGACGCTACCATAGTTGTCCCCTCCATAGCTGATGCTTGACATGAATTAGACCAATTGCCAGGAATCATTCGATATGGCTGAGCATTTGTCTGAAATGCAAGAAGTGTGAAGAAAGTAAAAACCGATACTCTAAGAAATAACATGGCAGTTCCTTTTAATTATTTAAATATCCGTTGGTGATAAGAACAAACTTAATCTCCCTCTCTTTGGAGGCTGTACTTCAGAGTGAAGTCATACTGTCTGGCAAAAAGCATGCTGGACATTAACGCAAGAGAATTCCTGGTGATGCTGGAATACTGCCAGGGACTTTATTAAGACTTAATAATTGCGAAATAATCTTCAAGACCATTGGGGAATAGCCGTTATCGTTTGCTGGAATACTATGAACATCGTCATCAATATTTTTTACTCTTGCAAAATTTTTATTACTTGAGTCATTTTTTCTGACAATCAATAAGGCATATTGATTTTCTTGGCCAATTTTTCGAGCTTGAGTAGTTGCTGATGGAGGCAATGTAACAATGAAGGGGTTTTCTTGATTCTGGGCGGATACTACCTGTCCAAGATATTCGAAGACTGTATTGGGTGATCGAATGGTTAAGATCAGTTCAGATTTAGAGCTCCTATTTTTAGGGGCGTTTAGACTTGCTTTGCAAAAAATGTCAGAGCTAAATTCTTCTTTAACAAAGTTGGCAAATTTGTTCTCATCAACGCAAATCTTAAATTGAGGTTGCAGTTGCATTTGGCCGTACATTCCACCATAAGCACCGGATGATCCACCATACCCGCCATACCCGCCATACCCACCTGGACTTTGATAAGGCGATGGCATGTTAGGTTGTGAATAGTTTGCTGTTCTACCTAATGCAGGAGAACTATTTTTCTTTGGCCCCTCTTTGACCTGATCAACAGTCAAGCCGTAACTTAGCAACTTATAAAGCTCGGCTTGGAAGGCCGGATATTCTGGTAGAAGCGGATTGTTTATATACCGAGTAGATTTACCATCAGATTGCTTAATTTCAATTGAAGCAACTACTAGACTAAACATTACCTCTCTCGGGATATTATCGGAAATAAAAAACTTGGCAGTTCCAATGGGGATTTGAGATAAAAATCCTTGCAGAAAAGTGGCGTTATCAAGTGAGGACTGGGAAAAGTTAAAACTATTACCAAAAGATGGGTTGAGACTTGGGCTAAATGAGCTTATGCCAAGAGGGCCGCCTGCAAGCCCTCCAATGAAACCATTCATTGATGGACCTAATCCTGTATTAAAACTTACATTACCAGATCCAGTGATGCTGGGAATATCTAGAAAACTTAACGGGCGCTCATTGGATGCGCGGATGATATTAATCAGGATGCTATTTAATTGGTACTGCTCCAAAATGACGGCGTAGCGTGCCGACATCTCTGTAAAGTCTGGAGTGACGGGAGTAGTGCAACCCCCAATCAATATGGTTATTGAAATTGAGCTACAAATTGCTTTGATGCCATTAATGATGGTGGAATTCACTGACACCCCAAGAATTGAACTATGTTCGAAATCTAGGGCGGTAGGTTTGGCAAGATGCCAAGTCAGCTCGGAGAGATATTGGAACCATTCTACATAGTGCCGGGGATATAACAAGGCGTAGCTCTACTGATACACAAAAATACTCCATTGAGGCTTGTAAACTGAGGTTTTTTAATAAAACTCATCAGCCAGTTGGATTCTTGGCCTGCCCAGCACGATTCGAACGTGCGACCTACGCCTTAGAAGCTGTAAAAATGATATAAATCAATAGCTTAGACAATGGTTTAAGCCTGGCTAGATCAGGTGTGGCATACGCACCGAGATCTGTGGAATCATGTGGAATTGACTGTGTGGTTTGTGGCATCCGCAGATGTAGAGTCGGTTAAACCGACACTAAATGGTGTCGCGTTACGTGACAATTGAGAAGTTCTAAATATCATCCTCATCAGTAACTGGAATCTTAACTTTACAGGTATAGCACTTCATATATTGCTGCTCAGCTTCATCTAATCCCAGTTGATAAAGCCCTCTTGAATCTTTGACATCATTCATAAAGCACTCTGGACATGGAATAGCAATTGCTTCCAAAGAGTTTAGATCATCATTACTTTCCCACTGATCTCTAAAATTAGCGACCTTCTCCATTGAAAAGCTTTTAACCTGGCAGTATCGAATAAGATCATCAAGAATCGGGGGAAGCGACATTTAGAAATTCCTTAAAAAATATATTTTGTTGAGACTATCGAGTGATTGCCTCCAATCTAGTCTGAGGTACCTCCTCCAATGCACATTACAAAAATTGTTGCTAAGCACGAATAATACTGAGATCATTCTAGTAATCATAAGGAGACTTATATGCATAATTTTAATGATATTAATGAAGCCTGGAAGCAAGGATTTATTGATGGATGTATAGATGTAAAAGGTACCTATACTGGCGTACCTCCGATCCCAATCTTAAAAGTTAAACCAGGCGAAGATCCGATTGATGTCTATTACAAGGATGGTTTCGCAAAAGGGGGCATCTATGCCATGCAAACACTGGCTGGAAACAATAAATCCCTAAGAAACTGATGTTGACCGACCCAACTCCGACTGCCCAGCCTTAATCTTCTGTCTAGCCCGCTCAGCCTTAACAGCCTCTTGGTCACGCTTTACACGATCCTTCATTGATTTCAACCTAGCTTGCTCAGGACTTAGCGGCTTTTGAGCAGCAATTTCATCAAATCTCATAGTTAACCAATCTGTAGCGGTTGATGTGGCACGTTATTGGCGCCAAAGATAGCTTGAAACAGCTTATATGCCTGGGCCGGATTTTGGGCGTAGAGAATAGTTTCTACCCACATGCCCGCCGCATTGACCGTTGCCTTATATCTTTTCATATAGATATTTAGCAAAATGCAAATATAACAATCACTCTCTCCTAGCTTATGATGAATGGACCAGAAAAAGGAGAACATCTTGAACATGGGGCCGATAGATCATTTAGTACATTGCACAACAAGGATCGAATCCACGACAAAAGATGGTAAAGGTTCATGTGGTACTGGTTTTTTCATGAACTTTTTAGAAGAAAATGGAAAATCTATTCCTGCAATAGTTTCTAATAAACATGTAATTAAAGATGCATTAAGCGGTGGATTCAACTTGACGCTTAAGGGCTCCGACGGCAAGCCTTTAATTGGCAATCACAAAAAATTTACTTTCAATAATTTTGAGAGCCTATGGATCAAACACCCAAGTGATAAAGTTGATTTGGCTATTTTTTTGCTAGGGCCGCTACTTAATGAAGTTAAAGATAGCGGAGCAGAAATTTTCTTTACTCCACTATCAAAAGCAATAATTCCAGAAAATGATGTGCGCGAGAGCCTTTCGCCGATGGAAGACATAATAATGATTGGCTATCCTAGCGGAATCTGGGACTCACTAAATAACTTACCCGTAATTAGAAGAGGAGTAACTGCCACCCATCCATATATCAATTGGAACGGAAAATTAGAATTTCTAACAGATATTGCGAGTTACCCCGGATCAAGTGGATCTCCAGTTTTGCTTGCTAATTTAAATGGATTTTCCGATAGAAATGGGAATACATTTATAACTGGTAAGAGAATTTTATTGCTAGGTATTCATTACGCTGGAGCAATGCATACCGCAGAAGGTGAAATAGCAATTGTTACTACGCCAACTTCACTAATGCCTATACCTATTACTCAAATACCAAACAATATTGGTGTAGCCATTAACTCGAATTGCTTACTTGAGTTTGAGCCTATTATTAAATCCCTATTACCACCAACACTTAACGTCTAAATCCACTCCGCAATCCAGCACTAGCTGCCTCAATTTGCTCATCGAGCTCCCCTGCTTCTACTGCCGCTTTAATGGATTCCAAGGCTTTAATTAAAGCCTCACCACTAGCTACTTCAACGCTGGGCTTACCTTTGACCAACTCTATAGTCCAGCTCCCGTATTTCACGGAAACGCAGACTTTACCTTCTTCACTCTGAAACCACCATGGCTTAATGCGCTTGGGCACTTCTACTTGTTTGCGTAGTCCTGTTTCACGATCTTTCACTGTTTTGTATTTCATAACTACAAACGGTGTTCCTTCTAACTGACTTTTAGCTAGCTGGATCTGCTCCCAGAGTTTTGATCCCAATTTATTCCTACGTATAACGATTGCCGGCATATTGCGAGGCTTTTTGACTGCGACTAGCTTTAAGTGACTTAATTGGCTCATTTGATTCTCCTGTGTAGTTAATGGGCCCATTAAGTGTGTTTTCGATATGGCGCTTTGGTCGACCTCTTTTTAGATCACGAGCAAATCGGCTCATTTTGGACATAAAAAATATGGTTTTTATTAACAAGGGCTAAATATTTACGAGTCGCGTAATGAGTTGCATTGAGATGCGATTAAGAAATAAGTTGCAGTAAAAGATGCAGTTAGTTGCTGTATTTGGGACAAATGAGTAGCTCTGAACAGCAACTCACGCAACAGCAACTATCTTTTGTCTCTGCCACTCCCTGCATCTCAAGCAACACCGCGACTCCTTTCAACATTCAAGGAGATTAAAAATGAAAGAAATCACAGCCCGCTTATGGGAAAACAAAATGTACGGAACAACCTTCGGCAAAGGTCAATATCGCAAAGCCATCTACAACGGCACATTAGAGATCCCAAGTCCTTATGCCAAGTATTTAGTAGATTTTGAGGAGGTCGAAGCTTGGTTTCATTTCCCCAAGAGCCCTATACATACGGAAATGGCAGCTCGACTAAGCAATATCCCAACAAATGAAGACGGAGTATTAATGAGCTGGATTTATCGGTATGAGAATGGCGTTAAGAGTGCTATTGAAGGGTATGCGGCTTTAGATATGAACTACAGCAGAATTACCATCCAAATAGATGACTCTTCACATGGGATCAATGAATACCGGGAGCTGCCTGTACGTGGCTGTATTGCCAGAATTCCCGGAAAACCCACTCCAGCACTAATAGCCACTTCGCAATCCGAGCTGAATTCACCTCAAAAACCGTCTACAAACGGCGTATTTGCCGGTGGATATAAGCAAGCACTTGAGAACCTCAAAAAGTACGCCATCCAGTGATTTGAAGTGTTTGCTAAGGTCGTCGTCTAAAGACGACAGATCTTGGCGATCTTTGCTAAATACTTATAAGCAAAATCAGGTTAAGAAAATTACACTTTTCTTAACCTGTCTTGTAAGTCATTGATTCTTGGAAGGTCTTTTTGTCCTGTTACGTGACACTTGCAAAACAATCTGAGGTCGACCTTTTCCTAATAAGAAAACATACTTAAAACGTACATTTTATTTATGACAGGAAAACCAAATGGCACAAGCAAAAACCTTATCTCAAGCAGAACTTGATCAAGTTCTTAATTACGTCAGCACCAAAAAGTACGCTCTACGCGATAGAGCAATCATTCTTACCAGTTTCTTAGGTGGCCTAAGGGTCGCCGAAATAGCCTCACTCACCATGGGTGACGTAGTAAACCCCGATGGCACCATTAAGAATGAGATTCGCCTATCGGCAGCGCAGACCAAGGGTAAGCACCCAAGAACGGTGTTTGTTTCTCAGCGTTTACAAACCGAACTCGCTAATTACCTAACTACTAGGCACATTAAAAGCTCGGATATCCCTTTCTTTCATACCGATCATCGTCTGCGCTTTAGCCCTAATGGCTTATGTGTTTGGTTTCATCAGCTTTATAAGAATGTGGGCATAAGTGGCGGGAGCAGCCATTCGGGAAGAAAATTCTTTATTACTACTTTGGCTAATAAAGGGATCGGTGTTCGAATCTTAGCCTCTTTAGCTGGCCACAGATCAATCGCAGTTACGCAAAGATACATTGATGTAAATGATGAGCAAAAGAGAAATGCAGTTGAATTAATTTAGTAATTTCTCCTCATAAATTTTTCAAACAGAGTTTTTTGGTGATTTTTTCTCAAAAATAAAATCGCCCTACAAGCCAATATCTACCTGGCTTTGATTTTTCACAATTTTGTGTCAAGGAAATAAAACAACAGCGAAATTTGCGCGAAAAATACGAAAAAAATTAGACTGCTTCCATCAACACAAAAAGCATCACCGGCAATCTCGCCAAAACCGTGTTGATAATTTTTAAAAAATGAAGGAGCAGCACAATGAGAATCACAGCAAATCAAAAGCAAGAAATTGTTAACGCAACCTTGGTAAAGCTCGATGCCTTAGCAAATCGTCGTCAAGTTTGGCAACGTGACTTTTTCGACAAATCCAATAAAGGTCTTTACACCCTACTTTCGGAGTGTCTTGGTATGTATTACGAAATTAAGGGTAGCTCTGCTGAAAAGGCCGTTCTTGAGAATATCAAGATTACTTTGGATAGTCGTGGTGTCAAAGTCCAAGCTAGTACCCCGGTACTTACCTTAATCGTAAAGTACGTGTTTAACGCTGAGCGTCGTAGAGCTTCCGCGTATTCTCGCGCTCTGCGAGTAGCGGCGAAGGAATTGATCTCTGTCAAAGACTTTGCCGAATGGGTCACCAAAGTTGGCGGTATCGAAGAAGTGGCTAGCACCAAAGGCATCACTGATGAGACCATTCAAAAACGTGGTCAGTTAGACACCAAGGTAGCCGAAGTGAAGCAATTGCTGGTTAATCAGCTGCAACATCCTTTGGCTTTGGTACCTAAGACAGCATTAGCTCACCCTGCTGATTCGGCTGAATACACCTTGTTAATTGGCAAGATGCTAGCTAGTGGTCAAACGCAAGTCTTAAGCGTAGTACCAGGCTCTACCACTGCCATGATTGAGCAAGCCATACGCAAAATAGCTCAAGAGTTAGTCAATAAGGTGGAAGAGCACGTCAAAGCCCAAGCAGAACTTGCAGCGCAAGCGGCAATTAGTGAGGCCGCAAACCAAGCCTTCTTCAAAGAAATGGCTTAAGTAATTGATCAATTAACAGGGGTTTAGGACTGATCAACCTCCCCTGCTTTTTACACTTCATAAAGGAAATACTATGAGCTTTGCATACAAGTACGCACCCAAAACCCTTGAGGATGTGGTGCTAGGCAGTAATAGCCTAAAAGCAAAATTGGCTGATTACATCAATGGCAGGGATTTAAAACCTTTGATTTTGCATGGCGGCTTTGGAACTGGCAAAACCACGATTGCCAATCTATTGCCCGATGCTATTGAAGGTAAGCCTGCTGAAATCACCCGCTTAAAGGCAGTGGAATTTAGCTCTATAACGGATGTGACTGAAGTATTTGGTGGTCCACCCATGTTTTATAAGCTATTTACTACCAATGATCAAAAGCGCACTTATGTGTTGTCTAACGAGATCAATTTCACCCTAAAAGCAGCCATTGCCTTTAGAGATATCGTTGATGACATGGTCGGTCATACGCAGTTCATCTTTACAACGAACTACATCGATCAAGTGGATATGGCATTGCGTGATCGCAGTTCATGTTTGATGGTGCCTCCAGTAACCGCTAAAGACTGGTTATCTCGGGCGCAATGGATTTTGCAACAAGAAGGCATTGCCCTACCTGATGATCAATTACTTAAAGTCTTATCAGCTCAACTGCAAGTGAGCTCAAGTAATCGCAAGTTATTAGAGCGCTTGGAAGATTTTGTGCGATCAGTCCGTAATCCGCCAGGTAACTCTGGTGGCGTTATTCAAGCAGAAACTAGCCCGCAACCTACTAACCCACTTATGGCAGCTTAGCGCCAAAACTAACAAGAGAGGAATCATCATGACTATGTATCGAGTAAAAACCAATCAAGCAAGTGACAACATCTATCAAATCGAAGCTGATTCAGAAATGGGTGCCATGATCAACTGGGTAGTATTTTGCCTAGATGAATGGGCAGATGGTAGAGGAAAGGATTTTGGGGAGATTATTTCTGTAAAGAAAATGAGATCTCCAAGAATATCCAAGAAGTAAGGTTTTAAGCTAACTTGGCGGCCGCCATCATAGGAGTGAGCTTTGAGTAATGTTTTTCAATCATTAAAGTCGAAGTACCCATTTGCCTAGCTAAGGTATGTATGTCAATACCTTCAGCTAGTGCGAATGTGGCATAAGTATGTCGTAGGCTATACAAGGTTCTATTCTTGCCAGTAGCATCCTTAAACAAACCAGATTCAACCATGAGCCGCTCAAACACACTATCTAGACTGTGAGGCGCATCACCTTCTGGAAATACGAAGACCTTGCGATCCAACTTTGCTTCAATCACAGCATCTAGGTTTGGATAAGGTAAAGCTTGCCAAGCAATTAATCGTTCTAGACTATCGATGACAAAGTGGCGGGCAATCAAATATCTCGGCCCCGTCTTGCCTGATACCCAAATCCGTAAGTAGCGTTTTTCACCAATCCAATGCCATTGCAGACTACGCCAACGTATTGGCATGCTCTCCGTTCCTTGTCTAATGCCTGTTCCTAACAAGAACTCCACATAGACCCTGCAGAGCCTTCTCATGTGATTACTGCGTTGATTGCGGCCAAAACGCTCCCAATCCCACATGTATTCCAATAGGTAATGGACTTCTTGTTGATTGAATGCTGGCCTGATCTCTGCCCTATCGGCATTAACTTCCAATAATGGAATAGTTCGATGCCGGTGAATTAATCCCTGATCCCTGGCTCGCTCTATTACACGCTTATAAAGACCAGCATGGCGCCTTTGGGTATAGGTCTTGGGATTCTTGCCCATCCGGGATATTCGCCAGGCTACATAGTCATCCACTACTTCCTGGGTAATGTCATTGATTTGATAAGCACCAAAGAACGGGATCAGGTACTTGGTAAAGATATGAATGTAGTCCGCATGAGTACGTTTATTAGGATTGGCTTGAACTACTCGGGCAGCTGCAGCCAGTTCTTGCGTAGCCAATTGGCGAAAGGTGCGAGTCTTAACGGCTAGATCGCTGGCTAGCTTGACCTTGACTGTTTCATAGATGGCAATGGCTTGGGTCGTGGCCTCGGCCACTTGATCGGATCCAGTACTGGCAGAATGCCAAGAGCCAGTAGCGAGCTTGAAACGGCATTGCCAATGGTGACTATTAGGTCTCTTATAGAGAGTGAGAAGACCGTCAAGGAGTTTGATGGGCTCTTCAGCGATAGCTGAAGCAAACAACAACGATAAATTATTCATTACAAGCGTCTCGTTACGTGACACTTGTAGCATAGTTTCAGATTTGGGTTTGGGCGACCTGAATTATTTAGAATCGGTCAAACCGACACCACATCGTCAGGGCCGCAACAGGCTGTTGCTGATCTTAAAGCAGACCTTAGTCTAAATTGAGTATGGCAGGCAGAGATCGACCCACTGCTGTCGTTCACCCAAAAGTAAAAAAACCACCCGAAGGTGGCCATCTCATTCATCAATATTGAGATTAAGAAGCGGTAATTGCTTTGCGAGCTTTAGTAGCTGTCTGAACAACATGTTCATTCGAATTTAATGCGCCATCTGCACTCTTCTCAAAATTAGCATAAGCAGTATGTACAGATGAGCGAACTTGATCAAAGCCTTGGAGCGCAGCCTCAAATACAGCCTTAAAAGAGGCTGTAAATGCCTCAGAGCCCGTGGGAGCTTTAGCAGAAGCTTCGTCCACCAAGTCATTTAATCGCTCTTTAGCATGCTCAATTGCAGAATCAGTCATTTCAACTAACTCATGATGACTTTTACGCAATACTGAATTCACTTTAGCTTGATATGCAACAACACCAGCGGATGCCTCTTGAAGAGCATGAACACTAAAGATGGTCATAATTTCTTTGGGGTCTTTTAGCTTGAGAATTTCTGCTGATTTTTCTTGAACCATTGCAAGCATTTCTTTAGTTGCATCATAGTGAATTTGAGCCAAACTTTGATTATTCTCAAAAGCAAGTTGACTTAAAGCATGAACTGATTCCATTGATTTATGATGGGCTTGAACTAATTTTTCATTTGCTTGATACATAAGACCCTCCTAAGGGGTAGTAAAACCAATCGTTTGTCACGAGAGCTTATATTGGAGTGATATTAAGTCAATAGCAATACAGTCAACTAGTGTGACCACCAGAAGACTTACAGCCCATAGGTAACCAAACAAAGTAATCTTGGGTAGGTGGATCATGGCCGATATGAGCTCTTAAATCCAAAAGCTCGCAATAGACCTGATCCGACCCAAAGGGGGCTTGAACGTTAATCACCAACAAGCAATCATCTTCATTCCTAACCCTCTGGATTAGCATGGACTGCAAAAAAATGAATTGAGTTTTGTAATCAATTTAATAGATCAGTAAAACTTATTTAATTCATTAGACGGATCGATTGCTAAGGAACAATATAAACCCATTGCAACACACAACACGAAGGCAATTAAAAATGAGAATCCAAAATAGATTAGCTGGGATAGCGGAAGGCTTGTACTTCCTTAAAAATCAATACGACAGGGATTTGGTAAGAATTTCGAAGCCCGGGCCCACCAAAGGAGGCGGATCATGAATATTCTGATCGTATACATGGCTGGTGAATAGATAAGTCAGCCCAATATATACGAACAATTGCTTTATCAGTTAGTCTGAACTAGTCAAGGTTGAAAAACCACAAATGATTTACCTACAAGGAGATCTAAATGACATCACAAGGAATGTGCCCAGTTGCTCACGGTGCCAATACCGAATCAAGTAACACCCCTATGGCATGGTGGCCAAAATCACTGAATCTCGATATTCTGCATCAGCAAGATGCCAAGACAAACCCCATGGGTCCGTCATTTAACTACCGAGATGAATTAAAAAAACTCGACGTAAGTGCACTCAAGCAGGATATGAAAGAACTGCTACTCAATAGCCAAGATTGGTGGCCAGCAGATTGGGGGCATTACGGCGGCTTGATGATTCGTTTGGCCTGGCACTCTGCAGGTAGCTATCGTATTGCTGATGGTCGCGGTGGAGCCGGTACAGGTAATCAACGCTTCGCCCCATTGAATTCTTGGCCTGACAACACTAATCTCGATAAAGCCCGTCGCCTCTTATGGCCCATCAAAAAGAAATACGGCAATAAAGTCAGTTGGGCCGATCTCATGATCTTGGCTGGCACTATTGCCTACGAATCTATGGGACTCAAGACATTTGGCTTCTCATTTGGACGTGAAGATATTTGGCATCCAGAAAAAGACACTTATTGGGGCTCTGAAAAAGAATGGCTCCAAAAAAGTGGTGGGGAAGGCAGCCGCTATTCTGGTGAACGAGATTTAGCCAATCCTCTTGCAGCCGTCATGATGGGTTTAATCTATGTAAATCCAGAAGGTGTTGATGGCAATCCTGATCCTCTAAAAACCGCGCAAGATATTCGGATAACTTTTGCTCGCATGGCAATGAATGATGAAGAGACTGTTGCGCTAACGGCTGGTGGGCATACTGTTGGTAAAGCACATGGCAATGGCAACGCAGCCAATCTTGGACCAGCACCAGAAGCAGCCCCCATAGAGGAGCAAGGTCTTGGCTGGATGAATCATAAAACTCGTGGTATAGGCAGAGATACCGTCACCAGTGGAATTGAGGGTGCATGGACAACAAATCCAACTCAGTGGGATAGCGGTTACTTCCATTTATTACTCAATTACGACTGGAAGCTGACCAAGAGCCCAGCAGGTGCTTGGCAGTATGAGCCTATTAACATCAAAGAAGAGGATAAGCCAGTTGATGTTGAGGATGCCTCCATTCGCTGCATGCCGATGATGACAGATGCGGATATGGCAATGAAGATGGATCCTGAATATCGCAAAATCTCAGAAAAGTTCCATCAGGATCAGGCCTATTTCTCCGAAACGTTTTCTAGAGCTTGGTATAAGTTAACCCATCGAGACATGGGGCCTAAAGCAAGATATTTCGGACCTGATGTTCCTAAAGAAGAATTGATTTGGCAAGATCCCGTACCAGCAGGTGCAAAAGACTATGGCATTGAGGCCGTTAAGACCAAGATCAAAGCTAGTGGCTTATCCATTAGTGATCTAGTAACGACCGCCTGGGATAGTGCTCACACTTATCGCGGCTCAGATAAACGTGGTGGTGCGAATGGTGCACGTATTCGTTTGGCTCCCCAAAAAGACTGGGCAGGCAATGAGCCAGAGCGCTTGGCAAGAATACTCTCAGTCTATGAAAAAATTGCCAAAGAATCTGGCATCAGTATTGCCGACACGATTGTTCTTGGCGGCAATATCGGTATCGAGCAGGCCGCCAAGGCTGGAGGCTTTGACATTAAAATGCCGTTTACTTCAGGCCGTGGTGATGCTACTCAAGAAATGACAGATGTAGAGTCATTTGAAGTGCTTGAACCACTAGCAGATGGTTATCGCAATTGGTTAAAAGAAAACTATGTTGTCATGCCGGAGGAAATGCTCCTAGATCGCACCCAGTTAATGGGGCTCACTGCCCAAGAGATGACTGCGCTGATTGGAGGCATGCGTGTTCTGGGTACTAACTACGGAGGAACCAAGCATGGCGTATTCACAGAAAGAGAAGGCGTATTAAGCAATGACTTTTTCGTGAATATGACTGATATGAATTACGAGTGGAAACCTACCGGTCGTAATAGCTACGATATTGTTAAGCGCAATACAGGCAATGCTAAATGGACTGCAACTAGAGTTGATTTGGTGTTTGGCTCTAACTCTATCCTAAGGGCCTACTCAGAAGTCTATGCACAAGACGATAATAAGGAGAAGTTTGTGAATGACTTTGTTGCCGCATGGACTAAAGTGATGAACGCAGATATGTTCATTTAGGATATCTGGGGGTGCCTTTAAGAGATAGTAATTGCTACTTCTTTTGTATTAGATAGGGTTTATCGCTTTTTAAAGACGCCTCCAGCACCGACTTTAGAGTTGGGAAAAATGACTCCACAAGCCTCAATCTAATCTCTGCAAATCCAATTCTATCTTGGAGTATCCTACAATCTTTAAAGGGTTTGTAGAGTCAAGCTCTATGGAGTCTGAAGTAATTAGAATCGATGAATTACTCATCATAAGCGTCTCGTTACACGACACTTGCTAGCTTAATTTCAGATTTGCGTTTGGGCGATCTGAATTATTTACTGTCGTTTTACCCGACACGACAGCATCAGAGCTGCGATGAACTACTGCTGCTCAGAAAACAGTCTTACACTATGATTACTAATGAATGACAAAGTCTAATCTAAAGTAGTTAGTGATCCTTATATTTTGAATGGATAGCCAAAAATCCAGCTTTTTCCAACATAAAAGCATCTACTACTAGAGGGTCAAAGTGTGCGCCACGTTGAGATGCTATTTCGCTTTCAGCATCCTCATGACTCAATCCAGATTTATAAATAGGCTTACTCATCAGGCCATCATAAAAATCTGCAAGCGCCATAATGCGTGCAGGTAACGATATTTCCTCACCTTTTAAACCGCTTGGGTATCCGGAGCCATCCCATTTTTCATGATGCTCCGCGGCAATCTTAATCGCCACTGCTATTACACCACTACCGCCTTTAGTTTTGAGCTCAGCAGATGCAAGAATAGCTTGGCCAATAGAAGCGTGTGTTTTCATAACCTGCCACTCTTCATCATTTAATCGTCCCGGCTTGTGTAGGATGCTATCGGGAATTCCTATCTTTCCGATATCGTGCAATGATGCAGCCTCAAATAGAAGTTTAATCATTTCATCGCTCAACTCAATTTTGTAATTTCCCATTTCTTTTAATCTTAATGCGATTGTTTTAACATAATGCTGGGTGCGAAGAATGTGGTTTTCTGTTTCGTTATCACGAGCCATGGCAAGAGCATTAAGACATGATAAGAATTGAGACTCAGTTTGATAAACTTTTTTATTAGTTGAGTTCTTGCCCAATAGCATGGCCTCAAGTTCAGCTGCACGATCAGCTTTTTCACTAATAGCGATGACTAGTTCTGCTGCACGATCAGCTTTTTCACTAATAGCAATAACTAGTTCTGCTGCACGATCAGCTTTTTCACCAATAGCAATAACTAGTTCTGCTGCACGATCAGCCTTTTCACTATTGGCAATAACTAGTTCTGCTGCACGATCAGCCTTTTCACTATTGGCAATGACGAGTTCATGGGCCCGCTTTGCCTTTTCTTTATTTTGGAAACTTAGTTCCTCGTTAGCAATGACTAGTTCTGCTGCACGATAAGTCTTTTCATCGTTAGCAATGACTAGTTCTGCTGCACGATAAGTTTTCGCAACATTAGCATTAACTAGCTCTTCAGCCCGCTTTGCCTTTTCCTTATTTTGGAAGCTTAGTTCCTCGTTAGCAATGACTAGTTCTGCTGCACGATTAGCTTTCTCACTATTAGCAATGACAAGTTCTTGAGCTCGCTTTGCCTTTTCTTTATTTTGGAAACTTAGTTCCTCGTTAGCAATGACTAGTTCTGCTGCACGATCAGCTTTTTCACTATTTGCAATAACAAGTTCTTCAGCCCGCTTTGCCTTTTCTTTATTTTGGAAACTTAGTTCCTCGTTAGCAATGACAGCCTTGTACGCATTAAATTTATGCTGAGCCTCTCCACGAGACTTTACATTCATCTTGAAATAGATGGACTTCATGTGCCCATTAACGGTGTGTGTGGATATATCGAGATTCTTTGCAAGGGCCTTTACTGTCAGTCCTTCATTTAAATAACTCAAAACACTCAATTCTTGTTTGGTTAGGTTGAATCTATGCATGAAAATAGATCCTCAATGGGTAATTTATTGAAATTAGATTAAGTGTTGGGACGGGCATATTTCAATTTCACGGAGTTTGTATTGCACCATGGGAGATTGGCAAAATAATTTAGGGGTCATATTTAAGAAGGTTATCGCTTTAGGATACTCTTAATTCCTAAATGAAAAATCTTATTCTTATAACAACATCCCCCTTACATAAGGGGGATAAATAGGCAAATAAGATTTTAAAATTGATCGTTAATCACTAGTTGGCGCCAAATGATTTACTCAAACCAAATAGTTATCGGAGTCAAATGATCACTTTAAAAGAAAATGTTTTGCTGCACGATGAATTAAACATACCAGACACCGAGCAAGACTCTATCGTAGGCCGCAGTATTTTCATCATTGAAACTACTGGAAAGGGCATTTTAGTTCAAACCTCCTTTGAGACTGAGGACGGTAGGCTATTAGAAATGCCTGCAATATTTCCTAATATTGAATATGCCTTAGCGCAAATAGATGAAATGCGACGTTTAGTGGTGAGCAAATTTTCTGAAGCTGCAACCATTGGCATTCAATCGATTTCATCAGACACACTTAAAAAAAGGGCGCGTGAAGAAGCTCTTGCCTATATTGCCGTCCATAAATCTGCATTGATATAGCCACCAATTAAAGAGCTAGATTTTAATTAGCTCTAAATTTCCGACTTATTCGGCCCTTCACATTCATGCGAATTTAAATTTGAAGGGATTAACAAATCCAGGGGTTCACTTATCAAAACTATCAATACAACTCACAAAAAAAAATTAACGGATTGTTTTCTAGTTTTTTTTATATATCCAGTGATGACGCTTGCTTTACTTTTATTGATGCCTAATTCATTTGCACAACAAACTTCTGCCGGCTCAATTTTGCAGGAAATTCGAAGTCAAGAGCAAGATGCTGCCCTACCTCAAGTCACACCTAACATTATTCAACCTAAGTTAGACAAGGGCGCAACCTCTAAAGCAGGAACTATCATTGCAAAGCAGTTTATATTTATTGGCAATACTAAAGTTTCTTCTGAGAAGCTTAATAGTTTAGTTATTGGGTATCTTAATCGCCCCATCACCTTTAATGATCTCATAGGGGCGGCAGACCTTATCGCTGAATTTTATCGAGATAAAGGTTGGCTCATTAAGACCCAGATTCCCCAGCAAGATGTCACCGAGGGAATTGTCACTATTGAAATCATGGAAGCTTCTTTAGGTGGGGTTCTGATTGACAATAAATCAAAACGTGTCAGCAAGGCTCGTGTTGAAAATTGGATCTATAGCGCCATTCCCCGTAATACGCCCCTATCACTATCTACACTAGATAGAGCCTTATTAACATTAAATGATCTACCTGAGATACAGGTAAGCAGCTCACTACAAGAAGGTAAAAAGCGAGGGGAAACCAACATCTTGCTAACTGTTACGGATAAACCATTGGTTGATGGTATGGTAGGAGTTGATAATTTTGGCCAATCTTCAACCGGCCAAAACAGAGCAACAGCAAGTCTTAATATTAACGGGCCTCTTGGCTTAGGCGAACAGGTCAACGTGTATGGTCTTTATACAGAAGGCACCAACTACGGCCGAGTTGCGCTAACTACCCCTATCGGATCTGACGGACTTCGAGTTGGCATTAACGGTAGCTATCTTTCCTATCGGGTCGTTAATTCCAGCTTTAATCAATTATTTGCTAACGGCACCTCCAGCACCGGTGGGGCAGAATTAACCTACCCAATTATTCGGAGTCGACCAGCCAATCTTTTCTTGCTGGGTAATTACAACTACAGTAGCTTTAACAATAACGCTAATGGCGCAACAACCAGTCAATACAGTACTTCCGTTTTTCTAGGCGGCCTCAGTGGTAACTTACTGGATAGTTTTGCTGGCGGCGGTATTAACACTGGATCTTTAATGGCTTCTGGGGGAGCGGTTAACCTCAATACCTCACCATCTTTATCATCTGATGTCATTGGGCCCCAAGTAAACGGTAACTTTACTAAGCTACGTTATGCAGCCAATCGACTCCAAGCAATTACATCTAGCCTATCAGCTTATCTTGGCGCCTCAGGACAGTTTGCTAGCAAAAATTTAGACTCTTCGGAGCAGCTTTATTTAGGCGGACCTTATAGTGTTCGAGCCTACGCAACGGGCCAAGGAAATGCTAGTCAAGGAAATTTAATGACCTTTGAATTACGCCAGACACTCCCTATGAAATTATTGCTCACAGGCTTTTATGACTACGCTAATGTGCAAACCTATAAAACAAGCAATTTCAACAGCGCCCCCTTGAACAATACTTATGTACTGCAAGGTCTTGGAAGTAGCCTTGGCTGGTCTGGACCCTTGGGATTACAAATTAAAGCAATCTGGGCAATGCGTACTGGAACCCTTCCCACATTGGTAACCCAATCATTCAATGGTAATGGCGGGACTAGCAGCAATCGTTTCTGGTTAACAGCCTCACTACCAATATAAGCAAGGTGTATTTCGTCTAATTCACTCAATCGCTCATTTAAGGTTATCTGGAGTATTTCTTGTAACGCTTGGGTAGCTGTAAGCGAAATCACTAAATCACACGGCAAACAAAAATCAGCTTCACGCCGATGTCGTCATATTTTCTTTGCTGGAGCAATGCTGTCGGGAGTGAGTATTGCCGCCCCACCATCTCCAAATCAATTACCCGTTGGGGGTACAGTTGCTGCAGGTAGCGCAACGATCAATACTGCTGGTAGCACTATGAATATCAACCAGACTAGTAATCGCGTAGCGATCAACTGGAATGGCTTTGATATTGGCTCAAACGCGACAGTGAACTTTGTTCAGCCCAGTGCTAGCGCGGTGGCACTAAATCGGGTCAATAGTGCCAATCCAAGTCAGATATACGGCAACCTCAATGCCAATGGCCAAGTATTTTTAATGAATTCAGCGGGGGTGTACTTTGCCCCTGGAGCTAATGTCAATGTTGGCGGCATTGTGGCAACTACTCACCAAATGGGCGATGCTGATTTTATGAACGGTAGCAATACCTTTAGCCGTAATGGCTCGACTGGTTCCGTTATTAATGATGGCACGATTAAATCTGGTATTAGTGGTTACATCGCCCTACTTGCTCCAGAAGTTCAAAATAATGGCGTCCTAGTAGCACATCAAGGAACGGTTGCATTGGCTGGCGGCGAAGCTATTACGCTTAACTTTGGGGATCTTGCAAAGCTCAGTAGCTTAACAATCGCTCCTAGTCTGATTAAGACCTTAGTAGAAAATAAACTTGCGATTCAAGCGCCTGATGGCCTAATTATTCTTTCGGCACGAGCAGTCAATCAGCTCACAGGAAGCGTTATTAATTCAGGGAATATTCAGGCTGATGGTATTACCCAAAGCGGTGGCCGTATTATTTTGGAGGCTAGCAGCTCTATTACTCATAGTGGGAATATGAGCGCTAATGCAGCACCCACCAGTAAAGGTAATGGTGGAACTATTGCCATCATTGCGGACTTAAGTAACCTATCAAGCACTACTAGTATTAATGGAAGTATTAGCGCTAAAGCTGGCAACCTTGGTGGTGATGGCGGAGCTATTGAAACCTCAGCAAGCAAAGTTTCTATTGGCGATTTAACAACCGTTAATACAAGCGCCCCTCAAGGTAAATCCGGGACTTGGGCAATAGATCCAACCGACTATACGATAGCGGCAAGTGGTGGCAATATGACTGGCGCCACACTATCAAGCAATCTATCAACGACTAATGTTGATATTTTAAGTACTAGCGGCTCATCAGGTACTGCAGGCAACATCAATATTAATGATGTTATTACTTGGTCAAGCAATTTTGCGTTAACTTTAAATGCACAAAGTAATATCAATATCAATAGCGCAATTACTGCCAGTGGAGCAAATGCTAAGCTAGCCCTACAATATGGGCAAGGTGCAATTAGCACAGGAAATCTTTCTAATTATTTTGTTAATGCGCCAATTAATCTCCAGTCTGGAAATAATTTCAGCACTAAACTGGGTAGCGATGGCTCTACCCTTAACTACATAGTAATCAATAGCCTAGGTGCTGCAGGTAGTATGAGTGGATCTGATTTACAAGGTATGAACGGTACTTTAGGTGGCAATTTTGCCTTGGGTTCAAATCTGAATGCAAGCGCAACCTCAAGCTGGAATGGTGGCGCTGGTTTTACCCCAATTGGATCTACAGTCAACAATAAATTATTTACCGGACGATTTGATGGTCTTGGTCATACTATTTCTGATCTCACGATCCATCAAGCAGCTAGCCCAAATATTGGTTTATTTGGTATTACACATGGAGTAACCATAATCCAAAATATTGGATTACTAAACGGTACAACTATTGGGGCTGCTGGTACAGGTGGATTGGTTGGGAATAATGATGCTGGCCTAATTAATAATAGCTACAACACGGGTTCAGTAAACGGGGCAGCTGGAACGGGTGGATTAGTTGGTAGCAATATCACTGGAACCTTAATCAAAAATTATGCAACCGGCAATATTAAAGGTGCAGCAGGAACAGGCGGTCTATTGGGATCAAGCACTAGTGGTAGTGTGAGCAATAGTTATGCCACTGGGATAGTGGATGGAACTGTAAATCAAAATTTAGTAGGTATAGGCGCAGCTGGAGTTGGTGGGTTGGTTGGGTCAATGACTTCGGGAAATATTAGCAACAGTTATGCTACTGGCGCTGTATATGGAGCGGCTGGATCTGGAGGGTTGGTAGGGTCAATGACCTCAGGAACAATCGATAGTAGTTATGCAACTGGCAATATTTATGGCGCAGCTGGAACTGGCGGGGTTGCAGGATCCTCCGCTGGAGTAGTTTCTAATACCTACGCAACGGGAAATGTTACCGGCGCAGCTGGTACACATGCATTAGTAGGTGGCGGTGCTAGTGGCACAGCAGGTTCTGTCAATATAGTTAATAGTGCCGGTATCGGCTCAGCTAATGGGGTCGCAACAGTGAATGACTTTGCAGGCGCTACTGCAATTACAGTAACAACAACTAGCCTTTCAAAAGTTTATGATGGCTTAACATATTCTGGTGGGTATAGCGTAAGTTACTCCGCTCCATTAAGCGGAGTAGTGTTGGGAACAATAAACTACTCCGGTTCAAGTCAATCAGCGATTGATGTAAATAGCTATTCAATAGTTAGTGCTGGACTTATTTCGAGTCAAACGTATAAGTACACTTTCGTTAATGGCAACTTGGCCATTACTAAAGCGCATCTAACAGTGACTGCCAATGATGCAACTAAAACCTATGGTGATGCTAATCCGCTCTTAAGTAGTACAGTCAGTGGCTTTGTTAATAGCCAGAGCTTGGCTAACTCTGGGGTCACTGGTGCTGGCGCAGCTACAACTAACGCCACCGCAATGACAGATGTGGGAACTGCTGTCATTGCTGCTGGTACAGGCAGCTTGATGGCCAGTAACTACGATTTCACAAACCCCGTTAATGGCAACTTGGCCATTACTAAAGCGCATCTAACAGTGACTGCCAATGATGCAACTAAAACCTATGGTGATGCTAATCCGCTCTTAAGTAGTACAGTCAGTGGCTTTGTTAATAGCCAGAGCT